>JAFUOI010000002.1 GCA_017482005.1 Lachnospiraceae bacterium
ATCAAACAAAAAGGTATCCATCAGATTTAAATCTTCTAACGTTTTCTTACGGGAATTTTGTTCCTGAGAAGGAACTGCTGTTTGAATTGAATTGTGTATCATAAGATATGTCCTTTCGATTTGAAAGGAATGACACTAAAATTATTGTAGCTCATTAAGTACTGATTTGTCAATTGTTTATCTCATTTTGCTGTTTTTTCTATCAATCCACAATATAGAAACATACTAAAAAAGGACCTCTTCACCAGGGTCCTTTTAACATTTTTCTGTTAGTGACTTTCAATCTACTCATCCCACGTCAGCGAGCTTGCTTCCACTCTTTTATCACGGAACATCAAATCCGTAATTGCCTGCTGAGCAGTCTGATTACCAAAAAGTATGTCGTTGACTTCCTTTACGATAGGCATGGAAACATTATATTTCTCGGCAAGACCGGCAGCGGCTTTGGCTGAATAAACACCTTCCACTACCATCTTAACTTCATCCATAGCTTCCTGCATTGTATAGCCCTGTCCAATCAGCATTCCGGCTCTGCGGTTACGTGAATGCATGGAAGAACATGTTACAATCAGATCACCGATACCCGTAAGTCCCGTGAACGATTCGATTTTTCCGCCCATCGCAACACCAAGGCGGGCGATTTCTACGATTCCTCTTGTGATGAGTGCTGCTTTTGCATTGTCACCGCATCCGAGTCCGTCTGCAATTCCGGCTGCAAGAGCTACCACATTTTTGAGTGCGCCGCCAAGCTCAATGCCGAGTACATCCGGGCTTGTATATACACGGAGAAAATCACACATAAAAGCATTCTGTATGTATTCTGCCGTATCTTTTTTCTTTGCGCCGGCCACAAGTGTTGTAGCCATATTTTTGCCGACCTCCTCCGCATGGGAAGGACCTGACAACACTGCTACTGTCGCCTGCGGAATCTCCTGCTCGATAATGTCGGTTAGGGTCATGTATGTTTCATCCTCAATACCTTTTGCCACATTGACAATCAACTGACCTTCGCTGACATAAGGCGCCATAGAATGCGCTGTACTTCTTGTAAACGGCGAAGGCACTGCAAGAATTAACATTTCTTTTCCTTTTATTGCCTCTTCAAGATTTGTCGTATATGACATATTGTCCGGAAGTTTTACTCCCGGAAGCTTTGTCATATGCTCTTTATTTTCCTTTAGCATTTGAATTTCATCTTCAATTATGGACCATACGGTCACATCGTTTCCGTTCTGTGCAAGAACCTTTGCAAGAGCAATTCCCCAGCTCCCTGCTCCGATTACACTATATGCTGCCATATTTAGTCCTCCTCGTTTTTCTTTGTAAGATATGTCTTTCTTTCGTTACCATGTACCAAACGTTCCAGATTACCTCTATGTCTTATAAATGCCATAATCATCAAAAGTACAGCAATCACGTACATCTCCGTAAGAGACGCCTGCGTCATCCCAAAGCAACCTGTCTGTCCCATCACAACAAGTGCAATTACAAACACTACATACATACAGAGCGATCCAAGTGATACATAATGTGTTGCAAAAAAGATAGAAAAAAATGTAACCGCAACCGCAAGCATACACTGCCATGCCATTCCGAGACTGATACCTCCTGTGGCTGCAATTCCCTTTCCTCCTTTAAATCCCATATAAAACGGAAAATTATGTCCTAAAACAACACCGGCACCGGCATAGATACGCAAAAGTGCTTCCATATCCGGATAACGGTTCTGAAACAGAAAATGCACAAGTACCATAGCAAAAACAGCTTTCAGGGCATCTCCCAAAAATACGATAATACCTGCTTTTTTCCCAAGTACACGAAGGGCATTGGTTGTTCCCGAATTTCCGCTCCCCTTCTCTCTGATATCAATACCATGAAGCTTTCCGTAAATAAACGCTGTCTGGAAAATACCGAAACAATATCCAATCAGCAGACAAACAATACGAATCATAACACTCTCCCTAATCCTCTTTATATTTCCTCATATATGCTTTTATTTCTCGAAAACGTTATTTCAATGTTTTTTACACATCTTTCTCTTTACGCTCACGAATGATGAGATGAATCGGTGTTCCTTTAAAACCGAAAGTTTCACGGATTTTATTCTCAATATAGCGCGCATACGAAAAATGCATAAGCTGTTTGTCATTGACAAAAATAACAAAGGTCGGCGGTTTGACTGCAACCTGTGTGATGTAGTAAAGACGCAGTCTCTTACCTTTATCACTCGGCGGTTGTTGCAGGGCAACTGCTTCCGTCATAATCTCATTCAGAACACCTGTCGCCACGCGCAGTGACTGGTTCTGCTCAACCATGTCAATCAGTTCATAGAGCTTATTCAAACGCCGTCCTGTCTTGGCTGAAATAAATGTAATTTCTGCATACGGCATAAATGATAAAATCTGACGTACTTTCTCCGTAAAACGGTAGATAGTTTTATCATCTTTTTCGACCGCATCCCATTTGTTAACAGCAATAATAATACCTTTGCCTCTGTCGTGGGCAATACCTGCAATCTTTGCATCCTGCTCAGTTACTCCCTCTTCCGCATCAATAACGAGAACAACAATATCCGCTCTCTCCACGGCAGAAACTGTACGCACAATCATAAAGTGCTCCAGTTCCTCTTTGATCTTATTCTTGCGGCGGAGTCCGGCTGTATCAATGAAAACATATTCTCTTCCGTTGTACTTCACTTCCGCATCTACAGCATCACGGGTTGTTCCTGCAATATCCGATACAATCAAACGATTCTCTCCCAGAAGTTTGTTAATAATGGAAGATTTTCCGACATTCGGTTTACCGACAATGGCAATCCTAGGTCTTTCATCTTCTTCCACCTGCAGAAGTTCCTCCGGAAAATGCGATACAACAACATCCAAAAGATCTCCGATTCCCTGCTGGTTTACTGCGGAAATCGCCATTGGCTCTCCTATTCCGAGATTATAAAACTCAAAGACATCCATCATCATCTTCTGATAGCTGTCCACTTTATTTACAACAAGAATTACCGGTTTATGCGAACGGCGAAGCATATCCGCCACCTTTGCATCCGCATCCACAAGTCCCTGTTTTACATCTACCATAAATAAAATAACATCCGCAGTATCAATGGCAATCTGCGCCTGTTCACGCATCTGCGAAAGAATAATATCATTGCTGTCCGGTTCAATACCACCGGTATCAATCAGTGTAAAATTATAATTAAGCCATGTGACATCGGCATAAATACGGTCTCTTGTAATGCCCGGTGTATCTTTGACAATGGAAATTCTTGAACCTGCCAGGGCATTAAAAAGTGTCGATTTTCCGACATTCGGTCTTCCGACTACCGCCACAATCGGCTTTCTGCTACTCTTACTCATCTTTTTCTCCTTATCTGCCGGATAAAAGCTCTTTACTAATATCAGCACACATACCTCTTGATTTTACAATATCAGACGAAGATTGTAAAGTTTTGATCGTTTACTTCATTTCACTTATTGAGTTTCCTTTATTTCTATGATATAACTATAAACGATGAGTTTTGGAAATAAAAGTAATTATTTTGGAGGTTATTATGCCAAATTTAGCTGAACTTGAATCTGCACTTCCGGTCGCTCCTCTTAAAATCTTAGCACTTGACAGTTGCAAAGAACTTGGTGACCGCGTCAATGAATATCTTGTGGATTTCCGTCAACATGTAAATAACAACATAAAGGAAGATCCTGCATTTCGTGAATATTCCGTGGATAATTATTTGATTGACGCCTCCTGTCCCCGCTTTGGCAGTGGCGAAAGCAAAGGTATTTTAAAGGAATCCGTTCGAGGCGACGATGTTTTCCTCTTAGTTGATATTACCAATCACAGTCTTACATATACTATCAACGGTTTTGAAAATCACAAATCACCGGATGACCATTATCAGGATTTAAAACGCATGATTGCTTCTATCGCAGGAAAAGCACACCGCATCAACGTGGTTATGCCTTTCATGTATGAAGGACGTCAGCACAAAAGAAGCGGTCGCGAATCGTTAGACTGTGCTTACGCATTAAAAGAACTCAGTGATATGGGTGTGTCTAATTTCATTACATTTGATGCACATGATCCGCGTGTTCAGAATGCAACTCCGTTGAAAGGATTTGATAATTTTACACCACCTTACCAGTTTATCCGTTCTCTTTTGGAATATGAAAAAGATTTAATTATCGACAAGGAACATATGATTGTCATCAGTCCGGACGAAGGCGCTCTTGACAGAGCTGTTTACTTCTCTACTGTTCTCGGTGTCGACACCGGTATGTTCTACAAGAGACGGGATTACTCTAAAATCGTAAACGGGAAAAATCCGATTGTTGCCCATGAATTCCTCGGCGACAACATCGAAGGCAAAGATGTTATCATCATCGATGACATGATTGCCTCCGGCGGAAGTATGATTGACACAGCAAAGCAGCTCAAGGCCATGAATGCAAAACGCGTATTCATCTGCTGTACCTTCGGCCTTTTCACAGAAGGTATGAAGGCCTTTGACGAAGCTTATGCTAACGGTATCTTTGACCGTGTTGTCTGTACAAACTTAAATTATCTCCCGCAGGAAGTAAAAGACCGTGAATACTTTGTCGAAGCTGACATGAGTAAATTCCTCGCAAGTATTATTGATTTTATGAATCATGATATTTCCATGGAAAACGTTCTCACTCCGACTGAGAAAATCCAAGAACTTCTGCGTCAGTATCATGAACGCTAAATAAAGATATAGGGAGCACCACACTGTAAATATTATTCTCATTTACAGTGTGGTGCTCCCTTTTAATTTACTTTCCCGGAAATCTCATTACAACTTTAAACAAATCGCCGTCCAGATAAATCTTAAACTCACCTCCCTGTGCCACAGTCAGGTTCTGCGCGATGGAAAGTCCCAGTCCACTGCCTTCCGTACTGCGCGAAATGTCACCGCGGATAAAACGTTCTGTCAGTTCTTCCGCAGGAATATTGAGCGGCTGTGCAGAAATATTCTTAAAAGTAATTTCTACCAGTTCCTGATGTGCGGATGAATCAGTAACAATATCACTTGATATGATATCATCTTTCTCAGCCGGTCTCCTTAAATCTTTCACCTTTGCTACGTCCACATATACACGTGTACCTTCAAGGGAATATTTATATATGTTCACAAGCAGATTTTCAACAACGCGCCACATCCGCCCGGAGTCCGCATAAATCATCGGAGAATTCTCCTCCGGATAAGACTCGATTATCACAAGATTCTTTTCCTCCATCTTGTCCTTATACTCGCCTACCGCCTGCTTCAACAATTCTTTTACATTAATATCGTTCATCTCCAGCGTTATATTTCCTGAAGAAATCTTACTTGCCTCCACAAGATCAAGTGTCAGCTGTTTTAATCGCTGTGACTTTTCGTCGAGAATACGGATATACTCCTGTGCCTTTTCATTTTCAATGTTCTCCCGCTTCAGCAGATCCACATAATTGATAATCGAAGTCAGCGGTGTCTTGATATCGTGCGATACATTTGTAATCAAATCTGCTTTCAGACGTTCATCCTTCATACTGATTTGTACGGCTGTTTTTACCGCTTCACCGATTTTATTGACCGAATCCGCAATCACCTTGTTCTCTCCGTAAAATCTTTTTGTGTCAATCTGGAATTCCACATCTCCGTCACAAATTCTGGTAATACCGGCCACGATTTCTTCCCGCGCCTTATTTTCATAATAGAGATACACCATAACCGCAACATCAAATACAACTGCAAGAACAACTCCAAATTCCCGTAATGCAAGTACTAAAGTCACATTAATCAGCAGAAACATAAAGTATGGTCCAAATGTACGTACAATAAATGATTTGTTATTCACGAGTTCTTCTACCACTTTACGAATCAGCGACATAATCCTACCGCAGATTTTTTTTGTATTATGGAGCAGATAATAGCAAAATGTACCTTTCCACAACGCCTTTGCCTTGATTCTGCGCACAAGAGATCCCAGATAAAGCAAAAATGTCACATACAGTATAGCAAACGTCACATAAATGCTGAAAAGAAAACCACGATTGTATTGTTCCACCGTCATATTCCGAAACAGACTATGTTCTACACAAAGTGTTGCAAAATAAGCTCCTATTCCGATAATTGCACAGGTGGTTGTCGCAGCCAGTGCAACTGCAAATTCCGTAAACCATGAGTCAAAATAAACAAGTTCTTCTTTCTTTTTCTTTGGCTGCAGAACAATAAATGCAATGAGTGAAACAATCGCTAAAACACCGAACACCACGGCAAATCCTAACATTTGTTCCCACGATGCATTTACTTTGCTTAAGTTCGCATCTGTGACAGCATAAAAATCTCCGCTGTCGAACGGTCCGAATGCTCCGGATGACTTTGTCTGAATCGCTGCATATACCGTACCGCCATTTGGAAAACAATAATTGTAATTTCGGAAATATAATTTGTAATACGCTTCTTGGTCAACAAGCAGATTGTTACTTCGAAGTTCATTCGTAGCATAATCATAAATCAAATATGTTTTACAGGCCGTAAATGCTTCCTTCAACTCATCTGCGGAATAGTTCTCCCTGTTTTCTAAATTCGTGTAAAGTATCTGTCCCTGTTTGTCCACAAACATATATTTGAAATTATTATCCGGACCAAACTGCTTCTTTTTCTTCAAATATTCATCATAGTTTATTTGCAGATCGCCGGATGTCTGATTTATTGCATTTATAACATCAGTCATAGAAACTCCGTCCGGTAATTCCAAATCATAAACACTTTTCACATTTTGCGGTTTGAACTCCTCGTCAACAAACGTATAAACATAGTTGTACTGTTTCAGCAACATGTCTTCATTCATTGACGCAGTGGTATCATCCATTTCATCAACCGGTACAGCACTGTCTTGTGCTAACTGTGTCTTCATTTCTTCTTCTGTCAGATAGTCTTTTGCCTCGTCGTAGGATAATTCCTGTTCTCCCCATCCTATCCCATACTCTGACCACTCAATCAAATCTCCAACCCGATAGACCAGTTTCGGATAATCATGCGTGTTTATTGTGTCTGTATTTCTGCGATTAACATACTCAAACACATCCACTTTACGGTCTGAATCGTACTCTCCTTCGGTTTCAAGCTGCGAACAAAGAGCCATATAGTGGGAAAGCTCCATAAGTTCTCTCTGAAACACCGACTGAAATGTCTGCGTATCCTGAAAATCCTCATATTTTTCATACGGCGAAATTATGTAAGAACCATAATTTTCATGCAATACAATATAGCGCATGGCCAATATCACTAAAATTGCTGCCATTGTCATTGCAAAAAATTGCGAAAGAACTGCTGTAATGTTCTTTGCAGTCTTTTTGTTTATTATCTTTTTTTTATTCCCTTCCATTTTTCCTCCTACTTTTGTCAGCACCCGCTAACTCAAATCTCATGATGCTCTTTATTTTTCAATCTTATAGCCGACACCCCACACAACCTTAAGGTACCTCGGTTCCTTTGGATTAATCTCAATCTTTTCACGGATGTGACGGATATGTACAGCCACTGTATTTTCCGCCCCATATGCATCTTCATTCCAGATACTTTCATAAATCTGCTGTGTCGAAAACACACGTCCCGGATTTTTCATTAAAAGAAGTAAAATCTGATACTCAATCGGTGTCAGTTTGACAACTTCACCATCCACCCGAACCTCCTTGGCCACATCATCCACGGAAAGAGCGCCGATGCAGTAATCTGTCTCCGCCGCCGGAGCCACGCTTCCGAGCATTGTATAGCGGCGCAAACTTGATTTTACTCTTGCAATCAGTTCCAGCGGATTAAACGGTTTCGTAATATAATCATCCGCTCCGACATTTAATCCCAGAATTTTATCAACATCCTCCGACTTTGCGGAAAGCACCAGAATCGGTATCGCTGAAAACTCCCTGATCCTGATCATCGCGTGAATCCCGTCGAGCCTTGGCATCATAATATCAATGATCAAAAGCTGAATTTCTTCGCTCTGCAGCACCTCGATTGCCTGTTCTCCGTCATACGCTTTAAAAATCTGATAGCCCTCCTGCGATAAATAGATGGATATCGCCTCCACGATTTCCTTATCGTCATCGCACACAAGAATGTTTGCCATCTCCTCACCTCCATATGTTCATGAGTCTATTAAAACATAAAAACCTTAAATCAAAAGTAGGAAAAAGATTAAGGTTTTCTTAATATGCATTACTATTGCTTAACGTCGTACAATACCAATTCTGAACAATCACATCACACAAGACATAAAAACGCCCCCAAATTTCCTCTTTTTCCGTCCGTCTTTCTATGTGAAAAAAGATAATCCGGATTGTGCGCGGTACAAACATCCGTCACGGATATATGTTCCGGCAAAATGCCTGCACTCTGCAAAATCCATCTGTTTGCCAAATGCAGGTCAAGTTGGCATTTCCCGTCTGCTTTCTGTTTTTCATCCCTATAAGATATAATCTGCTCAAAGGCATTGTTTTGACAAAGATATTCATTTTCCGCAAATGCATTCTCAAACGCATCTGCAACATCCCGACTGACTTCATAACATTCCTTACAAATGGAAGGACCGACAGCTGCAAGAATATCCTGCGGATGACAACCGAATTCCTGTTGCATGCGCGCAACCGTCACCCGTCCCATTCCATCCGCTGTTCCCCTCCATCCCGAATGCGATAATCCTATGACTTCCCGCACCGGATCCACAAAATAAAGCGGAACACAGTCTGCGTAAAAGGTTGACAACACAATCCCTTTCTCTTTTGTTATCAGACCATCCACATCCGTATAGTCTTTTTCACGGGTCACACCTTTTCCGCAATCCGCCTTCGTTACAACCCTGACATTGGTCGTATGTGTCTGATCGGTACATACAAAGCAATCCGGCGTCGTTTCCATCACACGGGCAATACGGAAAAAATTCTCTGCCACTGCCTTCTCATCATCACCTCTTGTAAAGCTTAAGTTCATGGTTGCAAATATTCCCCCGCTCACTCCTCCTAGCCGCGTGGAAAACAGATGCCTCACACAAGGCAATTGGTCAAGCATCGGAAACGTCAGATATTCCAGTTCATATTTCTGTCCGTCACCTTCTTCTTCCTGTCCCAAATACATATTCTGTTTCATAATATTTTCATTTCCGTTTCGCACAATTTCAAACATAACTGCCTCCCGAAAAAAAAGACATCCGACATTCCGGATGCCCTTTTGTAAATGTTTAATCTTTCACTTATTACTATGTGACTAACCATGAAAATCAAATGCGTTTTGAATGTGTCTGATTTCCCCGTCACCATATATGGCTATAACATCAAAACGACATGGTTTCCCCTGGAAATACGGATGTCGCATCAGATAATCCATTGTCACACGACAAATCTTACTCTGCTTATGTGCATCGACGGCTTCTGCCGGATCTCCGCACCGTTCCGTATTTCGGTACTTTACTTCCGCAATCACGAGCAGATTTCCCCGGTATGCTACAATATCAAGCTCGCCATATCTGCATCTGTAATTCATCGCAAGAATCTTATACCCTTTTTTCTTTAAATACTCCGCAGCACGTTCTTCCTGCTGTGTTCCTTTTTTACGTTTGTTCATAAACTGCCCTTATGTTCTTCAGACACCCTGCAGCTTATTTTTTACTTTTATGATCTTCAATCTTTGCCCTGATTTTATCCATCTGATCTACAAAAACAAGAATCTCTGCAACAACCTCATATAATTCCGGCGGTATCATATCGCCGATTTCCAGCTTTGAAAGTGTATCCGCCAGCTTGGAATCCTTGTGCACCGGAACCTTGGCCTGCTTTGCCTCCTCTATAATCTTCTCTGCAAGTGCTCCTCGTCCCGAGGCAACAACTTTAGGCGCATCCTCTTCCGGATCGTAGGTCAGAGCAATTGCCTGCTTTGGTTTCTCCGGATGTTTCCCCGGATACCTTTTATTATTCTGTGTCATATTTATGCCCTCATATCAAAAGAATTAGTGCTGATACGAACATTTTCCCTATGGTCTTCCACGATCTCCTGCATTACATTTCCGCCCTTTTCTTTCACCGAAAACTGCGCATTCATCTGATAGCCCTTCTGCTCCAGTCTCTCATTTAAAATCCCTATATTTTCGTGTATAAATGCAAGCATCTCATCGTCTTTCAGATAAAACTGTGTGCTGACTTTCTGATTCTGCATTGCGACATATACATCTACCGGTCCGAGATGATCCATATCCAAATGAAGAAATGCACTTACATTACCGTCATTTTGTGCAAGATTTTTCTTGTTGGTATACACATAAAGATCCCCATGTGCGTTATCTCCTGCTAATTTAAGTGGAAACTGTACATAACTCATCGTCTGGTTAAGCTGGTTCATAAAATCAATATTCTGCTGCACATTTGTCACCTGATTCATCAGGTTCTGATCTGCCCCCGGAATGGATTTCAATGCCTCCGACAGCTTTCCTGCCTGATTTGCAAGTTTTTGGTAAAATTCACTGACTTTCTGTTTATCCGCCACATCCTCCGGTGTCATGAGCCACTGTTCAAAAAACTGTCCTCTGATTGCATTCTGCAACTCAGGTTTTTGCAAAAATTCGGCAAACATGCCAAGCTGTGTCTGTGACATACCGCTTCCTTTTTCCGACAATTTGGAAAGAAGCTCATTGGTAAAATCCAAAAGTTCATTTCCCAAAAGCTGTCCTCGCAAAAACTGCTCTGATTTCTCCGCAGGTAAGCCGAGATTTTCCATCTCTGACAGAAGTGCCTGCATTTTCGTCTGCGCATCTGCCGCCTGTCCCATTACCGAATCAGTCCTTCCGTCTTCGGACGTTTCTGTCACTGCACGCATCAATTCTTCCAAAGACATGGTCATAGTGCGGTCTGTGGCGACACTGTCCTGTACAATAATCTTTCCGTCTCCGCCCGGTACTGCATCCGAAATATGTGCCATGTCCTTCCCTACTGCCTGCAATGCCTTCTCCTGCCCCGGCATAATATCATCCGCCGGGCTCTGCGGCGTTTCACTTCCCCGGACAAATATATCTGTAAACTGCTTCATCAGCTGTGCTGCTTCCGCTGTTTTACCTTCCGATACCAACTGCGCGATTGTATCTGTCATGGAGTCTGCAATCGTCTCCACGCTCCCCCGGATCTGATGCTCCATATTCATATAATCAGAAAACTGTCTGACATTCCCATCGGTAATCGGAATTTCGAGCCTGTTCATCGTTACAATATCCGCGCTGCCAACCTCCGGATGTGCAGATACCTGCCGATACATGGTTTGAAGCGATTCCTTATCAATTGGCATGCCTTCCTTCATCATGGCATTTACCATGGTCGTTGTCTCCGCCGTTACAGGAAGCTGTGCTGCCTCAAGCGCTTTGTTCATCGTTGCCGTATGTGCTGTATTTTGAAACAGCGCCCGAAGTGCGACCTGTTTATCTGACATTCCGCTCACTTCAAAACTGACCGACATTCCTTTTAGCAGAGAAAGCCCATCCTCCACCTTTGCCTGCAATATCGTTCCGGGAGAAAGCTCAACCTGCACAATATCACCGTCTACTGCAACCACCTGTCCGCTGATAATCTGTCCGACCGATAAGTTTAAATTACTGCCCTGACCGGCCGCAAACTGAGTGCCTGATACATTCTGCGCTCCCGTCATGCCCTGCCCGGATGCTACACTTTGGTCCGCAACCGGAATCTGTGATTGTCTCTGAAATAATCCCGTTAAATCAAAATTCATTCTTTCACCTTAAAATGCGTGATAAAGCTTCTCCTGTGTATCGGCGAAGCTCCATGCTCCTCAAGTGCCTTAATATGCATTGCGGAACCATAACCTTTGTTGGAAGCAAAACCATACTGCGGCATAAGTTCATCGTACTCCAGCATCAGTCTGTCCCTCGTCACCTTGGCAAGAATACTCGCCGCAGCAATGGAAACGCTCTTTGCATCTCCTTTAATGATCGGGACCTGACGAATCTCGACTCCCGGAATCGTCACCGCATCATTTAATAATATATCGGGTTTTACGGAAAGTTTGTTAACTGCCTCCCGCATCGCCTCATAAGTTGCCTGCAAAATATTAATTTCATCAATACGCTCCGGTGTTGCATATCCGACTCCGTAAGCCACTGCCTTTTCTTTTATGACATCGAAAAGCTCATCTCTTTTCTTTGCCGAAAGTTTTTTGCTGTCATTTAAATATAAAATATCACAGTCCTTCGGAAGTACAACCGCCGCAGCAACAACCGGTCCTGCCAACGGTCCCCGCCCCGCCTCATCAATTCCGCATATATACTCACAGTCCCCATACTCTCTCTCATAACTGCTCATCTGATATATGCGTTCTTTTTCCTGTTCAAGTGCCAGAAGCCGTTTGTCGGCTTTCTCTACAAGCGCCTGCACACTTTTTCGCTCATCTGAAATAAATCTGTTGATAAAATCAGGCAGCATACTCTCATCTGCTGCCTGATACATTGCCTTAATCTCACTCATTGGTAACTGATTACTCATACTACACCTGCCCTATTCATGTTTGACAAATCCTATGGAATCAAACGGATATATCCTGAGCCATGCACGCCCCGTTATATCATCACGTTTCACAACCCCCACGGAAGGATCCCTGGAATCCGCACTTGCATTCCTGTTATCTCCAAGCACAAAATACTCATCCCCCCCAAGATAAACCGTATCTCCCGCCATTCCCGGGTCAAGAATTGTCTCTTTTCCGAAACCTTCCAACAACTTCTCATCATTGATATATATATCACCGAGATCATCTATATATACCGAATCTCCCGGAACACCTATGACACGTTTTATATAATATGTATTCTCGCCTTTTCTGAACGGAAATACAATCACATCAAAACGCTTTGGCTCATGAAATCTGTAGGTCAGTTTGTCCACAATCAGATTATCTCCATCCATCAAGGTATTTTCCATAGATTCTCCGTGTACAACAGTTCTCTGACCGACATACTGAATCACAAGAAATGTCAGCACCAGAATACCGAGCAGATATAAGCTCATTCCTAAAAAGTCTTTTAATATTGATTTCACGTTTTAGTCTCCTTTTACTTTGAATATCCGGAATTGTTCCTTGCAGCACGTTCCTGCTACACTATAATCTCCGGTTGTTCCAAGGTAACTCTTCCCAATTTGCCGCTTCTGAAATCATCCAGCAGCAGATTTGCCGCTTTACGAAGATCCAGTTCTTCCCCCTTCTGGAAACATTTGCGGACATTTGCAATTTCTGTAAGAATCTTTAAAGCACCGTTCTTTGTATCCACATCATCTTCCAATTCAACTGCAATATCAAAACGCCTTGCAAGCAGACCGTTATACTCTTTTGAAAGAAATGTAATCAGCTCAATTGCCATCTCTTCAATGTTAAGAATTTCATCATTCATGGATCCGATCAGAGCAAGTCGCAGACCTACCTGCTGATCCTCAAACTTCGGCCATAAAATTCCGGGTGTATCAAGAAGCTCTAATGTTTTACTGAGTCGTATCCACTGTTTTCCTTTCGTTACCCCGGGCTTATTTCCTGTCTTGGCACACGCCTTTCCGGCAAATGAATTGATGAACGTGGATTTTCCGACATTTGGAATTCCGACAACCATCGCACGGACCGGACGGTTTAATATTCCCCGCCTGCGATCCCGCTCAATCTTTTCTTTACACGCCTCCGCCACGACGGAATTGATTGCCTTCATTCCGTTACGATTTCTTGAATTCAATGCCACGACAAAATATCCTTGTTTTTCAAAGAAAGTCTGCCAGTTTTTTGTCTGTTTTTCATCCGCCAAATCTGCTTTATTAAGAAGTATCAGTCTGGCTTTGTTCTTACCGAGATCATCAATATCCGGATTACGGCTGGAAAGCGGAATACGTGCATCCACAAGCTCAATCACCAGATCGATCAGCTTTATATTTTCCTGCATCATGCGCTTTGCTTTTGTCATATGCCCCGGGTACCACTGATATGTCATATTTTCACCTATTCCATAAGTCCGACCGGACTGTCTCCCGCCGCCATATGGAACCACACCTTTCCTATAATGTCATCGCGCGACACTGCTCCGATATTACCGGAACGACTGTCCTCACTGTTGTTGATATTATCACCCAATGTAAAAAATTCATTGCTTCCGATCGTAACAGGATTTTCTGCAATGCCTGCATCTTCTATTTTATCATATTCGACCTCTTTATACAAAGACCCGTTGATATAAAGCATACCATTTTTAATCTGTACGGTATCTCCTGATGTTGCCACAACTCTTTTTACATAATAGTGTGTGTTTGCGTTTCCGTTTGGAAGAAACACAACTATGTCCCCTTCCTTCGGAGACAGTATACGATAAATAAAACGATTGACAAGAATTTCCTGTCCGTTATAAAGTACCGGTTCCATGGAAACACCGATCACACTTGTACGCATTCCAACACAGAAAATGATTACAAATGCAAGTACTGTAGCCGCAAGCGTAATAAATATATAACTCCAAATTTCATGCATAACAGATGCACTGATTAACTTTTTTTTCTGCCGGAAACTGAGTCCTTTTCTTCTCATCTGCTTCTCCTCTTGTAATACCTGTCATACCTTGTTCTTCATAACACATCATACATCTGACAAATATACCTGAAATCTTAAATCTGCAGGCAACTGTATACCATCCTTTAACAAATCACCATACTGATACACTTCTACCGGCAAACAATAATACGGAATTCCCAACCTGTTTTCCGGATCGTCTTTAACTGTCCGGATAATCAACGAAAACTCCTCCGGCTCTTTCATATCAATTCGATCAAAGGTTTTTACAAACTCTATTGTCCGAAGCACGTCCTGGCAATAAACGGTTTCTTTTAATATGGTTCCCCGCTCTTTACCTTCCAGAATAATTTCATAAACTGCTCCGCTGTCGTCTTTTCTTTTTTCCTTTGTGAGCCACAGGTCTATTGTATCAAAATCACTTCCGGCAACAAAAGTCTGCTCCACGACATTGTCCCCATCAAAAAACAGGGTATCACTGACCTTTGTCTGGGTCACAACCGGATTATTTCCTTTCACGTTCCACTCAGGTGCATCTTTCAGAAGGAATGCAACCGGCAGAACCGACGCTGCGCACAAAACCAAATACATACCTTTTCGGACAGACATCGCCATATCCGACACTTTATTGCATCCGTCCGCCGCACATATCTGCATGATTCCCCAAAATGCCACGCCGTAGTACTGGTCCCCCTCCCACATAATGTAAAATAAAACCGCACCGACAAATATCATAATCGGGAACAACATAGTATCCTCTGATTTTTTACGGAAAAACTCTTTTATATGTTTTAAAATTCCTATTATCATAAAGAGTACGATCATCATATAGTACATCTGCTGATAATAAACAAAATAAATATTCCGGTTTCCCCAAATATGAAAACTTATACTATCATAATATTGAAATTCCGGACTATATCCCCGGTCTCCATATGCCCAAATGTAAGTAATTTTCCGTCCTGCAAGACGCAAATATCCACTGACACCCATTTCCCGGATCCTTGATTTTAACATCTCTACCGTAGCAGCCTTTTTTTCTTCATATGTCGGAAAAGAAGTCGTATAATAAACATCCTCATCGGTCAGTTCACCGACACCCTGGGCTCCCATCATCAACCAGTGTGTAAATGGCAATTGCTTATTTTTATCTAATTCCGGAATAAAATGATTGTATAAGGACTGTATAATAAAATACATCAAGACAAATCCGGCAATCCACACGACCACTTGACGCAGGCTCTTCCTATATTTCCCGAAAAGTGCCATAATCACCATTGCAACAAAAACAATAATCAGCGTCGCACGATATTGAAAACCGAACATGGCAAGCATACCGAGCAAAAAGCACGGTACATATCCGATTTTTCCTTTCCATAATTTTATAATCCCCCATACCGTCATCACTGTAATCAGGATGGAAACATTCGTTGTATAATAATAAATGCCCCAATAGATAAGTCCCGGATTAATCAGCATCCAAAACAAAGTCTTTTCCGCGAACTCCCTGTTTCGAATTTCTTTTACAGCCAAATATACAAAGTATATTGCAATATCTACACAGATACAGCTGATTATACTCAAAATAACCGGCAAAGCGGCATAAGAAAAACCAAGTTTATCAAACAGCCAAACAATCGATGCCGTCGATATCAAAAAGCACCGCTGGTTGGGACACATTTCAAAATAACCGGTCTGAAACAATTCCTCCTGCCCGCTGACAATACTGATTGCACTTACCAGTGTGTCCGTGTTATCCCATCCGAGAAGTACCTGATAACGCACTGCCGAATATACCTGCAAGACTAAAACACCAAGCATTATAGCTATATATACGCTGTTCCTTACGACCGCTTTTTGTTTAAGAATGGCTTTCTGAATAAAATTTCCGGTCAGAATCAGACAAAGAATCCCCACAACACTGAGAACGAGAACCTTAACATCCGAATTAATATAGTCACAGGTTCCTTTCAGATTCCAATTCATGCATCCAAAAACAAATATAATCAAAGTAAATGCAAGTGCAAGAACATTGACAAGCAGATAAATGCTTTTATTGATACATTTGTTTATTGTTCTCATAAATCTCATCTCCTTTGCTCTTTATCTCCGCAAAAACCGCATTTCTCAAACACACACTTATACTATACATCCTGAAAAGAAAAGGGACAAGATACATACTGTATTTTGTCCCTTGCACTCTTTGTTTCTTACTATTTAACGAGCTCTTTAACTTTTGCTCTCTTACCTACACGGTCTCTTAAATAGTTAAGTTTTGCACGTCTTACTTTACCACGTCTTACAACTTCTACCTTCTCAACGTTTGGAGAATGTAACGGCCATGTCTTCTCAACACCTACACCGTTTGAAGTTTTACGTACTGTAAATGTAGCACGGTTGCTTCCGCCCTGCATTTTAAGAACTGTACCTTCGAAAACCTGAATTCTTTCACGGTTTCCCTCTTTGATTTTACCGTAAACTTTTACAGTATCACCAACATTGAACTGTGGCACATTCTCTTTTAACTGAGCTGCTTCGATTTCTTTAATAATTGCGTTCATTGTGTATCTCCTTCCGTATTGGATGTTCTTAATACGATCTGTAACAGAGGACCATCTCTTTTCACAACGTTATTATACTAGCATAATCACCTTCGAAATGCAAGCATTTATTTCTTTTTCTTAATTTTTCGCATCAGACACAAAATCATATAAAGAATAGCTATATTTCCCGCGACATACATGGAGTAATAATACATAAAATAATTATCCGGTGCCGTAAGAAAAACAAGCGGAACTCTGACCAGTATACTAAAAATAAGCAGTGCCGCAATTTTATTTCTTCTCAGCTGATAAAAGAACATCACCGCAAGCGCCAGAATCGGAATCCAGTTTGCATACCATATTTTATGTTCCATAAAATGTATCAGCATTGCCCTGATTTCCGGAAACAACGGCTCTGTGTGAGAAAACATCATTAAAAAATACACAAATTGTATGTTGGTCTCATCCTTCAGATTATCTGTCGGATTCGTCTGTTCATAGCTTGTCAGAAAATTTTGCAGACGCTCTTTCATATAAATATCCGGATACTTACATATCCATGTTACATATTGCTTTTTAAAGTCTGCAAACTGATCATCCGTATATTCTTTGGATGTCATATACCCGCTCCAAAAACATTCAATTCCGTTTTTTCCTTCTTTTGTTGCCTGTAGAATCTCCTCCACGGAAACCACATGATCAACAACTGCCAAACCGTCACTGTCCCCATCTTCATACGCTTTATTCATCAGCGGCACCAGTGACTGGGCATAAGCTGTAATTTCATATGCATCATTTCTCTCCGTTTTTAATCCGTTAGACTGGAACATCCAGACGGCAACAAAGCCGATTGTTGTTGAAACCAGATAAAACATATATTTCTTATATTGTTTTTTGCCTTTTATAACTACAAAAACAATAACAGGCAACAAAACAATATAATAAATTCCTTCCGATCTCCAATTGGACAACAACACGGTTGCAGCCACAAGAAAAAACATATCTTTCCACGAAAAATCTTTGTTATGTTTCACTCTTTCGAGCAAGAAACAAACCAGCACGATTTCCAACATGGCATACAACGTCAAGCGCATCGGATACAGCTGGAACAATATTACAGGCGGCAGAATAAAAGGAAGATAAAGAAGTGCCTTCCATTTTTTTAACCCAAGCATATCCCCTATAGTTTGTACAAAATACCCTACTCCTGCACTGACTATTACAATCTGCACAAGAATAACACCGGTTGGAAAAGGCAACAACATAAAAGACAACATATAGAATACACTTGTCAGAAAATGTTGCCACCAATACATTTGACCTGCCACAACATTTCCTAAAATGCCGAACTCATCGGTTCTCCAAATTCCGGGCCAAACCAGGATTAATATAACCGTCAGCACAATACCATATATTCCGCCATACAGAATTCTTTGCACAGCAACAGAATCTTTCTCGATTACCCTGCAAATAATACTCTGTATCCCTCTCCACAGACCGTACAATACAGCAAGATACAATAACTTAATAACATAATAAGTATCTTTGTTGCCTTCCAAAATATTAAATATTTTCGGATCGGTATAAAATGAAGCGAACCAACAGAGCAATGCTGCCGGAATACACCATATTTTTTTCAGATGATTAATCAACCATTTACACATCTTCCGTTTGTACCTTCTTTTTTTCTCTCAACAAAAGCCATCCTATTATTGCCGATACCATTGCAATCAGGGTAACAATGATTATTTCCGTCACACCAAGAGATTCCTGCATAAGGACCGGAAACAGTTTTCCTACCTGCTCCGGATATAGCGAAATCAGAACGGAAAGAAAATTATTGATAAAATGCATCAGCATTGAAACGAAAATACTTCCGGACATATAAGCTGCCGCCGTAAGTCCCAGTCCCACAATACTGATGGTAAACATCTTTAACAGACTCATATGATACGCGGCAAAAATCAACGTCGTTGCAACAACTGCAATGCAAGGTCTGCATCTTTCACGCAGGGTTCCCATCAGGAATCCGCGGAACAACAACTCTTCCCCTATGGCAGGCATTAAAGCCATTACGAGAATAATGATCCATACCGGCTGTCCCTTAATCATCTCATCCAGCGCCTGCAGGCTCTCCGCGCTCTGCGGAAACACAGGTGTAAGCAGTGCTCCAACGACCAGTGCCAGTAAAAATCCCGCAAAAGCAAGGAAAATTCCGCCGAGAACACCTTTTACTTTTGGAGCCTTAAACGAAAACAGTTTCTTTGCATCTGCTTTCATATACCACGCATAAACAAGCGGACAAATCAATATAAAAATCTGTTGTACTGCCACTCCTCCAAATCCAAGTTTAAGCTGGGCGTATGTTCCGCCGTACAACATCAGCAAAAGTACAACACACATCAGAAGCACACAATCACCGATTCCCGGCATTTGTTTCTCTTTCATCTCGCTGCGCTTGTCAAACAATTTCACACCGGAAAATCCCTCGGAAAACAGAACCGCTTCACTATTATAAATTCTACTGAGTACCATGATTGCCAGTAAGCTGTAGGCAACATTCGATGCAAGTACAATTCCAAATAAAGCATAATTGTAATTAAACTCAAACAATCCCGCCACCAAAAGTGCCACATTCACAACCGGTATTGCCGCCGTCTGTACGGTCAGTTCCACATCCGGAAGCATCGGTGCATAACCTGCAAACATAAATATAAACATCACCGGTGTTGCATAGTTGTTGGCATCCTTAAAATTCTTTGCAAAAACGCAGGTGCACATACAAACCGCCGTCACAAACAGCGCGAACACCATCATAACAAGAATTGTAAATAAAACGCCAGGTAAAAACACTGCAAAATTAAACTCTATGTTCATATCCGCAGCCGAAGCAAGGGAACTCGACACAAGAAATGCCATCGCTCCGCCCATGGAAATCACATTCAAAATTGCCGATACGCAGGCTATGCAGGAAACCGCCAGAAACTTGCTCATGATCATTTCGAAGTTCGTCACCGGAAGCGTCAGAAGAGTTTCCAGCGTACCTCTTTCTTTCTCACCCGCCGTCACATCAATTGCCGGATAAATAGCTCCAAGTAAAATCATGGTAATAATAAAGAAAGGCATCATCATCCCGATCATACTTCCGACGGATTCCTCCGCAGTGGATAAATCCTTACCTGCAACACTGATTGGATTCAGAATTTCTTCTGCATCCAGTCCCGCAGCCTCTATCTGTTCCTTTGTCAATGTAGCCTTATAAATATCGAGTGCTTCATCCAATACATTCGAAGCCGTCACCGATCTGTCTTTTGCCGAAAGATAGTTAATCTTAATCTCTTTTCCGCTCATGGTCACGTAAGCATCAATACGTTCCGACTCCATGGCTTCCACACAGGAATTTTCTTCCACAACTTTTACAGCGTACCCTATCTCCTCTTTGTTTTCTTTAAAAATCGCAGTAATCTGTGTTTCCAATTCTTTACAATCTTCAAAAGCAACAATATATGTCTTTTCTTCCTGACTCTGAATAATCGCTGTGGACAAAAGCGCCACACCTACAATCAAAAGCGGATAAAGCACAAGCGGAAGAAGCACCATCATAATCATGGTTTTCTTATCACGGAGAATATCTCTTATTTCGCGCTTAAAAAGCACCCCCATCCGTTTTACGTTCATGACTTCTCCACCTCCTCCATCACATGATGAAAAGCATCTCGCAGATTATTTACACCGCATGCATCCATAATCTCAGCAGGACTTCCTTCCTTCACAATCTTCCCCTGATAGATCATCAGAATACGGTCACATATAAACTGTGCCTCCTCAAGATAATGTGTAGAATAAAGAACTGTCTTTCCGCGTTTTTTCTGCTCTTTCATAAAGTTTACGATGGCATCGGCACTGATGATATCTAGTCCCAGCGTCGGCTCATCAAATATGTAAATATCCGGATCATGAATGAGACATCTGGCAATGGAAGCACGCTGTGTCTGTCCCGTCGACAACTTTTCGATACGGTTGTCAAGAAAACTCTCCATATCCAGAACCTGTGATATTTCTTCAATTCTTTTTTCTGCTTCTGTTTTATCAATCCCGTAAATCTCCGCAAGCATATATAACATCTCACGGGTGCTCATACGATGGTAAAGTTTGGTATTACCTGATAAATATCCGATAGACTTTTTTAAATCTACGGAATCTGTCAAAATATCCCCCTCTTTATTCTCAATGGAGACCGTCCCTTTGGTCGGTTCCATAAGGGAACCGAGCATTCTGAGAAGAGTTGTTTTTCCTGCCCCGTTCGGTCCTAAAATCCCGAGAATTTCTCCTTGCTCTACCCGAAATGAAATATGATCTACCGCGTAAAACGTTTCTTTTTTCCCGGTCTTCTTTCCTTTTTTTGTTAGTCCGTTCTTTTCTTCCTTCAGAACGGTTCTCTCAAACTGTTTACACAAATTATCGGCTATGATCATTCTCTGCCCTCCATTTTTCATACAAATCCGGTCTGCGTTCTTTTGTTCTTTTAACCGACTCCTCCAACTGCCACTTTTCAATTAGTTTATGGTTACCTGAAAGCAACACGGGAGGGACCTCCTTATCATGCCACACTTGCGGCCGCGAATATTGCGGATGTTCCAAAAGCCCATTTCCAAAGGAATCGGTTACTGCAGATTCATCATTGTTTAAGACCCCCGGAACCAATCTGGAAATTGCATCCACCATCACCATTGCCGGAAGTTCGCCGCCGGTCAAAACGTAATCACCGATAGATACATAATCTGTCACAACTTCCTCCAACACACGCTCATCGATGCCTTCATAATGTCCGCAAAGCAATACCAAATCCTCTTCTTTTGCAAATTCCTGTGCCATCTTCTGCTCAAACACAGCTCCCTGCGGTGTCACGTAAACTACACGCGTTCTTTTCTTATTGCTGTTTTCCTCATTATCCGCGGACTCTGTCGTGCCATCTCCCGCACTACGCGCTTCAATCTGTGCAAGCACCGCCTGCACACAATCATATACCGGCTGGGCCTGCATCAGCATTCCTGCCCCCGGACCGTATGTGTAATCATCCACTTTCTGATGCTTATTCGTTGTATAATCCCGGATATTGATTGCTTCCGCCTGAATGCAGCCTTTCTGCATCGCGCGGCCGAGAATACTCGTCCCGAGCCCCTCCATAATCATCTCGGGAAATAATGTCAGTACATGAAAAAACATGTCCACTCCTCCTAGTCCAATAGTCCCGGCATAATATAAACCGTCACCTTACATTCTTTCATATCTACACTGCGCACACAGTCCTTAATCGCAGGGAAAAGATGCTCTTTTCCCTCCGGAGTCTTAACAACATACACATCATTTGCTCCGGTCTGAATAACATCCGTAAGTTCACCAATCCGATCTCCGCCGTCTTCATAAACATCCATTCCGATCAAATCTGCGATAAAATACTCATCTTTGGCACATTTCACGGCATTTTCTCTCGTCACATAAAGTCCGCAATTTTTGTACGGTGCAATATCATCAATACTATCAAATCCTTCAAATTTCAAAATAACAAATTGTTTAAAAAATTTAGCACTGACTACTTTTACTTCCATATTACCCTTTGGGGTTTCCAAAATATAATGTTTATTCTTTTTAAAACGTTTTACATCATCCGTCATCGGGAACACTTTCATCTCACCGTGTACACCGTGTGTCGATGTCAAAACGCCTACCTGCAACAAATCATTCATTCAAACGTTTCCTCTCTTTCACAGGTCTGTTCTAACAGATCACAGCCCATCCCATTATATAACAAACTGCTCCTATTTCACAACGTATTATACATAAAAAATCCGAGGCATACGCCCCGGATTCTCTTTTAAATAATCTCAACGTTCACTTTCTTATTGTCTCCGACAGAAGCAGCCTTTACAACCGCACGGATCGCTTTGGCAATTCTACCCTGCTTTCCGATTACTTTACCCATATCAGAAGGTGCAACATGCAGTTCTACTGTAATGTTTTTACCTTCCGTTTTTTCGGTTACAACAACTTCATCAGGATTGTCAACAAGAGCTTTTGCGATTACTTCAACTAACTCTTTCATAATCCACCTCCAAAAGTGTTATGACAAAATTATTTTTCGATTCCTGCCTGTTTGAAAATCTTGCTAACCACTTCTGTAGGCTGAGCACCGTTTGCTAACCATTTCTTAGCAAGCTCTTCGTTTACTTTGAATGAGCTTGGGTCTGTTGTCGGATCGTATGTTCCGATTTCCTCGATACATCTTCCGTCTCTTGGGGATCTTGAATCAGCTACTACGATTCTGTAAAAAGGAGCTTTCTTCTGTCCCATTCTTCTTAATCTGATTTTTACTGCCATTTTTTGTACCTCCAAATTGTTTTAAAGTTTATAGTTTTATATTTGAATAGAAATCATCCAATTGTTCGGACAAATCTCTAATCTTCACAAATCTTAAAACGGAAATCTTCTTCCGCCTCCAAAGCCGCCCATGCCCGGGAATCCTCCCATCATACCTCTGCGGCCTTTTTTTCCTCCGCCAAACTGCTTCATCATCTTCTGCATCTGTTCAAACTGCTTTATAAAACGGTTTACAACCGCTATATCTACACCTGCACCTTTCGCAATACGGTGTTTGCGGCTCGGATTTAAAATTTTCGGATTACGTCTCTCTTCCACTGTCATAGAAAGAACAATTGCTTCCATACGTGCCATCTGCTTTTCATCAACAGCGCCCTCAAGATCTGCTGCACTGATGCCCATACCCGGCATCATTCCCATGATTGCGGAAAGCCCGCCCATGTTACGCATCTGCTTCATGCTCTCCAGGTAATCTTCAAAATCAAATTTCCCCTTCTTCATCTTAGCAGCCATCTGCTTTTCTTTTTCCTCATCCATGTCGATGCTTTCCTGCGCCTTTTCAATCAGCGTAAGCACATCACCCATTCCGAGAATTCTGTTTGCCATACGATCCGGATGGAACTGTTCCAAATCGGAAAGTTTCTCACCCATACCTGCATAAAAAATCGGTTTTCCGGTCACAGCCTTTACGGAAAGGGCCGCACCGCCTCTGGAATCACCATCCATTTTAGAGAGGATTACTCCGTCGATACCGACTTTTTCATCAAACTCTTTGGCCACATTGACCGCATCCTGACCGGTCATCACATCGACTACAAGAATCGTCTGATGCACATCAACGTTTGCCTTAATCTCCTGAAGCTCCGCCATCATATCCTCATCAATATGAAGCCGGCCGGCGGTATCAAGGATTACCAAATTATGTCCGTTCTTGCCCGCATGTTCAAGGGCTGCCTTTGCAATATCCACAGGCTTATGATTTTCTCCCATGGAGAACACTTCCACGCCCTGCTTCTCACCGTTAACCTGCAACTGTTTAATTGCTGCCGGACGATACACATCACATGCAACGAGAAGACATTTTTTACCTTTTACTTTATACTTACCTGCCAACTTGGCAGTTGTCGTCGTCTTACCTGCACCCTGAAGACCGCACATCATAAGAACTGTGATGGATTTTCCCGGTTGGAGCTGTATTTCAGCACCTTCACTTCCCATAAGTGCCACAAGCTCTTCGTTCACAATCTTAATCACCATCTGTCCCGGATTGAGACCATTCATCACATCCGCACCAATGGCTCTTTCTTCCACAGTCTTTATAAACTGCTTTACAACCTTGAAGTTGACATCGGCTTCCAAAAGCGCCATCTTAACTTCCTTGAGTGCTGCTTTAACATCCTCCTCCGTCAAACGACCTTTGCTGCGGAGATTTTTGAATACATTCTGCAATTTTTCAGTTAAGTTTTCAAATGCCATGTACTATAACTCCTCCAGAATTTCAGCAGATAGTTTCCTGACCTGCCCCATATCTTCTGTCTCGTTGATTTGACGAATCTTATCTTTGATCTTCCCGAAACGTTCAACAAGATGCAGTCTACTCTCATAGGAAAGCAATGTCTTATCGCAACGTTTGAGCAAATCATGGATGCCCTGTCTGGAAATACCGTAATCGTTTGCCAGCTCTGAAAGCGACATATCGTTGTAAACAGCATCTTCATATATCTGTCTCTGATGCTCTGTCAGAAGCTCACCATAGAAATCATATAAAATTCCCTGTTCTACGATTTTTTCCATAATAACTCCTATATTTCCAAACAACCTTGGTTATCATACCACTACAAAGGAAGGGTGTCAAGTATTTTTTCTTGACACCCTTGCGATATTTATTCTATGTTACTTCACTACACGGAAACCAAATTTTTCATGATCATCTCTCGGGCTCAAATCCTGTAATTCCCGAACAAGTATCTCCCGTATGGAAAAGTCATTAAACGGCAGAATCAAATGATGATCCATCCCATGTTCCAACGCATGTATTCTTTTATCTCGAAGTTCGTTGGCGGTAACTGCCACAATGGTAATATCATTCAAATCCCCTCTATCCATCTCCCTGATTTCCATGGTGGCTTCCAGGCCGCTTTTCTTCGGCAGCATCATTTTCATGAACATAATTTGATAATAGTCTTCCTCCGATGCAACCAACATATCAATCGCTTCCTGTCCGTCTTCCGCTGTATCCACATTGAGTCCGAACTGCTTTAATTTTGAAACTATGATTTCTTTGCTAATCTCGTCATCATCCACAACAAGTGCGCGATACATGGAAAAGTCTTTATTATGAATATTATCCACCAGATGCGAAACAATTCCGGCCTCCGATTGTTCATATCTGTCTGCTTCCTGCACAGGGATTGTCAATTTAATCTCTGTTCTTCCGTCACTCTCTTCAAAGCCCAAAACAACACTCATAAACTCTGTCAGACGGTAGATATACGACATTCTTTCGTGGGACTGAATGCGCTGCGGATCTGCCTTTGCATAAATACGGAACCGAAGATCAAAAATACCCGGCAGCGGAATCTCATCACTTTCATCATCCACATCCTCCTGTGCCTTGGCGATATCAAAATCCAATACGACCTCCGGTGTTTTATCGTCTGCCACCTCTGCTACCGCTATCATAACATTATATAGCAACTGATATAGACGCGCACTGTCGGAGATAAAGGTGCTGACCTGTGGGGACAAGTTGCTCATCTTCCACGTCACCCCCGCATCCCCCATCTTAAGTTCTGCTATCTGCTGTAGTGTTTGGAGAAGTTTTTCCGGTAAAATCATATCGGACTGTTCAAACTCCTCTCCCTTTTCAATTGCAGATAAAGTAAACATCTGTTCAAACATTTCACGATAATTATCCATGGCACATTTTGCTTTCTGAAGATATTCTTTTTGTTTCGAATCATCTTCCAATGCCATACTTAACATTTCACTTGCTTCATAAAACGGAACACGAATTTCCTCGCCCATATTTTTCCAAGTCTTTTCTTTTTCTATGTTGGCCTGCTGTGCCAATTCCAGACACTTCTCTACCAGACGGTTTTTGTCACACTCCTTCTCAAACTGCTCTGTCACATCACTTTGGCAGACACAAATCGTTTCCTCTCCACAGAAAAATACAACAAAACGTTTTCTTCTTATTTCACCCGCTTCAAACATCGGGCATTCCAGCACATAATCATTTTCATATGTAAGCGCTTCCAAAAGCATCTCCGACTTAATATTTTCCAAAAACGAACCGATGTCATCGCCGGCATAACACCGACCATAGTTTTCATCGCACCACTTATCAAAATCCGTCACTTCCGTCCGGCCGTCTTCATCCAACACATATCCGCATCTCGCCCTGTTATCGAGAAGAAAAATCTTTTCATAAACGCGTGCCAATACAGAGATCAGCACATCTTTTTCCTGTCTTTCACTCATCGTCTCTGCTCCTTTGTTGCTGTTTTCCCCTGCATTATATCCACAATAGTGTGTTTTTTCTTCTATTGTACTTTTTTACAGTTTACCATGTATTAAAGAAAAAAGCTTTATATTTTTTCTGCAAATATATTTTTATATCCCTCTCCGTAAATCTCTGTCGCATTGGAAATAATCATAAAAGACTCAGGATCATGTTCTTTTACAATATCCTCTACCTGCAGAGACTTCTTTTTGTCGGCCACACACATAATAATCTTTTTCTCTTTGCTCTGAAACGTTCCTGCTCCGTAAAGCCATGTCACTCCAACCCCGGCTTCATGAAGAAGGCAATTTGTCAGCTCGTCCGCACGATCACTGATAATATAGATTAATCTTGCTCCGTCCTTACCATATAAAACCGTATCCATCGCATACATGGTGATGACAGTTGCTATGGAAGCATAGATAGATGCCTCAATTGTACCAAACACGATTCCTGCTGCTGCAATAACTGCAGAATCAAAAATCAAAAACAGGCTTCCTGTTTTTTTGTGGGGAAACTTCTGCTTGATAATCTTTATAATAATATCAATTCCCCCGGTGGTGGATCCTGACCTAAATACAATTCCGATTCCCGTTCCCACCAAAACTGCCCCAACGATTGCCGCAAGCATTCTGTCCTCCGTAAGGGGACCGATATACTCCATCAGATTAGTCAAAACCGATATCATACAAAGGGAATATATAGTAGAAACAATAAATTTCCATCCGAATTTCCAAATACCGATCAATATAATCGGTATGTTTAATATCAAAATCAATGTACCTGTTTCAATCCCTACAAACCGGTTGAGAAGAATTGCTATACCTGTAATTCCTCCCGGTGCAAGGTCATTAGGATTTAAAAACAAAGCGATTCCCGCAGCATAAAATACCGCTCCCACAAAAATAGCAAGATATTTTTTTAATCCCATAATTATTTTTGTTTTTTCCATAGCATAATCCTCTTTTATACAGCATACCCACCGTGAAAAAAAATATGAGCCGTAAAATACCTTATCGTGTTTCTTCGGCTCATATTCATATACGTTTTCATTCTGTTAAATATTGGTTCTGACTACTTTTGGCTGATATCCTTTTGTATTCAGTGCCTCGATAATCTTATGCTTGTGCTCTGTACCAAACGCTTCAAGGGTAATACGAAGTTCTACTGCAGCACTTCTGTTGGTAGACACAAACTGATTATGTTCAAGTTTAATGACATTTCCGCTTTCTTCGGCAATAATACCTGCCACCGTTGAAAGTTCACCCGGTTTATCCGGAAGAAGTACAGAAACCGTAAAGATTCTGTCTCTGAAAATAAGTCCCTGCTGTACAACTGATGACATTGTAATGACATCCATATTTCCACCGCTTAAAATGGACACAATTTTTTTGCCTCTTACATCCAGATATTTCAGTGCTGCCACTGTGAGCAGTCCCGAATTTTCCACAATCATCTTATGATTTTCTACCATATCAAGAAACGCAACAACAAGATCCTCATCCGGAACCGTAATTATGCCATCAATGTTTTCCTGAATATACGGGAAAATATTGCTTCCCGGTGTCTTTACAGCCGTACCGTCCGCAATGGTATTAACGCCCGGCAAAGTCGTCACTGCACCTTCTTTGAGCGATACTTCCATACAATTTGCCCCGGCCGGTTCCACGCCGATTACTTTAATCTTTGGATTCAGAAGCTTTGCCAACGTAGAAACACCGGTCGCCAGTCCACCGCCTCCGATCGGCACAAGAATATAATCCACAAGCGGAAGCTCTTTTACGATTTCCATTGCAATTGATCCCTGACCTGTAGCAACCGCAAGGTCATCAAAAGGATGAATAAAGGTGTAACCTTCTTTTTCTGCCAATTCATAGGCCTTTGCGCAGGCTTCGTCATATACATTTCCGTATAATACAACTTCTGCACCATAGCTCTTTGTACGGTTAACTTTAATAAGCGGTGTTGTTGTCGGCATTACAATGACTGCCTTCGCACCATAACACTTTGCAGCATATGCTACTCCCTGTGCATGATTGCCGGCAGAAGCTGTAATGATACCTCTCGCTCTCTCTTCCGCTGTCAATGTACTCATTTTGTAGTATGCGCCACGCACTTTATACGCGCCGGTAAACTGCATGTTTTCAGGTTTCAAATAAACTTTGTTTGCCGTCTGCATACTTAAATATTCACTGTAAATCAGTTCTGTCGGCTGTGTCGCTTCTTTTACTTTTTCGGAAGCCTCCTCAAACTTTTCCAGTGTCAGCATCTTTTCGTCTCTATCGCTCATACTCATCCTTCTTTCGCTTCTATATCAAACAGTGCATTTACAAACTCTTCTGAGTTAAATTTCTGTAAATCCTCAATCGTCTCTCCGACACCGATATATTTGACCGGAACCTTCAGTTCAGACTGAATCGCCACAGCAATTCCTCCTTTTGCCGTTCCGTCCATCTTCGTCAGAATAATACCGGTAAGATCCGCCACTTCACCAAATTCTCTCGCCTGGGATAGTGCATTTTGTCCTGTTGTACCGTCAAGTACGACAAGATTCTCCCTATGGGCATCCGGAAACTCTTTATCAATGATACGATTGATCTTTTTCAGTTCCTCCATCAGGTTTTTCTTATTATGAAGACGTCCTGCCGTATCACACAAAAGTACATCTGCCTTCCGTGCCTTCGCCGCACTTACCGCATCAAAAATGACACTTGCAGGATCCGCATTTTCCGCACCGCCGATAATATCCACGCCTGCCCTGTGCGCCCATTCTTCAAGCTGCTCTACCGCTGCCGCACGGAATGTATCTGCCGCCGCCAAAATAACTTTCCGGTTCTGATCCTTCAGTTTACCTGCCAGCTTACCGACACTTGTCGTCTTTCCGACACCGTTAACACCGATTACGAGAACAACCGACTGCTTATGCTCAAAATCATATGCTGTTTCACCGACCTGCATCTGCTGTTTGATGCTGTCAATCAAAAGCTGTTTGCAATCAGAAGGTTCTTTGATATGCTGCTCCTTTACCTGCTGCTTCAGCCGCTCAAGTATTTCGTTGGTTGCCTTTACACCGATATCTCCCATAATGAGAATTTCTTCGAGTTCCTCATAGAATTCCTCATCAATATTGGAAAAACCGCTGAACACAGAATCAATACCGTTGACGATATTATTTCTCGTCTTAGTCAATCCTTCTTTTAATCGGGCAAAAAAGCCTTTCTTTTCTTCACTCATAAAAACTCTCCCGGGTTTCGTTTTATTCCGTCAGATCCTTTTCAATCAGGTTGACACTGACAAGGGTTGATACACCCTTTTCCTGCATTGTGATACCATAAAGTCTGTCTGCTCTCTCCATTGTACCACGTCTGTGTGTAATTACAATAAACTGTGTATGTTTTGTCAGCTTATGTAAGTATTTTGCAAAACGTCCGACATTGGAATCATCCAGCGCCGCCTCAATCTCATCAAGAAGACAGAACGGTGACGGTTTCAGATTCTGAATGGCAAATAAAAGCGCAATGGCGGTCAATGCTTTCTCACCACCGGAAAGCTGCATCATATTCTGCAGTTTTTTGCCCGGCGGCTGCGCAATAATCTTAATACCTGCCTCCAACACATCTTCATCTTCCATCAGTTCAAGGGTACCATGTCCGCCGCCGAACAGTTCCTTAAACACTTTGTCAAATTCACTGCTGATCTGTGCAAACTTATCGTTAAACTGTTTGCGCATGGCCGTATCAAGTTCCGTAATAATACCCTGAAGCGTCTCTTCCGCTTTCACAAGGTCATCATGCTGATTGGTCAGGAACGAATAACGCTCCATGAGCACTTTATAATCTTCAATGGCATTGACATTGACATCTCCGAGTTTTTTAATCTCATCCTTCAATGTCGCAATCTGCTTCTTCATACCCGAAAGATCATTCATCTCAGGATCGCGGAGTTTTGCCGCCATGGACAGTGTAATCTCATACTCATCCCACATATAATTAATCTGGGATTCCAAGGACTCCTGAAGTCTCTCTTTCTGTGCATTCAGACGGAACACATCCTTGTCAAGAAGCTGAATTCGATCGGAAAGCGATTCGCGTTCCGTAAAGAAATTCTTCTGCTTTTCCGTAAGTTCCTGTTTTTTCTCCGTATCACGCTTGAGCTTTTCCTGATTCTCGTCCTGCGAAGTATAGGATGCCTCAATGGTTTTTTCCAGCTGGGCAATATCTCCTTTTTTGCGCTCCACTTCTTCTTTGGATGCATTCATATTTTCGAGAATCTCATTGAGTTCGCCCGTGATTCTTCCGATTTCCATGTTGACACGATCCACATTCTGTTGCACAAAATCCTGCTTCTGAAGCACTTTTTCCACTTCCGTATTCATCTGTGCATAACTTTCCGCCTGCACAGCTTCACCCTCGCGCAATTTCTCCAACGCTTCCTGCATCTGTGCAATCTGCTGCTGGATATTTTTCTCCATCTCTTCCGAACGCTTGAGCTCATCTGCATTCTTTTGTTTCTCGTCCTGAATCTCACGGATCTGTGTCTCAATCTCCGTCTGCTCTTCTTTTAACTTTTCAAAGTCTTTTCCTGTTTCATGTCTCTTTTCCTGTGCCTGCATAACATTCAGCCGCGCCGTATTCTGTTCAATAAACTTCGCCTGTAATGTTGCCTTTACCTGTTCAAGCTCCTGGCGTACCTTCATACGTTCCGACTTTGTCTGTTCAATTTCATCCAAAAGCTTATCTACCTGTTTCAGAAAATCTTTGACTTTCTTCTCCAGCTCATCCATTTCTCTGCGACGGCCGAGAAGATTACTTGCATTCTTAAAGGCACCTCCGCTGATTGCTCCGCCCGGAACAAGCAGTTCTCCTTCCAGCGTCACCATCCGGATACCATAATCATATTTTCTTGCAATCTTTACTGCATGATCCACATGATCCACAACAACAATACGTCCGAGCATGGCTTTTGCCACATTACGGTAGCGTTTATCGGTAGACACAAGGTCGCAGGCCATTCCGATTACACCTTTTTCATCCAGAACCTCCGGTGTTTTAAACTCCTGCGGATGTTCGATACTTGTAAGAGGCAGGAACGTTGCCCGACCGAATTTGTTTTGTTTCAAAAATCCGATCATTTTCTTGGCCGTATCCTCGTCATCCGTGACAATATTCTGAATGTTTCCGCCAAGTGCCGTCTCAATGGCAATTTCGTATTTCTTTTCCACCTTTACGATATCCGCAACTACACCGATAATTCCGCTGTTTGTTGCTTTCTGCTCCATGACTTTGCGGATACTGTTTCCGTAACCGTCATAGCGTTCTGTCAGGTTGGAAATCGCTTCAAGTTTGGATTTTTCCTGATGATACAGCACCTGCGTATCTCTCAGTTTCTGATCTTTTTCCGATAAAATGTCCGTTATCTCATGATTTCTTTCTTCCAGGGAAGACTGTTTGTCATTAAGCTCACGTATCTCATCGTTTACCTTCTTAAATTCTTCCTCCAGCTGAGAAATCACTTCCTCCTGCTGCTGCTCATCCGAGCGGGCACGCAGAAGTTTAGAACTCATTTCCGCTTTGCGGATATTGAGCTGTTCAAGCATCGAATCAAAACGTCCTGCCTTGGATTTAATCGTCGCACGGTCTGTCAGCGCATCGATAATAGTGCGTTTTCCCGATTCGATATTCTCATTATATTCCTCCATCTGTTGCTGCATCGCAAGAAGCTTTTCTTTTGCATCATCAAGCTTTTGCTGCATCGCAGCACGCTCTTCATCATACTGCTTCTTTTCCTCACAGAAGGTGTTCTTTTCTTCTTCTCTCTCCTGAATCTGGGCACGGACATTTTTTTCACGCTGCATAAAATGCGCTTCATTGTCATCCGCCGCCTTAATCTGTTCCTTCAGGACATTAATCTGTACTTCGAGTTTACCGCGCATTTCCGATGTACTTGAAAGAAGATTTCTCTCATTGTTAATCTCCTCTTCCAGTCTCTCAATAGATTGCGCAATACGGTCATATTCATCTCTGATGTGCTCGAATTTTTCTTTTGTTCCGGAAAGATCTTCCTCCGCGATACGGTGTTTTTCCGTTACGGAAGATAACTGTTCCTGAATATGACTGTTTTCAAGAAGAAACATATTGACATCCAGCGTCTTCATTTCTTCTTTTTTCTTTAAATATATTTTTGCCTTCTCCGCCTGCTTTTCAAGTGGTCCAACCTGCTTTTCCAGCTCTGTCAAAATGTCCGTTACACGGAGAAGATTCTGTTTTTCGTTGTCCAGTTTTTTCTGGGCCTCATTTTTACGGCGTTTGAACTTTACAATCCCCGCAGCTTCATCAAACAGTTCCCTTCTCTCCTCCGGCTTACCGCTGAGAATCTTATCAATCTGCCCCTGTCCGATGATAGAGTATCCCTCTTTACCGATACCTGTATCATAGAAAAGTTCATGTACATCACGGAGTCTGCACACAGTTCCGTTGATGAGATATTCACTCTCTCCGGAACGATATAACCGTCTTGCAATCGTTACCTCAGGGTAATCAATCGTCAAAGAATGATCTGCATTGTCAAGTGTAATTGCAACATATGCATATCCGAGAGGTTTTCGATTCTGTGTTCCGGAAAAAATAACATCCTGCATGGAAGAACCGCGAAGCTGCTTCACACTCTGCTCACCAAGTACCCAACGGACCGCATCCGCAACATTACTTTTACCACTTCCGTTTGGCCCTACGATACCTGTGATTCCATTATGAAACTCAAAAATAATTTTGTTGGCAAAGGATTTAAATCCATGTACCTCAATACTTTTTAAATACATACAAACACCTACTTAATGTTTTTCACGCAATGTCATGAGCGCTTCATACGCCGCCTTCTGCTCTGATATTTTCTTTGACTGTCCTTCTCCGTAGCCAATCCGCTTACCGCCGAGAACAGCCTCCGTTTTGAAAACCTTTTCATGGTCCGGTCCTTCTTCGCCGACCAGACGATATTCAAAATCCTGCAATTTCCTTGCCTGAAGCATCTCCATAAGAATAGATTTTGCATCATAAAACAGTTGCTTCTTCTCTAAATCGTTTAAAACAAATTTTAAAATAAATTTTTTGGCCGGTTCCAATCCGCCATCCAGATAAATGGAACCGATAAGGGCCTCCACCGCATCCGCAATGATAGAATCTCTCTCTCTGCCACCGGTCGCTTCTTCGCCTTTTCCGAGAAGAAGATATTTCCCCAATTCAAGTTCTCTTGCCGTAATGGCAAGGGACGGCTCGCAAACTGCACTGGCACGTCTCTTCGTCAGGTTTCCTTCCGACAATCCCGGATGTTCAAAATAGAAATATTCGCTGCTTACCATCTCAAGCACCGCATCACCCAAAAACTCGATCCGTTCGTAACTGTCCAGTTTATTTATCTTTTGCTCATTGGCAAAAGAGGTATGCGTCATAGCCTGAGCAAGAAGCTTCTTATTCTCATAAACATATCCTATTTTCTGTTCCAATTCACTAAAATCAAACCCATTCATGTAATTCATGACACAACTCCAACAGAGGCCCTGACGGGCCTCAGATTATTTCTTTGACATTGTCTCTTCTATTAACATCAGTGCCTGCTCTATGGTTTCAATCTTTTCTACCTTGGCAGGATCAAATGTTACATTTAATTCTTCCTCCAGACGTACCAAAACCTGGTAAACATCCAATGAATCTGCTCCCAGATCTTTTACAAATGTGGTATCACCGTGAATCTCGCTTGCATCCACACCGAGTACTTCCACAAGAACTTTGGTCAGAACTTCCGGTTCCATCACAAAAGACCTCCTACTGTTCGTCTTTTCCCTGTATTTTTTCTTTAATCTTTTCGTTAATTTTCTGCTCTTTAAATGTCAGACACTGCAAAATGGAATTTTTGATTTCTCCCGACATACTGCTTCCGTGTGTTTTAACCACAAGCCCTTTCAATCCCAGCATCGGAGCTCCTCCGTACTGTTCGAGATCAAATGTTTTCAGCGTCTCTTTCAGTGCAGGTTTTACCAAAAGCGCACCGAGTTTACTGCGAGTCGATGACATCATTCCCTTTTTGATTTTTTTAATCAAAGTCATTCCGACTCCTTCAAACGTTTTGAGAACAACATTTCCTACAAATGCCTCACAAACAATAACGTCCACAACACCTGCCGGAATATCTCTTGACTCTACGCTGCCGACAAAATTAATGTCCGGACATGCTTTCAAAAGCGGAAATGTCTCTTTTACAAGGGCATTTCCTTTTTCCTCTTCCGCACCGATATTTACAATACCAACGGTTGGATTTTTCACGCCCATAACACTTTCCATATAAATAGATCCCATCTTTGCAAACTGCACAAGATTTGACGGTCTTGCATCTACATTGGCTCCACAGTCAATCAAAAGAGAACATCCTCTCTCATTATCAACCGGAATAAGCGGAGCAAGAGGCGGTCTCTCCACGCCTTTGATTCTTCCGATTATAACCTGTCCACCGACCAGAACTGCACCTGTACTTCCCGCGGAAACAAATGCATCTGCTTCGCCGTTGCGGACCATATTCATACCTTTCACAATAGAAGAATCCTTCTTGGAACGGATTGCATTCACAGGTGCCTCCGCCATTTCAATCACTTCCGTTGCATTTACAACTTCTACCCTGTCTTTGTCATATGTATATTTTGTAAGTTCCTCGTTCACCGCGTCTTCGCGTCCTACAAGGTACACAAAAATCTTCTCACTTTCTTTTAACGCTTCCACTGCACCTTTTACTACCTGCTCCGGTGCATTATCACCGCCCATAGCGTCAACTACTACTTTTACCAATTCTGACATGGTCTTTCCTCCTTATATATGTCAATAAACCGCTAACTTATAATATACTTCAAACAGCTTAAAAAAGCAAGAAAAAAGGTGCTTGCATCTTGCGATACAGGCACCTATACATTTCTTTTTCATTAGTCAGCTACGGAAATGATTTCTTTCTTGTTGTAGCTTCCGCATTTCTTACATACTCTGTGCGGCATCATTAAAGAACCACATTTGCTGCATTTTACTAAAGTCGGAGCGCTCATTTTCCAGTTTGCTCTTCTTTTGTCTCTTCTACCTTTAGAAGATTTATTTTTTGGACAGATAGACATCGTTACACCTCCTTATCACGCGTTAAAGATATCTTTTATTACTGCCATACGTGGGTCCGGAACAAATGTATCGCATCCGCAATCCCCCTCATTCAGGTCTTTGCCGCAAACGGTGCATATTCCTTTGCAATCGTCATGGCACAGTACCTTCATAGGCCAGTTTATCATAATTTCATTTTCGACAAGTGCATCCGTATCCAGTTCATATCCTGTCACAAATGACATCTCATCTTCTGCTTCCGGAGTTCCTATCATACTTTCCTTCAGATCTTCTTCCAACTTCAGCTCAAGAGGAACCTTTACCGGTTTTAAGCATCTTCCGCACGGGATTTCACACACCAGAGAAATCTCTCCCTGCAAAAGCACATCACCCTTCGCCCTATTCGTAACTGTAAGTGACAGCTCCGAACATTCACAGATTGGAAACTTTTCCGACCGGATGGTTACCGTCTGTGGTTCATAGACTGTTGTAAAACTTTCCGTCTTTCCTTCACTTGAAAAAATATCGGTCAGGTTATATAACATAGCATACTCCTATCCACACTCAAACAATTATACATATGGGTTTTGCGTTTGTCAACCCTTTATCTTTTTTCTTCCGGACGGATTATTTATTCTGTTCCCGTGAAATAATTCTTTCCGTAAACCGTGTCAAAATAATCCCCGCCTTCTTCACCATAATATACTTTAAATGTCAAATCCACCTTATTGGTAACCGGAAATCCTGTCAGCTGTCCTTTTAAGTACGCATCATAATTACCGGTATCATAATAAAGCCAGATCAGATCATCTGTACCCGATACTTTATTTATTGTAATGGCGTAGTCCCCTTCTCCCTGTACCGACCGGAGACGAAGTCTGACAAATTGATAATCCGAAACCTTTTCTCCCGGAATCAGGAAGGTTTCACACACTTCCTTGTTTCCGTCTTCCAAAACAATCCGATATACACTGTCATTTTGTGCTCCCAGCGGATTTCTTGCCTGTATGGCTATGTACTCAAAATCACCGCAGCTTTTAAAACTTTGCCGCAATGTAATTCCATCACTGCACGGCTGATAATGATCCGTCTCAAATATGTATTGGTTCACTTGATATATTAACGTTTTATCCTTCGACATTATCGCCGAACGGCTGATATTCACTGCCAGAATAACCATCCATATAATAATTGGCATTACATATAAGACTTTTACGGAGCACTTTTCCAATACCGGAACATTAAAATCCATTCCTCCGGCAAATGCCATATAAAACAACGGGAAAAAGCTCATGCTGTATATACTGCCGGCTTCCCACAACATATAAAACAAGAATGCCCCTAACATATTGATAATTACTATACTGCAGGGATGAAATTTTCTTCCTGCCACCAACAAAACCGCACAGAATACCGCTGACATTACAGAGGCCAAATACACCGCCTGCATATACCATGTCAGCCACAAATTCCTGTCTCCGTACACATAACGGTATAAACCGTTGTAATCATCACTGATGGACAACATCGCCACATAATCTGCGGTTCCGTCACAGAAGGTTGAAAACATTTTACGGAATGCCAGTTTTACGACTCCATCTGCCCCCAATTCGCTAAGACGTCTGCCAAGCTCTTCCTTTGTGGCCTCGCTGCGTTCCCCGGCAGTTGCAAATCCCGAAGTAAACACCTCGTCCTTTTTGTTATATCCGCCGTCTCCCGATGCGGCCATCATAAGCCAGTGCGAAACAGGAAATGCCGATGCCGAATAGTCAAATTGTACATATTTGTTTGTGACAGGTTTCATCGCAGCCATTCCGATGAAAAATCCCAGCACTATAATACCGGCACCTATAACATGTTCTTTTTTTATTTTTTTAAGCCCGACAAGGCATCCAAGAAACAGTGCGATCAGTGTAATTCCAACAGTAGCCCGCACTGCAAATCCCAGATAGCCGGCCACTCCGGCAATCATCAGCATACATATATTTTTTTTGCTTATTTTTTTACCTTCCGGACTATCCTCTTTAAACAACCATCTTCCGATCAGCCATAATGCCCCCATATAAAAAGGCATTGCCAATGTATTGCTGTAATAATATGGTATCCACACATAGGTCGTCGGCGAAATTACCGCAAACAACATATAGCATACGGCTAATGATTTCTTCTTTAACAAATCCCGCACAAAAAGAAAGCCGAACAAAACAGCAATATCAATCATCACCAGATTAATCCATTGCAGATAATATATTCCGTTATGGAAATCAGGCGCTACAATACGAAACATTCTTCCTATTTTCAAGAACAAAAATGTCAGAATCGTAATCGGATAATTGTTAGCATATCTGGAAAAATATCCATCCTTTGTATCCGGCGAAATACCTCCGTCATAAAAAAAAGAAACCGCTTCATCATAAACATTTAAAGCGTCATATCTTAATAAATTTCTTGCACCGGTCAAAAACAACATCTGTAAAACAAGAAGCAATACCCAACTGCCGGCCACAAGCCATTTATAATAAGAATCATTTATCTTTTCACAGACATGTTTGATAAGGACGAATCCAAAACACAGAGCAAGGCTCATAAAAAAGACCAGAATACCGCCATTGTCCTTTGAAGCACCGTTCCAACAGACAGGTATCGCAAGAACAGCAAAAAAAGCCAGAAGAAATATATACAATATCATTTGTGTTTTTTCTAATACCGTTTTCTTCACCTTGTTCTCCTCAATTATTATATGTCATCCTTTGTTTTCCAAAGTTTTCATTCCATTCTAGCAAATCATTTCTGAAATAGCAATCTCAGTCACACGGATTTTCAATCCCGGAATCCTCCGCCAAATGCGTCAGATAACGCTCCGGATTTTCCCTCATCTTCATAAATGTGTCAAACGCAAGCAAAACCATAGACGTCTGATTTCCCTTTGTCTTACTCGTATCCATATCCAGCTTTGTCTTAAATCCGTCCATCTGCCAAACCAAAATATCTACTATCGTATATCCGCAAATCTTTACCTCGCACGGAAAATCCTTTTTCACCAAATACATTACGTATTCCTTATATACATCATCATTTTTTAAAAAAGCATCCCAAATCCGGGCAAAAAATTCTTCTCCCAGTCCGCATGCTTTACACGCATCTTCCGTCACCTGCTTTATCTGCTCCCGGGTAATGATAATTTTTCCGTTTCCATTGTCGCTCATGTTTTTCCTCCTGCAATCCAAACACCATTTTCCACATCATAACATAGTTTTCTTTCTTTTGGAAATGATAGTTTTGGGAGTATTGTTTATGCATACTCCTTGTCAGGCAGTGAATATCCGTACGCAGACCCGTTCTCACTCGATGAAAAACGTAGCGGTACTACGGGATTTTCTACGCTACGTTTGAAAATCCAAGTGCCGACGTTTTTCAACGGTCTGCGTAAGGATATTGATATCTGCCAAGTTCTAACAATAGCAATAGATCACAAAGATTTTCAAAAGGAGGTATTTAAAATGACACACAAAGATTCCATCAAATTACTGCGCGAATGTGAGGCCGGATGCACCATGGGCATCTCTTCCATCGACGAGATATTAGACAAAGTACGTGATGATAACTATGTGAAAATTCTTCAGGAAAGTAAGGATCATCACGACAAACTAAAAAATGAAATCCACGATCTGCTCATACAGGCCGGCAGTGATGACAAGGAACCTTCCATGATGGCCGAAAGCATGGCTTCGTTAAAAACCATGTTTAAAATGCAGATGAACGAATCCGATCAGACAGCGGCAGATTTGATTGTATCCGGCTGCCAGATGGGAATCCGTTCCCTGCACAAATATAAAAACAAATACGAAAATGCCGGACATACTGCCACTGACATCTGCAACCGGCTGCTCGATATTGAAGATGAACTCTGTCATAAAAGCTTCGACTACCTGTAATCGCTATATTCGTTTGTAAAAAAACGTTGTATATGTTATATTCAAAGGAAGAAAAAATGCGAGGTTAGTCTATGGCAACACTAATGAAAAAATTTCGGATTCCGCTGACAGTTCTTTTCGGAATTCTTCATATATTAATTGTTAAAAACAGAGACAAGGTTACATTTACAATGCCCGAAGAACCGAGACTTTATGTTTATGGTCTTATTATCGGGGCAATTGTATTCTGCTTTCTGTTTTATTATATTTTCTTTACTGTTTTGCAAAAACTGACAGAATGTGATTCTGCGTTTTTATCTTACTTCAAATACTTTGCAGGTTATTTTGCATTTATGGCTATTTTCTGGTTGCTTACATGGCCGGGAATATTTAAAGGCGATGAGTTTTATGTCATAAACGGGGCAAAAAATTTTTTACTCTCTCCTGCACAGACAGGATTGACCAGTACCTTTTATATTATTTCACTTTTATTTTTCCCTTCCATGGCAACCATCACCTTGCTGCAGCTTTTAATTATCTGCTCCATCTTTGCAGTTATTATGCACGATATGTCAGAATTAATCGCAGGCAGACGACGGATTATTCTCTATCTTCCGTTTCTGCTTCTTTCGGTCATCGACGGAAATCTGTTTACACTGCGTGCCACCCTTGTCAGCTGGATTTTTCTGTTTGTTATCTGCAAGCTTTACTACCTGGTACGCACGAATACATTTTCCATGAAGTATGCATGGCTCCTTGCCATTCTTTCCGGTCTTCTGATTGCATGGAGAACCGAATATATTTATATGATTGTACTTCTCCCTTTTACACTTTGGTTCCTCAAAAAAATCAACCTAAAACGGGCGTTTCTGCTCTGCCTTATATGCTTTGCCAGCTACAGCCTGTTCCAGATTCCTAATAAGATTGCTGCAAACGGAAGCAACAAATACCCGATTTCACTTGTGCTGAATCCGATTGCCAATCTTTTTACGGAAGTGGAGACCTTAAAAGGACCTTGTGTATACGATGATGTCATGGAAATCAACGAACTGGTGGATGCTGCTTTGCTCCGCCAAAGCGCATCGGTTCGAAACATCAGCCAATACTGGAACATTCCGGACGTGTTGCCAAAGGAACAACTCAACTCTTTCATGAAGGCTTCCCTGCGGCTGATTATTTACAATCCGGATAAGTTTCTGAAATACCGCTGGCAGACCTTTGCATACACAAACGGTCTCTATCCGGACCGCATCAATCATCCTTGCGGAACGGTCGACAGCATCAATAAATTGATTTACTACGATATGGATTACAAAAACATGTTTGTCTTCATGAATCCGCCCCTCGGTCAACAGCTTCGCGAGAAAACAATCTCTGTTCTTGCCTGCCGGATTTATCAACAGGACGCCATAAAAACAACAGCCCTGCTTCCGGTATTTTACAACTGTATTCCGGTAATGATATGTATGCTTGTATTGTTTGTGCTGGCATGCTGTAAAAAGGATAAATTAACTGCCATGCTGGTTCTTATGACAAGTGTACAGGTGATACTTATCTTCCTGACCGCGCCGGCGATGTTTTTCATGTATTATTTCTGTTTCTATTTGAACGGTTATTTTTTGACAGCGTTAGCTCTTGCTAACCGCAAAACACACAGCCCTTTAACCAAAGACTAAACAAAAAACAATTCATTATAAAAACAAACAAATTTTCAACTCAAAAATGCCCGTCTGTAAAATCAGACGGGCATTTCTATCTGTCAATTATTTTAGTAAAGCTGTGCCTGTACTGCTGTAAGAGCCACAACACCTACGATATCTTCCCAGGAACAACCGCGGGAAAGATCATTGACCGGTTTTGCAATTCCCTGAAGCATCGGTCCGTACGCTTCTGCCTTACCGAGACGCTGTACTAATTTATATCCGATATTACCGCAGTCAAGGTTTGGGAACACAAGAACATTTGCTTTTCCTGCCACTTCACTGCCCGGTGCTTTTGACTTTGCAACCGCAGGTACAAGAGCGGCGTCTGTCTGAAGTTCTCCGTCAATGCAAAGGTACGGATACTGCTCTTTTGCAATCTGTGTTGCCTCCACAACCTTATCAACAAGCGGATGCTTTGCGCTTCCTTTGGTAGAATGTGAAAGCATGGCAATCATAGGTTTCACACCTACAAGAGACTGAAAACTCTTGGCAGAAGTCTCCGCAATCGCAGCAAGTTCTTCCGCTGTCGGATCCTGATTCAAACCGCAGTCCGCAAAAAGGAACGTACCGTCTGCTCCATACGGACAATCCGGAACATCGATAATAAAGAATCCGGATACAAGTTTTACACCCGGTGCAGTCTTCAAAATCTGAAGTGCCGGACGAAGTGTATCCGCCGTAGCGTGACACGCACCCGCCACCATTCCGTCTGCATCGTTTGCCTTAACCATCATAACACCGAAAGTAAGATAGTCATTTAAAAGTTTCTCACGTGCCTTCTCTACCGTCATGCCTTTTGCCTTACGGGTTTCGTATAAAAGCTGCACATACTTTTCTGTCAATTCGGAAGTTTTAGGATTGACAACAACAACACCATCCAGCTCAACTTCCAGCCATCCGGCACCATCCATGATCTTTTCTTCATCTCCGACCATGATGATATCTGCAATCCCTTCCTCGATAATGTGCGAAGCCGCAATCAATGTACGCTTATCACTTGTTTCCGGCAGAACGATTGTCTTTTTGTCTGCACGGGCCTTCTCTTTAATCTTATCAATATATGACATAGTTTTTCTCCCTTCACCCTACTACCCTATAGGGCGTTTATAGTTATATTATAATGCATGGTTTTCGCAAGCACAAGACAAAACCTTGTACTAAAAAATGAACATTGTGCGTTTTTCTCAAATATGTTATTTTATTATTATATAACTTTTTTGAAAAAGTATTTTGGAGGTTCGCATGAAAATTGCCGGAATTATTGCAGAATACAATCCGTTTCACAACGGACATAAATATCACATTGATCAGACAAAAAAAATAACAGGCGCAGATTATATCATTGTAGTAATGAGCGGTAATTTTACCCAACGCGGTACACCTGCCATCATGGATAAATATTCACGTGCACGCATGGCCCTTGAAAACGGTGCAGATATGGTTCTTGAACTGCCGTCCTGCTATGCATGCGGAAGTGCAGAATATTTCGCGGATGGTGCAATTGCTCTTTTAGACAGTCTCGGCTGTGTCGACTATGTATGCTTCGGCAGTGAATGCGGCGACATTGAACTGCTTCGTCCGATTGCCGAAATTCTTGCTACAGAGCCGGATGATTATCGCGAAATGCTCAAAGCAGAACTCAGAAACGGCGCAACATTCCCACGTGCAAGAAACCGTGCGCTGATTCACTGTATTCCGTCCTTCGCAGAAAACGAAAATATTATCGGATCACCGAACAATATTCTCGGTATTGAATATATGAAGAGTATTATCCGTCGTCACAGCAAAATTCAACCGGTCACAATCAAGCGCACCGGCTCAGACTATCACTCCCAGCGTTTCAGCCAGCAGTACAGTTCTTCTCTTGCACTGCGCCACTCACTGGACGCACAGGGTAATCTTGACATGATACGCGGACAGGTGCCTGAAAATGTATTTGCCATCATGCAGGAACATTTCGGCAAGACATATCCTGTCTTCCCACGTGACTTTTCCGCCATGCTCAAATACAAACTTCTGGTAGAAGAAGCAAACGGTTATACTGATTTTGTTGATATCAATGAAGATCTTTCCGACCGCATATTAAAAGTACTGTATCAGCCTTATGATTACGAGCAGATGTGCGATATTTTAAAAACCAAAAATCTTACATATGCAAGGGTCAGCCGCCTTCTCTGCCACATTCTGTTAAATCTCCGCAAGGAAGACATGGCTGATTACAAGAGCGGCGGAACAATCTTTTACGCGCGGGTGCTTGGTTTCCGTGATGACGGAAACGGATTACTTAAAACCATCCAGCACGACGCTTCCGTTCCTCTGATTGTCAAGACAACCGACGGGCGGAACATTGAGTCTGAAATCGGACGCAAACAATTCGAACGGGGAATTCTTGCTTCCCACATTTATGAAAGCGTTGTTTCCACCAAATTCAGCTGTCCGATGCAGAACGAATACCAACGGCCGGTGATTACACTGTAATAATATTCATAGAATTCAAAAACAAAAAGGGAGTATCGCAAAATAAGTGGTTCAAAAACCATTTTATAAAGCGATGCTCCCTTTTTTATTTGTTCGTACATCTAAGTCTTCTTCCAAGGTTGACCAATTTTTCCATAGTTAACCGTTCTACCACCGTTGACCGTTCTTCCACCGTTGACCGTTCTTCCACCGTTAACCGTTCTTCCATAGCTAGCCACTCTTCCAATGCTGGGTACCTGTCAAAAAATTAATGCCTCAGACCCAATTTCTTTGCTATTATAATGGAAATTTTTATATTTTGGAAAATCCGGACTCCCGCGGAAGTCGAAAAGCTCTTTTGGCACCGGCTCTTTTTTGATTATTCAGAAGAAGAAACAAGTCCTATCTTCTAGTTCTTAAAGCTATGAATCGGTGCAGGAATGCGTCCGCCACGATTTACAAACGCATCACAGCTGAACGGATTTACAGACATAATCGGCGCATAACCCAAAAGTCCGCCGAACTCTACCGTCTCACCGACGCCTTTTCCGATGACCGGAATAATACGGACAGCTGTCGTCTTCTGATTTACCATTCCGATTGCCATCTCATCTGCGATAATACCGGAAATGGTCGTTGCCTTTGTATCGCCCGGAATCGCAATCATATCAAGTCCCACACTGCATACACAGGTCATTGCTTCCAGTTTTTCAAGTGTAAGTGCTCCTGCCAATACCGCATCAATCATACCCTGGTCTTCACTGACTGGAATAAATGCTCCGCTTAAGCCACCCACATACGAAGATGCCATAACTCCGCCTTTTTTAACCTGATCATTTAAAAGTGCAAGCGCCGCCGTCGTTCCGGGTGCACCCGCATACTCAAGTCCGATTTCACACAAAATATCCGCTACCGAATCTCCGATTGCCGGGGTCGGTGCCAATGATAAATCTACAATACCAAAAGGAATACCGAGCATTTTAGACGCTTCCTTTGCTACAAGCTGTCCAACCCTGGTTACCTTAAACGCCGTCTTTTTGATTGTTTCGCAAAGCACCTCAAAACTCTCGCCGCGTACCTTTTCAAGCGCCGTGCGCACAACACCCGGTCCGGAAACCCCGACATTGATAATCGCGTCCGCTTCCGTCACACCATGGAATGCACCCGCCATAAACGGATTGTCATCCGGTGCGTTACAAAATACAACCAGCTTTGCGCATCCGAGAGAATCATCTTCCTTCGTATATTCCGCAGTTTCCTTAATAATCTCACCCATAAGTTTGACTGCATCCATATTGATACCGGTCTTGGTAGAGCCTAAATTCACTGAACTGCAAACGCGTTCCGTCGAAGCAAGTGCTTCCGGAATAGAACGGATCAGAAGCTCGTCCGCCTTTGTCATTCCTTTCGAAACAAGTGCCGAATATCCACCGATAAAGTTAACCCCTACTTCTTTTGCCACAGTATCCAGCACCTTTGCAAGCTGGGCAAAATCCGACGTAGTCTTACAGCAGGCTCCGCCCACAAGGGCAATCGGAGTCACACTGATACGTTTATTCACAATCGGAATACCGTATTCTTTCTCAATCTTATTTCCTGTTTCAATCAGTCTGTCCGTTGTTTTTCTGATCTTTTCGTATATTTTTCTTTTACAATTTTCGAGATCTGAATCAACACAATCCAAAAGGCTGATACCGATTGTAATCGTACGGACATCCAGATTCTCTTTTTCTATCATTTCATTGGTTTCTAATACTTCGTATTGACTAATCATGTCGCTGTCTCCTTGTACATATTCTGTCTTAATGATGTCATATGCACCTTATACTCTGTGCATCATGTCAAAGATTTCTTCTCTCTGACATTTGATGATAACACCGATTTCTTCTCCTACTGCCTTGAGGTCATCTGCCATATCGCCGAACGACTTAAGCGCATTACTGCGGTCCACCACCATCATCATATTGAAATAGTCAGCAACAATCGTCTGTGAAATATCCAGAATATTAATCTGATTCTCTGCAAGATATGTACAAACCTTTGCAATGATTCCGACTGTGTCTTTCCCAACGACTGTAATAATTGTTTTTTTCATCTTTTTGTCTCCTCTTATATATATGCTAAACCTCTTGTTATCATATACGTTCATATCGCAGAATGCAAGTCTCTTTTCAGACTTCAATCAGTCCCGAAGGCTCGCTCCGCTCCGCCACGCGGATATCAAAATCCGAAGCCTGATACGGATTATCTCCCATGGTGATTTCAAGGCGTACCGCCTCATGTGCCAGCTGCGGCAAATTATTTTCCCGGCTTAAATGCCCTAAAAAAACATGTTTGAGATCATCATGTACAATCTCACTTAAAAGCCTGCCCGCGCTCTCATTGGATAGATGTCCCTTTTTCCCCAGAATACGCTGCTTCAAATAATAAGGGTAAGGACCTACCTGAACCATATTCACATCATGGTTAGCCTCAAGCAATATAGCGTCCAATCCCTTTAACTGTTCCACCAGATCGGGCGTATAATATCCCATATCCGTCGCAACCGCCACCGTACTCGCCTCATTTGACACTTTATAGCACACAGGTTCCGCCGCATCATGAGAAACCGGAATCGCCTGTATAATAAGTGACCCGATTGCTATGTTTTCATTTCTTCGAATTGCCTGAAACAACTGCCCGTCAATATCTCCCACCGACTTGGACATGGAAATTCCGGCAATAGTTCCTCTTGTGGAATATATGGGTACATCAAACTTTCTGGCAAGAACTCCGAGACCTCCGATATGGTCTGAATGCTCATGGGTTACGAGCACCGCATCAAGATCTTTTCCGCTGACTCCAACGGCATTCAGTCCCGCTTCAATCCGCTTTCCGCTGACGCCTGCATCAATCAGAATATGTGTTGTATCATCCCCGATGTAAATGCAGTTTCCGCTGCTTCCGCTTGCAATACTAAGTAGTCTCATCTGTCTATATTAATCCTTCCAAAAGATTTCCAGCTCATCCCCGTTATGAAGCGGCTCAATGTACTGTGCTTTTCTTCCGTTGATCAGTGTTTCCACCATTTTTCCCTGTGGTTTTGACAAATCAAAATTAATCCTGTCAAATACATCCACATACATGTATTCTTTTTTTCCTGTCAATGTTACCGGATCGCCGTTTACGATTACCGTCACTCCATCTGCCGGATTCTGAGGCGCGGCAGGGGCCGGTTGCACTTCCTTAGGCGCGGCAGGGGCCGGTTGCACTTCCTGTGTCACTTCCGGTCCGGCAACTGCCTGCGGTACAGAATTTTCCTGTGATGCAACTTTTTCCTGCTGTGGTTTTTGTGTGACGGAAGGCGAACTCATCTGCGCCGGCTGCGGCTTAAGTGCAGTTGGTGCGGTTTGAAGATTTGATGTGGTTTTTGATCCAAAAGACAGATTCGGCAAAACAGGTCTTGTTACTACCGGAGGCATCTGCCCCGTCTGATTAAACGCTGTTGCAAAAGCCGAAATACGCTCTGCCGCTGCATAAGCCTTAGCCTTCTTCAACTCTTCTTCCACTTCTTCCGTAACCGGAGCCTTTGCAATTTCTTCCGCACGTCTTCTTGCACGCTCAAGCGGACTTAATCCATCCTCCGCCACGGACTCTTTCTTTCGTTCCTGATACTGCACTGCAGACTGTTCCGAAGGTTCTGCATCGTTTGAAGAAAAACTTTCAAATTCTGTATCTTTCTCCTCGTTCTCCGACTCTTGCCTGCTTACTTCTTTTTCCGGTTGTTCATACGACCATTCCAACGTGAAATTGTCATATACTTTTGTCGCTTTATCCGCCACTGCATTATTCACCCGAATGACAGCGCCCTGCTCCAAAACAACATCCATCACTTCCGTAATCTGCTCCACGGTATAGTAACTGAGCATCTCAATTACATCACCGTCCTGGATTTCATAATTAGCCGTCTGCAACTCACCGTTTACACTGGCAAACTTCGGAAGTGTGATATTTTGCCCGTTTACCACAATGCCGATCATCTCTTTGTATTCCGGGAATCTTCCAAGCTGTTGCGCGGCTTTTTCGCCCGCAGTTGAACACTCCACGCTGATAACATCGTTGGCACGGATCGGTGTATGTATATCTGCCGGATCTCCGTTCAATAAGATCACTGCGGATTCTCCTCTTCCGCCCCGTAATGTACGCTCTTTTCCGTTCAATGTAAAGGTTAGATTTTCGCCGCGTTTCGGGAAAAGATCCTCATTCGGGAATTCTGCCTGAATGGCTGCATCCACAATTGCAAGCTTATTATTATCATATAATTTCACTCTCTGCCCGTTAAATGTCACAAACATGAAATTATTACTCTGTTCATAGAAATTCAGACAAATGCCGATCGGTGTAACAAGCAGCGAATCCTTCTGAATATCTCTCGGAAGGAAATCTATTTTCTGCATAACTTCCTCACCACGGATCGCACATCTCTCCATCGGAATGCCGAGACGATCTGCCACACAATTTGTGTAACCTTCAATCTTTCCGCCACCGCCGACAACAAACACGGCACTGACCGGTTTATCTCCGTTCAATTCCCTGATCTTGTCTGCCGCCTGCTGTGCCATGGCAGTCATATTGTCCTCAACAATATGAAGAACTTCCTCCCTGGAAATCTTCTGCGGAAGTCCCATAATATCTTTATATTCAACCGTTTCTGACTTTTCAATACCGCATTTAATCTGTTCTGCCGTCTTAAAATCCACAAGACAGTGTCTTGCAATATCTTCTGTCAGGCAGTCTCCTGCCACAGGAAGCATTCCGTATGCCACAATACTTCCGTCTTTTGTAATGGAAATATCGCTTGTTCCCGCACCGACGTCGATTAAGGCAATATTAAGCATACGATACATCTGCGGAATTGCCACTTCCATTGCCGCAATCGGCTCCAGTGTAAGATTGGCCACCTCTAATCCCGCAAGCTCGACTGCCTTATACAAGCCGTCTACAACATCATCCGGAAGAAATGTTGCAATCAAATCCGCAGCAATGGTTTTTGCCTTATGATTTTCCAAATTGCTCATCGGATATCCGTTCATAAAATAGCGCATCACCGTATATCCGACACAGTAAAACTTCATGTCAAGATCATTGTCTTTCTGGAACTGCTCGTAAGCTTTTTCTACACCATATGAATCCAGTGCAAAAATATCTTCTTTGGCAATCAGTTTTTCACCTTCCAGGTCAATCTCAACATGGGTGGTTACCGTGCGAAGCACACGTCCGGCAGCCGCAATACAAACCTGCTTCAATTCCTGCTTGGTTTCGATTTCCAATTCCTCCGTCACTTCACGGATCATATCTCCCACCGCACCGATATCGTGAATCTGTCCATCGATCATCGCTCTTGTCTCATGTTCCTTCACACGTTGCGCAATGACAACAAACCGGTCCTTTTCCAGATATCCGACCGTTCCGACAATACTTCTTGTTCCGATATCAAGTCCATATACATATTTCGGTTGTTTCATATCTGCTTTCTGCACAGGTATACCCCCATTTTTTCATCAATCTTTTTTTGTGTATCTTCAAAACTGCCTGAATTATCAAGCACAAATGAACACGCTTCGCGAAACTGCTGTTCGCTGAGCTGTTTTTCCATAATCGAAGTGATTTTTTCTTCCGGATAGCCGCGGCTTACTTTCAAACGCTCCCGCCGAACTGCCTCGTCCGCGTATATATACCACAGTTCATCCACGATTTCATCGTAATGTTCTTCGATTAAAAGTGCTGCCTCAAGAAAGAAAAATTCATATTTATCTTCCTTCTTCTCTCTCTTTATCTCCTGCTCAATATATGTGCGAACCGCCGGATGGATGATGGCATTAATCTCTGCAAGCTTACCATCTCCGGAAAAGATTGCCTGTGCCATCTTTACCTTATCGATCGTTTTGTCCCGGTTCAAAATCCCAGGTCCGAGACATCGGATAACAGGCTCATAACATGGCATTCCCGGTTCTTTCAGGCTGTTTGCCACATCATCCGCAAGCAGAACACGTGCATTGTATTTATTTTTCAGGTAGCGGAGCACTTCGGATTTTCCCGAACCGACACCACCTGTAATTCCAATCAAAATCATGACTTATTTCCCTTTGTTGCCTATTTGGCTTCGTACCAGCTTGCTCCCGTATGAACATCTATCTCCAGTTCCACGGAGAGCTCTGCAGCCCCTTTCATATCACGGCAAAGAATCTCTCTCACCTTATCGACTTCATCCTCACAAACTTCCAATAAAAGTTCATCATGCACCTGTAAAAGTATGCGGCTTTTGAGTCCTTCCTCAAGCAATGACCGGTACACACGAATCATTGCTATCTTCATAATGTCCGCAGCCGTTCCCTGAATCGGAGCGTTCATTGCGACACGCTCTCCGAACTGCCTCTGCATAAAATTAGAACTTGAAAGTTCCGGAATCGATCTTCTTCTCTGATACAGCGTACGGCTTTCTCCCGTCTCCTTTGCTGTCTGCACACATCTGTCAAGAAATGTTTTGATACCCGGATAAGTTTCAAAATACTGATCAATATAAGCCGCCGCTTCCTTCCTGCTGATACTAAGATCCTGACTCAGTCCGAAAGAACTAATCCCATACACAATGCCGAAATTGACTGCTTTTGCGTTTCTTCTCTGCAAATCTGTCACTTCATCAAAGGGCGTGTGGAACACTTTCGAAGCAGTAATACGGTGAATATCCTCCGACATACGGTAAGCCTCGATTAACTCCTTATCCTCAGACATATGCGCCAGAATACGCAACTCAATCTGTGAATAATCCGCATCCATAAATACACATCCGCTCTTCGGGACGAAAACCTTACGTATCAAACGCCCAAGCTCCATTCGCGTCGGAATATTCTGCAGATTCGGCTCCGTAGAAGAAATACGGCCGGTCGCCGTAATCATCTGATTAAAATTAGTATGAATTCTGCCATCTTCCGAAATACATTCCGACAATCCATCCGCGTAAGTCGATTTCAGTTTTGTCAATCCACGATATTCCAAAATATCAGATACAACCGGATAATCCGGTGCTAACTTCTCCAGCACATCCGCGGCTGTAGAATAACCTGTTTTGGTTTTCTTACCGCCTTTGAGCTGCATTTTTTCAAACAGAATCTCACCCAGCTGTTTTGGAGAATTGATATTGAACTCTTCCCCGACAGCATCATAAATCTGTTGCTTTAAGACAACAATTTTTTCTTCTAAAAGTCTGCCATACTCTGTAAGCTCATCCTTTTTGACAATAACGCCCTCTTTTTCCATCGCATACAGTACATATGTCAAAGGCATTTCCATTGTCTCAAAAAGTTCTTCCATTCCTGCTTCGCGCAGCTTTTCAGTTAGCTTCGGGTAACTATTGGCAATTGCATAAATTACAGCCCCCATATATGCGGCAAACTTTGATTCCTCTGCCTCAAATGCTTCCTCATAAGAAGCCTTACCAAACTGTGTCTTATAATCCGGCAATGCAATATTGCAATACTCCGCCGCAATATCATCAATGGTATATTCGCTCTTTAAAGGATTCATCAAGTACGCTGCAAGTTTTACATCAAAAAAACCGCTTACAATCTCGATATCTCCGGCAAAACAGTCATATGACTTCTTACAGTCAAAGGATATCAGCCGGCAGTTTCCGCAAAGACTGTCCAGCTTGCCTGCAAGATAGTCCATCGTCAAAAATCCCTGCGCCGCAATAAAACAGCTCTCATCCTCGGAATAAGAAAGGACAATTCCTGTTTCTCCCGCAACATAATACGATACCGTCTGCGCCTGTGCACATTTTGCGAATATCTCTTCCGCTTCCGTCATATCACTTACGATGCGGCAAACCGGCAGTTGTTTTTCGGCTTCACCTGTATTTTCAAAACGACTGAGCATATTTTTAAATGCCAGCTTTTTAAACATTTCATACGCCTGCGGCGTGTACATTTCTCCGAGCAGTGCCTGCTCAAGCGTATAGGCAATCGGCGCATCCGTCTCAATCGTGGCCAATTCCTTTGACAGATCTGCAAGTTCTCTGTTCTCACGGAGCGTCGTCTGAATGCTCTTTTTGGTAATTTCCTCCAAATGTGCATAAATGTTTTCAATGGAACCATAGGTTTCCATCAAACCTGTTGCCGTCTTCTCTCCAACCTTCGGAACCCCCGGAATATTGTCCGCCGTATCTCCCATCAGTGCCTTCAACTCAATGAACTGCAACGGCGTCACATGATAGCGCTCTTTGACATCCGCCGCATAATAATCTTCCACTTCCGTCCGATTTCCTTTTGTTTTCGGAATTCTGATCTTAATATGATCCGTAGCTATCTGCAAAAGGTCACGATCGCCGGAAACCAGCGCAACCGCCACACCTTGTTTTTCTGCCCTTTTTGCCATCGTTCCGAGAATGTCATCTGCTTCATACCCTTCCTGCTCCATGGTAAGAATTCCCATAGCCGCAAGAACTTCCTTCATGACCGGAACCTGTTGACGCAATTCATCCGGCATCGGTTTTCTTGTTCCTTTGTAGGCAGCATATCTTTTATGGCGGAAGGTCGGTGCCTTAAGATCAAATGCCACGGCAAGATACTGTGGCTTTTCTTCCTCAAGGATCTTGAACATAATGTTTAAAAATCCATAAATTGCATTCGTGTGCAGCCCTTCCGGATTTGTCAGATCCGGCACTCCGTAAAATGCTCTGTTAAGTATACTGTGTCCGTCAATCAGTACGAGTTTTTGTTCCATCAATTATCTCCTCCGCGCCTAAAGAAGGGCGTAAATATACGTCAATGCGATCACCGCGACCGCCACAACTTCAAATGCAATAAAACCGAGTATGTAATATTTGCGCCGCCGTATGCCTTTTTCTGTCTGAATCATGTATTCTTTCAACTCTCTATCCAGATCAAAGGTCTGTCCTTCTTCCAGGCGCAGGATGCCCTCCGATGACAAATACTGTATCGTGAGCTCCTCTTTACATTCCTCGCATTCATCCATATGTTTTAAAAAACGCATCAATTCCCTGCTTTTTAATTCATCTTTTAAAAAAGCCGGAATCAAACGCTGAATCTGTTTGCAATCCATGTCATCACCCTTTTCATCCCTGACTATTTATTATAACAAAAAAAGCTCGTTTCTACAACGAACTTAGTAAAAATATATGTTTCTTCCTATTACGCCCATCCCCACCACGGTTTCTTCCGGTGGTGTGGATGAGCGTAAAAATTCCAATAATTAATCTTCTTTGAAAACTAAATGCATGTTTGTAAAACGATTTAAAGAATTGGTTCCCTTCTCAATATATTTCCACGTATCTCTATAACTTCCCTCTACGGCAAATGATTTGTCAGAAATAAATTTTATAAACTCTTCGACCTTTCCCTCATAGGTTTCAGAAAAATCATCCGCCATGATTTCCTTTTCTTCATCACTAAACTCTCTCAATTCATTATATAAAACATGCTCTAAATTACATGAATTAAAAAAGATTCTATATCGTATACCGTTTATCGAACCGGTCGTATATAACTTAAATAATATATCTGATTTCTTTTTATTTCTTTTCTCTATGTAATCCACATTATGAGTCTCGATTCTATCTGTGTAGTACTGCACGGAATCAACCTTCGCATACACAACCGCTTCTTTGCAAAAAACGCCATCCGTATCCGTAATATGAATAATCTCGAGAAAATCTTCTTTTGTATATCCGTATTTTTGTTTGACCTTGTCTATTAATTCGTTTATCTTAGTAATAATATTATCGGCTGAACTATAATCGCTTGTAGTGATATCACCATGCACAACGTGAAATTGTACTTCCTCATCCGAAAAATACTCTTTCATGACCAGCCCCAGTGCAGCTTCTTCACTCGGACCTTCCACAATAAAAGCTACTACCTTTTTTTCAGTCATTATTTGCCCCTCTACCCGCCTTTCTGAATGCACGTGCAATCTTTAAGCTATCCGTCTCTTCGTATATCAGTTCATCCTGACCACCTAAAGTAATGCTTCGAATATACATGTTTCTCAAGTTATTTGTCTCTTTTACATTCTTCATGTGTATATATCTGTTGTCCGGATTTGCAGTTGAAAACATAATACTTTCTTTGTTTAACATTTCCAACGCTCTAAGATTGTGAGATGTAAAAATAAGCTGTCCTTTCGCTCTTTTATTAAATACATCTAACAATTCACCCAGCATATATTCAAAAATTCCCGCATCCAACTCATCTATAACAAGGCAGATAGATGGATTTCCAAATGCTTGAATCAACGCATTCAATATAGAAATAATCTTAATAATTCCTTCTGACTCCATTCGTATCGGTATTTCAGGCATATTTTTCCGCTTAGACATTAACTCCACTTTCCAACCTTCTTCTCCTGAATCCAGCGATTGTTTTCCATAATTTCTGATTGAGACATATAAATCCGGAATAATTGTATATAAAACCATATTGATTTTATCCACAATCTCTTCCAGAACTATTTTTCCTCTTTCATCTAAAACTACCGGCTCTGCCAAAGGAATCATAAGGTCGCCCTTCATCCCTTCGTCATCATTTCCATAACGGAATGCCATTGGAAGTAAAAAATTAGCCGAAATCATTCCGGAATGCGAATTTTGAATTACAAACAAATCCTTAAAAGCAAAGTCAAAAAGAGCCTCAATAATAAAAGCATATGTCTTAAAATTATTTTCATAAGGCTTACAAAAGATCTCTCTGCTGCTTTCGCCAAAAATATACGAACAATTACTCTTCTCCGCCATTTTTCTTGCAACAATCAAATCTGTCTTTATTTCCTTGTTCGTATTAATAAGCTCATCTAATCGGTTCTTAGGTTTAAATATGATTTCATGCTCATGACGTAAAAACTCCATAAACGTAGTTTTATTTGTCCTATTCCCATTCTCATTTTTGGCACAGCTAAGTGCTTCGCGCTCAATAACAACTTCTTTATCAATTTTTACAAGCTTTAATTGATACCCAACCTCATAAACTGCCTTTTCTGAAAAAATATTAAAATCTACAATAATCTCTGCTTTATCCGCGGTTGCATCAATATAGTCAATAATCTTACTTTCTATTTCGTCCCCAATCATAATTCGTTGCAAATAAAAAAGGGCATCAATCACTGCCGTTTTTCCCGAACCATTCTGCCCGTATATTCCCAATACTTCCGCACGATCCGCTGACAATTCTTTTTTGGCTGCATTCGGTAGCATAATGGTTCCCTTATTTACATTCTTTATATTTACTAACTTTATTGATGATAAACGAACTATGGTCTCCTTCATCTTACTACCTCCATTGAACTATATACTAGCACAACGATTGTAAAAACGCAATTATTTTTTGACTTTTTGCATTTTTTATTCCTTTTTTTAAAAAACTCGACTTTTTTCGTGGCTTATGAAGATGTATTTTGTGATTGAAAAAATATTTCGTTACGCCCATCCGTACCACAGTTTCTTCCGGTGGCACGCTCTCTTCTCCGAAAGGTCCACCGGACCTTTCTACGCATGCATGGCAGCTACAGACTCGCGTAGCGGTACTAAGTCCCCACTTCGTGGTGACTAAGGACCGACGCTCGTCTAAGTACCTCTGGAAAAAACCGTGGTGTGGATGGGCAGAAAAATATCTAAATACACTTTTTCTGCTATCATTCTATTATCTTAAATGGCTGCTTACTCCTTTCTGTTCTTTTCAACTCACTAGGAGTTCGAAATCTCATACTAGTATGAAGTTCAATAACTTTTTTTTCACTTATATAAATATCAATCCACAAAGGATAGAGCGGTTCCAAAACAGAAAATCTTTCTACAATTTCATCAAATGTAAATACTCGTTTACTAATTTTATCAATTGGGAAAACATTTAATCTAACAAAATCATCTTTCGAACTATATTTTTTTCCCTCTTCATATTGAGGGCAGATAATATAAGTACCGTTCTTTGCATCAATTTTTTTCTCACTTAAAATATCAATCAAATGCTCCGAGAAAATTTTCCTATTAATCATTTTTTACCTCCCAACATCTTTACATATGCTAGATAAGTTTTTTTACCATACCATCTGCATCTATGTCCATTCCATAATACTCAATCCATAAAACTATTCGTTCTACACTCCTAAAAATCGCTTTTCCTCAGACCGGCTACATATTGCGCATAGTTGGTCTCGACAAAAATGCTTATTCATTATGTTTTATCAGACCAGCTACGCTTTATGCATAGCTGGTCTAAAGCAAATCAAGTCATATCGTATGAAGTATAACCATATCGATTTAACAGTACTTGCAATTCTTGAAATTTCTTCTCTCCTTTTCGTCTCCGAAAAAAACCTGATACATTAAATAGCAACTTTATTTTTTCATTTGAATAAAAGACAAAATAACATAGCTCGCCTTCATAAACCCGAGACGCAACACATACTGTTTCTGATATGGAAATATTATGTTCTTTTGCCCATTCATATCTACATTCTTCAAAATCGACAAATGTTTCGTCCATAAACAGTATTCCATTTTTATCGATATTAACAATATCAAAACAATTATATTCTCTTATAGCAAACACCACCTTAATTATTATAATTCATAATTTTGATTGGTACTTTATCTAACCCAACTCTTTTAGCTGCCAACCACCTATGATGTCCATTTACAATTTCGTATCCTCCGGATGTTAGTTTTTGTACTTCTATTGGATTTGATAACTTGCCTGTTGAATTTATTTCTTTTATATACTTAGATACAGCCGATTCACTTGGTCCTATTTTAGGATTTGAGAACTCGTCTAAAGGGTTTGCATGTAAATTCTCAACATTGGTTTTCTTTGTTGTTAGTCTTTCCCAAAAACCTGCATTTTGATATTTACTATCTCCTTCAGCAAAAAACTGTAAGTCTAACTCAAGTGAACCACGTCTACTACCACTCTCGACAGAAATGCTTATTAATCATGTTTTCTCAGACCAGCTACGCTTTATGCATAGCCGGTCTATATTACATTTGAATGCATCTTATTTATTGTTTATAAAAAAATATTAATAAGAATAAATCCATTTCTTATATACGTGCATCCCTCATTACTTTTCGAAGCAAGCAATTCATCTATCGGATTCCCTAATTCCATCCATGTATCTGAAAAAAAGTCCAAAAAATGTTTTAGCTTATCTTGATATAATTCAATTATCGCTTCAATAATATATACATTTTCTATTTTCCAATAAGACGTAAGATTCCTTACCTCACATTTTTTTATATATATATTAATATCATCCATGCTTTGCTCAAATACCTTTATTGCTGTCTGTGGTTCCTCTGCTTCAACAAAAAATTTAATTAGCATAAAATTATCTCCTATTACTGGTGCGTAATTTTACCTCTTAACGACACATTCAAATGTGAACCATCTCTACTTAACCAACCTAATCTTTCACGTCCTAATTTAGATAATTGAACATCCCATTCAAATGCTTCTCCTGTGGTTCTAGAAGGACCTTTGGTCCAAATATTATCAAATCTATCTACAAAACCACCGTTTATCCTATTTAAAGGTTGTGCAGCATTCCAATCCTTTGATGGAACATATCTAATTTTGCCTGTTGTAGGTAGTTTATTCTTCTTTAGAACAGATTTCTTGCTCGTATTCACACCGGACTGTATGTTTTCGGGATTTTTTGCAAAAAACTGTAAGTCTAACTCAAGTGAACCACGTCTAGTACCACTCTTACTAGCGCCTTTCCCAACTTCTTCCGCCACATTCACAGTAGTCTTTGCGCTACTTTTCGCTACTTCAGCGGCTTCGCCGGCGACTTTTGAAGCTTTCTTTGTCGCTTTCTTGACGATATTTGCAACTGCCTGCTTGGTCTTGCTCGCTTTCTTACCAAACTTTACGGTCGCTTCTGCAATGTTTTGGGCTTTCGCGAATTTCTTCACGAAGGATGCAGTCTTACTTAAGAGTTTTCCGGCTTTGATTACGCCTTTGACTCCGACTGCAACTGCGATTCCGACGAGCGGAAGGGCACACATCAGGGATAAGGCGGCGTTTTTCATATCGCCTTCTGCCATGTATAGGAGTGCATTTGCAACGTCTGCCCCGCTCCAGAACAGTCCGAGGAAATCAAGGAAGGAGTGTGCTTTGCTGTACGGGTTCTGCGGTGAGAGTCCGAATGGATCCAGCTGGTTGACCGGATTTCCCTGTGCATATGCGTAACGGTTTAGGCTCTGGCTTTCTGCCGGGGTTCCTGCGACGATATCACGGTTGATGAAGCGTCTGATTACCGGATTGTAGTATCTGGCTCTCATGTAGTACAGACTGTTTGTATCTGTCTGTACGCCGAATTCACCGTTGTAGAGGAAGCGGATTCCCGTTTCTCTGAGTACCTCAGATACTGTTTTCTGCTGTCCGGTTGTGGTCATCATGTTGGTATTGCCCTGATAGATTCCGGTTAGTTTTCCGTAGGTGTCATACGCGAATCTGTAAACGACGGTTCCGGAAGCATTTGTTACTTCTGTCGTACTTCCGAGGTTGTCAAAGTGATAGTATAGCGTTTGTTTTGTGCTGTCACTCTGCTCGCTGAGTAAGCCAATACCGTAAGTATACGTTTTTGTCTCAGTCGTCTCATAGATTCCAAGGATATTCTTTTCCTGTATTGTCTCAGTCAGGAGCTGGCTGTACGTCGTTTCTCTGTCAGTTACATAGACTTTCCGGTAAGTGTTTCCTGATTTCTCGTCAGTTATGTATTCTTCGGTGCGGACATCTTCTGCATCGTATCTGTATTCAGTTGTCGTTTCAGCGGTGGTCACTTTGGTCAGGCGGTTGCGGCAGTCGTAGGTGTAGTCTGCCATTTCGCCGTCGAGAGGGCCATATAGCATGTTGCCTTCTGCGTCGTAGGTGACTTTTTCACCGTTGTATGTGATGAGACGGTTGTCTGCATCGTAGGTATAGCCGATTGGTTCAAGGACGTCAGTGCTGCTTGAAATATGCTTTTACTTTAAGCCTTTATACTCTAATGGTAGTGTGTTTCCATGGTATATAAAATCTGAAAAGTGTAACAGGCATAACACTAATATGAGTGCTGTAATTCTGTTTATTATTGTCAGCTTAAACCCTGCTCTCTTTTGTAAAACACATTCCATATCTGCAAACATCTTTCTTCATCTTCTGCCCATCCGCACCACAGTTTCTTCCGGTGGCACGCTCTCGCTACAGACTCACGTAGCGGTACTAAGTCCCCACTCCGTGGTGACTAAGGACCGACGCTCGTCTAAGTACCTCCGGAAAAAACCGTGGTGTGGATGGGCTGGTTTTACATGTGTAAAAATGATTGTACATAGTTGATCTCAACACAGATGTTTATTAATTATGTTTTCTCAGACCAGCTATGTATTACGAATATCTGATTTGAATATTTTTCTTATTTACTTTTATATTTGCTTACAATCTCTATACCTTTTTGAATTTGGAAGAGTATTTCATCTAGAGAGTCATTCTCTGAATCATACCATGTAAAAATATTTATATTCTCTACATCAACACTAGATAATATCTCTATTTTCACATATCTATAGGGTGCAAAATCGGTTTGACTAACTAAAATCTCTCCTATGCAATCATTAGATTCAACAATTACTCTAAATGATGTATCTGTACTAATTAGTATATCAAATTTACACTGTATATATTTTTTTTCTTTTACTACTTTAGATACTAACTCTTTAACTGCTTCTAAGATTAGAGAAAATGTTTTTTTACTATCCATTACTTTTTTCCTCCAATTTACTACCACTCTCGACAAAACTGCTTATTCATATGTTTTCTCAGACCGACTATTACAGACCATTATTCACAATTTTCCCAATCATAGAAAATTTAATTTCTTCACAATCAACATCATCTGTAGCATATATATTATAGTTCCCATACCCATCTCTTTTCTTTAATATTAGATAATTTGAAACTATTGAATAGCTTGAAAGAGCAACAGCAATAAAATTCTCTTCTCCTTTTTCAATTATTTTAGCACGCAGAAGATTATCTCCATCCGACGAAGTAAAATCCCAAGGTTCAGCAATAATAATTCTTATTTCCATAAATCAGCTACCTCCTATCATTTTACGCTTCATCATTTGAACATGTTTCTAACATTTTAATAGCTTTTTGCACCTCCTTACCAATAATCCCAAAACTTCCTAAGCCATAAGTGCTGCTATATTTAGGTGTATGCAATATTTCTTGACCATCAATATCAACAAACTTTTTCTGTAATACATCCCAAAAAGCAAAATCTATTTTCCTCTCGCTTTCAGTTACTTTTATATTACCAATTGTTTCAAAAAAACCTTTACTCCATGGTTGATTATTTACAATCATTGGTGCTATTAATAACTCTTCATTTTCTAACCCGTTTGGCAATATCTTATCGACAGAGCAATGTTTATAAACATATATTAGACTCATGCCATTAACAAATGAATCTACACTCTTTAAATTTGTCTGAATTACTTTCCCAAAATAAAACAAATTTTTGACTGGCTGTAATACAAACACGTCACCTTCCTTGGGTTTTTTCGAAGATTTTTTTATAATTAATAGATTATTTGATGTCATTCAATTTACCTCTTATTTTATATAACCACGTTCTCTAAGCCACATATTACCCCAATTCACTGCATCATCATACCAATCACGTTTAGTACTTATACTGTTAATTTTATTACTAAATTGAGGATTCGCTTTCATCATAGCTTGTTCTATCGCTCTTGCTTGTCTTCTTGTAAGCGGTTCTGTTGTTATTTCTCGCAAGTAATCAAATCTGTCCCCATGTTGATTCTGTCTCCTTGCCACATTATTGGTTATACCAACATAATCCGGTGTATCATCTATTATTCCTAAATATACACGCGTATCAGTTTTTTCTTTCAATAATGATTTTGGTACAACCTTACTACCACTCTCGACACAGATGCATATTAATTAAGTTTTCTCAGACCAGCTATACATTACGCATAGCTGGTCTCGACACAGATGCTTATTGATTATGTTTTCTCAGACCAGCTACGAATAAAACATAGCTGGTCTGTATTCTTGACTTGTTATTATTCTTCCTCGCAACTATATAGATTCGATTTCAATACACACGTTCATCTCTTTTGCTTTTTCCAATGCGTGTAACAAAATAGTTATAAAATCTTCTCCATCACTAGTTACAAAATAATTTGACAAATCTGTAATTTCAGTACTTATGTTCATTCCCCATGGTGGCTGTTTCGATAAATCATCAATATCCCAAACAACTTGATTTGGCGCATATTTTCTCAACTGTACTTGAATATCTTTTACCTCATTAATAGCATCATTTATTTTATCAATTTCTAGTTTTCCTTGATATAATTCATTCATTACAACAGGATAATTACTTCCCCATCTCTTTCTTTCAAGATTATATGCTACTGTAGAAAAAAAGGAGTGTAAAAAATCGCCACTGCCAATTTGATACCAAAAAAAACCAACACTAAATCCTACTGCCATAATATTCTCCTTAATTCATCTTGAACCTTACTGTAATTCCATTATTAGTTCTCTGCATTATAGAATTATATAATGAACTCAAACTATCATTGGAGATATTTTGACCTCGTATATCAATTAAAACAGTTTGTCTAGTACCAGAAGGTAAATTTCCTATTCTCTGTTGATATTGCTTAGCAATATTTCTAACTAAATTATTCCTTCTAGAAGCATTCTCAATATTATAATTTTTAACATCTATACTAGAACCTGTTTTATAAAAATCGGGTCTAACACTTCCTTTTGTTCCATATTTCACTTCTTTACCAGCCAAGAAAGATCTCTGTTCCGAATAGTCCGGAAAATCCTTAGCAGCATCAAGTTCTGATTGTCTCCATGTAGGTCTTAGATTACTACCACTCTTGACAAAAATGCTTATTCATCATATTTTCTTAGACCAGCCATGCATTACGCATAGCTGGTCTTAACATAAACCTGCAAATTACATGATATTGTTTTGATTTGAACTAGTAAATTACATTTTACGAAAAAAACATCTCCTCATATTAATCCATCATAAAATATACTTCACACATTCCTGAAATATCTGCGATACCATCATGACACGCCTTTAATACTTCTTCTTTAGTTTTACACATTGGTAAATCTTCACAATAAGTATCATACCACATTGCAATTTTAACATTGCTCGCCAACAATTCGTTAATAATCATATAAAACTCTGTCTCTTCAAAAGCAATTCCTTGGCTTATCTCTTTTTGTGCTTTTGTCAAATATGAATCTATATCTTTTTCTTTAATTTTAATCGTCCAAATTTCATCCGTATCCTTCCATATTTTCAGTGCTTGTTCCTGCAAAAAACAATCTAACTCAACGGATACTATTTCGAAATTCAAATTGCTGGTTTTATATCCTTTACAAATTATACATTCACTCATACTTTTTACCTCTTTCCTTTCCGAATAGTCATTATACCATTTCTTAGCAATATGTCAGCATAATCAATATCATCAGCCGATGTATTTGAAACGACTCTATTATATGATATATGTACACCATCCGTATTCATTTGAGGTTTATGAGTATGAGGAAAGCCAAATCCTGGCTCACTCTTACCGATATTGTGAATTTGAAACCAATCTCCTTTTTCTCCTGTTCCAATAAGATTATAATTTTTGCTAGTATCCATAGCAGTGCCATTCGGTGTTACTATAAAATCCGGCTTTGTGTCACTTCTACTAATTATATTTGTAGCGCTACTTCCACTCTTACTAGCGCCTTTCCCAACTTCTTCCGCCACATTCACAGTAGTCTTTGCGCTACTTTTCGCTGCTTCTGCTGCTTCGCCGGCGACTTTTGAAGCTTTCTTTGTCGCTTTCTTGACGATATTGGCTAATGCCTGCTTGGTCTTACTTGCTTTCTTACCAAACTTTGTGGTCGCTTCTGCAATGTTTTGGGCTTTTGCGAATTTCTTCACGAAGGATGCTGTTTTAGTTAAAAGTTTTCCGGCTTTGATTACGCCTTTGACTCCGACTGCAACTGCGATTCCAACGACCGGAAGGGCACACATCAGGGATAAGGCAGCGTTTTTCATATCGCCTTCTGCCATGTATAGGAGTGCATTTGCAACGTCTGCCCCGCTCCAGAACAATCCGAGGAAATCAAGGAAGGAGTGTGCTTTACTGTACGGGTTCTGCGGTGAGAGTCCGAATGGATCCAGCTGGTTGACCGGATTTCCCTGGGCATAGGCATAGCGGTTTAGGCTCTGGCTTTCTGCCGGGGTTCCTTCGACGATATCACGGTTGATGAATCGTCTGATTACCGGATTGTAGTATCTGGCTCTCATGTAGTACAAGCTGTTTGTATCCGTCTGCACACCGAATTCGCCGTTGTAGAGGAAGCGGATTCCTGTTTCTCTGAGTACCTCAGATACTGTTTTCTGCTGTCCGTTTTGAGTCAGCATGTTGGTATTGCCCTGATAGATTCCGGTCAGTTTTCCGTAGGTGTCATACGCGAAGCGGTATTTCAGCTTTCCTGCTTCTGTTGTGATCTCTGTCGTACTTCCGAGGTTGTCAAAGTGATAGTACAACGTTTGTTTTGTGCTGTCACTCTGCTCGCTGAGTAAGCCAATACCGTAAGTATACGTTTTTGTCTCAGTTGTCTCATAGATTCCAAGGCTATTCTTTTCCTGTATTGTCTCAGTCAGGAGCTGGCTATACGTCGTTTCTCTGTCAGTTACATAGACTTTCCGGTAAGTGTTTCCTGATTTCTCGTCAGTTATGTATTCTTCGGTGCGGACATCTTCTGCATCGTATCTGTATTCAGTTGTCGTTTCGGCGGTGGTCACTTTGATCAGGCGGTTGCGGCAGTCGTAGGTGTAATCTGCCATTTCGCCGTCGAGAGGGCCATGTAGCATGTTGCCTTCTGCATCGTAGGTGACTTTTTCGCCGTTGTATGTGATGAGACGGTTGTCTGCATCGTAGGTCATGGTGACGGATGTATGGCGGTTGGAATCGCCGTTTGTTGTTCCGCTTTTTTCTACGATGTTTCCCACCTCATCGTAGGTATACTTGATGTGGTGGATGATACTTCCGTCCACTGCTACATCTTTCTGTTCTGTAAGCTGTCCTGCTGCATCGTAGGTACGGGTTTCCGCGCTACCGTCAGGGCGGGTCTGGCGGATTATTCTGCCGTTTTTGTCGTAGGTGTAGCGGGTTGTTTTTCCGGCTGCATCTGTCGCTGTCAGCATGTTTCCGCACGCGTCGTAGGTGTAACGGACAATCTCGCCGCCCGGATAGGTTATGCTGATCCTGTTGCCGAGTTCATCATAGCCGTATTTGACTGTATTGCCGTTATAGTCGGTCACAGATGTGACGCGGTTCATGGCATCGTAGGTTCGCGTGATTGTCTGTTTCTTTAGTCCCTGTTCCTCCGATACGGTAAGGATGTTACCGTTCGGATCGTAGGTATAACGGATTGTTCCGATCTCATCCGTTCTGGAGCTGATCCTTCCGAGGGCATCATAGGTATAGGTTGTTTTCTGCCCTTTGGCATTCTCTTTCTCTGCAAGGAGTCCCTGTGCGTTGTAGGTATAGCTTTCTGTAGCTCCGATGGCGGAGGTGACGGATGTCACTCTTGCAAGGGCATCGTAACTGTATTTAGTAGTGCCGTATGCGGCATCGGTTCTTGCGGCGACATCACCGTTTTGGGTGTAGCCGGTTAATACGGTTCCGCCTTCTGCATCGGTACTCTTTGTCAGACGTCCTGCAGCGTCGTATTCATAGGTTGTCACGGCACCTGTGGCGGAGACGGTTTTGGTCAGGTTGTCTGATGCATCATAGCTGTTTGTCGTCTCATTGCCGAGGGCGTCGATGCTCTTTATCAGGCGGTTCATATCGTCGTACTGCGCCTGCTCTATGGTGTTTCCTTCGGCATCGGTCATCTTTGTGATGTTTCCGAAGGTATCATAGGTTATGGTCATGCGGTTACCGGCGGCATTAATGTAGGCGATGACACGTCCTGCAGCATCATATTTGTATTGACTTGTCAGTGTGCGCTCTCCGGTATCGACCGAGACTTTGGTCATTCTGCCGAGGGCATCGTAGGTCATCCGGTATTTGGTGCCTTCTGCGTTTGTCATGGAGATGCAGTTTCCGTTTGCATCGTAAGTGTAATGCTCGGTATTGCCGTTTGCATCTGTTTTGGTTATCAGGCGTCCGGCTACATCGTAGCTGTATGTCACGCTGTTTCCGAGGGCATCGGTCGTCTTTGTCAGGTTTCCTGCGGAATCGTAGGTATGGGTCGTTTTGTTGCCGTCCTGATCTGTGGCCGATGACAGATTGCCGTCTTGATCATAAGTATAGGTTACGGATGTTCCGTCAGGATTGGTGACGGTCTTTGTCTTTCCGTTTTTGTAATATGTATACTTGGTTTCCAGGCCGTTGATGCTCTCTGCTATCCGCCGGCTGTTTTGGTCATACTTATAAGTATATGTGCTTCCGTCCGGCTGCAGTGTCTCGGTCAAGCGTCCTGCAGCATCGTAGGTGTTTGCCGCCTTGGTTCCGTCCGGATATGTGGTCGCAAGAAGATTGCCCTCCACATCGTAAGTGTAGGAGGTCTCCCAGCCAAGTGCATCCGTCATGAGAACTACTCTGCCTGCATCGTCGTACTCGTAGGAAGTCTCTCTGCCATCTACAGTCTCGCACAGGAGTCTGCCAAGTTCATCATAATCATAGTAAATCTCCCGGCCAAGGGGATCCTCGGCATAAACCGGTCGTCCCATCTCATCGTATTCGCTGCTGCTCATGTTTCCGAGCGGATCAACGGTAGTTACTGTATTGCCGTAACTGTCATACATATACCGGATTGTGTTACCGAGACGGTCCGTCTCCGAGGTCTTTCGGCCTTTCTCATATGTAAATGTCCGGCTTCCGAGTCCGGGCACGGTTTCTTTTACCGCATTTCCATAGGCGTCATACCGGTAGTCGGTCTCCATGCCAAGGGCAGAAAACGACTGTGTCATCCTGCCTTTTTCATCATAGGCAAAGGTTCCTGTTCCGGTATCTGCTCCCTGAATTCCGGTTGTATTACCACTTACATCATAGGTAAAGCTTACGTTGTTGCCTTCCGGATCCTGCACACAAAGCAGTCTGCCGCCTTCGTCATACACATAGCCGGTCGTACTTCCGTCCGGCTCTACCCTTCGGAGCAGTTCTCCCGAAGAGTTGTATTGATAGGACGTCGTCGCTCCCAGCTCGTTCGTCTCGGACAGGATGGCACCTCTCTCATTGTAGGTGTATGCAATCTCGCTGCCGTCACGCTTGCGGATTGTCGTCTTTCCTATTCCTTTTATATCTTCACTATATATGAAACTTGATTTAAGTGTACTTCCTGCTTCCGCCTGTGTCAAGATGCGGCCTTTCTCATCGAAGGTATTTTCAAACATAACAATTCCCGTCGGTCCGACACCTTTGCACATATGGTGGTTATCATCATAATAGAATTGTGTTACGGATCCTTCCTCATCGGTAAAGGAAGTAATATTACCGGTTTCATCATAAGTCAGCAGAATTTCACGTTGGTTTCCATCGCATGCCTGTATCAGTCTTCCCGCTTCATCATAAATAAGCGTCACAGACTCCTGTGTCAGCTGATTGGTAATGCGTGTCATATCTTTGCTGCGCTCATAGGTCACTTCCACGCCATCTTTTGTCTCGCGACGAATGACTTGTTTGCTGTGATCAAAATACCATTTGGTACCTTCCGCATCCGTCAGCACATAGGAATATATATCGCCGTCTCTCGACTTGACGATGAACTGGCCCAAGGTATCGTCCGTTGCCGGAACATAGCTTCCGACACCTGCCCTGTCACAGCGTGTGGCCTTTGCAATATAAAAATCACTGCCATCGTAACTTGTTCCGCTCATGCGATGATATTTGGCAGCTTCGCTGATAAAAGTCATCTCCTGTCCGTTGCCGAGACAGAGAATAATTTTGCCATCCTCCTCTATAATGCGCTGGTCAAAGCTGTGGCTCCATCCGTATCCGGTGTCTGCAGCCTTGTCCGCCTTTGTGGAGTCGTATACAAGATCAAACAGGGAATCTCCACCGCCTGCAAAAGCATTTATCTCCTGCAAGAAGGCTCCGGTCGTGACATCCACAGGATCGCCGTATGTCTCCGGCTCTTCCTGCGTTACTACAATCTGCGGTATCTGCGCATGGGACTGCATCGGCGCAACACGCACCGATACTCCGAGATTAGCACCTTCGAGTGTCTGTACAAAGGAATCTACAAGTTCCAGATAATGTTCGTTGTCTGACGGGGCAATGGCTCCCATGAAATAGCTGACAATCTGCTCTCCCGGCGCAAAATTACCGATTTCAATAGAATCTCCGTTTTTTACAATCGCGGCAAGATTACCGTTGTTTCCGTCCGGGAAAACATAATTCATCGGTTCTGTCCCGTTATCCAACTGCATTTCTTCGCATGTTTCCGGATCCACATAACTTACAGGCAAACTGCTGCGTCCTTCTCCTTCCTGCACATACTTTGTTTTGAAATTGTAGAAGGTACGGTCGGAGTTGTTTGATATGGTAAATTTGACATAGTAAGCTTCCCCTGCCACGGCAATATCTTCCGGCTGAACAAGTATATCCAGTCCTGCACCTGCCGGAACTTCAATCTCTTTTTCCGAAGCAAAATATCTTGTAATCGGAACATCAAACGGCTGCATATTTGCGCTGAAGGATGCGCCGATCGGAAAGCTCCCCTGTTTGGTTCCGCGCACAATCCAAGAGGCGGATGCGCTTTGCTGTCCGTCGATGTCTCCCAGCTGTATTTCTTTTTTCTGTCCGGTCTTTGTCACCGCAAGGGCCAGTCCGTCCGGAATATCCAGTGTTGCCGTAGCATTTTCGAGGACGAATCCGCTGTCTGCATGGTTGTCAACGGACAGATTGACATTGTACATATCCTGCAACCATGACACGGATTCTGCCACTGTCATATAAATAAGTGTTACGGGTTCTACTTTGATTTCCCCTTCTTCTGTTTCCTCCTCTTTGCAGATAATCTCAATTTCTCCGTTTGATCCACCGCTTTTATAGACACCTAAATTGCTTCCGCCATGGGAAACACCTGCTTCTCTGATGTAGCTGAAGGTGCGATATGCTTTTCCCTGCACAACAACCGGAATCGGCTTTTCTTCGTATGCAAATGTCACACTATAGGAGAAGGTATTGTAATTGCTCGGATCTGAAAGATCAACGCCCGCTTCCAGCATATCTTCCAGTTCCATCCTTTCAAATGTCAGTTCTCCCGTGACAATTTCTCCGGAAGGCAAAAAGATCTCCGTCTTTGTCTCTGTACCGAGTTCGACGCAAAGCCCGGTCTCCTTTGGCAGATATCCGTCTGCAAATGCAGCGACAGTATATTCTCCCGGATTGGCAACAACTACGGCTTCTCCGAGATCATTTGTTTTACTGCGGATTGTCCCTTCTTTCGTTCCGTCCGTATTGATATACAGCTGGGCACCGGCAATAGGGCTTCCGTCCGAAGCCAGTACTCTGACTACACTCCTTCCGTGTGTCTCCATATCTTTTACTGTCACTGTCGTGTGGGTTGTGTTTGTATTCCCCGCTGCGTCTGCAGTCGTCAGCGTCATTGTATAATTTCCCGGTCTTTTATAGCTGTGTGTTGTTTTTGCCCCGGTGGCTTTCGTTCCGTCACCGAAATCCCATGCATAGCTGACAACTCTTACATTGTCTGTGGACAATGTTCCGTCATACTCAAATTCTGACCCTGTAACGGCCATGACTACTTCCGGAAGCACGGAAACAGGAGCAACGGTATCCGTATCACTTGCGTGGCTGTATACCGGCTCGCTCTCACTGTAATTGCCGTTTTCATCATACACACGTAGTTTGTAATAATAAATCTTTCCGACCTGCACGGATTCATCCTGATATTCCGGCTGCACAAGTCCTTTTACAAACTCGTATTCGCTGCTTCCGTAGGCTCTGCGCCACAATTCGTATCCTTTCTGCGCGGATACATCGTCCGGATCTTCTGTTTTTCCGTTAAGCACGATACAAAAGCTTCCCGGTTTTGCCGTCAGTACCGGAGCTTTAGGCGGTGTCAGATCAAGGCTGTACTCTGCGATTACAGGATCACTTTCATTTCCTGCCTTATCCGATACCATCACCCGGATTTCATAGATGGCTCCGTCCTCCAAGCCTTCTGTATTCCATGTAATCTTTCCGTTATATTCGTCTTTTTCCTCTATCTCCTGTGTACAGATTTGTGTCCATGCACTTTCGTCTTTTTTACGATATTCCACCCGGTAGCGCACAATGGCCTTGTTATCATATGCCAAAAACTCGATTGTCGGGTTAATACCAAGAACCTTCTTCTCCACCGGTCCGATTCCGGTCACAACAGGTTTGATCTCATCCGGCATGACGATTACTTTCACCGGAGCTGTCATAGCGCTTTCATTTCCGGCAATATCCATCACGGAAATCTTATAATAATAGGTTTTCCCCTGCTCCGCCGAGGTATCGTTCATCGCATTGGTTCTGAGGGAATTGATTTGCTCATAAGTACCATCTTTTACATCACTGCGATATACAATATATTCTTTCAGATCTTTTTCCTTGCCGATTTCCCAATAGAGATTTGCACAGCCGTCCGTTCCGGATGCAACAACTCCTGTCGGAACCAAAGGTGCTGTATGATCGATGGTATATGTCACCTCATACTGATGTGTTTCATCTTCTGTCCGATTGTGCAGCCCATTCTTATCATACACTTCAAAACGGACAACGATATCGCCTTCCGGAAGATTGCTTGTATCCCAAAGGTATGTGTAATTCCATTCTTTTTTCCCCTCAGGAGCAACCGGCTCGGATAACACCTGAAAGTTTTTTCCGTCTAATGCATAGGAAAAGCGTGCCATGCCAAGATCTGCATTATCCGCTGCTAAAAGTTCTAAGGAAACACTGTCCCCATAGTAAGAACTGACCGGACTTATTTTTTGTATTACCGGTGCACTTGTATCACTTTGTGTCGTGATCGTGATTTCCTCGGAATAGATACCTTTATTTCCCATGGTATCGTAACCGACCACCCGGAAGGTATATGCATGATCCGGCTTCAGATTCATGACATCGTATCCAAGCCGGTCTTTCACTTTCGCAATTTCCTTCCACTCTCTGAGAGTCTCATTTTCATGTTCTGTCTTATATTCCACCGAAAAATAGGCAAAATCCGGCTCTGTTACATCTTTCCATGTCAGGCGGATGCTGTTTGAAAAACTGCGGCACTGCGAAAGTACGATCCGGGAGATTCCTGTATTATCCACACGGTACCTGCGCTGGAACAGTTCCTGACTCTCATTTCCGGCTGTATCTTTTGCCACAGCTTTTATATAGTAGTCCCCATCCGTATGGTTTCTTGTATCCCATATAAAAGACGCAGCATTTTGCATTGCCTGTGCGGATTCCAGCAGTTCCCACTGCATATCTGCATTTTCACGGATATAGAACTCAATTGCTTTCATACCACGATTATCGCTTCCCTCGGCACGAATATTTACAAGACCGCTTACTTTTCCTGCCGCCGGTGTCATGTTGCTGATTTTTGGAGCAGACTGATCCGAGGTCTGAACCGTGATATCCGCCGGGCTGCTTTTTTCGCCTTCCTGCGAAAACTCATCATAAGCAGACACACAGTAGCTGTATGTCTTTCCGGTCTCTACCTCCTTATCCTGATACCATCCGCTAAAACGTCCTTCTACTTTTGAAAGCAGTGTATACTCTTCCTCCTCCGTGGACTTGCGGTATACGTAGTACCCTTGTGCATCTGCCGTTGCGGATGCGTCCCAGCGGACAATTACCACACTGTCGTCTTCTTCTGCTGCAACATTCTTTGGTGCAGACGGTCCTGACACATCAATGGTATAAGTCACGATCTTCTCTGTCTCATTTCCATCTTCATCACGAAGTGTTACAAGAACATCAATGGACTTGTCCACACTTCCCCCAAGCTTCGGAAGCACCCATTTGTAGCACATATATGCGCCCCATGGCGCCGCGCGATCCGGAGGAATCGGTGTTTCGTTTATGGCTATCCATGTGTCGCTGATTGTATCGTACCATTTCAGATCCACAACGTTTTGATAACAGTTTTGTGTGTATTCAAAGTCCACTCTAATAACTATATCTTCCCCGCCGATTACCGACTGATCCTGCGGCAATACCGACCTGATTTTCGGCATAACAAGAGCAGCTTCTGTCTCCGGGCTGAACTTTGATTCATTTCCGGCTTTGTCAAAAGCTTTTACTTTGTAGTGATATATCGTATATTGCTGCAGACCTGCGTCAAGATCCGTTCCGAAGTCTTTATAATAGGTCTGCTTTATGTTTTCCGCAATCAGTACATCATCCCTATACAGGCTGTAGGAATATACGCCATTATTGTCTGTGGCACCTTCCCACTCCACGGTAATGGCCGAACCGGTACTTCTTCTCACATAAATATCCGTCGCTGCACTCGGCGGTATCAAATCTGTATTCACATCTACCTGTATCTGTTTGGAATCAAAATAATTATTGTAATGATCCAGTGCGCGGACATAGTAGGCGTATGTACAATTTTGTTCCACGGTTGTGTCTACATAGCTGTAGAGTTGTTCGCCGGTTTCAGATACTGTGCCGACAGCCTCTGCTGTTGCGTTTCCGTTTTCACAGATCTTTTTCCGGTATATTATATAATGACTGCAATCTTCACCTTCGCTCTGTGACCATGTTAAAGTGACTTTTGCATTATTCTCTTCCGCCATGACCACATCCGGCGCCGCCGGTCCAAGACGATCGACGTGAAAGATTACTTCTTTTTCTGACGTATTCCCGTCATAATCTTTAAGCATTACTTTAAACCGAACATCATCATCTTTATTAATATGAGAAATATCTGCGTTAAATGTATGAGAATATTCACTTTGTGCCAACCAGTTGCTATAACAAGAGCTCCATTCTTCGCGTTGTTCATCATAATATTCTAATCTCAAAATTTTATAATCTGATATAAAATCTGTTCCTAAAGATACAGTTATCGAAAATGTATCTCCGGTGATAACACTTCCTTCGTTTGAATATATTCCTGAAATATTTATTAATTTGGTTTCCGCCAAAAACGTACTTCTTACAGATTCATTTCCTTTTTCATCCAACGCGGTAATTTCGTATGTATAACAGGTATTCGGTTCCAAATCATACTCTGTATAAGAAAGCCATTTCTTATTTTTAACCACAAGCACATCATCACGATATACATTATATCCTGTCACTCCACAATTGTCGTAAGCAGCACTCCAGCTAAAGCCGATGGAAGATCCGGTCCTTCTTGTCAGTTTTATCCCACTTACCCGTGAGGGCGGCTGCGTATCATGTGTTGTTTTGATGGTCAGTTCTGTAGGAATCAATGACTTAGCACCATCTATATTAATTGCATAAACCTCATATGTATATTCTGTCTCAAGAGTAAGCCCGGTATCTTTGTAGGTCACATCTTCTGTCTCACCGATTTTTACTCCGTCACGCCATATTTCATAGCATTTGATACCGCGTGCATCAAACGACGGATCATAAGCAAGCACTGCGTCATACATTCCTATGCTTTGGGCATGTAATCCGGTAACAACGGTCGGTCTCTGATTGTCAAACAAGTATGGTTCCACCGTCTTTGCCGTGGCGATAATATCACCATCATATTCATAATATTCTTCCTGCGGCGAACAAATTCGTAATGTTGCAAAAAACGGTTCTTCCTGATCGTTTTCAAGGATTATTTTTTGAACTTTTTCTTCTTCATAATCCTTTCTTGCAATCTGTGTGATGTGCTGATCGGTTGCGATGAAGCTGTTTCCGGTATTAGGCAGAGAAAGCGACGAAAAATTACCGTGTACTGTAAGAACACCATTCGTCAATTTTCCTTCCGTTTGAAAACGGCTTTGAAATGTCATATCTCCGTCAACTTCAACCCGGTCTCTTTTTTGGGTCATACTTATTATACCGAGAGCATCTACGATGCAATTACCGCTGACAGAGAGTTTCCCGCCGTTTATGCTTACTAAACCGCTACCAACTGTGAGATTTTCCTTACAGGATATTTCATGTCCGTTTAAATCCCAGCCTTTGCCCATGAACACAATGTCTTCTTCTATACATAAATCTTCGCTGAGCGTTCTTCCTCCGGCAGCTTTCAATCCACCGAAATATACATTATTATCATTTGATTCCAGTTTATCTACATAAACAATATCACTGAAATGCACACCTTCTTCACTGGTGTTTCTTGATTCAATCACACCAAATGTAAATCGGTCTTTGCATGTCCCCATGTCGACGGTCTGTTTTTCTTTGCCGTTAAAAATGAGTTTAGTATTATTTGTACTAACATACGTATACTGCGAAGCATCCGGCTGGTTTGAAACCGTAAAGTCTCCGCTAAATTCTGCTGTTATATCATCTATGTTCAAATATACTTTTTCACCGCAAAAATCTCCTTTCAGACAAAAATCAGAGGAAGAAATGCCATTACCATAAACATACATATCCCATTTTTTTTGTAACTGTGATGCATCTATATCCCCATCAATGCAGAGGCTGTTACTACGCCAGTTGAAATATACCCATCCACCATCTTTTGCATCTGTCACAATCATATCGCCACGAATATGCAGATTCTCATCAACATACACATATCCGCCTGCCAAATAGAAATCACCGTTGATTTCAAGCGCGTCATCTATATAGACAGATGAATAATCGGTTGCGACCAAATCTCCGCAGAAATAATTATTAGGAAACTCAACAGAATCATATATTCGCAATTTTCCGCTAGCCTTCTCATCTCTGGTCATATCAATAGCAACATAAACGAGCGGCTGTCTCTCAAATACAACTCCTTCCTCACTCTTATTTCGTATTGTCAGTTTACCGATCTGATTAGATGTCCTCTCTCCCGGCCACTGGATGATCTGTTTTTCTTCTCCGCTTAAAATCAGTTCATGTGACCAATCAAAATCCAATCCCTTTTTGGCCTTGACATGACCGGTTATTCCTATTGCATTCTCGCATTCTTCCTGATACAAGCTTCCCTTCAACTCCAAAACTCCATTGAGCCTGTTATTGGAGGCATATACAGAATCAACATATATATCTCCGCCGACATATATGTAGGACGAATCGGAAGAATCCCAAATCACAGACAGCTTCGCTTCACTCTCTTCGTATACATATGTTTCTGTCTGATCGTCCCATACTCTTTTCTGCATGCGGTAATCGCCCCAGATAATAAGATCACCGCAAGATGCCCAAAGGCTTCCGTCCTCATGAATCAGATTTTCACAAACCACCAGTGTATGTCCGTTCAAATCAACAGTTCCTTCATGAATTACAAGTTCATCGACAATGGTATCCTCCTCCAGCACCCAGTTGCCGGATATTGTCATATCTCCGATACTGTTTGCGCTGATTGCAGGATCCGTATAGGGATTTTTCTCCGGTTCCGGCTCTGTAGTTTCCGCTGTTACCGGTTCTGTTTCATCTGCAGACACCGATATGGTCTCTTCCGTTTTTTTCTCTTCCGTTTTTCGATTTCCCACTATAGATGTGCTCTCTTCCGGTGTTGCTCCGGCAGGAAAAGAAGAAAGCGGCAGCATGCATATAACAAGCAAAAATGCAATTCCTCTTTTGAATTTTAATTTTATTTTTTTAACTGATTTTTCCATATATGACACTTCATTATCCTTTACTGATTTTTACCGTCTTTTTTTGTCCTTTTCCTTTGAACAGTTTTTTGTATTTTTTATACTTTTTCTTCGGTACTTTGATTTTCGCTTTTTTATAGATTCCTTTACATGCGTTTTCGCCGACGGATGTAAGCTTTGTAGTTTTGATTTTAATGGTTTTCAGCTTTTTGCATCCGTAAAATGCCTGTTTTCCGATGGAAGTAATATTTTTCCCGATGGTTAGTGTTTTCAGTTTTTTGTTGTTTTTAAATGCTTTTGCATCGATTTTGGTAATCGTATATTTGATTCCGTCAATTTTAACTGTGTTCGGAACTGTATAGCTTGTCTTCTGTTTATTTGTGAACTTATAAAAGCTTACGGTTTTCTTTTTGACGGAAATAATCTTGTATATTGCATTTTTACCGGTTGCTTTCATTCCGGCTTTGTGCTTCTTCTTTGACGGCTTCTTTACCACAGGTTTCTTCAATGGCGGTATATTGGACTGACCCTGACCCGACTGCGTCTGTCCGTTTTGCGGCTTCTGACCGTTTTGTCCGTCGCTGCTTGTACCGCCGGTCGTTCCGGAGTTTCCTGATTCCTGCTTTTTTTGGTATTTTTCCTGCTTGATATTACCGTTTTTATCATAGGTATAAGTCACAACACTTCCATCATCATAACTCACCTTTGTCACGCGATTTAGGTCATCATATTCATAGGTATCTGCCATGACATCCTGCTGCATAAATGCAATCAAAAAAGACAGAATCGTTACCGCAAGGTAACAAGTCTGTCTTATATGCTTCGTTACAAAAGAAACTAATCTTCTCATATTCATTTATCTCCCCTCTATATTTCCCCTGTTCGGAATTGTGTGAATGAATTGTTGTTTTATTCCTTTATCAGATTAGTTCTTTCCTTTGGATTTGTCAAGATATTTTTAATGTATCATAATCTTCCGCCCATCCGCACCACAGTTTCTTCCGGTGGCACGCTCTCTTCTCCGAAAGGTCCACCGGACCTTTCTACGCATGCATTGCAGCTACAGACTCACGTAGCGGTACTAAGCCCCCACTCCGTGGTGACTAAGGACCGACGCTCGTCTAAGTACCACCGGATAAAACTATGGTGTGGATGGGGTGAATTACTCACACAATAAAATAATATCCAAATCTTCCGGAACAAAAACTTCTCCGTCAAAATATTGGCTTGCTTCCCGGGTATAGGTCTGTTTTCGTGTCTGCAAAGTTTTATCTTCCGTATGCCAAAGCACCAGTTTCTCCGCCATCAATTCCTGAGCCGTCAGCGCCGCATCTTTAGCTGTGCCGTGATGTTTTTCATATGGCTGAAACACTTCTTTGTCTTCCTCCAGACAAAATGCCTCATGCAACAGCCATGTACTTCCGATTACATACTTCTCACAACCTTCATTATATGGTTCATCTCCGGTAAAGGTAAGAACTGTGCCGTCCTTCAATGTTGTGGTAAAACCAAACTGCTTTGCTTTCGTAGAAAAGATATCAAAAAATGTTATGCTATAGGACAAAATCTCCGCTGTCTGTCCCTCAGTAACTTCTTCGAAAATAATCCTCTCATCCAAAAAAGCCGCATGCTTTTTCGCAAGCATCATCTCACAGAATGTATGCAGCATAGAAATCACTTCTTTGTGTCCGTAAATGCGAAAATCACCCTTATAATTTCCTTTCTGTATTTGTGTTGCCACCATCCGCACAACCCAGATTGCCCCGAGAATGTGATCCGTATGCTTATGCGTCACAAACATGTGGTGAATCTGATTTACAGAGATATTCATCTTTTCAAACTGTGATAAAATCCCGTTTCCGCCGCCGGCGTCCACTAAAAAGAATTCATCACCGTCACTCAATGCAAAACAAGTATTGTAACACTTGGTTACCGCAGCATTTCCGGTACCAAACACATAAAGTTTCTGTTCCATCTGTATTTCCTCCGAAAAGTAGTAATTCATACCTGTTCATTGTAAAAAAACTGTTCCTCCTTGTCAAGGAAATGGAAACGTCAGGATTTTCTTCAGATGGTACTTGAAATTCCCTTCTTCTTGTGTTAAACTAATCTTCGGTTGTAAAGCCAAACGCCGGTGTGTCGGAATGGCAGACGATGCAGACTCAAAATCTGTTGGGTGTACGCCCGTGCGGGTTCAAGTCCCGCCACCGGCAGTAAAAAAAGAACCATGATTTTCATGGTTCTTTTTATTTCCTTTATTGTCCGCACGAATGATTTCCACATCCACCACCGGAGCAGTTTCCGTGATGCTCATGTCCCTCATCGTGATGATTACATTTTACATTCGGATTATAGTTCAAATTTTCTTCAAGCAATGCTTTTACAGCTGCATCCGCACTTCCGGACACACCTCCGTACAACCTGATACCGGCTTGCGAAAGTGCCATTTGCGCACCGCCGCCGATTCCACCGCAAATCAGCACTTCAACATCATATTCTGACAATAACGTTGCAAGTGCACCATGTCCGTGTCCGTTCGTATCAATCACACACTCTGATATAATTTCTTTCCCCTCTGTCTCATACAATTTAAAACTACTCGTATGACCGAAATGCTGAAAAATTTCTCCGTCTTCATACGTTACTGCAACAAGCATAATTTAATCCTCCTTTAAATATTTAACAATCGGCTCAACATATACTTTGTCCGAAATATCAAATGATCCCTTCAGTGCCTCTTCAAAGCCCTGCCCCATCTCGTCCTTTTCTTTTTGATTTTTCATCATTTTAGCCGCCATTTTCATCATCATCTTTTCACCGAAAGGCATCTTTTCATAGCAAATTCCACTTTGCATATAAAAATGAGGAATCGATTCCAGTTCCTCCGATGTAAAGTTATTCTTCCACACATCATTAACAACACTTTCTGCCTCATTCGGAGTCGCTCCTGTGGCAAAAACTACCAGTTTCTTCGCACCGCTTCCTGCAAACAACTCTTTTGCCTTCTTGAGGTCATCCACCATTCCCGCAAAAAATCTGGTACCGAACACAACTCTATCATACTCTGCCAATTTCTCCGATTTTGCCGTTTTCAATTCTATTAGATCGCACGACACTTCAGCGGCAATCATCTCTGCATATTTCTTTGTAAATCCTGTCTTACTCTTATACACAATTACTGTTTTCATAACATCCTCCTATAGTTAACAAAAAGAGGCCAAAACCTCTTTTTATCATTAATCCAACTTTTCCTTAAAATCCGCACACAAATTTTCTCTTTTCAGATTCAGTATCATAGGTAGCTTTTTCTCACGGAAAACATCATCCAGTTCGCTCATTCCGTATTTAAGTTTATACTGAATTTCCTCCTCATACGCAGGAATCACCATATACAAATTGATTCTTGTTCCGTCTTTGGTTACCACGCACTCAATGTCTCCATCTCCCTGGGACAATACGACACCACCCATTTTTGTCCCCTCGCAGAGCGGTTCATAATCCGGTCCGTTCGGCAAAGTATGTCCGTAAGCAAGCCAAGTCTTATATTCATGGGGAAAACGTGCCAAAAATTTTATGTAATTTACAATCCAAATATCCGTCTCTTCCGGCGCAACCGGTGCTCCGGGTTCTCCGAATCTCCAATCCCCCGGCAAAAACATATAAAGTTCCGCATATTTTATATCATCACGATCTTTGAGATCCTTCGGTAACGTCATCGGCAAATCACTCATACCGGTCGTATAAATCACATAAAAATTCTGCTCTTCATTTGGTCTGCGGATATACACGTCAATATGTACGAGATCGGAGACGATCTCATGATACACAAATTCTTCTCTGTCCGGAAAAAGTTGCGCCATATAATTACTGATTTCTTCCGCATACTTTCCATACTCCTGCGGAGCGCGCCATCCTGTCTCTTCCTGCTCCTCATATCGATAAATGCGTGATCCGCCCGAAGAAACACTTGCATGTTTCGGCGCAAATTTCTTTTTTAGACTATCAAACAATCCCATTTGTTGTCTCCTTACATTTGTGCTCTATTTATTCAGATTTTCAAAAATCTCAAAACAATCCAATGTCGCAAAGTAGTCTTTCGGCTGCTCCGCACGTCGGATCAGCTTCACACTGCCATCCTCCTGCAACAGAAGTTCTGCAGATTTAAGTTTTCCGTTATAGTTGTAACCCATGGCAAACCCATGTGCTCCTGTATCATGAATCACAAGATAATCGCCTTTATCAATTTGCGGAAGCATACGGTCGATGGCAAACTTATCATTATTTTCACAAAGGGAACCTGTAACGTCGTATTTATGGTCACAGACAGCATCTTCTTTTCCAAGTACTGTAATGTGATGGTACGCACCGTACATTGCAGGTCTCATCAGGTTGACCGCACATGCATCCACTCCGATATACTCTTTATGAGTGTGTTTCTCATGAATTGCCTTTGTGACAAGTGCTCCGTAAGGTCCCATCATAAAACGTCCCATCTCGGTATAAATGGACACATCTCCCATTCCCGCAGGAACCATAATTTCCTCAAAAGCCAGACGGACACCTTCACCGATGGCACGGATATCATTCGGCTCCTGATCCGGCGTATAAGGGATACCCACACCACCCGAAAGATTGATAAATGTAATGTTTGCCCCTGTCTCATCACGAAGTTTAACAGCAAGCTCAAAAAGCTGTTTTGCAAGCATCGGATAATATTCATTTGTCACAGTGTTACTTGCAAGGAAAGAATGGATACCGAAGTTCTTTACACCTTTTTCTTTCATGATTTTAAAGCCTTCAAATAACTGTTCTGTCGTAAATCCATACTTGGAATCTCCCGGATTATCCATGATTCCGTTGCTCATGCGGAATACTCCGCCCGGGTTGTACCGACAGGATAGTGTCTCCGGCAATTTTCCGATGGTTTTCTCCAAAAATTCGATATGCGTAAAATCATCTAAATTGATCGTTGCACCAAGCTCGTTTGCATAGACAAACTCTTCAGCCGGCGTATCATTGGATGAAAACATGATATCAGAACCTGTCGCTCCCATTGCTTTGGAAAGCATAAGTTCTGTCATGGAAGAACAATCACAGCCACATCCATACTCCTGCAATATCTGAATCAAAAAAGGATTCGGATTTGCTTTCACCGCAAAATATTCTTTAAATCCTTTGTTCCATGCAAAAGCCTCTTTTACCGCCTGCGCATTGGCACGAATCCCTTTTTCATCATAAATGTGAAAAGGGGTCGGATATGTTTTTACAATTTCTTCTATCTGCTCTTTATTTACAAATGGTACTTTATTCATTACTAATCTCCCTGTAACAAGTTATTTAATACTAATTTTATTGGTTACCAAAGGACAACTGAAATATATACTACAACAAGTGTGCTCTCAATTCTTCTGCGCTGTTGCTGCTAAGATAAGCCGGTGCCACATCAAATACTGTCTTGCAGCCGCTCTGACCTTCCTTCTGCATGCGATAAGCCGCTCTTGCATATGCAGTAATAACAGACGCCGTAAATTCCGGATTGGAATCCAGTTTCAAACTATATTCCACAATGTGCTGATGTTCGCTGTTCCAGCCTGTCTTTCCGCTTCGGATCACAAAACCGCCGTGAGGAATTCCACTGTGATCTCTTTTCAGTTCCTCTTCGGAAATAAAGTGGACCGTTGTATCATAGTCTGCAAAGTAGTTTGGCATTGTCTTAATCTCCTGCTCAATCTTCGCAAGATCTGCTCCTTCTTCTGCCACTACAAAACACTCTCTGATATGTTTCTGACGTGTAGTAAGCTCAGGGTTACTTCCGCTTCTGACCGCCTCAAGAGCACTGTCTACAGGAATTGTATACTGCTTACCGTCTTTTACCCCGTCTACTCGGCGGATTGCATCAGAATGTCCCTGACTGACACCTTTTCCCCAGAATGTATAGTCTTTACCTTCCGGAAGGATTGCACTTGCATAAAGTCTGTTGAGAGAGAACATACCCGGATCCCATCCTACTGAGATCATCGCTACTTTTCCACTTTCCTTTGCCGCTGCATCCACATTTGCAAAATGCTCCGGAATTCTTGCATGTGTATCGAAACTGTCCACCACATTAAAATATTTTGCATATTCCGGTGTCTGCACAGGAAGGTCTGTCGCACTTCCTCCGCAGAGAATAAGAACATCGATCTCATCCTTTTTGTTAACCGCTTCATCCACATGATATACAGCCACGCCCGGTGTCAAAATCTTCACACTCTCCGGTGCACGTCTCGTAAATACTGCCACAAGTTCCATATCCGGATTCTGTTTGACAGCACATTCAATTCCTTTTCCTAAATTTCCGTAACCTAAAATTCCGATTCTGATTGCCATTTCACATTTTCCTTTCTTTTTGGTTTTTATTTTGTTCTATTATTTATCAGTCACGCTTTGTCTCCTGTTTTTCAGGATCTTTTCCGTAACCGAGTTCCGACAACTGTATCTCATTTCTCAATGCTTCCTTAAGCACATTGACAAAATTTTTTTGTCCCGAATACAGACATGTATCCGAAGCTTCTCCGGTGTAATCACCGGTCAATACATAGGCAGAATCCACAATTAAATGAATCTGTTTATTCTTCGGCCCCGACACATATACTTTTATCCGCTCTGAACATTCTACCGGTTCATCCGTAAGTAACACAACTTTGATATTTTTTGCTGCCAATGCTTCTAATTGCTCCAGATAATGGGCGATATAGCAAGCCGGAATCGACAAATACAGTCGCATCTCCACCTTGGAAAGCATAACCCGTATTTTATCTTCAATATGGCGTGCCCCCTCTATCGTAATATATCCCTCACTGTCCTCTTTATTCTGTACAAGACGCATTTGCAAAAACTGCTTTGCCTCTGCCATCCTGCGCATATGATTGTCACATAATTCCTCAACCGGAACCGCAAGATATTTATTTGACGCCCCCTCCATCAAATATGCTCCGCCTTTTTCAACCAGACTAGCCAAACTGCTGTATACATTAGAGCGTGAAATCCCTGTCAGCTTCGCAACCTCATAGCCATTCATCGAACCATTCTGGCATAAACAAATATAAATTGTCGCCTCCTGCTTTGTCAGACTGAATAACATTAATCTTTCTATCATCGCATACCTTCTATTTTATCTGTTCGCCTTAAACATTAGTAGTATCTTTCAGAAACACTATATCACATATTCCTTATTTGTCAATACAAATAGGGAAAGATAAAACCGGAGAAAATTTTTCTCCGGTTAACTTTATAATTCTATATTCATCATAAAACGTTTTCTGATGTTTTCATCCAAATCTTCTCCCAAAGCCGGGAAATTGTTTTTATGGATAAACCCACCTGCCATTCCTTTATGACCGCCACCGTTACCGATGCCGTCAAGTGAAATCGCAGCAAGCTTTCCTGCGTCAACCGAGTCAACCTCACTGCGCACTGAAAATTTTATACCATCGGTCCGCACGGAATAAACAACGGAAACAGTCACTACGTCAAGCGACAAAATAAAATCGGAAATAATCGCAATAAGTGCATCCGGACAATCAAACGGAATTTTGGCAAAACCAACTTCACCTCTAAGCTGTATGCTGTCGATAGCCGCTCCATATGCCTTCAAATCAGGCAGTTCCATCACATTCATATACATATCATTAATCAGGTGGGTATCTGCTTTTTCAAACAGATAAGAAAACACCTCTGCATCAAACGGATATGCGCCACGTGTAAAATCCGCCGTATCCATTTTTATTCCATAGGCAAGTGCTGCCGCTACATTAGCAGGAATCTCTGTATCCGTCTGTCTGAAATAATCCCCGATAATCGAAGAACATGCTCCCACAATTCTCACATCTTTGTACTGATACTCACACTCTTTAAACGTAGGATGATGATCAATACAGGCAACTTCATCGCCGATAAAATCTGTAAGATTTGCATTCAGCTTCTGTGCATCGACCACAACAATATAATCGTCTTTCTTCATATCATCGATTGCTTCTATAGATCTTGCCACAATTCCAAATATGCCGAACATTTTTTTCGTGCTCAGTTTATCAATTCTGCCGTCATAACATATGTCACTTTCCACACCATGTACCTTCAAAAAATATTGAAGCCCAAAGCTGCTCGCAATCGCATCCGGATCCGGAAAATTATGTGTCTGGATAAATACTTTATGTCCTTTTAATAACTCAACTAATTTTAATGGATTCATTTTTCTCCTCTAAATATACATAAAATATAAACATACATAAATTAAACGTTTTCAATCTGCCAATCAATCGGCGCAATCCCGTTTTGTTCCAAAAATGCATTTGTCCTGCTGAATGGTTTACTTCCGAAAAACCCTCTGTACGCAGACAGCGGACTTGGATGCGGTGCTTCCAAAATCATATGCTTCGGATTATTCAGCATCTTTTTCTTTGTCTGCGCCGGCGCTCCCCATAAAATATAAACAATGGGTCTATCCTGCTCATTCAAAACAGAAATCGCAACATTGGTAAACTCTTCCCAGCCGATTCCGCGATGTGAATTAGCCTGATGCGCACGGACTGTCAAAACAGTATTCAGAAGCAAAACTCCCTGTTTTGCCCATTTTACCAGATATCCGTTGTTTGGAATAAAACAGCCGAGATCACTTTCCAATTCCTTGTAAATATTAACAAGCGAAGGCGGAATTGCCACGTCCGGTTTCACCGAAAAACAAAGTCCGTGTGCCTGTCCTACATTGTGATAAGGATCCTGACCGATAATCACCACTTTTACATCCCTTAGCGGTGTCAGCTCAAAGGCACTGAAAATCTCGTCGGAAGGCGGAAAAACCACATTTTTGGAATATTCTTCCTTAACTTTTGCATATAACTCTTTGTAATACGGCTTGGAAAACTCCGGTTTAAGAGGTTCCAGCCAGTCATTGCTGATTGCTGCCATACTATCCTCTTTTGTTCTCAATTACAATCTCACAGAAACATTTCTGTCTCTCAGATATTCTTTTACCTGTTTAATCTCTAATTCTTTAAAATGGAACAACGATGCCGCAAGTGCCGCATCCGCTTTTCCTTCCGCAAGTGCATCATAAAAATGTGACAGATTCCCTGCGCCTCCTGACGCAATAACCGGAATCGAAACATTTTCGGAAATCAATCTTGTTAATTCAATATCATATCCTGCTTTTGTTCCGTCGCAATCCATGCTTGTAAGCAGAATTTCTCCCGCTCCAAGCTGGTCTGCCTTCATCGCCCACTCAATGGCATCGATTCCCATATCAATGCGGCCGCCGTTTTTAAAAATATGATATCCATCCGGTGTTTTCTTAGCATCAATCGCCACCACAACACACTGACTCCCGAACTTATCAGCTGCTTCGGAAATCAGATTCGGATTCATGATTGCTGCCGAATTTACGGAAATCTTGTCTGCCCCTTCACGGAGAAGCACCTTGAAATCTTCAACCGTCCGGATTCCTCCTCCGACGGTAAACGGAATAAATACCGTTTCTGCTACTTTACGCACCATATCGACTACTGTACTTCTGTTGTCGGATGACGCCGTAATATCCAAAAATACAACCTCGTCAGCACCTGCTTTATCATATGCCTGCGCAATCGCAACCGGGTCGCCTGCATCAATGAGATCCACAAAATTTACGCCTTTTACTACACGTCCGTTTTTTACATCCAGGCATGGAATAATTCGTTTTGTATGCATTAGTCATCCTCCCTGCCTATCGCCAAAAAATTCTTTAATATCGTAAGCCCTACGTCCGAACTCTTTTCCGGATGAAACTGGCACGCGAAAACATTATCTTTTTCCACCGATGCATGAATCAAAGTGCTGTAATCTGTCGTAGCTGTCACAATGGACTCATCCGCAGCTTTTAAATAATAAGAATGTACAAAATATACATAACAGTCTTCATCCAGTCCTTTAAAAAGCTTTCCAACTCTCGGAAACTTTAACGAATTCCAACCTATATGCGGAATTTTAAGTTCAGGAGCATCCGGAATTCTTAAAATCTCGCCCTGAAGTATTCCCAGACCTTCAACCCCTTCACTTTCATCACTTCTTTCAAACAAAAGCTGAAGACCGAGACAAATTCCCAAAAACGGTGTTTTTTTTGCAACCACTTCACGTATCACTTCAACCAAACCATATCCGCGAAGTTTTTCCATTGCATCACCGAACGATCCCACTCCCGGCAGAATCACCTTTTCTGCTGACAATATCACTTGGGGATCTCTTGTCAATACCGGTATCTCTCCCAACGCAATAATTGCTTTTTCCACACTTTTAATATTTCCTGCATCATAATCAATGATTGCTATCATTGTACTTCCTCCTCCGGCAACACATCCTCTTTCGGCTGTTGCGGCTGTACTTCCTGTTGCGGAACTTCTTCTGCCGGAACCTTGTCTGTCTCCTCTTCCGACTGCCATGTTCCGTTTTGTCTGCTGAGACTTCCGGTAATTTCTTCAAGTTTCAACGTATAATCATAATTTCCCAGGGCATTAATTTCCGCCGCCTCTTCTTCTGAAATCTGATAATCTGATGAAAGAGCATTTAAAATCTGTCCCTTAATCTCATCTGTTTCTGTCACTGCATCGTATTCCGCTATCTTTTCCGCAAGCTGTTGCCACAACAAATATCCTGAAAGAAGCGCATCCAAAGCTTCCACCGGCATATCCATTTCTTTATATCTTTCGTATGCAGCTACCTTATGGTCAAGCTGAAGAATCATCTTTGCCTTTGTATACAATCTCTGATCCGATTCAGACAACTCTTTGCCGCTCATCTCACGGTAGGTCGTCTCGTAATCCTGTTTATAGAACGCATTTCTTGCATCAGACATTGACCACAATTTCGGCACAAAATGATTCACCAAAAGAACAAGTGCCATAATGGAAGCGCACAGCGCAAAGATTCTATACACCATCTTCATCGGAAGTTTCTTTGAATCCTCAATGATGTCTTCAAGATTTTCCTCTTTTACCTTCTTCTGTTTCTTTTTCTTTTCTTTTTCTTCCTTTTTCTTTTTGCGCTTCTTCTTTTTATCGTCTTCTTCTGCATCCAACTCTTCCAAAATGCCTTCATTGTCAGCAGCATCTGTCACCGGTTTCTTTTTGCTTTTTTTAGCTTTTTTCTCTTTCTTCTCTTTCTTTTCCTTGTCAGCTTCTTCCTCTTCATCGTCCGGAACCTCTTCCGTAAGGATATCCATCATTTTTGCGAAGAAACCTTTTTTCTCTTCCGATGCTCCTGCTTTCTTTTTCGTCTTTGCATTCTTTTTTTCATCTGCTTCGACAAGGGCAAGCAAGTCTTGTTCTGCCGCATCTCCTCCCATTTCTCCGCTGTCATCTGCGAACAGGTCAAATGGAATATCTGCGTTATCCTCCGAAAACGCCTGCAAAATATCCGTAATCTCTTCCTGTTCCTGTTCGGTTGTTTCTTCTGCAAAAAGCTGTTCTAAATCTTCCGACGATTCCTCATCCATACGGACTACTTCAGGTTCTTGTTCTTCTTTCTTCTTTTTACCGAAAAACGGGAACTTTCTCTTCTTTTTCTTCGTCTTTTCTTTCTTTGAAGCAGTATCTCCCCCCAGCAGTTCTTCAAGCCACGGTTCCTGTTCCGCATCAAAATCCTCATCATCAAATCCAACAAGAACACTTTCTTCAATGCCATCATTGATAAGTTCATTATTATCTAATTTGTTTAACAAATCGTTAATCTCTTGAAGATCCGGATTTTCATCTCCCATTGACTCCATAAGAGCTTCCTCTTCTTGCTCAGACATTTCTTCTGTCTTTAGCGGTTTTCTATCCGGTCGTTCCGCAAGTCCGAGCAAAAGTTCTAACTCTTCCGGATTATTCATATCAATTTCGATTTCTTCCTGCTCCCATGCATGAGACTCATCATTTGTATTTGAAACAGCATCTTCATCAGCATTCGCGCCCTCAGAATTAATGTCATCTTCCTCATCTGACATCTGCGCTAACATATCATCCAACGACAATCCTTCCGGCATTTCCATATCTCCCGGAATCTCGTCATCTGCACTCTCTGCTTCTTCTATTGTATCTCCCGTCGTCATATCTACGTTAGCCTGCGCAAACAATGCTGCAATCTCGTCCGCTCCCAGTGCCTTGTTCGGATCATCCGATACCGGTGTAATTACTATCTCTTCCTGTGGCTGTTCCTCAGCTTCTTCAACTTCCTCAACTTCTTCGACCGCTTCTCCTGTTTCCATATCTACATTAGCCTGCGCAAACAGTGCTGCGATCTCATCCGCTCCCAGTGCCTTGTTCGGATCATCCGATACCGGTGTGATTTCTATCTCTTCCTGCGGCTGCTCCTCAGCTTCCTCAACTTCTTCGACCGCTTCTCCTGTTTCCATATCTACGTTAGCCTGCGCAAACAGTGCTGCGATCTCATCCGCTCCCAGTGCCTTGTTCGGATCATCCGATACCGGTGTGATTTCTATCTCTTCCGAAGCAGGTGCTTCTTCCACCATCTCTTCCATGACAGCTTCCGAAAAATCTTCTATAGATTCCTCTACCATTTCAACGGCGGTATCTTCATCTGTTTCTTCAACCACTTCTCCTGTAGCTATATCTACGTTAGCCTGCGCAAACAGTGCTGCGATCTCGTCCGCCCCCAGTGCCTTATTCGGATCATCCGCTACCGGTGTAATTACTATCTCTTCCGGAGCAGATGCTTCTTCCACCATCTCTTCCATGACAGTTTCCGAAAAATCTTCTATTGATTCCTCCGGTATTTCAACAACAGTATCTTCTATTGATCCCTCTATCATTTTAACGGCAGTATCTTCGACTGTTTCTGCTTCCAGTGTTTCTTCTATAGACGTTTCCGTCAGCTCAACCGTTTCCGATTCTTTTTCTTTATTTTGTTCGCCATTTAATGCAGCCAACAGGCTGTCAAGATATGCTTCATTCGAACTCATTCAAAAGCCTCCAACTTTTTATCACAAAACAGATTCACTGAATTGCTCTTACATCCATACGCTCTATCGGAAACCTCTTCATTCACCTGATAGAACTTTTCGTGTATACGAAACATTTCTGATTTTTGATTATAAAAAACTGTCTTTTCAAAAGGCCATCTGATCACTGATGGCAGCTTCATCCCCACTCCGGCTTCAATGACACACAATTTTCTGTTTAATGTCCCCTGCAGCCATTTCATATATATCTTCCAATTCTCAAGATATCCCTCTTCTTTGTATTTCTTTGCTCCAAGATAATTAAATACTAACGGAGAATTACAGCATCCGCATGAATAAGACTTTAATACATCGTTAATTTTCGCCAAAATCGCTTGTACATTATTACGTTCCGACAATTCAACTGCACCAAGCTCATCCAAAAACCTCTTGATTTCAGCCATTAATACAGAATCAGAAACAAATATTCTCTCTTCAAAACCCAGTTCATCACATCCCTCATCACATTGTAATTTCTCATAAGTTCCACACGGATTGACAAACCTATCTTCTTTAAATCCTATCTTCTTTAAATATGAATCTATGGATAATGAGACTATAAAATAGTTTTTATCTTTAATTAACTGAAACAAATTCTCATAAGCCATTTTAAATCGGTCAGGCATATAATTTTTATAATAATATGCTGTGAGCACTGACTTAACATTGGCATAAATTTCTTTCTCCTCACTTACCTCAATCAAAACCTTAAGCCGTATATCCTTCTTTTCTAAATCAGCCTTAATATCTTCATCCGTCAAGACCCATTCTTCTCCGAGACCAACCAAAACCATATCAGCCGCTGTCACAGCTTTTTCTAACTGTTCATATTTTTCTATCTTCATTTTATCTCAACCATTCCATATATCGTATAAAAAAGGCTGGGAATTAACCCAGCCTCATTTATTAAAGCACCAAACTATCAATAACTTTTACAAGATTACCGATTTCCGGTTTAGAAAGTTGCGCATCGGCTCCGAGTGATTCACCTTTCTTCTTCATGTCATCATTTACAAGCGATGAGAAGATGACAACCGGAATATCCTTTGTCGCTTCATCTTCTTTGACCAATCTGGTTAATCTGTGCCCATCCATTAATGGCATTTCGATATCTGTAATGAGACATTTAACATGCTCATCCAATGTTCCTTTTTCCTTACAGTCACAAATAATATCCCATGCTTCTTTTCCATTTTCCGTATGTATCAGATTATGATATCCGGCTTTTTTCAAAGAATCCACAATTAATTTATTTAAAAGCGGAGAATCCTCTGCAATCAAAATCGGAACATCATTTCTCTGTCTCTCACCGAGAGCATCAATCTCTGTCAACTTAAGCCCTGTCTCAGGACTAATATCTGTAATAATTTTTTCAAAATCAAGAATGATAATTAACTTACCATCAATTTTAATAATACCGGTAGAAATACCATCTTCAGCATTTGATACAGTTGTACCCGGTTTGATAATAGAACCCCATGAAACACGATGAATACCAATCACTTGATCAACATGGAATGCAATATCTAACTTATTAAAATTAGTAATAATAAATAATCCCGATCCTTCTGACTGGCCACGCTGTAAACAGTTCTTCAAATCTATTGCTGTTATCATAACATCACGTGGCATAAAAATACCTTCAATGCTAGGATGCGCATTAGGAACCGGTGTAACTTCCTGATAAGGAATAATTTCTCTTATCTTAGCCACATTAATTCCGTATGAATTACCATCTAAAATAAACTCCAAAACCTCTAATTCATTCGTTCCGTTCTCTAACAAAATATTAGTATCCATAGCTCACCTCTCGTAACTCCCAATATTTTCCCTTATTTTGCACCGATTATTTCAGCACAAATAAATTATATCAAAAAACTGTAAAAATGTACACTAAATTAGTGCAAATTGCAAAAAAATTACAAAAATAAAAAAAGAACCTCTATAACAGAAGTTCTTAAAGGCCATGCCTTCAAAACCGAATACTGAAATCTCTCTCTTCCATCCTAACCTATCTCCTTCAGGATAAGCCCTCGACCTATTAGTACTTATCAGCTGAACACATTGCTGTGCTTACACCTTAAGCCTATCTACC
>JAFUOI010000001.1 GCA_017482005.1 Lachnospiraceae bacterium
GATTATTCTTGTTCATATGGATATCCTTTCCGACAGACAGATAACCATATGCCATCATATCATAAAAAATGATGTGCAAGACTAAATTCTAGTTTTGAAAAATTTCTGTAAAAAAACTAGAATTTTGAAATTCACATTACGGTACTTCAACTGCGAGATAAAGTTAAGCATCTCACAAGTGATGTAGAATTTTACAAAGGAAAAATTAGAGATATGTCTGCAAAAACAGAATTATTGCAGGAAAAAGCCGACGATCTGGAGCGTGTGAAACGATATGCCGGTGCGGAGCAAATTGATACTATTATCGGTAAGGTAAAGGAGCAGGAACGCATGGGGCGTCAGGCAATACAGTATCACAGGTCTTATGGAGCGAGATAAACGAAAGGATGGATTGATATGATGGATGAAAACAGATTGGATAACATTGTAGAATGTGCCTATAACATGGATAAAGGATATGTTGAGGTGTGGTATGTTGACGGGAATATGTTTCGAATAAAATGTGAGGAGGTTGAGGCTGCTCTGCGGACGACAGAGCAGTCGCTGGCGAAGCTACACAAATTGTTGGATAATAAGCCGATAGAGTATGTGGCAATGGCTTTATCTGGGGAAATGCAGGCATATTGTGATATTGAGGATGAAATGGTTAAGGGGATGTTTGGAACGATTGTGCAGGGGTATCTCAAGAAGGGATATAACCGGGCTACAGCGGAGATGATGGCAAGGGAGTTTTTTCGGTATGAGAGTTGAGAAATAATGAGGATTTACATAAAAAGTAAATTCCGCTTGCCCAGGCTATAAAATGAATTTACCTTTCAAAGCTGTATATTTCTAAATTGCGTTTGAAACTCTAGTGTGATACAATAAAAATGATATACTAAAAGATATGGAGAGTATCCTTGTGAGAATATGGAAGAAAAACCCATTGGAAGAATATGATAACCAATTGGGAAAAATACAACAAGAAAAATTGCAATTAAAACAACGTATGGAAGAATTGGAAAATCTTGAAAAGAATACATTAGAAGATAGAAAAGATGTTGGTCTTCGGATGTATATGAAAGAGGAAAAAAGAGAAAGATTGCTTTCAGAGGCAGAAGAACTAGGCTTTTCGCATGAATTAATTGAAGAACTTAGAAAAAAAACGAAAGATTGGAATCAGGATAATATAACAAATGAAATAATTGATGAATTTGAAAATTTAAATTTTTACATAAAAAAACAGGCTCCATACAGAAAAAATCCATTGTATTTTTTAGGTGGCATAACGAATATTGTAGGAGGTAATGAAAATGGTGATTAACATTACTACTCCTAAATATATTTCACTTTTTCAAATCTTGTTAAGGACAAAGAAGTATTATAAGTTAAAAGGCTTGCCGGATGTTGTTGAAGGTGATGAAAAAAAATACTATATATTTTTGAGAAAGAGACATATACAAATAGAAATAGCGAATTCTAAAAATGAAACTATTGAGGAAATACAGAAATATTTAGATTGTATATTTAAAGATGATTATATAGGGATACAAGAAAAATATGCAGATGTATTTGAATTAAAAAGAGCAAGGTTAATAAAGTTGACATGAAAGATAAACAGTTAGATAAATGGGCAGTATTTGTGTTTTTGTTAATAGTTTTGATTATTCGACTATTACTGAAAGATGAACAAAGCAAGGGAATACAAATTATTGGTTTGTTGGGTGTTATAATTGCTTTGGCAGATTTATATGGTAATTTATATAAAGTAAATCATGAGAAAGATAAATTTAGGATTATATCAGGTTTGGCAGTGGTAATAGTATTCCTTTTTATGATTATATTGGCTGGGATGTTTTGGAATTTTATTGTTTTAGGAAGTAAAGGAAATGATATCTTAACTATATTAGCTTTACTGATCAGTTTGCCTAGCGACTTGTATTGTAGTTGGGTGACTAAATATATTGATAATTGAAATGGAGGACAAGATGGATAATTACATTAAAATATTGGAGACATGGAGCGGAGAACTCGAGGATTTATGTTATGAATTGTATAGTATGCTTATGAAAGAAAATGCAGAAAAAAGAATTCAGTGTTTTCAGTTTATCTGTGAAAAAATTGGGGAAGTTGATTCTGACGAAAGTGTAAAAGTGGAAAGATACTTTGCTGAGGGGGAAGTGGATAGTCTAAAAGAGCTTTATGGAAAATACGTTGATGAAGCAATAAATTCTGTAAGAAGAAAAGTGGTTAGCCAGAAATTATCAGTTCATGAATTTTATGCGCTTCTTTGGAATACAGTGTTTAGTGATTCATTATTGACTCTTGAGAAAGAAAGAGTGTTTGGATTATTATGGATTGTAGCGGATAATGGGATACCGTATTATGAGTTAGGGACACCATTGTCTATGGAAAATGACGAATATAAGAGGATTATTGAGGAAAATAAACAATCATCGGAAAGAATATCCTATATTCTTTCGATTCCCCTTGAGCAAAGGACAGAGACGTCTTCATTGATCTTAAAGGAATTATCTGGAAAAGATGAGGTGACACAAGCCGTTCTTTTAGCACAAGCATTTGCTATAAATTCAAAACGGGAGATGAAAGGATTTACCCAAGTCATTCAAGCACTTCAGGAAGAACGGGAGAAAAAGTGATGAATGATTCAGCAATTTAATTGGCTCCATTTTGGCTCTAATTATTTTGGACGAGGTAGAGAAAAACTCAAATTATGAAGAATATGAATAATACATCACACAAAGGTGTACTGAAAAACAGCCAGATAAATCTCTCCGCCCAAGAGTTCGAGTAATTAAAATTGTATATATAATATTTTAGATGACAGGTAGTCTATGTGATTGCCTGTCGTTTTTTTATTATATGTATTATTTATTTTATGTGATCAGAATGCTACCATTTGTTATATTGATGAAATATGCTAATTGATATGATATAATTTTGAGTACGAGAGATCGCGAAAAATAGAATTTGTCTGCTAGTACGGTTGATAACAGATTTTTATTGATGAAGTCCGTAAGATATAGATGAAATTACGGTAGAAATTAAGATTATGATTGTTTCAGCCGTAAAGTATGAGGTGGGTTTACGGTCATACGCCTAATTTGTGGATTGGAAACCGTAATAACAGTAAGCATGTTACGGTTGAAATGGTAATATCGATGAAAAGAAACGTAAAACATTTAAAAAGTTACGGGTGGATTTCCGACATTAGAAATTAGAACCGTAAGGCACAAAAATATTTACGGGTGGATCGGCAAAAAGTCAGCGTAGAACCGTAAAAGGCCAAGCAAGTACCAATTATCCACGAAGGAACTGAAACTTTCATTTTGTACCTGCTTTTGGATGTAATTAAATAACGATTTTGGTATAATTGTATTGACAGCATTTTGACAACAGATGGTCAGTAAGTCAAAACATATTATGCAAAATAATAAAAAATGGCAGTTGGAATAATACAAAACTTAAACAAAAAGAGTTAAGTTTGTGACCGACTTGCCGAGTTCGAGTAACAGGAAGAACTCAAAAAAACCAGTGTTTATGTGGGTTTCAGAGGTTTAGGAACTGTTCTGGTTCTATAACTGGATGACAGATATGTGATAAGATAGTATGCCCTTTGAAGAATAAAACTTCAAAGGGCATTTTTTAATTTTGAAAGCCGGTGCGCAATATAAGCACCGGCTTTCTGATGAAATAAATGTGTATATTGTTCAAACAGGATGTGTCTACATCAGTTATGGCAAGTTCTGAATTGTTTTTTTACATCGATTTTACAGCAGTTTGGTTACTGATTTTACAATAGAGCTATAAAATGAAAATGTAGTTAACAAGAAAAACATTTGTCAAAAGGAGACAGTTATTATGAAAAAGAAAATTTTTAGTATTGTAACAGCGACACTTATGCTTGCCTGCGCGCTTACGGGATGTGGCGGTAAAGAAGGCGGTACTGTAGCAACAGATGGTTCTACTTCTATGGAAAAAGTAATTGGTGCATTAGGTGAGGCATTTGAAGGGGAAAATGACGGCGTGACATTTACATACAATCCTACCGGTTCCGGGACAGGTATCACAGCCGTAGCAGAAGGAAGATGTGACATTGGTCTTTCCAGCAGAGCGCTTAAGGACGAGGAAGTGCAGAAGGGATTGACAGGAACCATTCTTGCTTATGACGGAATTGCAGTTATTGTAAATCCTGAAAATCCTGTTTTGGATTTGGATGTAGAAACGATTGCCAAGATCTATACCGGTGAAATTACAAATTGGAGTGAAGTGGGTGGCAACGATGGAGAAATTGTGTTGATCGGTCGTGAAGCAAACAGTGGTACCCGTGATGGTTTTGAGTCTATTACAGGAACAGAGGATGCGTGTAAGTATCGCCAGGAATTGACTTCTACAGGTGATGTGATTACCACAGTGGCAAATAATCCAAATGCAATCGGATATGCATCTGTTGCATCCGTAAAAGAAACAGTAAAAGCAATTTCTGTAAATGGAGTTGCACCTACAGATGAGACGATTAAGGATGGAACTTACCAGATTCAGCGTCCATTTGTTCTCGTGACTAAGACAGAGGGTAAGCTTTCTGAAACAGCACAGGAATTCTATGATTTCTGTTTCTCTGAAGATGCTAAGAGTATTATTGAGTCAGCAGGTGTAGTACCGGCTAACTAAGGATGGTAAGCGACGGGGCGAGTGGATGATACCTCGTCGCTTATTTCGGTTTGGAGTGAAATACATGAAGAATAAAGTAAAAACAACGGAACTAATTGTACACGGCATTTTTTTGATTTTAGGACTGATTACAGTAGCAGCAGTATTGTTAATTAGTGTGTATCTGATTATTTCGGGAATTCCGGCAATAAAAGAGATAGGCTTCTTTGAATTTATGTTTGGAAAAGAATGGATGCCGACCGTATTGGAGCCAAAGTTTGGAATTTTACCATTTATATTAACCAGCATATACGGAACAGCAGGAGCAATTTTGCTTGGAACACCAATAGGATTTTTTACAGCAGTATATCTTGCAAAAATGGCTTCGCCAAAGATGAAAAGAATTGTAAGTGCAGCGGTAAGTCTTCTGGCGGGAATTCCTTCCGTAGTATATGGCTTGGTAGGTATGCTTGTATTAGTTCCTGCGATACGAGAGTTTTTTAATATTCCGGATGGTGCAAGTCTGCTTGCTGCTATTATCGTATTAAGTGTAATGGTACTTCCGTCTATTATAAAGGTATCTCTTACGGCGTTGGAAGCCGTACCGAGGGAATTTGAAGAGGGTTCTCTGGCATTGGGAGCAACTCCGGTAGAAACTTATTTCAGAGTGTCCGTACCGGCTGCAAAAAGCGGAATTGCAGCGGCAATTGTGCTTGGTGTGGGCAGAGCAATCGGAGAGGCAATGGCAGTTATCATGGTGTCCGGCAATGTGGCAAACATGCCATCTTTGTTTGAGAGTGTAAGATTTCTTACAACAGCGGTATCGAGTGAAATGTCTTATGCTACAGCAGGTAGCTTACACCAGCAGGCGTTATTTTCCATAGCGCTGGTGTTGTTTGTATTTATTATGCTGATAAATGCAACTTTAAATTTCTTTTTAAAAAGACAGAAGGAGGAATAAACAGTGACAGGTAATATTTCAAAAAAGAGAAAAGCGTATATTTTTACCATGAAAGCGTTGATGTTTATATCCGTGGGGATAACCTGTGCACTTGTATTATTTCTGATAGGATATGTGCTGATAAAAGGAATCCCTAATATTTCGTGGGAACTTGTTTCAACGAAGCCAAGTTATTTGTCCGGAAAAATAGGCATTCTGCCGGATATTTTGAACACCTTATATATTATTTTGGCTACCCTTCTGGTGGTACTGCCTCTTGGTGTGGGAGCAGCTGTTTATCTGACGGAATATGCCCGTAATAAAGAACTAGTTGCGGCAATTGAATATGCAGCAGAAACCTTATCCGGTATTCCGTCCATCATCTATGGTTTGGTTGGCATGCTATTTTTCTGTCAGTTTCTGAATATGAAAACCTCTCTTTTAGCAGGAGCCATGACACTTGTGATTATGAATCTTCCTACAGTTATGAGAACAACGCAGGAAAGCTTGAAAACCGTTCCACAAAGCTATAGAGAGGGTGCTTTCGGATTAGGCGCAGGTAAGTGGCGAGTGATTCATACAGTAGTTCTTCCTGAATGTGTAGACGGAGTGGTAACAGGATGTATTTTGTCAGTAGGAAGAATACTGGGAGAATCTGCAGCATTGTTATTTACAGCAGGGTTCGCCCATGCTTTAAATGGCGTTTTTGAAGGATTGGCTTCATCCGGTGCAACCTTGACAGTAGCATTGTATGTGTATGCGAAAGAGCAGGGCGAATTTGAAATTGCCTTTGCAATTGCAGCTATACTTATGATTATGACATTGCTAATCAATCTGCTGGCAGATTGTGTAGGCGTATACTTTGGAAGGAGAAAAAATTAATGGATATCATTACAGTAAAAGATCTGGATCTATGGTATGGTACCAGTCAGGCACTTAAAAATGTGAATATAAATATTGAAAAAAATACAATCACTGCACTGATTGGTCCTTCAGGATGTGGTAAGTCAACATTTTTAAAGACCATCAACAGAATGAATGATTTGGTTCAAGGTGTTAGAATGGAAGGTGAAATCTTATATGGTGACACCAATATCTTTGATAAGAGTATTGATGTAAATGAATTGCGCCGGGACATAGGAATGGTGTTTCAGAAACCCAATCCTTTTCCTATGAGTATTTACGATAATATTGCCTATGGTCCGAGAACTCACGGAATTAAGAATAAGGTCATATTGGATGAAATAGTAGAAGAATCTCTTCGGGGAGCTGCTATCTGGGATGAAGTAAAGGACAGATTAAAGAAGAGTGCATTAGGGCTTTCCGGTGGACAGCAACAGAGACTTTGTATTGCCAGAGCACTTGCGGTCAAGCCGAAGATTTTGCTTATGGATGAACCGACCAGTGCATTGGATCCGATTTCGACATCAAAGATTGAAGACTTGGCGATGGAACTTAAGGAGAAATATACAATTGTCATTGTTACACACAATATGCAGCAGGCGGTTCGCATTTCGGATAAAACGGCATTTTTCCTATTGGGAGAACTGATTGAATACGGGAATACCGAGGAAATGTTCTCTAATCCAAAGGAAAAGAAAACAGAAGATTACATCACAGGAAGGTTTGGTTAAGCATATGAGAAATAAATTTGATGAACAGTTGTCTTTATTAAATAAAAAAATGATCGAAATGGGCGCCATGTGTGAGACCTTAATTTCATTTGCTTCTACAGCGCTTTTGTCCGGGAATATAAGTGATGCCGGTGAAGTAAAAGAGAAAGGCCGAGAAATAGATCAAATGGAGAGAGAAATCGAAGCTATTTGCTTAAAACTTTTATTGCAGCAACAGCCGGTGGCAAGAGATTTGAGGCAGATTTCAGCAGCGCTTAAAATGATAACAGATATGGAGCGAATTGGTGATCAGGCAGAGGATATAGCGGAAATCATACCATTCCTTGGTGGCAGAACCGGTGCAGAACTTGCAGATTTTAAGATGATGGCAGATGCTACATGCAAAATGGTGACAGAGAGCATTGATGCTTATGTAAAACAGGATTTAGAACTGGCGCAGCTGGTGATAGAGCATGATGATATTGTGGATGGTTGCTTCTTAAGATTGAAGGAATCGTTAATTGATATGTTGTCAGAAAACAAAGCAGAGGGAGAATATGCAATTGATCTTTTGATGATTGCAAAGTATTTTGAACGAATTGGAGATCACGCAACGAATATTGCAGAATGGGTAGAGTTTTCTGTAATAGGTAATCACAAAGGAGAGTGATACTATGATATGGTGTGTTGATGATGATAACACTATAAGGGATTTAGAAGTGTATACATTGGAACAAACAGGATTTCAGGCAAAAGGCTTTGCTGATGGAATCAGTATGCTAAAGGCTTTAGAAAGTGAAAGGCCGGAGTTAATTATTCTTGATATTATGTTGCCGGAGATGGATGGTGTGGAAATATTAAAGAAAATCCGGGCAGATCAAAGATACAAAAATATTCCGATTATCATGGCGACTGCCAAAGGTACGGAGATGGATAAAATTGGAGGTCTAAACTCCGGAGCAGATGATTATTTGGTAAAACCATTTGGTGTAATGGAAATGGTTGCAAGAGTAAATGCGGTACTTCGTAGGATTCATAAAGATGAAGAGGCGGGAGTTATTGCTGTAGGTAGCATTTCCATGAAAGAAAAAGAGCATAAGGTATTTGTTCGGGGAGAAAAGATAGAGCTGACACATAAAGAGTTTGAACTGCTTAAGTTATTTATGGAAAATTGTGATGTTGTTTTTTCACGAGATGAGCTTATGAACAATATTTGGGGGATGGCATATGTGGCTGAGACCAGGACAGTGGATATGCACATAAAGACCCTGCGTCAAAAGTTAGGTGGTGCCGGTGGACAGATAAAAACAGTAATTGGTGTCGGTTACAGATTGGAGAGGGAAGTATGACAAAGAAAATATTTCGTTCTATGATTACTGTTGCATTGACTGTGTTATTGACCAGCTTGTTTGTGGCAACCACTTTTATTTATGATTATTTTAATAAGACACAGGTAAAACAGTTAAAAGAAGAATTGGAGTTGGTTAAGGAAACGGTTAATGGCGTTGGTATAGAATATTTTGAAAGTTTTGATTCTACTGTTTTTCGTTTTACGGTTGTAGATGAGGATGGAACAGTTTTGTATGATACGGTAGCTGATGCAGCGCAAATGGAGAATCATGGTGAACGTGAAGAAATCAAAGAAGCGATTGAAAATGGTTACGGCAGTAGTGCAAGGAAATCGGCCACACTGACAGAGAAAACTTTTTACGAAGCGGTGCTTTTAGATTCGGGAGATGTGCTTCGCATCTCAGTAAGTCAGTTGACTTTGGGGGCTTTATTTGTAGGAATGTCCCCTGCCATATGGGTCATTATATTTGCTGCAGGTATTGTATCCTTCCTGCTCGCATCAAAGATGACACAGAACATAATTGAGCCATTAAATAAGCTTGACTTAGAGAATCCTGCAGAAAATAATACCTATGAGGAATTAACTCCTATTCTTACCAAGATTAATAAGCAGCATAAACAGATAAACAGGCACATCGAAGAGTTGCACCGTAAAGCGGATGAATTTGAGCAGATTACTTCGTCCATGAGTGAAGGTCTTATTCTGATTGATGAAAAGGGTACAATTCTTAGCATGAACAACGCATGTAAGAAGATATATGCAGTAAAAACAGATGTGGTTGGAAGTAATCTTTTGTCCGTAGACAGAACTAAGCAAATGAGCAACGCTGTTAAGTGCGCATTAGGTGGAGAACACAGCGAATTTATTATTCAAAGGAATGGATATGAATATCAATTTAATGTTAATCCCATTGAAACAGACGGAAAAAGGCTGGGTGCTGTTATTCTGGCATTTGATATTACAGAAAAAGCTTTTGCACAGCGTAACCGTCAGGAATTTACTGCTAATGTTACACATGAGCTTAAAACTCCATTGCAGTCCATTATCGGAAGTGCAGAGCTTTTAGAGAATGGTTTAGTTAAGCCGGAGGATACGGGACGATTTGTGGGAAATATACGCAAGGAAGCATCCAGACTGGTAAGCCTGATAAATGATATTATACGTTTGTCACAGCTTGATGAGAATCATGAGCCTGCCACAGAAACTGTGAATTTGTGGGAAGTGGCAAATGAAGTAGTTGAGGTGTTAACTGCTTCAGCGGCAAAAAAAGATGTTTCCATAGAGGTAATTGGCGATGCCTGTGTGATTTATGGTGTTCGCAGATACATTTATGAGATTATTTATAATTTGTGTGATAATGCGATTCGTTATAATGTAAATGGCGGAAAAGTGACGATTGATATTCATCGGGAAAATAATAGGAATGTTATTGTTGTCAGTGATACAGGCATAGGAATTGATGCAGAACATCATGTGAGAATATTTGAACGTTTCTATCGTGTGGATAAGAGTCATTCAAAAGAAACCGGAGGAACCGGACTGGGTCTGTCTATTGTGAAACATGCTGTTATGTATCATAAAGGAAAAATTGAGCTTGAAAGTGAGATAGGAAGTGGAACAAAAATCAAAGTTCTATTTTAAAGAAATGCTCTTGGGTCAAAACGTGATAACATTATTTCAGTTAGCAAATATACATTAGATAACGGAAGCTAATCGATATCAAACCATGCGAAAACCCCTAAGCATTTTTGTATTGTAATTATATGCTTTGCGATGACATAGATTGATCATCGTGATATAATTTCAAACATAAAAAAAGGATTATTTATGTAAAATTAAAAAATAACGCAGCGTGATATATTGCTTGTTACGCTGCGTTATATACTAATATAGGCCTTGAAAGGAGGCAGGATATGTCATTATATACAACAGGAGAACTTGCAAAGAAGTGCAATGTGTCGGTAAGAACGATTCAGTACTATGATGAAAGAGGTATTCTTGTGCCAACGGATTTGACAGAGGGAGGACGAAGACTGTTCTCTGAAAAGGATGTTGTTACATTGGAAACCATCTGTTTTTTGAGAGACTTGGATATTTCAATTAAAGATATTGCTGAAATATTGGAAGCGGACGAATCAAAAAAAGTAATAGAACTTTTGCTTGATGAGCAGGATAAAACCCTTCGGGCAGAGATTAAGAAAAAAACAGAGCAATTAGAAAAAATAAAAAATATAAGGGATTTTTTAGCTTCTTTCAAGGACGGATCACAAAAAACAATTCATGACATATCATCAATTATGGAAGAAAAAGAAAATCGAAAGAAAATGTACAAAAAAATACTGATCATAGCAATTCCGTTAGAAATGATCGAAATTGTCACCTTTGTTATTGGCGTATTAAAAGGAATTTGGTTACCGTTTTTTGCGGCTATGGCAGTGCTTGCTGTTTGTGTAGTCATTATGTTTGACTATTGGTATAAACAGATTGCGTATATATGTCCGGAATGTCATACCAGATTCCGACCGGGCAAATTGGAAGCATTCTTCGGAAATCATACTCCGAAGATGAGAAAGCTGACGTGTCCTACCTGCAGGAGAAAAATATGGAGTCTTGAAGTATACGGAAGAGAGGTAGATGCATAATGGAAAAAACAAAAATAAGTAAAAAGCAATTTGTGATATATATGGCAGCAGCATTTGGGCTGGCCTGGATTTTACAGGTGATAGCAAGCATTTTTAGTAATAATGGAAATCAAATGGTATTTGCTGTTGTTATGATGATTACCATGTTTATGCCGTTTCTTGGTGTACTTATAGCAAAAATCCCGCTGAAAGGTATGGGGTGGGTACCGCATCTAAAGGGTAAACTCAGATATGTGTTCTTTGCACTTTGTGTGCCTGCGTTATTAAGTATCCTTGGCGGGGTATTGTTCTTTGTAATTTTCCCATATACATTTGATGCTGAATTTTTGACACTAAGAGGTCTGTTAGAAGAGGCCGGCGCGCTGGAACAGTTCGAGGCACAGGGGATCACGATACCGATGTATCTGTTGATTTCCGGCATTCAGGCAGTTACATTTGCCCCTTTTCTGAATATGTTTGTTGCTTTAGGCGAAGAGGTAGGCTGGAGAGGTGCACTGTACCCGTATTTGAAGGAGAAGTTCGGTGTTACCAAAGGCCGTATCGCAGGTGGTGTAATATGGGGCGCGTGGCACTGGCCGATTATGATCCTGGCAGGCTATGAGTATGGGAAAGAATATATTGGTGCGCCGGTGCTGGGGCTGATTGTATTCTGTATCTGTACTGCTGCCATGGGTATTTTACACGATTATGTGTATGAAAAGACAGAGACTATCTGGCTGCCATCTCTTTTGCATGGCGCAGTCAATGCATTTACCATCTTTGCATATCTGATAAAACCGGAATATTCCCATATGGCAATACTGGGTCCGGCAGGTATCGGTATCATCGGTATGATTCCGATGGTGGTTATGGCGGTCATTATTTGTGTAAAGAAACCAAGTAATTAAGAAGGGATACATTATGTTACATATCAAAAATCTGACAAAACATTATAAAGGTAGCAATAAGGGCGTAACGAACCTTAGTTTAAATGTAGAAGCGGGAGATATTTTTGCTTTTATCGGTCATAACGGTGCGGGAAAAACGACTACGCTCAAGTGTGTGGCAGGAATTCATGACTTTGAGCAGGGAGAAATCTATATTAACAGTCTGTCTATGAAAGAGGACTCTCTGGCATGTAAAAAGCAGTTTGCCTATATTCCGGACAATCCGGATTTGTTTGACTATCTGACAGGAATTCAGTATCTGAATTTTGTGGCAGATGTATTTGCGGTATCTGATAAGGATAGGCAGATGCGCATTGAAAAATATGCAAATGCCTTTGGAATTATGGAGTCTTTAGGAGATTTAATTTCTTCTTATTCCCACGGAATGAAGCAGAAGCTGGCAATTATTTCAGCTTTGGTACATAAGCCGAAACTGCTTATTTTAGATGAGCCTTTTGTGGGATTAGACCCGCAGGCAGCAGTTGTTCTGAAAAAAACGATGCATGAATTATGTGAAGAAGGAGGCGCGATTTTCTTTTCGACGCATGTGCTGGATGTAGCTGAAAAGCTATGCAATAAAGTGGCGATTATTAAGGACGGAACCTTGATAAAAACCGGTAACATGGAAGATGTTGTGAAAGATGGCATTTCTCTTGAGGACATTTTCATGGAGGTGGTTTGCGATGAATAATTGCAATTTCGGGATGCAACTTGCCACTTTCACAAAACTTCAACTTGTGAATCTGTATGGAAAAAATGTATACCGTAATTTAAAGGATCCAAAAGAAAAGAGAAAGAAATTTTGGCTTTATATTGCGTATGCTTTTGTCATCGTGGTAGTAGCAGGTTATGCCGGTGCATTGAGCTATGCTTATGTACAAATAGGGCTTGCAGAGATTTTGCCGGCATATCTGATTATGGCGGTAAGTCTTATTATTTTATTGTTCTCCATATTTAAAGCAGGGGATATTGTATTTCAAAAGAATTCTTATGATATATTAATCTCGCTTCCGGTGAAGAATAGTACCATTGTAATCAGCCGTTTTATACGTCTTTATGTAGAAAATATTCTGCTTGCTGCGGCAGTCATGTCACCGGCAATGATAGTGTTTGGTGTTATGGAGAAACCATCTCTGCTATTTTATGTGACAGGAATGATTGTAATGCTCTTTATTCCGCTTCTTCCGATTACGATTTCTGTGTTCGTGGGAGCATTGATTATGGCGATTTCGTCCAGAAGCAAGCATAAGAATTTGGTCAGTGTGCTTCTTTCCGTAGCCCTTGTAATAGGATTTATGGTTGGAAGTATGAAATTGTCGGTGTCGGCAGAGAACATAGATATCGATGAATTAAAAAATCTGCTGAATATGATTTTGGATGTGATAAAGCGTTTTTATCCACCGGCGGTACGGCTGGGGGATGCAATGTTAACAGGGAACCTTGCGGTATGTTTGGGCTGTGTGTGTGCCGGTTTTTTTGCTGTGTTAATTGTGATTGTTGTTATATCGATGCATTATACTTGGATTTGCGACGGGTTTTTCAGTACAAGTGCAAAGCATGATTATAAGATGGAATCCCTAAGAAGCAGTCATATGCTTTCGGCATTGTATAAAAGAGAATTTAAGCGCTATTTTGCATCAAGTGTTTATGTGACAAATACAATTATCAGCCCTATTATGGGAATGTTATTTGCGGTGGCAATGCTTTTTTCGACAGAGGGACAATTAGATGCTGCAGCGGCAGAGTTTTATGCACAAAGCGGATTAATATTACAAATGAGAAGCATGTTGCCAATGACACTTGCTACTGTATTTTGCATAATGCCAATTACGGCAGTCTCTATATCCATGGAGGGCAGACAGTGGTGGATTATCAAGACATTGCCTATTAGTGCGAAGCAGTTACTTGACAGCAAGTTACTTATGAATCTTAGTATACTGGCACCATGTTGTGGGATTTCTGTGATTATGGTAGCCATTGGGCAAAAGGTTACGCCGGTAGAATTTGTATGGCTTGTGCTTGTACCGTTTTTGTCTATGCTGTTTTCCTGTGTGTTTGGACAGACTGTGAATTTAAAACTTCCGGTCTTTGATTGGGAAAATGAAGTATCCGTAGTTAAGCAAAGTGCGTCTATGTTTGTCGGTGGATTGGTACCGTTTTTGGTAATGATTGTGCTGACCTTTGGTGTAATGCTGATTCCGGCACAATATACGAATCTAACAATGACACTGCTATGTCTGCTTTTGGGAATTACTACATTTATGTTATATCGAAGAAACAGCAGGGTAGATTTGCTCCGTATCTAAAGGAAATAATTATACTAACAAAGTTGACATGCAGAAAGTGCGGTGTTAGACTAAATTTATATACAGAAAAGAGAAATTTTTCTCTTATTTTACAGTTGGGAGGTTATGCTTATGGCAACATGTGAAAAATTGGAAAAATGTCCGTTTTATCAGGGGAAAATGAGTATGGAGTCCGGACTCGGAAGTATGTATAAGAAAAAATATTGCGAAGGAGATAAGATGGAGTGTGCCCGCTATATGGTAGCGACGCAGTTGGGACCGGAATATGTGACAAATCATTTATATCCGAATATGAAGGATCAGGCTAGTAAAATGATTGAAGAAAATAAAAAATAAGAAAAAAAAGAATGTGATGGGTGACCTTGAAGGAGATGAGTTTCTTCAAGGTCATTTTTTTTGAAAAAGGTTAAAACGGGAAAAGTTGTAAGGCTTACTTTTGCATCATCGGTCCTTTTGCAATTTTCCGGATGATAATGGTGTGAATTCGCGTGGTTTGTTGAAAACGGATATTCGCTGTGATATTCTAGTAGAAAGAAGTCGGAGGTGTACCTGCCATGCAAAAAGTCGGCAAAAAACACTATGGGAAATTCATAGATTTCGCCCGGGTTAATACATGTAATACCGTATACCCGATGTCAATTGCGGAAAAAGTGGGTTTTGAGGTAATGGCGGAACACGCCTATTACAAAGTAGGATAAAAAAGCGAACAAGAGGTCAGATGAATGGAAATATTTATGATTGCTGTTTTAACCGTGCTTGCACTGTATAAAGCACAATTGTGCGGAAAAAAACGAAGAAATGAGGAGTACCTGTCTCTGCAGCAGGCAGGTTATATCAAGGGCATATTTGCCATATATATTGTGTTTCACCATGTATCCCAGTTTTGCACCGGAAGCGGACTTCGGTACGGATTTTGGAATACGGGATATTTGGCGGTGGCTGTTTTCTTCTTTTTGTCGGGATACGGTTTGCTATATAATGTTACGGCATCGGAAAATTACCTGAAGGGATTTTTAAAAAAGAGAGTACTTAAGATTTTGGTGCCTTTCTTAGTGGTTTATTTCATTTATATTATTGTGGATTATTTTGAGGGGATACGATACTCTGCCATGGATATTTTTGAATCATTTTTTAATGGGGCGCCAATTGCAGCCAATCTTTGGTATGTTTTGTTTATTCTTCTGTATTATATAGTGTTCTACATAATTGCGCTGGCAGTCGGAGCAAAGCGTAAGTGGGGAATTATTGTTTTCAGCTTCCTGTTTTTGGTTGCGTGGTGTGTATTTTGTTTCCGGAAAAATTTCGGAGGAGTATGGTCTATATCCGGTTTCGGAATTACGGTCGGAATGTTATTTGCAGCGTGCAAAGAAAAGATTGAGAAGCTGTTTGACCGTGCATATTTTGTGTTTGTAATTCTGTTTACAGTAGCTTTCTTTGCCGTGCAGCATGTTGCAACAAGAGTATATACCGTGTTTGGCGGATGGTCGCTTAAAGTTGCCATGTCCCTGCTTTTTACACTGGCAGTGATTACGCTGCTTTACCGTATTCGGATCGGTAACACCATCTTGAAATTTTTCGGAACAATATCCTTTGAACTGTATATGATACATGGTGTTTTTCTTAAGTTGCTCCGTGGCAATCATATTTATATTAACAGTGATATTATGTTTCTGGTTTTTGTGATGCTGGCTTCGGTTTTATCGGCACTGGTATTACATAAAGTTTTTCATACGTATAGGAATCTTTTTCGAAAGTAGATATAACAGAGCGAATTCAAAGTAGTTTTTTTGGAGGTTAGCAATGGGTTATGAACAGTTATTAGCAGGATTTATTGAAACAATGTCAGCAACAGAAAATTCAGCACAGGCAGTTGCCCGTGCATTTGCACCTGTGGCGGCTGAGTACCGTATCGGGCAGCTTAAAAGCAAGTTTTCCGTTGCCGCATCATTCAGCACCCGCAAGGGTGAAAACAGAGAAGATATATTGTTTCAGGCTGACGGAGCAGTGGAAAGCGAATCTGCATACAGTGTTACATATCATACCGGGGAAAATGGAACGGTGATATTTTCGCTTTACAGATTTGCGGGGAATCCGGCATTTGAAGAACATGAGCAGAAAATGCTAAAGTCGTTTATAGACGTTCTTTTTATTCATTTTGGAAGATTCCGGATGATTAATGCCGTCAAGCAGCTGGGATTGGCGGATCTCTTGACAGGACTCCCAAATACACAGGGATTTATGGCATATGTCCGGGAATTGGTCCGCACAGGAGAATTGCCTCAGTATAACGGATTATTTTTTAATCTTTCCCATTTCAGTCTGGTGAATAAACGTTTCGGTGTCAAGGAAACAGACAGGATTATTTACAGATATGCAGAAGAACTCCGCGCATTTTTGCATGACGGGGAATGTGTCGCACGTCTCGGAGGAGACAATTTTGTGGCACTGATCAAAAAGCCGAGAACGCAGGAGTTTCTGAAAGTTATTGCAGGTGTAAAGACGTACGGAACGATTGCAGATCAGGAATATACTGTTGAAGTAAAAGCTATTGCGGGTGTCTGCGAAATTGATGAGTCCTTTAAAGATGGAGGACATATTGTGGATGATTGTGCAGTTGCGCTGCAAACGGCAAGACACATTGAGAAAAAGCCATATGTGTATGCGTCGGAAAAGATAAAAGAAAGGATTTATGCTGAAAAAAGATGCGTAACGGATTTTGACAGAGGCATCAGACAACGGGAATTTAAAGCTTACTATCAACCGAAGGTACATACGGATGAGTGTAGGATTGTCGGTGCGGAAGCACTTGTGCGTTGGTACAGGGACGGCCGCATTGTTTCACCGGCAGAATTTATTCCGGTGTATGAGCGCAACGATATGATCTGCCTGCTTGATTTTTATATGTTGGAACAGGTGTGTATGGATATCCGCGATTGGCTTGACAGAGGCATTGAGCCGGTTTGCATTTCCATGAATTTTTCCAGAAAACATCTTTCCAATCCAAATTTGGCAGATGAAATTATGAAAATAGTTGAAAAGTATAACATTGACACCAAATATATTGAGATTGAATTAACGGAGACTGTGGATGAAGAGGAAACAGAAAAAATCGTGTCTTTTATGAAAGATATGAAGAAAAGAAATGTTTCCATGTCCATTGATGATTTCGGAACCGGATATTCATCCTTAAATCTTCTTCGGTCTTTTCCTGTGGATGTGCTTAAGATTGATAAGAGTTTTATTGATACACAGGAGGAAAATGACCGGATAGTTCTTTCTAACATTATCAATATGGCAAAGGAGCTTCGGATGCGGATTGTGGCAGAGGGGGTAGAAACCATGGAACAGGTGGAATATTTGAAACAGATGAACTGCCGGGTTGTTCAAGGTTATTTGTTTGACAAGCCTTTGCCGCGGGAAGAGTTTGAACGCAGGATGATAGAAGGAAAATATAAACTATAGGGAGATTCAAAATGCAAAATTACGAAAGTATTAATAAACAGGATATTGACAAAGCAGTAGAGATTGCGCGGAATATCCGCAGCTACTACTTTACCAAGATGGTGGGTCAAAACAGACTTTGCACATCACTTTTGGTTTCTATCATGTGCAACGGCCATATTTTATTGGAATCGGTTCCGGGGCTTGCAAAGACGACAGCGGCAAAGACGATGACGGAAGCGGTGAATGGATCGTTTTCAAGAATCCAGTGTACACCGGATCTTCTTCCGAGTGATATTACCGGAACGCAGATTTTGAACTATTCTACGAACTCATTTGAGACAAAACTCGGTCCGGTTTATGCAAACTTTGTTCTGTTGGATGAGATTAACCGTTCCGGGGCTAAGACGCAAAGTGCGATGCTTGAAGTCATGCAGGAGCATCAGGTGACAATCGGAGGTCAGATGTATCCGATGCCGGATGTGTTTACGGTGATAGCCACACAGAACCCGATTGAACAGGAAGGTACTTATCTGCTCGCGGAAGCACAGCTTGACCGTTTCCTTATGAAAGAAAAGCTTATTTATCCGTCTGCCGAAGAGGAGATGGAAATACTAAACCGCATTGAGCAGGAAGTGTTTACTTCACGGAAGGCAGTGGCAAGTATTGAAGATGTGCTTTTTTTACAGGAACTTGTTAAAAAAGTATATATTGATGATGCCATTAAAAAATATATTATTCAGATTGTCAATGCGACAAGATATCCGGAGCAATATATTGATCCGAAGCTTGCAGAGTATGTGACTCTCGGATCAAGCACCAGAGGTGCAATTTCCCTGATGGAGGTAGCTAAGGCTATCGCCCTTCTGAGCGGGAGAGATTATGTGGTACCTGAGGATGTGAAGGCTATGGTACACAGCGTTCTGCGTCACAGGATTTCGTTGAATTATGCCGCGCTGGCGGATGATGTAAGTGAAGAGAAAATAATTGAAGCAATTGTGGGAGCGATACCGACACCATGATGAAATATGTAACCCGTATTAAGGCAAAAGTGAATATTCATGCAAACAAAAAGACCAGTGCACTTTTTGACGGGTCCTACAAGTCCGTCTATTCCGGAAATGGGTTTGATTTTGAAGATTTAAGAGAATATATTCCGGGCGATAATATCCGGGATATTGATTGGAAGGCATCTTCCCGCAGCAGAAACATACTTGTTAAAAGATATGTGGCAGAGAGAAAGCATAATGTTCTGCTTGTATTTGACGCGGGAAAAACCATGAGCGCGGATTCGGCCACAGGACAAAATAAAAAAGAAACTGCGCTCAATGTGGGAGGTACGTTGGGATATCTTGTAGCGAGAAACGGAGATCAGATCGGAGCAATATGGTGTTGCGATGGGGCGGTTAAGGTTTTTCCGCTTCGCGCAGGACTCAGTCATCTGGAACATATTTTGACAATGTACGACAGACAGGGGTTAGCAGATGCTAATCAAAATTGTGACACGAATCAAGAGCAAAACAATCTCGAAAAAAGCCTGAACTATATTGTAAAAAATATCAGCAGGCGGATGATTGTCATGGTTATTACCGACATGGCGGGAATTCATGGCATCAGTGAGGATGTGTTGAAAAGGCTGACCTGTATGAATGATGTGATTTTTGTCAGTGTCAGCGACGCACGGCTTACAGACGGAAAGTCATATTCGATTGACAAGGCGTCTTATATACCGGAGTTTATTTCCGGTGATAAAAAGCTGCGGAAAATCGAGCAGGAAACCCGGGCGCGGATACGCGGGGAAAATGACAGTAAATTAGCGAGATATCGGATTGTCAGCACAGAGGTGGACAGTGATGAGGATGTCGCAGATAAGATAACAGAGTTATTGGAAAGGCACAAATATGCAGGTAACCGTTGAATTGCAGGAGAATTTTTCATATATACCTATTTTATTGTTTGCGGCAGTTGTAGTTGCAGGGATTGTTTTTTTTGTACTGTGGGCAATGAAGGAAAAAACACAAAAAGAGGCAGAGCAGACGAAAACTTTGCCGCATGCGCTTCATCGACCGGATTCCGGTATCAAAGATACATATGACCGAAAGCTGGCTGAGCTCGAGAAACAGTATGCGATGCAGAAGATTTCAAAACGCCGTGCATATCAGAAATTAAGTCTGTTACTGCGCCGTTTTGTCTTTGAGATGACGGGGATTAAGGTACAAAATTATACGCTGCAGGAAATCCGGGCGCTCAACCAGACACAGCTGACCGCTTTAATTGGGGAGTGTTATGTTCCGGAGTTTGCTCCGGGGGAAGAAGGGGAACTTGCAGAAACAATCGTCAAGGCGAGAAAGGTAATAAGAGAATGGATTTAGTTTTTCCGCTTGCGTTATGGGTCGGAATACCGGGCGCCGTTCTTCTCTTATTCCTGAAAAGGAAGAAGGAGGAGTTTGTTGAAGGCAACAAGGTGGCAAACGTAAGCTTCGTAGAGGAAACAGAATATTATCAGAAGTTGTGTAAACGATATCGGAGATTTCGGACGCTTGCGCTTGCATGCTTGTGGGCAGCAATTATTACGTGTATTGTTCTGTTGGCAAGACCTTCATCGATACAAACGATTCATCCGCAGTTGCACAACCGGGATATTTTTTTGTGTATTGATGTGTCCAATTCGGTGGATGAACTGAATCTGGATATTTGCAGGGAACTGAAAAACGTAGTAAAGGAGCTGGACGGAGAGAGGTTCGGCATTACGATCTTTAACGGGCAGGCTGCGCTTTTAGTGCCGTTGACAAATGACTATGATTATGTGCTGACGACCCTGGATAAGCTGGAAATGTCCTTTAAAAACAGTCTTGGAGAAATTCCGGATGATTTCGCTTATGTGGATGGAGAAAAGGTTACGGATTATTACAAGCATATGGGAACGCTCTCGGATTACGGAAGTTCCTTTATCGGGGACGGACTGGCGTCCTGTCTTTATAATTTCCCGGATCTGAAGGAAAACGATGAGCGCTCCAGACTGATTATTTTTACAACAGACAACGAACTTAACGGAACCCCTTTTGTCACATTAGATGAGGCGGCAGAGCTTTGTGCGCGCAACAATGTGCGCGTATATGGTGTTGTGCCGGAGTTGGTGACGGATGAAGAGGCGTTCCGAAGTGCGGTAAAAAGTACCGGAGGCGGTTTTTACAAGGCGAATTCATCAAAGGAATTTGATCGTCTTCTTGAGGACATCCGTCTGACGGATACTTCGGCGATGGAAGATATAAAGACTCTCGTACTTGATAAACCGGAGGCGGCATTTTGGTGTCTGCTTATTTTTATGGGAGTATATTTTGTGTGTAGCAGGAAGGTTAGATTATGATCATCAATCCGATTATTCCCGTCTGGCTGATGGGGATTATTTGTGTCTTTTTTCTTTTTTTTAAAAGAAAAGGGATGTTTAACTACATAAGACAGATACTTATTATCCTGCTTTTGTTTGTCATAAATCTCAGGATCATGATCGGAAACGGCGAGACAGAGACAGTAACGGCAGGAGCAGATGTATTGTTTGTGGTGGATAATACCATCAGCATGTTTGCGGAAGATTATGACGGGACAGGGCGAAGAATGGATGCTGTTCGGGAACATTGCAGATATATTACGGAGCAGTTACCCGGGGCTTCCTATTCGGTGGTAGCTTTCGGAAATTCCGTGCAGTCGCTGACACCATATACAACAGATGCTTCGGTGACAAATCAGGCAATTGCATCGCTTAACGGGCAGGCAACATTGTATGCGACCGGAACATCACTGAATCAGGTGTTGGAAGGATTGCCGGCGATTCTGGATGATAACAGAGACAATTATCAGGTTGTATTTTTTATCAGTGACGGAGAGATTACCGGCGGAGAAACGCTTAAAGAAGTACCGGAAATCCGTAAATATGTTGATGCGGGAGCTGTGTTGGGATACGGAACGGAAAGCGGCGGAAGGATGAGGGCGGTTTCCTTTATCGGATCGGAGGAAGAGGCAGAGTATCTGACATATTACGATGATGATTTTGAGGAAAAGGATGCACTTTCCAAGATAGATGAAGGCAATCTTGAAAAAATTGCGGAAAATCTCGGTGTAAAATATGTGCACATGACGGACGCTTCAAAGATCGATGATTCCCTCTCGGACATAACAAGAGGTATACAGAATGCTCCGAAAAGTATCGAAACCGATTCGACGGAAGGCTACGCTGATATTTATTATTGGTTTGTGCTTCCGCTTTTGCTTTTGCTTATTTTTGATTTTATATATTACAGAAAACGTAAAGTTATCTGAGAAAGGAATGTGCGCGGAACGTGAAAAGAAAGTTAGTTGCAGCTATTTGCATAGTGTGTCTTGTTGCATGCAGTATCTTTTTATATCATCGTTTATTTGCATATATTGTGGAATACAATGTTGGAAATTCATTTGCACGGAATGAAATGTATGCAAGTGCAGGTGCGGAATATGAAAAAGCATTAAGCAGGGATGTTCCGGAAGGAAAAGAGTGCAGCATAAGAATTAATTATGCACTTTGTATGGTGCGTTCCTTAGGGGAGGACTATGCCGAGCCGGACCGGGCAGATGTTTCTGTTTCCGTGCTTGAGGATGCAAGAAATGTATTGCTTGAAGATAACTGCGCCACGGAAGAAGGAACCGGTCACAGCGAAGAAGCAGAGCAGCTCAGGGAAGAGATCGAACGGTTGCTTGAGGAACTAAGGCAGTCATCATCGGGTGAGGAAGACGAAGATACAAAGCAGGCGCAGGCGGAAGATGCAAGTACCAAGGAGGAAGATATCAGGGAACAGAATATCCGTCGTCAGCTTGGAGAGATGCAGTCAAAGTCGTTTCAGGAACGCAGGGAGGAAGAACAGTTTATGGCTGAATTTGATGCGGAAATTGTTTTTGATTATGACGGAGATATATGGTAGACGGTACGAACAATGAATAAATTGCAGAATCAAACATACAGAAATCATTAAAAATATAGAAGCTGTTGTAAAAAAATGCAACAGTTTTCTTTTTTTCTTATAATTTCTGTAACGAAGGGTGAAAAAATGACATAAACCTTATAGAACGGATGAAAGGAGGGAAGATATGCAGTCGATGGATGAAATTTATCAGATGTATGCAAGAACGGTCTATAAATATTTGCTGACACGTACGCATAATTCGGATTTAGCAGAAGAACTGACACAGGAAACATTTTATCAGGCGATTCGGAGCATTCACCGGTTTGACGGAAGTTGTCAGATTTCCACATGGCTTTGCGCCATAGCAAAGAATGTCTGGTTTTCTTATCAGCGAAAGCATCCGCCGGCAGAGCAGATCGAGGAGAAAACAGATGCTCCGGAGTTAGCCGCGGATTCCGCTGAGACAAAAGTGATGGAATCGGCGTCGCATGTAGAACTTATGAAAAAGCTGCATGTTTGTCCGGAACCGTTTCGTGAGGTACTGTATTTAAGAATATTCGGCAATCTGTCTTTTCGGGAAATCGGAGAAATTATGGAAAAGACAGAGAACTGGGCGAGAGTGACATTTTACAGAGGAAAAGAAAAACTCAGAAAGGAGCTTGTAGAAGATGAAATATAAAATGCCGTGTGAGCTAATCAGAGATTTATTTCCTTCCTATGTAGACGAACTTACCAGCGATGTGACAAACGATATCGTGGAAGATCATGTGAAGGAATGTATGGATTGTAAAAATGTATTGGATGCCATGAAAACAAAGGATGTGGATTCGGACGATGTACAGGATCAAATACAGGAAAAAGAAATTGACTTTTTGAAAAAAATGCGTAAACGCACGCGAAGGATTGTTATCGGAAGTGTTATGTCCGGATTTTTGCTTTTTTTCGTGTTGGTGTTTAGTAGAGTATTTGTTGTGGGTGAGCCGGTAGGAAGCGAATCGGTATATTGCGAAGCAAACGTGTCCGGAAATGTTTTGACATTAGAATCAACGATGATAGACAGTGCCCGTGTTCCGAGCGACGTTGCTTTTGAGGAGGAACAGCCGGGAGTTATCAATGTCTCGTATAGGGCGGTTCTCAGCAGTCCATGGAATAACAGAGGCACCATGGCGTCAGAGTATACATCGGATTCACAGATTAAACAGGTAAAGGTGAGTGATCGGATTATTTGGGCAGACGGGGAGGATATTATGGCGATGACTTCGGCTCTGTATGCAACAAGACACCCGTATGTGGGAGATATGCCGGCGAATGCCATTCCTTTGACAGTGTTGAATATGTGGAATCATTTCGGTGGATTTTCTAATGAACTGCAGACAAAAGAAGAGCCTTATGGATGGATATTCCGGCTTTCCGATGAGATCCCGTCGCAGCGTGTAAGTGTGAAAGAAGCAGCAATGAGATCGTATGCCTATGTGCTGCTTGCAGTGGTAGAAAATCTTGGTGAAGTGACCTATGAATACTCTTCGAAGGGGGTAGAAAGTAAGCTTACAGTAACAAAAGAGGATGCATCTGTATTTGCCGGTCATGACATTAAAGATTGTTATGAAAATATTGTGCTTTTACAGAATCTGATAAAAAAGACCGGTCTTGATGATTATGCGTTCTTAAATACGGACGTTACAAATGAGGATATGCAGGAAGTACCGACAGAAAGCGAAATCCATATAAATATTGTCAATAATGCGGAGGATGATATTTTTTCCATGGGACTTTCTTACGGTGTGGATGGCGATTGGAAGGGTGAACAGAATACCTGCAGAGCGGACAATGAATGCCTTAAAAGAGGTGAAAGCTCGACGTTTATAATTTATCCGCAGGATTTGGAATTGTTTGGATGGGACGGAATTACGGAAGCGGAATTTGAGGCACGGGTGTCGGATACAGAAGATAATTACTATAAAGTACAAGGTATCTTTAAGGTGCCTGCAGCCGGCGGAACGGTTTACACATATGTTTTGACGGGAAATGCAAAAGACGGATATAAGATCAATCAATAAGAAAAACCGGGAGAAATCCCGGTTTTTTCTTTCATGATTTTTCGATATATTCCTGATATATCTTTACAGGTTGAAGTATCTGTCAAACTCTGCCGGATGCGGGATTTTTGCGAGCTCTGCGCATTCTTTACGCTTGTTTGCAATAAAGTTTTTAATCAGGTGCTCAGGGAACACGTCGCCTGCTGTCAGGTAATCGTGGTCTGCTTCAAGTGCATCAAGGGCCGCATCGAGCGTTGTCGGAAGAGAAGAAAGTTTAGCTTTTTCTTCGTCGGACAAAGTATACAGATTCATATCGTAAGGTCCCCAGCCGTTTGCGTGCGGATCAATCTGATTTTTTACCCCGTCAAGACCTGCCATGAGAATGGCTGCATAGCAAAGGTACGGGTTACAGGTTGCATCCGGGTTGCGGATTTCAAAACGGCGGAGCTCCGGTGTTTTAGCATAAGCCGGAATGCGGATAACCGCGCTTCGATTTGAAGTAGCGTAGCCGACGGTAACCGGTGCTTCGAATCCCGGAACAAGTCTCTTAAATGAGTTTGTGCTCGGATTTGTCAGTGCACAGAGGGAAGAAATATGTTTTAAAAGTCCGCCCATGAAATAGTGTGCTGTTTTGCTCAGATGAGCGTAACCGTCATCGTCGGAGAATACCGGCTGTCCGTCCTTTAACAAAAGCATATGTACATGCATACCGTTTCCGGCTTCGTTGTAAACCGGCTTTGGCATGAAGGTTGCAGTTTTACCGTATTTGAGTGCAGTGTTATGAATAATGTATTTGATCATCATTGTATTGTCTGCCATCTTTGACATCTGTCCGAGCATCGGTTCAATTTCAAATTGTCCGGCTGCACCGACCTCCGGGTGATGATATTTGATAGGAATACCAGCTTTTTCCATCTGAAGACACATTTCGGAACGACATTCATAAGAACGGTCAAAAGGTTTTGCTACATGGTAACCTTTCTGGTGTGCAACTACGTTGCCTTTTCCTTCCTCGGCGCTGTTCCAGTAAGCCTGTGAAACATCAATTCCGACACCGATTTCATTAGGCTGAACGGACCAGCCTACATTGTCGAACAAGTGGAATTCAAATTCCGGAAGAATCAGCATCGTGTCAGCAATGCCTGTGTCCTTCATATACTGCTCTGCTGCCAAGACAATATTACGCGGATACTGATCAAGCGGACGGTTTTTCGGATAATCAATAATCATTGCATTTCCAGTGATGGATAAGGTTGCGATATCGCAGAACGGATCTACGATTGCAGTGTCAAGATCCGGAATAAATACCATATCACTCTTTTCTACAACGGCATATCCGTAGTTGGACGCGTCGAATCCAATGCCGTTTTCCATGGTTTCTTCGGAAAACTGCTGCGCCGGGATCGTCACATGACGATATTGTCCGTTGATATCAACAATCTTAAAATCGATCATTTTAATGTCCTGTTCTTTGATGAGATTCATGATCTCCTGTGCGGTTTTAGCCATTTGGGTACCCCCTGTTTTTTATATTTTGTTCTTTAAAAATGAAGTATAAAAACTCTTAAACATTATCATAATAAAAAAAGAACATCTTTGCAATTATGTCAGCAAAAAAAATTGACATTTTTTGTCACAGATGGTAAGGTAAATTGAGGTGAGTCCCCCCGTGTTAGCCAAGCGGTTAACGCGGGATTTTTTGCGTAAAAGATAAAGAGCAATGCTATCAAGGTAATGTTTCCGATGAGGACTGTAGAAAAACGTCGGCACTTGAATTTCCGAGCGAAGCGGTGGAAATTCTTAGTACCGCTACGTTTTTCTTCAAGCGGGAGCGTGTCCGAATCGAAAATATTACCTTGATAGCATGAAAAACAAACCATTACAAACTACTATTAGGATAACAATTTAAGGAGGAATCAAAAGTGCAGCTTGGCATAAGATTTTTTGTGAGCAGCATTTTGCTGGGCGTGGGTCTTGCGATGGACGCTTTTTCGGTGTCCCTTGCAAACGGATTAAACGATCCGGCAATGAAAAAGAAACGGATGTGTGTAATCGCCGGTGTGTTTGCTTTTTTTCAGGCATTTATGCCGATGACAGGGTGGCTTCTCGTCCATACCATGTTGCGATATTTCAAAATATTTGAGCCTTTTATACCGTGGATTGCTCTTGTTTTACTTGCCTTTATCGGTGGAAAAATGTTAGTCGAAGGTATCCGGGGGGAAGAGAAGGAAGTGAAAAAGGAGACACTTACGGCGTGGGTGCTTTTTATTCAGGGGATTGCTACATCCATTGATGCGCTTTCTGTTGGTTTTACAATTGCTGACTATAATTTCGGACAGGCTCTTCTTGCGGCAGGAATTATTGCTTTTGTCACATTTGTTATATGCATCGCAGGTCTTAAAATCGGTAAAAAGTTCGGGACAAAACTGGCAAACAATGCGTCCGTATTAGGAGGAATTATTCTGATCGGAATCGGACTGGAGATCTTTATTACAGGTGTGTTTTTTTAAAAATGGCAAAATAAAACGATTTCAAAATCTGTCATGAAATGCCGAATTGACACATAAAATGAAAAATAATATGATAGTAATGCAAAAAAAAGACAAAAGGTAAGCTTTGGCTACCGGTTAGGCGGAATTATATGAAAATTTATGAAAAATCAAAAAAACTGGATTATGTCTGTTACGATATCCGTGGACCGATTATGGATGAAGCGGATAAATTGAGTGCCGAAGGGATTGATATTGTAAAACTTAACATCGGAAATCCTGCACCCTTTGGTTTTCATGCGCCTGAGGCGGTGACACGTGCGATTGCGGAAAATCTGACGAGCACGGAGGGATATTCGGATTCAAAGGGAATTCTTGCTGCGCGGGAGGCTATTTTGGATTATTGCAAAGAAAAGAATATGCCAAATGTTTCAATGGATGATATATATACCGGAAACGGTGTCAGCGAACTTATCACGATGTCCATGCAGGGACTTCTTGATCCGGGTGATGAAATTCTTGTTCCGGCACCGGATTATCCGCTTTGGACAGCGTCGGTGACGTTAGCCGGAGGTAACGCGGTTCATTATATATGTGATGAGGAGCAGGAATGGTATCCGGACATTGAAGATATTCGCAGTAAGGTAACAGATCGGACAAAAGGTATTGTTGTCATCAATCCGAATAATCCGACCGGAGCATTGTATCCGGTGGAGATTTTGCAACAAATTGTGGATATTGCCAGAGAGCACGAACTGATTTTGTTTGCAGATGAAATCTATGACAGGCTTGTAATGGACGGGTATGAGCACACGGCTCTTGCATCACTGGCACCGGATCTTCTGACAATCAGTTTTAACGGATTGTCCAAGTCCCATTTGATTGCAGGTTATCGGTGCGGATGGATGGTTCTTTGCGGGGACAAATCCCGTGCAAAAGGCTACATAGAAGGAATCAAGCTGTTGTCATCCATGCGTCTTTGTTCCAATGTTCCGGCGCAGTCGCTTATTCCGACGGCACTTTCATGTCGCGAGGAGACAAAAAAACTTATTGTTCCGGGGGGGCGCATTTATGAGCAGAGAGAGTGTATGTACAATGCGATCCGTGAAATGGAAGGAATCAGTGTTGTGAAACCGAAGGCGGCATTTTATATGTTCCCGAAACTGGATATAAAGAAAATGGGAATCACGGATGATGAAAGATTTGTTCTTGATTTTCTGAAAGATAAACATATTTTGTTTACCCACGGCGGAGGGTTCCATTGGGAAAAACCGGATCATTTCCGGATTGTATATCTCCCGGATTGCGATGCGCTTTCCCGTGCGGCGGAGAGTCTGAAGGACTTTCTCTCCTATTATCATCAGTAAATTATTACTTCAAAAACAAGAACTGCGACAAAGATACTTTTGCCGCAGTTTTTTTGTCGGTTGGGAGATGATTATGAGGGATAAATAATGCGTTGACAATGGGTATAAATAGTGAGAAAATACATTCGTGTAGGGTAATTTTTTCGAAAGAGGTATTTTGTAATGGGTAAAATGAAAATTAAATACGTGAAACCGGGTATGCAGCTTGAGCAGACTATTTATCAGCCGGGGACGGATGTCTGCCTGCTTAAAGCGGGGACAATCCTGAGCAACCGTAATCTGGATCAGCTGAAAGATATCGGGGTTGATTTTGTCGATATCCTTGATCCGAACACGGTATTGATTACACCGATGGATAAGATGGAACAGTCGCTTGTCGATGATTTTACGCGGGTATTGAGAGAGTTTTCTCCGGTTCAGGCGGAGGCAAACAAAAATGACCACGTCGTTACTGTGGCCAAGCAGCTCGAGCAGTTGATAGAGAAGATTGCGCGAAACGAAGAGGTTTTGAAGACACTTGTGGAACTTCGTATTATCAATAAAGTCCGCCTGTATGATCATGCGATATACACTGCGGTTCTCAGCGGTCTTGTGGCAGGATGTATGAAACTTCCGATGGAGGAGATGATAGTTGTTATCATCAGTGCGCTCTTACATAATATGGGAATTGCTGAAATGCCGAATCTTGTCCGTTTGGATAAGCGTAATGAAGCAGAACAGAAACTTTGGGAAGAGCATCCGACTTACGGATACTATTTTGCATTGCAGAAAAATATCCCGCGGGTGATTGCGTCCTGTATACAATGTCATCATGAAAGATATAACGGATCTGGATACCCAAGGGGGATTGCGGGAAATGAGATACCACTGGGGGCACGTATTATAAGTGTTTGTGAACGATATGCCGCTGCGGTTACTTTTATGGATATTCCGCCTTACCTGGCAGTGGAGGAGTTGTACGGAGCAAGCGGAATGTATTATGATCCGAAGGTTGTTGAAACGTTTGTAAATAATATCCCGATTTATCCGTTAGGAGTTATGGTAAGGCTTTCGACAAAAGAAGTCGGTATCGTTTCCAATATCCGGCAAAATGACGGTCCGAGACCGCTTGTAAAGATTTATTATAACCGTGTAAACCGTTCCGTAACGGAAGAAAGGATTGTGGATCTCGGCAAAGAGAGAACGATTTTTATTGAAGAAATTTTATAAAAACATTTATTTATGTGTCCGCTATTATTTGGCGGACACATTTTTTACTTACGAAAAATTTTTTTAAATGTTAAAATAATAGGGAAAGATATGGATATAGAGGCATTTAATGGAGGTGTGAGTGAATGTTTGAAATAGGTGACTACGTGATAAATGCCAATAACGGAATTTGTAAAATAGAAGACAAGGTACATTTGGATCTTCCCATGAGTGATAAGAAAAAATTATATTATTTGATTGTACCGATAAAGGAACAGAGTACAAAGCTTTATATTCCGGTTGACAGTGAAAAACAGCGTATCCGGAAAGCTATGGATGAGACACAGGCGCTGGAAATGATTGATGAGATACCACAAATCGATGCGGTGTGGATAGCAAATGATAAGCAGCGGGAGCAAAAGTACAAGGAGGCCATTTTCAGTTGTGAACCGAAGCAACTGGTGGGTATATTGAAATGTATGTATCTGCGCAATCAGCAGAGAAACGCAGAGGGCAAAAAGAACACGACCATAGACGAGAGATATTTCAAATTAGCTGAAAACAATTTGTATTCGGAACTGGCTTTTGCGATGCACAAGGATAAAGAAGAGATGAGACAGATTATTGCGGGACGGATTCATGCAAAAGAAAATTGAAAAATATTCTACAAAATAAAGAAAAGCATGCTGACAGCATGCTTTTTTTTTAGTATACTATTACCATGTATGTAAAGTGGGTGTACTATGCCCAAATTGGGGGCTTGGAGGTGCTTTAAATGTATGAATTTATGTTAGAAATACATATTGCCGGTATTATTGTATGTTTATATATGTTGTATCTTTTGCTTCGTAGAAAAGGAAGACAGAGTAACTCGTTTGTCGTATTAGCCATCGTATTGAATATATTTATTCTTATGGGGTATACGTTTGAGCTCTTGTCAACGGATGTAAATGAAATGCTCATTGCCATCCAGATCGGTTATATGGGGAAATGCTTTGCGGGAGTGTGTTTTGTTACCGGTATCGGTAAATATTATAATTGGATATACAAAAAAGTAACATTACCTACCTTGTGGGGAATAGGATTTTTATCATTTTTTATCATAATGACTGCAAAATACAATAAGCTATACTACACGTCAGTAGGAATGATTTGGAAGGACGGGCATGCATTCTGCAGCCTCGGAAAGGCACCGTATTACTATTTCTTTTTTGGTTATTTGATTTTTATGTTTCTTTATTTTGCGTGGAGATGTCTGCGTCATCGCAAGCTTGCAAAAACTACTCAGGAAAGGAATGTCCTGACAGTGGTCGGATACGGAAGCATCTGTGCGGTTATTGCTGTGATCGGAGTGCTGTTTATTCCGACGCATTATGATTTCGGACCGCTTGTTTTTGCGATTTATTCTCTTGTTTTTCTGTATTGTATTTTGCGCTATCGAATGTTCGATACGGTTGATACGGCTATTTACCAGATGGCAATCGAAAATGCACAGATTATTCTTGTTACAAGAGAAGATGGTTCCGTGGAATTTGCCAACAAAACTGCAGAGAGATCACTTACGTGGCTGAATTGGCTTGACAGTGCGGAAATAGCTGAAAAAGTAAAAAAAGAATTTTTGAGCGGAAAAGAAGAATACAGGATTGACGGACGTGATTACCAGATTGCAGTCAGCCAAGTCTCCGATGGTGGCAGTGTTTTGGGGTATGCCGTTACAATGACGGACATTACAAAATTAAAGCAGTATATGGCAGATCTTGAGAGACTCAGCAATGAGGCAAATGAAGCCAATAAAGCGAAAAGTCATTTTCTTGCAAGTATGTCACATGAAATCCGTACTCCGATCAATACGATGCTCGGTATGAATGAAATGATTGTACGGGAGGCGATTTCTGAAAATGTAGCGGGATATGCAGAAAATATTCGTGAGGCAGGAAGATCACTTCTTTCCATCATTAACGATGTTCTTGATTTTTCAAAAATTGAGTCCGGAAAAATGGAAGTGATACCGGTGCAGTATAATGTGGCATCCGTAATCCATGACATTGTGAATATGGTCGAGTTTAAGGCACGGGAAAAGGGGCTTGAATTTATAATTGAAGCGGATGAGAAACTTCCGTCAAGGCTGTTTGGAGACGATGTGCGACTCAGACAGATTATTTTGAATATTCTTTCCAATGCAGTAAAATATACCAACGAAGGAAGTGTTACGTTCCGCGTATCCGGACGACTTCTTGAGAATAACAATTATCTGCTCCATGTGGAAGTGGAAGATACGGGTATCGGAATCAAGGAAGAGGACAAAGGCAAGATATTTAATTCCTTCCAGAGACTTGAAGAAGTAAAGAACAGAAATATCGAAGGAACAGGTCTGGGTATGAGTATTACGACAAGTTTCCTTCTTATGATGGGAAGTAAGCTGGAACTGAAAAGCGAGTATGGAAAAGGTTCTGTTTTCTACTTTGATTTGGAACAGGAAGTTGTGGATTCGACACCTGTCGGTTCCATGAAACAAATTCTGGAGCTCCAAAGTGAAAGTCCGATACAGTCCGGATGTTCTTTTGAGGCTCCGGAAGCAAAGGTTCTGGTAGTCGATGATAATCGCATGAATCTGGAAGTGTTCCTTGGATTGTTGAAGCATACACAGATGCAGATAGTTACGGCGGAAAGCGGAAAAGAAGCTCTTGCCCTGCTGAAGAGAAATGAGTTCGATATTATTTTCATGGATCATATGATGCCGGGGATGGACGGAATAGAGACATTTGAAGAAGCAAAACGAAGATGGAAGGAATTGCCGGATAAAATGATGACGCCGGAAAGTGTTCCGGTAATCATTTTGACGGCAAATGCCATTTACGGTGCAAAAGAAATGTATCTTCAGAAAGGATTCACGGATTATCTCAGTAAGCCGATTGATTATCATGAATTGGAAGAGATGGTGGTTAATAAGCTGCCGAAAGATAAGGTGGCGTTCGTAGAGAGACCGGTGCCGAGTGATGATCTTTCATTGCAGCAGGAAAATAAAATGTCGTTGGAAGACGAGAAATTCCGCCGCTTGAGAAAATACGGAATCGATCTTGAGGCAGGACTCAGAAACATGGGCGGAAGTATTGAAACATACGACGAGATTCTGACAATCTATTTTGAGGAACTTCCGGACAAACTGGAACGTCTGCGTCAAAACGGGAACCTTGGAGACATGAGTGCATACAGCATAGATGCCCATTCTGTTAAGAGTACTTCTGCAAGTATCGGGGCGATGGAATTATCTGAGATGGCAAAGATGCATGAAGAGAAGAGCCTTCAGGATGACAGTCTTTTTGTACGTCGTAATCTCAGAAGATTATGTATGGAATGTGAAAAAATGATTCGCGTCGGCAAACAATATTTGGAGTAACAGGAAGGAGAACCGATGTGACAGATACTGTTTTTATCAGTTACAGTTCGAAAGATACGCAAATCGTAAAAAAAATTACACAGGGGCTTAAAGATGCAGGAATCTCTTATTGGAAAGCACCGGAAATGATTCCGGCAGGATCCAATTATGCAAGAGAAATTCCCCGTGCCATAGAGAAGTGTCAGGTGTTTTTACTTATGCTTTCCGAGTCTTCCCAAGATTCTATTTGGGTAGAAAAAGAGATTGATTGTGCGATTAATTACAGAAAAACTATTGTGCCGCTGAATTTGACCGGAGTAGAGATGACGGAAATGTTCCGGTTTTATCTGAATAATGTCCAGACTATTCTCTATAACGAGAATGAAGAGGGGGCAATGATGCAGCTTTTGGAACGTCTGCAGGGTCTGGTTGCAACAAAAACACAAAAAGAGGATACGCGCAGTGAGCAGGCTTACAATAAATCTTTCAGTGCGGCCACAGCAAGAATGGAGTTGCCGCAGGGGAGCGGAAGATCCGTTGTACGGATGGGAGAAGAGTTGATATCTTCGTCAAAACTTGAGCGTCATAATGCTTTAAAAATTAATCAGGCACCTGTTTCGTGCAAACGGTGCGGAGGTGCTTTGAGACCGGTTTCAAGAGGAACCTATCAGTGCGTGGATTGCGGTTTTGAGGATTATGACAGTTATCAGAAGGTAAGAAATTATCTTAATAAAGAAGGTCCGCGCAGTGTGACGGAAATTATGCGTGCCACAGGGGTTTCGCGTAGTACCATAGAGTATTTTCTTAAGGATGAGAGGCTTGAAATTCCGATAGGATCCCCTATTTTGCTTGTATGTTCCGGGTGCGGTGCGGGAATCCGTACGGGTGAACTGTGTGAAAGATGCAAGAATAGAAATGTCATCATTCGAAAACGCAAACACGATGATAACCAATATCGTTTTTTTGATCGGGATAATAGAAGATAAGGTGTGAAAAACCATGAAAAAAGATGTCTGGGTTTTGTGTAATTCAAGAGAGGATATGATAGAGGCACAGCGCCGTATTAATGAGGGCGGCGGATTGAAAGCTTTTTGTCTTTTACATTTGGATGCAGTTCGGAAGGCAGCGCAGAGAGCCCTTGAGACGAATACTATGCCATCGCTTTTGTTGGTGGATTACGAATCCGGATGCAGGGAAGAGTTTGAGTCTATCCGTTTTCTTTTGTCAAAACCGGCATTTGTCGGAATACCTCTTTTTTTTATGGCGTCCGTAAAAGAGAAAGAGATTGATGAAAAATGTTATGAATTGGGAGCGACTGTAGTTCTTCATAAACCGTTTTCAGGAGCTTCCATGCTCCGTATTGAGCGTGCGGCACTTCAGAATGAGATGACGCGAAATTATGAAAAAATCGTGCAGAGGCAGACGATGGAACTTGCTGCGGCCAAAGAGATTAAGAGGCTCAATGAGCAATTGTCTGTGCGAAACGAGTTGCTTCGTCAGATTCTCGGCAAATATTTTTCCGATGAAGTTGTCGACGTTATATTGGAAAGGCCGGAAGGGGCGGCGATTGGGGGAGAGAAGAGAATTGTTACAGTTATGATGGCGGATCTTCGAGGATTTACCGCGTTGTCAGAGCGGCTTTCTGCGGATGAAGTTATTGCCATCTTAAATCATTATCTGGAGAAGATGACGGAAGTCATTATGAAATACGGAGGGACCATTATTGAGTTTATCGGTGATGCGATACTGGCAGTTTTCGGTGCGCCGCTTGTTGCAGAGCATGCGGCAGATGATGCGGTTGCTGCTGCCATAGAGATGCAGAATTGTATGGAAAGCGTCAACCGTTATAATACAGAAAACGGGTATCCGAAAATTGAGACGGGAATCGGTATTCATGCAGGTGAAACGTTTATCGGTAATATCGGTTCCGAAAAGTTTATGAGATATAATGTCATAGGACAGGTTGTGAATCTGTGCTCGCGTATCCAGACTTACAGCATCGGCGGACAGATTCTTGTTTCGGAACAGACGACAGAATATTTGACAGGGGAACTTTTGCTGAATAAAAAATTTGAAATTTCCATGAAGGGAGTCCATGAAACACTTATGGTATGTGATGTCCGGATGGTATCGGGTGTTCACGAGGCACGACTTTCGGAAAGGTCGGAGGAAATTGTGCCGGAAGTACGGCTGCCAATCCCTGTTATGCTCTATCTTCTTCAGGGAAAAAGCGTTATTCGGGGAGCTGTTGAAGGTAATATTTTCGCTATTTCCGAGCACAAGGTACATGTTATCTGCAAGGAGGAATATATGCATGAATTTTCTCTTTATCAGGATACGGAAATTGTGCTGGGTCACGAAAATGCCTATGCCAAAATTTTAGGAATAGAGGGGAACAGACTGTATTTGTATTTTACATTTTTGTCGGAACATTTTTTGGAGACATGTGGTTATGCGGCAAAGGAAGGAAATGAATGAAGCATTTTAATGAAATTCAAATAAAATCTGCAGAGGGTCAAAAAGTATACCGTCATGAGACAGAGCCCCTGGTGCTTGTGCGGGAAAGTGATGAATACTGCGTTAAGGAGCAGGCGGAACAGATGCTTGAGGAAACGGAAGCGCAGGTGCTTTTGCTTGTCGGAAAGATTTCGGACCGTTTTCTTGTGCGTTGTCTTTGTAAAACAACGCAGACCAGGGCGCTTGAGCTGATTGATTTTGTATTCGGACAGTTTGGTTTGGCAAAAGGTACAGCTGAGTGGGCACAGGGGAGTGTGTCGGAGGTGCTGCTCTCCGTCTGTATGTCTGAGGCGGAAGTGTCTGATGCGACAGAGTATTTTATGATCCGTGCAGATGAGTATTTTTCAGAGTGTGATGTAATCGAAGCATTGTCATTTGCAGAAAATAATCCGGGGTTTGTCCGTGAGATGAGAGAATATGAAAAAGCACCTGTTTCGTGGGCCTATGTCAAAACAACGGATATTGTTCCGGCCGGTGTAACACTTTCCATCCGTACGCTTGAAAATGATACAGGAGTACTTGTGGATGCGCAGGACGATATTTATGTGATGATCGGATGCCTCGGGGAAGTATATCAGATAGATCGGGAGAAGTTTGAACTTAGTTATGAAGCCGGAAGTGAGGAACTTGACATATTTACACAGATGCTTGATTTTATTCCGGCGGTAGAGCGTGTGGATAATCATGAGTATCTTCCGATCGATGAGATTGCACATCTGTGCTATCCGAAACCGGGAGCAGGAATTTATGCGCAACAGTTAGAGAAAAGAACGAGAGTTTTTTCAAAGAACGGATCGGACTATTTTGTCGGAGAAAAAGGGGATTATCTGGCAATCCGGAAGGATGATGTGCAGGATGTTTACGTTATCCGGGAAGAAGTGTTTGGACGCACCTATGTGGAAAAGGACGATTAGTATATGAAAGAAGATACACGGGAGAAACTTTTTCTTTTGGCGGAACAGGATTATCGGAAATTTTCGGCCTCGTTGATTCCGGGAGAAGATAATATGCTTGGGGTAAGACTTCCGGAACTGAGGAAGATTGCGAAAAAGTTAGCTGAGAGCAACTGGGAAGAAGAATTGAATACAGAAGACAGTTATTTTGAGGAAACTATGCTCCGGGGAATGGTGATCAGTTATGCAACACAGCATATGGAGCCGGAGAAGGCATTTGGTTATATCAGGGATTATATTCCTTTTGTGAGAAATTGGTCGCTTTGCGACAGCGTCTTTATGAAGATGGAGGTGTTAAAAAAAGACCGCGACTTGACATGGGAGTTTCTTCTGCCGTATCTGGAGAGCGGAAGAGAGTTTGAGGTTCGTGTGGCACTAGTTATCATGATGTCGCATCTTCTGCGCTGTAATCAGGATGGAAAGAAAATAAGCCGTGTACGAAATATCACAATGGAAGATCTTGAAAAGGAGCATGAGGAAAGAGAGAGAGCCGGCAAATACATATTCTTAATTCTGGAAAAGATAAACAGATCTTTCGACGAGGGATATTACGCACATATGGCAGCAGCGTGGCTGGTGGCAGAGTGCTTTTGCTGTTACCCGGCGCTTACAAACAATTTTTTGAGAACATGTATGCTGGATGATGCTACATACAATAAAGCATTACAAAAGATTACGGAATCAAAAATTCCGGAGAATGAGGTAAAAGATTATATTCGCGGATTAAAGAAATAAAACAGAAAGGAGTCAGCGATGGCAATATATCTGATTGATTATGAAAACACCGGGGTAAAAGGACTTTACGGGATAGAAATGCTTCGGGAGGATGATTTGATTGTTGTGTTTTACGGACCGAAAACAGGAGCGGTTCCCTTTGACGATCATGTAAGAATCTCTTCCTCTGTATCCCATGTGGAATATATAAAGACAAGTAAGACGGCAAAAAATTATCTTGATTTTCAGCTTACAACTTACATGGGATATCTGGTGGCTCACACGGGAATCAAGGAATACTATATTATCAGCAAGGACAGCGGTTATGACAGTGTGGTTGATTTTTGGAAAGCGAGAGGAATGCATATTGTCCGCAGAGAGAATATCAGCCTTGAAAAACCGGCGAAGCAGTCGGTGAGAAAAACTGCAAAGCAGGTAAAGGCAGAAATCGATAATGAGAATGAAACAATCAAGAGTGTTCCGGAGAGCATTCGGAAGAAAATCAGACACACCCTGAAAGCGGAAAATCTCCAGGGCGGAGCCTACAAAAAGATATACGCCTGTATGCTGCAGGCGACGGATAAGCAGACGCTCAACACTGCACTTGTGAGAGTGTTTACCCAGGAGGACGGAAACCGCTACTATAAACAGATTGTACCTATATTTACGGAATGGGAGAGATAATATGAAAAAATATAGAGTTTTAATAATGGCAATCGTTTTTGCATTGTCTGCAATGCTTATGGAGGAGACGTCCTTTGCGGCAGAACCTTATGAAAAAATTGCAAACACACAGGAGTGGGAGATATTAAAGATTGTAAATAAGGAAAGATTGAAAGACGGAAAGAAACCCCTCAGTATTTTTTCTTCTCTTCAGAAGGCTTCGGGAATACGTGCAAAGGAGCTGATAGAGTATTATTCACACACACGGCCGGATGGAACGGAATGTTTTACGGCGATGGATGATTGTGATGTGAATTACAGCTGGGGAGGCGAAAATATTGCGGCAGGTTTCCAGACACCGGCAACTGTGATGGATGCATGGATGAACAGCCCGGGGCATAGAGAGAATATCCTTAGCAGCAATTATACACATATCGGTGTCGGATACGCAGAAGGTGGTTATTACGGAAAAAACTGGGCCCAGATGTTTGTCGGGAAATGCAATATTAAATCGGTTGCACTCAATGATGTGGGAACGCCGAACTATGCAGTCGGAACGACAATAGACAAGATGAACCGTTATCTGATCATACGGTGTGACTGCCACGGCACTTCCTATGCACCTGTGATAAGTAAAATGTGTAAGGGATATAAGTCAAATAAAAAGGGCTATCAGACGATTACGGTCAACTATTGCGGAAAAAAAGTAAAAATGCAGGTTACGGTTGGAAAATCGTCTGCATACAAGCCGCCGGCACAGGTGAAAAGTCTCAGGTCAACGGCAAAGACAAAAACATCTGTCAGCCTGAAATGGAACAAGAGGTCCGGAAAAGGATATGAACTGTGGATGGCAACAAGCAAAAACGGAACATACAAGCAGGTGAAAAATCTGACCTCATCAAAGAAAACAAGTTATAAGGTAAAAAATCTGAAATCCGGAAAGAAATATTATTTCAAAGTACGTGCATACAAAAAGTCCGGAAATAAGAAAATCTACGGACCGTTCAGTAAAGCTGTGGTTGTAAAAACAAAATAAATGAGCTATAATCAGTTTTGGTTTGTTTGGATATAGTAAAGATACAGAAAAAGGAGTAACATCAATGGATTTAGTAAATATCAGAGATTTGTATCGTAAAGAAGAAGAGTTTTTAAATAAGGAAGTAAGTATCGGAGGATGGCTCCGCAGTAAGCGAGACAGCAAGACATTCGGATTTCTTGTAATCAATGACGGAACATTTTTTGAGCCGATTCAGGTAGTGTATTCCGATGCCCTTGCTAATTTCAGTGAGATAAATAAACTAAATGTCGGCGCAGCAATCATTGTTAAAGGTGTAGTAACACCGACGCCGGAAGCAAAACAGAGATTTGAGATTCAGGCGAATGAAGTTATGATTGAAGGTGCTTCTACACCGGATTATCCGCTTCAGAAAAAGAGACATACCTTTGAGTATCTGAGAACGATTTCCCATCTGAGACCGAGAACAAATACGTTTGAGGCGGTATTCCGTGTGCGTTCCCTTGCAGCTTATGCAATTCACAAATTTTTCCAGGAGAGAGATTTTGTGTATGTGCACACACCGATTATCACAGGAAGTGACTGTGAAGGTGCAGGCGAGATGTTCCAGGTGACGACCATGAATTTAAATGACCTTCCGCGCAAAGAGGACGGAAGTGTTGACTTCTCTCAGGATTTCTTCGGAAAATCAACCAATCTTACCGTAAGCGGACAGCTTAATGGTGAAACATATGCTATGGCATTTAAGAATATTTATACATTCGGACCGACGTTCCGTGCAGAGAATTCCAACACAACGAGACATGCAGCGGAGTTTTGGATGATTGAGCCGGAGATTGCATTTGCGGATTTAAAGGATGACATGATTCTGGCAGAGAGCATGATCAAATACATTATCCGCTATGTGCTCGAAAATGCGCCGGAAGAGATGAATTTCTTCAATCAGTTTGTGGATAAGGGGTTGATTGAAAGATTGACACATGTCATGAACTCAGATTTCGGTCATGTGACATACACTGACGCCATAAAGATATTAGAGAAGCACAATGAAGAATTTGAGTATAAAGTTTCATGGGGATGCGATCTTCAGACTGAGCATGAGCGTTATCTGACAGAAAAAGAATTCGGAAGACCGGTATTTGTAACGGATTATCCGAAGGAAATCAAGGCATTCTACATGAAGCTGAACGAAGACGGAAAGACAGTGGCAGCGATGGACTGTCTGGTTCCGGGTATCGGAGAGATTATCGGAGGAAGTCAGCGTGAGGATGATTACGACAAGCTTCTGGAACGTATGAAAGAGCTTGATTTGAATCCGAAGGACTATGATTTCTATCTTGATCTTCGTAAATACGGTACGGCAAGACATGCAGGTTTCGGTCTGGGATTCGAAAGATGTGTAATGTACCTGACAGGTATGGGCAACATTCGTGACGTTCTTCCATTCCCGAGAACCGTAAATAACTGTGAATTGTAATTTGCCTGCCCACCGAAATAACAACTGCGCGTCTGCGCAAAGCAGGAGGAGTAAACATGAGCCAGATCGTAATACCGGAGGGGTATAAACCTTTCCTCAATATTAAGGAGACAGAAAAAGCGATCAAAAAAGTAAAAGACTTTTTCCAGAGAGAGCTTATTACACAGTTGAATCTCAGCCGTGTTTCAGCACCTCTGTTTGTCGGAGCAAATTCAGGTTTAAATGACAACTTAAACGGTGTGGAACGCCCGGTAAGATTTGATATAAAAGAGCAGAACGGCGAAGAAGTTGAGATTGTTCATTCTCTTGCAAAATGGAAAAGATTGGCGTTGCGCAACTATGGTTTTGAGGTTGGTGAAGGTATTTATACGGATATGAATGCAATCCGGAGAGATGAAGATACCGACAATATTCATTCCATCTATGTAGACCAGTGGGATTGGGAAAAAGTAATCCGCAAGGAAGACCGTAATGAAGAGACACTGCGTGATACAGTAAAATCCGTGTATGAAGCCCTTCGGGTAACAGAGAAATATATGGCGAACACATACCAGTATGTCGAATGTTTCCTGCCGGAAGAGATTACATTTGTAACGACACAGGAACTGGAAGATCGTTATCCTGAGCTTACTGCCAAGGAAAGAGAAACTGAGGCGGCAAAAGAGTACGGTGCTGTATTTATCATGCAGATTGGAGATAAACTTGCTTCCGGGAAACCACATGACGGCAGAGCGCCGGATTATGATGATTGGAAGCTGAACGGAGACATTATCGTTTACTATCCGGTTCTTGATATTGCACTTGAACTTTCTTCCATGGGTATCCGCGTGGATGAGGAATCGCTTATGGAGCAGCTTGAAAAATCCGGATGTACGGACAGGGCAAATCTCCCGTTCCAGAAGGCGCTTCTTAATCATGAACTTCCGTATACTATCGGCGGTGGTATCGGTCAGTCACGTATTTGTATGCTGTTTCTGAGAAAAGCACATCTCGGAGAGGTGCAGGCTTCCGTTTGGCCGGAAAAAGATATTCAGTATGCAAAAGAGCATGGCGTGGAATTTCTATAAGCAGTTATGATAAAAAGATTGAACATGTAAAGCAGGTGATAAAGATGCAGAAAACATTTCGAAAAAGAAAAGTAAGGCCTCTTGTCTGCCTGCTTTTCTTATTGATAATCGTCTTCTTTTGTTATTTTGAAAATAATGTGATTACCGTATCGGAATTTATTGTTTCGGATAAAAAAATTCCGCAGAGTTTTGACGGTGTTGTCATTGCACATGTTTCCGATCTCCATAATAAGATGTTCGGTGATAATCAGAGCAGACTTGTAGGAAAAATAAAAGAATGGAATCCCGATTTGATTGTTATTACAGGAGATTTGATTGACAGTAATCGTCCCGATGTGGAAAAAGGGCTTGCTCTGGTTAGAGAGGCGGTTAAAATCGCACCGGTATATTTTGTGACGGGGAATCATGACAACTGGCTTTCGGATACGGATACCTTTGAATTGTTCCGGGGATTGGAAGATAGTGGCGCAGTTGTTTTGAAAGATGAAAAGAGAAAATTGGTATTCGGCAAAAACGAAGAATATATTACCCTGATTGGACTGGATGATGATACTCTTTGCGCCAAAAGCGATTTGAGAAAGGCTCTTGACTCGCTTATCAGAAGTGACATGCAGTCTGCGGATCAACATGCAGACAAAATATCGGAGGAGGTGCAACGGCCTTTTGTAATTATGCTTGCCCATCAGCCCCAATTATTGCCTGTGTATTCGGAGTATGACATTGATCTTGTTTTGAGCGGTCATGCACACGGCGGCCAGTTCAGGATTCCTTTTATCGGAGGGTTTGTAGCGCCGGATCAGGGATTTCTGCCGAAATATACAAAGGGAATGTATGAGGAGAATAATACGAAGATGATTGTAAGTGCAGGTCTCGGTAACAGTGTTGTACCGCAGCGCTTGCTAAATCGCCCCGAACTTGTTAAAATAACACTCAAATGTAAATAGATTTTGCAGACCACAAAATGAAAAAGGATGATGCGTATGAATTATGAACAGGCAATGCAGAAACTGACAAATATCGGTCAGCAGCATCTGCTGAATTATTATAATGAATTGACAGAAAAAGAGCAGAAAGATCTTTTGCATCAGATTGAAGAGACGGATTTTTCTGTAATCCGGTTTTTGGATACCCGTAAGGACGGATTGGAACGCGGAAAGATAGAGCCGCTGAAAGCAATGCAGCTTGAAGAGATTATGTCAAAAGAGAAGCAGCTTACAGAAAAAGGCTTGGAAGCAATTCGTGGGGGAAGAGTCGGAGCGGTACTTCTTGCCGGCGGTATGGGAACAAGACTGGGTTCCGATGCGCCGAAGGGAGTTTACAATATCGGTGTAACAAAGGATTTGTATATTTTCGAATGCCTGGTCCGCAATCTCATGCGTGTGACGGAGCAGGCAGGAAATCCGATTTACCTCTTTGTTATGACAAGTGATAAAAATCATGATACTACGGTGGCTTTCTTTAAAGAACATGCATATTTTGGATATCCGGAAGAATTTATCCGGTTCTTTAAGCAGGAAATGGCACCGGCTGTGGATTACGGCGGAAAAGTATACTTGGAAGAAAAAGGAAAAATATCTACTTCGCCAAACGGAAACGGCGGTTGGTTTGTTTCTATGGATCGTAGTGGTATTCTTGATATTGTGCACAGTACGGGCATTGAGTGGCTCAATGTATTTGCGGTAGACAACGTGCTTCAGAATATTGCGGATCCGGCTTTTGTGGGGGCGTGTGAAGAAAGCGGATGTATGGTAGGAGCCAAGGTGGTTCGTAAGGCCAATCCGGATGAGAAGGTGGGGGTTATGTGTCTGGAAGACGGAAAACCTTCCATTGTCGAGTATTATGAGTTGACGGATGAAATGAGACATCAGAAAGATGAGAACGGAGACTATGCATATAATTTCGGAGTAATCTTAAATTACCTGTTCCGTGTAAGTGAACTGGAACGTATCATGTCACATGAACTTCCGCTGCATGTTGTGGAAAAGAAGATTGCTTATGTGGATGCAGATGGAAATCCGATGAAACCGGACGAGCCTAACGGATACAAATTTGAACAGTTGGTTTTGGATATGATCCATGATATGGAAACATGTCTTCCGTATGAAGTTGTGCGTGAGAAGGAGTTTGCGCCGATTAAAAATAAAGAAGGAGTGGACAGCGTTGAGACGGCGCGTGCACTTTTGGAGAAGAACGGAGTAATTCTTTAAGAAGCGTGGTTATAAGACTGTTTTACAGAAAATAGGGAGGAAAACAATGGCAGTATTAGTAACAGGTGGGGCAGGATTTATCGGAAGCCACACAGTTGTTGAATTACAGAATGAAGGATATGAGGTGGTAGTAGTAGACAACCTCAGCAATTCAAGTTCCAAGTCACTGGACAGAGTGCAGGAGATTACAGGTAAACCGGTAAAGTTTTATGAGGCGGACATTTTGGATGCAGCTGCACTGGATAATATCTTTTCCGAAAATAAAATTGACAGTGTGATTCATTTTGCAGGTCTTAAAGCGGTAGGTGAATCTGTGCAGAAACCATGGGAATATTATAATAACAATATTACAGGATCGCTGGTATTGTTTGATGTGATGAAAAAACATGGCGTAAAAAATATTATTTTCTCGTCTTCCGCAACGGTATACGGTACGCCTGCGGAAATTCCGGTTACGGAAAAATGTCCGAAGGGAGAGATTACAAATCCATACGGACAGACAAAGAGTATGCTTGAGCAGATGCTCATGGATATACAGAAGGCAGACCCGGAGTGGAATGTGATTCTCCTTCGCTATTTCAATCCGATCGGAGCTCATAAGAGTGGTAAGATTGGTGAGAATCCAAATGGTATTCCGAACAATCTGATGCCGTATGTGACGCAGGTTGCTGTAGGCAAACTGAAATGTCTCGGTGTGTTTGGTAATGATTACGATACTCCGGACGGAACCGGTGTGAGAGATTATATCCATGTGGTAGATCTTGCATTGGGACATGTGAGATCCATCGAGAAACTGAAAGAAAATCCGGGGCTTAAAATATACAATCTCGGCACAGGAACAGGTTACAGTGTTCTTGATATTGTCAAGAATTTTGAGGCGGCGACAGGTGTTGCGGTTCCGTATGAAATCAAGCCGCGCCGTGCAGGTGATATTGCAACAAACTATGCGGATGCTTCTCTTGCAAAAGAAGAACTCGGATGGGTTGCAGAGCGCGGTATCAAAGAGATGTGCGAAGATGCATGGAGATGGCAGAGCAATAATCCTAATGGATTTGAAGATTAAATTAGTGTAGTGGTCCGGCCCGATTGAAAGTACGATATAGTATATAGTTTCGGGGGCGCTTTCGCTCGGAGAAAAACGTAGCGGTACTAAAAAAAGAAACACGATTTTTCGTGTTTCTTTTTAAGTGCCGACGTTTTTAAACGCCCCTCACCTATATACTATATCGTACTTTCAATCGGGCCGGACCACTGCAATTATATTCCGATCACATACTGATACATAAAAATATAATGGCATAAACTTCCGGCCATGACGAACAGGTGGAAAATTTCGTGTGAACCGAAGTATTTATGTTTCTCATTGAAAATGGAAAGTTTTAAAGCGTATATAATTCCGCCGACTGTGTAAATCAGTCCGCCGGCCAAAAGCCAGTAAAATGCTGCCCGCGGAAGGCTGTTTACAATCGGACTGAAAGCAAATACACAAAGCCATCCCATTGCAATATAAATGATGGATGAAAACCATTTCGGGCAGGTAATCCACAGTAGCTTAACTGCGATGCCGACAATGGCAAAGGACCATACTGCGATGAGCAATGGATAACCGGGTGTCGGAGCAAGGACTAAAAGGCAAACCGGCGTATAGGAACCTGCAATCAGAACAAAAATCATTGCGTGGTCGATTTTTTTATAAATCTTAATGATGGTAGCCGGAACATTTACGGAGTGGTAGGTTGCACTTGCTCCGTACAAAAGAATCATGCTTGCAATGAAGATGAACATGGCAATAAGACAAAGATTGCCATATTCGGATGCCTTTATCAAAAGTGGAACGGAACCGCCGATTGCCATGACCATAGCAACAAAATGAGTGATAGCGCTTCCGGGTTCTCTTAGAGTAATCTGCATAGTTACCTCCTAAAATCACAACACGTAGTTTTTAAAACTACATCAAATGTAAGTTAATACTACACCACAAAGATCGAAATGTCAATATATTATTTATTCTTTTCATAATTTGCTTGAATATGCACAAGTGTTCCGTTAAAATGAAAAAATACAGAATAAGAGAGGCAGCAGTTATGTTTCGTTTATGGGCAAAAATGTGGAAAGATAACCGGATGATAAAGGATACGGTTGTTTGTGATGAGAGTGATCTGCGCAGAACGCAGAAGGTGTTTTCTGCATTGGAGCAGGTGATGTATGAATTTGATCTCGGAAAACCAATCTGGCTGGATAAAACAGTGAGAGAATTTCAGCATCACAGCAGGGCAAGATTTTATCAGGATAATTTTATAGAAAGTATTGATTTTGATTATTTGGAGATTCAAGTCATCGAAGAGGATGATTTTTATTAAAATTTAGTGAAAATGTACAAAATATGTAAAATTGTGGTATAATCATTAGAAGAAATCACAGAAAGTTGGTGATCAGGTTATGGAATTTGTACCGGATACCCGAAATGACATAGATAGTTGGAAAGAAGTTCAACTTGTGTACAATTCAGCACTGAAAGAAATCGGAACGAAACTTGAGATTCTCAATGATGAATTTCATCATGTACATCAGTACAATCCAATCGAGCATATCAAAGCCCGATTAAAATCTCCGGAGAGTATTGTTAAAAAATTAAAAAAGCACGGATATGAATCCACCATTGAAAATATGGTAAAATACGTAAATGATATTGCCGGAGTACGGGTCATTTGCTCTTTTACATCGGATATATACCGGATTGCGGAGATGCTTATCAACCAGAGCGATATAAAGGTTTGCTCCGTGAAAGATTACATATTAAATCCAAAGCCGAGCGGCTACAAGAGTTATCATCTGATTGTGACGGTTCCTATCTTCCTTTCGGACCGCATTATCGATGCCAAGGTGGAAATTCAGATCCGTACCGTAGCGATGGATTTCTGGGCCAGTCTGGAGCATAAAATTTATTATAAATTTGAGGGAAATGCTCCGGATCATATTAAAAGAGAACTTGTGGAGTGTGCGATGATGGTATCGGATCTTGATGCAAGAATGTTGTCGCTCAATGACGAGGTGCGTGATCTGATTGCATGCAGACAAGCTGAAGAAGCCAAGAAAAACGGAAAAAAGAAGAATGTGTCAGAGTCGGATGTCGACGTGATGGAAGAGATAGAATAAGTAAACCTGTGCTTACCTGATAGGTGGGCACGGGTTTTTTATTGTTGCGATTGTGGGTGGGAATGTTTGCCTAAAAATGAGGAGTGCCGCGAAACCTTGCGGCTCCGCGGCTATTATGAAAAAATTTATCTATTGTGATAGTCGTTTGGATTTTTCTAACTGATTACAGTATAGCAACTAAATATGAACAAACTATGAATAAGTCGTAAAATATAAGTGAATATGTATAAAGGAAAGGCGAGAAAGGATAAATATATGTGCAAAGTGCACAAAAAAGCGCGGTGTTGTAAATCATTGAAAATAATGATACAATAATTTATAATGCGATAAAATCATCTATGTACAGTTTTTAGCGGAGGGATTTCATGGATAACTTTATGGATAAGCTTGCAAAGCGTTTTAATGCAGGAGAATTAATTCAGGCTAACGGTGAAGCGGAAGCCAGGGAAAATCAAAGATTAAGAGAACAGATGAATGAATATGATAAAGTTATGCAGGAAATCAGACGCCTGAATTTAAAGACGATTGAAGTGTCTGAGCAGGTTTCTCAGATGGCAGCCTGCAGTATTGAACAGATTGAATCGTATCAGGCTCCGGTTTCGGAAGATGATTTTGCAGATGAATTTATCAGTCTTTCCCGTAAGGTGGATGAGTCTGCCGGTGAAACGCGCAGACAGATGGATGATGCAGTATACCGACTTGATGCATCAATAAGACAGACAGAGGAAACGATTGTCCGTATGGAAGAGGCAATCAATCAAGTCAGTGCCACGGTAAGCAGGGTGGAACTTGGCAATGATACGAGCAGCAGATCTGTGGAGGCAGCTATCCGCAATCTTGAACTGACTTTTACGGAGTGTATGAAAAAGCCGGAAGGCGAAGAAGATGAAACGATTGCAGCGCTCAAGGCAGCTTTGGAAGAACAGTCGTTGCAACAACAGGAGTCTGCAAAGCAGATTAAGGAAATGATTGTCAATGTCCGTCTGTATATGGATGAAGTACAGAAGCATATTGAAGATTACGTCCATAAGGAAGATGTCAAGGTATATCGCAATGTGCAGGCGGCAGTTAATGAACAGCTCAGTCTAAAAACAAGAGATTTAAACGATCATATGGATCAAATTGAGAAAGAAATGCAGAAAAATAAAGGGACGAAGCCTTTTGTTCTGCTGGCAGTTCTTTTCTCGGGAGTATCTCTTGTTCTTCAGATTCTTCAGATGCTCGGTCTTTTATAAACAGAGATGCTACAGATTTTAAATTAAAAAAACGGGAGAAAGCAGTTTATGGCAAAAATAGATTTTAAGCCCGGAAATATGTTATATCCGCTTCCGGCGGTCATGGTCAGTGTGGCTGACAGTGATGGAAATAAGAATATCATTACCGTTGCGTGGACGGGGACAATCTGTTCTGATCCGCCGATGGTATCCATTTCGGTAAGACCGGAGCGCCATTCTCATGCAATGATTTGCGATACGGGTGAGTTTGTAATCAATCTTACAACGGAAGAGCTTGCATACGCAACGGATTATTGCGGTGTAAAGAGCGGAAGAGATGTGGATAAATTTAAAGAGATGAATTTGACTGCCCTTCCGGGTAAAGTTGTGAAAGCACCGAGGATTGCTGAAAGCCCGGTGTCTATTGAGTGTGTAGTTAAGGAGTGCCTATCCTATGGATCCCACGATATGTTTATTGCGGAAGTGGTTGCGGTCAGTGTGGATGATAAATATATGGATGAGAAAGGTTCTTTCCATTTAGAATATGCGGATCCGATTGTTTATTCCCACGGTACTTATTTTAAAATGGGTGAGGCGATCGGCAAATTCGGTTACAGTGTACAAAAAAACAAAAGGAAATAGTTTGCAATGAAAATAACAAAGTACCACGGACATTTGAAAATTACATATCTTAAGATGTTGGCTTTGGTATTTATTGTAAGCTTTTTTTTGTTGCCTTCTTATACTAAAGTAGAAAAAGGCGGAAATAATGTATTTGAGGTTTCCTTAAATGGGAAATTTGTCGGTACAGTGTCAGAGGAAAGTGAGGCAGAGCAGCTTCTTTGGAAGGCACGGAAAGAAGTGGCAAAAGAGCAGAAAGACATATTTTTTGCAAATGCGGAGCTTTCAGTTGTTGGAAGAGAAGCTTACTTTGAACATTTTACGGATGAAAAAGAAATTTTGTCTGCCATGCAGGAAGTTTTTACAAACGGACAAGTTATTACCAGACAACCGGCATATACCATAAAAGTAAATCAGCTTATGGTAAATGTGGGAAGCATTGATGAAGTGACGAAAGTGCTTCAGGCAGCAATTGACAAATACCAGGATGCACAAGAATATGTTGTGGCACTCGGTCCGGATCAGGATCGGGAAATTAATGTGCTCACGGCAGTTGCCCAGAGCAAGGAGGAAAAGAAGCAGGAAACGCAGCTTGAAAAAGAAGCGGAGCTTGAAGCCGGAGTTGCTGCTCAGCTGACAAAAATGGTATCAGGCATCGAGGCTGCCAAAGAGCAGACATTTGATGATTTTAATTATGGGTTGACATCTCTTTGTTATGAGGATAAAGTAGAAATCGTTGAGTCGTATCTGCCGAAGGCTGCCATTACACCTCTTGATGAGGCAATCAGTCTGGTGACAGAATTGCAGGATGTCCAAAAGATTTATAAAGTGCAGTCGGGAGATACTCTGTCTGAAATTGCGATTAATAATAATATTCCTCTTGAAACGATTATTGAGCTCAATGCTTCTTTGGAGGATGAGAATTCTACAATCCAGATTGGTGAGGAATTGATTATTACTTCTCCGGAGCCGGAACTTTCTGTGATGTGGCAGGAAGAAGTGTATGTGGAAGAAGATTACGAAGCAGAGATCCAATATGTAGATAACGATGATTGGTATACGACGGATAAAGTTGTTTTGCAGCAACCTTCTGCCGGACACCATAAAATTGCGGCTGTTAAAACGTACCACAACGAGGAAGAGGTAAGTACGGAGATTTTAAAGGAAGAAGTTACGCTCGCGGCGGTTCCGAAAATTGTCGAAAGGGGAACCAAAATTCCGCCGACGTATATTAAACCGATTTCCGGCGGACGTTTGTCTTCTCAGTTCGGACGACGCAGCGCGCCTGTGCGTGGCGCTTCAACTTATCATAAAGGTGTTGACTGGGCGACACCGATCGGAACGACGGTAGTAGCTTCCAGTGCAGGTACGGTGGCAAGGGCCGGATGGGGAAGCGGATATGGATATGTGGTGTACATTAATCATGCGGATGGCCGTCAGACAAGATATGCGCATCTTTCCAAAGTACTTGTAAAAGTCGGTCAGACAGTATCCCAGGGGCAGAAGATTGCCTTGTCCGGAAATACCGGTCGAAGCAGTGGCCCGCATGTTCATTTTGAGATACTGATTGGCGGTTCTCAGGTAAATCCGCTGAAATATCTGAATTAACAGTAATTAACAGATTTACAAAAACCATAGATATGGTATATAATAACTAGAGTATACACAAATAAACCTGTTTTGAGGTGTAAAATGGAACAATATGTGATCAAAGGGGGAAATTCGCTTGTTGGTGAAGTGGAGATTGGCGGTGCAAAAAATGCAGCACTGGCAATTCTTGCTGCGGCGGCTATGGCGGATGAACCGGTTGTAATCGAAAATATGCCTGATGTGCGTGATACAAACGTATTGCTTGATGCGATTAAAAGCATCGGTGCTTACGTGGAACGTATCGATCGTCACACAGTTAAGATTAATGGCTCTACAATCAATGATCTTATTGTAGAGAATGAATATATCAAAAAAATCAGAGCTTCTTATTATCTTGTGGGAGCTTTACTTGGAAAATACAAAAACGTAGAGGTTGCATTGCCGGGTGGGTGTAATATCGGCAGCAGACCTGTAGATTTACATTTAAAAGGTTTTAAAGCGCTCGGTGCGGAGGCAGGGCTTTCTCATGGCCGCATTTTCGCAAGAGCTGAGAAACTGAAAGGCGGACATATTTATATGGACGTTGTTTCTGTCGGTGCAACTATCAATGTAATGATGGCTGCAACCTTGGCAGAAGGACAGACAATTATTGAAAATGCAGCAAAAGAGCCTCATGTGGTAGATGTTGCGAACTTCCTTAACAGCATGGGAGCCAATATCAAAGGTGCAGGTACGGATGTGATTCGTATCCGTGGAGTGGAAAGACTTCACAAGACGGAGTATTCGGTAATTCCGGATCAGATCGAAGCAGGAACATTTATGTTTGCTGCTGCAGCGACAAAAGGTGATGTGACGGTTAAAAATGTTATTCCGAAACATTTGGATTCTATATGTTCTAAGCTTATGGAAATTGGTTGTGAAGTGATCGAGTCTGATGATGCAGTCAGAGTTGTAGCTTCAAAGACACTTACACATACACATGTAAAAACATTGGCATATCCGGGATTTCCGACAGATATGCAGCCGCAGATTGCGGTTACGCTTGCGCTTTCTTCAGGAACAAGTATTGTCACAGAGAGCATATTTGAAAACCGTTTTAAATATGTGGATGAGCTTGCAAAAATGGGAGCAGAGATTAAGGTGGAAGGAAACACTGCGATTATCGAAGGCGTTGAGAAATACACGGGTGCACATATTAATGCGCCGGATCTCCGTGCGGGCGCGGCTCTTGTGATTGCCGGTATGGCAGCGGAAGGAATTACAATCGTGGATGATATTGTCTATATTCAGCGCGGTTATGAGGATTTTGATGCAAAACTGAGAGGGCTTGGTGCACAAATTGAAAAAGTGTCAAGCGAACGTGAAATTCAGAAGTTTAAACTCAAAGTAGGATGAGGCAAAAAAATAAAAGACCTGTTGCGAAAGAATCGTAACAGGTCTTATTTTTTGGAGTTGTAATCAAATGATTTCCGTAATGGAAAGGTCTTTCTCGACGGAGAGATCAATAAACTGCTCGCCGCATTTTACCATTGGTTTGGAAAGAATTTGGCGGTTGATGTAGACGATATCTCCTTCAAGACCGTTGCTTAAACGAACCCGGTTATTCATGTAGGTCAGGACTACGTTTTCAAGGAAACAGAGTATGTATTCTGTTTCGTACTTTTGTAAGCCTTCTTTTTCGAAAATCTCAATAACTGAGAATGGGCAAAGCGGACCACGATAAACGCGGGCGGCTGTCATGGCATCGTATACATCGGCGATGGAAACAATCTTTGCAAATTTATCAATACGATCTGCACCGATTCCTAAAGGGTATCCGGTACCGTCACAACGCTCGTGATGCATGAGAGCTGTATTTTTGATGTGGTCGTGTATTTTTTGGTTTTTTAAAATATTATAGCCTTCGATGGTATGTTTTTTGACAATGGCATATTCCTGATCGGTCAGTTTATCCGGTTTTTTGATGATTTTATCCGGAATAGCGAGTTTGCCGATATCGTGGAATAATCCGCACAGAGTAGCCATCTCAATATCTTTCTGTGGAAGATGAAGCCACGTAGCGAGTACATTGCTGATAAGGGAAACGTTGATGCAATGTGCATATGTCATGTCATCATATTGGCGCATATTTTGCATCATGTTGAAAAAGCTGAAAGTATTGCCATCGTTCTGAAACAGTTCCATTGTATTTTGAAGAACTTCATCAACTTGAATTTCGCTTCCTTTTTCTACAATATCATTGATGCTGTTCTTGAAATCATCAACGGATTCATCGTAGTCCTGCTTGAATTTTTTGAACTCAGGAGTAGACTGTACCCATTGAGAGTATGGTATATCGCCGGGCGCACTGCTGGAAGCAACTGCCGGAGTCGGCAAATCTGCAGGTGCATCCTCAACACGGATACTTACGATGGAGTAAAACTCTAAGCGTGTGATTGCCTTGTCATTCAGAATCGTATGCTTTGGAATAATCAGCTGATTTCCGTATGTATATACATCTTCCGCGGTAATCATACCCGGAACAAGGTTGGAAATATTGACTCGTTTCATTTGGTATCCTCGCCTGATTTGCATTAGCAGCTACTCGGAAATACAATTTGCATAAACGACGCTATGCGGTTATTCTTTTGGCTAATGCTAATTCTGTGTCATGTAAATAACTACTAAAATTATAATTTTTTTGAAGAGCGATGTCAATGAAATAGTGTGTCATATATTGACGTATGCAGAGAAAAGAGTTATATTATTAGTCGTAAACAAATATTAATCAGAAAGTCTCTTATTCAGAGTGGTGGAGGTACAGAGGACCTGTGAAGCCACGGCAACCCCCGGCAGGGAAGGTGCCAACCTGAGCGAATAGTCGAACAATAAGAGGTTCTTCACTGTAAGACCGTCCGCTTGTTCATGTTCCAGGCGGATTTTTTGATGCGCAGATGAATTCTGATTTGATGCAATTGGCGTAAATTAGAGACACTTAAAGGAGGAAAAATGGAAAAAAGATTATTTACTTCAGAATCAGTAACCGAAGGACATCCGGACAAAGTCTGTGATGCGATTTCAGATGCGATCCTTGATGCATGTATGGAGCAGGATCCGATGAGCCGTGTGGCATGTGAGACATGCTGTTGTACAGGATTTGTACTTGTGACAGGTGAGATCACAACACAGGCACAGCTTGATATTCCGACAATTGTCAGAGAAACAGTAAATGAGATTGGTTATAATCGCGGAAAGATTGGTTTTGATGCAGATACCTGTGCGGTTATGGTTGCTCTTGACAAACAGTCAGCTGACATTGCAATGGGAGTGGATAAAGCTCTTGAAGCAAAAGAAAATAAAATGTCTGAGGAAGAGATTGAAGCGATTGGTGCCGGAGATCAGGGTATGATGTTCGGTTATGCGACCGATGAGACGGAGGAGTACATGCCTTATCCGATCAGTCTTGCACATAAACTGGCTCTTCAGCTTACAAATGTCCGTAAAGACGGAACGCTTCCTTATCTTCGTCCGGACGGCAAAAGTCAGGTATCCGTAGAATATGATGAAAACGGCAAACCATTGCGTCTTGAAGCAGTTGTTCTTTCTACACAGCATGATCCGGATGTGACTCAGGAACAGATCCATGCGGATATAAAGAAATATGTGTTTGATCCGATACTTCCAAAGGAACTTTTGGATGAGGAGACAAAGTATTTTATTAATCCGACGGGACGTTTTGTTATCGGAGGACCTCATGGTGACGCAGGGTTGACAGGACGTAAGATTATTGTGGATACTTATGGTGGATATGCACGTCACGGCGGTGGCGCTTTCTCAGGAAAAGACTGTACAAAGGTAGACCGTAGTGCAGCTTATGCAGCAAGATATGCGGCTAAGAATATTGTGGCTGCCGGACTTGCAAAGAAATGTGAGATTCAGTTATCTTACGCTATCGGTGTAGCTCAGCCGACTTCAATTATGGTAGATACATTCGGTACCGGAACGGTTAGCGATGAAAAACTTGTTGAAATCGTCCGCAAGAATTTTGATTTCCGTCCGGCGGGTATTATTAAGATGCTTGACCTTCGCAGACCGATTTATAAGCAGACATCAGCATACGGACATTTCGGACGTACTGATATTGATCTTCCTTGGGAGAGACTTGACAAAGCAGAGGACTTAAAGAAGAGTTTATAATTGAGAGTAAATCCTTCGTTTTCGGTAATGGCCGGAAGCGGAGGATTTTTTTTCTTTTCTCTTCCGTAAGGAAGCCTTTCCGTGTTATACTTAATAACAGATTTGTTGCAGGAACAGATTGAAAAATTATGAAGGACTCCGGGCAGAGAGAAAACTATAATCTGTCGAGGGGTCTTGAAAAACGTCAGCACTTGAATTTTCAAGCGCAGCGATGAAAATTCTTAGTACTGCTACGTTTTTCTCGAAGCGAGAGCGCCCCCGAGAAGGTTATAGTTTTCTCTCAGTCCGGGGGAATGAAATTTTTGTGACTAAATCTGCAATTATGTAGGAAAGGGAAACGGCCATGGCATTTGCACATCTTCACGTCCATACAGAATACAGTCTTTTGGACGGTTCAAATAAAATTAAAGAATGTGTCAAGCGGGTAAAAGAGCTCGGTATGGATTCCTGCGCCATTACGGATCACGGAGTAATGTACGGAGTGATTGATTTTTATCGTGCGGCGAGAGAAATCGGCGTAAAACCGATTCTCGGATGTGAGGTATATGTGGCTCCGAATTCCCGTTTTGATAAAGAGACGACCGGCGGTGAGGAACGCTATCATCATCTTGTTCTGTTAGCAGAGAACAATACCGGATATGCAAATCTGATGAAGATTGTCAGCAAGGGATTTACAGAAGGGTATTATTATCGTCCGCGTGTTGATATGGAAGTACTCCGTGAGTATCACGAAGGCATCATTGCGCTTTCTGCCTGTCTTGCGGGTGAAGTTCCACGCTATATTGAAAAGGGTTTGATTGAAGAGGCAAAGGAATGTGCAAAAAAATATGAGGAATGTTTCGGAAAAGGAAATTATTTTCTGGAACTTCAGGATCACGGTATTCCGGAACAACAGACGGTCAATCATGTGCTTCTGCGCATGAGCAAGGAACTGGATATTCCGTTGGTGGCGACCAATGATGTGCATTATACCTGTGAAGAGGATGCTCAGGCACACGATATTCTGCTTTGTATCCAGACAGGAAAAGTTGTGACGGATGAGAATCGTATGCGCTATGACGGAGGGCAGTATTTTATCAAGAGTGAGGAGCAGATGAGAGAGTTGTTTCCGTATGCTCTGCAGGCACTTGAAAATACACAGAAAATCGCAGACCGATGTAATGTTGAAATTGAGTTCGGCGTGACAAAACTTCCGCATTTTGAAGTGCCGGAAGGTTATGATTCTTGGACATATTTAAATAAATTGTGTTTGGACGGTCTGAAAGAACGTTATCCGGAGGATGACGGCAGATTAAAAGAACGTCTGGATTATGAATTAAATACCATTCGCAATATGGGATATGTGGATTATTTCCTTATCGTTTGGGATTTTATAAATTATGCAAAAGAGAACGGGATTCCGGTCGGACCGGGACGTGGTTCTGCGGCGGGAGCCATAGTTTCTTATTGTCTCCGTATCACGGATATTGATCCGGTAAAATACAATCTGCTCTTTGAGCGTTTCCTGAATCCGGAACGTGTTTCCATGCCGGATATTGATATTGACTTCTGTTATGAAAGAAGACAGGAAGTTATCGATTATGTCCGTGACAAATATGGAGCGGATAAGGTTGTGCAAATTGTGACTTTCGGTACAATGGCTGCAAAGGGAGTTATCCGTGACGTGGCGAGAGCTATGGATCTTCCGTATGCTTTTGCGGATCAGATTGCAAAAATGGTGCCAAACGAATTGAATATTACCCTGGCGAGGGCCTTGCAGATCAATCCGGAGCTGAAAGCTATGTATGATACAAATGAGCAGGTGAAAGAGCTTCTTGATATGTGTCAGAAACTGGAAGGTTTGCCGAGACATACTTCCATGCATGCGGCAGGTGTCGTAATCTGTCAAAAGCCTGCAGATGAGTTTGTCCCGCTTTCCAGAGGTTCGGACGGTTCCATTACAACCCAGTTTACAATGACAACGATTGAAGAACTCGGTCTTCTTAAAATGGATTTCCTTGGACTTCGCACGTTGACGGTGATTAAAGATGCGGTTGATCTTGTGAAGGAAAGTAAAAAGATCGATCTGAATATGGATGAGATCGATTATAACGATAAAAAGGTACTTGATTTTATCGGTACAGGAAAAACAGACGGAGTGTTCCAGCTGGAAAGTGCAGGTATGAAAAGTTTCATGAAGGAACTGAAACCGCAGAGTCTGGAGGATGTTATTGCGGGTATTTCGCTGTATCGTCCGGGACCGATGGATTTCATTCCGAAATATATCAAGGGAAAAAATAATGCGGATGAGGTTACATATTCCACTCCGCTTCTCGAACCGATTTTAGCCCCGACTTACGGATGTATCGTATATCAGGAGCAGGTTATGCAGATTGTGCGCGAACTCGGTGGTTATACGCTGGGTCGGAGTGATCTTGTGCGACGCGCCATGAGTAAGAAAAAACAGTCTGTTATGGAAAAGGAAAAAGCTAACTTTGTCTATGGTAATGAAGAAGAAAATGTACCGGGATGCGTTAGCCGTGGCATACCGGAATCGGTCGCTGATCAGATTTATGAAGACATGATGGATTTTGCCAAATATGCGTTCAATAAGTCACATGCAGCATGCTATGCTGTTGTTTCTTATCAGACGGCGTATTTGAAATATTATTATCCGGTAGAGTTTATGGCAGCACTTATGACTTCCGTCATTGATAATTCGACGAAAGTGACAGAGTACATTATGAGCTGCCGGTCCATGGGAATAGATATACTCCCGCCGGATGTAAACAGCGGGCAGTCCCGCTTCTCGGTACAGGACGGAGCTATCCGTTTTGCGCTTACGGCATTAAAGAGTGTCGGAAGACCGGTGATTGCTGCAATAGTAAGAGAGCGGGAAGAGAGAGGTGTATACACGACTCTTGAGGATTTTATCACACGTACAAGCGAGTACGATGTGAATAAACGTGTCATTGAAAATCTCATTAAGGCCGGTGCTTTCGATTCGATTCCGGGTACCCGCAAGCAGCTTATGAGTGTTTATGTCAGTCTTGTGGAGCATCTTGTAAAGGACAAAAAGAATAACATGGCGGGACAGATGAGTCTGTTTGATTTGGCGCAGGATGATGACAAAGAATCCTTTGAGATTCCGTTGCCTGATGTAGGGGAATACACAAAAGAGGTCATGCTGGCGTTTGAAAAAGAAGTAGTCGGCGTTTACATCAGCGGACATCCCCTTGAGGAATACAAGGATTTTATTGAATGTCGTGTCAGTGCCAAGACATCCGATTTTTATCTCGATGAGGAGACGAATACAACGAAAGTAACCGATGGAAAAGAAGTGGTAATCGGCGGTATTTTGGCGGATAAAAAGGTCAAATATACAAAGAATGATAAGATGATGGCGTTTCTTACCATTGAAGATCTTTACGGAAGTATGGAGGTTGTTGTTTTTCCGCGGGATTATGAGAAAAACAGTGACAAGCTCATTGTTGACAGTAAAGTGTTTGTCAAAGGCCACGTGCAGGTGGAGGATGAAAAGGACGGAAAATTGATAGGATCCCAGATTTATCCGTTCGATTCCGTTCCGAGAAGACTAACGGTCCGTTTTCCGGACAAGGATACGTACCTTGCGCAGGCGTCAAAGTTGGATGGCATTCTTGCAGACTCGGAAGGAAGCGACAGTGTTGCGGTTATTTGCAGTAAGGAACGGATACAAAAAGTTCTTCCTGCCAATCGTAATATTCATATAGAAGAAGCACTGCTTGATAAGCTGCGGGAAACGTTCGGTGCGGAGAGTATTTCGGTTAAGTGATGGGCGTGACAGTGCAAGAAAAAGGTTTTGATTGCAATATGGGGCAAAAAAAGCTACAATAGGGTTGCAATAAATCAGGAGGAGAAACAAGTGGCAAAAGAGATTAAAACAATCGGAGTTTTGACAAGCGGCGGTGATGCGCCGGGAATGAATGCGGCAATCCGTGCGGTTGTCAGAAAAGCAATCTCCAACGGAGTGCAGGTTAAAGGTATCAAAAAAGGCTATCAGGGTCTTTTAAATGAAGAAATTATAGATATGCAGAAAAAGGATGTGTCTGATACAATCCAGAGGGGAGGTACCATTCTCGGTACTGCCAGATGTATGGAGTTTGTGACAGAGGAAGGGCAGCAGAAAGGTGCTGAGATTTGTCGCAAACACGGTATCGATGGTATTGTTGTTATCGGAGGAGACGGTTCCTATCGCGGTGCCCAGGCGCTCTCTAAGCAGGGGATTAACACCATCGGTATTCCGGGAACGATTGACCTGGATATTGCGTGCACAGACTATACCATCGGTTTTGACACGGCAATCAATACAGCAATGCAGGCGATTGATAAGGTGCGCGATACATCATCTTCCCACGAGAGATGCAGTATCATTGAGGTAATGGGACGTAATGCAGGTTATATCGCACTTTGGTGCGGTGTTGCAAACGGTGCGGAAGATATTCTTCTTCCGGAAAAATATGATTACAATGAGCAGGCAATCATCAACAGCATTATCAATAACCGTAAGCACGGAAAAACACATCATATTATTATCAATGCCGAAGGAATCGGACATTCGACTTCCATGGCGAGACGTATTGAAGCTGCGACAGGTGTAGAGACGAGAGCTACGATTCTCGGATATATGCAGCGAGGAGGTAATCCGACCTGTAAAGATCGTTTTTATGCATCCATTATGGGAGCATATGCGGCAGATATTCTTTGTGAAGGCAAAACAAATCGCGTTGTTGCCCATCAGGCAGGAAAATTTGTTGATTTTGATATTGACGAGGCACTTGCAATGAAAAAGGATATTGACGAGTATGAATACAGCGTCAGCCGTCTTCTTTCCCGTTAGTCCGGAAATAAAACAATTAAAATAAGAATTTTGCACTGCCTGGTATTGAGAGATCAATAGCAGGCGTGTTGCTTACATAGGCAGGAAAATATGATTACATCAATAACAAACGGAAGAGTAAAAAATGTAATTTCGCTTATCAAAAAGGCGAGAACGAGAAAAGAACAGGGTGTTTTTGTTGTGGAGGGAATCCGCATGGTGCGTGAGGCACCGAAAGACCGGATTAAGGAGCTGTATGTGTCCGAAAACTTCCTGATGAAAGAGGAAAACCGCATATTTCTTGAAAAGGAGGTCGGAGTACCTTTTGAGGCGGTAAAGGATGAGGTGTTTACCAAGATGAGTGATACCGTGACGCCGCAGGGGATTTTGTGTGTACTCTATAGGATGGATCACAATTTGGAATACATGTTGGATCAGAAAGAAGGAACTTTCCTTATTCTGGAGGACATTCAGGATCCGGGCAATCTCGGAACGATGCTTCGTACCGGTGAAGCGGCGGGAATAGCAGGCGTGATTATGAGTAGCGGAACAGTTGATATTTATAATCCGAAGGTAATACGTTCTACCATGGGATCGATTTACCGGGTTCCGTTCTGCTATGTTGATGACCTTCCGGCTGCGCTGCGACTTCTCAGAAAAAGAGGAGTGCATACATATGCTGCACATCTTGCAGGAGACAGGTACTATGACGAGTGTTTTTTTGCAGGACAGACAGGGTTGCTTATAGGTAACGAAGGAAACGGACTTTCCGATGAAGTTACCGGACTGGCAGAGCACAGACTTAAGATACCGATGGAGGGACAGGTGGAATCCCTTAATGCGGCAGTTTCTGCATCTATTTTGATGTATGAGGCGTACCGTCAAAAAAGAGGAAGACATGTTCCGGACAGTTGTAATTGACATATCTTTTGATAAAAAGAACATTATACAAGGAGAATGATTATGAAAATCGGATTTATCGGACTTGGAAACATGGGATCCGCTATTCTCGGCGGAATATTAAAGCAGGGAAATGTAAAGCCTGAGGACATCATTGTGACGGATAAGGCTCAGATGGCAGTAAAGAAAGCTGTTGAGATGATGAAAGTGAAAGCAGCTTCGGGAAATACGGAGGTGGCAGAGCAGGCGGATATTCTTTTCCTTGCGATTAAACCGCAGATTTATGAAACGGTTATTAAGGAGATTTCGGCGTCAGTAAAAAAAGATGCAGTGATTATTTCCATTGCACCGGGTAAGACAATCGAATGGATTGAAGGATTGTTTGGCGGTGCAAAAAAGATTGTAAGATGTATGCCGAATACGCCGGCACTTGTCGGTGCGGGATGTACGGGAGTATGTGCGAATCGTCTGGTAACGGAGCAGGAAATGATGCAGGTTATGATGCTTCTTAACAGTTTTGGTAAAGCGCACATGGTGCCTGAAAATCTTATGGATACAGTAGTCGGTGTAAGCGGAAGTTCACCGGCCTATGTGTTTATGTTTATCGAAGCGATGGCAGATGCAGCAGTTGCAGACGGAATGCCGAGGCCGCAGGCTTATGAGTTTGCAGCGCAGGCAGTTTACGGAAGTGCAAAGATGGTTCTTGATTCAAAAATGCATCCGGGTGCATTGAAAGATATGGTATGTTCACCGGGTGGAACGACCATTGAAGCGGTAAGGGTATTGGAAGAAAAAGGATTCCGTTCTGCTGTTATTGAGGCCCAGAAAGCCTGCGTCGAAAAATCAAAAAATATGTAAAATTTGCACGAATACGGCAAAAAATAGCATGAAATCGGCATTAGATTTGACATTTGGCAAACATTCTGATATGATATCCCGAGTAGCAGTTAACATTTTTGTAATAATTGCAATAAAAATGTAACCGATAATTATAAAAAACTTAAAATTTAGGTTGCATGGGAGGAAGTAATGAACAAGCTATTAAAGAATCTGAAAAGGGGAATGTCGGTTGTACTGATGACAGTTATGTGTCTTGCAACCAGCATAACAGTCTTTGCAGACGATGAGCTTTCGGATGTGGATTTGCACGCCGGTGCAGGGGAAATCATACATGCAGAAGTAGAGAATGATTCTACAGAAGCTTTGGCACAGGCAGGAGTTGCTCAGGAGATGAGCAAGAAAATGCCAAAAGAAGAAGTTTTTCTTGAAGAGACAAAGGCGGAAATTGTAATGGCAAATGTCAAAGATTCCGTGAATGTCAGAGAAGAGGCCGATGAGGAAGCAAAGGCAGTCGGTAAGATGTATAAAAATTGCGGTGGTATTGTGTTAGACCGCAAAGACGGATGGACTTACCTGGAAAGCGGCGAGTTGAAAGGCTGGGCCAAGGACGAGTATCTGTTGTTTGGGGAAGAAGCAGAAGCCCTTGCGCAGGAAGTCGGAAAACTCAAAGCGACAGTAAAAACCGATGCACTCCGTGTCCGCAAGGAAGCCGGTGAAGATGCCGGTGTTTATGGGCTGTTAGAATTAAACCAGACAGTTATCGCAAAGGAAGAACTCGGTGACTGGGTTGCTATTCAGTACGATGATGATACGGTCGGTTATGTATCTGCGGAATATGTCGATGTTGAATTCAGTGTAGATAAGGGTATGACGAACGAGCAGATTAAAAAGGCCGAAGAAGAGAAAGCGAAGAAAAAACTGACAGCGAACAGAGGTGCAGTTGCAGTCGGCGTCAATGATGTTACATTGCTTGCGGCGCTGATTCAGTGTGAGGCAGGAAGTGAGTCGTACGAAGGCAAACTTGCGGTCGGTGCAGTTGTTATGAACCGTGTAAGAAGCGGCGGATATCCAAATACTATCAGTGAAGTTATTTATGCAAGAGGACAGTTCCCGCCGGCAACCAACGGAAAGGTGGCTGCAGTTGTGGCAAGGGGTCCGAGTGCAGCATGTGTACAGGCGGCACAGCAGGCAATCGGCGGTGCGACAAATGTCGGAGGGGCAACACATTTCAAACGTGTTGGTTCTGCGCAGGGTATCGTAATCGGAAATCATGTTTTCTGGTAAAGAAAGATTTTGAATAAAGATGACAAGAAAGCTCTTTCAGATGTATAATCATTTGAAAGAGTTTTTTATTTCAGACAGAAAAATGTAATTAAAATATAAAGAGGTAGTTATGTCACATAAAATTAATCCGAAAAAGTGGATACAGATTCTCGTGGCGGTTTTTGTGTGTCTTTTTGTTTTGATGTACGGACGCAGTACTATGCAGATGCAAAAGCAGGTACATGCTGTTGCAGAAAGCATATGCAAAGAGACGGAGGATGAATTTGGTCAGGAAATTGTAACAAAAGCTGATGTAATGAACCTACGGGTCAACTACATGGAAAATCCGGTGGGGATTGATCATGATGATATTCGATTTTCATGGGAACCGGGCGCGGAACAGAAAGCATATGAAATCATTGTGTTTGAAGATGGGGCGGAGAACAAGTCTGAGATTGTTTGGGACAGCGGAATTGTCCGGTCTTCTGAGACAATACAGATTTCATATGGCGGAAAAATGCTTGAAGATGGTAAGAAATATGAATATATTGTTTTCGTGTTTGATAAAGCAGGGGGATTACACTACTCCGAGACAGCATATTTTCAGACAGCATATATCAGCGGACAGATATTTGCAGATGCGGATATGATCAGTATGAATCCGGAAGAAAACATATACGAGAACGGTCAGGCGGTCTATTATACCACCTTTGAGCTTGAGAATAAAAGTTTGCAAAAAGCAACTTTTTACGGAAGTGCTCTCGGAATGTACGATGCTTATCTCAATGGACATCGCATAGGGGAAGATGAATTAAAGCCCGGGTGGACCGACTATAATGATACGCTTCTCTATAACACATACGACATTACGTCTTATGTACAGGCAACAAATACTATTGCATCAATGGTGGGTACAGGATGGTGGTGCGGACGTAACGGATTCGGAACCTATGGATACAATCAGCCGGCGTTTATCTGTCAGATTGTTTTGGAATATGAGGACGGAACAACGCAGATTATAAATACGGACAAAGAGTGGAAGTATACGAAAAATACGGCAGTGCGGTTTGCTGATTTTTTTAACGGTGAGACATATGATTGTTCATGTTTATCAACGGCGCGGATATCGGAAGGCGAAATAGTTCCCCGGGCTGACATAAGACCGGTGCATATCAGTACACATTTTACCGGTAAATTTAAAAGTTATTATGGCTATAATGTAAAGCATATGAAAGAAAGTGATCGAAGCCCGCAACAGGCGTATGTTTACCGGGAGACGGAAAGAAACGGAACTGATTTCGGAAGTGTCAGGGTTATCAGCAGCTTTGTACGCAATCCTGTAGATGCGACGGATATTTCGTTAAAAAAAGTGAATGCAAACGGAGATGTTTCAGAGAAAGAAATGTACCCGTTCCCGCTTCGAAAAGGTGAGACTCTTATTGTCGATCTGGGTCAGAATATGACGGGAGTTCCTTACGTGCAATTTGATGCGCCGAAAGGAACGCAGATCCATATTCAATTTGCGGAGATGCTCAACGATAGCGGTGAGAAGGAGCGTGGAAATGACGGTCCGAAGGGAAGTCTGTACCGGGCAAATTACCGTTCGGCAACAACAGAGGTAATTGTGATTTCAGATGGAAACGGCAAACAAAGTTACCGTCCGGTATTTTTTTATACAGGATTCCGTTACCTTTCCCTTACGGCGGATGAAGATATGATGCTTTATGATTTGAAAGGGTTGTTTATAGGTAACAGCGGACCCGGGGCAGGTTATGTAGCATCCGATTCACAGCAGATAAACCGGCTTTGGGAAAACGTGCTCTGGAGTCAGCGCAATAACTATTCTCTTGTTGCGACAGACTGCCCGCAAAGAGATGAGCGTCTGGGCTGGATGGGAGATCTTTGTTCTTTTGCGGAGACATCGATGTATATGCAGGAACTGTACGGGTTTTACGATAAATGGATGTCAGATGTCAGAGATGCGCAGACAGTGGAAGGCGCGTACACAGATACGGTTCCTGCTACGATTACGACAGGAAGCGGCAATGCGGGATGGGCTGAGGCCGGAATTTTGGTTCCCCTCGCAGTTTATAAGAAATACGGAGATATCTGTCTTCTGGAAGAACATTATCCGTCCATGCAACGTTACATGGAATATCTTGCATCCATCAGCAGTTATAAGCCGGAGGATAAGAGAATGGGACCGCTGACGACATACGGCGACTGGCTGTCGATGCAGCTTTCGGACTCAAATATGCTTTCTGCCCTTTGGTATCAGGCGGATGCCTTGGCGATGACAGAAACCGCAACGCTTCTCGGAGAGAGAGAAGATGCACACAGATATAGAAAACTGTATGAGGAAATCAATGATTATCTCATGGAAACTTACGAGTATAAATTGCCTTGGGACCGTGACGGAAAAGAAAAGAATCCGGAAATGATTGAGTGGCCGCTCTCCCAGACAGAGATGCTCTTTCTTCTCCGTTACTCAAAGCTTACCGAAAAACAGAAGCAACTTATAGTTGCGGATCTGCTGGAAGATATTGAGTTTCATGATTATAAGGTCATGACAGGATTTGCGGGAACGCCTTTGCTTCTTCCGGTGCTGACAGAGTATGGAATGTCCGATGTGGCATACAGAATTTTGATGTGCAGAGATAATCCTTCGTGGCTTTACAGTGTGGATCAGGGAGCGACAACCATTTGGGAGCGCTATGATTCCTATACAATAGAAAACGGTTTTGCGGATGCGACGATGAATTCCTTTAATCACTTTAACGAGGGCAGTGTGGCGCAATGGATGCACGAGAGTATGTTGGGAATACAGGTGAATCTTGCCCGGAAAGAACCAATTACCATTGAACCTGTCATCCCGCCTGAGGATGTGGAAATTACAAGAGTGGGCGGATGGTATGACAGCGTTTACGGAAAAATTTTTCTTCAATGGGAGAAGAGAGATGACGGTGGTCTCCGGATAAATCTTGAACTTCCGGAAAACGTATGTGCAAGAGTGAAAATACCTATCGAAGGTATGAAAGAAATAGTTATTTCAGGTGGCAAATATGAGTGGAATGGTAATTACAAGTTGCTTGAATAATCGACAAAGTTATAGTATGATTAAAACGTAATATGCATACATAAAATATGTGAAGAAGTATATGCATAGGGGAAAGGAGCGATGATATGACAGTATCAGCAGGAACATTATCTTTGATCTGGCTGGCTGTTCTGTTTGTCTGCATCGTGATTGAGATTGCAACCATGGGACTAACGACGATATGGTTTGCCGGAGGAGCACTTATCTCCGTAATCCTCGCGATGTGCAAAGCACCTCTGTGGGCACAGGTTGCAGCATTTTTTGTGGTATCTATTGTATTGTTGATTTTTACAAGACCTGTTGCAATGCGTTATTTTAACAAAAACAGAGAAAAGACGAACATTGACAGTGTGATTGGGAAGGAAGCAATCGTAATCAGTGAGATTGATAACCTTCAGGGGATCGGTCGTGTTCAGGTCGACGGAAAAGAATGGACGGCGCGTACTATGGTAAATGGCGTGCAGATTCCGGTAGGAACAGTCGTTATCGTGCAAAAGGTAGACGGCGTAAAATTATTAGTAGAAGAAAGAAAAGAGGAAATGTAAGATGGGCGGAGTTATTACAGCAATTATTTTATTATTTATTATTTTTTGGATTATCACAAGTTGTATAAAGATTGTACCGCAGGCGCAGGCGTTCGTTGTTGAGCGACTGGGTGCTTATCAGGGAACATGGGGTGTAGGTCTCCATTTCAAAGTTCCTTTTATTGACAAGATTGCAAAGAAGGTTGTATTAAAAGAGCAGGTTGTAGACTTTGCTCCGCAGCCGGTTATCACAAAAGATAACGTTACAATGAGAATTGATACAGTTGTTTTCTATCAGATTACAGATCCGAAGCTTTACGCATACGGTGTTGAAAATCCAATCATGGCAATTGAAAACCTGACAGCAACAACTCTCCGTAACATCATCGGTGATATGGAACTTGACCAGACTCTGACATCCAGAGAAGTCATCAACACAAAGATGAGCACAACACTTGATATTGCAACAGACCCATGGGGAATCAAAGTAAACCGTGTGGAGCTTAAGAACATTATCCCTCCGGCAGCAATTCAGGATGCGATGGAGAAACAGATGAAGGCAGAGCGTGAACGTCGTGAATCTATTCTTCGTGCAGAAGGTGAGAAGAAATCTACCATCCTTGTTGCAGAAGGACAGAAAGAATCTGCAATTCTTGAGGCAGAAGCTGAGAAACAGTCAGCAATTCTTCGTGCAGAAGCGCAGAAAGAAAAGATGATCCGCGAGGCAGAAGGTGAGGCTGAGGCTATTCTTAAAGTACAGCAGGCCAATGCAGACGGTATCCGTATGTTGCGTGAAGCAGGTGCAGATGAAGCTGTTCTTCAGATGAAGAGCTTAGAGGCACTTGAGAAAGTAGCAGCAGGTCAGTCTACAAAGATTATCATTCCTTCCGATCTTCAGGGAATCGCAGGACTTGCTACAACATTTAAAGAAGTTGCTTCCAATAAATAAGCAGCGGACATAATATAAGAAATATACAGGGCAATTTTAGCGAAAAAAAGCTGAAATTGCCCCTTTTTTCTTGCGATGACGGGGGCAGTGTATTATAATGCTAAATATCTGATGAGAGAATATTGCAGAGAAATGGAGGCAATCATGAATAAAATAGATTTAAAGGGAAGAGATTTTTTAAAACTGCTTGATTACACAGCGGAAGAAATTACATATCTGGTAGATTTGGCAGCAGACTATAAAGCGAAAAAGAAAGCCGGCGAGCTTCATGATACATTAAAAGGAAAAAATGTGGCGTTGATTTTCGAGAAGACATCAACACGTACCCGTTGTTCCTTCGAAGTGGCTGCGCATGATTTGGGAATGGGTACAACATATCTTGAGCCTGCCAGTTCCCAGATCGGTAAGAAAGAGAGTATTGCAGATACTGCCCGTGTTCTTGCCGGAATGTTTGACGGTATCGAATACCGTGGATACGGACAGGAAATTGTGGAAGAACTTGCCAAATATTCCAAGGTTCCGGTATGGAACGGTCTGACCAATGAGTTCCATCCGACACAGATGCTGGCTGACCTTTTGACAATCCGTGAGCATTTCGGAACTTTAGAGGGAATCAAGGTGGCATACATGGGAGATGCCCGTTACAATATGGCTAATTCATGGATGGTAACCTGTGCAAAGATGGGAATGGACTTCGTGGCATGTTCGCCGAAAGCCTATTTCCCGGATGAGGAGCTCATTGCCACCTGTCAGGAGATTGCGAAGGAAACAGGAGCTACTCTTTCGTTCTCGGAGGATGCAATTGCAGGAGTAAAAGATGCAAATGTCATTTACACGGACGTGTGGGTATCCATGGGAGAACCGGATGAAATCTGGGAGGAGAGGATTCGTGATCTTTCCCCTTACAAGGTAGATAAAAATCTGATGGATCATGCAGCAGAGAATGCGATTTTCATGCACTGCCTTCCGGCGTTCCATGATCTCAAGACAGAGATCGGAAAAGAGAAGGGTGAGCAGTATAATGTATCGGAGCTCGAAGTGACAGATGAAGTGTTTGAGTCAGAAAGATCTGTTGTGTTCGAGGAAGCAGAAAACCGAATGCATACAATCAAGGCCGTAATGGCGGCGACACTCGGAGCTTAAAATGCAAAGTCGGGATTCAGGGAAACTGCCGATGCAGGGAATGGTCACAAAGTGGGCAGGGCAGGATTTTCGTTATCTTAAGATAACCGGTTCTACAAACGATGACTGCAGACAATTTCTTCAGGAAGGTGCACCTCATGGTGTTACGGTTGTGGCAGGACAGCAACTTTCCGGAAAAGGGCGACGCGGACGAAGCTGGAGCTCTCCGCCGGGTGAATCGATTTACATGTCCATCGGACTGGTGCCGGAGTTTGCGCCGGATCGTGCATCTATGCTGACACTCGTCATGGCACTGGCGGTTTGTCGTGCACTGGAAGATTGTGCGGGTGAAACCGGAGAATTACAGACAAGATCGGAAACTCTCAATGCAGACAGAGCGCAGATCGGAATCAAATGGCCCAATGATATTGTAATCGAAGGGCGCAAAGTATGTGGGATTTTGACAGAAATGCATCTTGCAAAAGATATGATAGAGGATGTAGTGATTGGTGTCGGAATCAATATCGGCCGCACAGAATTTGAAGATGAGATCAAAGAGACGGCAACTTCGATTTCTTTTGAGGAAAACATGGCAGATCATAAGGAATCTTTGGTGAAAGCTGTTCTTAGTTATTTTGAATATTATTATGAGAAATTTGTCGAAAAATGTGATATGTCTGCCATAATGGGAGAGTATGACAGAAAAATGGTAAATAAAGGCAGGGAGGTGTCTGTGCTTGATCCGAAGGGAGAATACCGCGGAACGGCACTGGGAATCGATGAGATGGGACAGCTTCTTGTCAGAAAAAATGACGGCACGGTGGAAACGGTATATGCCGGAGAAGTGTCGGTGAGAGGAATATACGGATATGTCTGAGGAAATGATAAAGGATACGATGGCGGACGGCCGCATCGTACTTTGCGGTTCAAATGCATATGAAAAAAAATATTATTTAAATCCTGCATTTGCTGCTTTGCCGGATGCTGTAAAAGAAGAACTGCAGATTCTTTGTGTACTGTTCACGGAGGAGGCCGGCGGCGTTTTTATGATTGTTTTTGAGCCGGACGGCAGTGTTTCCATGGAGACAGAAGCGGCAGAAGAAGATATTCTGTACGACGATATAACAGCAGGACTTTTAGTAGGTGAAGTGCGCAGGCACAGACAGGAATTGTTTGAGCAGCTGCAGATGTTCTATCGGATTTTTATCCTGAAGGAGGAACTATGATTTTAACATTAGATGTTGGAAATACAAATATTACCTTTGGAGTATATGACGGACAGGAACTTGTGACGACATTCCGCATTACGACAAAGATTGCAAGGACATCCGATGAGTACGGAATTCTGATTCGTGATCTTTTGCACATGAATGATGTAAACCGTGCAGATATCGAGGGAAGTATTGTGGCAAGTGTTGTGCCGAATATCATGCATTCTCTGACAGGTGCAATGGTACGTTACATTGGTTCTAATCCTATTGTGGTTGGACCCGGTACGAAGACAGGTATTCAGGTAAAGACGAAGAATCCGAGAGAAATCGGTGCCGATCGAGTGGTTGATGCGGTGGCAGCATATGAAAAGTACGGCGGACCGGTCTTGGTTCTTGATTTCGGGACAGCGACCACCTACGACTATGTATCAGCGGACGGAGCGCTTATGGCGGGAGTTACCGCACCGGGAGTACGTATCTCGGCGGCTGCACTTTCTGAGAATGCAGCGAAGCTTCCGAAGATTGAAATCAAAAAACCGGACTCCATTTTGGCCGGAGATACTGTAACAAGTATGCAGGCAGGTATTATGTACGGACAGATCGGACAGACAGAGTATATTATCCGTCAGATCAAGAAAGAAACAGGATGCCATGATATGAAAGTGGTTGCGACGGGAGGACTGGGCAGAACAATTGCCCAGGAAACAGATTTGATTGATCTGTACGATAAGACGTTGACCCTTGATGGTCTTCGTATTATTTTTGAAAAAAATCGCGTCTGAAAAAAGGATGCAACAAGAAAAGGAAACAGCATGAAACGATTGCAGATTGGAAATGTTACGCTGGACAATCCGGTCATACTGGCTCCGATGGCAGGTGTTACCGACCTGCCATTTCGTTTGCTCTGCAAAGAGCACGGCGCGGGTCTTTTGTGCATGGAAATGGTTTCGGCAAAAGCAATTTATTTTAACAATAAAAATACACAGCAACTTATGGAAATTCATCCGGAGGAAACACCGGTTTCGCTCCAATTGTTTGGATCGGATCCGGATATCATAAGCGGGATGGCGGCACGGATTGAGGAAAAGCCTTTTTCGGTTTTGGACATTAATATGGGATGTCCGGTGCCGAAGGTAGTAAATAACGGTGAAGGTTCTGCGCTTATGAAAAATCCGGCACTTGTCAGGGAAATATTAACCAAGACCGTGAAGGCAATCAAAAAGCCGGTGACGGTTAAAATCCGCAAAGGATTTGACGACTCGTGCATTAATGCAGTGGAGATAGCAAAGATCGCAGAGGATTGCGGAGTGTCAGCCGTGGCAGTGCACGGAAGAACACGGGAACAATATTATTCCGGCAGTGCGGATTGGGATATTATTGCACAGGTTAAAGATGCGGTACGTATTCCGGTCATCGGAAACGGTGATGTGACGGACTGTGCTTCGGCAGCAAAAATGTTTGAAGAAACCGGATGTGACGGAATTATGATCGGACGTGCAGCCCGTGGAAATCCGTTTCTGTTTGAGCAAGTGGTGTCTTATCTTAAGACAGGAGAGATTGCACCGCCTCCGTCAAAGGAGCACATGCGGGATACGGTTCTGCGACATATGGAATTGCAGATGAAATACAAGGGAGAATACACAGCCGTCAGGGAGATGCGCAAACATATCGCGTGGTATTCGGCAGGACTTCCGCATTCGGCAAGACTCAGACAGAAGGTCAACGAGATTGAGAGTATGGATGAACTGAAAGAATATGTCATATCTGTCCTATTTTCACATACAATGTAGCATGGGATATGATGAAACAGAAATTATACATTACTTACTATTTGGAAAAAAAGAAGAACTCTCTCAGCTACCGCCCTGTCATCCAAGCGTAGTGTTGGAGGATGCAACGGGAAAGACGGAGTTTCGGCCGGTGTATCTTTTTTGGGACAGCGCGGATGAAAAGACGATGCAGCTTTATTGCGACTGCAAATCAGAAGAGGCAAAAGGATTCAGGGGAATGCTTCGGAGTATGTTGGCATCCGTGGCCGTGAGGCATATGCAAAATAAATATAAAGAAGTGTTTCTGTGTCATCCGGAAACACTTTTTCTTTCGGAAAAAGCCGAAAAAGAAATCCCCAAGCTGTTTTGGAAGATGATACCGGAGGAATGCGGAAAATTGCATATGCGTTATGGACAAAGAGAGGCTCTGAATCTTTTGCGTACCGGTAAGGAGAGAGTTACTCTTTTTTGTGTGATTCCGGACGGGTTTGCGAAAGAGGATTTGCTTGCGTGGCTGTTTAAAGCGGAAAAAGCGGCAGGAGTACGTTTGTCGGATCTTTTTCTGCTGGGAGATATATGTCAAAAAGAATCTGCAGAGGACGTTCTTGAGGATTTTTATGAAGAGACGGGCATGGCAGGAAGTTTTTATCCGGCAGAAGAATGTAAAAAATTAATCATGTCGGTGGGTGGGTATTCACTCCTTTTGGATTGTTTCGGACTGCCCGTAAAACAGGTCGGCCGTCCGACTTTTTATATTGATGGGGCAGGTGTGCGCACGACAAAAGAAATTCATAGGATGGAAGGTGTTTGTAAAGCATGTTCAAGCTTGCGAATGTACCTTGACAGAGCCTTTTTGAGTGCGTTATAATGTCATAGTTAATTAGGCGGAGAGCGCCGTATTGCATCAAAAGCAAAGAAAGGATGACGATCGTGGAAATTAAAAAGAACATTTTAACCTATGAAGGTCTCAAAAAATATGAGGACGAATTAGAAAACTTAAAGGTTGTAAAACGTAAAGAAGTTGCTGATAAGATCAAAGAAGCAAGAGCACAGGGTGACTTATCCGAAAATGCCGAATATGATGCAGCAAAAGATGAGCAGCGTGATATCGAAGCCAGAATCGAAGAATTAGAGAAAATCTTAAAGAATGCAGAAGTAATCATAGAGGACGAGGTGGATCTCGATAAGATCAACATCGGATGTCGCGTAAAGATTCGTGACATGACAGAAAAAGAAGATTTAGAATACAAGATCGTAGGTTCTACAGAAGCAAACAGCTTAAAAGGAAAAATCTCCAACGAGTCACCGGTCGGAAAGGCTTTAATCGGTTTAAAGGTCGGACAGACAGCAACTGTAGAAACACCGGGCGGTGTATTTAAATACAAAGTACTTGAGATTCAGAGAGCAGGAGCATAAACATGGCAGAGAACAATCAGAATACACAGCAGCAGGATATTAACCAGCTGTTAAAGGTTCGCCGCGAGAAACTTTCAAACCTTCAGCAGGCGGGCAAAGATCCATTTGAAATCACAAAATTTGACCAGACACATCATTCTCTTGAGGTGAAGTCTCTCTATGAAGAGCATGAGGCAAAACTTCTTGCAGGTCGCCAGGCACCGAGCACAGAGGGAATGGACGAGCAGCAGGCAAGAGAAGTTCTGAAAGCAGACTATAATGAAAGAAGAGCTATCATGGATGCGCAGCCGATTCCGGTTACCATTGCAGGACGTATGATGTTCAAACGTGTGATGGGAAAAGCTTCTTTCTGTAACATTCAGGATTTAAAGGGAAACATTCAGATTTATGTGGCAAGAGATGCAGTCGGTGAAGAAGATTATGCAGATTTCAAGAAATCTGACATCGGTGATATTTACGGTATTTCCGGTTTTGCATTCCGTACACAGACAGGTGAAATTTCTATCCATGCGGAGAAATTAACACTCCTTTCCAAGAGTTTGCAGATTCTTCCGGAGAAATTCCACGGACTGACAGATACAGATACACGTTATCGTCAGAGATATACAGACCTTATTATGAACGCGGAGGTAAAAGATACTTTCATCAAGCGTTCTAAGATTATCAGTACCATCCGTAAATACTTAGACGGCGAAGGCTTTATGGAAGTGGAGACACCAATGCTTGTGGCTAACGCAGGCGGTGCAGCAGCAAGACCGTTTGAGACTCATTTTAATGCACTTGATGAGGATTTCAAACTTCGTATTTCATTAGAGCTTTACTTAAAGAGACTGATTGTCGGCGGACTTGAGAGAGTGTACGAGATTGGACGAGTATTCCGTAATGAGGGTCTTGATACAAGACACAATCCGGAATTTACACTTATGGAGTTATACCAGGCTTACACAGACTACAACGGAATGATGGATCTTACAGAGAACATGTTCCGCTATGTAGCACAGGAAGTACTCGGTACAACTAAGATTGTTTACAACGGCATCGAGATGGATTGGGGCAAACCGTTCGAGAGAATTACCATGATCGATGCGGTTAAGAAATATGCAGGCGTTGACTTTAATGAAATCGCAGATACAGATGCTGCAAAAGCCATCGCAAAAGAGAAACATGTAGAGTTCGAAGACCACCATACAAAGGGTGATATCTTAAATCTCTTCTTCGAAGAGTTTGTAGAAGAGCATTTGATTCAGCCGACCTTCGTTATGGATCATCCGATTGAGATTTCTCCGCTTACAAAGAAGAAACCGGAGGATCCAAACTACGTAGAGCGTTTCGAACTTTTTATGAACGGATGGGAAATGTGTAACGCGTACTCAGAGCTTAACGACCCGATCGACCAGAGAGAGCGTTTCAAAGCACAGGAAGCACTTCTTGCGCTGGGCGATGAGGAAGCTAACACAACAGACGAAGACTTCATGTATGCACTTGAACTTGGTATGCCACCGACAGGCGGTATTGGATACGGTATCGACAGACTCTGTATGTTGCTTACAGATTCACAGGCGATCAGGGATGTACTTTTGTTCCCAACGATGAAGAGTTTGGATAAATAAAACCCCGGAAACATGGTGTTTTCAAGCAATTCAAGAGGCTTAAATTTGTATTTTACGACAGAGTTACGACAAATGGTGAGCCTTGATATAGTAAAAAATTAAGACATCATTACTTATAGTGATATAGGTAGTGGTGTCTTTTTTGTCTGTTTGCAAACTATGAATGGAAAATAGATGTGATATAATGGCGTACATAAGGAAGAAGCCCGAAGGGCGGATTCCGAATGGTACATGGCGAAATAGAGAAGAAAATTTGAAGTTGTCTGTTATTACGGTTGATATCAGATTTTTATCGATGAAGTCCGTAAGATATGGATGAGATTACGGTAGAAATTAAGATTATGATTGTTTCAGCCGTAAAGCATGAGGTGGATTTACGGTCTTACGCCTAATTTGTGGATTGGCAACCGTAATAATAGTAAGCATGTTACGGTTGCAATGGTAATATCGATAAAAAGAAACGTAAAACATCTAAAAAGTTACGGGTGGATTTCCGGCATTAGAAAATAGAACCGTAAGGCACAAAAAAATTTACGGGTGAATCGGTAAAAAATCACCGTAGAGACGTAAACGACCAAGTAAGTACCAATTATTCGCGAAGGAACAGAAACTTCAGTTAGCGCTTTCTTTACTATGCTATCGAAAATGAAAGTTTTAGCATTGTGAGATAAAAATTCCATTATATAAAATTTTAAGATACAGATAATATTATAAAAACGAGTTGACTTACAGGTTATCCGGATAGTATAGTATTAATAGAAGGTGATGCACAGCCTTATAAGTGAGCGAGTTATCAGAGGGCAGAGACGCTAGTAGTCTCTGCCTTTTTTGTACAAAGAAAGGTGTGTATATGAAGAATAACATAAGGATTTATGAAATCAAGAGTGAGTACATAAAATATTTGAGTAATTATCAAGAACATATTTTTGACCAGGCAGACGGGAAGGGTAATCGAAAATATATTGGTATAGTTCTTGAATTAAAAGGTGTTAAATATTTTGCGCCTTTATCATCTTATAAGGATAAGCATATGGAAAATTATAATTTACAATTGCAGGAATGCATCATTATTATGGAACAGGTTTTGAAGCAGATGAATTTGACTTTGTGGATTTGCGCGCATATGGAAGCAGAACAAATGGCAGAGCGGATAAAGATTCGGATTTAGATATTCTTTTAGAATATAAAGGGAGTGCTCAGGAACAATAGAGGAGTATTTGAGGCGGTGTTGAGTGCTGGATAAATTGGTATAAAATATACAGTTGCGGAAGATGTTTTTACACTAATTCTATTGACAAATTAACAATATTTACTCATAATCAACTCAAGAGTTAGTAACTTACGAGTCAGTAAAAAGAAGGGAAAAGAAATATGTTTCATTGCAGAGAAAATGAATTGTATGATTTGAACCGAAGATATAAAAAAGGGAATTTTGAGTGTATTGTTGTATATGGACGTCGTCGAGTAGGAAAAACAGCACTTATAAATGAGTTTTGTAAAGATAAGCCGACTATATTTTTGTCTGCACTTAATGCAAGTTCACAGGAAAATTTAGAAGCACTTTCAAAAGCTATTTATGAAAAAAGTTATCCGGGAGTGGAATCTGCTCCTGTTTATACATCCTTTGACGCTGCCTTTGCAGAGATTACACGTATGGCAAAAGAAGAGAGAATAGTATTTGTTATTGATGAGTATCCATATCTGGCAAAAGCAGATAAGTCTATATCTTCAAGATTGCAACATATCATTGACCATATATGGAAGGAAAGTCAACTATTCCTAATTCTCTGTGGATCTTCTATGAGTTTTATGGAATATCAGGTGTTGGGATATGAGAGCCCACTTTACGGAAGAAGAACAGGACAGTTTAAAATTAAGGCATTAGATTATAAAGAGATGACTGCATTCAATCCAGAATTAGATGAAGAGCAGCAGTCGCTTGTTTATGGGATTACCGGAGGTGTGCCACATTATATTAATAAGCTTGAGGTAGAAAATGATATTGATGAAGCATTAAAAAATAATTTGTTTAATACTTCTAGTTATTTATTTGAAGAACCGGAAAATTTATTGAAGCAGGAACTGCGTGAGCCAACCGTATATAATTCTATTATTACAGCGATTGCCGGAGGTGCGTCGCGTTCTAATGAAATATCAACCAAAATGGGTATGGAGTCGGCGGTATGTGCTAAATATTTAAAAGTTCTTTTAGATCTCGGTATTGTCAAAAAGGAAACACCTATTGCAGAAAAAGGCGGAAAAAAGACAATATATGCGATAGGTGATAATTTCTTCCGTTTTTGGTATAGATTTGTTCCGCAAAATACATCTGCAATTAGTGCAGGGAAAATTGAGAGGATATATGATACATTAATTAAACAGCATTTCTCCGATTATATGGGACTTGTTTTTGAACAGATGTGTAGAGAATATTTGCTTCGCTATGCAGAAGATTTACCTATTATTTTATCAGATGTAGGTCAATGGTGGGGAACAGATGTAAAAGAAAAAAAAGAAGTACAGATTGATATTGTAGGAATACCAGTTGAAGGAAAAGAATACATTATTGGGTCTTGCAAATATCGTAATGAAACAATTGGCGTGGATGAGTTGGAATTGTTAAAACACTATGCAACAGTATTTGGAAAAGGGGAAAAATATCATTATTATATTTTTTCAAAAGGTGGGTTTACAAAAGGATTGCAAGAGTTGGCCGGTAAAGGAGAGGTTAAACTCTTGACCTTGGAGGATTTGTATAAATAAGTATGGTTATTAATTGAGTTTTTAAAAAGAAGGCTGCCATGAAGTCAAATTTCGAATTCTTAAAAGAATATTGGCCAGCATTAGCATAGATTGGCAAAAGACGGATTGCGAGTATCAAATATAGCGATATAAAGAAGTTTTACAATTGTTGTCTATTTTGTACTGCGATCATTAGTTGCATTTTCGATGATACGTTCATTTCTGCAAGATGATTACGAAAGCGTGTTTTGTAGCTGAAGTATTAAGAAAAATCAATAATTTCTATATTCATGTGCCACACTGGGATACGATTCTCATATCGGTACAATAGTTTTTTCTGTGATTAGATATATATATTTAAAGAGGAAAGGCAAGGGGGGAACTTGCTTTAAAGTTTGTTCCTGAAGTGAGTAGAAATGAAAATGTAGAGAAAGGATTGGAGGAAGCATAAAGATGGGTTTGTTGATAAAAGTTTTAGTGTGTTTTATTGCAGGAGCAGGAGCCGGTATAGGAACAGGATTTGCGGGAATGAGTGCAGCAGCAGTTATCGGTCCTATGCTTGTGACGTTTTTGGGCATTCCTGCGTATCATGCTGTGGGAATTGGACTTATGAGCGATGTTTTAGCCAGTTTAGTAAGTGCATGGACGTATAAAAAGAACGGAAATCTGGACGTGAAAAGAAGTTTTTGGTTACTGATTTCTGTGTTGACAATGACAGCAGTAGGAAGTTATGTGGCAAGTTTTTTGCCGGAAAAGACTATGAGTGGAACCATGCAGATTGCAATGATTTTCATCGGATTAAGATTCCTGCTAAAACCGGTACAGACCACAAAGGAACAGATGGCAGAACAGAGTAAGAATAGTAGGATTATTAAGTCTATTGTTGGTGGAACCACAGTTGGCTTTATATGTGGAACTGTCGGTGCAGGTGGTGGCATGATGCTTTTATTCGTGCTTACTTCTTTCTTAGGATATGAAATGCATATGGCAGTAGGAACAAGTGTACTTATTATGGCATTTACAGCATTAACCGGTGGTGTCAGTCATTTTGCTGTGGGTGGAATGCCTGACATGGTCAGTCTTGTGCTTTGTGTTATGTTTACGTTTTTATGGGCAAGAATTGCTGCAGTAATTGCTAATAAGGCATCAGCAAAAACATTAAACAGAGTTGTTGGTGTTGTTATGATTGTTACCAGCATTGTCATCTTAGCTGTCAATTACCTAAGTTAAGGCGCATTCTGTATAATGCGAAGGGGAGATTTATGTGAGTAAAACTTATTGCTTGCTAATTTGCTAAAGATATGATATAAAAGGTGTGTAGTATTAACTTTGAGGTATATTTTATGTTCTGGAAAATGATAAATGTACAACTTCAAAAAGGTTCCATTTATTCCCATTACGGGGATAGTGCGCCCTTTTTTAGTTGATTTGTCATGAACATACTCTGATTTGAACATACGTGAGATGTTTTTACAAATAAAGTAAGATTGCGCATTATCTCCTTAACAACTATTAATTAAAATAAGTTAAGGAGATTTTTTATGTTTAAAATTAGAAAACAATTATCAAAATTATATGTATCATCTGTTCTGGGGAATTTGTCATTAACAGGTGCCTGGGTAGCAATTTTAGCAGCAAGGGGCTATAGCCTTGTTGAAATCGGCATAGCTGAAACGGTATTCCACGGGGTAAGCCTTGTTTTTGAAATTCCTTCCGGTGTTTTGGCGGATGTTTTCGGAAGAAAGAAGATGCTTGTTGTAAGCACAATTATGGGAATGATTTCCGATATTGTTATGATACTTTCGGAAAGTCTTTTTATGGTATGTCTGTCTATTGCATTCAGGGCTTTGAGTTATAACTTCTCATCAGGCTCAGGTGATGCACTTGCTTATGATTCGCTCAAGCAGGTTAAGATGGAGAGCCGTTTTGAAAAATATGAGTCGAATCAATTAATTATTTATCGGTTGTGCAGTGGAATTTCAACCCTGTGTGCGGGTTTTGCACTTGCAATCGGTCATAGGCTTGCATACGGAACAAGCCTTATTACGGGTACAATACAGATAATCATTTTACTATCTCTCCATGAAATTTGCATGAAAAGTGCGGCAAATCATATAGGGGACAAAATAGGAAGAAAATTAATAGGATGCTTTAAAGAGAGTTTTGTGTTTTTAAAAGAAATGCGCAAATGTATGGGATTAATGCTGTGTAATTCATTTGTTGGTGCCATTGATATTCTGTTATTGTTTTTCCTGCAGGCAAAGCTTCCGGAATCCGGTATATCAAAGTGGTGGCTTGGATTTGCACTTTTATTTATGGAAATGGGAGGTATTGTCGGCTCAAGGTTGATATTAAAAGTGCCTAAGATTAAGTATAAATGGATATTCACCATATCATTGTTGTTTGTTCTGACAGGCATATTGGCAGAGCATTCGGGAGTATGTCTGATTATGGCGTTGGGCGGATTTGTTGCAGCGGTTGGTGACGATGCTTTGCAGGTACGCACCAATGCCATTTTACAGGATATGTTTCCATCGGAGCAACGTGCTACACTTACTTCCATTGAGTCCTTTAGCTTTTCTGTTATTATGATTGTACTATCGCCTCTGGCAGGTTTCTTTTTTACCTATTGGTAATTAAGAACTAAATATTTGCATGTTTTTACACATGAAATAATAAAAAATGCGATTAATTATTTGATTTTTCTAGTCAAATCACTTTATAGTATGTAAAATAGAAGAGAGTCTATTGTTACAGAGTGAGGGAATCCTTATGCTTAAGAAGCCAAGTAAAGCAATGAAGTTCATACATTATATCCTCAGTTTTTTGGTTGTTGCATCTTTTGTCTTTTTTATAGTAATGCAGATCGTACTTCCGAAAGAAAATCAAAATGGACTAACTCTTTGTAAGGTTTATCCCGGAGATTGGGCACAGATAAATGCCGGCGGTAGCAGGACGGAAGTTACGCTTCCGGTGCAACTTGAATGCGAGCAGGGCGAATGGATAGCGATTGAAACAAAGATACCGGAAGATTTAGGTGATACTTGTCTCGGCCTGCGCAGTTCGCAACAGGACTTTAAAGTTTATGTCGGTGATGAATTGAGACAGGAATACTCGACAATTGATACGCAGTTGTTCGGTAAGACCAGTACGATTACCTATGTGTGGGTAAACCTGAATGATGAAGATGCAGGAAAGACCATGCGGGTGGATTTTATGAGTGACTCGTTTTATTCCGGTTATATGGAAGAAATTCTGTGTGGAGACAAGTGGGATATTGTCAGTTATCTGATTGCCCATTACGGCGCTTCCACGTTGATGGCACTTTTGCTGTTTCTTGTAGGACTTGCGATTGTTATAGTATGTCAGTCAGTGATACCTATATTTAAGTTTGGCGGAAATGCCGAAATGTTTTCACTGGGCAGGGTTGTAGTGATGACATCAACGTGGCTTTTGGTAGAGTCGAAACTCAGACAATTCTTTTTCCCAAACAGTACGATTGCCATGTATATGGGATTTTTGATGATTATGCTTTTGCCGTATGCTTTTTTAAAGTATTTGGATTATGTGCAGAAACACCGGTACGAAAAAGTATATTCGTTAATTATGCTTTGGGCGATTATTAACTTTGTTGTCTGTACGGGATTACAGGTTGCCGGTGTTAAAGATTTCTTTGAGACGATGACCAGTTCCCATATTTTGCTGGGAGTGACAATCGTTGAGATGCTTGCAACGATTATATGTGATATAAAGAAGGGGCTGGTACGGGAGTACCGTACAGTGGCTATCGGTCTTGCAGGAATCCTGCTGGCGGGAGTGATAGAAATCTGTCTGTCCTATGTTGTAAATGCAAAGCTGAATGGTGTACCGCTTTGTGTATCGTTGATCGGACTTGTCTGTATGGCCGGAATCAAAGTGGGAAAAGAAATGACGAGCATCGAGAGCGAAAAACAGACAGCAATTGCTGCCCGGCGTTCCCAGGCGCTGTTTCTTGCCAATATGTCCCATGAAATCCGGACGCCGATTAACACGATTCTCGGAATGAATGAGATGATTCTGCGTGAGGAGGATGACAAGACCATTCTCGGATATTCCAAACATATAAAAAGAGCCGGACATATGCTTCTCGGCCTTATTAATGAAATCCTTGATTTTTCAAAAATCGAAGCGGGAAAACTGGAAATCGTTCCGGTGGAATATTCTCTGCAGTCTTTGCTTGAAGATGTTAAAGAAGACATGCAAAAGCAGGCGAGAGAAAAACGAATTACTTTCATCGCCGAAATTGAAAATGGATTACCGGCTCGTCTGAAAGGTGACGAACTCCGTGTAAAACAGATTTTAAACAATCTCCTTTCCAACGCAGTCAAGTATACGCATGAGGGAAGGATTACCTTTTCGGTAAGAAGTATTAAACAGGAAGATGCCTTTAAACTGTTCATAGCTGTAAAAGATACGGGAGTCGGAATCAAAGAGGAAGATATAGATCATCTGTTTGACAGTTTCCAGCGGTTGGAACTTGAGAAAAACCGTCATATTCAGGGAACGGGACTGGGGCTTTGTATTACGAAGCAGCTGGTGGACGAAATGGGAGGAAGTATAAAGGTCAGCAGTGTTTACGGGGAAGGAACCTGCTTTGAAGTGCTGCTTCCGCAGGAAGTTGTTGCGATGACAGAAGAGGGACTGACGGAGTCACAAACAGAGAGAGCGGAAGGTGAATTTTTCCGTGCCCCGGATGCGCAAGTGCTGGGTGTGGATGATAACAGAGTGAATCTTAAAGTGCTGAAAGCGCTTCTCAAGCGTTCAGAAGTAAAACTTGATTTGGCCATCAGTGGTAAGCAGGCACTTGAGCGGACAAGGGAAAAGAAATATGATTTAATTCTGATGGATCACATGATGCCTGAGATGGACGGTATCGAAACAATGCATATAATTCGCAAAGAAAAAGATAATCCGAATTGTGATACGAAAATAATCGCGCTTACTGCCAATGCGATTCAGGGAGCGGAGCAGGAGTATCTGAAAGAAGGATTTGATAATTATATTTCCAAACCGATTGATCCGGATAGATTGGAATTCATATTAGAAAAATATTTGTAAATAACACAAAAAAACGCCCGTAAATTAGCTTTTGCTAACTACGGGCGTTTATATTTTGTCAGTTCATTACCAACTCTTCCCAGCGGTAGGTTGCTACAAATCCAATGTATGTTTTTCCGGTGTTTAATGTAATTTCTTTTCCGGAAGCATCGTAATAGTTCGTAATATCAAGATCGTCGCCTTTTTCCCATGTGATAGGGATTGCATGTCCGCCTGTGACATAGTAGCCTTTGCCTGTACGGTTGGTAATATTGAATTTCATATAGCCGTTACCGTCAAGTTCGACACATTCCGCACATTGGATAATTACATTAGTGAAGGCTAACTGTTTATTATCGTTCTGCGGATCCACATGAGCGCGTCCGTACTCCGAATACAGATAGGTATTGCTTGCGGCATCATATGCAAGTTTTGAGGAGTTGTGCGGGAACGGCAGGTCAATCTTTGTGCAGGACTTACTGTCGGAAGCAGCGGAAAGATCCACAGGGCTTGTCTCATTAGCAAATTGCCAATGAGGACCCGGATAGTAGTCATTGTACTCCGTATCGTACCCGTTTGCGTTCAGACGGGATTCAATCTCTCCGGTTGTTACATATTCTGTGAATTCACGTGGCTTTCCGTTGTCAATACGAGCAAAGCCTCCGCTTAAATTGTTGATCCAAGGAAGTCCTGTGTATTCTTTGATATAAAATGGACCGCCGTCGTGAATCAATACGGCGTTGTATTCCGGAGCCAGCATAAAGTGCGTCGGGCGCACGCTTCGGATACTACCGAATCTTGTGATGTTTCCCCAGTCTTTGACAAGCGCCATGAATCGGGTCACTTCATCGTTGGCAGTACTGTTCATAATTTCGTATACAATATCTGCCTGCGTCAGCCCGTAGTGATCAAGAGCATAAACCTCGTTGTCCACCATGACTGCCACCGGTCGTTGGTTTTTGATTGCTTCGTCAATCCATTCGTTCGTTAGTTCGCTCCGATACATTCCCTCGCGATTTTCTTCCACGACTTCCGTGTTGGTATCCGTAGAAGTCTCTCCGGAAGATTGGGTAGGGAACTGTGCACCGGCAGTAAGATTCACATCTGTATCCGCCGCGCTTTCCGTATCGGTCACGATGGTTTCGGCCACCGGTTCATAGGTTTCGGTTGTATCATCTGTCTTTCCGCAGCCGGTCAGAGCCGTGCAGACCAATGCAAGAGAAAGCAGAAGTGCTATACTTTTCTTTTTCATATTTGAGGAAGCCTTTCATGGTTTTTTTATAGTTTACTACAAGATGACAAAGTTGTGCAAGAATTAATGACGACATGGTTTCATCGTGGTTCGACATAGGAGGACATTTGTTGCTATTGTTGTTAAAGTGTGTTATTCTGAGCAGGTAAAGAAAAACTTTGCAGAGAGGAATATGTTATGGGATTTTTAGATTCATTATTGAGGAAGAGTTCAAATGCAGTGACAAGCGCGGCTGCCCGTGCTGTTGGCGATGTAGTAGGTGATGTAGTGGAAGATGCGGCGCATGGATTTATCAAAGGTTTGAAGAATGCGGGAGAGGGTGCAAAAGAAAAAGCTTCTGCAACTTCTGCAAAGACTAAGCCGGCAAAAGACACATTTGCAGATAAAGAAGTGGATGATAAACTCCGTGAGATTTTGGCAGATGAGTTTTCACAGTATGAAGTCAAAGAGCAGGTTTCGCCGACAACGATTGGCGGTGAAGGAAAGTTTCTTCCGTATGATTTCGCCGTATATGAGAATGGTCAGCCAAAGCTTTTTATTATGGTTGTTTATAACAATACATGTGCATCACGTGAGTATCGTTGGTCAAAAGAACAGGCGGAGCAGGCGGGTGTTACGATGATTAATTTTGTGTATGCTTTTGAAAACAAAAAAGACTACATGGTGGATCGTCTGCATCAGTATCTGTAATTATATTCGATAAAAAGAAAGAGAAACGCATTTTTGCACCTGTGGCGGATGAAGCGACGGCCAAAGACGGTTTTGCAGGTAACCGGTCATCGTTCAGTCCGGTAACTCAAGCATAGCTTGATTCAAAGCATTTTCTCTTTCTTTTTTTATGGCTTTTTTCAAAATGTGGTCGGAAGAACCGGTTCCGGAGGTTTCTATGAGTATGCTATATGAGCTTCAGGATAAGAAGGTCTGGGAAGCTTTTTTACAATCAAAAATAGAAAGGCAACATTTGTCGGAGAAAGAACAGGAAGCATGGGCGGCGTTTATTTCCGGGGAAAGGTATCGCACAGTGACGGACTTTCTTGCGGAGCCGGACTATGTGTTTCAACCGCCCGCAAAGATTGCTGTCAATAAGAGCGGCACGAATAAAAAGCGCATAGTCTACTCGTATGCAGAAGATGAATCTATGGTACTAAAATTAATGTCGTACCTTTTGTACCGCTATGATGATAAGATCAGCCCGCGTTGTTTTTCATTTCGCAGAAACAGCAGTGCCAGAGAAGCCATATCACAGATTCTGGGGATAAAAAATTTGTGTGACCAATATTGTTTTAAAATCGACATCAGCAATTATTTCAACTCTATTCCGGTAGAGAAACTGATCGATGTTTTGAGTCAGATTATTGATGATGATGAAATGCTGCTGCAGTTTTTGGTCCGGTTATTATCCGACGGCAGAGCCTGCGAGGACGGCGAACTGATTTGTGAAGAAAGAGGTGCGATGGCAGGAATTCCGATTGCCCCGTTTTTTGCCAATATTTATTTGTTGTCCATGGACAATGAATTTGAAAAAAGAAAAATAAATTATTTCCGTTATTCGGATGATATATTGATATTTGCAGACAGTGAGGAGAAACTGGAAGAGTACAGAGAATTACTGTATGAACAGATTTGTGCCAAGGGGCTGCAAATCAATCCTGATAAAGTCAGAATAAGCAAACCCGGAGAGCCTTGGGAGTTTCTCGGTTTTTGTTATAGGGAAGGAAAAATTGATTTATCAAGAGTTACCATTAACAAAATGAAAGCCAAGATCCGGCGAAAAGCCCATGCACTGTATCGCAGAAGAGTGCGTCGCGGTCACGATTTTGCGTATGCGGCCAAGGCACTTCTTAAGACATTTAATAAAAAGTATTATGATGAGGAAGAAGAAAAGCGTTTTACCTGGAGCCGGTGGTTTTTTCCTGTTATTACGACCGATGAAGGGTTGAGGGAACTGGATGCATATCTGATACAATATGTGAGATATCTTTACAGAGGAAGACATTATAAAGGAAATTATAAAGTTACCTATGAACAAATCAAAGAATTCGGGTTCCGGAGCCTTGTTCACGAATATTATAGTGGAAAAGAATAGGGGGAGAAATTCATCCTATTCTTTTCATTTTACGCTTTATGGTATAAAATAGAAAAAGTGATTATTTTTTGGAGGAACTAACATGGAAAAGAAACAAAAGAGAGGATCATTCAGCGGCTCCATCGGCTTTGTGCTTGCAGCAGCCGGAAGTGCGGTCGGACTTGGTAATATATGGAGATTTCCGTATCTTGCAGCAAAGGATGGCGGAGGTGTATTTCTCCTGTGCTATTTGATTTTGGCGCTTACATTCGGTTTTGCACTTTTGACAACGGAAATTGCCATCGGCAGAAAGACGGGACAAAGCCCGCTGACAGCATATAAGGCAATGCATCCGAAAATGGGATGGCTTGGAGTGATTGCATGTGCTGTGCCTGCAATGATTCTTCCGTACTATTGTGTTATCGGCGGATGGGTGCTTAAGTTTTTGTCGGTTTATGTGACAGGGAGTGCTTCGGCAGCAGTGCAGGAAGGATATTTTGACTCCTTTATTATGGGACAGACGGAGCCTGTTGTATGGTTTGTTGTTTATTTGGCGTTGACGGTATTTGTTGTATATAAAGGTGTAGGAAACGGAATTGAAAAGTTTTCTACGGTTTTAATGCCGATTTTGATTCTTCTGATTATGGGAATTTCCTTGTTTTCTCTTACACTGAAACATACGGATGCAAGCGGAGTAACACGAACCGGAATCCAAGGTTTTTTGATTTATGTTGTGCCGGATTTTGAGGGAATGACTTTGAAGAAGTTTATTACGATTCTCATGGATGCGACAGGGCAGCTTTTCTATTCTGTCAGTGTGGCAATGGGAATTATGATTACGTATGGTTCTTATGTTAAGAAAGATACAAATCTGGTAAAAAGTGTAAATCAGATTGAGATTTTTGATACATTGGTTGCGTTTCTTGCAGGTTTTATGATTGTTCCTGCGGTTTATACATTTATGGGAACGGAAGGTATGGCTACAGGGCCGAGCCTTATGTTTGTTTCCCTGCCGAAAGTGTTCGAAGCAATGGGAGTTGCAGGAAGTATAATTGCAATCGTATTTTTTATTATGGTTGCTTTTGCGGCACTGACATCTTCGGTTTCCATTATGGAAGCCATTGTTTCAAGCTGCATGGACAAGTTCTGTATCAGCAGAAAAAGAAGTACTGTCGTTGTCGGAGCTTTTACGGCTGTGATTGGCCTGGTAGTTTGTTTCGGTTATAATATTTGGTTCTTTAAACTGACGTTACCGAATGGTTCGACAGGTCAAATTTTGGATGTCCTTGATTATACAAGTAACAATATTTTGATGCCGATTGTTGCGATTGCAACATGTATACTTGTCGGATGGATTGTTAAACCTAAGACTGTAATCGATGAAGTGACCCACGGCGGACTTAAATTCGGAAGAAAAGGTCTGTATATCGTCATGGTTAAGTTTGTTGTCCCGGTGTTACTTTTATATCTGCTTCTGCAGGCATTGGGAATTTTAAACATGTAGAAAAGTAAAAAGGAGAAAAAGAAGGTAATGAAAAAAAGAATTTTGACAATGCTTGGAATGATGATGTTGTCAACAGCACTTGTGGCTTGTTCCGGTGATGGTAACCGCACAAGCGATGAAGTGACAAATGATGTTGTGACAGAGGATACGGCTCAGAATGCAACGGATGACACTGCAACGCAGGACAATGTTTCCGAAACACCGGCAGAGAACGATGGGGCAGAAGAACAGGAAACCCAGGATGCGGAATCTGCTGACGTTGACAGTACATCTATTTTGAGTGATGTTTGGGCAACTTACGGCGAAGATGAAAAGTTTTACGGTATGGGCGGCGATATGAACAATATGGTAGAAAATGCACCGGGGCTTTTCAGTTTAGAGGATAAAGACGCGCTTGCAGCAACTCTTCTTGTACAGTCAGATGCGGCGGGTATGATTGATGAGGCGGCTTCTTTTGTTCACGGTATGAATTTAAATACATTCACAGGGGCAGCTTATCATTTGACAGATCCGGCCGATAAACAGGCTTTTGCAGACTCTATGAAAAACACTATTCTGAATAACCAGTGGATGTGTGGTTCGCCGGATCAGTATGTGATTTATTCTGTGAGCGATGATTATGTTGTTGTGGCATTCGGTGCAATTGATATAATGAAAGTGTTTAAGGAAAAATTTATGACAGTGCACGGTGATGTTACAGAAGTTCTTTATGAAGAGAATGTAGCACAGTAAGTGAAAACGAAAGTAGTGAGACAGATTGAGATTTCAATATATTATCCTTAAAAATTTTTTCAGACTCTTGTTGCGCATTATACCTACGATGCATCATTTGATTAAAGCAGAACCTTATGATGAGAAAAAGGCTTATGAATATTTAAAAAAAGTGGTTCTCATCATGCATCGCACAGGGCGTATCCGTACACAGGTGTTTGGGGCAGAACTTTTGCCGGAGGAAGGCGGATATATTATGTATCCGAACCATCAGGGCAAATACGACGGTTACGCAGTTGTATACGGAAATGAAAATCCGTGTAGTGTTGTGATGGATAAAAAACGTTCCTATTTTCCCTTTGTGAGGGAAGTAATTGACCTTGTCAGAGGAAAAAGGATGGAAATTGATAATCTGCGTCAGTCGATTGCCGTTATCAATGAAGTGGCGGAGGAAGTATCGAAGGGACGGAGATTCCTGATATTTCCGGAAGGGGGCTATGACCGGAGTAAAAAGAACAGCTTGTGGGAGTTTAAATCCGGTTGTTTTAAGGCATCGTTAAAATCCCGCACGCCGATTGTTCCGGTTGTACTTGTCGACACATATAAAGCGATGGATATCTCTTATCTGGGACCGGTGAGAACCCAGATTCACTTTTTGGAACCGATTCCGTATGAAGAGTATAAAAATCTGAAAACGGTAGAGATTGCAAGACTGGTAAAAAAACGTATTCAGGATAAATTAAAAGAGATTTTGGCATAAACAGAAAAAAGAAAAGCGAATCTTAGTTGGTTCGCTTTTCTTTTCTCTTTTGTCTTCTTACCCTGTTAATGTGTCTTTCAAAATCACCGCTTGCTAAAAGCTGTGAGAGAACATATTGTTCAAAAGTCGGTACCGTACAGGAATAAAACCCGAGTTTTTCCTCAAAAGAAGAAACAAGAGATGCAGGCAGTACCATATACGCTACGCGAAGGGCGGGTGAGATGGTATTTGAGAAGGTGTTCATGTAAATGACATTCTCTTTTTTTGCATGTGCAAATAAAGTTTCTTCCGCTTTGCGGGAAACGGAAAATTCTGATTCATAATCGTCTTCGATGATATAGCGGTTTTCTTTGTCTGCCCAGCGCAGATATTCATGGCGCTTGGAGGCTGAGGCGGTAACACCGCTCGGAAAGCTGCGATAAGGCGTGATATGAAGTATGTCCGCCCGGGTATTTTGAAGTGCCGTGGATTCGATTCCGTCTGCACCGAGTGGAAGCATTTCTATTGTGACATCGCAGGATTCATATACTTGCTGAATTTTGTGGTAGGATGGAGCTTCGATTGCATATACCTTTTCGCGACCGAGGAGCGAAGCAGTCAGTCCGTATAAATACTCCGAGCCTGAGCCGATGATAATCTGCGAATTATCTGCAATGATTCCGCGGCTGCGGAGCAGATATTTGCGAATCTCTTCACGTAAAGCAGAAATTCCCTCGTTGGGAGATTTCTCCAAAATGGTATTTCCATAGTCGCTAAGAACTTTACGCATTGTTCTTGCAAGTAGTGGAAACGAGAGATTCTGCACCGCTCTGTTGCTTGACAGAGAAGGAGTGATAGTGTCAGGATAAATAGGAAGAGATTTTGTGTCAGCAGCGGCGGCAAAACCGTCACCGGGGCGAAAACATACGTAGTAACCGCTTCTTTCCCGGGATTCCGCATAGCCTTCCTCGCACAGTAGCGCGTATGCGTGCTCAATTGTAATGATGCTGACACCGGTTTCATCAGCGAGCAGGCGCTTGGAAGGAAGTTTGGTACCGAACGGATAGGCTGAACGGATAATGTCATCCCTAAGCTGGCGATAAAGTTGAAGATATGCAGGTGATGTATTGGTTTTTTCGATTGAATATTTCATCTGATTATATCAAACTCCTGGATGTTATAAAAAACGTAATATCAGAATTATTATAAGAGGTGCAAATCTGAAAAACAAGTTAAATTTTTTATTGACAAATAATTACAATTGTAATAAACTCAAAGCGGTTAGAGATTTCTAACCGCTGTTTTTTGTATAAAACTCGTGAAATGAAAAACGGAATTGAGGCAACGGATATGGATCTGACACAGGCGAATGCAGGAGAAGAATATATCATTAAAGATATCGTGACAGACGATGAGGAGTTGAATGCTTTTTTGTTTTCTCTCGGTTGTTACAGCGGAGAACCGATTACGGTCGTGTCGCACCGCAAGGGCGGCTGTGTTATTTCTGTGAAAGATGCAAGATATAATATTGATAATGAATTGGCTGCGGCTATTTTGATTTAAGGTCGCATAGTTTCATTTTTGAGAGAGTACTTACATATGAATATAATAGTGATTTATATTAAGTCACTATTTTTTATAACCATGAGTTAGTCAAGTCTAACACGAGTTAGTATTTGAAAAAGGGAGGAAAAGTATGAGAATCGCATTAACGGGTAACCCGAACAGCGGAAAAACAACAATGTACAATGCGCTCACAGGAAGAAATGAACGTGTTGGTAACTGGGCCGGTGTAACGGTCGAAAAGAAAGAAAGCCCTATCAAAAAAAGTTTTTATGATGGATCACAGGAACTTATTGCAGTCGACTTGCCGGGTGCATATTCCATGTCACCGTTCACATCCGAGGAGAGCATCACAAGCGGATATGTAAAAAATGAAAATCCGGATGTGATTATCAACATTGTGGATGCGACAAACCTGAGCCGTAGCTTATTCTTTACCACGCAGCTTCTTGAGCTTGGAATTCCTATGGTAGTAGCGCTTAACAAGAGTGATATCAACGAGAAAAAAGAGACAGAGATTGATGAAGTGAAATTGTCTGAGAAGCTCGGATGTCCGGTTGTGGAAACGGTTTCAACTGCTTCCGGAGATAACGGATTAAAGGCTGTGGTTGAGAAAGCAGTCTCTTTAAAAGGAATCAATCAGAATGCTCCTTATGAGCAGGGCGATATCAATCTGCAGGATAAAGCAGAAGTAGAAACTGCGGACAGAAAGCGTTTTGAATTCGTAAACGGAATTGTAAAAGAAGTGGAGAAACGTAAAGTTCTCACAAAAGATACAAACAAACAGGACAGCATTGACAACGTTATTACAAGTCCGTGGCTCGGAATTCCGCTTTTTGCTATTGTTATGTTTCTTGTGTTCTATATTTCACAGACAACACTGGGTACTTGGATTGCGGATTGGCTGGTAGGCTGGATTGAAACCTTCCAGGGATGGGTAGCAGGCAAAGTAGAAGGTGCAGATCCGTTCTTGCAGGCACTTTTGGTTGACGGTATTATCGGTGGTGTCGGAGCCGTAGTCGGATTCCTTCCGCTTGTTATGGTAATGTACTTCCTCATTGCGCTTTTAGAGGATTGCGGATACATGGCACGTGCGACCGTTGTACTTGACCCGATCTTCAAAAAAGTAGGTCTTTCCGGTAAATCCGTCATTCCTATGGTTATCGGTACAGGTTGTGCCATTCCGGGTGTTATGGCAGCCCGTACCATTCGTAACGAGAGAGAACGCAGAGCAACCGCAATGCTCACACCGTTTATGCCATGTGGAGCAAAACTTCCGGTTATTGCGCTCTTCGTCGGTGCATTCTTCCCGGATGCTGCTTGGATTGGTACTTTAATGTACTTTGTAGGTATTCTTTTAATCCTTCTTGGTGCGTTATTAGTAAACAAAATTACAGGATACAAATACAGAAAATCTTTCTTTATCATCGAGCTTCCGGAGTACAAACTTCCGAGCTTAAAGAGAGCGACACTTTCCATGCTCTCACGTGGTAAAGCATATATCGTAAAAGCCGGTACCGTTATCCTGGTATGTAATACAGTAGTACAGATTATGCAGGCGTTTAACTGGCAGCTTCAGGTAGTAGAAGAAGGTATGGAAAGTACATCTATCCTTGCTTCTATCGCATCTCCGATCGCAGTGATTTTAGTTCCGATTGTAGGAGTGGCAGCATGGCAGCTTGCAGCAGCGGCCGTTACAGGATTTATCGCAAAAGAGAATGTTGTAGGTACGCTTGCAGTTTGTTATGCGCTTACAAACTTCATTGATACAGAAGAACTTGCACTTGTGGGTTCAGGTAACGAAGTGGCAGCAGTGATGGGCATCACAAAAGTGGCAGCACTTGCATACCTTATGTTTAACCTCTTCACACCGCCATGTTTCGCAGCACTCGGTGCGATGAACTCAGAGATGAAGAGTGCAAAATGGCTCTGGGGAGGTATTGCACTTCAGCTGGGAACAGGTTATACAGTAGCCTTCCTTGTATACCAGATCGGTACACTTGTTACAACAGGTGCTCTCGGAGCAGGATTTGTAGGCGGACTTATCGCAGTGATTGTGATGGTTGCAATCGTTGTAGCACTTATAGCGAAGACAGACAAACAGTTCAGTGCCGAGTATAAACTGGCAAAATAGTTTTTACAGGCAGGTCTGAATAGATGAGAAAGGAGCATGAGATATGGCGAATGTTATCGTAGTCGGGATTTTGGCATTGATTCTCGGAATATCCGTTACATATATTGTGAAGGCAAAAAAAGCCGGAGTGAAATGTATCGGTTGCCCGGCAGGAGCGACATGCTCCGGACATTGTAACGGAACAGGTTCCGGGGATTGCATGGGGAGTTGCAGCGGATGTCAATCCGGAACAAATAAATAGTGCAGAATTACTCATATAGGGGAAATGGATGATATAAAACGGGAGCTTGCAGCGATTAATTATGTGCAAGCTCCTGTTTTTAGTTTGTTATTTCTTGGTTTTTACCGTTTTTACTTTTGACCATGAAGAATAATACTTTTTGCCGCTTACTGTTTTATAAGTACGTATTCTGACATAGTATTTTTTCTTTGATTTTAGTTTCTTAATTGTAGTACTCTTTGCGGAATTTTTCTTTACCGTAACGGATTTTGTTGTCTTTGGGGTAAAGTTTTTGCTTGTGGAATACTGTATCTGATATCCTGTTGTTTGGGATGTTTGTTTTTTCCAGGTTACTTTCATGCCTTTTGATGTTCCGGTTACTTTTGTAACGGATGTTGTTTTCGGGACAATTTTAAAGGTTTTGGTATAAGTGCCGGAATATTTATTTTTAAGTTTTACGGAAAGGGAACCAAGACCGACCTTCTTGTTATTTTTGTAGGATACGGTATAGTAATTGGCGGAGATAACCTTTCCTTTGCTGTCGTAGATAACAATCTTCGGTTTTTTCTCTCCACCGCTGTAAGCAACGGAAACAAAGGAGAGTTTTACGGTTTTCGGACGGTAAATCACGTCGTTAGATACTTCCTGTCCGCATGAAGTACATGTTTTTACAATACTTCCGTTTTCGGTTTTTGTAGCCTTGACTTTCTCTGTTGAAAGAGAGTGCTTGCTTGTTTGGGATACTTTGAACGTATAGTCGATATTGGACGGAACGCTATATCTGTTTCTTGCGTAGACTTTGAAATATATGGTATCACCCTGCTTCAGACCAAGTTCGGAAGAAGCCGTTGAATCCAGGGAGAAGCTATGACCGTCTCCGCCGCCGATGTATTTGATGGATTTTCCGTTGTTATTTGCAGAGTATGCACTGACACCCCAGCCGCCGTTAATGCTCGTAAGAGAGGAGTCGACCGGTTGCATATAAACAGTATAATGTCCGCTTTCCGGAACTTTCAGCTTGAAGAAATCTTCATCTCCGGTCAGAGTGCTCATTCCGTATTTGTTGTCCGTGTGAATATTACCTTTGTAGGTTCTTCCGGCCGTAATCGGAGTCGCTTCTTCATTGCAGTTGTTGTCTTCCTGTTCCCATTCGCCGGCGATTACGTTGTTGACAGTGATGGTGTACGGAACATTGGACGGCGTGGATCCGGCGTAATCGTTTGGATGCCCCGGACTGACATGGATATATACTTTTGATCCGACATGTCCCGGAATAATACATGAGGAAGCAGGTGCTTCAATACGACTGTTTCCACCGCCAAATCGATAGTAGAGAGTTGACAAATCGTCCAAATATACATCTATAGACCAACCGGAATGAACTTCTCCGGATCCGAATTCATAGTCAAAATCAATTTGTGAATAGCCTTTGTTGGTAATTGTGGTAACATACCAATCGGAGTCCTTTACTTGTGTAAGAGAATTAGTATACGGATTCCATATAACACCGCTGACTGGTTTGTTGACAGCGATGACATCTGCCGTGGCAGCAGTTCCGTTATTGTCCACATCCTCTACATCAGTTTCGGATGTTACAGGTGTGGCAGAACCGGCAAATGCTGTCAATGACATTGCTGCCATCATACATCCGGTAAGAAGTATGGTTTGTAATTTTTTCTTCATAGACATTCTCCTCCTCGTATGTTAAAAGATGATAGAAACACTTTAAATATTATTTTAAAGATAATATTACAGAAATTATACATTATTTGATGCCTGCATTCAATAAAAAGAAAATATGGATATTTCCTTTCTGAAAAGTTATGCTATAATATATAGAAATGTGATTTCAAACAAAAAAGGAGAACAGAGATGTTAGATATTGGTTTTTATATGAGATTTCATGAACTTATTGCTCAGCTTGATGAGAATAAAGAGTATACGGCGGATGAGATGTTTGCCAAATTAGAGGCAATCCGAAGCAGCGAACCGGTTGTTTATAATATTGAAACAACCAACCGTTGTAACATGCGCTGTAAGATGTGTCCGAGAACTACGATGATGACACGTTGCAACGAAGATATTAACAGAGAGACATTTCTTAACGTGGTAGACCAGATTCGTCCGCACACAGACGAAGAATGGGCGCAGTGGAAAGCATTTTGTGAGAAGACCTACGGTATTTATGAAGATGAGATGAGCGAGAATCATTTCTTCCTTTATATTATTCCAAAGGTGATTCAGCTTCACGGCTACGGTGATCCGCTTCTTGATGTGCATATGGGAGAGTACGTAAAGATTCTTCACGAAAAAGGATTTTACTCCTACTTCAGCTGTAATCCGGCAAATATCAACCTTGAGAGAACGTACGAAATGCTGGATAACGGATTGGATTATATCAAGTATTCCATCGAAAGCGTAGATGATGAACTGCACAAACAGGTGCGCGGACAGGCTTCCAACTTTACGGAAAGCTACGAAAAGATTAAACAGGTGCTGAAGTACAAAGAGGAAAAAGGACTTCATACAACGGTCGTTATCACTATGCTTGATCTGAACAGAACTCATCAGAAGGAAGATTTTGACAAGCTTCTGGATGCGTTTAAGGATCTTGATGTTTATATTTACCTTAAGAGTGAAGACTGCCAGTGGTACAGAAAAGATTTCCACGGAACCAATTCTATCCACTGGTCTGAGATTTGTAAGCATCCTTGGATGACTATGACCATCAAATCAAACGGCGAAGCAACCATGTGTATGGAAGATTTCAACAATGAGATTGTATTTGGGGACAGCAATACACAAAGTCTTAAGGAAATCTGGGAAGGTGAGCCGTATAAGAAATTCCGTTATCAGCATTTGTTTGCAAAAGATAAGATCAAATGTGTCGGTGAGTGCGATATGAAGCTGATGGGCGACTGCTATAAAATTGTATAAAAAATAAAGACTCTTTTTGGTTACTTTTGCGCGACCGGAAAGAGTCTTTTATATTGACGTGAAAAATACAGCAATGATAAAATTTTCATAAGGTGTCGTAAGCACCGTGTATAAAAAATGTGAAAGAAGGGAGCAGAAAAATGAGAAAGAACTTTTTGAACAGCAAACGTTTTTTAGCAATGCTTTTAATCCTGACACTTGTGTTTGGGCAGACAGGAGTTGTATCGGCAGTATCTGTGTCGGACAATTCGATTGATCAAAACACGATTTCGGCTAATACAATCGAAGAGATAGAGCCGGAAGGGGCATACAACGGAAAACCGTCTAAGGTAATCGGACTGAAAGGAGATTATTCTTCGGAGGTGCAGATTCGTTGGACGAATCTTACGACAGAAAATAAACTTACCGCTTCTGACGGAAGAGAGATTCAAATCGGATACCAGATTGAGGAAAACGGAAATGTTCTCGGTGTTGGTATAAAGTCGGCAGACGGAAAGTATTGGATATGGGATGACAATAGCTACGAATCCGGTGTTCTCCTTAACATAGGGCAGAGCGTGTCTTATCGTGTCAGAGGCTTATATTATACGATAAATGAGGATGTAGTTCCGAACCAATATAATGTACAGTCAGTGGGAGAATGGTCAGAAAAATATACATATAAGAGAGTAGCGGACAAGGCGGTGACTGTTGTTTCCGGAGTGAAAGTGCAAGGTAAGGCGCAAGGAACTTCAAAGTATATCAAGGCAACATGGAATACAGTACCGGAGGCGACAGCATATGAATGCCAGATGCTTAAAAGCGATGCGCCGCTTACGGGTCTTACGGCTGCAACATGGGATGAATTCTGGAACAGAAGCGGATCCACATACAACAATTTCAGGACGAAGTATCCAAGTGCTTCTTTGGATTATGACGGAGATAACGTTTATGAACCGTACTGGGAGTACGATTTTGATGAGTCCTGCCGTTATTACTATGTGCGCGTGAGAGCATATACAAGTATCGAAGGATACACGGGTACGGCAACTTACTCGGCTCCGGCATCCTGTGATGCGGTAGCACTTATGCAGACAAAGGCACCGAAGGTAGAGGATTTTAAAGTACAGTACGGGGATGGAAATACAAGTGTTAAGCTGACATGGAAGCCGGTAAATCAATATGTATATGTTTATGTATATGAGGCTTCAAAGTTTCCACAGCACTATTATTATGATTTGTTAAACGCAAGAGGCAAGAAAGGCGGAAAAGGCCGGACATATTCCTATAGCAGTCAGATGGATGAGGGACTTAAAAATATAATTGATAAGAAGGTAGACTCCTACTCATTTAGCGGAAGCGCCGGTGAAGGAGATTTAACCGAGTTTCTGGAACCGGGCAAGAAATACTATTTTGTGGCACATACTTATAATGACACTTATGAAAATACGGACAGAACGGCGATCTTTACCGTAGATGGGATAGCTTATACTAAGTATGCAGACGTAAGTCCGGCATCGGCAGTTGTCAGTGCGACCAAAAAACTCGACAAACCATGGGTATCTGCAGGAGCGGATAAGACGAAAATTACAATAACCATGGAAGAGGTAGATAAAATGACTACCGGATTTGAGATTTATCGTAAGTCCGGAAAGAAATATAAAAAGATTGCAACAACAACAGATAGGATATATGTTGACAGCAAGCTGAAGACGGGTACGAAATATCAATATAAAGTACGTGCCTACTATTACAATAAAAATACCAAGAAAAAAGTGTACAGCGGTTACGTCTATGTGACGGGAGAAACGACAACAGTCAAGTCCATCAATATGATTGTCAAGCACAAGAGTAAAACGAGTGTGACTTTAAAATGGACGAAGGTAACAGGTGCAACGAAGTATGAGATTTACAGAACAACTATGGATAGCGGAAATCCATTTGAATATTCGAAATCAAACAGCGCAGATAAGAAAGCAAAATATGTAGCTGTCGATGATAAGTATGAGCTCATTAAGACAATCAGCAAAGCGTCAACGACTTCGTATACAGACAAAGGCTTAACACAAGGGGGATCTTACAAATATCGTATTGTAGCGTACTATAAAGTAGGTAAGAAGACAGCGTATGTAGCAGATGAAGCCAGTGTGGAAATGGCTCTTGCGGCGCCTTCGATGAAAACTTCACTGAGCGGAACAACTGCAAAATATACGTGGGATAAGAATAAGTTTGCGTCCAAGTATGAGATTAAATATATCGTTTACGACAAATATACAAATGCAACAAGTGACTGGATAAAGAAATCTACCACAAAGACGAGCATCAGTATCAAAAATGTTCCGGATGGCGGATATGTAATAGCGCGGATCCGTGCCGTTTCCAAGTCCAAAAAATATTCAGAATGGTCATATGATACGAGAATATACAATGGTCTTTCTGTTCCGAAGAATATCAAAGCAAAGAATGTTACCAAGAAAAATACATTGGGACAGAAAGTCAGTGCAGTGAAGATTACATGGAAAAAAGTCAGCGGTGCAAAGTATTATAAAGTTTATCGTTCAACGAAACGCGGATATTATGACAAGGATACACAGCAGTACCAGGTGGATACCGGATGGAACTCCACTACGCAGCTGATTGCAAAGGAGAGTAATACAGATGAGACAAATAATGTGGTTTATTATGACCAATATTATGGTGAGCAAGGATCCGTTGTCGGAACAACTGCATATGACTATGCAAAACTTGACACCGGCGTAACATATTATTACTTTGTGGTTGCATTCGGGGAGAAGGGAACTAATACATATTCCACATTTAAGTGCGACGACTCTGCTTACGGTTCCGGTAAGCCTGCAAACGTAACTTACAAAGGAACCATTACAATCAGCAGTATTAAAAATTCTAAAAAAGGTCAGGCTGTTGTAAAATGGAATAAGATGTCCGGAACGAAGAAGTACTACGTATACCGTTCAACGAAGAAGAGCAGCGGCTATAAATTAATCGGATCGACAAAGAAGACGAGTTATACCGATAAGAAAGTGAAAAAAGGAAAAACCTATTACTACAAGATTGTAGCAAAGGGTACAAACGGATTAAAGGCTGATTTTAATGTAACATCTTCTGTTAAGAAGATTAAAATTAAAAAGTAATACGAGAAAAACAAGAAACTGCTCCTGTGCATTGCGCAGGGGTAGTTTTTTGTTGTGTTTCCAATCGGCTGCGGATATAATAATATAATAAAGCGAAAAGAAAGGTTTGTATGTCATGGCGTGTATTAAGAAAACGAGAACTCTTCGTGCATATTTGATAAAATTTGCAATCCGATTATGCATTTTTATCGGTGTTTTCGCGTTGTATATTACAAACAAGACTTTGATGTTCAAACTTATGACCCAGCCGGTCATGATGGGGATTACTCCGATTCATGTACTTTGGTTTATTTTTATGGTCATGATGATCCGTCACATTTTCCCGACAGAGACGCTTTCCATGGCATTCCGTAAAGCGGAGAAAAAGAAATACGACGAAGTGACCGATTATTCTCCCCGGGAGCTTTTGGAGTTTGTCAAAGACCAAAATGCCCGTGGCTGGATTGTCATGCTGATCTGGCTGATTTTTAATGCTATATTCGGTGTTTTGTATTTGAATGGCATTATGGATGAGGCGGATCTTCTGATGCTGACCGTGTTTTACTTTTTGAGTGACTATATCTGCATTTTGTTTTTCTGTCCGTTCCAGAGCTTTATTATGAAAAACAGATGTTGTGTAAATTGCCGGATTTATGATTGGGGACATTTTATGATGTTTACCCCGATGTTATTTATCCGCAATTTTTACAGCTGGAGCCTGTTTTTTACGGCTTGTATTGTTTTGATTAAGTGGGAAGTAATCTATGCGCGTCATCCGGAACGTTTCTTTTACGGATCCAACAAAAATCTTCAGTGTGCAAACTGCAAGGACAAGATATGCCAGCTGAAGAAAGTGATAAAGTGAGAGAAGGGTTTGGGGTATTGTGTTTTAAATGGGGTGGCACTATGAAAATTGCTGTGATTTCCGACACTCATAATTTGCTTCGGGAGGAAGTCGGGGAACAACTGAAAACGTGTGATCTGATTCTTCATGCCGGTGACATTTGTTCGCCGGATGTTTATGATGCACTTGTTTGTATGGGTAAGCCTATGCTGATTGTAAGGGGAAACAATGACGGGAAGTGGGCGAAAGAGAAGAAAATTCCGGATGTAGTAAATACAGCGTTCCTGGTTCCGGGAGATGAGACTCTGAAGACGGGACAGGACAGATTAAATCTTTTCATGGTGCATGACAGAAGAGATATTCCGAAGACGGTTTTAGCGGATGGTGGAGGATATGATCTGGTTGTTTTCGGACATTCGCACAAATACGAGTCGTTTTGTGTCGGAAAAACCCTTTTTGTAAATCCGGGAAGTTGCGGTCCTGTGAGATTCCGATTACCGGTATCGATGGCGGTAGTGGAAGTACCGGTGTCTGCAGCCATTGACTCAGATGTGATTAAAGTGCATCAAATTAATTTGACCGAAGCAAAGCAAAACTCAGAAGAACGTGAGGTATCGCCCGGCGAGATGAAAATGCTTGTCATGCGTGTGGTGAAAGACATTAAACATAACAAAAGTGCAGAGTATATTGCAAAAAAGCACAAAATCAGCTTGGAACTTTCGGAGCAGATTTGTCGTCTTTATCTGACGCACCCGGGAGTGACGGTAGACGGGATTTTGGGAAAGATGGGGATGTGAGTGAGAGCTGCGAGTGGAAGTAAGGAAGAGTAGAAAACTGATACCTTCTTTTGAATTCTTGTGGGTGTAACATATGCGAACCGTTTAAGTGATTCATATAGTCTTCAACATAAGATAGTGCCTGACGTTTGATGAAAGTGAAATGTCGTTTCATCTCCAGGAATTCATCCTTGTCTATATACCCTTGTTTGTTATCTAAATATTCTGTTTTCGAGATGATAACAATTTTTGAATAGTCCAAACCGGATTTGTTTTTTTGTGCACGTATAGAATGTTTGAAATGAAATGCATATTTGTGTTTTATGTTCGAACGGAAAGGGATGCAAATAAAAAAATCATAGTGTGTTTGAAACAGCAGGCAAGTATATTGCCTGTTTTCTTTTTGCTCTAATTCCGTAAATGGGGGATTAGGATAATCAGAGTAAAAACGAGGCGATAGTTTAATAATTTGATAGTCATTTTCGGGTAACATGAATACCTCCTTAAAATAAAAAGAGAGATTGAAAACTCAATCTCTCTGAAATATCTTCATTCCGGTTAGTTTTATTTTAGCGTCCTGTCAGAACCGTCACAGGACTCATCGCATCGGTTAGTTTTATTTTAGCGTCCTGTCAGAACCGTCACAGGACTCATTTGAATGAAGGAGGATATTCGCATCCTCAATAATATAATACTCAAAAAGAGAGAATTAAGCAATATTTATTATTTTAATTTGGGAACATTTTGGGAGATAAAAAATAGATGAGTTAAATTATGATTTTTTGATGACGTAAATATATCATATAAATTTTAAGTACGCAAGGTAAAAAGTTTAAAGATAAAAAAACGGGTTTACGATATTGTGTTTTTGAGTGATAATGTAATTAAGTAATTTGCAGGTGATTTTAAGATTGTCCAAAGCGATTGATACATATTAAGAAGAGATGAGGAAAAGGAAGCCCGTTATGAGAAAAACACAAAAAGACTCAATCACAGAGCTTATCCGTTTGTTAAGAAGAGCGCAGGAGCATGTAGGAAGACTGCTATCGCAGCAGGAGCATGCATCTGTGCTTGATTTGTTGCAACAATGTCAACAGGGAGCCATTCAAATCGGAACAATCATCGAAGATGCAGAAGGGGAAGGTTTTCCGACTGTCAGACGGCTGGAAGAATACTGTGAACTTGTTTTTCGGGTGTTTGAGATGGTGCAGAGCTACATGGAGAATGCGGACAAAGTGGCAAATGCCGGCCCGGATGCAGATGTGATTTGCAGCACAATGGATAGGCTCCTTGCAGAAATAGAGGAGAACATCCAAAGAGAGATTCCGGTACGCAAAGAGGTTGTTTTTCTTCCGTATAAGGCGTCCATGTGGGATTCCCTGGAGAGTGTGTGGATGGCGGCAGATGCGGATCCGGAATGCGATGCGTATGTAGTCCCGATTCCTTATTTTGATAAAAATCCGGATGGTACAGCAAGGGAGATGCACTACGAGGGAGATTTGTTTCCGGAGGGTGTACCGATTACAGATTATAATACTTATGATTTTGAATCCCGCAGACCGGATATGATTTTTATACACAATCCTTATGACGAATCTAATTATGTGACAAGTGTACACCCGTTTTTTTATTCTAAAAATCTGAAGCAGTATACGGATTGTCTGGTGTATATTCCGTATTTTGTTTTGGCGGAGGTCGAACCGGAGAATAAAAAAGAGATCGAAAATATTAAACATTTCATGCAGGTCCCGGGAGTGCTGCACGCCCATAAAGTAATCGTTCAGTCGGAAGCAATGCGACAGATTTACATCGAAGCCATGACGGAGCTGACGGGAGAAGAGACAAAGATTTATTGGGAAGAAAAAATACTCGGTCTCGGATCACCGAAGTTTGACAAGGTGACGAAAACAAAAAAAGAAGATGTGAAGGTTCCGGAGGAATGGTTAAATGTTATCCAAAAGCCAAATGGCCAGTGGAAAAAAATCATCTTCTATAACACCAGTGTCAGTGCACTTTTGGAAAATAAAGAAAAAATGCTTGATAAAATGCAGGATGTGTTCCGGATTTTTAAAGAAATGAAAGACGAAACCGCGCTTTTGTGGCGTCCTCATCCCCTGATTCAGGCAACTATTGAATCCATGCGTCCGCAGCTCTGGGAAGAGTATAAAAGGATTGTGGAAGAATACAAAGCAGAAGGTTGGGGAATCTATGATGACACTCCTGATATGAACCGGGCAATTACCCTCTGTGATGGATATTACGGGGATGCCAGTTCGGTAGTGCAGCTATGTAAAGAGGTTGGAAAACCGGTGCTTCTGCAGGATGTAGATGTGTTAGAGACGGAGGGATGATATGGATTTACAGGCGATGCTGAATGCCCTTCTTTTGTTAGAACATAATGGAAGGACGATAGATAAATTTTTTGAAGATAATGATGTGAAACACATTGCTCTATATGGGATGGGCTTGTTGGGGTGCAGAGTGTATGAGCATCTATGTGAGACGGAAGTAGATGTGCTGTGTGCATTTGACCGTGATGCGGATCGTTTTTGTGAAGAGAATGATATTAAAATTTTACCCCCGGATGAAATGTTGAGTTTGGAAAAGAAGCCGGAATTAATCGTCGTGACATCTTCCAATTTTTACTACGATATCAAAGAAGAGTGGGAAGAAAAGAGCGGGATTGATATGATATCTATCAGTGAGATTCTTGAGTACTGTATTGTGGGTGAGGATTTGGAAAGAGTGAAGAGGAAGTGAAATAGGATAATAAAAAAGAAGACCGGATGTTTCCATCCGGTCTCTTTTATTGGTTTAATTAATTCTGGAGCAAGAGTAGATCATTTATTAGTTTGCTGGGAATGTAACTGTGCCAGTAATAGTAGTTCCGTCTGTTAATCCAACAGAGAAGATCATTGTATCACCTGCATAGTAAACAGGGTAGTTAGCACCTAATGTACCAACTAATGTACCACCATCTGCTTCAGTCCAATTATCTACATTCCAAGAAATGTTCTTAGGATCAAGTGCTACAGCAGTTGTGTTTGCATTAGTACCGCGTGTTGTCATCATTGAAACATTTGTGTTGGCTTCCGCTGTTAAACCTGAGATTGTAACAACGCCGGCAGGTGTAATGCTAACTGTAGGTCCGTCGGAATGTTTGTCAACAGACCATGTAAGATCTACGCTAGGAGCTGCAGTTTTAGCTGCTTCCCAATCTACTTCTGCATTTGTGTTACAAGAACCTGCTAAGCTGATGCTTGTTGCAGGGAATTCAGTAACATCATCTTTTAATTCAAATTTGTAACCGTCTTCTTCAGTATAAACTACTTCATAATCTTCTTCGTCTACTTTTGAAACAGTTGCAGATGCTGTTGCGCCCTCAGCTGTGATAGCTGTTGTGCTGTCGCCTAATTTTACTGCAAGATACATACTTGTGTTTGTATCATCTGTGTAATCCTCAGCATCCTTAGGTACGATTGTGTATGTACCTGCTTCGTCAGATAAGTCTTTTAATTCTGCTTCAACATCAACATCAACATCGAAAGTACTCTTGTTTCTGATGATAAGAGAACTACTCTGGCTTGCGTAATCATCTGTAGAGTTTGCACTGATGGTATTGCCGGATACAACTGATTTGAAGAAAAGAGAAGCGCCTTCTTCAAAAGTAGTACCTACATCAAAAGCAGCAGCATCAGTTTCAGCGATAAGCTGCTGAGGGTCTAAGATGAAGTTGAAAATGTCGCTGTCTTCAGCAATTGTAGGAAGGGAAACGCAGAATACATCTTTGTCTACGATACCTTCGATTTCACCGCTACCGGAAGCGCTTCCTTCTGCAGGAGCTGTAGTAATGTCGCCGTCAGCTGCGAAAGCTGTCATCGGTGTAAGTGCTAACATGCACACCATCGTGAAAACGATGAATTTCTTAAAACTTTTTTTCATGCTAAATTCCTCCTTGAATTTTAATTGGTCACTTAGTTTTCAATCACAATTGTCAGCTTCATGTTCAGTCGGCTTATTTTCTTCCCGCTTTCATCTAAAAGATGATAGGTAAGAACACATTCGTGTGTGCCGGCCTCCAAAGCTTTATCAAGTGTGATATTCTCTAAGTGGCTGCCTACTGGTATTGTAGGTGAGCTAAATATCGTCTCATCCGTGTCAGATAGTACAATGTCAAAGTACACATCATTGGAATTGGCTGTTGAATTCTCCACATAAGCATTGGAAGAAGCAGCCGCACCATTCTCGAAGTACCAGGTTGAATTCATGGTAACTTCATAATATCCGGGTTCTGTGGCTTGCAAGTCAGCAACCGCCTCTTCCACGTTGGAAGGGGTAACCACAACATTGCGTTCGTCAGTGTCAGGCGTTTGCTGCGTAAGTGCGATGACACATGCAACAGCGGCGACAAGAACGACAGCTCCGGATACTATGGGGAGAAGGTTCTTTGACTTTGGACTTTCGTCCGAAGTGTTAGCCAGTTTTTCGGAAATCCGATCCTGGCTGGTTTGATTAGACATAACTCTCACCCTCCTGAATTAATTTAGGAAATAACTATCCTACAACACATATATCGGCACCGGTGTTTGGAAATATTAGTCTAAAATTTAAAAAAATTATTTTTTTCCAAACATTCCCTTTGCATATATGATATTTGATTTTACCACAAAATGTGAAATAAATAAAGTGGTGATATTGATTTAAAAATATGAATTATATATAATTTAAGAGAACAAAGGGGGGCATTATGAACGATTATTTATGCAAATATAATGATATAACGGTTCCGCCAAAGCGTATTGTCGCAATTATCGGAGAAGGTAAAGAAACGACCCGGATATTGCAGGCGATGGCAGGGATGTCGCCTAAGGGCGCGCAAAAGGTGCAGTATGGGGATGAATTCGGTTGTCAGTTAAAAAAAGAACCGTGGAAACTCCAGTTCGTACCGGACGATATCGTCTGCTATCGCAATTTGTCTGCCGGTGATTTTTTGAAGGCTGTTACCATGAAGTTCGCAGATGTAACAGAAGAAAAAGAGAAATTGCTTGAGACTTTTGACATTAATATAGAAGAAAAGCTTTTAGAGATGACCTTTGAGGGCAATCGCGCGGTGGCAATGACGGCATCTTTATTAGCAGCGCCGACATTACTTTTGCTGGATAAGCCTTTTGATATGGTTTCGCATGTCATGTACAAAAAGTTCATTAAAGAAATCGTCAAGACATATTTTTCGGGCGGAAGCGTTGTGATTTCGGCAGAGAAATATGAAGATATCGATGTTCTATGCAGCGATTATATTTTTGTTAAAAACGGTAAAGCAGACAAACATTTTGTGGGAAGAAAGAATTTACCTACCGCCTCAAAGGTTGTAACTATATGGGGATGTTCATCTATGCCCGGAGATTTAAAGTTGTTGCCTCTCTGCAAAAAAGGAGACTGTATGCGTTTTATATATAAAGGTAACGATGTTAGTCGGCTGGCAGAACATCTCAGCCTGACGAAATGCAACAATTTTACGGTGGAAGAGTTGGGGGTAGAGGAACAGATATATTCGGATTATACGAGGTGGATGCTTTGAAAAATGTATGTTTTTTAGAATGGGTAAGGCAGAAAAGAAAATTTTTAAATGCAATGCTTGCTTCCGTGGGTGTGTTGCTTTGCCTCTTTGCAGTATGCACCATATGTGACAAGGTACTGCCGGAGTTTAATCGCAATTATATGAACTGGCCCGATTATATGAAACAGCTTTTGGGGTTGAGCGGATGGAGCGGTTTTTTATGGTATAACATTTGGCAGATTCTTGCTGTTTTTTATCCGTTTCTTCATATATATATGGTAATGAATGCGGTATCAGAATCCATATCGGATGAAGAACGCCTGGAGACGATAATTTTTTTGAGGAACGCAGGTGTAAGCCGGATGACTGTTTTGGGAGTAAAGATACTGTTTTGGGCAGGATACTCTCTTGTTGTGTGCCTGGTGCAGGCTGTGATAATTGTGTTGCTGGCCAATCTCAGCGGTATCGGAGTGGTGTCTGTGTTGGTGTTCCGGTATTATTCTGTCTTGTTTTTAGTATCTTTTTTTTGTATTGGTATGGCATGCAATCCTGCGGTCAGCGGAAAGAAACTGCAACGGTGCAAAGATATACATCTTTCCCTTCTGGTGCTTCCGTGGCTGATTGCCAAAATACCGGATGTAATCCGGATGTTTGCCAAACTTTTGGAAATTACGGGACGAAGTGAAAGTGTTGTGATCCGGTTTGAGGTTTGGGAACAAAAAACATCCTTTTTACACTACGTATCGCCGGTGTCATGGTGTATTCCGGGCGGACAGGAGACTCCGGCCGGAGTGATGACAGGATATGTTTTGATTGCAGTTATTTTGTTTTTGACTGCCTTTAAAATCTATCATGATAAATAGGTTATGATTTGACAAAAAAAGCCGATATATTTTTAGTAATCTGTATGCAATTTTCCGGAAAGGGGGAGATGAAATGAAAAAGAAAATAAGAAAATACCTTATTTACATACTTGCTTTCTTTATTGTGTTACACAAACGTCTCTCCTTAAAGAGCAGGCAGTGGATGGCATATGCTATGTGTGTAGCGGTGTTACTGTGTTCTGTTTTTTCATATTTCTATGAAGAAAATATCGGAGCTGAACAATCGGTAGTAGTGGTAGAAAAAATGAGTGCGGTGACAAACCACGGAAAAGATGCCAGTGTTGTTATCACCAATTCTCAGATTGTAGAAACGACCGAAAGACAGGAAGATTCTTTGAAACGTAACGGAAATGAAAACCGTGTGGTGGCAAATCAATCATCCGGCGAAAAAAAATCTGCGAAAAATAAAGTGGTAAAAGAATCGGAGGCTTTATCCCTGATTGAAGGGATGTATGCGGATTACGGTATGGAAATCGGCGATGTAGAGTTGGAACAAAAATATCAATATCCGGTGGAAAAAGGTCAGAAAACGGATATTAATTTTAACTGCCGTCAAAAGGCAGGAGATTATATTATGCGGGAAACACATAAGGTCCAGCCGGAAGAGGATTCGGTATCTGAAAATGATGTGGATGAATCATCAAAGAAAGCTACTGCCCCGGAGGATGATGGGGTCGAAGTAGTGGAAGAGCCGGAGGAGGATTCGGCAGAACCGGTGACGGAAGAGGAACTGACGGTGAGCGACAATTCTGTCAGTGATAATTCCGTGAGCGGAAATACTGCGGCGGAGAGTGATCCGGTTGTTGAAACGGAAGAAAAACCGCTTGATGCCGGATGTTATTCGTTTAATGGTATTTTAAATGCGGCGGGTACTCATTATGTGAGCGATATTCTTCTGAGCCCTCTTGGAGTAGATGGTTATAATCTTGTAAGAATAGGAAACCAAGGAAAATTTTACCGTTCGGTGTTATTGACCGAAGAAGGAACGGATATCCGTGTGCCTTTGTATTTTTCTGACGGTAAAAAGATATCAAACGAAGTGACATTCGGGTATTCGAAAGACTCCGTAAGTCCAAAGCTTGATGTGGTAACGGATGGGCTGAATATTCTTGAAACCGAGCATAAACAGATTTACTGTCTCAATGAGGATAAGATAAAACTGCTGATGTCTGACGAAGAGCCCGGCAGCGGAATTGAACGGGCGAAATATGAATTTGGTGACAGAACCAAGTATGTGCTGGAAGGTTTTACGCGTGCAGGCATTATATTCGGTACAAATTATTATGGATCCGTAAGAGCCCACTGTGAAGACAAGGCGGGAAATTTATCAGACGAAAAAGAAATTTACTGCTTGTATGAAAACAATGCGCCGGTAGTGACGGTTTCAGAGACAGAGCGATGTTCTGCGCCGTATTCCATGTGGATTTATATAGCGGAAGAAGGCGAAATTGTTTCGGGAATTAAAGAGATAACATGCAAAGTAAACGGCAAAGAAACAGAGCCGTCAGATTTTTGTGTATCGGAGGCTGTTACTTTGTATCCGGAGCTTACCGTTCCGACGAAAGGATGGTACCGGATATTATTTAATGAGGTCGGCGAATATGAAATCGAACTTACGGTAGAAGATTATGCGGGTAATGTAACGACAGAGGAGCGTACAATTACGGTAAATGAACCGGAACTTGTCTCTGTATTTATGCCGGAACATTTTACCATCCATATTGATCCGCAACAATTGACGGAAAGGGAACAGGTTTATTCGGATGAGATTAAGTTGGTAAACAACAGTGAGTTTGATGTCCGTGTAAATGTGGAAGAGATTGTACTGAAAGTCAACAGCGGTGTATCGGATATGGGAGTGGAAAAAGACTGCCAAATGTATTTGGTTGCACCGGATACAGGAGAAAAAATACCGTTACGTAAGGGAGAGAGTAAGGATGTATATTCTTACAAACTGCCGGCAGGCGATATCGAAGGAATGAAAAACCTGTATTTCTGCGGAGATACAACGGAAGGATCCGATAGAATGTGGGAGAATTCCGATATCAGCATTCAGTTAAAATTAAGCTTTGAGAAATGGAAAGAGTAGATGGATGACACAGGTGCATGCTGGTGAGGCTGTAGAAGGCGGCAGTGGGCGCCTGTGTTGTGTTCTTATAAGGATTATCAGGATAGGAAAACCATGAAGGAACAGTGGAAAAAGTATCTGGATGTAGTGGAAGAGCATCGTGATTTCGACTACACGCACATAATGAAAAAAAGAATATCCGATGTGAAAGAAAAATGGGTAGGCGGAGTTTTTTTTGATGGAAACATCTATGGAATAGTGAATTCTGAGAGAAAGGGAGTTTGCATTTCACCGGAAAAACAAAAGTATTTTTGTTTTGGTAATGTGAAAGTCGGCACATTTAAGTGGACGGGAGGCTGTGCTTATCGTGGCAAGATTTATGGATTTCCAAGGAAAGAAAACAGTCTTTTAGTCGTTGATCCGAAAAAAAAGGAACTGATGGTTCATAAGCTTCCGATAAATTATCGGGGAGAACATCATTATGGAGGCGTTTGTACGAAAGACGGGATAGTTTATCAACCGCCACGTGATACAAATCACATCTTATGCATTGATTTAAATACTTATCAGACAAGAACAATTAAAATAAAAGAAGAAGGCACAAAATGCAGATATGTTGCATCTGTGCAACATCCAAATGGTGACATTTATATGCTTCCTGAAAAAAGACAAAAAATACTGGTCCTGCATCCGGAAACGGAGGAGTGGGAATATTTGGGGGAAGAGACGGATTGTTCGGTCTTTGGGGCTGTAGTCGGTTATGATGGAAATATTTATGGATATTGTAACGAAGGAGAGGGATTACTGAAAATAAACGCTGAAAAAAAGTGTGTTGAAAACATTTGCACAGAGATAGGAGAACCGGACAGTTATGGTTCTGTAGTCGGGGTAAATGGAAAGATATACAGTATTCCGGCAAGAAGCAAACAAATATGGGAGTTTGATATCAAATCCCAGGCGGCCAAAGAGATCTTTCAAATTGAAGAAAAAGGCGTAGCAAAATGTGCCGGAGCCGGAGTCGGATGCGATGGTACTATTTGTATGATACCTGCATTTGGAGAATATCTTTATTTTCTGATGCCGGAGAAAAGTGCCAATATTTCGGCGGATAGGATGAATAATCCATACATGAATACAAGTTACTAGGGGTAAGAGTATGAGAAGCAAAGTGAACAGAAACAGAGTGGTGTGTTTAGATTGGTACGAGACGGAAGAATATATGTGGATGTGCCTTGCAGACAGAAATGCAATATGCAAGGTAAACAAAGAAACAAAAGAGGTTACGGTTCTCGGACATTATCCGGAAACGGAATATGCGCAGGAAAATCTGTCTTTCACTGTTGTGCGTAACGGAGATAAATTAGTATTCTTGCCGTATTGTGCGGATTATGTTGCTATTATGGACATGAATACGGAAAAATTAGAGTTTATTTCCATTAAAAAATGTGATTATAAAGATTATGATAGGATTGGAAAATTTGCAACAGGATTTATAAAAGATGAATATGTCTACATGTTTGGAATGTGGTATCCGGCAATTGTGAGACTGAATGTAGATTCCGCAGAGATGGATTACTTTTATTACAAAGATTGTGTAGAAGGGACTTGCACTGCTCCGTATAGTCAGTTGGGATGTGCTCAAGTTGATGATGAGCTTATATTGGCAACGGGAAAAAAAGGGTATGTTATAAAATATGATGTGGTGCAAAACAAGGGGGAACTGAAGAGGCTTGCCAATAAGGAAATTTCTTTCTTTGGTATAACAAAGGATGAACAACATATATGGATGACATTTGAAGATATAAAGGAAAAAACCATAGGTTGTTGGAATGTAAAAACAAATAAGACGAAGATGATCCCGATTCCGGACTCAGGATTGTATTATCCGCCGGTGATTTATAAAGAACATTTATATCTGTTTCCTTTCGAGGGTACAAAAGTGCAGGTTTTGGATTTGAGAAATGGTGAATGCCGTATGCAGGAGAAAATATCGGAACTTATAGTGCCGGGGGGAGAATGGGCAAGGATTATGGCGGTAAAGCAAAGAGGGGATATTATTAAATTCCAAACGGGGGGTAGCAGGTGCTGGTATGAATATGATATGAAGTCAAGCTCGCTGCAGGAAGAATACTTTGAGATTGATGATATAAAATTTGCATATGAGCGAAAGCGAAAGAAAAAGCAAGAAATAGAAAAAGCAGAAACGGATTTTGCAGAAAGGCAGCTGCTTTTGACAGAATATGTTCAGATGATAGACAGAAAGATGTGGTCTGCGCAAAACGACGCTGACGGTTGCGGAGAAAATATATATCAAACATTGAAAAGGTTATAAGATGATGAAAGAAAGTTTGGTAGAAACTCTAGATAAAAGAAAATGTACCGGATGTAAAATGTGTGGGGACATTTGCCCTAAACAAGCGATTTCATTTGTGTGTGATGAAAAAGGATTCTGGTATCCGGTTATAGACAAAGAAAAATGTATAAATTGCGGGTTGTGTGAGAAAAAATGCCCGGCGATGCATCCGGCCGAAGTGAAGATCAAGGAGGCTCCGGTTGTCTATGCAGCATGGAGCAAGGATGAAGATATTCGTCATAACAGTACATCCGGTGGTATTTTTTGGGAAGCAGCTTCTGTTTTTATCGAAAAAGGAGGTGTTGTAGCCGGTTCCCGTTATGGAGAAGATTGGAAGTCAGCCAATCATTTTTTGGCCCATAACAAAGAAGAACTGGCACAGCTTCGCGGTTCTAAGTATTTTCAGAGTGATACCCGGGGCATCTACATTGCGGTTGAAGAGGAGTTGAAGGCGGGGAAAGATGTGCTGTTTTGCGGAACGCCGTGTCAAAATGCTGCGTTGTCGATGTTTTTGGGAGAAAAGTATACCAATATTTTCTATATGGATTTTATATGCCGTAGTATCAATTCGCCGCTGGCATTTCGAGCATATATTTCGGAATTGGAAGAAAAATATAATTCCTCTGTTGAAAAAGTACATTTAAAAAATAAAAATACCGGTTGGCAGAGTTTGGCGTCATTTGTCTGTTTTAAAAACGGTGATCAGTCGCACAGGGACCGTACGCAGGATGACTGGATGAAGGGATTCCTTCAGCATGATTTGTATACAAGAGACTGTTGTTATGAATGTCAGTATCGTTCCATTCCGAGAAAGACAGCGGATATGACAATCGGAGATTTTTGGGGAATAAAAGGCGAAAACTCTATCAATATGCATGAAGGTATTTCGGTAGTTCTGTTAAATTCCCCAAAAGCGCGTAACTTGTTTGATGAGATGAAAAAGAATTTGGTTGTCAAAGAAAAGGTTATGGAGGACGTATTCGGAGGAAATCCGGCTTTGTTGCAGCCGCCGAAAGAAAGCGATAAATCCGATTTGTTTTTTGCTTTGCTTGCAAAAAAATCATTCAGCAGTGCTGTTGCAGAATGCTTGGGAGAACATGGTGGGACATCGCGAAATATCTTTTCTGTTCTAAAAGAAGCAAAGGATATGAAACAAAAATATGATGGCATATGTGAGGTTTCCATAAAAAAATATATCTATTACAATTACTATTGCAAAAATATTATTCGGTACGGAAAGGCAAAATTGATTCCTGAAAAACATGCAATTCTTGACCTGCATGATACGGCGAAAATTAAAGTATACGGAGATGAAAACTTCTTAATAGGAGTGTCAAAACTCAAAAAGTCAAAAGCAGAGACATATATTCGTATGGGAAGAGATTCTGTTTGGTATTTGCGCCGAGGCGGAGCACTGACCTATGAATGCACCTTGGAAATACATGAAAATGCAGTTTTAGATACAGGATATTTTACCATGAATGCCAGAGGAACGATGGTGGTGGATAAGAAGGTTACCTTGGGTGAGGATGTGATGATGGCAAGAAATGTCATTATTTATGACAGTGATTTCCATCAGATTTTGGATTACGAGGAGAGGCAAACGAATCCGCCGCAAGAAGTTATCATTGGAGACAGGGTATGGTTAGGTGCAGGTGTGACGGTGCTAAAGGGTGCGCGGATTGCTTCACATAGTGTGGTAGGAGCCGGTGTTTTGGTAACCAAAAATAATTCACATGAAAATACTGTCGGCATGAAGCATCCTGCAAACTGGAAAAGAAAAGAATGCTTTAAGTATAGTGGGTTATATGAATGCTCTCAAATTATTTTGTTTGGATACGGGCTGATAGGAAAGCGGTTTGAAGAAAAATACAGGAAACAAATTGCGTACATCGTAGATAATCGTGTCAAAGAGGAAAAGGTTTATACATTTTCTGAATTTTTGAAAAGCGTACCTCTAAAATTAGAGGCGGATACATTCATTTGGGTTATTGCATCTCCGAATTATTATGAGGAGTTGTACCATCAGGTAAAAAAAGAATTTCCTGAGATGATGGTTGTGCCGGCAGAGGTATAGAGCATTAATTAGAATTGAGAGGATAAGAAAAATGAGAAATAAGTTTATGAACAAATGGGCAGGTATGGTTGCAGCAAAACGACCTATCTATGTAAATCCGATTTTCCCTGAAAGCGGAAAAGGGACTCTGGATGGAAAAACTGCAGTTGTAATCGGCGGTGGCGGAGGAATTGGTGCTGCGATATCCAGAGAATTGAAGGACGCAGGATGTAGGGTAATTGTATGCGGACGCAGACCTTATGATATGCCCGGAATGGAAAGTGAGATTTGGGATGTATCAAAAACAGAAGAGATTGCTTCAAAAGTGTCGGAGCTTATTGAAAAATACGAGAAGATTGATATTGTTGTGAATTCACAAGGAATATGCCCGGATCCGGATTTTACGCAGAGTTTTTATAAGGTAGATATTGAGGATTTTGAGAACGTATTCAAAACGAATTTGGAATCTGTTTACTTTATATGTCAGGAGATTTGCAGATATTTTGAGGCGAACAATATAAAGGGACATATTTTAAATATATGCAGTACAGAGGGAATGAGAGGGAATAAGGTTCCATATGGTTTGACCAAAACAGCGCTTATAGCTTTTACGAAGGGATTAGGAAAAGAGATGGCAAGAAAGGGAATTGTCATTAATGGAATTGCTCCGGGGGCAACCGCGACGGAGATGATGAGGAAGGATGAGAACGGAGATGTCCGTAGTAATTGGCATCCGACAAAAAGAATGACAGTTCCGGCTGAGATTGGCAAAGCGGCATTGTTTTTAATCCAGGATACCGGCAATCAAATGGTCGGACAAGTATTGGTGGTAGATGGCGGAGAAAGTATGTGTTAATTTAAGGAGACCGGCATGAAAACAGTAGGGATATTAACCTTTCATCATGTAGATAATTATGGAGCGGTTTTGCAGGCATATGCGTTGCGTAAAAAAATAAATTCTCTGGGTGATTATAAGGCAGAAATTATAAATTACATACCGGATAAGTTTCAATATGTGCTTTATATGGAGACGGAGGAGTCAATCGGAAAATTAAGAGAAAAGCGGCTTTTGTTTGAACGGTTTTTACGGGAGCATTGTGGGATTACAAAGCCGATGTTATCCGTTGTGGAAGGCAATGAATATGATACTTACTGTGTTGGAAGTGATCAGGTATGGTATGTGCAGCCGACCGGGGAGAATCCGAATTATTTCTTTGGGAATTTGGATGAGGATGCGGACAGAATATCTTATGCGGCAAGTGTCAGTATGAATTTGGATATGGCATATTCACATTGTGATGTTTTTAAAAAATATATCACGAAATTCCGATCTGTTTCTGTGCGGGAGGAAGAACATGTGGATTTTATAAAAGATGTGTGTGGAATGGATTGCCGGTGTGTAGTGGATCCCACTTTGCTTTTGGGCGCAGATGATTATGAAGAATTGGTTCCGAAGTCACGAGATACAGAAGAGCCGTTTTTGTTCTTTTTTTGGTTGCAGCATGACGAAGAGCTGATGAGAGGAGTAGAGTTTGCCAATGCCCTTTCGCGCAAATATAATTTGAACATTATTCACTCTATACCACAGGCTGGACCGTATGTTTTTAACAATGATAAAGGATGCATGATGTACGATGGCATAGAAGATTTTTTGTGGTACATAAAAAATGCGTCGATTGTTGTTACGAATTCGTATCATGCAACTTTGTTTTCTTTTCAATTTCATACGCCGTTTTATATTTTTGTCGTTGAATTTATGCGGACTAGAATTGATACACTGGCAAAGAAGTATGGCATAGAGCATAGAGTTGTAGATCGTTATATCGCACCTTCGCAGATGAATGAGAATATTGATTGGAATCGGATAGATAGTTGTATTGAGACGGGAAGAAAACAATCGATGGAATATTTGGAAGGTGCATTGAAGAGCGGAAAGAAGGGATAGAGTGAACGGGGTTGAGAAGATGTTTCCGAAGGTGGAGAAACCGGTAAAAAAAGAAAAAATTATTTATAAAGAGGAACGATATCAATTTCAATATCCGATTATTATGAAATATTTGAAAAAAAAGGTTTCAGGATGGAATGTTGGAGATTTTATGGCACATATCGGAGGAAAAAAAGTTGCGATTTATGCGATTACAGAGTTCTCTGAACTCGTGTGTGAAGATTTAAAAAGGAACGATAAGAAAGTTGAAATGGTATGTGTCAGTGATAGGAATTATTTGAGGTTTGCGAGGGGGTATTGTGGCAGAAAAGTGGTTGGCCCTCAAGAAATGATAGAGATGTATCGCAGGAAAGAAATTGATAAGATTCTTGTGTGCAGTATATTTCATGTGAATGAAATTATAAATGAATTTCTTTGTCAGGGAATAGATTTGGACGATATTGTTTCGATATCTACTGCGATTTTTAGTGAGTAGGATGGTGGAAAAGTGAAAACAGTACTTTTTTTGGGTCATGAATATCATTTAAAAACAAAGTCATCGCGTTTTTTTATAGAGTTGTTGAAAGAAAGATATGATGTGACTTGTGTTTTTTTTGATCCGTATACAAATCGTTATTCGGATTATGCGGAAGGAATAGAATATGATTTTTTGATTTTATGGCAGATTATGCCGGAACGGATGGAGATAGAAAAAAAATTCAAGTATGGTCAGGGAATTATTATTCCGATGTATGATGCAGTTGTCGGAAATCGCAGTATTGACTGGATGCAATATTGTGATTTTAAAGCATTGTGTTTTTGTAAAAAACTATATGACGAATTGGTGATTTATGGTATCAATGCATTATATGTTCAGTACTTTATTGGTTATAAAGGGGAGTTTGAAGCGGGGGAAGAAGATTCTGTTTTTTTCTGGCAAAGAAAGCAGACAATTGATACAAATACTTTGGAAATGATTTTAAAAGACACAGAAATTCGTCATCTTCACATTCATAAAGCTATGGATCCGAAACATTCTTTTGAATTATCTAAAACTTTGAAGTGGGATATTACTTTTTCTGATTGGTTTGAAAATCAGGAGGATTATACAGAATGTGTTTTACGGTCTGCATTTTATGTTGCGCCCCGTGAGTATGAAGGTATCGGTATGAGCTTTTTAGAAGCCATGTCTATGGGAAGATGCGTAATAGCGCCGAATAACGCTACGATGAATGAATATATAGAGGATGGAATTAACGGAATCTTATATGATATCGATGATTTAAAACCAATTAAGAAATACGATATTCGTATGATTCAAAAAAATGCATATGAGTATTCCAAGCAGGGATATTTGAAATGGAAGTCGGAAAAAAACAAGATACTGGATTGGATGGAAATTATAGAAAAAAAGCCAATCTATGCCGATCAATGTATCGCGATGATTATAAGCAAACAACAGGATAGGGATAAGCAGAACAGCTATTATTCTGTATTAAATCAATGGCTCTCGCTCAGACAAAGAGGGAAAAGCCTATCAACTTATTTTGAATGCTCCGGATATAAAACAATTGCAATATATGGGATGAAAGATTTAGGAGAGAGGCTCTGTGAGGAACTGAAAGACAGCGGAATTGTTGTCAGCTATGGCATAGACCGGAATTATGCTAATATCAACGCAGAAATGATAGTGGTGTCTCCTGAAGATAATTTGAGACCTGTAGATGTAATTGTGGTAACATCATTTTTCTATTATGATGAGATTAGATTAAAAATAGAAGAAAAAGTAGAGTGTCCTATTATATCACTGCAGGAAATTGTAGGAGAATTTTATGCAGAACAGGCGAATAATTAGCTTTTGGGCAAAAGCAAATGGAATGATTACCGGGTGAGTAGAGGAGGAAAACATGTTTTTCAGCATTGTTACCGCGAGTTACAATAATTTAGAAGGATTAAGAAAAACGGTGGAATCAATAAATCTGCAAAGTTGTACAGATTACGAACACATTATTGTGGATGGGAAATCCACGGATGGAACGCCGGAGTACCTGAAACTGTGTGAATCGGATAAGCGTTGTTTTGTGTCGGAAAAGGATACCGGAATAAGTAATGCTTTTAACAAAGGTCTGCGTATGTGCAACGGAGAATACATACTGTTTTTAAATACGGGAGATACGTTCAATCGAATAAATGAGTTGGATATTATTAAAAGTGAGATTCAGAGCGCAAATGTTGAAGTAATGACTTATGCGGCAAATTATTATGCGGGAACATTACCGGCAGAAATTTCTCCGGATAAAGATGAATACAATTGGAGCCATGCGCTTATTCCGCATCAGGCGGCTTTTGTGAGAAAAGATGTGTTTGAGAGAATAGGGGGATTTAATGAATTTTTAAGACTCAGAATGGATTATGATTTCTTTTTTCGCTGTGTGAAAGCTTCCGTGGTTCATAAATATATTCCAAGAACAATTGTTACTTATGAAGAGGGCGGTGCCTCTCATGATAACAGAGAAGTGTTCAATATTGAAGGGGCGAGTGTTTGGCAGCTGTATAATAAAACTATTTCTGAGGAAGTTATGTGGAATATGATTTCTATATATAGAAATCATAAGAACTTGGATGAATATATGTGTGATGCTTATCCGTTCGCTGATAAAAGGGACATTGCAGTGTACGGAGCCGGGACGTATGGTATGAATTTTGTTGAAAAGGTGATAAATGATCAAAATCGAAAACTGGTATGTGTTTTTGATCGGGCATGGGATAAAAAAAGAGAGCAATTTGAACATATGAATATGAAGATAGATGCTCCTGAGAATATTGGTAAGTACCATTTTGAGGTTATTGCTATAGCAATTGTAGATAAGAATGTAAAAAAGCAGGTAAGAGAATACCTTATAAGTCTTGGTGTGGATGAGAATAAAATAGTATATGTTTAGGAGCATTTATGAATAAAAAGGAGTACATAGATTTATTTGAGGAATTGAATAGACAGGTGATGGCTGTTTCTGTTGACAATCATTTTCTTGCAGATAAAAAAAGGGTTTTGGTTATTGCGTCGAATGAAGAAAATGTCATGAAGAAATATTGCGATTTTAGGAGAAAAAGTGGTAGTCAGGCATCTATGATATATGTGGCGCAGCCTAAGATGCAAATGATTTTGCCTGATTTTTGTATGCCGCAAGATGTAATAGTTCCCTGGGAGGGTAAGTATTCAGAAAAAATAATTGATATTTTGCCGATGGGAGAAGTGGATGCAGTTGTTTTTTTTAATATTCAATCCATTGATACAAGAGATGTAAATATTCTTCAAATTGCTGCTAAGTTACGGGAACAAAACAATATAGAGACATATGGAATAGATCGGGATTTTGATTTGTTTCGGTATATGGATCCGGTAAAAGTACTTAAAATATATGAAAAATATGAAGAAGCATGCAAAGAGATAGACGGATATTGGGGAGAGGTTTAGAGTGAATATTGGAATATTAGCACAATTGAAGCAGAATTGTATAACGGGAATCAATCGTGTTACAATCGGAACGATGTCAGAGATGCAGTTGCTTGATAAAAGTAACAGTTATTCGTGGATAGGAAGATGTGATTGGTTGGGGTTGAATCTTCCGGTAATCGATGCGCTTTTTGCGTCGAATGAAAGAATCAATTTGAATTTACCGGTAGATATTTATGACTTAGATATTGTTCATTCACACAGTAGGCCTTTTTACATCCATTCGAAATGCAATTGTGCCAAGATTATAACGATACATGATATGATACCGTTGATGTTTCCCGAGTGGAAGAACAACCAAAAAGCCTATTATGACGGTCCGATTAGAAAAACAGTGGAGGAGGCGGACATAGTTATTGCCGTTTCTGAAAGTACCAAAAAAGATGTTGTTCATTGTTTTGGTGTGAATCCGGAGAAAGTTAAGGTTGTTTATAATGGATTGTTTTCGGACATGTCTTCCGGCTGTACACTTCAAGAAGTGGTAGAGTTAAAAGGGAAAAGGTTTATTCTGTCTGTTTCGGCAATTGGAGCAAATAAAAATCAAATGGGGTTGATTGAGGCATTTGTACGATATAAAGAACAGCACAAAGAAGATGATTTAAAGCTTGTCTTAACAGGGCCGATCAGACAATATGAGGTGGTAAGAGATTATCAGAAAAAATATCCGAAAAGTTCTGCTGATATTATTTTTACGGGATTCGTTTCGGACGCCGAACTGAATTGGCTTTATAAAAATGCATTGGCATTTGCGATGGTATCGTTTTATGAGGGGTTTGGATTGCCTATTTTAGAAGCGTTGTCAGTTGGAACACCGGTAATATCTTCTGATACGTCATCTATGCCCGAGGTGGGCGGGGATGCTTGTGTATATTGCAATCCTTACGAGGTGGAGTCAATAGAGGCGGCGATTGATAAAATTGTAAATAAAGAAGATTTGCGAGAGTTACTGAAGAAAAATGCAGGGAAACAGGCAGAAAAATTTTCTTACAAAAAAGCTGCAAAAGAGACGTTAGACATTTATTCCATGTTTGAGTGAGGTAAAATCGTGAACAAACCAATCGATATTGTAATTCTTTGGGTCGACGGAAATGACCCAAAATGGATTATGGAGAAGCAAAAATATGAAGACAAGCCAATGTCGAGAGATGTAAATTCGAATATTCGTTTCGAGAGTTGGGATAATATGCACCTATGGTTTAGAGCGGTTGAAACATGTATGCCATGGGTAAATAAGATTTTTTTTGTTACATGGGGGCATGTCCCTGAATTTTTGGATATCAACCATCCGAAATTAAAAATAGTTAAGCATGAAGATTATATTCCTTCCGAATACAGACCGACATATAATTCCAATACAATTGAGATGAATTTGTTTCGGATTGAGGAGTTGAGCGAAAATTTCATCTTGTTTAATGATGATATGATTCCTATAAGTTTACAAGATGAATTCTATTATTTTAAAGATGACATTGTTTGTGATGAGGCGGTAGAGAATATTATTACAACGGCTTCTTTTGGTCCGGTGTCTAATCTTGCCAGATATAATCAAGTAAATAATATGTTTATAATAAATAAATATTTTAAAAAGCAGGAAGTTCAGAAGAAGAACTGGGATAAGTGGTACTGTGAAGATTATGAAGAAAGATTGGAAAGAACGAAGTCGTTACAGTTTTGGAGAGATTTTCCGGGTTTTTATGACCCGCATGTTCCGAGTGCAATGAAGAAGTCGGTGTTGCGTCGTTTGTGGGAACTTGAGCCGAAGGTGCTGGATACTGCTTCAAGAAATCGTTTTAGAAATTACTCGGATGTGACACAGTATTTGGTAAGATATTGGCAAATTTGCAGTGGTGATTTTTATCCGCGAAAAACGCGTGGAAAGGTATATTTTGCTGACGTGCAAAATTATCAGGATATTGCAAAAGAAATAAGAGAAAAAAAATATCCGATGATTTGCATTAATGAAAATTGTTCCGGTGAAGAATTTGTATTAATAAAAAAAGAAATCAATGACGCATTAGAGTGGCTGTTTCCTGAGAAATCATCTTATGAGAGAACGTGATGCGTGAGGTAAAAAATGAAAAAAGAAATTGTAATCTACGGAGCACAGGGGATGGCGCTCGGGGCATATGAAGCGTTGCAAAAATTATGTCCGGACAGAAAAATCCGTTGTTTTTTAGTAACATCAAAGGGAAATAATGCAGATTTACTTGCCGGTGTTCCGGTACTGGAATTGGCTCCGTTTGCACAATCGCTCTCTTGCGGGGAAAAGGACCGGATAGAGGTTTTGATTGCAACTCCGGAGAATGTGATGCCGGAAATAGAAGGATGTCTGGAAAATCACGGGCTGTGTTGCTACACGAGGCTTGATTCCCAAAGATGGGCGCAGCTGATGGGGTATTATTATGTTTGCGAGGGGAGATTTGTGCCGCTGCAGGCACTTCCGATCGGAACTGCAGAATCCCAAATACATATGTATATGGCAAAGTTTTACAAAGACAAACCGCTTACAAGCACATTCAAAGTTCCGGAATGGATTGTCCCGATACAGGTGGGAGCCGCTCTTTGCAAAGAGCGGGTGGCGGATGTAATCGATTGTGAAGGCGAGAATATTTCCCATAAAAATGTAAATTATTCGGAGCTTACTGCTTTGTATTTTATTTGGAAAAATGTTCTTGCAGGGCCGGACAGGCAAGAGGAACAATATGTTGGGCTTTGCCACTACCGGAGGATTCTGGAATTGAGCGAAGATGATATTCTGCGCTTGGAAAACAATGGTGTGGATGTGGTTCTGCCATATCCGATGCCGTATGAACCGGATATTGAAGAGCACCATAAGAGATATCTGAAAGAAGTGGATTGGCAGGCGCTGCTTACGGCACTTGAAGAGCTTGCACCGGAGTATGCCGACAAGTTTCCGGAAGTTTTAAAACAAACCTATTTTTACAATTATAATATTATGCTGGCAAGGAAAGAAGTGCTGTTTGACTATTGCAGCTGGCTCTTTCCGATTTTGGAGAGGATTGAAGAATTAAGTGATCCAAAAGGGAAAGAGCGAAGTGACCGATATATCGGATATATGGGAGAAACACTTGCGACGTTGTATTTTATGGTAAATTGCGATAAACTTAAGATAGCGCATGCGGGTTGTAGATTTTTAGTATAATCTGTTGAAATACAAAGGAGACAAAAATAGATATGAACTTCGAACTTACAGCATCTATGATGTGTGCCAATTACGGCAATTTGGAAAAAGAAGTAAAGGCGTTGGATGAAGGCGGAATCGATTCGTTCCATATTGATATTATGGACGGCCGGTATGTGCCGAATTTTGCCATGTCCTTAAATGATATGGCGTACATTGCCGGCGCGACAAAAAAACCGCTGGACGTGCATTTAATGATTGAACATCCGAACAACAATATTCATTTGTTTTTAAACAAACTGCGTCCAGGAGATACGGTGTATATTCATCCGGAAGCGGAGTATCATCCGTCTACGACACTGCAGAAAATTATTGATGCAGGGATGATTCCGGGAATCGCAATCAATCCGGGAACCAGCGTGGAGACGGTCATGATGATGCTTACTATTGTAAAAAAGGTACTTGTCATGTCGGTCAATCCGGGAAATGCAGGACAGATGTATCTGCCGTACGTCGGTAAAAAAATCGACAAATTACTGGAACTTCAGCAAGAGATGGATTTTGATATTATTTGGGACGGTGCCTGCAGTGCAGAAAAGATTATGGAGTATGCTCCGAAGGGAGTAAACGGATTTGTACTTGGAACAACGCTTCTGTTTGGCAAGGGTAAGCCATACGGCGAGGTTTTGAAGGATATACATAAATTGAAATTTTAAGCAGATAAAATAAGAGACGGGTCGGCAAAAGCCGACCCTGTTTTTACGTGACAAATTTCAAGATGTAGACGGCAGGTGAAATATCCTGATATAAAAATGTGGTGAAAAACAAAGGGCTGTTATATAATGGTTATGACAAAGGGAGTGATCGTACTATGAACATAGCAATCATTTTAGCAGGCGGTACAGGAACGCGCCTCGGCGCAGACAGACCGAAACAGTATATAGAAGTAAACGGGAAACCTATTATATCTTATTGCGCAGAGGCATTATCTGCCCATGAAATGGTGGATGTGATTTGGATTGTGGCAGACGAAATGTGGCACGATTATGTGAGCGCACATATTCCGACAGGGAAAGTGAAAGGCTTTTCGTTGCCTGGGGCTAACCGTCAGCTTTCCATATGGAATGCCCTTTGCGATATACGCCCGTTTGCAAAGCCGGATTCACTTATTTTTGTTCATGATGCGGCAAGACCGGTGTTGACACCGGAGATGATTACGGGTTATTTTGAAACGGCAAAAAAGCATGATGGGGTACTTCCGGTACTTCCGATGAAGGATACGGTATATTTGTGTGAGGATGGGCAACATATTACTTCACTTTTGGAACGCAGTCATGTGGTGGCGGGACAGGCACCGGAGGTGTTTGTGTATGAAAAATATTACCGTGCCAATGAGAGGCTGTTGCCGGATAAGATTTTAAAGATTAATGGTTCGACAGAACCTGCAATACAAGCCGGAATGGAAATCGCAACGGTTCCGGGAGATGAAAGAAATTTTAAAATTACAACGCAGGCGGATCTTGAGCGGTTTAAGAATCTTTGCAACAGGAAATGTTGAGGTAAAAAATGAAAGCATATGTTTTACATGGGATAAATCAATTTCAAATGGAAGAGAAAGAAAAACCGGTGCCAAAAGAAGGGGAAGTTCTTGTGCAGGTAATGGCAGCAGGTATTTGCGGATCGGATATTCCCAGGGCCTACCGGACGGGAGCACATGTGCATCCGATTGTCATCGGACATGAGTTCTCAGGTAAGGTGGTCGAAGTGGCAGCAGGTGCGGATGCTTCGTGGCTCCATAAGCCGGTTGGCGTGTTTCCGCTGATCCCGTGCAGAAATTGCGGTCCTTGCATGGATAAACAATACGAAATGTGCAGACATTATGATTATCTCGGCTCGCGCAGAGACGGAGGATTTGCGGAGTATGTAGCAGTGCCTTGCGAGTGTTTGATTGAGCTTCCGGAAGGGGTTAGCTATGAGCAGGCAGCCATGCTGGAGCCGATGGCGGTTGCAGTTCATGCAATGCGTCGGGTTAAAGCTACGCAGGATGACCGGATTGTAGTGTGCGGACTTGGTACCATCGGACTTTTCCTTGCTATGTTTTTAAAAGGGGCGGGGATGCAGCATGTGTATGTAATCGGTAATAAGGAATTTCAAAAACAGCGAGTACTCTCGCTCGGAATTCCGGAGGAAGATTATTGCGACAGCCGTAAGCAGGATGTCACTGCCTGGCTTGAAGAGCGCACAGGAGGCAAGGGCGCGGATGTATTTTTTGAGTGTGTCGGAAAGAATGAGACGGTGCTTGAGGCATTGGATTTAACGGCGCCGGCGGGAAAGGTTATGCTCGTGGGTAATCCCCATTCGGATATGGAGTTAGAGAAAGCGGTATATTGGAAAATCTTACGCAATCAGCTTACGGTTATGGGAACATGGAATTCTTCGTTTACAGGCGAGGCGGAGGATGACTGGCATTATGTGCTTGACATGCTTGCAAAGGGTGAAATTGCACCGGAACATATGATTACGCACCGCTATGGTCTTGCGGAACTTGAACAGGGCTTTCACATTATGCGTGATAAATCAGAAGATTATATTAAAATTATGGGAGTTTTTTCATGACAACCTTACTTTCGGTTTTGGCGTCCGCGGACGGCAATATTCTATTGTGGATACAGGAAAATCTGCGGAGTGAAGTGTTCACTCCGCTTTGGACGTTTATAACAATAACAGGAAATGCAGGACTGATTTGGATTGCCGTCACCTGTTTTCTTCTCGCGTTTAAAAAGACACGTAAGACAGGAGTGATGTGCGCACTTGCGCTTATTTTTTCCCTTCTTTTTACAAATCTTCTTATCAAACCGCTGGTAGCAAGGACGCGGCCTTATGAGCTGATAGATGGATTGACAATTCTCATCGGAAAACCGCACGATTTTTCGTTTCCGTCCGGACATTCCAGTGCTGCGTTTGCGGTCGCGTGGGTGATATTCCGGCAGCTTCCGAAAAAGATTGGAATTCCGGCCGTTGTATATGCAACGCTCATGGCGTTTTCGCGACTGTATCTCGGCGTTCATTATCCGAGCGATGTGCTCGGCGGCGTGATTTTGGGCATTCTTTATGCAATGGCGGCGATGTGGATTGCGCAACACTTTCTGTTAAATAAGGATTAGTGTAAATCCTATTGACTTTCAATCAAAGCGAATTATAATATTACTTATATTCATTCAGCACCTGCAGTCAGCAGGTGCAAAATCAAATTAATTACATTTCATTTATTCAAACTTTATTCAAAACATTTATTTCCCAAACATTACAAATCGAAAAAGGAGGACTGTTTATTTGGCGGAAAAAGACATAAACGAAAAGGTTCTTGAGGACTACAATGACGTCTTTGCGGATATTTATAACACGCTTGTGTTTGAAGATGGGTACCTGCGGGAGGATGGTCTTTCGTGTAGTCCGACCAGTTCCGTCTATAAGGCGGAAACCGGCAAACCTGTGGAACAGTTTCGCGATGTATTGAAAACTTATGGCGGGGCAAATTTTTCACTCATGTCGCTTGGTATTGAGAACCAGTCGGGCGAAGATGAGGTAATGCCGGTCCGTGTCATGGGATATGATTACGGAACTTATCGCGGAATGGTAAAGAATAAAAAAACAATTATTCCGGTTACTACTATTGTGCTCAATTTTGGGGATAAACGCTGGAGTAAAGCAAAGAGTCTGCATGAGCTGATGAAGCTTCCTAAAGAGTTGGAGGCATACGTTGAGGACTATAAAATACGGGTTTACGACATAGCATTTTTGAGTGATAATGTAATTGAGAAGTTCACAAGTGATTTTAAAATTGTGGCACGATTTTTCAAAGACCGGAGACTTAAAAGAAATACTTTGATGAATGACACTGAGGCAAAGATACATCACGTTGCGGCGGTGTTGGATTTGTTTTCGGTATTTACGAAAGATGATAGTTATAGAAAAGTATATACAGAGGCTGTGAAAGAAAAAGAAGTAAACGAGGAGGGAATTGATATGTGTTGGATAGCTCAGAGTTTAATCGCGGAGGGGAGAAGTGAAGGAATAGAGAAAGGAATAGAGAAAGGAATAGAGAAAGGGTTGGTAGCACTGATTCAGACATTGAAGCCAATAGTTCCGGATTTGAAAGAAATCCACAGAATGATAACGATGAATGACACATACGCTCATGTCACAGAGGAGCAAGTACGGGGATACTATGAAGGGGGATGCTAAACTCAAGGTATCATTTTAAATGATGTACTCACTTTTTTACGAAAGATAAAGCTTCTTGAAACAGCTTCAGGAAGAGAGCAAACCATCTACCAATGTAAAGGAGTGAAGATGCTATGACAATTGAAGAAATGAAAAAGGCAAAAGAAGAGCTCGGGTATGGATATGAGAAGTTGGCGGAGGTATGCGGGTTGTCGACGGAAGGTATCCGGAGGATATTTTTAGGGCGGACCAAAAGGCCCCGCGCGTCCACGTTGGCAGCATTGGAATCTGTGCTCGGCTGTGTCTTGGATGATACGGACGGCGGTTGTAATACAGATGACGGGCATGATAAGAACACAGAATGTGATACAGACAATGAGTATGATGTAGGTGGGCAGATAGTGCACGAATCTGCTTCGGTTTATGGAAAGGTGCCGGATGAGAAACAGGGGAAATGTACGGTAGAGGATTATTTTAATCTTCCGAAGGAATTTCGCTGTGAATTGATTGACGGAGTGCTTTACAATATGGCAGAGCCATCTCTTGCGCATCAGATAACAGCGTGCGAAGTGTATTCGCAAATCCGGACTCAGATAGAAAAGAGAAATGGGGCGTGCCTTCCTGTTCTTGCGCCGGTCAGTGTCAGGCTTTTTGAAGAGGAAGAAACGGTGATTGTGCCTGATTTTCTGATTGCTTGCGATAGAAACAAAGTAAAGAGATGGGGCATTCTCGGAGCTCCGGATTTTGTAATGGAAGTCCTTTCGCCTTCGACAGGAAAAAGAGATGCAACGCTGAAACTGGAGAAATATAAGCAAGCCGGTGTACAGGAATACTGGATGCTGGACTTGCGGAAAAAAGTAATGATTGTATATCGGATGGCGAAGGAAGCAACTCCGGGTGTCCATCCGCTTTCGGGTACTCTCGGACTGCATATCTACAATGAGGAGGTTGCAGTAAATCTCGATGCTCTATCTGAGATTATAGACGAGTATGACCGACCTATGCCAAGTGAGTCATAACTCCAAAATGAATTTATTATATTGTTTATAAAGAAGAACCTTATTATTTCATGAGCCCCTTTGAAAGACGTCGGTCCTTAGCGAGGCGGCGCCGAGCTTAGTACCGCTACGTCTTTCTCAGAGCGCAAGCGTGGGCGAATGAGATAATAAGGTTTTTCTTATACCACAAAAAATAAAATAATTCCCATTTTCCTCTAAAGTTATCCCGAAAACATCCGATAAATTAAGTATAAAAACCATGGAAGGAGGAGTATGTATGCGTATAGATGCTTATACTCAGGTGACGCAGCTTTATAATAATACGAAAGTGAAGAGTGCTGCAAAACCAACCAAAACCGGTTTTTCAGATGCTGTTACGATCTCCAGTTTCGGCAAAGATTATCAGGTAGCAAAGAAGGCAGTGGCTTCTGCTCCGGATATGAGAGAAGATTTGATGGGATCTATCAAAACAGCAGTTCAGGATGGAACGTATGATGTTTCTGCAAGTGATTTTGCAGACAGACTGTTAGAAAAGTACAGTTCAATTCTTGGATAGGGAGGCGTGGTAGAAATATCATGCTTCCCCGGAGAAAATCGGGAAATAAAAAAGAAATGAGGAAAAACCGGTGGCAAGTTTAATGGAAAACCTGATGGAGATTCTTGAACAAGAGAATACAGAGTATAAAACGCTGCTGGATTTGTCCATGAAAAAGACACGCGTTATCGTTGCAAACGATATTGTAGAGCTTTCTGCCATCACGGAGGAGGAGCAGAAGCAGGTGGATCGTATCAATGCTCTGGATAAACAGAGAATGGTTGCGATGCAGGATATTGCCAATGTAATGAACATGGATGTTCAAACGTTAAAGCTTGGCAAGTTAATCGAAATGCTCGCGGGAAGACCGGCGGAGCAGAGACGGTTGACGGAAGTGAAAGATGCACTTCACGAGACGACGCAGAATATGGCCAGAATCAATGCCCAGAATAAAGAACTTTTGGAGAACGCATTGGAACTGGTGGAATTTGACCTGAATATTGTGCGGGGGTTAAAAGCGGCTCCTGAGACTGCGGAGTACAATCGTGGTGCAATGAGTGCCGGAAATCTGATGGGAATACCGGCCGGAAGATTTGATGCCAAACAATAGTTACGAGGTGATCACATGTCATTATTTGGAAGTTTATATGTCGGCGCGTCCGGTTTACAGACGGGACAAAATGCATTAAATACAGTTGCTCACAACTTGTCAAATGCGGATACCGTAGGCTACACCAGACAGCAGACTTTATTGAATGATAGACAGTATAATACTTTATCGGTAAACTCGAAGGCAATTGCGAATCAGCAGGTCGGCCTCGGTGTTACCTATGCGGATGTGAGACAGGTAAGAGACGTGTTTTTGGATCAGACCTATCGCAGAGAATCCGGACGCAGTTCGTTTTATGAAGTATCATACAATACGTTGACTGAAATAGAGACTCTTCTTGGTGAATTGGAAGGAGAGTCTTTTAGTAATTCATTGAACAATCTTTGGGAAGCAGTTCAGGAGCTTGCAAAGCAGCCGGCCAGTTCTGTGACACAGGGACTTTTGATTCAGCGTTCCAGTCAGTTTGTTGAGCAGGCGACCAACGTGTATGGCGCGCTTTGCAATTATCAGGATAACTTAAATGTCCAGCTGAAAGGCGAAGTCGATAAGATCAATAATTATGCAGACCGTCTGTTCCAGCTTAATAACGATATTATCAATATTGAATCGGGCGGAATTGAGAGAGCAAATGATCTTCGGGATGAGAGAAACAAGATTCTTGACGAGCTTGGCAGATTGGGAAATATTGACTACATGGAAGATCTTGAGGGCGGTGTCACTGTTAAATTTGAAGGACATGTGCTGGTAAACCGCGCAATGACCTTTAAAATCGGAATGGATACTGATCCGGAGACCGGATTTTACACACCGTTTTGGTTGACGGATGCCAAAAAGGAACTGCAGGAAGACGGAACTTTCAGATATCTGATTGATAACTGTAAGGTGTACGATATGTCCCGTGTTATCTCGACGGAGGCTAATACCGATATCGGAAGCCTGAAAGGAATGCTTCTTGCGAGAGGAACGCATAGGGCGGATTACACAGACTTAAAGGATGCAAGACAGTATAACGATGAGGTGGCCTCTTCAGTTCTGATGAATGTGATGGCAGAGTTTGATAATCTGATTCACAACATCGTGACGGAGATGAACCAGGTTCTTGAGAATGCGGCGCTGAAAGAGGGAGGAACCTATCTTCGGAATGAAAACGGCTCCATTCTTCAGCTTTTTGAGAGAATCGGAAGTGACGAATACGATGAAAACGGAGAGTTGATTCGTGAAAATTTGTCACAGGGAAAGGAAAATACGCTGTTTACAATCTCTAACTTGATTGTGAATCCGGATCTTGTGAAAGAACCGACAAAACTCGGATTTATCAAGATGGACGCTAAGGAAGACTATGAGACGGCGCAGAATCTCCAGTTAGTATTTGAAACTGCAGAATACACATTAAATCCAAATGTTACCACCAAGACGAATTTGGTAGATTATTATTCGAATATCGTAAGTCAGGTGGCCAACACCGGGGCGGTATTCTACAGTATATACTCGAACGAACAGGCGACCGTGGATTCCACGGAATATGCCCGTCAGCAGATTGTCGGTGTTTCCGATGATGAAGAATTAAACAATATGATTAAGTTCCAGAATGCTTACAATGCTTCAAGCCGCTATATCAATGTAATTGATGAGATGCTTGAGCATATACTTAACACTCTCGGAGCATAAAAGGGGGAAAAGGAATGGCTTCCACATTTTTTGGATTAAATATTGCATATACAGGACTTACGGCCGCAAACGCCGCGCTTAATACGACAGGCAACAATATTGCCAATGTGGAGACCGATGGTTATTCCAGACAGACGGTGACACAGCAGGCCAGCGATGCGATTCGTACATATACAACCTACGGATGTGCGGGAGCCGGCGTTGATACGTTGTCAATTGACCGGAACAGGGATGCATTTTACGATTTTAAATATTGGAATAACAACAATAAGGTTGGCGAGTACGAAGAAAAGCAGTACTACATGCAGCAAATTGAAGATCTGTTTTCCGATGACAAGACAATCGAAGGATTTACCACGATTTTCAATGAAATGTACAGTGCGTTGGCAGAGGTGCAGAAAAATGCCGGCGATGCCACAACAAAGTCGCAGTTTATCGGATTTGCCAACAATTTGGCATATTATTTTAACACCGTGTCCGAAAATCTTGTGAACATGCAGCTTGATATCAACGCTGAGATAAAAAACAAGGTTGATGAGATTAACTCTTATGCACGTGAGATTGCTTCCTTAAACCAGCAGATTAATGTAATCGAACTGACAGGAACGACAGCAAATGAGCTCCGCGACCAGAGAGATCTTCTGATTGACAAGTTGTCGCTGGTGACAAATGTTCAAGTGACGGAAACACCGGTGTATGACGTAAACAACGGACGTGATACCGGCGCAAAGCGTTATGTGGTACAAATTGCAGGCGGACAGATGCTTGTCGACAGCGGCGAGTATTATGAGCTTGAGTGTGTGGCGAGAGCAAATTATGAAGCCAACAATCAGTCAGATGCGTTGGGGCTTTTTGATATTAAATGGAAAAACGGAAATAATTTCTATATGTCCAGCAGCTTGATCGGCGGACAGCTTCAGGGACTTATTGCAATGAGAGACGGAAACAATGCGGAACAGTTCAATGGCGTGGTTTCTGCGATTGAGAGAAATCAGACAACCGGAAAAAACGAAGTGACGGTAAATGTTACGGCAGATTATTTACGTGATTTAAATAAGTGTACACTTTCTGATGACGGCGGTGTTATGCAGATCGGAAATCAGGAATTCTACTATGACACATTTAAGGTTATTTATAATGATGCAGGTGAGATTACAAAGTATATATTTGAAATCAGTGATGACCTGGCAAAAAATTCTTATCAGCCGAATTCCAGCCGAATCGGTAAAGATGTGACAGTGGGATTGTCCATCGATTATCAGGGAGTTCCTTATTATCAGCAGCAGCTTAACGAGTGGGTGCGTACATTTGCAGAGGCATTTAACCGCATTCTGACACAGGACGGTTCCGTGGACGGATACGGAAAAGATGCAGATGTTCTTTTTGTGGCAAATGAGGCGACGGACGTAACCCAGAGAAAATTCCTTGATTCGCGTAATAAAGTAGCAGGAACACCGATTTCCAGCACAGACGATACATATTATTATCTTACGGCTTCAAATTTTGCTGTCAGCAAAGAAATGCTTGAGGATTCCGAGCTTTTTGCAACTCATACGGGTAAAGGTGCAGGACAGGAAGCATACGATGTGATTGATGATCTCAATGATCTTCGCACAAATAAAGATGTAATGAGTTTCCGCGGATGCAACGCAGGCGATTTTCTGCAGTGTATTTTGTCAGATATTTCCTTAAATGCCAGCAGTGCAAATTCTTTTTACGCAAGTTATCAGAATATAGAAGCGGTAATCGATACACAGCGTCTTTCCATCAGTGGAGTGGATACGGATGAGGAATCTTTGAATCTGGTACAGTTCCAGCATGCATACAATTTGGCGTCACAGATGATCCAGGTGCTGACGGAAGTTTATGACAGATTAATTCTTCAAACGGGTGTTTAAAAAGGGAAAATGTGCCGATATATAGGTTGAGAGTTTAGAATCGGAGGTTACGTATGAGAATTACGAATAAGATTATTTCCCAGAATTCCATTACGAATATTAATAACAATAAGGTGCTTGAGAATAAGCTGAATACTCAGCTTGCCACGGGATCCAAAATCAATCGTCCTTCGGATGATCCGGTTGTTGCAATCCGTGCGCTCCGTCTCCGTACCAATTTAAATCAGGTCAGCCAGTATTATACAAAAAATATTCCGGATGCAGAATCCTGGCTTGATATTACAGAAAGTGCAATCGGTACGGTTATTGAAATTGTGACAGACATGTATTCCAATTGTACACAGGGGGCAGCAGGATTCAACACAGCCGATGACCGCAGCAAAGTACTTGATAATCTGAAAGCATTGCAGGAAGAAGTTTATGCCACCGGCGATGCAGATTATGCAGGAAGATATGTATTTACAGGATACAGAACAGATACATCTCTGACCTTCGGCGTGCAGACAGATAAGACATACAGTATTACAGAACAGCTTACGTCGGACAGTCTGGGAGAGCTGACATACGTTGATGTGGCGGATCTTGATACAATGACAGAGGCTAACGCAGAAACGCTCGGAACGAAGGAGCAGGAAATCAGCACCAATCAGGTGTATCGTTTGAGACTTGCTTATGAGAATTGCTCGGATGCAGTAGCACCGACCATTACATACTATGATACAGCCGGAACTTTGCAGACGATTACGGCGGATATAATGTCGAAAAATGATCCTGCTCAGGATCCTTACCTGAGTGCAGAGACATCGGGAGCGGTATTTATTCCGGAAACGGGAGAGCTGATACTTAGCAAAGCGAATTACGATAACCTGACAGCGGTAAAAGATAATCCTGCGACACTTGATATCGATGAAGGTGAGATTCGTGTCACATATGAGAAGACAGAATTTGCCAAGAGTGATATCCGCCCGGAACACTATTTTTACTGTGAATCGGACGGCATTACATATAATGAAGGTTATTTAACAGGAGCTACGGACGATAATTCCAATCAGTTTATTTCTTATGATGTGGGATTCAATCAGGATGTCAGAGTTAATACACTTGCCAGCGAATTGTTCTCGACAGATTTAAGCCGCGACGTGGATGACCTTGTAACAGCGATCGAAGATGTGGAAGCGATGGAAAAGAATATCTCCGTATTAAAGGATATGATTAAGCTTGATCCGGAGAATCAGGATCTGAAGGACAGACTGGCAGCTGCCAACAAAGCCAATACATTCCTGACAGACAAGATGCAGAAACTGTTTGAGGCAAACATTGCAAATATGCAGGGACATTTGGATCTGGCCAACACGGCGCTTACAGCGACAGGTAACAGGGGGGCGAGAGTTGAACTTGTGGCCAATCGTCTTGCAAAACAGGAAGTCAATTTTAAGACGTTGTCGTCCCAGAATGAAGATGTGGATCTGACAGAAGTGGCAGTTACACTGTCCAGCGTGGAGCTTGCTTATCAGGCAGCCCTTATGGCAACCGGTAAGATTTCTCAGACGACATTGCTGAATTATTTATAGAAGTTTTTTAACCAAATATAAAAAATAAAAAAGGAGAAAAGGGTATGGAAGTAAATACAAGAATCTTTGGAATGATCGATATCGAAGAAGACAAGCTGATTCATTTTGTAAATGGTATTGTGGGATTTCCGGAACTTACGACATTTGCACTCATTCATGACAATGAAAAAAAAGGAGGAGTTCAATGGCTGCAATCTATGCAGGAACCGCAGTTCGCTATTCCGGTTATGAATCCTCTTGATATTCTGGCAGATTACAACCCGAAGGTGGAAGATGAACTTTTAAAACCAATCGGTGGTCTGGATCCGGAAAATATGTTAGTGCTTGTAACGGTAGCTGTTCCAAGTGATCTGACAAAAATGACGGTAAATTTACGGGGACCGATTGTAATCAATGCAAATAACAGAAAAGCCTGCCAGGTAATTACGGAAGGCGAAGAATATCAGGTAAAATTCCCGATATACGATATCCTGAAAAGCAGAAAGGCGGGTGAATGATATGCTGGCATTAACACGTAAAAAGGGCGAAGCACTCGTCATTAATAACAATATTGAAATTACAATTCTTGAGGTAAAAGGAGATCAGGTGAAGGTCGGTATATCCGCACCGAAAGAAGTTCCGGTTTACCGTAAAGAGGTATATGTTCAGATTCAGGAAGCAAACAAAGAGGCAATGCAGGTTTCAGGTCTTGATGCACTGAAAGATCTGTTCTAGTATTTTTTTGTAATTTTCTTGTGGGAAAAGGTTAATTTGCTATTTATTTTTGACGATAAATAAGTTAAAGTATAAGTAGCTAACTTTATTTTCACATGGAGGTGGATATTATGGCAATTGAACCAATTGGAAGTATGATGACACTGCAGGCACAGAGTATTACACCTGTAGAGACTGTCAAACCGGTTGCGGAGAGCATGGATGCGATAGCACTGGAAACAGGAGCCAAAGTAGATGCAACAACACAGGGTGTTGCCCGTACACAGGAGTCCGATCCGGATTCTCAGGGACAAAGTGCTTTTGGCAATCAGAGTCAGCCGTCAAATGAGCAGATTAAGAAGGCGGTAGATCAGATGAATAAGAAGATGGAGAATTCGGAAGCTGTCTTCGGTTTTCATGATGATACGAACAGAGTTACAATCAAAATTGTGGATAAAGACACAAAGAAGGTAATTAAGGAACTGCCACCGGAGAAGACGCTTGATATGATAGCGAAAGTCTGGGAGATGGCAGGTATTCTTGTCGATGAAAAAAGATAGGAGGCAGATGCTATGGCAATTCGTATTACAGGTATGAACTCGGGCCTTGACACAGAAAGTATTATTTCTGAGCTTGTATCTGCCCAGAGTACAAAGAAAAACAGTCTCGTGAAAGCACAGACCAAGCTTTCATGGAAGATGGATGCGTGGAAGACATTAAACAGTAAAGTTTACAATCTTTATTCTTCTACGCTCAGCAATATGAGATTTTCTTCTGCATATACGCAGAAAAAGACGACGGTATCCAACAGCTCTGTCGCTTCGGTAGTGGCAAGTGCAGATGCTACGGATGGTGTACAGTCATTAAAAGTCAACTCCCTTGCAAAGTCCGGATACCTTACCGGTGCAGAGCTCAGCGGTGTAAAATCCGGCAGTACCCTTGCAGATGTTGCAGGAATCGGCGCGGATGAGACGGTAAATCTCAAAGTGAAACTCGGCGACGGAACAGAAAAGGATATTTCCCTTTCCGGATCGTCTAAAATCAGTGATGTTGTTTCTAAATTAAAAGAAGCGGGAGTCAATGCTAGTTTTGATGAAAAGAACCAGCGTTTCTTTGTCAGTGCAAAGGAAACCGGTTCGGCGGCAGAATTTGCTTTAACGGCTCAGGATGCAGACGGCAATACAACAGACAGCGGGCTGAAACTTCTTTCTTCGCTTGGTCTTTTGACAAGTGAGGCAGATGAAAATGCAGCAGCGGACGGAACGCTCAGCACAGATTTTCGTGCACAGTTGGATCGTCTCGGATTAAGTCTTTCCACAGAAAAGGCAACCGGCGGTGCGACCCGTGTCAAGGCACAGGATGCGCAGATTGAGCTTAACGGTGCATTGTTCGAGTCCACAGATAATACATTCAATATTAACGGAATAACCATCACGGCATTGAAAGAGTCAGCGGAAGAAGTAACGCTTACTACGGCTAATGACTATGACGGAATTTATGATACGATTAAAAAGTTCCTGAAGGGTTATAACGAGCTTGTAAATGAGATGGATTCCCTTTATAATGCAGCTTCCTCTAAAGGATATGAGCCTCTTACTTCAGAAGAAAAAGAAGCCATGTCAGAAAAGGAAATCGAAGATTGGGAGAAGAAAATCAAAGATTCACTTCTTCGAAGAGATTCCACACTGGGAACACTTGCTGATGCAATGCAGAATGCGATGGCCGGTGGTATTGAAGTAAATGGGGAGAAATATTACCTTTCCAGTTTCGGTATTAACACGCTTGGTTATTTTACGGCACCTGAAAATGAGAAACATGCGTACCATATTGATGGTGATCCGGATGATTCTTCTACTTCGGGTAAACCAGATAAGCTCAAATCTATGATTACCAACGAGCCGGAAGTGGTAATGAGCTTTTTCCAGTCGCTCAGTAATAATTTGTATAATACATTGACTAACAAAATGTCTGCGACAGAGATGCGTAGTGTATACAAAGCATACAATGATAAGCAGATGAAGACGGAATATGATTCTTATACTAAGCAGATTAAGCAGCAGGAAGAAAGAGTGAAAGATTTCGAAGATAAATGGTATAGCAAATTCAGTGCGATGGAGACGGCGATGGCCAAATTAAATTCTAAAACCAGTGCAATTTCCGGACTTTTGGGAATGTAATGCTCTGGGAGAAATAAGGAGTAAGAAATGGCATTACCAAATGCATATGCGCAATATGCGCAGTATAACACTAACAAAATAATGACAGCATCTCCGGCTGAGCTTACTTTGATGTTGTATGACGGAGCAATCAAGTTCTGTAATATGGCAATCATGGGATTAGAGCAGAAGGATTTGCAGAAGGCAAATGATAATATTAAGAAGGTGCAGCGCATCATTGATGAATTCCGTGCAACCCTTGATATGAAATATCCGGTGGCAGAAGATTTTGACAGAGTTTACAAATACCTTCTCAGCCGTCTGTTGGAAGCGAATATCAAGAAGGATAAAGAAATTCTGGAAGAGGTCAATGAGCATCTCCGTTCTATGCGCGATACGTGGAAAGAAGTCATGAAGAGGGCAAGATAGGAGTTTGCGATGGAAAAACAGTACCTTTCTATTATGGAAGAAAGTCTCGAAAAGAAAATCGGGATTTTGGACCGTATTATAGCAAAAAATAAAGAGCAGACGGACATCTTAAACAACCCGGATATGAAATGGGAAGATTTTGATGACAATGCTAATCAAAAAATGGAATTAATAGAGGAAATCGACAAACTGGATGAGGGGTTTGAAGATTTGTTTGAGAGAGTGAAGGAAGAACTTCAGAGTCCCGGCGGAAAAGAGAAGCATTCGGATTCCATTGCGCGTATGCAGGGAATGATACAACAGATTACAGAAAGAAGTGTATCTATTCAGACGCAGGAAGCCCGTAATAAAGCACTTGTGGAGAAGTATTTTCAGGAGACGCGCGACAAGATCCGGAAGGGAAGAACATCTTCCAAGGCAGCCATGGACTACTATAAAAGTATGAGCCAGGCATCCTTCTCACAGGCACATTTTCTTGATAATAAAAAATAATTTTATTTTTTGAAAAAAATTTTAAATTTGGTATTAATTATTTCGGAGTTTCTCCGATATATAATACAAGTAAAACAAATACTTATCAACCAAGAAAAAGATTTGAACGGAGCGTACGGCCGAGAGAATTCTTTTTCGATCGATGATCGTCAAGGATGACGACATGCAAATTCAAGGAGGAAATTATATGGTAGTACAGCACAATCTTACAGCAATGAACTCTAACAGAATGTTAGGAATTACAACAAGTGTTCAGGCAAAATCGACAGAGAAATTATCTTCAGGTTACAAGATTAACCGTGCAGCAGATGATGCAGCAGGATTAGCAATCTCTGAAAAAATGAGACGTCAGATCAGAGGTCTTACTCAGGCTAGTACAAATGCACAGGATGGTATCTCTTGTGTACAGACAGCTGAAGGTGCTCTTGCAGAAGTGCACGATATGTTACAGCGTATGAACGAATTAGCAGTTCAGGCAGCTAACGGAACACAGACTTCTACAGACCGCTCATACATCAACTCAGAAATTCAGGCTCTTACATCAGAAATCGACCGTGTAGCTTCAACAACTACATTCAACGAGCAGAATCTTCTTGATGGAACTTTCAAAGATAAAGGTCTTCAGGTTGGTGCAGAAGCTAAACAGATCATCTCTTTCTCTATCGGAGCTATGAGCTCAGGTGCTATCGGTATTACAGGTATTTCTGTAGGCGGTACAACAGATGCTAACGCTCAGAAAGCGATCACAATGATCAAATCTGCTCTGAAACAGGTTTCTCAGCAGAGATCTGACCTTGGTGCAATCCAGAACAGATTAGAGCACACAATTAAGAACCTTGATAACGTAGTAGAAAATACTACAGCAGCTGAATCACAGATTCGTGATACAGATATGGCTTCTGAAATGGTTAAGTTCTCTAACAACAACATCCTTGCACAGGCAGGACAGGCGATGTTAGCACAGGCTAACCAGACAAATCAGGGTGTATTATCAATCCTTGGCTAATTTTAGCATAACGGATTCGTAAGAACTACCAAAGGGACCGGTTTTCCGGTCCCTTTTTTCGTTGTCCTAAATTTGCGGTGGCTTGTCGAATTATATTCATTGTATTATGTTTAGGAAACAAAGCAGATATCTCGTGCATTGCGCGCTCTCGCTCCATGAAAAACGCAGCGGATGCTAAGCTCGAAAAAACCTCGCTAAGCACCGGCGTTCTTCAAGGGCAACGCCCGAAATATCTGCTTTGTTTCCGACAAAAAAATAAAAATAAAAAAAATTAAAAAAAGGTATAAAGTTATTTCGAAAAGCTCCGATATATATTACAAGTAAGTCAAATGAGTGTTAAGGAAGTCACTCAGGACTTAAGAAAACTAATACATATAATTCAAAGGAAAGAAAACGGAAAGGAATTCCGTAAATCAGGGAGGAAATAATATGGTAGTACAGCACAATCTTACAGCAATGAACTCAAACAGAATGTTAGGAATCACAACAAACGTTCAGGCAAAATCAACAGAAAAATTATCTTCTGGTTACAGAATTAACCGTGCAGCAGATGATGCAGCAGGATTAGCAATTTCTGAAAAAATGAGACGTCAGATCAGAGGTCTTACTCAGGCTAGTACAAATGCACAGGATGGTATCTCTTGTGTACAGACAGCTGAAGGTGCTCTTGCAGAAGTGCACGATATGTTACAGCGTATGAACGAGTTAGCAGTTCAGGCAGCAAACGGAACACAGACATCTTTAGATCGTTCTTTCATCAACTCAGAAGTTCAGGCTCTTACATCAGAAATCGACCGTGTAGCTTCAACAACTACATTCAACGAGCAGAATCTTCTTGACGGATCTTTCTCTAACAAAGGTCTTCAGGTTGGTGCAGAAGCAAAACAGGTTATCTCATTCTCTATCGCAGCTATGAGCTCAGGCGCTATCGGAATCACAGGTATTTCTGTAGGCGGTACAGATGATACAAACGCACAGAAAGCTATCACAATGATTAAATCAGCTCTTAAAGCAGTTTCTCAGCAGAGATCTGACCTTGGTGCAATCCAGAACAGATTAGAGCATACAATCAAGAACCTTGACAACGTAGTAGAAAATACAACAGCAGCTGAATCACAGATTCGTGATACAGATATGGCTTCTGAAATGGTTAGATTCTCTAACAACAACATCCTTGCACAGGCAGGACAGTCAATGTTGGCACAGGCTAACCAGAGCAATCAGGGTGTATTATCATTACTTGGCTAATCACACTCCTAAAGTGAATTTCGAAAGAGGTTATCGCTTGCGCGGTAACCTCTTTTTTGGTAGGATGATTTTATGAATAAGATACTATTTTTGGAATGGAAAAGCTTTGGAAATGATTATATTATAGAAGAGTTCAAGCGTCGGGGCTATGAGGTGGATCTGTTTCCGTTTCCTCGCGAGACGGAAGATGTGCGCAACGGAACGCAGATAACGGAAAAACTTGCAGTGCACATGATGCAGGAACGTCCGGCTTTTGTATTTTCTTTTAATTATTTTCCTGTAGCAGCAATTGCCTGTAAGGCATGTAAAGTAAAATATGTTTCCTGGGTATATGACAGCCCCTATATTTTGTTGTATTCTCAGACTGTTTTTTTTGAGACGAACCGGATTTTTCTGTTTGACAGTGCTGAGGCGGAGAAGTTCCGCCAAATGGGAGTGGCGAATTGTTACTATCTTCCGATGGCTGCGGCGACGGATGCCTATAGCAAAATGATTCCGGATGAGGAAATGCATCGTCTCTATGACAGTGACGTTACTTTTATCGGTTCTATGTACAGCGAGACCAGACAGCATATGTTCCGCCATTTGGAAAATCTTGATGATTATACCAAGGGGTATCTGTTTGGGCTCATGAATGCGCAGAAAAACATATACGGATTGGATATTTTGGAAGAGGCACTGACACCGGATATTGTGGAAAGCATGCGCAAAGTATGTCCGGTAACAGAGCATGGAGATGGTTTTGAGACAATTCCGTGGGTGTTTGCCAATTATTTCCTTGCGCGAAAAGTAACGGCAATGGAGCGTCAGGAGATATTGGAGCGTTTGTCCCAAAAGCATGAAGTGAAGCTGTTTACACCGGAAGAGACACCGCATCTTACCAAGGTAAAGAATATGGGGAAAATCGACTATTATACCCGCGCACCGTATGCGATGAAATGTGCAAAAATTAATTTAAACATTTCTCTGCGCAGTATACATACAGGTATTCCTTTGAGGGCACTTGATATTTTGGGATGTGGCGGTTTCTTGATTTCAAATTTCCAAAGTGACTTTTTGGAATATTTTGAGCCCGGCAAGGATTTTGTCTATTATGAAAATATGGAGGATTTGGAACGCCTCGTGGCATATTATCTGGAGCATGAAGAAGAACGTTGCCAAATTGCGGCCAATGGCCATAGGAAAGCGGTAGAATATTTGAGTTATTCAAAGCAGGTTGAAAAAATAATACAAATGATATAGAAAGTCTGTATATAGAAAAAGTAGGAGTTATTACTCCTACTTTTTTAATCTGTTTACTTGTTCTTTTGCCTTTGGGTAATCCCCGGCTTTTTCATAAAACATCAGTGCCATTTCCTCATTGCCGATCATTTCATATGTAATTCCTAAATGATAGTAAGCAAGGAATGAATTAGTGCCTTCTACTTTAAATTCGGTCAAAGTGGTTGCTTTGATAAAATTAAGTGCAGCTTTCATATAATTTCCGTTTTTCATATAGATATATCCCATGATAAAAACGAAATCTGCTGAGAAATCAAAGTAAGAATAAATCTGTTCAAAAAACGAAACTGCGTCGTCAAGCCGTTCGCTGTGCAGGAGCGAATATCCGTAATTTACCACCATCAGCTGTACATATTCGGAATAAGGACTTAAGTCAAAGGAAAGTCCTTTTTCAAAATAGAGACAGGCATTTTCCCAATCGCTCATAATATAGTAAGACTGTCCGATTTGGTAATAGGTGTAAGCATCCGGATAATCTTTTTCTGAGGCAAGTAGAATTTCCAGATTCCTCTGCGCTTTTTTGTTCATGTCCTCCCGGGTGCCGATATATCCTTCGTGAAGGCAGGCAATCGGAATGGGATACAGAACCATTTCTGTGTCTCCGATAGGCATGACCTGCTCATGAATCGGACGTTCATAGTGATAAAGTCTGCGGTCAAAAAGACGTTCCACCCTGTCGACCGTGGTGGTCTGTGCAATGTCCTCTGAGCTTCGCAGAAGTCTTCCTACATGGGTCGGATGCTGCTCGATCAGACGGTAAATCTCTTCTAAATCCAATTCATATACAAACTCATCGGCATCTAAGACAAGAATCCAATCGTTGGTGGCCTTGGAAATAGAAAAATTGCGTGCTGCCGAAAAGTCTTTAATCCAGTCAAAATGATAAATGCAATCCGTGTATTTTTTTGCAACTTCTATCGTGTTATCCGTGGAACCTGTATCTACCACGACAATTTCAAATGGATAGTCTTTGATGCAGGAAAGACATCTGTCAATGTTTTTTTCTTCGTTTTTTGTAATAATACAAACAGAAATAGGTACCATAAAGTGCCTCCTTTCAATTCGGAAGATTTTTCAGGCGTTCCTGTGATAGAGGAAAATCGCCGGCTTTTTGGTAGTAGATCCGTGCTTCGTTGTATTGTCCGTAGGCTTCATAAATGCAGCCGATATTATGAAAAGCGCGGTAAGAGTTTGTGCCTTCATCGAAATGTCTTTTCACGGTTGTGGCGCGCATGAATTCATTTAAGGCCTTGTCGTTAATACGGGCTTTGAGATAAATGTTTCCCATAAGGAAAAGAAAGTCAGCATTGTTGCTGAATGCATCATAGACGTTAGCCAAAGTTAACGCCTTCTCAATTCTTCCTGTGTATAACATACTATAGCCGTAGGAGTTCATCATGCGTTGCACATATTCCAGTGTCTCATCTACATCCAAATAGAATCCTTTGTCAAAATATTCATATGCTTTTTCGTAATCGTTTTTCAGCATATAACTTTCGCCTAATTGATAAAACAGATACGGATCATCCGGTGTTTTATCAAGCGCAGCTTTCAGCATGGAAATGTTACGTTCTGATTTTGCCCGGATTTCTTCGTCGGTTCCGCTGTAGCCTGTATGGGTAATGAAAAGAGGAAAAGTAAATCCGTAGCCCTGTGTTCGGTCTTTTCTTACTACCTGTTCGTGAATCGTTCCTTCGTATTCGTAAAGATTGCGGTGGAACAGACGCTCTACCAAGTCAGTGGAGTGAACCAGTTCGTGTTTTTGATTATAACAAATATTGTCCCTTGTCAGCTGACCGATGGCATGAGGATATTGAGCCATGAGTTTTTGCATTTCCCGGAAATCAAGTTTGGTAATATATTCATCACAGTCAAGAACAAGAATCCAATCGTGAGTAGCAGCTTTAATGGAAAAATTGCGTGCAGCAGAGAAGTCATTAACCCATGTAAAATCAAGTACTTTGTCTGCATAACGGGACGCGATCTCCTTTGTGCTATCCGTGGATCCTGTATCCACTACAATGATTTCAAAAGGGTGTTTGTGAATGCTGCGCAGACATTTTTCTATATTTTTTTCTTCGTTTTTGGCAATAATGCAAACAGAAACAGGTATCATAGGTTATTCCTTTCTGAGTCACACTTCGCGATATGTAAGTGGATTGATATAAAATTGCAGATTATTGTTCATAAGAGCAGCCAGATAACTGAAAGAACTGTTGGACATCAAAAGCCCTTTGCACATGGACATCAGCTGCAAATCTATGTAATTGGAGCCGCTTGTATTTCCTTCGACAAAAATACATTCTTTGGCGAGGGAAAGGCCCAGTTGGCAGGCATTCTCCTTACACCATAATATATCGTCAGAAAACACAAAGAAAGTTAGCTCCGGATAACTTTCAAAAAGCATTTTGCAATAGGCGTGGTAAGTTTCCGGATTTATTTCCCATCCGAGCGTTATAAAATCACCGCGTCTTATGTGGACGCCGACGGAAAGAGTAGATTTGATTTTTGATGCGTAAGAAAGATTGTGGGCATCTAAAATCGGCGGAAAGGAAAGCTCGGATAATATTTGATCCCGATATTTATCCAGCCAATGTTTGTTTATCCAGTAGCCGAAATAGTACAGAGCCTGCCCCGGAACATCCAAAATCTCCGGGTGATATTCGTTGGTGGAAATGTTGCAGATTGGCCCATGAAAGGGATTGGCGGTTGTGTAGTTACTTGCCTCTGCAATCATCTTGATGTCAATGCCCATGTTTAGCATGGTTTGAGCAGTACCGATTCCGTTTTTTCTGTTTTCAATGAAATGATTCCAGGCGTCTGGGGAAAAGTACCGGCTTAGGAGATTCGGTTTTAGGCCGAAAACTTTTTCCAACTCGTAGCCGTTATGTTCGTCTTTGAAAAAAAAGAAGGAATCATCAAGAAACCATGTGTATTTATTGCCGGTTGCAAGCTGCGCATGGCGATAAAAAATATATTGAAATACCTGATTGGCTAAACCGCCGTTAAAATATTGGATGCGCATAAATTCCTCCTGTCTGCTGCGCTGCATCATGGTTCGCGCACATTCGCCAAATGTCTGCTACGCAGCCGCTTGGCTCATTGTGTTCGCGTACGATATACCATGATTTTGCTGCGCTGCATCATGGTTCGCGCACATTCGCCAAATGTCTGCTCCGCAGCCGCTTGGCTCATTGTGTTCGCGTACATTATACCATAGACAGAGTTTGCTTGTCATTAAAAGGAGAAACTGTTATGATGAAAAAAAGTCTTTCGGGAAAGGGAAAAGTATGAAGAAAGTATCGGTTATCATACCTTGTTATAATGCAGAAATGTTTCTGCCAAGACTTTTTGACAGCTTGTCGAATCAAACTATCGGAATGGATGATTTGGAGATTATTTGTGTTAATGATGCATCGACGGATGGGACTTATGAGCGACTTTTGGAGTTTGAGCAGCAGTATCCGGAAAGTGTCATGGTTATCAATCTTTCGGAAAACAGTAAACAGGGGGCGGCAAGAAATGTCGGAATCGCTTATGCATCGTCGGATTATGTCGGGTTTGTAGATTCGGATGATTATATAGAGTATGATATGTATGAAAAGCTGTATGCAAAGGCAAAGGAATATGATCTGGATATGGCGGGAGGCATTGTACTGCATCATGAAAACGGACAAAAATGTCGGAAGCCAAATCATTTAGTGACCGGAAAGTTAATGGAGATTACGGATGCGCGTGGAAGAATGGAGATGATTCTCCACGGAAACGGCGGGGGAATCGTTTCGAAGATTTTTCGCAGAAAGATGCTGACAGAAAATAACCTTTTCTTTCCGGAGAGAACTTACTATGAGGATAATTACTGGCTGCCTATTGTATGTCTTTATATTAACAGGTATTATGTGCTGGACGAAATTGTATATCATTATGTGGACCGGGGGATATCGACCGTAAATCAACGGAACGAAAAAGCTATGGAAGATCGCCTGAATATGGAAGTACAAAAACTTCATGCTTATGTACAGCGTGGCTTTTTTAAAGAGTATTATCCGGGAATCGAGGCTCTTTTTTGCCGGAGTTACTATATTGATACTTTGTGCAGTATGTATGCGGTGTGGGGAGAGGTTTCCATGTCGTTTTATGAGGAGATGAAAAAAGAGATGATTAGCTTGTTCCCGCATTGTCTTGAGAATCAAATGCTGCTTGCAAGAGACAGAGAGTTTTTAAAAACAGCGTTTGAGGAATTGTCACAGGAACAACTCCACAAACGCCTGCTCGCCTACGCTTATTCAAAAAATAAATAAGATTCCATATGCTGCTGCCATGTGTGGGCGGCAGCTGTTATCAGCCCTTCTTTTATGATTGCGGAAGCTTTTTCCGGATCGGATAGAAGGGTTTTTATTTGCTCTGCAACATGTAAATCGTCCAGCCGGTAGATAAGACAATTTATCCGGTCTGTCAGTATGTCATCCAAATATCTGCTGCTGTCGGTTGCGCACACGGCGCCCTGTGCCATGGCGTTGAAAATGCGTTCACCGGAACCGTGTTTAAACCAGGCCATATGATTCAGCAGGATTTTGGTATCTCCCATGAGAGAAAGCCCTTCCTCAAAGGTTACCGGGGAGTGAAGTATAAATTGAGGGTGTTCCGTAAGACCTGTCGCTGTCCAGCCGTTCCCGTATACATGAACGGTAATGCCGGCATCTAAGAGGGAAGCGAGAATGGATTTACGGTAAAGAGCGGTAACGTTTGTCTCAAGAAAGCGATATTTTTCGGTAAGGAATTTTAGTTGCTCTTCGCTAACTTTGGTTGCAGAATCCGTATTTTGAGCACAGCAGGCAATTGCCTGTTCGAAGGTATCGCCTGTGTGTGTCTGCATGTACGATATCACTGCCTCTGCAAAATCATCGTTTATACAGTCGGAGTGATATTTGAAACTTCCGATAAAGAGAACGTCCATGCTCCGCTCGTTCCATGGTTTGACGGATGCAGCAGGAGTGCAGCCGCCGGTCGGAAAAAACAGGGTCCGCTTCACGTGGGGATAAAAGCGCTTTGCATAGTCAGCGTGGGTCAGATCCGCACAGAAAAGAGTCGTGCAAGAAGGTGCCTCGTCCAGTGAATCGGCATAGTACATCGGATGATCTACAAGAAAATCATAACATGGAACCTCCAGTGTTTCCCAAAGATTGCGTCCGTCCTGCAAAGTCTGCAAAAGTCCAACGTTGTTAAAAAAGAAGGTGCCATCCACGCCGTCTTTGGCAAAAGAAAAAAGTTCATTTGTGCTTTTGGAATAATTACCCGGATCAAATACACAGGTCTGAAAGCCTTTTTCGGAGAAATATTCTAAAAATTGCTGCAGTATGTAGTCGAGTATAAAGTTGCCGGTCAAAAAAAGAACAAACCGGCTGTGAGGTGTCTGCTCCAGGCGGCGCAAACGGTTGATAAGGGAAAAAAGCTTCAAAGTATAAGGTTGCTGCGTGTTCGGAAACGCATCTGCAAGTTGTCTCGCTTCAGCAATATGTCCGCGGTCCAGTGTTTGCTCCAATGTATTTTCAAATTGAGTGATAAAATCCATGTTTTATGCTCCTGTCTGTGATATAATGTCATTATAATATATTTAGAAGACAAATGCACGATAAGATGTGACGGGAGTTTGCCATGAGTGTAAAGATTTATGTAATGACCCACAAGACATTTTGTCCTCCGGCGGACAAGATATATGTTCCTCTTCATGTGGGGAGGGAAGGAAAAGAAGATCTGGGTTATCAGGGGGATCATACCGGAGATAATATTTCATATAAAAATTGTTATTACAGTGAACTTACAGGTTTGTATTGGGTGGCACGGAATGTGTCGGATGCAGACTATCTTGGGCTTTGTCACTACAGGAGATATTTTTTGAAAGAAGACGGGAGTCTTTTGGATGAAAACTTTTGTGAAAAGATTCTCGGTGAATATGATGTGATACTTGCAAAGGCGGTTTATCATCCGAAAAGCTATTATGAGGTATATAAAGAGGCGCATAATATACAGGATCTGCAAGTGACGGGACAGGTACTTCGGGAATTGTATCCGGACATATATAGTGTGTTTGAGGAGATTATTGCCGGAACAAAGGTGTACAGCGGAAATATGTTTATTACTTCAAGGAAACTGTTTGCAGAGTATGCGCAGTGGCTTTTTTCCATATTTGATGTTGTGGAACAGAGGATTCATCCCGATGACTATGATGCTTATCACAGACGTGTTTACGGTTTTTTGTCGGAACAGTTGTTGTATGTCTGGGTAAAGAGCCGCGGGCTTAAGATCTACGAGGCGTCTGTGGGACTGACACAGGAGAAGGCGGAAACGATAGAGCTGAAAGAAATTCTTAAAAGGGAATTGGCAACAGGAACGCAGGAAGGCGTACAGAGAGCTTTGACGGCTTTTCGGTCGGCTATGAAAGAGCGTCCGGACCTTATGCTGGCAGGATCGGATCTTACGGGGGAGCTTGCGGATATGTTCCGTGTCCTTTATGTATGTGAGCAGGAATTACTTGCAGGGGAGAAAGGAATGCTTGCGATTACAAAAGATTTGCAGATGCTTGTAAAGCATTTTCGGCTTTTGTGTAGTATTGCCGGGCGTATTTCGTCCGGGGAAGCATCTGCGCAGGAAGTGTCCTATTATAAAGACTCCCGGATTTCCGAGAGTCTGTTACAGATTATATTAAATACCAATCCGCATCTGCGTGGGGCGGAAGAAGTGCTTAGGTCAGCCCGTGGTAGTTTTTAAATGCCTGCTGGATCTGTGTAAGTTCAGCGGGTCCGATAGTGTGGTGCAGAAGCTGCAATAGAATTTGGTAGATTTCTGTGATATGGGACCGGCAATATGGATTTTTGTCAAAATCAGGAACTCGTTCAAGGGTTCCTTTTTTGAGTTGCAGAAAATCCTCATATGGGATTGTGTCAAAACGCAGGGCCAGAATTTTAAATCCGGCCATGTAGTAGGACATGATGAAATCAAATTCCAATGCTTCCCGGTATTTGTCTAAAAATCCGCGTTCCTCGTAGGTTGCCCACTTAAGATAGTTGATTTGGAAAATATCTTTGTGATGTACCTGATTTCTGCCGAGGACAGTGGAGTTGTCGTTGATGTAATAGTGATATAGTCGGCGTTCCAGAATGCTGATACGTTTGGCATACAGATAAACGAGGGAGCCGAAGTAGATGTCTTCATAAGTAAGGTGTTCCGGGAAACATATTTCATTTTTCAGAAGAAATTCTTTTCGGAACAGCTTGTCCCATACACCAAAGCCGATTGCATTGGAAACGATGAAGTCCGTTCGCTGGGAATCGGATAAAATTCGCAGTTTGCGGCTTTTTTTATCTGTGTTTTTAAGTTGTTCGTCAAGATAAAGAGCCCCATTTCCGTTGTCGCGGATATGTCTGCAGAAAGCCAGATCAGTTTCGTCCTGTGTGATGGCCTGATACAGACATTCGTACATGTCGGGTTCTACCCAGTCGTCTGCATCGACAAAACCGATATAAGGAGCGGAAGCGTAAGACAGACCTACATTGCGTGCACCGCCCTGTCGGAGATTTTCTTCCAGACGGATAATCCCTACAGACTGTGGGGCAAGTTGTTCAATCTGCTCGAGACAGTCCCAGGTTCCGTCGGTGGAAGCGTCATCAACGAAAAGAAGCTCAAGACGTTCAAGGCCGATGGTTTGGTTTTGAAGGGATTCAAAACAGCGCATTATATACTTTTCGACGTTATGGCATGGGATGATAATGCTGATATCAGCCACGGGTCAGTACCTCCAGTCGGTTGAGGGATGGTTGATAGTTTCCTGCTTTTTGATAGTTTGCAATGGCTTCTGCAGTTTGCCCCAGGCATTCATAAATGACTCCGATGTTGTGGAAGGCGCGGTAACTGTTGGCTCCTTCGGCAACGCTGGTGCGGAAAGCAGTCGCTTTGCTGAACTGTTCAATGGACTTTGTAAATTGTCCGTTGTTCATATATATAAGTCCCATCAGAAAGACGAAGTCTGCACTGACGGCAAAAGTTTCGTATATGTGTTCAAAAGTAAGTGCGGTCTTGTATTGTTTCAATTCCAGAAGGCAGTAGCCATAGCTTTCCACCATGGACTGCACATAAAACAGTGCCGGATCAAGGTCGAAGGAAAGACCTTTTCGGAAAGCGTCGGCTGCCGATTGCGGCTGACCGAGCGCGTTGTAGCACCTTCCGAGTTGGTAGTACATATAAGGATCTTCCTTTTGTGCAAGGGAGCTGAGAAGGAGCTCGATGTTGCGTCGGCTCTTTTGCAGAAGAAGTTCCGGATCAATATAGCCGTCATGGTTTTGTGCAATGGCAAGATCATGATAAGCAATGTTTGCCTGATCCGACAGCGGAAGAATCTGTTCGTGAATGGCCCCTTCATAATGATAGTGCTTTCTGTGATAAATTCTTCCCAGACGGGTATAAGTGTGTGAAGGTTCTCCGTTTTGCAAAAAGAAATCCTTTTGAACAACGGTTCCGATAATGCTTTCGTTATCCTGCAAGGAACAGAAGGTGAAGATTTCGTCCGGATTTCTTTCACAGATTTCTTCGTCGCAGTCTAAAACCCAGATCCAATCCGTCGGTGCTTTATCAGCACAGAAATTACGTGCTTTGGAAAAATCGTTGCACCAGTCAAAATGATAGATAAGATCCGTATAGCGTGATGCGATTTCCAAAGTTTGATCCGTGGAACCGGTGTCGGTATAGACAATCGGAATCGAGAGGTCTGCCACGGCTTTCAAGCATCTCTCTATACACTTTTCTTCGTTTTTTCCGATAATGCAGATGGAAAGTAGTGGATTCACCGGGGTTCTCCTTGTTTTCTTTTTTATGTATTATTTTTTAAAAGATATTATAGGTATAAGTATAATCGACAAGGCGGAAAAAAACAACAAACCGGTCTTATATTTTTTGCACATCCGACCGATAAATGTGTTATAGTATACATATATGTTTATAAACTGCGGCCAAAATGACCGTGATACGAACAGAAAGCGGGGTATAGCATGGAAGATATCAGAACACAGCAGATGGAGGCCCTAGAAACGGGGATTGAATACGTAAAAAAACTGGTTCCTGCAATAAAGGAAGTTTTGCCGGAGCTTCGCGGTGAAGAAAAGGAAGATACGTTAGATTACCTCAACCAGATTATCGACGGGATTAACTTTGTGATCGAGATTGTAAATGCGACCATGAATCTCATCAATGAGAAGGAAGAAATTTTAAATAAAGAGGGAATTGAGGAAAAGGTACAGCTTTTGAATGCCGGTCTTCAGGCCCGTGACAATATTAAAACGGCAAAGGCGTTGGAAGAGGGAATGCTTCCGTTTTTGGATATCTTTTATCAGGTGGCCAGTCTGATTGTGGAGAGAGAAAAGGCATGAGATATGACTATTTAGTTGTCGGCGCAGGATTGTTTGGTGCGGTTTTTGCCAATGAAATGAAAAAGGCGGGCAAAAAATGCTACGTCATCGAAAAAAGAGATCATATCGCAGGCAACATATACACAGAGGAAGTAAGCGGCATTCAGGTACATAAATACGGTGCCCATATTTTTCACACTTCAGATAAACAGGTGTGGGAGTATGTAAATGAGTTGGCACAGTTTAACCATTATGTGAATTCTCCGGTTGCAGTGTACAAGGATGAACTTTACAATATGCCTTTTAACATGAATACCTTCAGTAAAATGTGGGGAGTGAAAACACCTCAGGAGGCGAAGGACCGGATTGCAGAGCAGATTGCGCAGGCCGGAATAACAGAGCCGGCAAATTTAGAGGAACAGGCGATTTCTCTTGTCGGTACCGATGTATATCAGAAGTTAGTCAAGGGTTACACAGAAAAGCAGTGGGGAAGAGATTGTAAAGATCTTCCGGCGTTTATTATCAAGCGCCTTCCGCTCCGGTTTGTGTATGACAACAATTATTTTAATGATCCTTATCAGGGAATTCCTGTCGGCGGCTATACACAGATTGCCGAGAAGCTTTTTGAAGGTATACCGGTACAGCTTGGTATAAGTTACAAAGAGTTTGCAGCAGCTAATGAAACGGCGGATGATCCGGTGGTATATGACAAGATTCTCTATACGGGTATGATTGATGAATTTTTTGATTATTGTTACGGAGAACTTGCTTATCGGTCCCTTCGTTTCGAGAACGAATATTTGCCGGAGATTGACAATTATCAGGGAAATGCTGTTGTGAACTACACGGAAAGGGAAATTCCTTACACACGTGTCATCGAGCACAAACACTTTGAGTTCGGAAAAGGGGATGGAACCATGATTACCCGTGAATATCCGGCGGACTGGCACAAAGGTGACGAACCGTATTATCCGATCAATGATGATGAAAACGGTGCGCTTTACAGGCGGTATGAGGATCTTGCGAAGCAACAGAAGAATGTGCTTTTCGGAGGACGCCTCGGACAGTATAAATATTATGATATGGACAAAGTTATCCGTGCGGCGCTTGATATGTCAGCGGAAGAACTCGGTGTAAGAGAGCCGGAGACGTAATATAAGTGGAATAAAAATATGGAAAATGCAGAAATATCCTTGTTGCTACTTGCAATGAGGATATTTTTTTAGTATAATACTTTGAAAATCAAAGTATTTGAAATGCAAACTAACCAGGCGACGTATTAAAGGAGAAGGAAACATGACTTGGAATGAAGCAATCAATGATTTAGACGAAAGAAGAAAGAAAGTAAATCTCGGGGGCGGAAGAGCGCGTATCGAGGCACAGCATAAAAAAGGAAAAATGACAGCGCGTGAGCGTATCGAAGTACTTTTGGATGAGGGAAGTTTTGTGGAAGTGGACGGAATGATCGAATCGCGTATCGATGATTTCGGTCTTGATAAAAAACGTGTACCGGGCGATGGCGTTGTGACAGGTTACGGAACCATCGACGGCAGACAGGTATTTGTGGCCAGTGAAGACTTTACGGTTATCGGCGGAACACTGGGTGAATATCATTCCTTTAAAATCTGCCGTATTCAGGATATGGCCATGGCGATGAAAGCACCGCTGATCTGTATCAATGACAGCGGCGGAGCCAGAATTGAGGAGGGTATTTCATCCCTCAGCGGTTACAGCGGAATGTTTTTACGTCATACGAAAGCATCCGGCGTGATTCCGCAGATTGCGGTAATACTCGGACCGTGTTCCGGAGGAGCCTGCTATGCGCCGGCCATTTGTGACTACATCTTCATGGTAGAAGAAACTTCTAAAATGTTTATTACGGGACCAAATGTAGTTAAGACTGTAATCAATGAAGAGGTTTCCGTAGAAGAACTGGGTGGGGCGAAAGTTCATGCAGAGAAATCAGGTGTGTCCCACTTTACTTATAAAAATGAAAAAGATTGTCTCATGGGAGTAAGAAAGCTCTTGTCTTATCTTCCTTCCAACAACACGCAGAACCCTCCTGCGATAGGAGAGATGGAGTCCGGTAACGGTATTGCTTCCAATGTGATCGGTAAAGTCGGAGAACTGGGTAAAAAGATTATCCCGGGACGTGAAGACCGTTCGGATAAGATTGTGGACATCGTTCCGGATAATTCCAGACGTGCTTATGATGTCAAGGATGTCATTGACTGTGTGGTGGATAAAGGTAGCTTCTTTGAAGTGCAGAAGGATTTTGCGAAAAATGTTGTTGTGGGATTTGCCCGTATGGACGGAGAAGTAACCGGATTCGTATGTAACCAGCCGAATCATATGGCAGGCTCCATCGATTACCATGCATCGGATAAGATGGCGCGTTTCATCCGTTTCTGTGACTGTTTTAATATTCCGATTGTTACCTTAATCGATGTTCCTGCATTCTTGCCGGGAACAGCACAGGAGCACAACGGAATTATACGTCATGGTGCGAAGGTGCTCTTTGCATACTCTGAAGCAACCGTTCCGAAAATTTCGCTGATTATGAGAAAAGCTTACGGCGGAGCTTATATTGCCATGAACTCCAAGGAGATGGGAGCGGATATTGTATATGCGTGGCCGATTGCGGAAATCGCAGTTATGGGTGCGGAAGGTGCTGTTAACATTGCGTTTAAGCGTAAAATCAAAGAATCTGAGGATCCGGAAGCAATGCGTCAGCAGTGTATCAAGGAATATGATGACAGATTCTTAAATCCTTATGTAGCAGCTTCCAGAGGATATGTGAATGAAGTGATTAAGCCGGAGGAGACGCGAAGTGCCCTTTTGAAGGCGTTAAAAGGATTGAAGAATAAGGAAGTGGATGTTCCGTACAAGAAACACGGAAATATTCCGTTGTAGGAATGGTGCGAAAAAGAAGTGTCATTACGTTAAAAATGGTGCGGAGACGGAAGCGCCACTATGTTAAAAAATTGAGTTAGCTGAAAAATGGGTCTTGGTAAAATAACATTTTACCAAGACCCATTTTTGTTGTGTTTTTTGACATGTGCCCAATTGAGTGATTAAGTCACATAAAAGTGAGCTGATATCGGGTCTGTGCAGTAGTTTTTTTAGTATATACCCAACGAGAAATGTAGGGAAACTACAGATACAGAAAAAGGATGAAAAGAAAGGATGAAAAGAAACAAATTTTCGCTCCACAAAAAACAGTTCCTATGCTATGATAGTTGCAATGAGAAGAAAGAGAGGAATTCGTATGACAGAGAAAAAGATTTTAGCGCTGATTACCGCCAGAAGCGGATCGAAAAGTGTTGTCAATAAAAATATCCGCAAAATTAACGGGAAACCGATGATGGCATACTCGATTGAACATGCGCAGGCTTCCAAATATATTAACAGAATTGTAGTTTCTACAGACAGTGAGGAGTATGCGGCGATTGCACGGGAGTATGGGGCGGAAACTCCTTTTATCCGTCCGGCGGAGTATGCGACGGATACGGCACTGGATATCGATGTGTTTGAACATGCCCTTGGTTTTTTTAAGGAGGAAGAAGGGTATATTCCGGATATTGTCGTACATCTTCGTCCGACCTATCCGTATCGTGATCCGGAAGATATTGATACGATGATTGAGATGATGCTGGAAGATGAAACGGTGGATTCTGTGCGCAGTGTCAAAAAAAATGAAGTGGTTCCGCATAAAATGTGGTATTTAAAAGAAGACGGAACGTTGGATTCTCTGATGAAAGATATTCCGGAAGCTTATAATATGCCACGTCAGGCATTGCCTGCCACATACATTCAAAACGGAAATGTGGATCTTCTCCGTCCGCGTGTTGTGACAGAATATCATTCCATGACGGGAAAGAACATTAAAGGTTTTGAGATGAAGGAAATGTACGATGTGGATACAGAATCGGATTTTTCCAGAGTGGCAGATCTTATGAAGATTATGGGCGGCGGACAGCAGTTCGTGTTTGATATTGACGGCGTGATTGCCATGAAGAGAGAGGATCTTGATTATGGTCAGGCAGGACCGAACGAAAAGATGATCCGCATTGTCAATCAGCTTTATGATTGGGGGAACAGAATTGTTCTGTTTACAGCAAGAGGTTATGTAACAGGAATTGACTGGAGACCTGTCACAGAGAAACAGATGACGGACTGGGGGGTAAAATACCATGAGCTTCACATGGGGAAACCCAATGCCGATTACTATGTGGATGACAAGATGCTCAGTCTGGAGTTTTTGTATAAAGAATTTGGAGAATAACAATGGTTGGGGATAGAAAGCGCATTGTGGCAATGGCTCCTTACGAAAGACCGTGGAGTAATGTAGAGCTAGTAAAAGATTGCGGACTTATACCATATCTTTTGTATAAAAATCATAATTGTGATGTGAGTATGGTGGGGGCAAAAGGAGAGACGTATCCTTATCTGGAAGCATACTTGCATGGGATGAAAATGGAACTTCTGCCGGATGGAAAGACGGAATCAAAGCTTGCGTATATTTCTGAACACGCCCGTGAGACGGATGCTCTTTTGTTAAGAGGCTGTTATCCGAATAATTTTCCGATTGCATACCGGTATAAAGAGTGTAATCCGGATGGAAAGATTTATGTCGGGCTTGACGCAAACAGTAGTTGGATGGACAGGATAAATTTCAGAGACGCTGCTTTTGCACAGTTTATGGATTGTTGTGATGTGCTTGCAACTTCCTGCTATGCCATGCAGGAGATGCTGAACCGTAAATGGCCATGGAGAATTGAACATATTCCAAACGGTTACTATCCTTTTGACAGAGGGATTGATCAACCGGATTATGAAAAGAAAGAAAACATAATCCTGACGGTCAGCCGTTTGGGGACACAGCAAAAAAATACGGAACTTCTTCTTGAGGCATTTGCGCTTGCAGCAGATAAGATTCCGGGATGGAATTTGCGGTTGGTCGGAAATATAGAGAAGAGTTTTTATCCGTACAGGGATCTTTTCTTGGAAAAGCATCCGGGGTTGGCGGATAGAGTATGTTTTGTGGGGCCGCTTCTTGACAGAGAGGCGTTGTTTGGAGAATACAGAAAAGCAAAAGTGTTTGCGCTGTCGTCGGTAATGGAAGGCGGAACTCCGAATGTGATATCGGAAGCCCTTATTTCCGGTTGCGTACCGGTAACAACGAAAGTGGATGCTTATGAAGAGATTACAGATAGAGAAACCCTTGGTTTTTCGTCTGAAATAGGTGATGTGCAGAGTTTTGCAGAGAATCTGATAAAAGTGTGTCATTGTGAAAATCTGCAACAATTGTCAGAAAAAGCATATGAATACGGCAGAAATCATTTTGATATGGAATGCATCACAGAAAAGGTGTATGAATTGTTGTTTGAGGTGTAACGATGGGTGGATTGCGCATAGAGGAAAACCGGTTTGTGTATGTGGACGCTGCGGAGAGAACAGTTCTTTTGGATTGTAATGATTTAATTGAAAACTATAGCAGATTGCCCCTTCAATATTTGCCTGAAGGAGAGTGTCTCCCGCGATTGATTCTTGATGGCATAAAGGAACATGGAATAATTGCAACCGGTACAAAAGAAGAGCAGGCTGATAAGGAGTATGCAACCATTGAGATGCTTGTGGCAAAGGAGCATATGAAAACGCCCCATGAAATAAAGGTGCTTGAAATAGGATGTACGTCCGGTATTTTGAGCTATCATTTGGCAAAGCTTATGGGGAAATATCACGCCGAATCGCAATTGTGTTGTGTGACGGATACGATAGGAAATGAAAGCGGAAACGGATGGATTGATAAAATTGCGCTTCTTGGTGAAGCTCCCAGACTTTCTTTTCTGGCGACGGATTATGACTGCATGCCTCTTCCGGACGGATATTTTGATGTGGTAGTCATCAACGGAAGCGTTTCGTTTCTTCAAAAAGAGGAGATGCTTTCAGAAGCGGTCAGAGTGCTGAAGGAAGATGGCGTATTGATTGCGTATGTGGTGGAAGATGTGGATCTGATTCAGAGAATTGCATCAAAATCTCTCGGGTTGGATTCTTATATGTATTTGGAAGACCGGTGTGTTTTGAAAGTTGCAGCGCAGCAGTTGCAGCGAAAATTGCGTCGGGGTGAAGAGAAGAGTTATGTGAGGGAAGATGTGAAGCGTATATGCGAGGAGTTGGTGAGAGAAGAGGCAACTTCGGAACAATTGCGCGAGATGATCCGGATGCTGGACAGATTTGCCGGGGAAGCTGAAGAAGTACGTGATCCCGAAAGCAAAGTTTTTTTTATGCAGTATAAAGGGAAAATGCTGGATGAGCTTGTGAAAAAGAAACCTTGTAATTGAAATAAAGAAGATTTATAAAATAGAGAAAGAAAAAAGATAATAAAAAGGCAATCATGGAAATGAACCGTGATTGCCTTTTTTAACAATAATTATTAAATAACATTCCGCTGTATGCGCTTGTTATGTACGGTGACGGGAAATTCTTGCCCGGATTTTTGTATGCAACGATTGTTTTGTTCACGTACTGCATAGGGTTCAGTGAAATCTGATTGCTCTTTCGGAGCATTGAGTTTGCAAATTCCTTAACAGGAGCAAATGCTTCGTTGCTGTCAGGTTCTGAGGCGGCGCTCTTTAATTGCTCGTCGTTGACCGATAAATGACCGTCGGACGAGAAGGTTAATCCCAGTGCATCCAAATGACCTGCATAATGTCTCGTGATATATCCGATTTCACTGACAAGCTGAGAACTCTTGGAGTGGCTTCCCGGGTTTGAGGAGGCGTCGTCCAAAAAGCGGTTATAACTGTCTGCCAGTGAATGGATGTTCTCGGATAAGCTGTCCACATCGTTCTTCAGACCAATTTCGGTTGCGATTCCCGGTTCGCTGCTCGGACCGTTCAAGGTTACTTCGTACACCTTCTCTACCGTAAAGGTGTTGGATGAGGCGGTCTGTTCGATTCCGTTAATTTCAAAGAGTGCATTGGAAGGGGATTGGGATATTTTATCAAGGCCTAAATAATCCACAATACCTTTCGCTTTGCTTGTGTTATCGTCGCTGATTTCAAATAACGTATCTTTTCCGGCGGAAATACCTGTGGCGACGGATTCCAGTTTAAGCGCGCTGTTGCCATCGGCGTCTTCCGCAAGAGAAGCTTCAAGTCCGATGTTAGCGTTGGAAATCAGACGCTGCAGACGGTTTTGCACATCGATGTTAGTGTCTTCCTCGTGGAGTTCAAACTGAAATTCGTAGCTGACATCTTTGATTGAAACGTCAAAGGAATAGATTCCCGGAGAAAGATCAAGTTTTTCTTCGGAAGCAAGTGCATTTCCGAGATTGACCTGATTTTGTGCAAGCTTGGCAACTTCCAAACGGAAGGTCGGAGCAGAAAGGTTTTCGTTGTCCTCCGTAAGACCGATGAATTTGGCAGAAGCAATTTCCGGATGGGAAGAATATGCTTTCTTCTGATCCAATAAACCGGATTCGTCAATAGAGCTTCGTGTAGCCATGACAGAATTGCGGAAAGTTCTTGCGCTTTCTTTCAATCCGACAGCATATGCCTTGGATGCTGCACTTTTATCAAGAAGATAGAGAGGTGACTCTTTATTTAATTTGACTATGGAATTATAAATGTTGCGCAGATCACTCTTTTTGTGAGTGTCGAGCGGCGAGTTTGTCTTTGGTGCGTACTCGGTCATGTAATGGTTATAGACCTGGTTTAATGCGCCTACATTAACTGCCATAAGAGCCCTCCTTTCTTCCGTGAAATTGCATTGCTTGCGGGACAAGAGAAGTGACAATCCGTGTCAAAGTCCCAGCATGGGCATAATAAAGCTATTTTTATAAAATAAATATACCACTTTTTTTTGTCAAACGCAATAATAAATAAGGGAAACACGAAAGGTAAAACAAGAAAAAAAGAGGAAAATGAGACAAAAAACCGAAAAAATGATAAAAATACAAAAATAAATTATGTTAACTATTGCCTTTTTTTGCTGATATGATACAATATTTTGAGGTATACATAAAATTGAGAAACAATATTTTGTTAAGGATGAAGAGCTTATCATGAATTCGCCCAAAAAAAGAAAAGAAAAAGTTCTGAAATTCCTTTTGATGTTTTTTTCACTGACGTCAATTATTCTTTTGGGGTGTCTGGCGGTTTGGTATGTGCAATATAAAAACCAGGTGCGGCAAAATGAACAGTTGGCAAAAATACATGAGGACAGCAGGCAGGGGATTTTGTCATTTCCTGAAGGGGAAACAGTGGTTGTTATAGAACCGGAGGATAACCGGTCAGAGAAACTGTCGGAAGAGAATCCGGATTATGTCGGATGGATTACGGCAGAGGGGACAAGGATTGATTGTCCGGTGGTCAGCAGAGATAACAGCTTTTATCTGACGCATGATTTTTACGGTGAGAAAAACAGACACGGCGCCATCTTTTTGGATGCATCTTGTGCCGCCGGGGATCAAAATCTTTTGCTTCACGGTCACAATATGAAAGACGGCACCATGTTTGCAGGGTTAAAGGAATATAAGAAAAAAGATTTTCGAAAAAGTAACGGAACGATTTTTTTTGAAATCGCAAATGAATACAGGAAATATACGGTATTTGCAGCTGCCCGCATTGATTTGACGCAGGAGGATTTTTTTCATTACGAGAAATTGCCGCAGAATCAGGAAGATATGAATGCGTATTTGAAGGGGATAAAAGAAAATGCAGTCTGGTACGATGCGGATGCAATGAATAAGTTTGATTGGAAAACAACATATATGCTTGTCCTGTCGACATGCGAGTATGGGACGGCAGATGAGAGATTCATAGTTGTTGCGGAATGTAAGCGGAAACAGGAGGAAACACAGCGTGAAGAGCAATAAGTGGATGAAAATGAAAAAAAGATGGATGTCAGCACTGATGGCGATGCTTCTTGCGACGCAGATGGTTGCGGGAAGTGTGCCTGCAATGGCGGACAATGCGGTCAGTGGGAACGGAATAAAACAAGCTCAGGCAGAAGATGTTGCCCGCGAAACAGTGACCTATAATTCGTTGGAAGACTATCTGACGGATGTTACCATTATGGATAAAAGTTTTAAAGAAAAATGGGAGGGTGACGTAGTGCTCAACCAGGGGACGGAGATCGGTATCGATATCCGTTTTACTCTTCCGCCGGAAGGTGAGCTTACGTTGACGGAGGAAAACTGCTTCTTTACCTATAATCTCGGGAACGTTGTAGCAGTAAAAGACGGAGTTCACAATGGAGAAGAAGCGCTTGATCTTGAATCGCTGGCACAGGCCAACGGATCTAAAATGACGGGAGATGTTTCCAATCTTGCAGGTAATAAGGTGGGAACCTATGTCCTTGGCAACGACGGTATCGTGACAATGGATTTTACCTATGCGATAGAACATGATCTTTTGACGACGGTATATTCTATGCCGGGATTCTTCCGGTTCAACTGCGCACTCAATGAGGATGCTTTTGAGGAAGATAAGGCTGAGTATGTGTTGAAATTTTCGACATCAAATAATGCTGTAAATCCGACAGTTACGGTGGATGACAAGCCGTATCTTGACCGTGGTATAAATGTGACGAAAACCGGTGGCGAGGTTGATCTGGACAATCACACGGTGGCATATACAATTACAGTAGAAAATACGGGAACCGAGCCGGTAAGTAATTTGACGGTTCATGATATTATGGGCGGTAGTCTGTCCTATGACAATGTAAATACTTCTCTGCCGGGCGGGGTGAGCGCAGTTACAAATGCAAATGGTGTGGATTTTGAGATCGCTTCCGTTGCAGGGGGGGATACTGTAACCATCACATATTATGCAAAAATTGCTGACAGCGCATATGACGGAAACAGCGGAAATCTCGGTAATAAGCTGACAGCGACGGTAGAAAAAGACAGTAAGGACCGTCCGATTTACATTACAGAAGATGAAAAGACAGAAACGCCGACGGTAACTGCGAACATTAATAAGGATGTGGTGCAGAAAGGCGGTGTAAATAACGGGGATGGAACTGTTACATGGACAATCCGTGTCAATCAGGGAAGTACGCCTTATGATATCAGTGGGCTGGAAATAAAGGATACGCTTGCGCAATCTCCGACGGCGCAGTCTTTTGCCGGTGATATTGTGATTACAAACGACAGAACATCGGAGGTGCTTGCTACTATTCCGCAACCGGGCATCGGTGCAACCGGGTTTGATTATACTTTCCCGGATACCGGAACTCCGATTACAGATTCTTTTACAATTCAATATACGACAAATACGGATCAGAATTTCATCGGAGATATCACATTGGAAAATGAAGTAACGGCAACGGAAGACGGGGAAAGTACGCCGATTGATACAGAGATCGGAACGGTTTCGGACAAGCAGTCTTTCCTTTCAAAGAGAGCCATTGCCTATGATGATGCGGATGAATATAAGTTTGTGGATCCGGCTGTGACGGGTGAGACGGCGGATGTGCGTATGCGCTGGGAGTCGGTGATAGAGATTCCTAATCCGGTTCCGGTAGATCCGGGTGTGACATTAACTTATGAGGACACTATAAATCCTTGGATGGATAATCTGGATAATTTTGTGCTGGATGGCTCAGATGTAGCAGTTGCAGTTAAGATAAAGAACGGAGCGGATCTTACTGCAGGAGCGGATTATACTCTTACGACAAATTCGCAGGACTACGGGGATTCCTTTAAGGTGGAGTTTGATAATGACTTTTTACAGACATATCAGGGTGAGAAAATTGTCATTGCATATGAGACCATCGGTAATATGGATGGTTTAAAAACGCAGACTTTTACAAACCATGCCAATGCGAAACTCGGCCCTGCCACAGAGACGGTGTCTGCTTCAAGAACCATTGAAGTGGAGACAGATGAGACCTATGTGGAGAAGGCGGTTTCTTCTGTGAATTCCAAAGAACATAGTGTTACCTGGTGTGTAGTAATTAACAGCAATGACTGGAACAGTATTTCCACAAAGAAAAACTGGAAGAATGTGAAGCTGACGGATGTTGTGGAAAATATGGGATTTTACGGATATAAATCGGGTTCCGACGATTGGCAGGGATCGGTTTTCATTCAGAATGGGTCTTCCTTTACCTATCGCTTGAATGCAGATGGAATTACCACGTCATCGACGCCGAAGGATGCTTCGGGAAATTATACGACAACAATGGAGTTTGATCTTTCGAAAGCAGAAAGAATACAGAATTGGCCGGGAATCACCTATCCGGATCATTTGACATCCATTAAGGACACAGACGCAGTAAGGGTGTATTACACCACTGTGCTGGATGAAGAGGATTTTGCAAAATACAATTGTGATACAACCTACAGCAATGAAGTTACATTCGAGGGTACGGATGCCGACAATGATCTGGAGTACACAGACAGTGCGGAAACAACCGCAACTATGGAGCAGAAGGTTATTGATAAGGCTGATGGAGTGGCAGATTCTTTGGACGGAAGAAAGCTTCATTATTCCATTGATATCAATCCGGATGCATTGAAGTTATCGAAAGCTGAGTACAATTGTTACAGAGTGGAGGATCAGCTTCCGGAAGAACTTCTCTATGTGGCAGACTCCATGCAGGTGATTAATACAAAAACAGGAACAGCGCTTGCTGTGGATGAGGATGTAGACGGTCTTGTGGATGGCTCGCATTATGAATTCCGGATCGAAGGCCAGACTTTGATTCTTATGGTGCCGGATGAAACAGCGCTGACCATGAAATATGAGGTGTATACGCTCGGACAGAAGGGCAGTACATATACCTATGTCAATTCGGTTGTGATACCGGAGCCGTATGTGGAGGAGGTGTCTTTTGATAAATCGGATACCTCTCGTTTGATTGCCGGTACCAATGCAGGTCTTAGCGGAAGTATAGTGTTCTATATCGATAAAGTAAATGCTAATATTCCTTCTAAGAGATTGGCCGGAGCAAAGTTTAAGGCGGTAGAGTATGAGTATAACAGTGGTTTGTCGTCATGGGTAGCCAGCGGGAAGACGTTTTATGCTACGACAGGTGCTACGGGAGTTATCAACAGTTTTGATGATTTCCGCCTTGAATCGGACGATGGCAGCAGAATTGCGCAGAATAGAATTTATGAAATATCAGAGGTAAGTGCACCGGACGGTTATGCAAAAACTTCGAAAGTATACAAAATTCTGGTTATTGATGAGACGGCCGGGGATGCGCCTTCGGAAGAGGCGATTGCGAACCTTCCGGCGGATACCGTGATTGCAATGGCGGGGCTTCGCTATGTGTATGAAAATACACCGCAGAATAATATTAAGATTTATAAACAATATTATGATGCGCAAGGCGATCAGATTACGGATTTGGAAGATTTGGCTGAGAGAGCCAAGATACATATTTACAAAGGAAACTATACACTGGAACAGTGTGAAAATGACGTTCCGACAGAGGATTTGACGGTTGCTGCGACAGCGGAAGGATTGGGAATCGGCAGCACGATGACCAAAAATGAGGAGGGAGAAGTGTACTCTCTTCAGAATTTGCCGGCAGATACGTATACTGTATACGAAAAAACTGCTCCGGCGGGATATCAGCTGCTTGATAAGGTGTATCATTTTACGGTTCTTGCGGACGGAACCATCCGTGTGGGAGACGAGGCTGTAAGCAGTGCCCATACATCCATGATAATTGAAAATAAGCAGATTCAGCCGCTGGATAACAGACTGGAGATTGATAAAACTTATTATGACTATGCAGATGCGGTAATTGCAGATGTGGAAGAGGAGGCGCAGGCGGTCTTCTATATCCGGAAAACCCATGATAAAGACGGAAATGCCGTTGCGGAGGAAGCAGTAAAGATGAGCAACCATGCTTCCGAAGGAAAGATTTATTTCGCGGAAGATTTGGAACCTGGTACGTATGAAGTGACGGAGAAAGCGTCGGATATTTATGATCAGGATGAAGTGTTACCGCTTACGGTTACTGTCAGTGCAGACGGAAAGCTTACGGTTTCTTCTGCGGTTGCGCTCGGAAGCAAAGTTACAGAAAACGGAACAACAGAAGTAGAGGTTGCTCTTAAGAATGAAATGAAAAATCCGGTAAATAAACTGGAGATTCGTAAGCAGTATAAAGATCCGGACGGGGCACTGTACACTGATGTTGAAAAGGCGGCGCCGAACGGAGATTTGGTGACGATTCATACATACAAAGCCGGTACGAAATTTGTTCTGGAAAAGAAAAATGCTTCGGATGTATATGAGGAGGTAATCGGAACTCCGATTGAATTGGAGCTGGATCCGGTAAGTAAAGATGCAGTTGTAGCAACGCTGGAAAACCTGGAACCGGGAGCGTATCGAATTACCGAGACACAGACACCGGATACTTTCTTTGTGGCAGCACCGGTAGAGTTTGTTGTGACAGAGGATTATCATATTGAGTATAGTACGACCAAAAAGCTGGAGCAGACCATTAATATTGTGAATCAGCAGTATGAGAATGCTCCGTGTCGTATTCAGTTTATAAAAAGCTACGTGGACCAGGACGGAAAGGAAGTGTCCGACGAGCTTCCGACCATTATTTATTCAACGACGGAATCAAATGTAGAGAGTGTGACATCTGGAACATATGATTCGGGTGAAACTGTATTGTATAAGACTCTTCCTGCAAATGGTATACTTGAAGAACTTAATGCTGCCGGAGATTACTTCTTCAAAGAGATTAAGGGAAAAGACGGTTATCAGCTGTTTGCAGGTTGCGTAAAGGTGACAATTGAGGTTATCGTATCTGATGCGCAGGTTAAGGAGGTATCCTATACAGGAGTCGCATCGGAAAATCCGATTGTTGACTGGGAGTACGCAGATGCGGATAAGGATAGTGTGACGATTCAGGTAGAGAACCTTCCGAATACAAATCAGTTGACACTGACCAAAAAATATTATCAGGTTGATGGTACAACAGAGATTGCTTACGGTGATCTTACAGAGTATGCGGAGTTTACTTTGTATCGCAAAAACAGCGAGAGTGCACCGGATACTTCTTATGTAAAAATGGCAGCGAAGCTGAATGATGCGGCTAAGAACGCGGGAACGTATGTGATATCAGGGCTGAATCCGGGATATTACAAATTGGAAGAGACCAAGGTTCCGGCCGGATTTGCCGGTGCAGATGCACTTTGTTTTGAAGTGAATGAAACGTATGAGGTGGTAAATGCATCTACAGTTTCTGCAGACGGAACAAAGACGGCGATTACGCTTACGGGATCGTCTGTAGCGGGTGGAAAGACATATACATACACCGCAAAGAATATAAAACTGTCAAACCGTTTCGTGATTGAAAAATCGTTTGTGGATTATTCCGGAAATGCAATTGTAACACCTCCGGATCCGGCGAGTGTGTCTTTTGCCGTGACCGGAATCAGCCCGACTTCTTACAGCGGAACGATGACTTATGTGCCTGCAGAGGAAGTATACGAAATCAAGGATCTTCCGGATGGAACCTATAAGGTGACAGAGGCAGCACCGACAGGATTTGCCGCTGCAAAAGATATCCGTCTGAAAGTAAGCAACGGAAAAATATATGCGCTTTATACCGGTACGGTGGCTGCGGATTGTGTGATCGGTGGTAATAATACAACTGCGGTATCTGCAAAGGTGACCAATCATCCTATGACCAATAAGCTTGAAGTCAGAAAGAGTTATCTTGCTGCAGACGGTACTCCGCTTGCGCTAAATTCACTTCCGGATTGGGCCGTGTTCTATATTGAAAAAGCGGACGGAACAAGAGTCGGAACGATGCTTCGAAGTGCCGTAACCTATACATACGGAAAACTGGAGCCGGGAAATTACCGGATTCGTGAAGAAGTGCCGACGGGATTTGAACCTCCGGCGGGATGGACAGGAGCGATCAAGCCGTTTGTAGTCAGTGCGGATTACAAAATAACAGGACTGACTTCGCCGGATGCACATGAAGTGTCAGTGGATGTTGAAAACAAGAGAATGCCAAACCGCTTTGTTCTGACCAAAACATACAGGGATGCGGAAGGCGGAGAAATTCTGGCGTCTTCAATTGCCAATAAGGCACAGTTTACGGTAAAGAAGGCAGGAATAGATTACTGTCCTGTGAACTATGATAGCGGAACCAATTTGTATACAGTAGAAAATCTTCTCCCGGGAACATACGAGATAGAAGAGACATATACGCCGGATGGATTCGAAAAGGCCGGTAATATCAAGCTTGTTGTATCGGAAGACGGAAAGATCCGTGCTACGTATCTTGGAACTGACGGTGCCTATGCGGGTGGTGCGGCCGCACTTGTTACAGGTGGTAGTCTTGTGAACAGAGCTCTTTCGGCAAGTATTATGATCCGTAAAAGTTATGAAAAAGACGGTGCTCCGATGTCGTATTCTGATGTTAGGGAGTATGCAAAATTCTCTCTGTATAAGAATAAGGGAGCAGCGAATGAGCAGAATGTCAGTTCAAAAGTGATAGAGGTAGATGTGAAAAAAGGAAGCTACCGGATTATCGATCTGACACCGGGAACATATACCCTGACGGAAGAGAAGAATACCTATTTTAAGACAGTGGGAGATATCATTTTTACGGTTTCGACGGGCGGTGTGATTACCGGTCTTACCGGAGCGACCAAAACAGATGCTTATACGTATGTATTAGACTTTAATAACGTACATAAAGCGAACAAAATTGTTATAAATAAGAAGTATTACGATTATACCGATACTCTTGTGGCGGATGTTTCCGGTTTGCCGGAGAGTGCGTTGGCACAGTTTGAGTTGTATCGCATTGAAGGAAGTAGCCGTGTGAAAGTAGATGCGGTGGATGCAAGTGATATTACAGCCGGAATTTATGAGATAAAAGATATTCCTGCGGGCAATTATGAAATCAAAGAAGTTGCGGGCGAGAATTATAAGCCGCTTGAGCAGCCGGTTACATTTACGGTTGATGACGATTGGAATGTTTCCTTTGATGCATCGGCAGATCCTTATGTGGACTTGACCCAGGCGACCGGTAATGATGCGGAGCAGACGGTGACTGTTTCCAACTACAAGGGCAATGTCTTCACGATAGACAAAACGTTCTATGATTGGAAAGAGAATGAGGTGGATGACACTGCAACGTTCCGTTTGTGGAAGGTGAAAGATCCGCTGTTTGTACCCGGTAACAGCAGCCCTATCGGTGTGTCTGATAATACGATTTCGGGTAATACGGTAGAACCATCGGGTTATGGCTTTGCGGTCGGAACAGATGGGAAATATGTGGTGAAAAATCTTCCGCAGGGAAAATATGCGGTTACGGAAGATTCTAATGAGATCTACGAAACACCATATGCAGGTTGGTATGTGTATTTTGAAGTAGACGCGACCGGAAAGATAAAAGATGTTGCAGCATATTATGATAATGCAGTGTGGCCGATGATGGTATCGACGGAGTATCTGGAAGACGCTTCGAGTTCTGAAGAATCAAAAGGCGTTGTTGTTACTCTGAAAAATAAGCGCAAAAAGGGTGCCAACCAGCTTAAAGTGACCAAAAAGTATATGAATGCGGACGGTAAGGATGTTACAACAGATGATATGCTTTCCGAAACACAGTTTGCCCTTGTAAAACAGGATGGAACAAAGATAGCTCTCAGCTATGATGAAACGCTGAAAGTATACAAAGCGGTCAATATACCGGAAGGCAGTTATGCGTTGACAGAGACAAAGCATGTGAAGGGATATGAGACAAAAGCGACGGTGGCTGTGAAGGTAGACGGGGATGCGATGATATCACTTTCCTATGTGGGAGATGTGAAGGATTGCGAGATGTCGGGTAGCGGAACTTCAGATGCAAAAGTGACAATTTATAACAGACAGGAGTCGGATGAGCCGAAAGATTCTGATGATCCGGATGAGCCGGAGGATTCCGAAGATCCGGACGAACCGGATGGCTCCGGTAATCCGGGAGAACCGGGTGAACCGCCGACAACAAGTTCTGCGGATAAGTCAGGCGATCCGCCTAAGCTTGTAAAAACAGGTGATTCAATGCCTATAGTACCGATTGCGGCCGGCGCGATTGTTTCGCTTATACTTGCGGCAGTTTGTGCGTGGTTGTTGAGAAAGAACCGTAGAGAGTCGTAGACGGCAGCTCTTAAAAATATGTTATTATAATTTTATAGAAAGGACAAAGGCAGGGGAGTCTGTCCAATGTCATTTAGTTAAGATTCTATATGCAAAACCCGTTCATTTTCTTTAAATTTTCTTTAAATGAACGGGTTTTTGTTATTCCAAATCAAAGTATACTTCAATAAACTGAAAGAAATTTTTGCTCTCCTGTTGTATGTTGTACACTTTACGGTCGCATACATACTCTTTGCTAATTCGACCGTAATAATTCTTATGATTAGCAGTTGAAAATGTTATCTCTTAAAATTAAACCGTAAATTTCTATTTTCTTTACGGTTCCTTTCAAGAATATAACCATTGCAACCGTAAAATATAGAATAATCTACGGTCCAAAAACCCAACTTCCAGATAAAAACCGTAACAGCTTTTCATTATTACGGACAAAGCAATCAAATTTTCCAAAATGCTCGTAATCGAATCGATATCTTACGGTCTTCTGCCATCAAAATGCAATCCTGACCGTACAAACAAGAAAATTCCTGCAAATACAGATAGCCATAATCATGTTAACAGTGTATTGTTTCGCTCTGTTTTCTCCAATCTTCACCAGGCTAACTAAATAAATCATATTTCGAACAAAAAAGAAGGGACAAATCCCAAGATTTGTCCCTTGACATAATACTTTTGACTCTAACTAAATGACAGGGGAGTCTGTCTTTGTCCTTTCTTATTATAGGAAGGAATAAAAATATATTGTAAAAAATGCTTGTAAAAATCCCTTGACGGAGCGCATTTCCTGTGATATATTTGATTAGCGAGATGACATTAGGTCTTTTTTTTATGCTCAAAAAAGCGGTGAATGGAGGAAATAGATATGCGTACAAAAATTACATTAGCATGTACAGAATGTAAGAATCGTAACTACAATATGACAAAGGATAAAAAGACACATCCGGACAGAATGGAAACAAAGAAATATTGCAGATTCTGTAAGACTCATACTTTACACAAAGAAACAAAATAATCCGTTTTATAGATAGGAGTAAAAGTTATGGGAGAAAGTAGTACAGAAAAGAAGGGCTTTGTAGAAGGCCTGAAGGCAGAATTTAAGAAAATTGTATGGCCTAACAAAACTACACTCGGCAAACAGACAGTAGCGGTTACTATCATCTCCGTGATCTTAGGACTGATTATTGCATTACTTGATACGGTTATTCAATATGCAATCAACTTTATAACAATGTAAAGCGAGGGTGGCAATATGGCAGAAGCAAACTGGTATGTAGTCCATACCTATTCAGGTTATGAAAATAAAGTCAAAGCCAATATTGAAAAGACTATTGACAATCGTCACCTGGAAGAGGAGATTCTCGAAGTGAGAGTTCCGATGCAGGACGTTGTTGAAGTAAAGAACGGGGCTAAGAAAACAGTTCAGAAGAAAATGTTCCCGGGATATGTGCTGATCAATATGGTGATGAACGATGATACCTGGTATGTTGTTCGTAACACAAGAGGTGTCACAGGATTTGTCGGACCGGGGAGCAAACCGGTACCGCTTACGGAAGCAGAGATGAAGCCGCTTGGAATTAAGACAGAAAATGTTTCCGTTGATTTTGAAGAAGGCGATATGATTGCCGTTGTTGCAGGCGTATGGAAAGATACGGTCGGCGTTGTTCAGAGAATGGATTTCAGCAAACAGACTGCAACAATTAACGTAGAGCTGTTCGGTCGTGAGACTCCGGTCGAAATCAGTTTTGCGGAAGTAAGAAAAATGTCGTAAGACGAACTTGTTAACGAAGTTCATAGGATGAATTCCTACTTAAATATAAGAAGGTTCAACTCGTGAGCTGTGGGAGGACTGCCTAGGTCCGCCACTACCACAATTTATTAGGAGGTGCCAAAATGGCAAAGAAAGTAGAAGGATACATTAAGTTACAGATCCCTGCTGGTAAAGCTACACCAGCACCACCAGTTGGTCCTGCACTTGGACAGCATGGTGTAAACATCGTTGAATTTACAAAACAGTTCAACGCAAGAACAGCTGATCAGGGAGATATGATTATCCCTGTAGTAATCACAGTTTATGCAGACAGAAGTTTCAGTTTCGTAACAAAAACTCCACCTGCAGCAGTACTTCTTAAGAAGGCATGTAAAATCCAGTCCGGTTCAGCAACACCTAACAAGACAAAAGTTGCTACAATTTCAAAAGCTGATTTACAGAAAATCGCTGAAACAAAGATGCCAGACTTAAATGCAGCCAGCCTCGAAGCAGCTATGAGCATGATCGCAGGTACAGCAAGAAGTATGGGAATCACAGTAGAAGAATAAGATTCCAAGGAGGTAAACGAAAATGAAACATGGTAAAAAATACAGCGAAGCTGCAAAAGCTTTCGACCGCACACTTCAGTATGAGCCGTCTGAAGCTATCGCATTAGCAAAAAAAGCAGCAGTTGCAAAATTTGATGAAACAATCGAAGCTCATATCCGTACAGGATGTGACGGACGTCATGCAGATCAGCAGATCCGTGGTGCTGTTGTTCTTCCAAACGGAACAGGTAGAACGGTTCGTGTTTTAGTGTTTGCTAAAAACGACAAATTAGCTGAGGCAGAAGCAGCCGGAGCAGATCATGTAGGAGGAGAAGAACTCATTCCGAAGATTCAGAATGACGGATGGCTTGATTTTGACGTAGTGGTTGCTACACCTGATATGATGGGTGTTGTAGGTCGTCTCGGTAAAGTATTAGGACCAAAAGGTTTAATGCCGAACCCGAAAGCCGGAACAGTAACAATGGATGTTACAAAAGCGGTTAACGATATCAAAGCAGGTAAGATCGAATACAGATTGGATAAAAACAACATTATCCATGTGCCGATCGGAAAAGCTTCTTTCTCAGAAGAGAAATTAGAGCAGAACTTCAATGCTCTTATGGAAGCAATCCTGAAAGCGAAACCAAGTACATTAAAAGGACAGTACTTAAGAAGCGTAACACTTGCTCCTACAATGGGTCCTGGTGTGAAGGTTAACACAGTTAAGCTTTAATATGAATGAATCAAATGGGTGATTGACATTGTCAATTACCCATTTTTTTTGTATACTTTGTTAGAGATGTGCAGTCTGAAAAAGGAATGGCAGAGAACATATATGAAGAAAACTTTTAAGAAAAAAATTTTATATTTCATTGTTGCGTTTTCGTTGACAGTGCTGATAGGGACAATCGGTCTGTTTTTTTATTCGGAGTATATAAAAAAAGACAGAACAGAAAATTCGTATGCTGTTTCCGTGATAGAAACAGATGACGGGAGTGTTGTGCAGCAAGAGTTGCAAAAAGAGCCGGAAGTGCCGGAGGATGTGCAGATGGCAGATGGTTCAGAAGAAGTGGGCGAATCGGATGGTTTACGGCAGGAGGATAGCGATGTAACGGAGCAACTGCCAAAACAGGAAGAAACGGGCAGTGTAACGCTGACCTTTGGTGGAGATATCTGTTTTCATGATCCTTTTGCCAATATGGGTTCTCTTGCCATGCGGGGCGGATCGATAGAGTCCTGTATTGATGCGGCGCTGTTATCGGAGATGCGTCAGGCTGATATATGTATGGTGAATAATGAGTTTCCTTATTCAAATCGCGGAACACCGATTCCGGAAAAAGCGTTTACTTTTCGGAGTAAGCCGGAAAATGTAAAATTGCTTCATGAGATGGGAGTTGATATTGTCTCGCTTGCCAACAATCACGCGTATGATCACGGTGAAATTGCACTTTTGGATACGCTGGATATTCTTGAAGGTGCAGGTGTAAAATATGTCGGCGCAGGACGTGATTTAAAAGAGGCGTCTGAGGCGTCGTATTTTGAAATAAACGGAGTGAAGATTGCGATTGTTGCAGCAACGCAGATCGAGCGTTTGGATACGCCCGATACAAAGGGGGCAACGGAAAACAGTCCGGGAGTACTCCGCTGCTTTACAGAAAGTGAACTGAATCATTTTCTTGAAGTTGTCGGGGAAACAAAAAAGAATTGTGATGTTTTGATTGTTTACATTCATTGGGGAACAGAAAATACGGATGAACTTGATTGGGCGCAACCTTATCAGGCGCAGCTGATCAGCGGGGCAGGAGCAGATCTGATTGTGGGGGCACACCCGCACTGCCTGCAGGGGCTTGACAGCGTAAATGGTGTTCCGGTAATCTACAGTCTCGGTAATTACTGGTTTAATTCAAAGACGGTTGACACTGCACTCTTAAAAGTGACAGCCGGTGTTGATGGAGTAAAGGCGGTGCAGATTTTACCGGCCATACAACGGGATTGTTCTACTGCCATGTTGTATGATGGGGAGAAACAGAGGGTTCTTGATTATTTACAGAGTTTGTCGCCTAACATAACTCTGGATTCCGAGGGATTTATGTCGTGGTAGACTGCTTGGAGCTGGCTTTAAATAATTGCAAAAAAACGTTGACATACGAAATGTCATGTGATAATCTATACAAGGTTGTAAAACCAATGCCGAAGACAGTAGGTGCTTTTAAAGCGTAAGTGTATCGCCTACCGAGGAGAGATGAGTTAGTGTATTCTTATGCCTCCCGTTTTCGGGGGGCTTTTTTTATAAAAGCTATACTCCTATCGGCACTAAAATCTATAAGGAGGTAATGAAATGGCTAAAGTTGAATTAAAACAACCAATCGTGGAAGAGATTTCCGGTTACATCAAAGATGCTCAGTCAGTTGTGCTTGTTGACTACCGTGGGCTTACAGTAGAGCAGGATACAAGACTTCGTAAGCTTTGCCGTGAAAATGGTGTTGTTTACAAAGTTTACAAAAACACAATGATGAACTTTGCATTCAAGGGAACAGACTTCGAAGCACTTGCTCCGTATCTTGAAGGACCAAGCGCTGTGGCAATCTCATCTACAGATGCAACAGCACCTGCCCGTGTAATGGGTAAATTTGCAAAAGAAGCAAAAGCACTCGAGATCAAAGGTGGTGTCGTTGAAGGTGTTGCTTATGATGCAGCAGGCATCGCAAGCATTGCAGACATTCCAAGCAGAGAAGAGTTACTTTCCAAATTACTTGGAAGCATGCAGTCACCTATCGCAAACTTTGCTCGCGTCATGAAACAGCTTGCTGAAAAAGGTGGCGCAGGTGAAGCAGTAGCAGAAGAAGCTCCTGCAGCAGAAGAAGCAGTGGCAGAAGCTCCTGCAACAGAAGAAGCTCCTGCAGTTGAAGAAGCAGCAGAAGCTCCGGCTGAAGAATCAGCAGAATAATAAAAGATCAATGAAATAACAAATTTTTAAATGGAGGAAAATAAAATGGCAAAATTAACAACAGCAGAACTTATTGATGCTATCAAAGAGTTAACAGTTTTAGAATTAAACGATTTAGTAAAAGCTTGTGAAGAAGAATTCGGCGTATCTGCAGCAGCAGGCGTTGTAGTTGCAGCAGCAGGCGGTGCAGCTGGAGCAGCTGAAGAAGAGAAGACAGAGTTCGACGTAGAATTAACAGAAGTTGGACCAAACAAAGTTAAAGTTATCAAAGTTGTTCGTGAAGCTACAGGACTTGGCTTAAAAGAAGCTAAAGATGTAGTTGACGGAGCTCCAAAAGTTATCAAAGAAGGCGCTTCTAAAGAAGAAGCTGATGATATCAAAGCTAAACTTGAAGCTGAAGGCGCTAAAGTTACTCTTAAATAATAAGAGCGTAAGTTACCGGGTGATAAAGTGTTATCACCCGGTTTTTTATCTCTGAAAAAATTTCCCAAATTTTTTATTGACGTGAAAAAGGACTTGTAGTACAATAGACAATGCACTATTGTGGTGCGTTATGCTATTTTTATGCCCTTTTTGCATAAAATTGGTCAAAAAATATGAACGAGGTGAATGTCAATGGAAAAGAACAGAATACGTCCGATTGCCTCCGGCAAGCATTTACGTATGAGTTACTCGCGGCAAAAAGAAGTTTTGGATATGCCAAATCTGATTGAGGTTCAGAAGGATTCCTATCAGTGGTTTCTGAAAGAAGGTCTCAAGGAAGTATTTGCGGATATCTCACCGATTGCTGACTACAGTGGACACTTAAGTCTTGAATTCGTAGATTTCGAACTCTGCGAAGATGAGGTTAAGTATTCTATTGAAAAGTGCAAAGAAAGAGATGCAACATATGCAGCGCCTTTAAAGGTGAAAGTTCGCCTTTACAATAAGGAGAAGGAAGAAATTACGGAGCATACCATTTTTATGGGAGATCTGCCTCTTATGACAGAGACAGGTACATTCGTGATTAACGGAGCTGAGCGAGTTATCGTCAGTCAGCTTGTGCGTTCTCCTGGTATTTACTATGCCATCGGTCATGATAAGATCGGTAAAGAGTTGTATTCTTGTACCGTAATCCCGAACCGTGGTGCATGGTTAGAGTATGAAACAGATTCCAATGACGTTTTCAGTGTTCGTGTCGATAGAACAAGAAAGGTTCCGATTACGGTTTTACTTCGTGCGCTCGGAATCGGAACTAACAAAGAAATTTTAGATTTGTTCGGCGAGGAGCCTAAGATTCTTGCCAGCTTTGCGAAAGACCCGTCCATCACGGAGAAAAATCCGGAAGGAAGCTATGAAGAGGGTCTGTTAGAGTTATACAAAAAAATCCGTCCGGGTGAGCCTCTCAGCGTGGAAAGTGCAGAGAGTCTGATCACTGCTATGTTCTTTGATCCGAGAAGATATGACCTTGCAAAAGTAGGACGTTATAAATTCAACAAGAAGCTTGCATTCAGAAACCGTATCAGACATGCAACGCTTTCTCAGGATGTTATGAATCCGTTTACAGGGGAAGTGATTGCAAGTGCAGGTGATGTTGTAACTGCGCAGCTTGCAGATGAAATCCAGAATGCAGCAGTACCGTTTGTATGGGTTGCGGCTGAGGAAAGAGAAGTTAAGATTCTTTCCAATATGATGGTAGACCTGACAAGCTTCGTGGATTGTGACCCTAGGGAATTGGGTGTGACAGAGCTTGTATACTTCCCGGTTCTCCAGCAGATTTTGCAGGATTATTCAGAGAAACCGGAAGAACTTGCAGAAGCAATTGCGCAGAATGTTTCAGAACTTGTTCCGAAACATATTACAAAAGAAGATATTATCGCATCCATCAACTACAACATTCACCTTGAGTATGGATTCGGTAATGATGATGATATCGACCACCTCGGAAACAGACGTATCCGTGCGGTCGGAGAACTTCTCCAGAACCAGTACAGAGTAGGTCTTACAAGACTTGAAAGAGTTGTCCGTGAAAGAATGACAACACATGATTCGGAAGAAGTAACACCGCAGGCACTGATCAATATCAAACCGGTGCAGGCAGCAGTGAAAGAGTTCTTTGGTTCTTCACAGCTTTCACAGTTTATGGATCAGAACAATCCGCTTGGTGAGCTTACGCATAAGAGACGTTTATCCGCACTTGGTCCTGGTGGTCTTTCCAGAGATCGTGCCGGTTTCGAGGTTCGAGATGTTCACTATTCACACTACGGAAGAATGTGTCCTATTGAGACACCGGAAGGTCCGAATATCGGTCTTATCAACTCTCTCGCATCTTATGCAAGAATCAATGAGTATGGTTTTGTAGAGGCACCATATCGTAAAATTGATAAAACAGATCCGGAAAACCCAAGGGTAACGGATGAAGTTATATATATGACAGCGGATGAGGAAGACAATTACCATGTGGCACAGGCCAGTGAACCGCTTGATGCGGAAGGACATTTCAAGAGAAGTTCCGTATCCGGTCGTTACAAAGAGGAAACACAGGAGTATCCGCGTACCATGTTCGATTACATGGACGTGTCTCCGAAAATGATTTTCTCTGTTGCTACAGCGCTTATTCCGTTCCTTCAGAATGACGATGCCAACCGTGCGCTCATGGGATCCAACATGCAGCGTCAGGCAGTTCCGCTTCTCTTTACAGAGGCACCGGCAGTAGGTACAGGTATGGAACCGAAAACGGCAGTTGATTCAGGTGTCTGTGTGGTTGCGAAGAAATCAGGTACAGTTACGTATGTATCTTCTGAGCTGATTAAGATGACATATGATGATGGTGAGAAAGAAGATTACCATCTGACAAAGTTTGCAAGAAGTAACCAGTCCAACTGTTACAACCAGAAACCGATTGTGTTCAAAGGTGACCATGTGGAAGCCGGTGAAGTAATCGCAGACGGTCCTTCTACAGAGGGCGGTGAACTTGCACTGGGTAAAAACCCTCTTATCGGATTTATGACATGGGAAGGTTATAACTACGAGGATGCTGTTTTATTAAGTGAAAGATTAGTACAGGAAGATGTTTACACATCCATCCATATTGAAGAATACGAAGCAGAAGCACGTGATACAAAACTCGGACCGGAAGAGATTACGAAAGATGTACCGGGTGTCGGTGAAGACGCACTTAAAGATTTAGATGAGCGCGGAATTATCCGTATCGGTGCGGAGGTACGTGCAGGAGACATTCTTGTCGGAAAAGTAACTCCGAAGGGAGAGACAGAGCTGACAGCGGAAGAAAGACTTCTTCGCGCAATCTTCGGTGAGAAAGCAAGAGAAGTGCGTGATACTTCCCTTAAAGTACCTCATGGAGAGTACGGTATCGTTGTGGATGCAAAAGTATTCACAAGAGAGAACGGTGATGAACTTTCTCCGGGTGTAAATCAGGCAGTTCGCATTTACATCGCACAGAAGAGAAAGATTTCTGTCGGTGATAAGATGGCCGGTCGTCATGGTAACAAGGGTGTTGTTTCCAGAGTGCTTCCGGTAGAAGATATGCCATATCTTCCGAATGGTCGTCCGCTGGATATCGTATTAAATCCGCTCGGTGTACCTTCCCGTATGAATATCGGACAGGTGCTTGAAATCCATCTTTCCCTTGCGGCAAAAGCTCTTGGCTTTAATGTTGCAACGCCGGTATTTGACGGTGCAAAGGAAAGTGATATCATGGATACACTTGAGCTTGCAGATGATTACGTAAATCTTGAATGGGAAGAGTTTGAGAAAAAACACAAAGAAGAGCTTCTTCCTGAAGTAATGGATTATTTATATGAAAACAGAGCACACAGAGAGCTTTGGAAAGGTGTTCCGATTTCAAGAAACGGTAAGGTAAGACTTCGTGACGGACGTACAGGTGAATTCTTCGATTCGCCGGTAACAATCGGACACATGCATTACCTGAAACTGCATCACCTTGTAGACGATAAGATCCATGCGCGTTCTACAGGTCCTTACTCCCTCGTTACACAGCAGCCGCTCGGTGGTAAAGCGCAGTTCGGTGGACAGCGTTTCGGAGAGATGGAAGTTTGGGCGCTTGAGGCATATGGTGCATCCTACACATTGCAGGAAATCTTAACTGTAAAATCCGATGATGTTATCGGACGTGTTAAGACATACGAAGCAATTATCAAGGGTGAGAACATTCCTGAACCGGGAATTCCGGAATCCTTCAAGGTACTTCTCAAAGAGTTACAGTCTCTCGGTCTTGATGTGAAGGTTCTTGATGAGAATCATGAAGAGATCGATATGAGAGAAACTGTGGATTATAGTGAATCTACCATCCGTTACGATTTAGAAGACGGAAAGAACAACTATAATTACAGCGAAGAAGAATCTTTAGCAAGTATGGGATATCAGAAACAGGAATTTGATGAAGAGAGCCAGGAGCTTGTCAGTGTAGATGAATCGGATTTTTCTGAGGATTTTGCATTGGAATCTGCCTCTTATGAGGATTCGTATGACGAATAAGGAGTCTACAAACGTAAGTTGGAAGGAGTGCCATAAATGTCAGAAATGAAGAATGAAGCATATGAACCGGTGACATTTGACGCGATCAAAATCGGTTTAGCATCACCTGAAAAGATCAGAGAATGGTCCAGAGGCGAAGTGTTAAAACCTGAGACGATCAACTACAGAACCTTAAAGCCGGAAAGAGACGGTCTGTTCTGTGAAAAGATTTTCGGACCGAGCAAGGACTGGGAATGTCACTGTGGTAAATACAAAAAAATCAGATACAAAGGCGTTGTCTGCGATCGCTGTAAGGTTGAAGTAACCAAATCCAGCGTCCGTAGAGAGCGTATGGGACATATTGAACTGGCGGCGCCGGTTTCCCACATTTGGTATTTCAAGGGAATTCCGAGCAGAATGGGTCTTTTGCTTGACCTTTCTCCGCGTGTACTTGAAAAGGTTCTCTATTTTGCATCCTACATTGTGCTTGATGCAGGGGAAACAAGTCTTGAGTACAAACAGGTGTTGTCCGAAAAAGAATATCAGGATGCAAGAGAAACTTATGGCTACAATGCATTCCGTGTAGGTATGGGTGCTGAAGCCATCAAAGAACTTCTTTCTGCAATTGATCTTGAAAAAGATTCTGTAGAATTAAAAGAAGAGCTTGCAGAGGCAAACGGTCAGAAACGTGCGCGTATCATCAAGAGACTGGAAGTTGTGGAAGCATTCCGTGAATCAGGAAACAGACCTGAGTGGATGATTCTTGATGTAGTTCCGGTTATTCCTCCGGATCTCCGTCCGATGGTACAGCTTGACGGTGGACGTTTCGCAACATCAGATTTAAATGACCTTTACCGTCGTATTATCAACAGAAATAACCGTTTAAAGAGACTGCTTGAGCTTGGGGCTCCGGATATCATTGTCCGCAACGAAAAGAGAATGCTTCAGGAAGCAGTAGATGCGCTTATCGATAACGGTCGTAGAGGCCGTCCGGTAACAGGCCCTGGTAACAGAGCACTGAAATCGCTTTCCGATATGTTAAAAGGTAAGGGCGGACGTTTCCGTCAGAACCTGCTCGGAAAACGTGTTGACTATTCCGGACGTTCTGTTATCGTCGTAGGACCGGAACTTAAGATTTATCAGTGTGGTCTTCCAAAAGAGATGGCAATTGAGTTGTTCAAACCTTTTGTTATGAAAGAGCTTGTATCCAGAGGCATCTCACAGAATATTAAAAATGCTAAGAAATTAGTAGAAAAATTAGATACACAGGTTTGGGACGTTCTTGAAGAAGTGATTAAAGAACATCCGGTAATGCTGAACCGTGCTCCTACACTTCACAGATTGGGTATTCAGGCGTTTGAACCGATTCTTGTAGAAGGTAAGGCAATTAAGCTTCATCCGCTTGTATGTACAGCTTACAATGCCGACTTTGACGGTGACCAGATGGCGGTACATCTTCCGCTTTCCGTGGAAGCACAGGCAGAATGCCGTTTCCTGCTGTTATCACCGAACAACCTTCTGAAACCGTCTGACGGTGGTCCGGTAGCGGTACCATCTCAGGATATGGTTCTCGGTATTTACTATCTTACACAGGAGAGACCGGGTGCAGAGGGCGAAGGAAAATGCTTTAAGAATGTCAATGAAGCGATTCTTGCTTACGAAAATAAGGTAATCACACTTCACAGCCGCATTAAAGTTCGTATGAGCAAGCAGATGACGGACGGTACTGTGATTGAAGGAATCGTAGAGTCTACATTGGGAAGATTTATCTTCAATGAGATTATTCCTCAGGATCTCGGTTATGTTGATCGTGAGAAACCGGAAGAGGCTCTTGCTTTGGAAGTGGACTTCCATGTAGGTAAAAAAGGCTTAAAACAGATTCTTGAAAAAGTAATCAATACACATGGTGCAACAACGACGGCAGAAGTGCTTGATGATATCAAGGCAATGGGATACAAGTATTCCACAAGAGCTGCCATGACCGTATCCATTTCTGATATGACTGTGCCTTCCAAGAAGCAGGAAATGCTCGACGAGGCTCAGAAGACGGTTGATAAGATTGCAAGAAATTACAACCGTGGTCTTATTACAGAAGAAGAGAGATACAGAGCAGTTGTTGAAACATGGAATGAGACAGATAAAGAGCTTACAGATGTACTTCTGAAGGGTCTTGATCAGTATAACAATATCTTTATGATGGCGGACTCCGGAGCCCGTGGTTCTAACCAGCAGATTAAGCAGCTGGCAGGTATGCGTGGACTTATGGCAGATACAACCGGTCGTACCATCGAACTTCCGATTAAGTCGAATTTCCGTGAAGGTCTTGACGTGCTTGAGTATTTTATGTCAGCCCATGGTGCGCGTAAAGGTCTTTCTGATACGGCGCTTCGTACTGCCGACTCCGGTTACTTGACAAGACGTATGGTTGACGTTTCACAGGAACTCATCATTCGTGAGATTGACTGTAGCGAAAACCGTCCGGAGATTCCGGGAATGTATGTAAAAGCATTCATGGATGGTAAGGAGACAATCGAAGGTCTTAAAGACCGTATCACAGGTCGTTACGCTTGCGAAGAAATCAAAGATAAAGACGGAAACGTCATTGTAAAGAAAAACCATATGATCACACCGAGTCGTGCAAACAAGATTATGAGTGTGGGTGTTGATGAAAAGGGTGAGCCAATCGAGGCAGTGAAGATCCGTACGATTCTCGGCTGTCGTTGTCATAATGGAATCTGTGCAAAATGCTACGGAGCAAATATGGCGACAGGCGAACCGGTACAGGTCGGTGAAGCAGTCGGTATTATTGCAGCACAGTCTATCGGTGAACCGGGTACACAGCTTACAATGAGAACATTCCATACCGGTGGTGTGGCCGGTGATGATATCACGCAGGGTCTTCCTCGTGTCGAAGAGCTTTTCGAAGCAAGAAAGCCGAAGGGACTTGCAATTATTGCAGAGTTCGGCGGAGTTGCTACAATTAAAGATACGAAGAAGAAACGTGAAATTGTGATTACAAATAATGAGACGGGCGAAAGCAAAGCATACCTCATTCCATATGGTTCACGTATCAAGATTATGGACGGTGTGACGCTTGAAGCAGGTGATGAGCTGACAGAAGGTAGTGTAAACCCTCACGATCTGTTAAAGATTAAAGGAATCCGTGCAGTACAGGATTACATGATCCGCGAAGTACAGCGTGTATATCGTCTGCAGGGTGTAGATATTGCTGATAAGCATATCGAAGTGATTGTTCGTCAGATGCTTAAGAAGATCCGTATTGAAGAAAACGGTGATTCAAGTTTCCTTCCGGGAACACTTGTAGATGTTCTTGAGTATGAGGATATGAATGAAGAGCTGATTGCTGCAGGAAAGAAACCTGCAGAAGGAAGCCAGGTGATGCTTGGTATTACAAAGGCAGCTCTTGCAACAAATTCCTTCCTTTCAGCAGCTTCCTTCCAGGAGACAACAAAAGTTCTTACGGAAGCAGCAATCAAAGGAAAAGTCGATCCGCTTATCGGATTAAAAGAGAACGTTATTATCGGTAAACTGATTCCGGCAGGAACAGGAATGAAGAGATACAGAAGTGTAAATCTTAATACAGATGATCGTCTCATGGTAAATCCGGTTGCAGATGAAGCGGAAGAGGCAGTTGCTTTAGTTGAAGCTTTTGATGAAGTGGAAGAGGTTATCGAAATCGACGAAACAGTAGAGGAAGAAACGACTGTAACAGAATAAAGTTCATAGAAAGAAGGCATCCTGTAAGATGCCTTCTTTTTTTGCCTTCTTTTTTATAAAAATAGCTTGACAAGGAAGTAGAGAAAACCTATACTAAGTTAGTGTGCACGAAAATGCATATTTCTTTTTGTGTGCATAAACAAAAAACAAATTACAACGAAATGAGGTGAAAAAGAATGCCAACATTTAACCAGTTAGTTAGAAAAGGTCGTCAGACAACTGTAAAGAAATCTACAGCACCTGCTCTTCAGAAAGGATATAACTCCCTTCACAAGAAAGCAACTGATATTTCTTCTCCACAGAAACGTGGTGTATGTACAGCTGTTAAGACAGCTACTCCTAAAAAACCTAACTCAGCTCTTAGAAAAATCGCCAGAGTTCGTCTTTCTAACGGAATCGAAGTTACTTCTTACATTCCGGGTGAAGGTCACAACTTACAGGAGCATAGCGTAGTGCTTATCCGTGGTGGTAGAGTAAAAGACTTACCAGGTACAAGATATCACGTAATCCGTGGTACACTTGATACAGCGGGAGTTGCTAACAGAAAACAGGCTCGCTCTAAATACGGAGCTAAGAGACCAAAAGCAGGAAAATAATACTTGCTTGTAGTACCACAATTTAGAACTAATTCAGTGTTGGGATTCCAATTTCACGCATTTTTTGCGGATAAAGCAATACCGCACGCACACATTAGTCAGACATGTGAGTACCGATGATTTAATTTGCGCGCACAGCATGAGCCAAGCGATGCGAAGCAGCATTTGGCGAATCTGCGCGAATTGCAATTTGTATGCAAATTGCAATATCAACAATAATTAAGGAGGGAAGAACCGTGCCACGTAAAGGACATATTCAGAAAAGAGATGTATTGGCAGATCCTATGTACAACAACAAAGTGGTTACAAAGCTTATCAACAACATCATGTTAGATGGTAAGAAAGGTGTAGCACAGAAAATTGTTTACGGTGCATTTGCCAGAGTAGAAGAGAAATCCGGTAAACCGGCTCTCGAGACATTCGAAGAGGCTATGAACAACATCATGCCTTCACTCGAAGTTAAAGCGAGACGTATCGGTGGTGCAACATATCAGGTGCCGATCGAAGTACGTCCGGACAGACGTCAGGCTTTAGCTCTTCGTTGGTTAACAATGTTCTCTCGTAAGAGAAGCGAAAAGACAATGGAAGAAAGACTGGCTAACGAAATCTTAGACGCAGCTAACAATACAGGTGCTGCTGTTAAGAGAAAAGAAGATATGCATAAAATGGCAGAAGCTAATAAAGCATTTGCTCACTACAGATTCTAAAAGGAGGAAATACCTTGGCTGGAAGAGAATATCCATTAGAGAGAACCAGAAATATCGGTATTATGGCTCATATTGATGCTGGTAAGACAACAACAACTGAGCGTATCCTTTATTATACTGGAGTAAACTATAAGATTGGTGATACTCATGAAGGTACTGCTACCATGGACTGGATGGAACAGGAGCAGGAAAGAGGTATTACCATTACGTCAGCCGCTACAACATGTCACTGGACTTTGCAGGAAAACTGCAAAGCAAAACCGGGAGCAGAAGAGCATCGTATCAACATTATCGATACTCCTGGACACGTTGACTTTACAGTAGAGGTTGAGCGTTCCCTTCGTGTACTTGACGGCGCCGTTGGTGTCTTCTGTGCAAAGGGTGGTGTTGAGCCGCAGTCAGAAAACGTATGGCGTCAGGCTGACACATACAACGTACCGAGAATGGCTTTCATCAACAAGATGGACATTTTAGGTGCAAACTTCTACGGTGCAGTAGATCAGATTCGTAACCGTTTAGGTAAAAACGCAATCTGTCTTCAGTTACCGATCGGAAAAGAAGAAGAATTCAAAGGTATCATCGATCTTTTCGAAATGAAAGCTTACATCTACAACGATGATAAGGGTGATGATATTTCTATCGTTGACATTCCGGAAGATATGGCGGACGAAGCAGAACTTTATCGTTCTGAATTAGTTGAAAAAATCTGTGAATTAGACGATGATTTAATGATGGAATATTTAGAGGGAGAAGAACCTTCTGTAGACGCTTTAAAAGCAGCTTTAAGAAAAGCTACTTGCGAGTGCCAGGCAGTTCCTGTTTGCTGTGGTACAGCTTACAGAAATAAAGGTGTACAGAAGTTACTTGATGCAGTTATCGAGTTCATGCCGTCTCCGCTTGACATCCCTGCTATCAAGGGTGTTGACATGGATGGAAATGAAATCGAGAGACATTCTTCTGACGAAGAGCCGTTCTCAGCACTTGCATTCAAGATTATGGCTGACCCATTCGTAGGTAAACTTGCATTCTTCCGTGTATATTCCGGAACAATGAACTCAGGTTCCTATGTTTACAACTCTACAAAAGAGAAAAAAGAGCGTGTTGGACGTATTCTTCAGATGCATGCAAACAAGAGAGCAGAGCTTGACAAAGTTTATTCAGGAGACATCGCAGCTGCAGTTGGATTTAAGTTCACATCAACAGGTGATACAATCTGTGACGAACAGCATCCGGTTATCCTTGAATCTATGGAGTTCCCGGAACCTGTTATCGAGCTCGCTATCGAGCCTAAGACAAAAGCAGGACAGGGTAAACTCGGTGAATCTCTTGCAAAACTTGCAGAAGAAGATCCGACATTCCGTGCTCATACAGATCAGGAAACAGGCCAGACAATTATCGCAGGTATGGGTGAGCTTCACCTTGAGATTATCGTTGACCGTCTGCTTCGTGAATTTAAGGTAGAAGCAAACGTAGGTGCTCCTCAGGTTGCTTACAAAGAAACATTTACAAAACCTGTTGATCAGGAATACAAATATGCTAAGCAGTCCGGTGGACGTGGTCAGTACGGACACTGTAAAGTTAAATTCGAGCCGATGGATCCGAACGGTGAAGAAGTATTCAAATTTGAATCTACTGTTGTCGGTGGTGCGATTCCGAAGGAATACATCCCGGCTGTCGGCGAAGGTATCGAAGAAGCTGCAAAAGCAGGTATCCTCGGTGGATTCCCGGTACTCGGTGTACATGCAAATGTATACGACGGATCATACCACGAGGTTGACTCTTCCGAAATGGCATTCCACATTGCCGGATCTATGGCATTCAAGGAAGCTATGAAGAAAGGATCACCGGTACTTCTTGAGCCGATCATGAAGGTTGAGGTTACAATGCCTGAAGAATACATGGGTGATGTAATCGGTGATATTAACTCTCGTCGTGGACGTATCGAAGGTATGGAAGACATCGGCGGAGGAAAGATGGTAAGAGGATATGTTCCGCTTGCTGAAATGTTCGGATATTCAACAGACCTTCGTTCTAAGACACAGGGTCGTGGTAACTACTCAATGTTCTTCGAGAAGTATGAGCCGGTACCGAAATCCGTTCAGGAAAAGGTTTTAGCTGCAAAGGCAAAATAATTTGTACGCGCGGTTAAAAGTGCTTGAAATTATCGGCTATCTTTACTATAATCAAAGATAGCCGAGAAAAAATAAACAAAAAACAAAACAACATTAATATGAATTTAAAGGAGGACTTTTGAAATGGCAAAAGCTAAATTCGAAAGAAGTAAGCCACATTGTAACATTGGTACCATCGGACACGTTGACCATGGTAAAACAACTTTAACAGCTGCAATCACAAAAGTATTATCTGAAAGAGTTGCAGGTAACGCAGCAGTAGATTTCGCAAATATCGATAAGGCTCCGGAAGAAAGAGAACGTGGTATCACAATCTCTACAGCTCACGTTGAGTACGAAACAGACAACAGACACTATGCACACGTTGACTGTCCTGGACATGCTGACTACGTTAAAAACATGATCACAGGTGCTGCTCAGATGGACGGCGCTATTCTTGTAGTAGCTGCTACTGACGGTGTTATGGCTCAGACAAAAGAGCATATCTTACTTTCCCGTCAGGTAGGTGTTCCTTACATCATCGTATTCATGAACAAATGTGATATGGTTGATGATCCGGAATTACTTGAGCTCGTTGAAATGGAAATCACAGAACAGCTTGAAGAGTATGAGTTCACAGATTGCCCAATCGTTCAGGGTTCTGCTCTTAAAGCTCTTGAAGATCCGATGAGCGAGTGGGGCGATAAGATCATGGAACTTATGTCTACAGTTGATGCTCATATTCCGGATCCGGAACGTGACACAGATAAGCCATTCCTTATGCCTATCGAGGACGTATTCTCTATCACAGGTCGTGGTACAGTTGCTACAGGTAGAGTAGAGCGTGGTGTTCTTCACCTTTCTGACGAAGTTGAAATCGTTGGTGTTAAAGAAGAGACACAGAAGACTGTTGTAACAGGTATCGAAATGTTCCGTAAACTTCTTGACGAAGCTCAGGCTGGTGATAACATCGGTGCATTACTTCGTGGTATCCAGAGAACAGACATCGAAAGAGGTCAGGTTCTTGCTAAACCGGGTTCAGTAAAATGCCACAAGAAATTTACAGCTCAGGTTTACGTTTTAACAAAAGATGAAGGTGGACGTCATACTCCTTTCTTCAACAACTACAGACCACAGTTCTACTTCAGAACAACAGACATCACAGGTGTTTGTAACTTACCGGCTGGTACAGAAATGTGCATGCCTGGCGATAACGTAGAGATGACAATCGAACTCATCCACCCAATCGCTATGGAGCAGGGTCTTACATTCGCTATCCGTGAAGGTGGTAGAACAGTAGGTTCTGGTCGTGTTGCTACAATTATTGAGTAATCAGTAGAAATACAGTAAAATCAAGGCTTCCGAGAGTTTTCTCGGGAGCCTTTTTATGTTCCGGAATGGAGAAAAACAGCTCTACCGGTGCCAAAACGGTGCCAAAAAGAGGGGGAGCGGTGCCAAAATTGCAAAAAAAATCGAATAATTCACACCAAAATAGCCCCTTTTTATCCGGACACAGGAAACCGATTGACAAGGTTCCAGTGTATAAGAAATTTCTACAATATAAAGCCTGCTGGCGCCCCGGCAAGCGGCGTTGGGCTTGACATTGTAGAAATTTCTTATGAAGGGTAATCAAGTCAATCAAAGGGAATTTCCGTATCCGGAAATATATGTGCAAAAAAACTCCGGTGAACCAAGAAATTCACCGGAGCCGTTTTTTACCATCCCTTAATCTGTTTTATCTGTTCTGCCCGCTCTACATCTCTATGATACTGCAGCTTAAATTGTATCGTTTCCACAACCTCTTTCCGGGCCTCATCATCCAGCTGATAAAAGGAAGTGAGCAGATTATCCACATCGGGCATACTGTTCTTCCCGAATAAGTGCATCAGCGGATAGAGAGAATACTTTAAGTATGTCTTTATTCTGCTTGCGTCTAATGCACCGTTTAGTCCGTTCGGAAGAGTAGGATAGATTTCCTCTTCCGTCAGAGCTCCGGAGAAAGGACTTGCGGAGCATATCTCATTCACATCTATCTCCAAAGCGTTTGCCAGACGAAGGGCAAAGTCAAATCTGATATTAGAATCCTTTTGAATAATAGTATAAAGTGTTGTGGCACTAATGCCCGTCTCTTTTGCAATCTTACGCACATTCGTGCCTTTGTTATCAATATGTTCTTTTAATTTCTTGCCGTCTCCCATACATAACCTCCTATATTCATACACAAAGAAATTACGAAAATCATAATTACAATATTCATAATACCACATATACGAAAAACATAAAAGAAGGAAATGTAAAATAAAAGATTTACGAAAAACGTAAAAATGTATTTACGAAGTATTGACACGGTTAAAATATGATGCTAAGATAAATTTACGAAAAACGTACACAAATGAAATACAATAATTGTAATGAATTTATAATTGAAGAAGGGAGGACGAATGTATGTCAAATTATCAGTATATGATGAGTGCGGACGACGTGGCAAAAGAATTGAATTGCTCCAAGTCCCATGCATACAAGCTTATTAAGGTATTGAACAAAGAACTGGATAGCAAAGGTTATGTGACGATGCCTGGACGAATTCCGAGAGCTTTTTGGGCAACAAAAATGTTTGGCTATGAATTACTAACGAATTAAGAAAGGGATGGGCATTATGTCATACAGGGAGAAAGACACAAAAAAATGGACGGCCCAATGGTTTGAAACAAATGCCAAGGGTGAGAGAAAAAAACGGAGAAAAAGAGGGTTTGCAACAAAACGTGAGGCTCTTGAATATGAACGACAAAAGAAACTGAATACCAAAAGAAGTATGAATATGAAACTGAGTGAATTTATGGAAGTTTACTTTGAAGACAAGCAAAATGAATTAAAGGAACGCACCATGAAGAACAAGCGGTATATGATGGAGCAGCATATCATTCCGTACTTCGGTAAGCAGAAGATGAATGAAATAACTGCCGGGCAGATTATTCAGTGGCAGAATGAAATGCAGACAAAAGGCTTTTCGGAAGCATATTTGCGAATGATACAAAATCAGCTGACCAGTCTGTTTACTCATGCATCTCGAATTTACGATTTGCATACAAATCCATGTAAAAAAGTAAAACGGATGGGAAGTTCTGATAACAGAAGTTTGGATTTTTGGACTGTAGATGAATATCAGGAGTTTATACAGACAATGGAACCGGGGAGCAGATATTATCTTATTTTTGAAATCCTTTTCTGGACGGGATGCAGAATAGGAGAGCTGCTGGCACTCACACCAAACGACATTGATTTTAGAAGAAATCAAATAAGTATTACCAAAACCTATTACCGGACGGAAAGGCAGGACGTAATAACCGAGCCAAAGACAAAGCAGTCGGTAAGACAGATAGAGATACCGGAGTTTCTCAAGCAGGAGATTAAGGATTTTATAGACGGTCATTATGGAATGCCGCAGAATGAAAGGCTCTTCCCTATTGTGCAGGAAGCGGTACAGCATAAGATGAAAAATCAAATAGAGAAAGCCGGAGTAAGGAAAATCCGGGTTCACGATTTGAGACACTCCCATGTGGCTTATTTAATCAATAAGGGAGTGGAGCCTATTCTGATAAAGGAAAGAGTAGGGCATAAGGATATTCGTATCACATTAAATACTTACGGGCACTTATATCCAAACCAACAAAGAAAGGTAGCGGATTTGCTGGATTTTGAAAAAGAAAAAAGCCCTAACAGCGGCAACTGTTAGGACTTGTGATAACAGGAAAACCTCTGTTACCTATGTAATCACAGCATAAGTATAACAGAGGTTCTTCTATGTGACAATGGGAAAGGAGGACTTTATGGAAGAAAAGAAAACAGAACTGAAAATGATTAAAATGTCAGAAGTACAGTCACAGGAGATAGAGTGGCTTTGGTATCCGTTCATTCCTTATGGAAAACTGACAATCGTTCAAGGTGATCCGGGAGACGGAAAGACAACCTTGATACTTAATATTGCTGCCAAGTTGTCTAGGGGAGAGGGGATAGATGCTGATATGAAACTCACGCAGCCAATGAACATTATTTATCAGACAGCAGAGGACGGTCTTGCGGATACGGTAAAGCCGAGGCTTGAAAATGCAGGGGCTGATTGTGAAAAGATAGTGGTGATTGATGAAAGTGATAAGTCTCTTTCTATGTCGGATGAAAGACTGGAAGAGGCCATTATCCGGACCGGAGCAAGAATGCTGATTTTGGACCCGATACAAGCCTATTTGGGCGGTGGAATGGATATGAATAGGGCGAATGAGGCAAGAGGGGTAACAAAGCAGCTGGGAGCATTAGCGGAGAAGTATAAGTGTGCCATTATTCTTATCGGTCATATGAATAAGGCATCCGGCAATAAGGCAGCTTACAGAGGTATGGGTTCCATTGATTTCTTTGCAGTGGCAAGGAGTGTGCTGCTGGTTGGCAGAGTGGAAGGAGAACCCAGTATCAGAGCGGTTGTGCAGATAAAAAACAATCTGGCACAATTCGGACATCCAAAGGCTTTTGAACTGAAAGAAAACGGTTTTTACTGGCTCGGAGATTATGAAATTACGGCAGATGAAGTGCTGGGCGGTATTATGCCGAAAGCAAACAAATTAGAGCAGGCAAAACAAATGCTCAGGGAACTGGCAGAGACTACGAATGCGGTGCAGAGTAAAGAGATTTTTGATATTGCGGATGAACAGGGGATTTCTAAAAGGACACTTGAAAACGCAAAAAAGGAGCTGGGTATCCGGGCAAGAAAAATCAATAACTCATGGTACTGGGAACTGGATAAGGTAAAACATATTTAAGGGAAGAACGCAACAATGCAGACTATATAGAATTTGCGGAGATGAACCTTGCAAGGTTGCAAAAATTATAGACCTTGCGTTGTTGCGGTCTTGATAGAAAGAATGGAGTGACAGATTGAAAAAGGTACAGATTTCCGAAGAGTTATTCTTCGCATTATTAAAATATCACTTACTGGAAAGAGAGGAATATTTGCCGGAGATAAAGAAAGGGCTGGAGAGCAAAATGGATGCTATGGTAAAGCGGGATTTATATACCAAATACAAGACTGCACCGACCGGAGAAGAGAGAGAAAAGGCAAGGCAGGCATATCTGGAAAAGGTGGGAATGCACCGGAGCTTTCGGTGGTAAATGTTTCCTTTGATGATTTAGACGGGAGCGTGGCACGCTCCTGTATCATACGGTCAGAGGAAAAGCAGGTCCGGCATCTTACAAGCCCTCGGCGATTGAGAGCGAAATACACCCATCGCACAAAACTTCGTTTTATGCTCTGTGTATTTCGCCCTTGCAGGGGGCTTTGTGCCGGATACGGCACCATGTTCGTAAACGGATGCCTAAGCATCCACTCACAATCGCGGTCCTGCTACCATTTCGTTTAAGGAAGGAGGGTAATGCCTATGGTAAGGAATTCATTTATACAAATGTCAAAGCTGACCAATCTAAAGGGGAGAATTAGCTATATATCGAGCAAAGCCAGACAGGAAAATTTGTATGCAGTTTATGAAACAACTGACCGCAGATTTTGGACGGAACTGGCAAAATGCAATCAAGAGGAATTTAAGAAAAGCGGAACAGAAGGAAAGTGCATTGAGGCAAGGGAACTTATTATTGCATTGCCGGAAAGTTTTGTGGATTATGAACCGGATAAACTCTTAAAACTATTTACAGAGCATTTCAAACAGAATTATGGTGTGGAGTGCATTGCAGCTTTGCATCACAATAAACGCAAGACAAATTATCATATCCATCTTATTTTTTCGGAGAGGAAGGTCCTTGAAGAACCTGTGGAGAAGATTGCCACCAGAAATATGTTTTATGACGAAAACGGAAAGCATGTACGTACCAAAAAAGAGATATTAGATGAAAGCGGCCAGCTACGGAGCGGTTGTAAAATAATACCGAAGGGAGCGGTGTATGAACGTAATATGTTTACGACAAAAGACAGCCGTTTTAAGAGCGACAGTTTTCTTGATGAAGTGAAACGTTCCTATACGGATCTGATTAATATCTATGAAAAAGATGATAAGAAAAAGCTAAAGGTTTTTGACCGAAACGGGGTATATCTGCCAATGAAAAAAATAGGCAAGAACAATCCAAAGGCGGAGCAGATACGTACGGATAACCAGCACCGTGCTATGTGGAACCAGACCGTAGACAGGGCACTAATCAGCGGTGTACCGGAAAGGCAGATTTTGGAAGTA
>JAFUOI010000003.1 GCA_017482005.1 Lachnospiraceae bacterium
CAAACTGACAGACAAGAAAGTCGGAAAAGATGCATTTAAGAAGATGGGAAGCAGTAATTACAAGAAAGTGAACGTAAAAGTACCGAAGAAGAAACTTTCTGCTTACAAGAAAATGCTTAAGAAAAAAGGATTGTCATCCAAGGCAAAAGTAAAGAAATAACCCTATAAAAGGGAGGAGGCGAGGTAAAAATTTTACCTCGCCTTTATTATGAAAAAGTTTTAAAAATTTCAAACACTTCATTGAAAGCTTTGTTATTTTATACTGTTATTATATGTGTCGGAAATGGATAAAAAATGTTATGTAAATTAAAATTCGTTAAATAAAATGTGAACAGATTGTAAACGACTACATTTTTTCCGGTTCCGGATAATCCACGCCAAAGCACTCAACGGTCATAGACTTGATTTTCTGTGTTGTCATTGGCCTGTCCATATAGTCGGTCGGAGACTCTGCGATTTTATCTACAACATCCATACCTTCCGTTACTTTTCCGAAAGCAGCGTAAGAGCCGTCCAGATGAGGTGATGTTTTGTGCATGATAAAGAACTGGCTTCCGGCTGAGTCCGGATGCATGGCTCTTGCCATGGAAAGAACGCCTTCCGTATGTTTCAAATTATTTTCAAAACCATTTGATGTGAACTCTCCCTTGATGTTGTATCCCGGTCCGCCGGTACCTGTTCCGCTCGGGCATCCTCCCTGAATCATAAAGCCGCGGATTACGCGGTGGAAAATAAGTCCGTCATAGTAGCCCTTTTTGATCAGGCTGATAAAATTGTTTACGGAAACCGGTGCAATTTCAGGATACAGTTCTGCTGTGATCACATCTCCGTTTTCCATTGTAATAGTCACGATTGGATTCTGTGCCATGATTGATTCCTCCTAAAGATATTTTCTTTTTTCTAGGATTAGTTTAAAATAAAATGAAACATGCGTAAAGGAAAAAATTAAAAAATGCAGAAACGATACAAAGAACTTTTGATTACGGATGAAATGCATATTGCGCAGGAAGCAAGAAAAAAGGGAGAGTATGTTGTCCTTTGCTACCCGCTTGCGGATTGTGTGCCCACCGGAGACATTGAGCACGGATCTATTGCCCGCACACACGAAGAAGCCTGTGATATGTCCGTTTTCCCCTATGCCGTTGAAAATGCGGAGGAACTGGATGAAACATATCTTGACCATGTTCTTTGCCGGTTGAAAGGGATTCCGTGCCATATTCTTGATACGGAGCGCTGCCGCGTGCGAGAAATTACTCCGGAGGATGTAGACCGTTTGTATGAAATTTATGCCGATCCGCAGATTACGAAATATATGGAAAACCTTTATGAGAGCAGAGAGGATGAAATTGCTTATACAAAGGACTATATCCGCTGTCACTACGGATTTTATGATTTCGGAATGTGGATTGTGGAGGATAAGAAGAACGGGAAGATTATCGGGCGAGCGGGCTTTGATATGCGTGAAGGCTATGAGGAGCCTGAACTTGGATTTATGATCTGCCGCAATTATCAGCAAAAAGGGTATGCGGGGGAAGTGTGCGGGGCGCTTCTTTCTTACGGGAAGAAGCAGCTGGGGTTTGAAAAGGTCGGTTCATTTACGAATCCGGAAAATACAGCTTCAGTCCGTCTTCTTTGCAGACTCGGTTTCTCTTATCAAAGTATGCATGTGGTCAATTCTGTCAAAGAGGATAGACAGAAACTGGCATATTATCAAAAAGTACTATAGGTTTTTCGTATAAGTCCGTCAGAAAGCACAGATTTTTTTGTAAAACTTTGTACAATCTGGCGAGAATAAGAGAGTGCTTATTGCACGGACAAGTGTTATAATATATTCATTAGAGTGGATTTTTACACTTAATCTAACATCAAGGAGGACGCGTAAATGTCTAAAATGGTCTATTTATTTGAAGAAGGCGACGCTTCCATGCGTAATCTTCTCGGCGGAAAAGGTGCCAACCTTGCAGAAATGACAAAGCTTGGACTTCCGATTCCACAAGGTTTTACAGTGACAACAGAAGCCTGTACAGATTATTACAAAAATAATCGTTCCATCTCAGAAGACATTCAGAAACAGATTTTTGATGCACTTGCTGAGCTTGAGAAAAAGCAGGGTAAAAAATTTGGTGATACAGAGAGCCCGCTTCTTGTATCGGTTCGTTCCGGTGCCAGAGCTTCCATGCCTGGTATGATGGACACAATTCTCAACCTCGGATTAAACGATATTGCAGTTGAGGGCTTTGCTGCAAAGACAGGAAATCCTCGTTTTGCATACGATTCTTACCGTCGTTTCATCCAGATGTTTTCAGATGTAGTAATGGAAGTACCGAAGTCTCATTTTGAGAGAGTTCTTGATGATATCAAGGATGCTAAAGGTGTGAAATTTGACATGGACCTTACTGCGGAGGATTTGAAAGAAGTTATCGCAAAATTCAAAGCAATCTATAAAGATAAAATGGGCGAAGATTTCCCACAGGATCCTAAGACTCAGCTTATGGAAGCAGTAAAAGCCGTATTCCGTTCATGGGATAATGAGAGAGCTATCGTTTACAGACGTATGAACGATATCCCTGGTGATTGGGGAACTGCTGTTAACGTACAGGCCATGGTATTCGGTAACATGGGTGAGACATCCGGTACCGGTGTTGCTTTCACAAGAAACCCATCCACAGGTGAAAAGGGAATCTATGGTGAGTACCTGATCAACGCACAGGGTGAAGACGTAGTTGCAGGTATCCGTACACCGCAGCCGATCACAAAACTTCAGGAAGATATGCCGGCTGCATATCAGCAGTTCATGGATATTGCCATGAAACTTGAAGAGCATTATCGTGATATGCAGGATATGGAGTTTACAATTGAAGACGGTAAATTGTTCTTCCTCCAGACCCGTAACGGTAAGAGAACCGCACAGGCGGCTCTTCAGATCGCTTGTGATCTCGTAGATGAAGGAAAGATTACACCGGAAGAGGCAGTGATGAGAATCGAAGCAAAATCTCTCGATCAGCTTCTTCACCCGACATTCGATGCGGATGCATTGAAAGCAGGAAAAGTAATCGGACAGGCACTTCCGGCTTCACCGGGAGCTGCAGCAGGAAAAGTATACTTTACGGCAGAGGAAGCAAAAGCGGCTCACGAAGAGAAGGGCGAAAGAGTTATTCTTGTTCGTCTTGAAACATCTCCGGAAGACATTGAAGGTATGCACGCAGCAGAAGGTATCCTGACAGTTCGCGGAGGTATGACATCTCATGCAGCCGTTGTTGCCAGAGGTATGGGAACAGCCTGTGTATCCGGATGCGGCGAAATCGCGATTAACGAAGAAGATAAAGTGTTTGAACTCGGCGGTGAAGTGATCCGCGAGGGAGATTACATTTCATTAGATGGTTCTACAGGTAAGATTTACCTTGGAGATATCAAAACAGTGGAAGCAAGTGTAACAGGTAACTTCGGACGTATTATGGAGTGGGCGGACAAGTACCGTGTACTTAAAGTTCGTACCAACGCAGATACACCTGCAGATGCAGCAAATGCAATCAAATACGGCGCAGAAGGTATCGGTCTTTGCCGTACAGAGCATATGTTCTTTGAACCGGATCGTATTCCGAAGATCCGCCAGATGATTCTTGCAAGAACACTTGAGCAGAGAGAGAAAGCTTTGAATGCACTCATTCCGTTCCAGAAGGGAGATTTCAAAGCGTTATATGAAGTTATGGAAGGAAAACCGGTTACCATCCGTTTCTTAGATCCGCCACTTCATGAGTTTGTTCCGACAGACGAAGGTGACATCGATGACCTTGCAGTTGAAATGCTCATGACAGCAGAGGAAGTTCAGGAAGTTTGTGATTCTCTCCATGAGTTCAACCCGATGATGGGACACAGAGGATGTCGTCTTGCGGTGACATATCCTGAAATCGCCCGTATGCAGACAAGAGCAGTGATGGAAGCAGCGATCGAAGTGAAGAATGAAAAAGGCTTCGATATTATTCCTGAAATCATGATTCCTCTTGTAGGCGAAAAGAAAGAACTTAAGTTTGTAAAAGACGTAGTAGTTGCAGAAGCAGAAGCAGTAAAAGCGGAAAAGAATTCCGACATCGAGTACAAGATCGGTACGATGATTGAGATTCCTAGAGCAGCACTTCTTGCTGATCAGATTGCAGAAGAAGCAGAATTCTTCTCCTTCGGAACCAATGACCTGACACAGATGACCTTCGGTTTCTCTCGTGATGATGCAGGTAAGTTCCTCGGTGATTACTATAAGAACAAGATTTACGAGTCAGATCCGTTCGCAAGACTTGACCAGAGCGGTGTAGGACAGCTTGTTCAGATGGCAGCAGACAAAGGACGCCAGACACGTCCTGATATCAAACTCGGTATCTGTGGAGAGCACGGCGGAGATCCTTCTTCCGTAGAGTTCTGCCACAAAGTAGGACTCACCTATGTTTCATGCTCACCATTCCGTGTTCCGATTGCACGTTTGGCAGCAGCACAGGCAGCGATTGCTGACAAGTAATTCCGGTCGGATTATTATTTGATTATCAATATTTGAGCATTAATATCTCCCTCGCTTTATGCGGGGGAGATATTTTAAAATGATTGCCCGTTTCTTTTTATGCCTTTTGTCGGGTGATTCTTCCCATGGCGGAGTGTTTTCCGCGTGCGGTCAAAAAATTCTTAAATAACAAATCGTAATTCTGTCCATGAAATGTTTGCTAGGCTTTATGGTCAGAAAATATTCAATCAATCCAAATAAATATTTGCCCATGAAATGTTTGCTGGGTTTTATGGTCAGAAAATATTCAAATAATTCAAATAAATATCTGCCCATATAGTAGAAGAGTGTATTTTATGGTCAGAATAATCTTCCGATACATAGGAAATTTTCTGCCCATGGAAGTATTATGTGATTTTATGAGAAGAAATTTTCCCGAAGGAAAGGGGGTGGGTTACTCGTTAATTAAATAGTCTATTTGATGGGCAGAAAAAAGGAGGAACAATGAACTATTTTAAAGAAATTGTAAAAAAAGAAATCTTTCGTTTGGAAAAAATGCTTGTTAAGATTGATTCCTTTTTAGAAAAAGCACCGGAGGGATGTTTAAAATGGCAAAATAAAAGAGGGACTACATATTATTTTCATCAATTTATGAGAAATGAGATGAAAGAGGAGGAAAAAAAGGAAGAACAGGGAAAAGATTTGCAACCGCAGAATGGATGCAAGAACACAAAGAAGTGGATAAGAAAATATATAAAGAAAAAAGACATAGATCTGGCAAAATGTTTGGCGCAGAAACAATATTATATTACAGTAAGACCAATCATAGAGAAAAATTTATATGAATTAAATCGTCTTGTGAGAAAATATCAGGAAAATAAAATAGAAGAAATATATGATCAATTGAGTCTTGAAAGAAAGCGCCTTGTTGTTCCTTTGGAAACGAGTATAAAAGAGAAGGTACGACAGTGGAAAGAAGAAAAATATGAAATAAATCAAATGTACTCAGAAAATCTGCGATATGAAACAGAACAGGGGGAGTTGGTTCGGTCGAAATCAGAGCTGATTATTGCAAATACTCTATATCGGTATCGGAGTGATGTTTTGTATAGATATGAACAACCATTAAAGGTTGCAGTGGATGGAAAAATAAAAACATATTATCCGGATTTTACGGTATTGAACGTACATACAGGAAAAGTAACATATTGGGAGCATGTTGGACGAATGGATGATCCATATTATGCAAGTGAGTTTGTTCGAAAAATAAATGCATATATGCTAAATGGAATAATGCCCGGAAAAGAAGTGATTCTAACATTTGAAACACAAACGAATGTGTTGGATCTCGCGGTAGTCAGAAAGTGGATAAAAAAATTAATACTTTGATAGTATTTGAACAAATTGCGGTTTTTATAAATTCTAATATATCAGGTTGTGATATCTGCCCATGAAATATTTATCAGGTTTCATGGCTAGAAAAAATCTAATTAATTCAAATAAATATCTGCCCATATGGTAGGAGAGTGTATTTTATGGGCAGAATTGTTTACAAAAAAAGAGGGCAATCCCTCAAGTCACAGTGTGACTTTGGGGATGCCCTCAATCTAATCGCTCAATAATAATCTGTTTTTAGTGACAGATTAATAGTTGATGTTATATGTACAGTAGAGAGAACCGCCTGTTTTTGTGTTTACCATGTTTACATTAACTTGGTAGGCGTTTTTCTTGCTTAAGTTTCCGACTCTCAAAGTAGCAGAAGATTTTCCGCCGTTATAAGCATAGTAGGAATACTGTTCCTGTGTGCTGTAAGATGTCCCTCCGTCCTGTTTAATTTTCTTGACAGTTGAAAGACTTACGCCTGTGATTTTCCAGTTTTTGTTAGCAGTAAGCTTCACGGTAGCATTTTTAGGGCTCTTTTTCAGTTTTGCTTTTGCAGAATTCTGTTTTTTCAGTTTACCTGCAAGATTGCCGCTGATACCGGAAATCTTAACGCTCTTTAATGGATTTGTGTAGTTTTTAACAGTAACTTTTGTCTTGTAAGTTTTGCCGTCAAGCTTATATGAAATAGTAGAAGTTCCGGCTTTTTTTAAACTAAGAGAAATATAGTAGTTTGCATAAGAATTTTTATAGGTGTTATCTTTTGAGCCGTTATAGTATTTGTAGTTGTATGTGCTGTTGTATGTATCTTTGTTCAGATAATTGATGGTTGCTACTTTCTTGTCAGAGGATTTTACACTGCTCTTTTTGATAGTAGCTGATTTCTTTAAGTTGCTGATATAAATGCTGGTATTGCTTGTGCCGCTTTTTGATGTACGGTAAATGGTCATAGACGAAGGTACATCAGCAGCTTTCGCTGTTACCGGTGTAAATGCAGACACTGCAACGGTTGCTGCCAGTGCGATGGTTAAAAATTTTTTGATTGTTTTACGCATAAAACAGTCTCCTTTCATTTTTTATAAAATTTTAATATATTGTATCATGTGGACCAAACTAGTACAAGTCGCATCTTTTAAAAACGGAATGAATTTGGTATGATAAGGTGAAAAGAGGACAACAGTCAAAGGAGAAATAATATATGATAAACCCTGCAATTGCAATGAAACTTATGGCGGCAAAGAACGCCTTTACGAATAACCATCCGAAATTTGTATCCTTTTTGTCGGCGGTGTTCGGAACCGGAATTCCGGAGGATACCATTATTGAAATTACGGTGACAAAGCCTGGACAGGCACCGATTACTTCCAATATTAAAGTGAAACAGGAGGATTTGGAGCTGATGGAGACATTCAAAGAGATGGCGGGAGCCAGATAGGCTGATTAGGAAACGATTTGCTTTTGTTTGACAACGGAATAAACAAGTGACAAATAAATTGCAAAAAACGCAGTTGTCGTGTAAAATAGAAGTGAGCTATGTACATTTTCTGTTCTGTTAAAGACAGTAGAGAAGAAAGGGGGATTCCCATGAGCGGTGTAACAGGTATTTCGGCACAAAATACATATGCCAATTTAAGCAGTGGCAGCAGGATCAATAAGGCGGCAGATGATGCGTCCGGTTTGGCAATCAGCGAGAAGCTTAAATCCCAAGCGACCGGTTTTGAAGTCGGCGCTGAAAATGCCAATGACGGCGTCAGTATGATGAATATTGCAGACGGGGCTCTTTCGGGGATTCAGGATTCTCTTCAGAGAATGCGTGAGTTGGCGGTGAAGGCGTCCAATGGTTTGTATTCGGCAGAAGATAAGTCTTACATTCAGAAGGAGATTGACGGCCTTAAACAGACGATTCAGGAGACGGCGCAGAGAACAAGTTTTAATGAAATGACTCTTTTGGACGGCAGCAAGGCAGACGTTGATCTTGCGACCAATCCTTCGGGCGGCGGACTTTCCATTCAGATGGTCAATTCTACTTTAGAGTCATTGGGGATTGCGGATTTTGATGTGACGGGCAAGTTCAATCTTGAGGATATTGATAAGGCAATGGAAAAGGTGAGCGAAGCCAGAAGCAGTCTCGGCGCGCAGACCAATGCACTCGGTCATACGATCAGTTACAACAAGATTGCAGACTATAATCTGACAGCGGCTGACAGCCGGATCCGGGACACGGATTATGCAGAAGAAATCATAAATAAAAACAGAGAAGAAATTCTTCAAAAATATCGTATCTTCGGTATTCAGGCCAAAAAAGATGCGGATGCGGGGATTTTAAAATTGTTTTAATCGCTATATTTCGACAAAGTCTTACATGAAAGATGAATAAAAGGCATGGGATTAGTTCCGTGCCTTTTTTATAGGAGTTAAGTAAAAAAGAACAAAACCATAGGAACCAAAAAGAAATAGTGCAGATATCGGTATAGGCTGATTTTTCGGCGGGAACAATTTCAAAATAAAAACCTGCTTGCTGAAAAAGGCTCTATACTATAAACTGTACATGGGTGAATACAATGTTAGAATTAAAAAATATCAGTTATGAAGTAGAAGGAAATAAAGAGATACTGAAAGACATCAGTGTAAAGATTGATGAGCATTTTGTTGCAATTACCGGTCCCAACGGCGGCGGTAAGTCAACGCTGGTCAAGATCATTGCGGGCATCGTGACGCCTACAAGCGGTCAGATTCTTTTGGATGGTGAGGATATCACGGGGCTGAATATTACGGAGCGTGCCAAAAAGGGCATCAGTTTTGCGTTCCAGCAGCCGGTCCATTTCAAAGGACTTACAGTAAAGGATCTCATTACGATTGCAGCCGGTAAGGCGATGAGCGTGACGGAGATCTGTGAGATATTGTCGGAAGTCGGACTTTGCGCCCGCGAGTATGTAAACCGTGAGATTAACGCCAGTCTGTCCGGCGGAGAGCTTAAGAGAATCGAAATCGCCATGATCAAGGCAAGAGGAACCAAGCTTTCGATTTTCGACGAACCGGAGGCAGGCATTGACCTTTGGAGTTTTAACAGCTTAATCAAAGTGTTCGAAAAGATGAGAGATGAAATCAACGGAACGATTCTGATTATTTCCCATCAGGAGCGTATTCTCAATATTGCGGACAAGATTCTGGTAATTGCTGACGGTAAACTGGAAAATCAGGGAAAGAAGGAAGAAGTATTGCCAAAACTCCTTCATACCGCCAAAGCATGCAAGACTCTTGTCGACAAAAATGAAAGGTAGGAACTGACATGGATGTAATACAGAAGAATTTACTTGCGCAGGTTGCAGACCTTCATGAAGTTCCGGAGGGAGCCTACAATATCCGCGCAAACGGCTCAGGCGTTTCGAGAAACACGACAGCCAATATAGACATTGTTACAAAGGAAGATAAAGACGGTATCGATATTATTATCAAGCCGGGGACAAAAAACGAAAGCGTGCACATTCCGGTTGTACTCAGTGAGAGCGGAATACAGGAAAGTGTGTACAATGATTTTTACATCGGAGAGGATGCGGATGTCACGATCGTGGCAGGATGCGGCATTCACAATTGTGGTGTAGACACATCCAAACATGCGGGTATCCACACATTTTATCTGGAAAAAAACGCCAAAGTCCGCTACATTGAAAAGCATTACGGCGAGGGTGACGGCAACGGCGAGAATATAATGGATCCGGTGACGATTGTGCATTTAAAAGAAAATGCACATCTTGAAATGGAGACGACACAGATTAAAGGAATTGATTCTACGATCCGTGTGACAAAAGGTGATCTTGCAGAAGGCGCATTTCTTGAAGTGCGTGAAAAGATTATGACCCACGGCAAACAATATGCCAAAACGGATTTTGCCATTGATATGAACGGTGAAAACTGTAAGTGTAATTTGATATCAAGATCGGTAGCAAAGGGTAACTCAAAGCAGGAGTTTTTGTCGGTTATGAATGGAAACGCTGCCTGCAGCGGTCACAGCGAATGCGATGCGATCATCATGGATAATGCCTGTGTGACAGCCAGCCCGTCCCTTACTGCAAACAATATTGATGCAAATCTGATTCATGAGGCGGCAATCGGAAAGATTGCGGGAGAACAGCTGATTAAGCTGATGACGCTCGGTCTGACAGAGCAGGAAGCGGAAGAACAGATTATTCAGGGATTTTTGAAATGAGACTTTATTTTGCACCTATGGAAGGAATTACCGGCCTTGTATGCAGAAATGCTTACGAGGCTTGTTTTTCGGGCTCCATAGAAAAATACTTTGCGCCGTTTATTACGGCTACGGTGCAGAAGGCGGTTTCGGCAAAGGAGCTGCGCGACATTCTGCCGGAAAACAATAAAGTGCCGTACCTCGTACCGCAGATTCTTGCCAACCAGCCGGATGCTTTTATTAAAACTGCCGAGGCGATCACATCACTCGGATACAAGGAGATCAATCTCAATCTCGGTTGTCCGTCGCGGACAGTTGTGACCAAAAAGAAGGGGGCCGGATTTTTGGAATTTCCGCATCAGGTAGATGGGTTTCTTTCAGAGGTGTGTGAGTGGACGGAAAAGCAGGGGATTCGGTTTTCGGTAAAAACAAGACTCGGGATGAGTGATGAAGAGGAGTTTTGGGAATTGCTTGAGGTGTATAACAAGTATCCTCTCTGCGAGCTGATTGTTCATCCGCGCCTGCAGGAGGATTACTATGTTAAACCTGTTCACGCGGATGTGTTTAAAAGAGCGGAGAAACTGAGCAAGAATCCGCTTTGTTATAACGGGGATATTTTTGACGATGGGAAACTTAAAAAGTTTGCCGAGGCTAACCAGGAGCAGACATGTGTTATGATCGGACGGGGGTTTCTTATGCATCCGGGAATGGGAAGAATTGTAGATGAGTCCGGACAAATGCCGGCAGTGGAAAGTGCTGCAGATGTGTCCGGTAAAGTGCCGGCTTTTGTGGGTGCTGATACAGAGTATCCGGCTGTAACAAAATCTGAAGCGGTTGCACATGATGATCTTTGGAAATTTCACGATGCAGTTTACGAAGGGTATTGTGATTATATTCAAGGTGATAAAAATATGCTCTTTAAAATGAAAGAGCTGTGGAGTTATATGTGTGTGAATTTTGATGACAGTGATGCGCAGGTAAAGAAGGCGTTAAAGCAGCTTCGCAAAAGTCAAAGTCGTGCTGATTATGAAATGGCAGTCCGGCAGCTGCGCCGGATGTGAGTTTGGCTTGATGGTTTTCTTGTGTTTCGGTATCTTTTCAAATATTGGGTACCGGCAGAAAAATCAAATACCCAGACCCAATTTTGGTGTGTTTTTATACAAAAATCAGTGAGATTGGGTACCTGTGAAAAAATCAGCTTCTAAGATCCTTGAAAACAACGATTTCCCGGGTCTTTTGAGTAGAAAAATTCACTGGTACCCAATATGGAGAAAAAGAGCGGGAAAACGAGAAGTTTTTGGGTCTGGAGCAGGTTTTATTTTGCCGGTACCCAATCGCGGACATGGAACAAACAGAGGAAGCAAACAGAGAGAACAAGCAGAGAGGTCAAGCAGAGGAAGCAAACAGAGGAAGCAAACAGAGAGAACGAGCAGAGAGAGCAAACAGAGAAAAAATAGAGAGAAAATCGGAAAGAAGAATCAAAAAAGGAGCTTTGTGATTGTGATATGCCCCGTCAAGTAGACAGGGAATCATATCATTGCACAAAGCTCCTTGAAATATTCTTTGAAATTACATATTCTGTTTTCTTTTCAGTGCGAACAATGCCTTGCATACAGCGGTACAAAGCACGGCTGCCACGATGGCTTCCGGAACACCGTTTGCTGCGATGATACCGAGGATGACGCCGTATACTGCGTCAACTGCAATCTCCTTTACGGTCGCAAACTCGTTTGCGAAGCAGAAGTAGATTAAATTCATAACGAGAAGTGTGTTGGTAAATGCACCGACTACACTTGCAACAGGAAGTGCCAGGTAATCGCTTCCTTTTTTGTTTTTAAGCAGTTTTTTGATGCCTATGTACACAAAATACGGGATGACACCTACCAAAATACGCGGCACAAAGCAGATGACAACGGACCAGAAGTTTCCGCCGACTTCCCCGAGGGAATAGAACGGGGAAAAAGCAAAGGACAAAAGACTCGGATTGAAGGTGTTGTTAATCAGTGATGTTGCACCGAAGACAAAACCGAGAAATCCGCCTTTTTTCGGACCGAGTACGATAGAACCGATAATAACCGGAACATGGATTAACGTTGCTTTGATAAGTACCAGGTTGATGTAACCGAGGAATGGCACAAAGGCCATAAGAATGATGATTGCCGTAAACAGTGCGGTCAGCACCATTTGCTGATTGGTGTTCTTTTTTGACATATTAACCTCCTGCTCTCGTTCCTTTGATTTTCGCATGAGAAAGCTTAATAACAAATGCGCAATTACGCCTGCTCTCTGCAATAGGATACGATGCTGTGCTTTCACCGGCGGCAGAATACAGACCAAAATGACTGCCTGCAAAAGTCAGGTGTCCGGTCGGACGGATTCTTCCGGGCGGATGAAAGAGTTTCTTTTTACCGCACTTATAGTAGCACAAAATGAGTACGAACTCAATCTTTTTCTTGATAGGTTGGGACGATTTGTTGAAAAATGCACTAAACTTGACAAAGAATAAAAAAGTGTATAATCTTATAGAAAATAAAGAATATGAGGGGAGAATTGTATATGGAAATGAAAAAGAAAATATTCATGTGTATTTAGAAGGCAGATATGTGTAATGATGGCATATCTGTCTGTTTTATTGTCTGCAACTAAAAATTGTAAGCAATAGACAGATGCCTGTCTGTTTAAGAGAAATCAGAATGCAGACATTATACTGCGATAGAACGAATAAACAAAAGGGGGATATTGTGATGAGAATATACAACCAAAAGAAAACATGGTGTAAATTCCTGTCGCTCATGTTGTCGGCAATTTTAATAATAAATTTGCTGTCAGGATGCGGTCAGAGAAATTTGGAGAGGGAAGAGCATGAAGAGATACAAACACGGAAGGTACAGGAAGAAAGAGTGCAGCTTGCTACTCAGATCTTAGATGCACAAACTTTATCCGAAGAATTGTATGAAGAAATAAAAAGAGGACAAACAGAACATGCAAAAGAGACAGCGAAGACCTTGAACCGGCAACTGCAAAAAAATGAAGAACAGGCTCGACAGTGGCTTGAGATGAATGAATACATACAAGAAGGACTGTCTTATCAAGCAGAAAGGATACTGAAAAAAAGAAAAAATGAATATGAAAAAAAGCTTACAGAAAGCAAAACAGAAGTAGCAGAAAGGATTGAAAAACTGATCAATGCACTTAATAAAGGCGAGGAAGAGGAGGCTTTTAAATATGCTGGGCAGTTGAAAAAGCTTCTGACACCGAATAAAGTAAAAACGTATGGTATTGATAGAGAACAAAACGGGGATGAGAGAATCCCGTCCCCGATGTGGGAGGCAGATAGTGAGTTATGTGCAGGGGTAGCAGAAAAAGCAGAAGAGCTTGCTACACCGCTCAATATTTATAATTATCTAAAAAATAATATTAATTATGAATTCTACTACGGAAGCCGTAAGGGTGCGTCTGGAACCTTTAACTCCCTTGGAGGAAATGACATGGATCAGGCATCACTCTTAATTGCTATGTTGCGACATCTTGGCTATGAGTCAGAGTATGTTTGCGGAGAAGTTGAAATTACTGCGGAGCAGGCATTGTCCTTAACAGGAGCGGATACACTGCAAATAGCAGCACAAATCATGGCATCAGGCGGAACAAAGATCACCGCCGTGCTAGCAGATGGGGAAATCTCGACAATTCGCATGGAGCATGTGTGGGTAAGAACCTATGTGCCTTACAGTGATTATAGAGGGGCCGGAAATGCAGCTGGAGAGATGCTCGCAATTGATTTGGATACTGGAATAAAAAAATATAAGAAAGTAAAAAGTATTTGTGATTTTCTTGATAAGGAAAGTGTGCAAAAGGAACTGTGCAATACGCCATCTTCCCTTACGGAAAACGAAGTGGGAGAGAGGATTAAGATGTGGGTGCAACAGTTTCGGGAACAGGCCGATGCTGAAGTATATCTGACAAGAAGGATTATTGAAAAGAAGCAGGAAACCTATTTGCCCCTTTCTCTACAATACAATGTAATTAAAGAAAACAAAACCTTTTGGTCACCGTCGGAACAGGACAGTGATAGAGTTGAGTTGATGATGGCGGGAGAGAGTCTTGGAACATACTTCAGTTGGGAATTGGCGGAAAAAGAAGTGCTGTTGTCCTTTCGCCCGGCAGACGAAACAGAGGAAGAAATTTACCGATGTTATGCGAGTGTATTCGATATACCCTCGTATGCGATTCGCATGAAGCCTATACTTCTCGTGGATGGCGAGGTAAAAGCAGAAGGAAGCAGCGCGCTATATGCCACGCTTGGAGAACAGGTAGACTTCTCTATAATGTTGCACTCATGCAAAAAGACAAGTATCATAAAAAACGATGTGACCTACGGTTCTATGTATGCGATTACCTTGAATACACAAAATATCACTTCCGCAGAACTTAAAGTGGCAAGTGAGGCTGTTGCTGTCTTGGCAGAGGCAGCAACAGAAGAGAATCTCTACACTGAAGAATGTTTAGGAAAACTGCTGGCATTGGCAGGGAAACAATATTTTGCGCAGGTGGACATAGCAGATGCCATAGCAAGAAGTATGTATGATGTGCATGCCGGTCGAAGTTTGAGCGAAGGGATCAGTGGTTATGAAGTAAAAAAAATTAGCTTGTACGGACAGCTTGTAGGAATCAGTGCAGGTAGCCTGTTTATTGATGTGGACACTAATAAACACTATGTAGTATCCTTGAGAGGTGAAAAGGAAACTGAGCGGGAATATATGCTAGTTACAGGCATGGTAAGCTCGCTTTTTGAGAGCGTCGTATGGGAGCAGCTGACCGGAATGGAAAGTGTATCGACGATGAGCATCCTTGGGAAAGCACAGGAGGAAGATATAGAGGTTCTTGCTATCAGCAACAGAAACCTGACAGAGAGTCTTGGAAACCTTATGGCAGAGGAAGCTCTCAAGGAAGAAATTACTGCAGAAGTAAACAGTGGAAAGATTATAATTATCCCACAAAAAGAGATTACTATCAATGAATGGATTGGAACCGGATATATGATAATAGACCCGGAGACCGGTGCAGGTGCATACAAAATTAGCGGTGGACTGAATGGAGGAGCGACAACCTTCAATATCACGATGGATATGCTTACCGGAGTCTTTTTCGGGGTAACCATAGTGGTGGAATTAGTAGTCGTCATCGTTATGCTTGCGGAAGCAATTGCCGGAACTACTCTTTTGATTGCTGGTCTCAGTGCGATAGCGATGGCACTCGGGATAGTAGCGCTGCTGCTTGCGGCTCATTTGATGTATCAGTTGATCGATGCATATATAGAATATGTTAGGGTAGGAACATCGGAAGCAGCAAAGAACGTAGAGGATGTTGTGCAGACATACGAAGACGGAGTAGCGACACTATGTTTTTTAGAGATATTCCTTTCCTATTCCTTCCGAAAATCGAATACAAATGGTGGCGGAACCAATGGTAGTGGAAGCGATAACACCGGAAGCTCTAGTGTTGTTAGTGGCGACTATAGTCAGTCGAGTATAAAATTGAAGATTATTGATGGGAAAGTAAATGGACAGATTCCTGTTGATGAATATTTAGAAATACGTGCACGAAGTTTGAAAAATGAAACAAGTAGTAAAATGACATTAGGTAAGTATCTGAAAAATAACCAAACTGGAGAACCCTTGCCGGAGGCGTACACTGAAATGGCTAAAAAATATGGTGATTCTTACTTTGACTTGGGGGAGGAATGGGATGAAATTATACAAAAGTATGGAATTAGTAATGCAGATATGTTTGAATTATTTAATAAACCGGCATTAGACTATGCGGTTGAGAGCGGTAAGACAATTCGTTTTTCTCAAAATCCGGAATTGCCAACATATGAAGGCACCGCATTAGCCGATGAATGGAGATATTTACAAACCGGACACGGATACATAGACTTAAAACTGGAAGGAGAATTTTGGTATGCAATTAAATGAAACAGATAAAATGGCATTAGAATTTAATAAAAAGATAAGAGAAAAATTGGGAGATCGCGTAGGCAGTTTTGTGATAGAAAAAGTGAATGATGACTCGGATAATAGATTTTTTTCTATTACATTTAAAATGTATGATTATTATGTGATTTGTTTTAATTATGATAGGGGTTTTTTTTCCTGTTGTATTGATTTTGATGTACATGGCTGTATCAATTTGGAAAGTTCGCAGAAATGTTGGGATACTGCTGATTTTGATATTTTCTTTGAGGAGCTTAAAAATGAAATAGAACTTAGGATACCGGATAAGTTTCTTAGGGCGAAAGGTTGGTTGTAGAATCATTGGAAGTGGAGATGAATATGGGTGAAAATAAGACACAAAAAATGGCAGAGCAGTTTATAGAAATGGCCAAAGAAAAGATGGGTGATCGGTTAAGCGATTTTAAGATTGTGGATGTGCAGGATGATCCGAATCATAGGTGGTTTTCGGTTTTATTTATTGCGTATGATTATTATCCGATTCGCCTAAATTATAGTATGGGTAGATTTGGTTGTTGCATACCGATCGGAAAAAAGGGGGCAGATTTGGATAACTCCCAAAAGTGGTGGGATACCGCAGATTTTGATGTCTTTTTTGATGAACTGCAGATACAACTGGAACTGAGAATACCGGATAAGTTTCTTGCGGCGAAAGGCTGGATATAAAACAAGTGTTTTTATAAGGGACAGAGAAAGAAACAAAGAATAATGTGCAATATTATCATCCTGCATTTTCGGTAGCCTGTAACACGAATTTGTGTTATACTAATACATAATGGGCAAAAAGTTGACTCGGAGGTGAGAGCATGCGTTATATTTATAAGACAGACAATGGAAAATTATCGCTGTTAAATGATTTTGAACCGGATGTTTGGGTGAATCTTGTCTCGCCCGATATGGAAGAAATTGTGGAGACGGCCAAGCAGTACGGCATTGATGTGAATGATATGAAAGCCGCACTCGATGATGAGGAAAGTTCCCGTGTTCAGCTGGAAGACGGTTATACACTGATTCTTGTCGATATTCCTTCCACTGAGATCCGAAACGATCAAAATGCATATACTACCATTCCGCTCGGTATCCTTCTTGTCAGAAATGCGATTATCACGGTCTGCGGTACGGAGACGCCGATTCTGACACATTTTTCCCAGAATTTGATGCGCGGTTTCTCTACAAAGAAAAAGATGCGCTTCGTGTACCAGATTCTTCTGCGAACGACGAATTTGTATCAGGCATATCTGCGCGTTATCGATAAGAGAAGAGCGGAGATTGAGCACAGGGTCAGCGTGGAGGATACGGAAGATACGGATTTGATCCATCTTCATGAGCTTGAGAGCAACCTTGTCTATTTCGCCACATCCCTTTCTGCCAATCGTATTGTATTGGAACGCCTGACCAGATATGAGCGCATTGAGCAGTATCCGGAAGATAAGGAGCTGCTGGATGACGTTATTGTCGAAAACCGCCAGGCGATCGAAATGACCAATATTTACCGCGATATCATTCAGGGCGCGCGTGAACTCGTGTCAACGATTTTAAATAACCGCCTGAATAACGCAATGAAGCTGTTGACCTGTGTCACGCTTATTATGGCGATTCCTACGGTTATTTCAGGAATTTACGGTATGAATGTAAGTTCGCAGTGGATGCCTCTTGCAACAACTCCGTACGGATTTTTCATTATCTGTGGAATGATTATTTCCATTTGTATACTTGCGCTTTTGATATTAAAGAAAAAGAAGATGCTTTAAAATATTATGAAAAAAAAGAATTATACTAGATCAAAGAAATGGATAACATTGTGCTGTATGGGACTTGGACTGTTTATTATTGTTCTTGTCCTGTGCAGCATGCTTTATTTTCGCTACAAGATCCGGGAGGCTGTGGAGCTTGTGGATGCTATGGAATATAAAAATTATGATCGTTATTATGTTCTGATCACGGACGACCGGAAGAATATATTCTGGCAAAGTGTTTATGAAGGGGCTTTTGAGGAAGCTGAGGAAAGCGGCGTTTATGTTGAAATGTTCGGCGAGAATTTGGGCGAAGAATACAGCAAAGAGGATTTGATGAAGATTGCCATTCATTCGAAGGTGGATGGAATTATTGTTGAGGGGGATGAATCTGCGGTTATGGAAGAACAGCTTCGCCGGGCAGACGAAGCGGGAATTCCTGTTGTGACGGCTCTTTATGATAATCCGGAAGGACTTAGGCAGAGTTATGTCGGTGTCAGCAGTTATAATCTCGGTATTGAGTATGGCGATCAGATTTGCGAAATGATAAAAAGAAAGCCTGAAGGCAGATATACCGTTTTGGTGCTTCTCGATAAAGAAAAAAGTGACAGCAATCAAAATACTCTTATCAGTGCAATCCGTGAGAGAATAAAGACACAGGGGATGGAGCACCGGATTACGGTAGAGACAGCCCAGGTCGAAAATAATTCCACGTTTGCTGCGGAGGAGTCCATCCGCGATATTTTTATGCAGAGAGAAGTTTTACCGGACGTTATGGTGTGTTTGAATGAAAGAAATACCACCTGTGTGTATCAGACGGTTGTTGACTATAACAAGGTAGGACAGATAGAGATTATCGGCTATTATGCGTCCGAAACGATTTTGTCTGCTATAGAAAAAGAAATTATTTACTCTACCATATCTATCAATACGGAACAGATGGGAAAATATTGTGTAGAGGCTTTAAATGAATATATACAGAACGGCCGTGTGAGCGATTACTACGGAGTGGACGTGTCCCTAATTAATGCGGACACTTTTGCCGCTTCCGGGGAAGGAGGCACGGATGAAAAAACTGACTAAAGCAATAGGAAATTTATCTATCCGTATTAAGTTTGTTATTGTGTTTGTTTTGACGTCTCTGATTCTTTTGGTTGTCAATACGTTTATGTTTTACAACATCAATCGGATTACATTGCGGCTTGATGAGATTTATATCAGTAACGTTAAGCTTAATACAATGACAGATGTGCTCGGCCGGGTGCAGGGCAGTATGACGGAATACCTCAATACGAAAACTTCGGATGCGATAGAGGATTACTACCGGAACGAGGAAGAGTTCTCCGGCCTGATACATGAACTGGAGAGTAATACGACAGATAGCGGACTTCGGCTCATGGAAAGAAATATCCGGTATATGTCGGAAAGTTATATTGAGCTTACGGGAAAGACAATCGAGGCCAAAAGAGGTCGGAATGTCGAAAAGTACAAAAAGTACTATGAAGAGGCGACGGAACTTTATTTGTATCTCGGGGAATATCTGACAGGGTTGAATAGTGAAAAATTCAGAATTAACACGGAGAGTTACGAATTGTTATCATCCTCTCTCCGCTATTTGGAATGGTTTAGTATCATGATATTTTTGGTGCTGGGATTGTTCAATGTGCTGCTTGTGCTTCTTGTTACCGGTTCCATTACCAGACCTTTGTTGGAATTGTCGGGAGTGGCAGATCAGGTCTCAAAAGGAGATTTTGATGTAGATGTAGTTCCGGTCCGTTTTAAGGATGAGGTGGGAGTTGTAACCTCCGCTTTTAATAAAATGGTGGACAGCATCCGCGACCACATTGCCAGACTGCGTGAAAGTATGGAAAAAGAGCAGTTTATGATTGAGAAATCTCTCAAGATGGAAGCACATCTGAAGGATGCACAGCTGAAATATCTGCAGGCACAGATCAATCCGCATTTTTTGTTTAATACTCTGAATGCCGGTGCACAGCTTGCGATGATGGAAGGCGCTGACCGTACTTATGATTATATTCAGAATGTGGCGGATTTTTTCCGTTACAACATAAAAAAAGATAACGATGTCGTGACTTTGGCCGATGAGATCCGTTTGGTGGATAATTACATTTATATTTTAAATGTTAGATTTTCCGGTGACATACGTTTTACAAAAGATGTAGATGAAGAGTTGCTGCATATAAAAGTGCCCAGTATGATTCTTCAGCCGATTGTGGAGAACAGTGTTAACTACGGAATCCGGGATATCGATTGGGAGGGTTGTATTAAGCTGTCTGTTCATCGAGAGGCGGATAAGGTACAGATTTGTATCAGTGACAATGGTGCAGGTATGGAACAGGAGCGCGTGAAGGAAGTTATGGAAGGGAAAATTCCTGAACCGAGGGGGGATTCCGATTCAAATGGTGTCGGACTGAATAACGTGATGGGACGTTTGCATCTGTTTTTTGAGGGAAACAATGAGTTTGAGATTGTGAGTGAAGGTAAAAACAAAGGGACCAAGGTTTATATTACGGTACCTTACGGGGAAGAGTAGATTGGGAGAGGTTATTTTATGTACAAAATAATGCTTGCGGATGATGAAGGAATTGTGATTGATTCTCTTCAGTTCATATTAAAAAAAGAATTTGGTGACGAATGTGTAATCGAATCGGCAAAGACAGGACGAAGTGTGATTGAGCTTGCGGAGAGTTTTCGTCCGGATATTGCGTTTATGGATATTCAGATGCCGGGGATCAACGGCATTGAAGCGATGAGAGAAATACGTGAGACAAATTCCTCTACCATATTTATTATCATGTCCGCGTACGACAAATTTGATTATGCCAAAGAGGCAATCAATCTGGGAGTACTTGAATACATGAATAAACCGATTGATCGGGTAAAAATTGTCGAGGTTGTGCGCCGGGCTATGCGGCAAATCGACAGAGAACGTGAAAAACGAAGTCAGGATCTTATGATTCGGGAAAAGATGGAGACGGTTGTTCCGATTATAGAGAACGGATTTGTCCAGAATCTGCTGTTTCAGGAGTTTTTTGAGGAAGATATTGAAAATTTTAAAAGGCTTCTCGGTATAGAAGAGAATCATGGCTATATGATGGCGCTTGTGTTCGGTGAAAGCCAGGAAGGAAGCCGCATGACAAATGCGGTCGGAACAAGTGTGCGTCTTCAGAACCGTACGCGCGAGGTGCGTGAGATTGTAAAGAATTATTTTCCGGGAGTGGTCGGTTCTGTCATGGGAAATAAGATTGCAGTGTTTGTGGCAAGCAACAGCGACCGGTTTGAATATAATGAAAGAATTGAACTGATTGAAAAAGCAAGGGTTATGGTGAGAAAACTCCGTGGGCATTTTGATATTGCTTTTCGTGCGGGGTTCGGTTCTATCTGTGAGCTTTCGGATGCGATGCAGTCTTACAATGAGGCCTTGGATTCTTTGTCTTCGACAACCGGAACGGTAGCTCATGTGGATGATCTGCCGATTGGATGTGACTATGAGGAAAATTACCCGGTAGACGCAGAACGCAGTTTGTTTGATGGGTTGGAGAAGGGTGATCTTAATGGCATGCTTGCTGCGGCCAATCGTTTCTTTGACTGGATGGTGGAAAATTATGCAGACTATCCGATGGATATAAAGCTTAAAGCGTTGGAATTTGCCATCTGGGGAGAACATATTGCCTACACCAATACGGGAAGGGTGTATCAGTTCCGTTCGCGCAAAGATTATCTTCCGGATGTGCTTTCTTTTGACAATTATGAACAGCTCAGAAAATGGTATACGGATAAGCTTACGGTTGCGTGTAAAAATATTATGATGCGTAAAGAGGCACAGTCGAGCAGTGTAATCGACAAAGCAAAAGATTATATCGGAGCAAGATACAACAAAGATATCTCGCTGGATGACGTGTCGCGCGAAGTGGATATCAGTCCGTATTATTTCAGCAAGATATTTAAAGAGGAAACAGGGGAGAATTTTATCGAATATGTAACCGGTATCCGTATTAAAAAAGCCAAGGAACTTTTACAAAACTCGGAGATGAGTATGAAAGAAATCTGCGCAGAGGTTGGTTATTCGGACCCGAATTATTTCAGCCGTACATTCAAAAAGAATGTCGGTGTGACACCGACAGAGTTTAAGGAGGGCAAAGTATGAAAATAAAAAAATACCTGACGGCCTTTCTTGCGATATGTGTTCTGTCAGTACAGTTGCTTACCGGATGCGGAAATGAGGAAGAACCTGTAAGAGAAGATACGGCGGCAGCAGAGGAGCCGATACAGATAGGCATGAGTTTTGATTCGTTTGTCATAGAGCGCTGGCAGAAGGACCGGGATGTTTTTGTTGCAGAGGCAAAGACCCGCGGCGCTGAAGTGAATGTGCAGAATGCTAACGGGGATCTCGCAGAGCAGATTTCTCAGATACAATATCTGATTGGTAAAAAAGTGGATGTCATTGTAATTGTTGCCATTGATTGCGAGGGTTTGTCTGATGTGGTGCGCCAGGCAAAAGATGCAGGTATCAAAGTGATTGCATATGACCGCCTGATCAGTCATGCAGATGTTGATCTGTATATTTCTTTCGACAATGAAAAGGTCGGCACTTTAATGGGAGAGGCACTTGCAGGATGTGAACTTCCGAATAAAAAAGTCCTTATGTTGGCCGGGCCGGTGGAAGACAGTAATGTTTCCATGATTGAAACGGGATTCCGGCGTGAGATGGATAAAAATAATATAGAAATCGTTGATGTCATGCACGCAGACGGATGGAAAGCGGAGCTTGCTTCGGCTTATATTAATGATAATATTGAAAGGCTGGATGAGATTGATGCCATTATGTGCGGAAATGATATGATAGCAACCAATGTCATCCGTACTCTTGCGGAAAACCGTCTTGCAGGAAAGATTAAGATTGTCGGACAGGATGCGGATCTTGAGGCTTGTCAGAGGATTGTGGAAGGTACGCAGGTTATGACAGTGTATAAACCCGTGGAAAACCTTGCCAGAAAGGCAGCGCAATATGCATGCCTGATGGCGGAAGGAAAGCCTTTTTTAGAAAAAGAAGAAGGGGAAGAGAACGTTACGATTTCGGATGGGACCTACGATGTGCCCTATGTTGTGCTCGACCCAATTTCCGTGGATGCGCACAATATGCAGGAAGTTATTATCGACACGGGATTCCACTTTGAAGAGGATGTTTATCTGAATGTCCGCAAGTAACGGGCACGTGCACGCTATCAGAAGTGAGACAATAGTAAATTTTTGTAAAAAGTACTGGCACATACAACAAAATTGTGCTAGTGCTTTTTTGTTTATGGAAATAAAATTCATAAAAAATGAAAGATATTCGCAAACAATTACTATTCACAGTGTGGTATATTGTCAGTGTAGCAAACAAACGTGTTACAAAACAAATTGTATAGGGAGGATTATCACAATGAAAAAGAAAATTTTAAGTGCATTACTTAGTGTTGCATTAGTTGCCTCTTTATTAGTTGGATGTGGCGGATCTTCAGAAGAAGCTTCTACATCAGCTGGTGGCGGCGAAGGTTTAGTAGGTGTGGCAATGCCTACAAAAGACTTACAGAGATGGAACCAGGATGGTGCCAACATGCAGAAAGAGCTTGAAGCAGCAGGTTACACAGTTGACTTACAGTACGCTTCAAATGACGTGGCTACACAGGTTTCTCAGATTGAGAACATGATTTCTTCAGGCGTTGACGTATTAGTAGTTGCTTCTATCGACGGAAGCTCACTCGGTACAGTTATGAGCCAGGCAAAAGAAGCAGGCATTCCTGTTATCGCATATGACCGTTTGATCATGGATTCAGATGCAGTTTCTTACTACGCTACATTTGATAACTACATGGTAGGTACAAAACAGGGTGAGTACATCGTTCAGGCATTAGATCTTGAAAACGCAGCAGGCCCATTCAACATGGAATTATTCACAGGTGACCCTGGTGACAACAATGCAAACTTCTTCTTCGGCGGCGCAATTGACGTTCTTCAGCCATACATCGACTCCGGAAAATTAGTAATTCAGTCAGGACAGACAGAATTTGCTGACGTTGCTACAGCTAACTGGTCTTCAGAAGAAGCACAGAAGAGAATGGAAAACATCCTTTCTTCTTACTATGCAGGCGGAACACAGCTTGACGTTGTTATGTGTTCAAACGACTCAACAGCACTTGGTGTTACAAATGCCCTTGAAGCTAACTACACAGGCAAATACCCTGTAATCACAGGTCAGGACTGTGACGTTGCTAACGTTAAGAACATGATCGCCGGCAAACAGTCTATGTCTATCTTCAAAGATACACGTACATTAGCAAGCCAGGTTGTTAAAATGGTTGGACAGATTCTTTCAGGCGAAGAAGTAGAAGTTAACGATACAACAACCTACGACAACGGTACAGGAGTTATCCCTTCATACCTTTGCGAGCCTGTATTTGCAGACGTAAACAACTACAAAGAACTGTTAATCGATTCTGGATACTATACAGAAGCTGACTTACAGTAATCTGAAGTATTAAAAATTATTAGCAGGCGGGATGAATGTCCCGCCTGTTATATGATAAAAAAGAAAAATGATTAGATATTGGGAGGGATACAATTGGCGAAAATATTACTTGAAATGAAAAATATCACCAAAACATTCCCCGGCGTAAAAGCATTGGATAACGTAAATCTTCAGGTAGAAGAGGGCGAAATTCATGCGCTTGTAGGTGAAAATGGTGCCGGTAAATCCACACTGATGAACGTTTTAAGTGGAGTGTATCCGTACGGAAGCTATGAAGGCGATATCGTATATGACGGAGAAGTGTGTAAATTTGCCAAGATTAAAGACAGTGAAGAAAAAGGAATCGTTATCATCCATCAGGAGTTAGCACTTATTCCTTACATGACAATCGGTGAAAATATGTTCCTCGGAAATGAGAGAGGTCATAAGTTTGCCATTAACTGGAACGATACATACGGTGAAGCGGAGAAATACTTAAAGACAGTAGGTCTGAAAGAATCTTCCAGAACCTTGATTAAGGATATCGGTACAGGTAAGCAGCAGCTTGTAGAAATTGCAAAAGCACTTGCAAAGAAAGCAAGATTGCTCATTTTGGATGAGCCGACAGCTTCTTTGAACGAGACAGATTCCAAAGCACTTTTGGATTTGATGCTTCAGTTCAAAAAAGAGGGTATGACATCCATCATAATTTCTCATAAATTAAATGAAATCTCATACGTAGCAGATAAAATCACGGTCATCCGTGACGGATCTACCATTGAGACACTGGACAAGAAAGTAGATGATTTTTCGGAAGGACGTATCATTAAAGGAATGGTAGGCCGTGAACTTACCGACCGATTCCCGAAACGTACCGAAAAGAAAATCGGTGATATTAATCTCGAAGTGGAAGGATGGAATGTATACCATCCGCTTTACCCGGAGCGAAAAGTGGTTGACAATGTTTCCATGAATGTACGCAAAGGTGAGGTTGTAGGTATTGCCGGACTTATGGGCGCAGGACGTACAGAACTTGCCATGAGTATTTTCGGTAAGAGTTATGGTACGGATATTTCCGGAACATTAAAGATAGATGGAAAAGAAGTACAGATCAAGAATATCAAAGATGCAATCAAACATAAGATTGCATATGTAACAGAGGACCGAAAAGGTAACGGCTTGATTCTTTCTAATCCGATCAAAATCAACACAACACTTGCGAATCTTGACGCGGTTTCCAAGAATGGCGTGATTGATCAGGATAAAGAGTATGCAGTGGCTGTGGATTACAAAGAAAAACTCAATACAAAATGTCCTTCTGTTGAACAGAATGTCGGTAACTTAAGTGGTGGTAACCAACAGAAAGTTCTTCTTGCGAAATGGATGTTCACAGATCCGGATGTACTTATTTTGGATGAACCTACACGTGGTATTGATGTAGGCGCCAAATATGAAATTTATTGTATTATCAACAAATTAGTGGCAGAAGGAAAATCTGTTATCATGATTTCTTCCGAGCTTCCTGAAGTTCTTGGTATGTGTGACAGAATCTATATCATGAACGAAGGTAAAATGGTCGGAGAACTTGCTGCAGAAGAAGCTTCTCAGGAAGTTATCATGTCACATATTATTAAATCATCAAATAAAGGAGAGTAAACAATGGATAAAGCAAAATTAATGAGTGGTGTTAAAAAATATACAATGATCATTGTGTTAGTTTTAGTTACATTGTTCTTTACCTGGCAGACAGGTGGAAAAATCCTTCTTCCGCAGAACATCAGTAACTTGATTTCACAGAATGCATACGTATTCGTTCTTGCTTCCGGTATGTTACTTTGTATCTTAACCGGTGGTAACATTGACCTTGCAGTTGGTTCGGTTGTATGTTTCGTAGGTGCTGTAGGTGCAACATTAATGGAAAACAACGGATGGAATCCGGTTGCTGCAAGTATTACAATGCTTTTGGTTGGTCTTGCAATCGGTGCTTGGCAGGCTTTCTGGATTGCTTATGTGCATGTGCCGCCGTTCATCACAACACTTGCAGGTATGCTTGTGTTCCGTGGATTATCTAACGTAGTTTTGGACGGTCTTACAGTATCTCTTACAAACGAGAAATTTGTTCAGGTATTCGGTGGTGGTGCGAACTGCTATATTCCGGATGTAATCGGAGGAAATGGATTCAACATTACATGTATGATCGTAGGTGTACTTGCTTGTGCAATTTATATTATTGTTGAAATTAAGAATCGTATGAACAGAGCGAAAAAAGGATATGAAATGGATCCGCTTGCTTCCATGATTGTGAAAACAGTTGTTATCTGTGCGGTTGTATTGGCATTTGCATTCCGTCTTGCGCAGTACAAAGGTATTCCGACTTCTCTTGTATGGGTTCTTGTAGTAGTTCTTATCTATGGATATATTACAAGTAAAACAACAACAGGACGTTACTTCTATGCAGTAGGTGGTAATGAAAAAGCAACAAAACTTTCCGGTATCAATACAAAGAAAGTTTACTTTATCGCATACACCAACATGGGATTCCTTGCAGCGCTTGCAGGTATGCTTACAATTGCACGTCAGACAAGTGCAAACCCTACACAGGGAACAAACTACGAAATGGATGCTATCAGTTCATGTTTCGTAGGTGGTGCTTCTGCATACGGTGGTGTAGGAACTATCCCGGGAGTTATTATCGGTGCGCTTCTTATGGGTATTATCAACCAGGGTATGTCTATCATGGGTGTAGATGCCAACTACCAGAAAGTAGTTAAAGGTCTTGTACTTTTGGCAGCAGTTATCTTTGATATCGTAACAAAGAAAACAGACAAATAATAAAAAATTCAGTTCTCTTATATCTTTCTTTTATCTAATCAAAAAGGATCTCCGGAGTAAAATCCGGAGATCCTTTTAAATTAAAATATGATGGAAAATGAGTAAAAATACGCGGACCCCCATGTAGGAGCCCGCAAGGTGAAAGAATAACATTGCAGAAGTAGTCGCAAAATCTTCTGCAAATGAAACACCCACATTTTTATGCTCTTATCATATCACTGTTTTTATAAAATGCCTAGAGTGATTGTGCCCACACTTTTCTCCGTATTCTATCAATAATAAACAAAAAAATTGCCAAAAGCATGCTTTCGAAGTATAATCAACCTAGTTATGTTGGTTTTAGAAGGAAGGAAAAAAGAATGATATTTAATTCGGTCAGTTATCTGATTTTTTTTCCAATTGTAGTGCTTTTGTATTTTGCGCTTCCATATAAGTTGCGGAATGTTTGGCTTCTTGTAGTCAGTTACTATTTTTATATGAACTGGAATGCAAAATATGCCCTTCTTCTTGCAGGGTCCACGCTGATTACATTTATTTGCAGTCTGATGGTGTCACATTTTCAAGAGAAGGAGAAACAGGCGCTTGCTAAATGTGCCATGGCCGGTAGTTTCCTGATAAATCTCGGGATTTTATTTATATTTAAATATAACAATTTTTTTGCAGAGAACATAAATCGCCTTATGGAGGCAATCGGTCAGGGGACGCGGATCTCAGCGTTTGATATTGTTTTGCCGGTGGGGATATCTTTTTATATTTTTCAGGCGTTAAGCTATACGATGGATGTATATCGCGGTCAGGTTAAGGCGACAAAGAATCTGCTTCGTTATGCTCTGTTTGTATCGTTTTTTCCACAGCTTGTGGCAGGTCCTATCGAGAGGTCCCAAAATCTTCTGTCTCAGTTTGATGAGAAACATAATTTTGATATAGACAGGATCCGCAGCGGATTGCTTACGATGTTGTGGGGACTTTTTATGAAGATTGTAATCGCGGATAATTTATCCGGGATTGTAACGAAGGTGTATGATAATTATTTAGAATATACCGGGGTGGAAATCCTTTTGGCCACAGCCCTTTTTGCGTTTCAGATTTATTGTGATTTCGGAGGATACTCTGCCATTGCTATCGGTAGTGCCAGAGTGCTTGGATTCAGGCTTATGGAAAACTTCAAATGTCCGTATCTGGCCATATCGGTGGATGATTTTTGGAAGCGCTGGCACATTTCCCTGACAAGCTGGTTCCGGGATTATTTATATATTCCCCTCGGCGGCAACCGAAAAGGAACCGCAAGAAAATATATGAATATTATGATTATTTTTCTTGTGAGCGGTCTTTGGCACGGAGCAAACTGGACTTATGTTGTCTGGGGAGGCATTAACGGTCTCTATCTTGTAATCGAGCAGATAAGTGAGCCGTTGCGACGCCGCATGAGAGATTTCTTCCACGTGGATGTATCGCGGTTTTCGTATCGTTTTTTTGCGGGCCTTTGGACATTTATACTTGTTGATTTTTCATGGATGTTTTTCCGGGCGGAAAATTTTTCGCAGGTATTCGGAATGCTTCGGCAGACAAAGGCAAATTTCGGGCTGACAAAAATATTCGGAGGAGCTGTTGCCGGATGGGGACTGGACGAAGCTTCTCTTCTGATACTTGTTTTTGCATTTATACTTCTTTTCTTTGTGGATCTGTGCAAATACAGGGGGATAAACTTAAATAAGAAGATTCTGATGCAGGGTGCGCCTTTGCGCTACATGATCTATCTGATATTGTTGTTTGTGATTATGTTCTTCGGAGTTTACGGTTATGAATATGCACAGACGGCATTTATATATTTCCAATTTTAGGAAAGGATATTATGAAAAAGAAAATTGCTTTTTTTGTTAAGTTAATAGTACTGACAGTGATACTTTTTCTGTTTTGTTTTGTGCTTGTAATGCCGCAATACAGCGGTAATTATCAGGCGTCTATGACGGATAAGGTAGAGAAGCTCAAGAATACGGAGGGACCGAAGATTGTTTTGATCGGAAACTCAAATCTTGCGTTTGGTATTGACAGCAAAAGGATAGAAGAAGCTTTTGGAATGCCCGTTGTCAATATGGGATTACACGGAGGCGTGGGAAATGCTTTCAATGAGCAGGCAGCCAAATACAATGTGGATGAGGGTGACATTTATATTATCGCCCATACAAACTACGATGATGCGGATGAAATCAAAAATCCGGTACTGGCATGGATTACGATAGAGAATCATACAGATCTCTATCCCCTTGTTCGACCGAAAGATTGGCCTGATATGATTATGGCGTATCCGACATATCTTAAGAAATGTCTTACACTGTGGCGGACAGAGACCGGAAACGGAGAGACCAATGATGCATACAGAAGAAGTGCTTTTAATGAGTACGGAGATAATTATTATCCGCGCCCGGAAACAACAGGAGATATAGACTTTTCGCCTGTAGTAATCAATCACATCAACAGTGCGACAGCGCAGAGATTGAATGAACTAAATTCGTATCTGACAGAGAGAGGGGCAGCAATGTTAGTTGCGGCTTATCCTGTTGCAGTCTATGAAAAGACACCTTCGCCTGAACAGTATTATAAAATGGGACAGGAGATGGCAGATGCATTGGATTGCCCGGTTATATCGGATTTTAGAGATTATATGTTAGACAAGACTTATTTCTATGATACCCACAGTCATTTAACAGATGAAGGAACACGTCTGCGTACTGAGCAGTTGATTGAAGATATACAGACCTATATGGATGGCCGGGATGTGTATTCGGAGAATTAGAAAATATTAGTTGGTTTATAATGAAAGCATGTCTGTATATCTTGTGATGGAAGGTACTTAAAAAACGTCAGTCCTTGGTGAGCAGTTGCATAGCATCTGCGAACCTAGTACTGCTACGTTTTTTACGTAGTGAGAACGTGCCTGACATCACAAGATATACAGATGTGTGCTATGTAAGATAAAATAATCTATGAAAATACAGGAGGAATAAAAATGCTTTCACCAAAGTACAAAGAAATGTTAGGAATGAAATCCGTCATTCGTGAAATGAGCGCAAAAGCGCATAAAATCGGAGAGGAGATTGGATTTGAAAATGTGTTTGATTACAGTCTCGGAAATCCCAGCGTTCCGGCTCCGGAGAAAGTAAATGAAGTAATCAAAAAAATTCTTGACGAATCTGAACCGCTTTCTCTTCACGGATACAGCGAAGGACACGGTATTCTTTTCGTGCGTGAAAAGATTGCCGGTTACCTTAAGGAAACTTATGGTCTTCCGTATAATTACAATCATGTATTCATGGCTTCCGGAGCAGCAGGAGCGCTTGCCCATGCATTCCGCGCGGTTGTTTGTCCGGGGGAGGAGATTATTACTTTTGCACCGTTCTTTCCGGAATACAGACCGTATGTTGAAACAACTGGTGCAGTGTTGAAAGTGATTCCGGCGGATACTACTTCATTTCAGATTAATTTCGAAGCGTTTGAAAAGGAACTGAATGAAAAGACGGCAGCGATTCTGATTAATACACCGAACAATCCGTCCGGTATTGTGTATTCGACGGAAACAATTCAGAGACTTGCCGATATTTTGAAAAAAGCACAGGAAAAATACGGTCATGATATCTACATTATTTCTGACGAACCGTATCGTGAGATTGTCTTCGAAGGTGTGGATGCGCCATGTATTTCTAAGTTTTATGACAATACAATTATGTGCTATTCCTACAGTAAATCTCTTTCATTCCCGGGAGAGCGTATCGGATATGTTGCTGTGAATCCGGCCTGTAAAGACGCAGAGACAATTATTCATATGTGCGTGCAGATTTCCAGAGGAATCGGACACAACTGTCCGGCATCGCTCATTCAGCTGACTGTGGCAGAACTTCTCGGAGAGACATCGGATCTTAAAGTGTATGAGACAAATGCCAATATTTTATATGATGAACTGACACGTCTCGGATTCTCAATCGTAAAGCCGGGCGGAACATTTTATATGTTCCCGAAATCGCCGATTGTAGATGCGAATGAGTTTTGTAATACAGCACTTGAAAAATATAATTTGGTTCTTGTTCCGGGAGACAGTTTCGGATGTCCGGGATTTTTCCGAATTTCCTACTGTGTGGAGACAGAGAAAGTGAAACGTTCTCTTGCAGCGTTTGAAAAGCTTGCAAAGGAGTACGGTTTGACGAAATAGGCAGGAAAACAGTGCCGGCTCGACATAAGTCGGAGCCGGCAACATATATTTATTCAGAAAGAAGTGATATTGTGTATAAGGCAGGTCTTGTTTTGGAAGGCGGCGGTATGAAAGGGATTTATACCGCGGGAGTTTTGGATTATTTTTTGGAGAGGGAAGTTGAATTTGAAAGCTGTTACGGCGTGTCCATGGGGTCGTGTATGATGTGCAGTTTTCTTTCAAAACAGCCCGGACGGGGCTTCCGCACGGTTGCAGATCATTTGGAAGATAAGAATTATTGCGGATGGTATCCGCTGTTTACGACGGGGGATATTTTTAATGCAGATATGTGCTATAACCGTATTCCCAACGAACTTGATCCGTACGATTATGATACGGCCCACGCGTACAAAGGAAAGGCGTTTGCAGTTATCACGGATGTGGAGACGGGACAGCCTGTCTATTATCCGATGAAAGATTATCATAAAGATATTGCTGCAATACAGGCTTCCTCATCTATGCCTCTCGTGTCACGTATGGTGGAGATTGACGGGAGAAAGTATCTCGACGGAGGTATCGCAGATTGTATTCCGATTATGCGTTCGCTGAAGGACGGTAACCGCAAAAATGTTGTGGTCATGACAAAGGAAGTGGGGTATCGAAGAGAGCCGTTTTCCATGCTCGGCCTTTCCAAAATCCGATACCGGAAGTATCCGCATCTGATTCATGATCTTGCAATTCGCCACACGCGTTATAACCGCACGCTGGATTTCCTTGAGAAAGAACAGGCGAGAGGAAATGTGTTTGTAATCAGGCCGAAGTATCCGTCAAAGGTCGGTAGACTGGAAAAGAGCCGAGAAAGGCTGGAGGAACTATATGAACAGGGATATGAGGATGCGAAAGCATGCTATGATGATATGATTGCATATCTTGAGAAGTAAGCAATGAGTAACTGTGAAAGGACAATAAAATGTTGGAAATTTTAAAAGCGATATTATTCGGTATTGTGGAAGGTATTACGGAATGGCTTCCGATCAGCAGTACCGGGCATATGATTATTTTGGATGAGTTTATCAAACTCAATGTCAGAGAGGATTTCTGGAGTTTGTTTCTGGTTGTGATTCAGCTGGGAGCCATCCTTGCAGTCGTAATATTATACTGGAACAGTATTTTCCCGATGAACCTGACAAAAAAAGATGAGCCTTTTTGGAAAAAAGATATTCTTTTGCTTTGGGTAAAAATTTTGATTGCCTGCGTTCCGGCGGCTGTCATCGGGCTGTTATTTGATGATTTGCTGGACAAATATCTGTACAATTTCCCTTGTGTGGCGACAGCGCTGATTGTGTTCGGTATTTTGTTTATCGTAATTGAGACAAGAAAAAAAGGACAGTCGGCGATGGTAAACAGCGTGGCGGAGTTAAGTTATAAGACAGTATTGTTTATCGGATTGTTTCAGCTTATTGCAGCGGTATTTCCGGGAACATCACGTTCGGGAGCGACGATTGTCGGTGCACTTTTGCTTTCCGTATCCCGTGTTGTTGCTGCGGAGTTTACCTTTTATCTTGCGATTCCGGTCATGTGCGGAGCAAGTCTGTTAAAGCTTGTAAAGTTTATGATGGAAGGGTTGTCATTCACTTCAGCGGAGCTGATTATTCTTGCGACAGGTTGTGTTTCGGCCTTCGTTGTGTCGGTTTTGGTTATAAAATTGCTGATGAGCTATATCAAAAAGCACGATTTTATCCCATTTGGAATCTATAGGATTGTACTTGGTGCAATATTATTGATATATTTTTTCGTAAAAATGTGATTTTTTTGTACAAAACGGAGAAAACGCTGTATTTTCAAGGGTTTTAGGTAAAAAAATTTGACACCTGCGAAAAAGTGAGTTATAGTTAACGCGTAAAAAATAATAAGAGACGCATCAAACAGATTAATTATAATACTTGTTTGAATAACAGTGTGAAAGGAGATTATCACAATGGCAGACGTTAAGAAGGCAGCAGCAACAGCTAAACCGGTAGCAAAAGCAGTAGCAGCTACAAAAGCAGTTGAAACAAAAGAAGTAAAAGCAGAAGTAAAGAAAGAGACAGCTAAGAAGGCAGCACCTGCAAAGAAAGCAGCACCTGCAAAGAAAGCTGAGCCGGCTAAAAAAGAGACAGTAAAGAAAGAAACAGCAAAGAAAGCACCTGCAAAGAAAGCAGCAGCTACAACAAAGAAAGCAGCACCTGCAAAGAAAGCAGAAGTAAAAGCAAGTGTGAGCTTACAGTTCGACGGCAAAGAGTACAAGACAGAAGATTTCGTAAAGATTGCGAAAGATGTATGGCAGTATGATCTTGGCAAGAAAGTAGCTGATTTCAAAGCAGTTGAATTATACGTAAAACCGGAAGAGAGCGCAGTTTACTACGTAATCAACGGAGAGGTAACAGGAAGCTTTGCAATCTAATCAAGCTTTGTTACATAGCAACGATTTTATATCGGAACCGATCATTCCTATGGTCGGTTCTTTTTTTGCGCGGTACTTTATATTTTTTTTAGAAATCTTTTTCAGAGATTCTGTTGACAATAAATAGGGTGAATGATATAACTATGAATAGAAAATGTTAGCACTCGAATTAAATGAGTGCTAACAAAGAAGAGGAAGGGGTGATACGGTGGAAATCGATGCAAGAAAAATGAAAATCCTTCAGGCAATTGTCCGAAATTATCTGGAGACAGGCGAACCGGTCGGAAGCCGTACCATTTCCAAGTATACGGATCTCAACTTAAGTTCTGCGACAATTCGTAATGAGATGGCAGATCTCGAGGAACTCGGGTACATTCTTCAGCCGCATACATCAGCCGGACGGATTCCTTCCGATAAAGGATACCGCCTTTACGTTGATACGATGATGGCGGAGAAGGAGCAGGAAGTCAACGAGATGAAAGAGCTTCTTCTTGAAAAGGAAGAGAAGATGGATGCCATGCTCAAACGTGTGGCGAAGGTTCTGGCCAATGACACCAATTATGCGGCGATGATTTCCGCACCTGCAGTACAGGGCAACAAGGTAAAATTCATTCAGTTGTCTAGAGTCGATAAGCATCAGTTGATTGCAGTGATCATGGTAGAAGGAAACATCATTAAAAATAATGTGATTCATATGAACGATTATTTGGATGATGAGACAATTCTGAAGCTGAACATTATGCTGAACAGTTCTCTCGGCGGACTTTCCATTTCGGAGATTAATCTTGCGATGATTGCGCGGTTGAAACAGCAGGCGGGTGTGCACAGTGATATTATCGGCGATGTGATTGATGCCGTTGCAGATGCAATTAAAGGAGAAGATGATGAGCTTGAGATTTATACATCGGGAGCAAAAAACATCTTCCGTTATCCGGAGTTGGCGGATAAGCAGAAAGCAAGCGAGATTATTGATACGTTTGAAGAAAAACAGATGCTCAGTACTCTTGTGAAGGAGACACTTACCAATTCCGAAAGTCGTGGCATCCAGGTGTACATCGGAGAAGAATCTCCGGTATCCGCAATTAAGGATTGCAGTGTTGTAACTGCAACTTATGAATTGGGAGAAGGAATGCGCGGAACAATCGGAATCATAGGACCGAAACGTATGGATTATGAAAAGGTAGTCGATTCCCTGAAAGGTCTGATGCATCAGTTGGATAATTTATACGATAAAAATGAATAGCCGAAAGGAATGAGAAAATGGCAGATAAAAAAGAAGAAGCAGTGAAGCAGGCAATCAAAGATGCCCAGGAAGCTGCGGCAATGGAAAGCGAAAAAGAAGCCGCGCAGGCGGAGGATGTGACGCAGGAAGCGGAGGAGGCAGCTGACGAAGTACAGGAAGGAACGCAGGAACCTACAGAGCCGGAAAACAAGGAGGAAGCTGAGGAGATAAAAACTTCCAAACTCTTCGGAAAAGACAAAAAGAAAAAAGAAAAAGACAAATCCAAAGAGAAAATCGAAGAACTTGAGGATAAAGTAAAACGTCAGCTTGCGGAGTTTGAAAATTTCCGTAACCGCAGTGAAAAAGAAAAAGCACAGATGTTTGACATGGGAGCGAAAAATGTTCTGGAGAAAATTCTTCCGGTGGTGGATAATTTCGAGAGAGGTCTGATGACCGTTCCGTCAGAGGGAGAAAAAGCATTTGCGGACGGAATGCAGATGATTTACAAACAGCTGATGACAGAACTTGAATCCATAGGAGTAAAACCGATTGAAGCAGTGGGACAGGAGTTTGATCCGAATTTTCATAATGCAGTGATGCAGGTGGAGAGTGAGGAGTACGAAACAGGTGTTGTCGCACAGGAATTGATGAAAGGTTACACTTACAAAGATACCGTGCTCAGACATAGTATGGTGGCGGTAGTACAGTAGGTATAATAAGAAAAAGTTAGCGGAAGTTAACAAGAATAAAATGAGAACAATTAACATTCATATAATTTAGGAGGAAAAGAAATGAGTAAAATTATTGGTATTGACTTAGGTACAACAAACAGTTGTGTAGCGGTAATGGAAGGTGGTAAACCGACAGTTATCGCAAATACAGAAGGTGCCAGAACAACACCGTCTGTAGTAGCTTTTACAAAGAACGGGGAGAGACTTGTCGGTGAACCGGCAAAACGTCAGGCAGTAACAAATGCAGACAACACAATCGCATCCATCAAGAGAGATATGGGTACGGACAACGGACGTAATATCGATGGAAAGAAATATTCTCCGCAGCAGATTTCAGCTATGATTCTTCAGAAATTAAAAGCAGATGCAGAAAGCTATCTCGGTGAAAAGGTATCGGAGGCAGTTATCACAGTTCCTGCATATTTCAACGATGCACAGCGTCAGGCAACAAAGGATGCAGGTAAGATTGCAGGTCTTGAAGTAAAACGTATCATCAACGAGCCGACAGCAGCAGCACTTGCTTACGGTCTTGATAATGAAAAAGAACAGAAGATTATGGTATACGACTTGGGTGGCGGTACTTTCGACGTTTCCATCATTGAAATCGGTGACGGTGTCATTGAAGTATTATCTACAAACGGTGATACAAGACTCGGTGGTGACGACTTTGACCAGAAAGTAATCGATTGGATGATTGCAGAGTTCAAAGCGGCTAACGGCGTTGATCTTTCCAATGACAAGATGGCACTTCAGAGATTAAAAGAAGCAGCAGAGAAGGCGAAAAAAGAGTTGTCTTCTGCTACAACAACAAACATCAACCTTCCGTTCATCAGCATGAACGCAAGCGGTCCGCTTCACTTTGATATGAACCTTACAAGAGCAAAATTTGATGAGCTCACACATGATCTTGTGGAAAGAACAGCAGTCCCGGTACAGAACGCATTAAAAGATGCAGGTCTTACAGCTTCCGAAATCGGAAAAGTATTGCTTGTAGGTGGTTCTACACGTATTCCGGCTGTTCAGGATAAAGTAAAACAGCTTACAGGTCAGGAGCCGAACAAAACATTGAATCCGGACGAATGTGTGGCACTCGGTGCTTCCGTTCAGGGTGGAAAACTTGCAGGTGATGCGGGCGCAGGCGATATCCTTCTTCTTGACGTTACTCCGCTTTCACTCTCTATTGAGACTATGGGTGGTGTGGCTACAAGACTTATTGAGAGAAATACAACAATTCCTACAAAGAAGAGCCAGATTTTCTCTACGGCAGCTGATAATCAGAGCGCAGTTGATATCAACGTAGTTCAGGGTGAAAGACAGTTTGCAAGAGACAACAAATCTTTAGGACAGTTCCGTCTTGACGGTATTGCTCCGGCTCCACGTGGAATTCCGCAGATTGAAGTTACATTTGATATCGATGCAAACGGTATTGTAAATGTATCGGCAAAAGATCTCGGAACAGGAAAAGAACAGCATATTACAATTACAGCAGGATCTAACATGTCTGACGATGAGATCGACAGAGCTGTAAAAGAAGCGGCTGAGTTCGAAGCACAGGACAAAGCCCGCAGAGAAGCAATTGATGCAAGAAATGAAGCAGACTCTTTTGCATTCCAGACAGAGAAAGCACTCGGCGAAGTGGGTGACAAATTATCTGACAGCGAAAAAGCTCCGGTAGAAGCAGATCTTGCAGATCTTAAGAGCTTCCTTGATGCGACAAAGGATCAGGAAATGACTGCAGATCAGGTGACGGAATTAAAAGCAAAGAAAGAAAAACTTACCAATTCTGCACAGGCGCTTTTCACAAAAATGTATGAGCAGGCACAGGCAGCAGGCGGTGCAGGCCCTGATATGGGTGCAGGAATGGGTCCTGATATGGGCGGCGCACAGAGCAGCAGCGAGCCGGAAGGCGACGTAGTGGACGGAGATTACAGAGAGGTTTAATAAAGCGTTATGGCAGAGCAGAAACGAGACTATTATGAAGTCTTAGGTGTAGATAAAAATGCCGATGATGCGGCGATTAAAAAAGCATACAGAGCGCTGGCGAAAAAGTATCACCCGGATATGAATCCGGGTGATCAGGAAGCTGAGAAGAAATTCAAAGAGGCCTCAGAAGCGTACGCGATCTTAAGTGATCCTGAGAAAAAACGGCAGTATGATCAGTTTGGTCATGCTGCGTTTGAGCAGGGTGGCGGAGCCGGCGGTTTTGGCGGCTTTGATTTCAGCGGTGCAGATTTTACGGATATTTTCGGGGATATTTTCGGAGATATGTTCGGCGGCGGAAGAAGCCGTCGCGCAAGTAACGGTCCGATGAAAGGAGCCAATGTCCGCACAAGTGTCCGCATTACTTTTGAAGAAGCGGTATTCGGTGTCGAAAAAGAGCTGGAGTTGACGTTAAAGGACAGCTGTCCTACTTGTAAGGGAAGCGGAGCGAAACCGGGAACATCCAAGACAACATGTACAAAGTGCGGTGGTAAAGGTCAGGTTGTCTTTACCCAGCAGTCGTTCTTCGGAACGGTACGTAATGTGCAGACATGTCCGGACTGCGGCGGAAGCGGACAGGTGATTAAGGAAAAATGCACGGATTGTCACGGAACAGGATATGTGTCAAACCGTAAGAAGATTCAGGTAACCATTCCTGCGGGTATTGACCACGGACAGAGCATCCGCATCCGGGAAAAAGGAGAGCCGGGTGTAAACGGCGGACCGAGAGGTGATCTTCTTGTGGAAGTTATGGTGCAGCGTCATCCGATTTTCCAGAGACAGGATTATCATATTTACTCAACGGTTCCGGTATCATTTGCAGTTGCTGCCCTCGGCGGGGAGATTCTCATTGATACGGTAGACGGCAGAGTTGTATATGATGTCAAAGCCGGTACGCAAACGGATACGAAAGTCCGCCTGAAAGGAAAAGGTGTTCCTTCGCTTCGTGATAAAAATACACGCGGTGATCATTATGTGACTCTCGTAGTTCAGGTTCCGGATAAACTTTCGGGCGAAGCAAAGGAACTTCTCCGTAAGTTTGATGCGGTGACGGAAAATTCTCTCGAGGCAGTAAAAGAATACACAGAGAATAAAAAAGATAAAGATTCCAAAGATCCGAAGGATTCCGGTCCGGGCGGAAAGGGATCTAAGAAGAAAAAAGGATTGTTTAGATAAGATCAAAAGTATTAAGTCAAGGGATAAATCTTCGGATTTGTCCCTTTCTTCTTTTGCTCAAAATATTTTACATTTAGTCAGTTTAGTAAAGATCTGAGAAAACAGAGAGAAATAATGAATGAATTTTGAAGTTTCGCGATTGTACGGTCGGGGTTACATTTTCAACCGTAAATCATAAGAATTATTACGGTCGTATTAGCGAAAAGTATGTATGCGAACGTAAAGTGCCCAACATACAAGAGAAGAACAGAAAATTTTTTTGAAGACCTTATCTAAATGACGATGATCAAGAGGATAGCTCATTCTGTTTTCTGACCCAAAGTTGTGCCTGCCCCGAAAATATGATATAATGAGCGGCAAGTTGCGAGAAAGGGGACTGCCTATGGATAATAAAGGGGCTTCAAGAGGTGAAACTTTATTTTCGATTGTGTTTCTCATATGGTTTCTGGGATCGATTGCAGGTTTGGTTATAGCAGCGAAGATAGGTCAGCCCGGGTGGGCGCTGGTAATATTCGGGCAGTATTTTGTGGTGTTTGGAATAATCGCATTGCATAATGAGATAAAAAACGGTTTTCGGAATCCGATTTTTCTTATTTTTTTGGCGGTGGGGCTGATTGTGGTAACGTGTGCTTTGATGTGGCAGTTGGGAGACGACGCGGCCAAGAAAAACGTGATAAAGCAGATACCGAATGTTGCAGCTGGCATATTTTTCCTCGTGGGAGTGTTATTGTTTGCCGGAATTATATCAGAAAAAAAGCAACAGAAAAAATGCACCTGCGCCGTGCAGGGGAAATGTGTGGAAGTAAAGTGGCATTACAGCAATTCATCCGGCGGAGGCAAAACGTATTGTCCGGTTTATGAATACTATTACAATGGGCAGGTTTATACAGGCAGTCAGGGAATATACACGAACCTTCTTTCTGTCGGCGAAGGGGAGTATCGGGAAATCTTTCTCAACCCGGACAAGCCGGATATGTTTTATGAAAAGGGAATGTCGCACATGTTGAACGGAGTATCTTTGTTTTTTAGCGTGACATTTATTGCAGTCAGTGCAGTTGTTATTTATGCATACAATTTTATGTAGTGAGGAATAAAGAATGAAATGGACAAAACTTACGATTAAAACTCTTGCAGAGGCGGAAGATATCATTATCAGTACAATGTATGACCTTGGACTTGAGGGTGCACAGATAGAAGACAAAGTTCCGCTTACGGCGTGGGAAAAGGAGCAGATGTTTGTCGATATTTTGCCGGATGCGCCTGAGAATGACGGTGTGGCGTATGTCAGCTTTTTTGTGGAAATTCCGGAGGATGATGAGTTGCCTGAAGGTAACTTGGGAGAAACCGGAGATGCGGCCGAGAAAACACAGAAAATCGGAGCCGGACTTTCTGACGGCGTGGATAATTCTTACTTTGCAGTAAGCACCGGACAACATGTGGATATTGAAGCGTTGGTGGAAGATATGAAACGCGAACTGGAAGATCTCCGTATGTTTATGGACATCGGCGAGGGAACGGTCACGATATCCGAGACGGAAGATATCGACTGGATGAACAACTGGAAGCAGTTTTTTCACCAGTTTTATATCGACGATTTACTTGTGACTCCTTCATGGGAAGAAGTGAAGGAAGAGGATAAGGATAAAAAAGTACTTCATATCGATCCGGGTACAGCGTTCGGAACGGGTATGCACGAGACGACACAGCTTTGCATCCGTCAGCTTAAGAAATTTATTACGTCGGAAACAGAGCTTCTGGATGTGGGCACGGGAAGCGGAATTTTGGCAATCGTTTCCCTGATGTATGGTATTAAATCGGCGGTCGGAACGGATCTGGACCCGTGTGCAGAGCCGGCGGTTGCAGAAAATATGGAAATGAACGGCATTGCGCCGGATAAGTTTGAGATGATGATCGGAAACATTATTTCCGACAAGGAAATTCAAGACAGGGTCGGCTATGAGAAATACGACATTGTTGTGGCAAATATTTTGGCGGAGGTGTTGGTTCCTCTGACACCGGTCATTGTAAATCAGTTAAAACCGGGCGGGATTTACATTACTTCCGGTATTATAAGCGGTAAAGAAGGTATTGTACAGAAGGCGGCAACAGACGCAGGAATGGAAATTGTGGAAGTGACCCAACAGGGCGAATGGATGAGTGTGATAGCCCGCAAAAACCAGAAGGATGTGCAGTCGCGCCTGCGGTAAATGCTGCGATGGGAGAAGTTATGTATCAATTTTTTGTGGAACCCCATGCGATTGCGGGAAACCGTGTATCAATAACGGGGAAAGATGTCAATCATATAAAAAACGTTCTTCGTATGAAGGTGGGCGAAGAGTTAGCCGTCAGTAACGGCGTGGACGGAAAGGAATACCGATGTGGTATTTTATCCCTCGGCGAAGATGAGATTTTGTGCGAACTTCGCTTTGTCAAAGAGGATGCGGTGGAGCTTCCGGTCAAAGTGTATCTTTTTCAGGGGCTTCCGAAATCGGACAAGATGGAACTAATCATTCAGAAGGCGGTTGAGCTTGGTGTGTATGAAATCATTCCGGTTGCAACCAAACGTGCGGTGGTAAAACTTGATGCCAAAAAGGAAAAAAGCAAGATTGCGCGCTGGCAGTCCATCGCGGAGGCGGCGGCAAAGCAGAGCAAGCGTGCATGCATTCCGCAGGTAACGGGAGTAATGAGCTTCAAAGAGGCGATGCAGAAAGCCGGAGATATGGATGTAAAACTTATTCCCTATGAGATGGCAGAAGATATGTCCCACACACGTGAGCTTATCAAGACAATCAAACCCGGGCAGTCGGTGGCAGTATTTATCGGACCGGAAGGTGGCTTTGCGGAGGAGGAGATTGCACTTGCGCAGAGTGTCGGTGTCAGTCCGGTTACTCTCGGCAAACGGATTCTTCGCACGGAGACAGCGGGAATGACGATGCTTTCGATTCTCATGTATGAACTGGAAGGAAGAGAGGCATAGCGTTTTCGTCCTTGCACGATGAAAGTTGTCATGACATATGATATAAAAGGACAAAAAGCTGAAAGGAAGTCAGTTATGGAAATATATTTAGACAACTCTGCGACGACCAGAGCTTTTGATGAGGTTGTGGAAGTCGTCAGCCGCGCGATGGGCGAGGACTTCGGAAATCCTTCGAGTATGCATCAAAAAGGCGTGGAAGCAGAGCGTTATGTGAAAGAATCAAAAGAAATTATCGCTAAGACGTTAAAGGTACAGGAAAAAGAAATTTTTTATACATCCGGAGGAACAGAGTCGGATAACTGGGCGCTCATGGGAGCCGCCAGTGCAAACAGCCGCGCCGGAAGACATTTGATTACGACAAAGGTAGAACATCCGGCGATTTTGCAGACGATGGAATATTTGGAGTCCATCGGCTATGAAGTGACTTATCTTGCAGTGGATAAGCAGGGTGTCATCCGGCTTGAAGAACTGGAGAGAGAAATTCGGCAGGATACAATCCTTGTGTCTATCATGCATGTGAACAATGAGGTCGGAGCGGTGCAACCTATTGAGGAGGCAGGAATGCTCATCAAGAGAAAGAACCCGAAAACGCTGTTTCATGTCGATGCGGTGCAGAGTTTTGGAAAGTATAAAATTTTTCCGAAGAAGAGTAAAATTGACATGCTTTCGGTCAGCGGTCATAAGATTCACGGACCGAAGGGGACGGGTTTTTTGTATATCGATGAACATGTGAAGATAAAACCGATTCTGTTCGGTGGTGGTCAGCAGAAAGGCATGCGCTCCGGTACGGAAAATGTTCCGGGAGTGGCAGGAATCGGAAAAGCGACACAGCTTGTGTACCGCAATTTTGCAGAAGACGTTGACAGATTGTATGAGCTCAAACGTTATTTTACGGATGAAATAGAAAAGATCAGCAATATAAAGATCAATGGTCCTCTTTATGAAGAAGGTGCCCCTCATATTGTGAGTGTCTCTTTTGCGGGTGTGCGCAGTGAGGTGCTTCTGCATGCCCTGGAAGACAGAGGGGTGTATGTGTCGGCAGGAAGTGCCTGCGCTTCCAACAAACATTCCGTGAGTGCGACGCTGAAAAGCATGGGTGTGGCGCAGGATATGCTCGATTCGACCATACGATTCAGTTTCAGTATCTTTACAACAAAGGATGAATTGGATTATACTTTGAAATGTCTGAACGAAATTTTGCCGATGCTTCGAAGATATACAAGGCATTGATAAGGCAGTAAGTGAAGCAAAAGAGAATTGTAAGCAATGTAAGAAACAGGAGAGATAATATGTTTACAGCATTTTTGATTAAGTATGCAGAAATAGGGGTCAAAGGACGCAACCGGTATATGTTTGAGGACGCCCTTGTGGATCAAATCCGTTTTGCCCTCGATAAAGTAGAAGGGGAGTTCAAAATACGAAAGACACAGGGACGTATCTATGTGGATGCGGTTTCTGAGTTTGATTTTGATGAGACGGTGGAAGCGCTGAAAAAAGTTTTCGGTATTTCCGGAATTTGTCCGATGATTTATGTAGATGATGAAGGTTTTGAAAAGCTTTCAGAAACCATTGTGGATTATATCGGAAAGGTATATCCGGAGAGAAATAAAACTTTCAAGGTGTTTGCGAGACGTGCGCGCAAAAACTACCCGATGAGCTCCATGGAGATTAACTGTGAATTGGGCGGCGTAATTCTGGATGCGTATCCGGAAATGAAGGTGGATGTGCATAATCCGGAGATAGAGCTTAGCGTTGAGATTCGTGAGAAAATATATATTTATTCCGAAACAATTCCGGGACCGGGAGGAATGCCGGTCGGAACCGGTGGAAAGGCGATGCTGCTTCTTTCGGGCGGAATCGATTCGCCGGTGGCGGGTTATATGATCAGTAAGCGGGGAGTAAAACTTGAGGCGACTTATTTTCATGCACCGCCTTACACATCAGAGCGCGCAAAGCAGAAGGTAGTAGATTTGGCGAAGTATGTTTCTGCCTATGCAGGACCGATGAATCTGCATGTGATTAACTTTACGGATATTCAGCTTGCGATTTATGAAAAGTGTCCGCACGATGAGCTGACAATTATTATGCGCCGTTACATGATGCGTATTGCGGAAATGATTGCGAAGGAGACGGGATGCCTTGGTCTTGTGACCGGCGAGAGTATCGGACAGGTAGCGTCACAGACGATGCAGAGTCTGATTTCCACCAATGAAGTGTGTGAACTTCCGGTATATCGTCCGCTTATTGCATTTGACAAACAGGATATCGTGGATATTTCCGAGAAGATTAACACATACGAAACGTCCATTCAGCCGTTTGAGGACTGTTGTACGATTTTTGTGGCAAAGCATCCGGTAACAAAACCGAATGTCAATGTAATCCGCGGTCACGAGAAAAACCTGGAAGATGTGATTGATGAATTGGTAAAGACGGCATTAGATACAAGAGAGATTATTGAGATTAAGTAGTAAACTTGAGCATCCGATATATCTGCTGAGGTGCATGGCTGTATTGTGAAATCAAAAAGAACAGGGCGTTTGCCCTGTTCTTAATAATTCGTTGTAAATTGAAGACTATACAGTGTAGTTTTTAAGTACTGCCATAACGTCTTCTGCACCGTCTTCTACATGGATGTTTAAGTCAATCGGCTTAGAAAGGTCCAAGCTGAAGATACCCATGATAGATTTAGCGTCGATTACGTATCTTCCTGATACTAAATCGAAATCGTAGTCAAATTTTGTAATATCATTTACGAATGATTTTACTTTGTCGATTGAATTTAATGAAATCTGTACTGTTTTCATGTTTCAAAATCCTCCTTTTTCTTTAATACCTTCGCCTATTATACTAAATGCAGGAGTTTGAAAAGTCAAGCCGAAAACCTTACAAAAAAAAGCGAGGAAACCGATGAAAAGTGTGGCACTCCATAACCTTGGATGCAAGGTAAATTCATACGAACTGGACGTTATGCAGCAATTTTTACAAAAAGAAGGGTATAAAATTGTTGATTTTAACCAAAAAGCGGACATTTATATCATAAATACGTGTACCGTAACAAATATTGCAGACCGTAAAAGCCGTCAAATGATTCACAGGGCAAAGAAGCAGAATCCGGACGCAGTTGTGGTGGCGGTCGGATGCTATGTACAGACGGCAAAAGAGCAGATAGAAAGCGATCCTTATATTGATCTTGCAATCGGAAATAACCGCAAAAAAGAGATTGTGACGATTGTAGGAGAATATTTAAAGCGTCGGGAGTCATTAAAGGCAGTAAAAGAGCAGCAACCGGCAGAATATAAAAGTTTCTCCGGCTGCGATAAAACTCTTTCCGGAACAACGATTCCTGACATTGCTGCGGAAAAAGAGTATGAAGAAATGCAGCTTTCCCATACGGCGGAGCATACCCGTGCGTATATTAAGATACAGGACGGTTGTAACCAGTTCTGCAGTTATTGTGTGATTCCGTATGCGAGGGGACGTGTCCGTTCGCGCCGCGCGGAAGATGTGCTTGCGGAAATACAGGGGCTTGTCCGTTCCGGATATAAGGAAGTAGTGTTGACGGGAATTCATATAAGTTCCTACGGGCTTGATTTTCAGGGGCGTTCCTACAATGCCGACAGGGAAACACAGATGGATTCGGAATCGGAGGGGGCACTTCTTGCGCTGATCCGGAAGATTCATGCCATTGACGGTATTACGAGAATACGGCTCGGTTCACTGGAACCGAGGATCGTCACGGAGGATTTTGCAAAAGCACTCTCTGAAATGCCGAAGGTTTGTCCGCATTTTCATCTATCTCTTCAAAGCGGAAGTGATAGTGTGTTAAAACGTATGAACCGCCGCTATACATGTGAAGAGTTTGAAAAGGGCGTTGGTTTGTTGCGTAAATATTTTGATGAGCCGGCCATAACGACGGATGTAATCACGGGATTTCCCGGTGAGACGGAGGAAGAATTCGGCGAGACAGTAGATTTTCTGAAGAATATCCGGTTTTTTGAGATGCATGTTTTCCCGTATTCGCGCAGGGAAGGGACTGTGGCGGCATCTATGCCGGGGCAGCTTGCGGAAAAAGAAAAAAAACAGAGAAGCGCGGTGCTTCTTGAAATGGACAGGCAGTATTCGCTTGCATACAGAAAGAAGCATATCGGGAAAGAAATGCCGGTGCTGTTTGAACAGGCACAGGAAATCGGCGGCGTGACGTATCAGGTCGGACATACGCAGAATTATATCAAGGTGGCAGTGCTCTCTGAGGAAGATCTTACTAACTGTGAGGTTTTGTGTACACTGACAGAGATGGCGGATGAAGAGACTGTTTTTGCGCAAAAGAATTGAGTTTATCAAAAATTGGTGTTATAATCATAGTGGTATACGAGTGAAAAAATGTATTTTTATTTACAAATATGATAATGAAGGATAGGGGTGTGATGAAATGCAGGATTTAGGAAACACACAATATTTCAAGGTAGAAGTGGAGCCGGAAACAGGGGTAAAGGTAGTTTTATCCACCGTATATGAGGCACTGAGTGAAAAAGGATATAATCCGGTCAACCAGATCGTGGGTTACATTATGTCCGGAGATCCGACTTATATCACAAGTCACAAGAATGCCAGAAGTCTGATTATGAAAGTGGAAAGAGACGAGCTGGTAGAAGAGATGCTCAAAGAGTACATCAAAGCGAATCATTGGAAATAGTGAGGAAAAGATATGCGTATTATGGGTCTGGATGTCGGCTCAAAGACGGTCGGCGTGGCAGTCAGCGATCCGCTTTTGCTTACAGCGCAGAGTTTGGAGATTGTGCGGCGCAAATCGGAGAACAAACTGAGACAGACATACGCCAGGATAGAAGAACTGGCACAGCAGTATGAAGTACAGAAGTTTGTGGTAGGATTACCGAAGAACATGAATGCAACAGAGGGAGAGCGTGCAGAGAAGTCGAGAGAGTTTGCAGATGCGCTGTTTCGTCGTACAGGGATTGAGGTTGTGCTCTGGGATGAACGTCTGACTACCGTTGCAGCAGATAAAACAATGATGGAAGCAGGGATTCGCAGGGAAGATCGCAAGGAATATGTCGATGCGATTGCTGCTTCTTATATTTTACAGGGATACCTGGATTATCTTCATCATCAGGAAAATGTGTCCGAAGGACAGATATAGACAGGAGAACAGATGGAAAAGATTACATTTACACCGGAGACGGAAGAGGAAGCAATACAGCTTTTTGTATTAGAAAAAACAAGACTCGGCGGGGTGGATTACCTTCTTGTGACGGACAGGGAAGAAGGTGATGCGCAGGCGCTGATTTTAAAAGATGTGACGGCAGAGCACGGTGATGAAAGTACTTATGTTGTCGTTTCTGACGATAAGGAACTTGAAGCAGTGGCTGCGGTGTTTGAGAGCTTGCTGGATGATATTGCATTTGTGGAAGATGAGGAATAATCCGGCAAAGAAAAAACCAATAATAGAATAAAAGTTCTTTTATAGAATTTGGAGGAAAAATAATTGAATAGTAAGCTTAAGATCATACCATTGGGTGGTTTGGAGCAGATTGGAATGAATATTACTGCCTTTGAGTACGAGGACAGTATTATTGTCGTGGATTGCGGACTTGCATTTCCGGAAAATGACATGCTCGGTATCGACCTTGTGATTCCGGATGTCACTTATCTGAAAGAAAATGCAGACAGAGTCAAAGGATTCATGATTACCCACGGACATGAGGACCATATCGGAGCGCTTCCGTATGTTCTCAAGGAACTTCCGGTTCCGATTTATGCAACCAATCTTACAATGGGTGTTATTGAACGTAAACTGTCGGAACACGGGCTGGATAAAGCGGTAAAACGAAAAGTTGTTAAATTCGGTCAGCATATTAATCTGGGACAGTTGCGTGTGGAATTTATCAGAACGAACCATAGTATTGCCGATGCGGCGGCACTTGCAATCTATTCGCCGGCCGGAATTGTGGTTCATACAGGTGACTTTAAAGTGGATTACACACCGGTTTACGGTGATGCCATTGATCTGCAGAGATTTGCGGAACTGGGCAAAAAAGGTGTATTGGCACTGATGTGCGACAGCACCAATGCGGAGCGTCCGGGATTTACACCTTCCGAGAAGACGGTCGGCGTTGCTTTCGACAATATTTTTTCGGAACATACCAATACACGACTTATTATAGCGACCTTTGCGTCCAATGTAGACCGTGTGCAGCAGATTATTAATTCTGCATATAAATACGGCAGAAAAGTAGTTGTGGAAGGACGAAGCATGGTCAATATCATTGATACGGCCATGAATTTAGGATATATCAGTATTCCGGATAATACGCTCATCGATATTGAGCAGATTAAAAACTATCCGGACGAAAAAACCGTAATTATTACAACGGGAAGTCAGGGTGAAAGTATGGCGGCGCTCAGCCGTATGGCCAGCGGAATGCACAGAAAGATCCATATCGGACCGCTCGATACGGTCATCTTTTCGTCAAATCCGATTCCGGGAAATGAGAAAGCGGTTTCCAAGGTGATCAATGAATTGTACGCCAAGGGTGCGGATGTTATTTTTCAGGATGCGCATGTATCCGGACATGCCTGCCGTGAGGAAATTAAGCTGATTTACTCCCTTGTGCAGCCGAAATATGCGATTCCGGTACACGGTGAATACCGTCATCTGAAAGCACAGGCCAATCTTGCAAGAGAGTTGGGTATGGATAAGGATAATATCTTTATTCTCCGCTCAGGAGAGGTTTTGGAATTAGATGAAGATGCGGCGGAAGTGACGGGAAGAGTTCCGGTCGGTTCCATTTTTGTGGACGGTCTCGGTGTTGGTGATGTCGGAAATATTGTGCTCCGTGACAGACAGCATTTGGCGGAAGACGGTATTTTGATTGTTGTTGTTGCACTTGACTGTGAGAACAATTATGTCGTTTCCGGACCGGATATCGTTTCGAGAGGGTTTGTTTACGTGCGTGAGGCAGATGAACTGCTTGATGAAGCTAAACTGATTGTGGCAGATGTTCTCGATGATTGTATTAACAGAAATATTTCCGATTGGGGCAGAATGAAAAATACCATGAGGGATGCCCTCAATGAATATGTATGGAAAAAGACCAAGAGACGTCCGATGATTCTGCCGATTATCATGGAAGTATAGGACGAAAGATAAGGATGAGATTATGTTTGAATTACACGACGAACTCGGTGAATTTATTGTCAAATTAAAAGAGACCAAAGTTTATCGCGAATATGAAGAACAGAAGAATCGGATCAGTCAGCAGCCTGAGCTCAAGCAGCGTGTCGACGATTTCCGGCGTAGAAATTATGAGATTCAGACGAGTAATTATTCGGATCATTTATTTGATGAAATGGAACGCTTTCAAAAAGAAAGTGAACATTTGAGAGATATTCCCGCAGTGCATGATTTTCTTGCGGCGGAGCTTGCGCTTTGCCGTATGATTCAGAGGGTGACAACGACTATTGTGGAGGCGGTCTCCGAGGATTTTGATTAGAAAAGAGGAAAAACAGTGAGTTTAAAACAAGTACTTGCAGCGATTCTGAATATGGTCTTTCGATTAACAATCTCTATTCTTGTTGTTATGTTGATTTATAGAGCGGCCATGTATTCTTATCATTTCGGATACATGGTGTTTGCGGATGCGGCGATGGAAGTGTCTCCGGGTCGGGATATCAGCATTACTGTGGAGACGGACGATGACATTTTGGATGTCGGGAATACATTAGAGAGAAGAGGACTTATTTCCGATGCAAAAATTTTCCTTGTCCAGGCATATTTATTGGAATATAAGGACAAGATTCTTCCGGGCGTTTATTCCCTTAATACGTCTATGAAATCTGAGGAGATGCTGGAAATTATGGCGTCTGCAGCGGAGAAACCGGACGAAGAGTCAGAGGAAGAGGAGACAAAGTAAGTGATCGTAGAACAGAGATATGTTGATTTTATGAATTCCCTTGAAAAGGAAGAAATTCCTTATTTGGAGGAACTGGAAGCATATGCGGTCGAAACGGAAGTTCCGATCATTCGCAAAGAGATGCAAAGTTTTTTAAAAACATTGCTTACGATGAATAAACCGAGGCAGATTCTGGAGGTGGGAACTGCCATCGGTTTTTCTGCGTTACTGATGAGTGAATATATGCCGTGTGACGGGCATATTACAACGATAGAGAAATATGAAAAACGTATACCGATTGCGAGAGAGAATTTTAAAAAGTATGGCAAGTCGGAACAGATTACGTTGATCGAAGGAGATGCGTCGGAGGTTCTCGCGGGGCTTGCAGGCGAGTATGATTTAATATTTATGGATGCGGCAAAAGGTCAGTACATACATTTCCTGCCGGATATTTTGCGGTTGTTAAAACAGGGCGGAGTTTTGCTTTCCGACAATGTACTTCAGGATGGGGATGTGATTGAATCCCGCTATGCGGTGACGCGCAGAAATCGCACCATCCACGGACGTATGCGGGAATATTTGTATGAGCTTAAAAACCATCCGCAGCTGCAGACAAGCATTATTCCCCTCGGAGACGGAATTACCCTTTCCGTAAAAAAATAAGGAGACAGTTATGAGAAAACCTGAATTACTCATTCCGGCCAGCAGTCTGGAAGTGTTAAAGACAGCGGTAATCTTCGGAGCGGACGCTGTATATATCGGCGGTGAAGCATTCAGCCTTAGAGCCAAAGCAAAGAATTTTTCAAAGGAAGATATGGCGGCAGGAATTGCATTTGCCCATGAGCACGGAGCTCTTGTATATGTTACGGCAAACATTCTTGCCCACAATTATGATATGGAAGCAGCAGCAGAGTATTTTAAAGAACTTGCCGTGTTAAATCCGGATGGCATTATTGTTTCTGATCCGGGAATGATTATGTTAGCAAAGGTTAATTGTCCGGAGATTGAGATACATTTAAGTACGCAGGCAAATAATACTAACTATATGACATATCGTTTTTGGTATGAACAGGGCATCAAGCGCGTAGTCAGCGCCCGTGAGCTTTCGCTTCGTGAAATCAAACAAATCAGGGAGGCGATTCCGGAGGACATGGAAATCGAGAGTTTTATTCACGGTGCAATGTGTATCTCCTATTCCGGAAGATGTCTTCTCAGTAATTATTTTACCGGAAGAGATGCCAACAGAGGAGCATGTACCCATCCGTGTCGGTGGAAATATGCGGTTGTGGAGGAGTCCCGCCCGGGCGAGTACCTTCCGGTATATGAAAATGAGAGGGGTACTTACATTTTTAATTCCAAGGATCTTTGTATGATTGAGCATGTACCTGAAATGATAGATGCGGGAATTGACAGTTTTAAGATTGAAGGACGCATGAAGACGGCCCTTTATGTGGCGACGGTGGCGCGTACGTACCGCAAGGCGATTGATGCTGCCATGGAGTCAAAGGAGGCGTATGATGCGCTTTTGCCATGGTGCAGGGAAGAAATATCAAAGTGTACCTACAGGCAGTTTACAACCGGTTTTTATTTTGGAAAGCCGGATGAAAATACGCAGATTTACAACAGCAATACGTATGAGCAGGAATATATCTATCTTGGCATTGCGGAGAATGTGTCAGCGGTAAGGACAGACAATACGGACAGCCCGTGCGGGGAATGTGAGGTTTCCATTGAACAGCGAAATAAGTTCAGTGTCGGTGAAGTGATTGAAATCATGAAGCCGGACGGGCGAAATGTGGAAGTTACTGTTTTATCTATTCGCAATGAAGACGGACAGGAGCAGGAAAGTGCTCCGCATCCGCAGCAAAGACTTGAGGTGAAACTCTCCGGCGTGGCGGAGAAATATGATATTTTGCGAAAGAAAGGGAAGAGATCATGAGAAAGATGATAAATGTGGAAGAAATTTTCGGGCAGAATGTTTTTGATCTTCCGAAAATGCAGGAACGTCTTCCGGAAGATATCTATACAGAGGTCAGAACGGTGATGGAACAGGGAGGAGTCCTTTCCATGACGGCGGCCAATGTGGTGGCGAAAGCAATGAAAGACTGGGCGGTGGAAAACGGTGCGACCCACTTTACTCACTGGTTTCAGCCGCTGACAGGAATTACGGCAGAAAAGCACGATGCATTTATTACCCATCCTAACGAAGAAGGAAAAATGATTATGGAGTTTTCCGGCAAAGAGCTGATTAAAGGTGAACCGGATGCATCTTCGTTCCCGTCGGGCGGACTTCGTGCAACGTTTGAGGCCAGAGGTTATACGGCGTGGGATATGACATCTCCGGCATTTTTGAAAGATTCTTCGACCGGTACTGTGCTCTGTATTCCGACTGCGTTTTATTCTTATACGGGTGAGGCACTTGATAAAAAGACGCCGCTTCTTCGTTCCATGGAAGCAATTTCGAAACAGGCACTTCGTATTATACGTTTGTTTGGAAATGAGGATGCGATGAAGGTAATACCGTCTGTCGGCGCAGAACAGGAATATTTCCTTGTGGATGAAGATCTTTACAAACAGAGGGCAGATTTGATGTTTGCCGGTAGAACATTGTTTGGTGCACCTGCGCCGAAAGGACAGGAGATGGAGGACCACTATTTTGGTGTTATTCGTGAGCGTGTCGGTGCATTTATGGCGGATCTCAACGAGGAACTGTGGAAACTGGGCGTGACAGCAAAGACGCAGCACAATGAAGCGGCACCGGCGCAGCATGAGTTGGCTCCGATTTATGAAACCTGTAATATTGCGACAGACCATAACCAGATTGTGATGGAGACGATGAAGCGTGTTGCAACCCAGCACAGCATGCGTTGTCTTTTGCACGAAAAACCATACGCCGGTGTCAACGGTTCCGGTAAACACAACAACTGGTCGATTACAACGGATACCGGTATCAATATGCTGGATCCGGGTGATACACCTAATGAAAATATTCAGTTTCTTCTCGTGCTTGCATGTATTATGCGCGCGGTAGATAAACACGCAGATCTGCTTCGTCAGTCGGCGGCGGACGTGGGGAATGATCATCGTCTCGGTGCAGATGAAGCACCTCCGGCGATTATTTCCATCTTCCTCGGCGAGCAGCTTGAGGACGTGGTAAAACAGCTGGTGGAAACGGGTGCGGCAGAATCCCTGAAAGAAGGAGGAACACTTGAGACAGGTGTATCCACTCTTCCTGATTTTGAGAAAGATGCAACGGACCGTAACCGTACATCACCGTTTGCGTTTACAGGAAATAAATTTGAGTTCCGTATGGTCGGTTCTTCTGACTCCATTGCGGGACCGAATACAACGCTCAACGCAATTGTGGCGCAGGCGTTCTGTGAGGCGGCGGACAGACTTGAAGCGGCGGACAATTTTGAACTTGCGGTGCATGATTTGATTAAAGAGTATATGACAGAGCATCAGCGTATTATTTTCAACGGAAACGGCTATTCCGATGAGTGGGTGCGCGAGGCGGAAAAACGCGGTCTTCCGAATATACGCACAACTGTGGAAGCTGCGGAGACATTGACGAGCGATAAATCCGTTGAGCTTTTTGAACAGTTCGGCATTTATACAAGAGCAGAGCTGGAGTCCCGTGAGGAAATTATTTACGAGACGTATTCAAAAACAATCAATATTGAGGCTTTGACAATGATTGATATGGCAGGAAAACAGATTATTCCGGCGGTTGTGAAATATACAAAGACCTTGGCGGATATGGTAAATTCCCTGCGCGAGGCGGGTGTAGATATTTCCGTGCAGAAGGGAATGCTTGAGAGTGTCTCAAAACGTCTGTCAACGATGCAGACAGCGTGTGCGAATCTGAAAGATGTCGACCGTAAAGCGCGCGGCATCAGGAATGCAAAGGAGCAGGCTTTCTTCTATATGAATGAAGTGATTCCGGCGATGGAGGCGCTCAGAACTCCGGCAGATGAACTGGAAATGATTGTGGATAAAGAAGTGTGGCCGATTCCTACCTACGGCGAATTGATGTTTGAGGTATAGCGTGAAAGCAAATAAACAAAAAATAATTTGTCTGTGCATGGCTGTACTGATGATGTGCAGCCTTACTGCTTGTGCGGGCAATTTAAATCACTATACAAAAGAAGAGTCAGAAATACTGATGGAAGCAGTACTTGGTCAGGATGTGACATATGTTTCCACGGATAAATATCCAAAGGAAAAGAAAGTGGTACATATGTTCCGTGATGAAGAGGGAGTGGAGTTTGCTGTAATCAGTGAAATGAGTCAGGGATGGTTTTCGGCGGGGCTGTACCGCTGCTATATTTCGGATAACTATGTGGCAGCAAAATTGGAAACGCACGAGCAGGAGATTATGGATATATTGGAGCAATATGAGTTGAAACAATATTTGAGAGATCCGTCGTATGTGCTGGATGAAGACATTGCGCTCGGCGAAGGGGCTTGCCCGGATGTGTTTTATTTCGAACTTCCGATAGGGAGTGTCGAGGAAAACAAAGAGGTTATTGATCATATGGCAGCGGCAGGAGCGCAGATTGATGAGTTGCTCTCTTTTTGTTATGATGAGGACTATGCACTTGATGTTGATTTGGAGGGCGGAGATTATCAGAATTATGTCGATTATACGGGTATGAATCTTCGGTTTATGTATGAAGGGGTTGCCTATGACGGTCGTGTCTATGAGAAATCGGATATGATGTGTTTTGAGTGGTCACTGACGGACGAAGACCGTTGGAGTGAAGAGGGATTATATGAATATTTAGAGTCCCAACTGACGGAGGCGGTCGGAAGAGAGTCGGAGGAATAGGTTGAAAATTGTTTTTTGAAAAAAATAAAAAAAAGACTTGCACAAATAAAAAAAATCATGTATACTCAGTTCTTGTGATGGGCTATCGCCAAACGGTAAGGCAACGGACTCTGACTCCGTCATTTCAAGGTTCGAATCCTTGTAGCCCAGCTTCAGGAAAACGCGTATTCAACAGAATACGCGTTTTTTGTGTTTGGAAAGAGAGTTGCAAAACCTTTGGAATTCCAATATAATGTAACGCGTATGAGTTTGCAAAACTCACAATAGAAAGGGTGATGAGGGTATGTACTCATTTGAAAGCAGAATCAGATACAGTGAAGTGGGAAGTGATTCGAAACTGACGTTACTTTCTTTGCTGAATTATTTCCAGGATTGTGCTATATTTCATTCAGAGGATCTGGGGGTCGGCGTGGAATATTTAAGCGGTGTTCACGGCGTGTGGGTTATGAATTTTTGGCAGATTGATATTGACCGGTATCCGGTGCTCGGCGAACAGGTGAAGATTGAGACTCATCCGTATGATTTTAAGATGTGCCTCGGCTTCCGGAATTTTGGTCTGCGCGGTAATGACGGAGAGCGTGTGGCGGCAGCCAATACCCTTTGGACTTTTTTGAACTCCGAAACAGGAAGACCGATGAAGCCAATGACGGACATGATTGAAAAGTACGGAATTGAGCCGCCGGATGAGATGGAATATCTGGATAGAAAGATTGTGTTTGCGGGTGAAGAGGAACATTTTGATCCCGTGGAAATCCGTGCGCATCATTTGGATACCAATTTACATGTCAATAATGCGCAGTATGTGGGTATAGCCTGCGATTATCTTCCGGAGGATTTTACGGTCTGCAGAATGCGGGCGTCTTATCATAAGTCGGCGGTGTTGGGAGATCTTTTGTATCCGGTTGTATACGGGGGAAAGGAGCATTGCATCGGTGTTGCGCTCTGTGATGCGGATGGAAATGCATATGCCAATGTGGAATTTTGTGATAGAAAATAGGAGAGCGTCTTGTCTGCGAAGCAGATGGGCGTAGGAAGAGGAAATATGTTATTCGGACAAAAACAGAAATTAGTTATGGTGAAAAAAGTGGATTTCGGTGTGTATCTTGCCGAAACGGCTACGCAGCAGGAGGATAAGGTGCTTCTTCCGGCAAAGCAGGTTCCGCAGGGGCTTCGTCCGGGGGATGAGATTGAAGTTTTTTTATACAAAGATTCACAGGACCGGCCGATTGCCACAACCAATATGCCAAAGCTTATGCTTGGCGAGACGGCGCGTCTCCGTGTTGTTTCGGTGGGGAAGGTCGGCGCGTTTCTTGACTGGGGACTGGAGAAGGATTTGTTTCTTCCGTTCCGTGAGCAGACAATCAAAGTCAAAGAAGGCGATGAGGTGATTGTTGCGCTGTATTTGGACAAGAGCAGCCGTCTCTGCGCAACAATGCGTGTGTATCCCTACCTTTCTACGGACAGTCCGTATCAGGCGGAAGATGAGGTGACGGGTATGATTTACGAAATCAGTTCCAATTTCGGTGCCTTTGTGGCGGTGGATGATAAATATTCGGCACTTATTGCCAAAAAGGAGCTTTACGGAAAACCTGAGGTGCTTGATACGGTGACAGCCCGCGTAGTCAAGGTAAAGGAGGATGGGAAGTTGGATCTTGCCATCCGTCAGAAAGCACATTTGCAGATGGATACGGATGCGGAGAGCTTAATGAAGCTGTTAGATGAAAACGGAGGAATGCTTCCGATCGGTGATAAATCCACGCCGGATAAGATACGTAAATGGACCGGAATGAGCAAAAATGAGTTTAAGCGTGCAGAAGGAAGATTGTACAAAGAACGAAAGATAACGGTGGAGCCGGAGGCCATCCGCCTTGTATAGAAATTGCTTTTTTCATAAGTTGCATTATACTGGGAAAAATAAGGAAAAGAATGAGTGAAGGAGAACATAGATGAAAGTTCAGAATATAACTGATATGGATAAATTTTTTGAGGTAATCGACAGCTGCAGCGGAAAGGTTGAACTGGTCACAGGCGAAGGTGACCGTTTAAATCTTAAATCCAAACTTGCGCAGTATGTTTCCCTTGCTAATATTTTTTCAGACAGTTCCATCGGCGAACTTGAGCTTCTTGCTTATGAGCCGCAGGATATAGACAAACTTGTAAACTTTATGATGAATGATTAAGAGATGAATGCAAAAAAGACAAATTGGCTTTTTACAACGATAATTGCATTAAATGTTCTGGCGGTTGTAGCAGTTACTTTTTTTTCACAGTCTTCGGATGTTGAAATGGCAGCCATTCCGGCGTTGCTCCTAAGTCAGGCGATTATTTTCATTCCGGCTGTTTTGTTTTTGGCAGGAACAAGGACAAAGGCGGGGGATCTGATCGCATGGGCGAAACCGAAATGGTCTGTGTCGCTTCTGGTGATTTTACTGACATTTTTATGTATGCCGCTTATTGTGACGGTAAATGCCTTTTCCATGCTTTTTGTGGAAAATGAAGTAACCAATCTTCAGGTGCTTCTGCAGGGGGTGCCTGCGTGGCAGATTGTGCTGATGATCGGAATTCTCGGACCGGCCAGTGAGGAGTTCGTTTTCCGCGGTGTTATTTATCACGGATATCGCCGGAGCGGGCGGATTGTTGCGGCAATGCTGATGTCGGCAGTACTGTTTGGGCTGATTCATTTGAATTTTAATCAGATGAGTTATGCGATATTGGTAGGGGTTTTAGGAGTTTTACTGATTGAGGGAACAGGAAGTATCTTTTACAGTTTTCTGTTTCATGCCTGTGTAAATCTTACCAATGTTATTCAGCTTCTGTTGCAGGATCCGGAAACGGCGGCTATGGATGCCCGGCAGACGAGGCAGATGATTGAGACGATGATGCAAATGCCTTATGAGCAGGCTATGTGTATTGTGATTGCCGTGTACGCGGTGATATCGTGTTTTACAACAGCCCTTGCAGGGTGTTTATACTATTTGATACTAAAAAAAGAAGGGAGAACACAGCACATCCGGCTTATGTTTACAAAAGAGGAAAAAGGTGGAGTGAAAGATGCCAACCGGCGTATTATTTCATGGCCGCTTGCTTTTTCGATGGCGTTGTGTTTAATGTACATGATTGCAGAACTTGCATGGATGAAATAATAAAGGTGAATGTGTTATGAGACATATGCATGTACTTGGAGTGGATCTGCAGGACTATTCTGTGCGTGAAGCGATGCGGAAGACGGATTATTTCTTGCGTGATAATAAGGTGAGTACTATCGCTTATATTACAACACGCGGCCTTATGGCAGCAGAAGAATCTCCGGAATTGAGAGCTTTTTTATCCGATATCGATTTAACCGTAGCAGCAGACAGCGACATATTGCGCGTGGCCGGTGTTGATAGCCGTAATCGGATAAAAGAAATAGAAAATGACGAATTTATGGAGGAGTTTTTGAAGAAACTCGTCCGTGGAAAACGCAGGATTTATCTTTTGACGGGAACAGAGGAACAGCTTCAGGCACTGGATGAATGTTTGAAGAGTTATCAGGCAAATCTGAGGATTGTCGGAAAATTTTCGCTGGACCGGTTGGAAAAAGATGAGGACTATCTGATTAATGAGATGAACGGACTGATGCCGGATGTCGTGATTTCCAACATTTCATCTCCGCAAAGAGAAACATTTTTTGCGGGTAATCATATGAAAATGAATGCGCGTATCTGGTTGATGCTAAAAGATAAAGTAGTCCATGCAACCCGCAGAAAAGATCTTTTCTGGAAGATAGGTGATAAACTGTCAAAGAAGCTCTTCCAAAGAAAAGTAGAAAAATATCAGAATCAGGGCGATGATTCCGGGAAATAAATAGAATAAAAAGCAGATTGGGACAAAGGTCATCACATAATGGTTGCTTTTGTCCCTTTTTTCCTTTTTTTGTGAAAAAATTGCATAAAAAAATAGGCGAAATCAGTAGATTTTTTTGTTAAAATGTTTTAAAATAAAAAAAGTAATGTGCAAATGGTATTTATAGAGAAGGATATATTTGTGAAAAATGTATAAATATCTGCAAATGGGAGTAGTGGAAAAGGAGTGGGGACATGATATCAAATCAGATTCTGCAAAATACTTTGGATGGGTTGAAAGCGATTTCCAGAGTAGATTTTTCAGTCATCGATACAGATGGAAAAACCGTGGCGTCGACAACGGATAATGAGGCGGACTATGTCTCTGCGGTGGTGGATTTTGTGAAATCACCTGCGGACAGCCAGGAGGTTTCCAAATATCAATTTTTTAAGATTTATGATGAACAGGTGGCAGAGTATGTTCTTGTTGCGACGGGATCCGGTGAGGATGTCTATATGGTCGGAAAGATGGCGACTTTTCAGATACAGAATCTTCTTGTGGCATACAAAGAGCGCTTTGATAAAGACAATTTTATAAAGAATCTTCTTTTGGATAATCTTTTGTTGGTTGATATTTACAGCCGATCCAAGAAGCTTCATATCCGCATGGAGGCACCGCGCAGTGTTATGATAGTGGAAGCGGCAGGCGGAAAGGATATTAATTCCGTTGAACTTGTGCGGGCATCTCTCCCGGCAGGAAATCGTGATTTTGTCACAGCTGTGGATGAAAACAGTGTGATTATTGTCAAGGAGACCGGGGAAGATTCTGTCAAGTCTGAGATTGAGCATGCTGCGAAAAGTATCATTTCGGCATTGGAAAAAGAGGGTGCTTCAAAGGTACATATTGCATATGGTAGTATGGTAGGAGAGATTAAAGAGGTGAGCCGTTCTTACAAGGAGGCTAAGATGGCACTGGATGTAGGCCGAATCTTCTTTGATGAAAGACAGATTGTGGCATACAGTGAACTTGGTATCGGACGACTTATTTATCAGCTTCCGATTCCTCTCTGTAAGATGTTTATCCGCGAGATTTTCGGCAATAAGAGTCCGGATGATTTTGACGAAGAGACGATTGTTACCATTAATAAATTTTTTGAAAACAGCCTGAATGTTTCCGAAACATCAAGACAGCTTTTTATTCACCGGAATACGCTGGTATACCGTTTGGATAAACTGCAGAAGAGCACTGGATTGGATTTGAGGGTTTTTGAGGATGCTATCACATTCAAGATTGCGATGATGGTTGCAAAATATATGAAATACATGGAAAACTTTGAATTTTAATAAGGAGATATGAGTCCTATGATCACATTGGAAAACGTAGTTAAAGCATATTCGACCGGTGCACCGGCCCTCAATGGTATCAGTCTGCATATTGACGCAGGTGAGTTTGTGTTTATTGTTGGAGACAGTGGTTCCGGAAAATCCACATTGATCAAACTTTTGCTCAGAGAGCTTATGCCGACGTCCGGTAAGATTGAAGTAAACAATATGGATGTTGCATCCCTTCGGCACAAACAAATCCCTAAGTACCGCCGGAGCCTCGGCGTTGTATTCCAGGATTTCCGACTGCTGAAAGACCGTAATGTTTATGAGAATGTTGCATTTGCACAGCGTATTGTGCAGACGCCGAACAAAGAAATCAAGAAAAATGTTCCGTCTATTTTATCGACGGTTGGATTGGCGGGCAAGTATAAAGCAAGACCGCGTCAGCTTTCCGGAGGTGAGCAACAGCGAGTGGCTCTGGCAAGAGCGCTTGTGAACAATCCGCCGATTCTTTTGGCAGATGAGCCGACAGGTAATCTTGATCCGAAGAACTCATGGGAAATAATGAAGCTTCTTGAGGAGATTAATGCAAGAGGAACGACGGTTCTTGTTGTTACTCATAACCGCGAGATTGTAAATACGATGAAGAAGCGGGTAATTACTATGAACAAGGGTGTTATTGTTAGTGACGAGAAGGAAGGTACATACATCGATGAGATTTAGTACATTAATTTATACAATTAAACAGGGCGTAGTTAATATTTTCCGCAACAAATGGTATTCACTGGCTTCCATGGCGACAATCAGTGCCTGCCTCTTTATGTTCGGTATATTTTATTCCGTTGTTGCCAATTTTCAGTATATTGTAAAAGAGGCGCAGGACGGTGTTGCCATTACGGTATTTTTTAATGAAGATGCAAGTGATGAGCGGATTGCCGAGATTGGAGAGATGATTGAGAAGAGGCCGGAGGTATCCCGTATAAACTTTGTCTCTTCAGATGAGGCGTGGGAAAACTTCAAGGATGTCTATCTCGGAGAGTATGCAGATGGATTCGGCGACGACAACCCTATTAAGGATTCCGAAAATTATGAGGTTTATTTGAACGATGTCTCCATGCAGGACAGATTGGTAACGTATATTGAATCCATTCAGGGTGTCAGAAAAGTTAATCGGTCTGAAATTACTGCCAATACATTGTCCGGAATGAACAGGCTGATCGGTTATGTTTCCGTCGGTATTATTCTGATTCTTCTTGCAGTATCTGTGTTTCTGATCAGCAATACGGTTACAATCGGTATTTCTGTCCGTAAAGAGGAGATTAATATCATGAAATATATCGGCGCGACAGACTTTTTTGTCAGAGCTCCGTTTGTTATTGAGGGTATGTTAATCGGTGCAGTCGGTTCACTGATTCCCCTTGCAATCATATATTTTATATACAACAATGTTATCGGTTATGTGACGGACAGATTTCAAATGTTGACACAGCTTTTGAAATTCCTGACGGTGGAGCAGGTTTTCCAGATATTGATTCCTGTATCTCTTATGATTGGTATCGGTATTGGTTTTATGGGAAGTTTTTCAACAGTTCGAAAACATATTCGTGTCTGATCTTGAATATGGAATAATATACGGGAGTTATAATCATGGTAAAAATCAAAAGATGGCTCGGCTTTTTACTTGCGGCTGTTATGCTGCTTGTGATGCCATGTTCCGTCATTGCGGATACAAAAGAAAGTCTGGACAGCAAGATTCAGTCGGAATCCAGTGCACTTAATGATGCACAGTCAGAAAAAAAACAACTGGAGTCCAATCTCGAGGCGGCGCAGGCATTGAAAGAGTCCTTGGAAGAAGCAAAAGGTGAACTGGCGGAACATGTTGTTGAACTTGACAATGAGATGAGCGAGGTTTCCTTAAAATTATCTGAGGTTGAGCAGCTTTTGGCGTCAAAAGAGGTTGAACATAAAGAAACAGAAGAGAAACTGGCGCAGGCGAAAGAGGATGTAAAAAAGCAGTATGAGGATATGAAAATCCGTATCCAGTTTATGTATGAGCACGGATCCATGTCGTTCATAGAGATACTTCTTTCCTGTTCCAGCTTTAGTGAAATGTTAAATAAGGCGGAATATATTGAGCAGGTTTCTGCATATGACAGGGCAATGCTTGAGTATTTCGAGGAGACAAAGATTAAGGTAGAAAAACTCGAAAAAGAGCTGTCAGAACAAAAAGAGGTACTTTCGACGGTTAAAACGGACGTCCGCAGACAACAGGATGAAATGAAAGATCTTATCGACAAAAAGCAGCTTGAGATTGAAGAATATGAATCGGATATTTCCAATAAAGAAAAAGCCATCAAAGAATACGAAGAAATGATTGAGGCTCAGAACAGCATTATCAGTGCGCTGGAAGCTTCGGTGGCAGCGGCTAAAGCCAAAAGAGAGCAGATGAATGTATCCGGTAACAGTGCAGGCAATGCTTCTTACAGTGGCGGTGCCTTTTGTTGGCCGGCTCCGTCCTATACGCGAATTTCTGATGATTACGGCTGGCGTACACATCCGACGCTCGGGGTACAGCAGTTTCATAACGGAGTGGATATGGCAGCACCGAGCGGAAGTCCGATACTTGCAGCGGCCGATGGTTCTGTGGTGGCCGCTACATATAATGCAACTATGGGAAATTATGTAATGATTGATCATGGCGGCGGGCTGTTTACGATTTACATGCATGCATCGGCGCTGTATGTTTCATCGGGGCAGCAGGTTTCGAAAGGAGATGAGATTGCGGCAGTAGGGTCTACCGGACGGTCTACGGGTCCGCATCTTCATTTTGGCGTCCGTTTGAACGGAAGTTATGCGAATCCTTGGAATTATTTGTAAGTGAAAGGGAAAGAATAGTTGAGTGATATGATGCATGATATAGACGAAGTGGAGAAGAGAGAACAAACCGATCAGGAAATGCTTGACCGTTTGGAACAACAGAAAAGGGAAAAACGTGAAATGAAGCGCAACTGGTTTGCAGGCGGTATGATTGCAGGCCTGATAATGTCCATCGTGATTACGTGTATTGTCTGGATTGTCGGAATAAATGACGGCCGTTCGGTTGGATTGATCGGAAAAGATGCAGAGCAGACAGAAGCAGAAGAGAGTGTTGTTAACGAACAGGTACAACAGAAGCTCCGTGTTTTGGAAGACAGTATCAACGAATATTATCTCGGTGAAGTATCAAAGCAGGATTTGGAAGAGGGATTGTATTACGGTCTTGTGGAAGCGACGGGGGATCCGTATTCAGCCTACTTTACAGCAAAAGAGATGGAGGAACTTCGGGAATCTACTACCGGAATATATTACGGAATCGGAGCATATATAGGTCTGGATGCGGATACGCAGTATTGTAAGATCACGGGTATAATTCCCAATACTCCGGCTGAGGAGTCGGGATTGAAAGCGGAGGATCTTATTGTAAAAGTGGATGGACAGGATGCCTTTGGTATGACGACAACAGAGATTGTCGAACTTATCAAGGGAGAAGAAAATACCGAGGTTGTATTAACAATCTTCCGTACCGGAGAAGAAGATTACCTTGATATTACCGTGACGAGAAGACGTGTGGAGGCACCTACCGTCAATTACGAAATGAAAGACGGTGGTATGGCATACATTCAGATTACGCAGTTTGAGGAAGTAACGACCGAGCAGTTTGCGGAGAAGCTTGAACAGGCAAGAGCGGACGGAATGAAAGGTCTGATTCTGGATCTGAGAAGTAATCCGGGAGGAACGTTATATAGCGTTGTTGAGATTTCGCGGATGCTTCTTCCGGAAGGATTAATCGTATACATGGAAGACAAAAAAGGGGAACGTGATGAATATGCCTGTGACGGTAAGCGGCAGCTGGAAGTGCCTCTTGTTGTTCTTATAAATGAAAACAGTGCATCAGCAGCGGAAATTCTTGCCGGTGCAGTTAAGGATTATGGTATCGGAACCCTCGTGGGAGAGAAAACTTTCGGCAAAGGTATTGTGCAGAAGGTATTCGGTATTACAGACGGATCCGGAGTAAAGCTTACGATCAGCCATTACTATACTCCGAAGGGAAATGATATCCATGAAGTCGGTGTTGAACCGGATGAGAAAGTGGAACTTGATGTGGAAGCATATGTGGAAGACGGAACGGACAATCAGCTTCAGCGGGCTGTGGAAATTCTGTCGGGAGAAATAAAATAATGAAACAGGCCTATTTAATTACGGCGTACAAGGATGCATCATCTTTGTTTGAACTGGCAGAGCTTTTTGCAAAGACAGGATACGTCTATATTCATATTGACAAGAAGAGTAAAACAATCACAGATGATGATATAGAGCGGCTCAATCACATTCCGGGATGTGCTGCAATACGTAAGTATGACATTAAATGGGGCGGATTTAACCATGTACGCGCGATTCTGGAACTGCTTATGATGGCGGTTTCCAATCACGATGTGGCGTACATGCACATGCTGACAGGAGAAGATTTTCCCCTTGTATCACCGGAGAAATTGGATGAAATGTTTCTGTCGGAGAAACAGATTTATATGAGTTATATTAAACCGGAGGATCTTCCGGAGACGGTGACGGTGCGTTACCGGTATTACAATTGGTTTCAGGACAGGAATGTAAAAAACAAAGCACTTTGGATGTTACAGCATCTCACGGTGCTGTTGCAAAAAGCTGTTGGAGTGTTCCGTGATGGGATTGGGGAGTTTAACCTTATCTACAAAGGGCTTGTCTATATTTCGATGCCAAAGGAAGCAGCGGCTTATGTTGTAGAGTATGTGGCGCGTCATGAAGATTTTTTGGAAGATTTGTACAAATGTCAGGTGCCGGAGGAGTTTTTTTTCCAGACGTTGTTTATGAACAGCAATGAATGGTCACAGCAGGTAACGGACAGGGAACTCCGTTATATGGACTGGAGCCGCGGCGATGGGGCGAGTCCGTGTTATCTGACGGAAGAGGATTATGATAAGATAATGGAAAGCGGTTGTCTGTTTGCCCGTAAGTTTCATCCTGAGACATCGGAGGCACTTCGCAATAAATTAAGAAAAGAAATAGGAATTGTGAATGGAGCAAGGTATAGTTAAGGAGGGCAAGTTGGTGCACATCACTCAGACATTAAGTGAATTTGTATATGAATTAAAATATGAGGACTTACCGTATGAGGTTGTTTTGACAACGCAGAAGTATATTCTGGATTATTATGCTGCGTGTTTTGCAGGAATGAAAGTCAATAAGAATTTTAACGAAGCGGTGTTAGATGTTGTTTTGGATATGGGTGGAAAGCAAGAGTGTGATTTCATTTTATCTGACCGGAGAATACCATGTGCAAATGCCGCATTTTTGAGTGCCTGTTATGCTCATGGGGCAGATATGGATGATGGAAACAGTAAAGCGATGGGGCATATTGGGGCTCATGTGATTTCAACAGTTATGACATTGGCACAGGTGCTACATAGCGATGGAAAACAGGTGGTTACAGCCATCAATGTTGGATATGATATATATAATCGCATTGCGGCGGCGCTTCAACCGGGATTGGTGAGAAGAGGCTTTCATTCAACGGGAACAGTTGGAGCGATTGCGTGCGGGGCTGCTTGTGCAAAGTTGATGGGAATGGATGTGCAGGGAATTTATTATACCATGGCTCTCTGTGCAATACAGGCAAGCGGTCTTATTTTGATTGCTGAGAGTGGGCAATGTTGTAAACCGATTAATCCGGCGAATGCTGCAAAAACAGGTATAATGTCGGCGCGGATTATTGAAAAAGGAATCGAGAGTTCTTGGTATCCTCTGGAAAGCAGCAAAGGATTTTTTCATGCAATGAGTGATGAGGTGGATGAAGAAATACTTTTAAAAGATTTGGGAAAGACATTTACTATATGTGAGAGCTATATGAAGCCGTATCCGTCGTGCAGACATACACATTGCGGTATAGATTGTGTACTTGCTTTACGCGAAAAAATTGCGGCAATAGATGAGATTGAAAGTATAAAAGTGTATATATACGGAAATGCTATTCGGATTGCAGGGCAGATTATCGAACCGAAAACTTCGGATGATACTAAGTTTTCTATTCATTATTCTATGGCGGCGGCACTTGTCAGAGGGCATTTCAATTTATCGGATCTTGACATTTCAGGGGTGGAGCAGCTCAGACCTCTGATTGGGAAGATAGAGTTGATTGAAGATGAATCGATGGAAGACAGGTCATGCGGTGTGAGAGGATGTCGGACGGTAATCAGGATGTCAGACGGGACGGAGTATGAAGAGATGGTCCGTATTCCGTATGGGGATGCAACCAATCCGATGGGGATTGAGGATCTCTGCAAAAAGTTGAATGACTGCGCAGATGGGATACTTTCGCAGCAGCAGCAGGATGTGCTTGTGAAAAATATATTAGGTATTGAACAAATGCATAAAATAGATACAATAAATCTATACAAATAAAAAACACGACAGGAGAGAAAAATGAATTCAATTGTAGAATCAGTTGCAAAATATGCTTCGGTATATCCGGAGAAAACAGCGGTAATAGCAAATGACTGTGCTATTTCATATGAACAACTTTGGAAGGAAGTTCGGGGATTTGCCAACTATATAAAGTCATGCGGATTTTCTGAAGGGACAAAGATTGTTGTAAAATCAGATTCGGATATATGGTTTGCAGTGGCATGTTTTGCCATTCATCTCTCGGGAGGAGTTCATATTCCTTTGGAGAAAACGATAGGTGTGAGTGGTCTTGAAGATGTGGCACAACAGCTTGGAGCATCCATGGTGATTGCAGATATTGAGGCAAAGGGTAACTTTGTTTTAGTAGATTCAAAGAAGGTGCGCGATATTGGGGCAGAAAAATATGATGAATCAACAGAGTATACTTTTCCTGCTTCGGATATGGTTTGCGACATGATGTTCACTACCGGAACGACAGGTAAATCAAAAGGTGTCGTGGTTTCACATAAAGCGGTTGTTGCGGTGGCGGAGAATGTACAGTATGGGGCGGAAATCATTGAAGATAATGTATATCTTGTCCCGGCACCAATCAATCATGCGTCAGCAATCCGTAAATTATATGTTAGTATGTTGACGGGAACAACCGTAGTGTTATTAGATGGATTTCGTGATATTAAAAAGTTCTATGCCTGCATAGAAAAATATGGTGTAACATCGATTTTAATGCCGCCGTCTGCAGTGCGTATGATACTTATGCTTTCTAAAAAAGAGTTGGCAAAATATTCAGATCAGTTGCATCATATTCATACAGGATCTGCAGCGTTTCCGGAAGCGGATAAAGAGCTTCTGTGTGAAATTCTGCCGAATACAAGACTCTATTTCGCTTATGGATCTTCTGAGGCCGGATGTGTGAGTATGTTTGACTATTCGAAAAACAGAGGCCTTATAAGCTGTGTAGGTAAACCGAATAAAAATGCACACATTTTTATAGTGGATGACGATCGCAAAGAAATCAAGTCTTCCGCTTCCAATCAGGGGCTTATTGCAATCAGCGGGGATGTCGTGATGAATGAATACTATAATGAGCCCGAGCTGACAAAAGAAGTATTGTGCGATGGTGTTGTTTATACAAATGATATGGGATATATAGATGAAAACGGATATATCTATATGTTGGGACGACGTGGAGATGTGATTAGTATCGGAGGCCTTAAGATTGCCCCGACAGAAGTCGAGAATGTGGTTCTTCGTTATCCGGGTATTATGGAATGTGCTTGTTTTGCTGTTGAGGATAGAATGGGTGGTGCTGTTCCTAAGTTAAATATCGTTGAAGAAAAAGGTGTACAGGTAGATGTTACTGAATTAAAGAAATATATGGCAGAATATTTGGAGGCATTTAAGATTCCGAAAAAAGTAGAAAAGGTAGAGGAGATCCCGAAGACTGCAAACGGAAAAATTAATCGAAAAGAGCTGAGATAACTGTTTGATGCCTTTATAGAGGTCTTTCGTTGACTTGTTATCGAAAATGTGATATCTTTTAGGCGTTGATTATAATTGCTACTGTGCAGAGCAGATGGGCGATATTTTGATTTTATACAAAGAAAGTACAGAGGTGTAAAAATGGAGAGAGTACTCGAGATTCTTAAAAGTGTAAGAGATGACATTGATTATGAAAATGAAAAATCATTAGTTGACGATGGAATATTGGATTCGTTTGATATTGTCGGAATTGTCAGTGAATTGATTGAAGAATACGAAATTGAGATTACAATCAATGATATGACTTCTGATAATTTTAATAATGTAGAAGCTATATATGCAATGGTAAACAGATTGTTGGAAGAAATTTAATTATGGAAAAAGAAAAGGCAACTTTTTTATAGGTTGCCTTTTGTGTGATGAGGTGAAATATGGCATATACATCATTTAATTTTATGCTGTTTTTGATATTGATTGTTGTTATATATTATGTGTGTCCAAAACGTATGCAGTGGTTGGTTCTGCTGACGGCGAGTTACTTTTTTTATTTATCAGCAGGTGTGGCGCAGATTCTCTTTATCGTTCCTACGACACTGATTACTTACGGGTCAGCTCTTTGGATGCAGAAAATCCGTGATAATTATGTTGCAGAGATAAAGGCGGCCGGAGCGGATTTGGATAAAGAACAAAAGAAGGAAAGGAAGAAAGCAGCCGGAGCGAAAATTCATAAAGTACAGGTGCTGACAGTACTTTTGTGTTTAGTTGTTCTTGCGGTGGTTAAGTATACCAATTCTTTGATTGGAAATGTAAACATATTGTTTGGAATTTTCGGATACAATCAAGAAATTCCGTTTATTAATATAATTGTTCCGCTTGGTATATCTTTTTATACATTTCAGTCTATGGGATACGTGATTGATATTGGAAGAGGAAAATATGAGGCAGAAAGACATTTAGGAAGATATGCGCTTTTTGTATCCTTCTTTCCTACGATTGTACAGGGACCGATTAATCGATACGATGAATTGGGTGTGCAGTTTTCCAAAGCGCACAAACTTGAGTACAATAATATAAAGTTTGGTATCCAGCTCATGCTATGGGGCTTTTTTAAAAAACTTGTAATTGCGGATCGGGCAGCGCCGATGGTGGCTGAGATTTTTGGAACGGAATATATGAATTATTCCGGAATTGTATTCCTTTTTGGAATGTTTGTATATGCAGTTCAGATTTACACAGACTTTTCGGGAGGAATTGATATAGCAAGAGGTGCAGCACAGGTGTTGGATATTTATCTGCCACAGAACTTTGAGAGGCCGTATTTTTCGCAGTCGGTTGCGGAATATTGGCGCAGATGGCATATTACGCTTGGCGCATGGATGAGAGAGTATGTGTTTTATCCGGTTATGTTATCGAAATTTGTGACCAAAGTTTCGAAATTTTTCCGCCAGAAAGGGATGAAAAATGCTGCAAAAAGAACTCCGTCCGTCATCACGCCGTTTGTTGTTTTTTTCCTCATCGGTATTTGGCATGGAGCAAGTTGGCAGTATATTGCATTCGGTTTATACAATGCAACTATAGTGGCAGGCGGAGTTCTTTTGGAACCGTTATTTAAAAAGATGGTTAACATGTTTCGTATCAATACAGAGGTGTTCAGCTGGAAACTGTTTCGAATTGTCAGAACCTTTATGGTGCTTGGTATATCAAAGATGCTTGTCTGTGCACCCGGGCTTGGGGCGGCGGTATATATGATTAAAAAGATATTTACAGACTTGTTAAGCGCGTCTAATCTTGATTTTATATTTGGATTAAATAATGAAATTTATCGTCTCGGAGTAAATGAGAAAAATGTAAAAGCGTTAGCGTTTGCAACAGTAGTACTTTTGGTTGTAAGTATCTTGCAGGAATGTGGGATTAAAATGCGCGAGACAATTGCAAAGCAAAATTTGATATTCCGATGGATTCTTTATCTGGGTATTTTGTATGTAATATTGGTATTTGGAATTTATGGACCGGGATATGATGCCGCACAGTTTATTTATCAGGAATATTAGAAAGAAAGTGAGTAGCTATGAATAAAAAGGAAGTATTACGTTCCATTATTTTTCTGTGTTTGGTTGTTGTGCTTTTGCTGGGGTTATGTGACCTGTTTGAGACCGGTGACTCTCCTATGTCACGACGCTTTAAAAAATTTGACGAGTTGGAGCCTGACACGGTAGATGCTGTCATTGTCGGAACAAGTGGAGTGGACCGTTACTGGAATGCAGCCAAGGCATATGAGGATTATGGTATGACAGTATATCCGCTCTCTACGGACAGACAGCCGCCATGGCTTGTTCTCAATGCAATTAAAGAGGGCGAAAAACAGACACCGGAGTTGGTTATCATTGATATGAGACCATTTACGAAACCTTATGAAGCGGAAAAAGCTTCCAGCTATGATGCGTGGTCAAGGAGAGTTTTGGATGCGTTACCGTTTTTTTCGATGAATCGTGTGGACGCCATCAATCGGACGAGAGAAGCGGTTGCAATGATTAATCCGGATGAAAAACCTGATTTGATTTCGCACTATTTAACGTTTGTCAAATTTCATACTAAATGGGAAAAGAAAAGTTTTACTTATACGGAAGTTGGGGATCAGTCGTCAGAATACTTAGGCTTTCGAATGGATGATGAAAAGACTATAAGAGTAGGAAATAAATTATATGAATCTGCCGTGACAGAGGAACGTGCAGAGCTGCATGAGGTGAATGAAGCATATTTTTATGAGTTGTTGGATTATTTGGATCAACAGGAATACGAAGTGCTTTTCTTTTGCTCGCCACACAGTATGAAGGAAGATAAAGTCAAAGTGCTTAACACGATGTGCGATATTCTGGATGAAAGAGGATATGATTATCTGATTGATAGAGTCGAGAATGTGGAAGGTGCACAGCCGTATTATTATGACAGCAGCCACGTGAATTTCTATGGATCAGAATTATACATGGACTATTTCGCAAAATATCTTGATGAAAAATATGATCTCCCTGACCACAGAGGAGAGGAAGCGGTTGCCAAAGACTGGGACGGAGTGTATGACCGGATTAAAGAGCAGGTAGCTGCATGGGAAGCAGAAAGGGAAAAATGAATACAAAACAGTTAAATTATGTTTTGGCTTTGGCACGGGATAAAAGTTTTTCACAGGCTGCGGAAAATCTTAATATTTCGCAGCCCTCTTTAAGCCAGTATATTAAGAAAATAGAGAAAGAGATTGGTTACGAACTTTTTGACAGAACCGGGAGTGAAGTTCGCTTGACGGAGGCAGGACAGATTTATCTTGAAGCAGGAAAAGAGATATTGGAACTTGAAAGAAAGATGAAAAATAAGTTCGCTGATCTGGCAACATATAAGTGCGGTAATATTGTAGTGGGGGTTTCACCGCACAGAAGTGTCAGTTTTATGCCAAGGGTTGTAGCCGACTTTCGTCGTAAATATCCGGGGATGCAGATTACTTTGGAGGAGAGAGTCGGACAGGAACTGATTGAGGGCGCTGAAAAAGGAGAATTCGATCTTTGTATTACAACACTTCCGGTTGATCTTAAAAAGTTCTCCTATGAGAATATCATGCGGGAAGAGATTGTTTTGGCGGTATCTTCTGAGACAGAGCTGTACCGTACTATTTCCTCGCTGGCACGGCAGCAAGATGACACTGAGTATCCGGTGGTGGATATTAAACTGTTGGATGGTTATGATTTTATAGTTTTGGGCGAAACACAACTGTTATATCGTGTGCTTGAAAAACTAAGCGAAAAGGAAAAAATCGCATTCAATAAGGCTGTGGAGTGCAGGAGTGTTGAATCGCAGCTTGCTATGGTGAAGGAAGGTGTCGGAGTTGCGCTTGTTCCGTCGGGTATGGCGAGGTTTTCCGGAGAGAAAAATATTAAATATTTTTCTCTAAAACAAAAAGTGCTGTATAGAGATGTTGTGGTCGTATATCGCAAGGGGCAGTATTTATCGCGAGCAGTACTGGATTTGAAAGAAATTATAAAGAAATTGTAGAGGTTTTGTTTTTTTGTTGCATATATAACCAAAAGGTTATATAATATATAACATAAGTATTATATCAAAAGACAGAGGTGCATATGAAAGTAAAAGTAATGGGAATTCAGCCGGGTACGGTTGTAGAAGGTATGAGTAATGATGAATATTTTGACAAACAAATCAGGCTGATGGAAGAAAAAATAGAAGCGTCAGAAGAGAAACCGGTACTTGTTATGTTTCCGGAGCTTATGACAGGCATGTATTTTGGATTTGTAAGAGAACAGAGATGGTTTGTGTATGCGGAAGATTTCTTAAATGGAAAAACCACGCAGACTATGCTTTCGCTTGCCAAAAAACACGGGGTACACATTTGCTATTCTCTGTTTGAGAAAGCGTTGGAAAATGGAAAGACAGTATATTATAATACCATGGGTCTTGTTTCTCCGGTGCGGGGGGTAATAGGAAAGTATCGTAAGATTCATTTGCCCGGAGGGGATTTGCGTTATAATGAATGCTACGAAAAATACTATTTTAATTCCGGAAATGATATGCCTGTATTTGAGCTGGATAACGGAGTTAAGATTGCCATGATGCTTTGTTATGACAGATCTTTTCCGGAACAGTGGCGTAGCTATTATTTGAAAGGAGCCCAGATCATCTGTGTTGCAGCCTGTACGATGGGATTGCGGGAGGATATGTTTGTGGTGGAATTACAGACAAGAGCTCTCGAGAGTCATAGCTTTGTTTTGGCGCTGAATCGCGCAGGTGAAGAAAAGACGGAGAATGAGTTAAAGCCAAGAAAACATTTCGGAAAATCCTTGTTTATTAATCCATTGGGAAATATAGTACATGCTTTAGGCAATGAAGCTTGGACAACCATAGAAGGCGAAGTGGATACGGATGAGATTGCTTATGCAAGAGGACGTCTGAATTGGGAGAGGGATCGTCATCCGGAGCTTTATGAAATAATCAGCGATAAAAACTATGCAAAAACCGGAATGATTTTTGAAAAAGGCTTCGAATAAATTATCTTTGATCGTGAAGGAGAATGAAGATGCAAAAAAATAAGTATAACATAATTGCGATTCTGATTCTTGCGTTTGCTCTTGCAGGATGCGGAAACGGGAAGGAGGATACAATAAAGATCGGCTCTATACATCCGCTGACGGGGAATATGGCTTATGAAGGACAGGCTATGGTCAATTCTCAGAAAATTGCAATCGATGAAATTAATGCAAACGGCGGTATCAACGGAAAAAAATTGGAACTCGTTACCGTAGACAGTATGGGAACATCAAGCGGTGCAGCCAATGCGGCTTTGAAGCTTGCAAACAGCGGAGTTGTGGCTTTGACCGGAACGTATACCAGCAGTTCGGCGCAGATCGTATCCCGCTCTGCGGAAAAGAACAAGATTCCTTTTGTGGTAACGGTGGCTTCCAGTGATACACTTTTGAGTAACGGATATAAATATACGTTTCGAATCCAACCGAGTACAACTGCTTTCAGCGAAGATTTCTTGGAATATATTGATTTTGTTAAGACGGAAGATATGAAGACGGTTGCCTTTGTTTATGAAAATTCTAACTACGGTACGGGTATCGCGGAATATATAAACAGTCATATTGAACAGACAGGACTGGAAGTTGTGGGAATGATTTCATATCCTGCGACGGCTTCTACCCTGAGTTCTGAGGTGACAAGGCTGGCGGCGCTTGACCCGGATCTCCTTGTTCCTATCGGCTATTATTCGGATCAGTCTCTTTTGATGAAGGAGATACTGGAAAGGGATATCCGTTTTGACACGATCCTTGGTGTGGCAAATGGTGCATTTTCTGATGCGAAGTTTACTGCTACTTACGGTACTCGTGTAGACGGGATTTATGATATCAATTACCGCTATAATCCAAACAGTGAGGAAGCACAGCACTTGTTGAATGAATATTATGATCGTTACGGGGAGGAAATTCCGGTGGCGGCTATTTACGGATACCAGTCGGTAATGGTTGTGGCGGATGCACTGAAACGTGCCCGGGATATTACTCCGAATGCATTGCGCGATGCTCTGGCCGATACGAAAATGGACTCGCATATACTCCCACAGGGTGCGATTGAGTTTGATGATACCGGAGAAAATATTCGCTCGGCAGGAGTTTTAATTCGCGTTAAGGATGCAAAACAGGTAGTTGTTTTTCCGAAGGAATATGCCGAAATTTCGGAAGAAGAAGCTAAGGAGGAAGACAAATGAACATTCAGGTAGTACAGGCTCTGTTGGACGGGGTTCTTATGGGAGGTGTGTATGCGCTGGCGGCGTTGGGGCTTTCCCTTATCTTCGGTGTTATGAAAATTACCAATTTTGCGCATGGTGCCATGATGACGGTTGGAATGTATGCTGTTTACTATTTGTCAACGGCTCTCGGAATTGGTCCTTATCTGTCTCTTCCAATCGCAGTTGTTGTCATGTTCGGAATCGGATTTCTGATGCAGAGATATCTGATTCATTATATTGAGAATGCGCCGGCGCACAATCAGCTGCTCCTGACGCTTGGAATTGCTTACGTTTTGGAAAATGTCCTTCTTGCAGTTTTTTCACCGAACTATCTGACTTTGAAGGTGGATTCCTTTCAGAGTGCATTAAAGGTCGGCGGTTTGACCTTTGCGCCTGCAAAGCTGATTGCGTTTGGCGTGGTGATTGTAGTTACAGCACTGGTATATATCATGTTATACCGTACCCGCGTAGGTGTGCATATTCGTGCTTCGGCGCAGAATGATGAGGGAGCGCGTCTCATGGGTATCAATGTCAGAAAAACGAGAGCGATTGCCTTTGGAGTGGGTGCTGTGTGTACGGGAATAGCCGGTGGACTTTTGACACCTATGCTCAGTATTTATCCGACGCTCGGTGAAACGTTCCAGTTGAAATGTTTTGTCATTGCAGTGTTGGGAGGAATGGGAAGTCTTTGGGGCGCGTTAGTTTCCGGAGTACTGATCGGTATTGTTGAGTCTATAACGGGTTATTTTCTGGGAGGCAGCTGGGGCGAAATGATGATCTACGGGGTGTTCGTCCTTATTCTTCTGGTTTGCCCGACAGGCTTATTTGCAAGGAGGAATCGTCGTGAAAGTTAAATATAAAGAACTCATTCTAATCGCTGTGTTACTGGTTGTATTTTCACTCTATCCGTTTTTGGTAGACAGATATATGCTCAGTGTCGGAATTTCCATACTGATTATGGTGATGTTGGGGCAAAGTTGGAATATTATGAGCGGTTATGCGGGACAATTCTCGTTCGGACATGCGGCTTTTTTCGGAATCGGTGCTTATACATCCAGTATTCTTTATGTAGATTACGGAGTATCTCCGTGGGTCGGGATGATCGCCGGAATGGTTGTGGCAGCTTTTTTCGGAGCACTGATCGGATTTCTGGCATTCCGATACCATTTAAAAGGTGATTTCTTTGCGTTGGTAACATTGGCGTTTGCAGAGATTCTCAGAGTATTGTTTAATAATATAAAAGCATTTAAAGGAGCCGGAGGTGTTTTGATACCATACAAAGATAAGTGGAGCGAGTTCCAGTTTGCAGATGATAAGATCTTTTACTTTGTTATACTGACAATGGTGATTACAGCAACTGCATTTATCGGGATCATACGCCGCAGAAAATTCGGTCTGTGTCTGGTTGCGATCAAAGAGAGTAGTGATGCGGCGAAAGCTTTAGGTGTTCCGGTTCTTTTCTATAAATTGCTGGCGATGGCGATTAGTGCTGCCATGGCTGCCATGGCAGGAACATTTTATGCACAATATTATGGATTTATTGATCCGGGCGTTGTGTATGCAGCAACCATTTCGGTAGAGGCTATCGTACCGTGTATCATCGGAGGTGCGGGTACTTTGTGTGGACCGATACTCGGAGCGTTGATCATTGTTCCGCTTCAGGAATTGAGTAATTCGTTGTTTGAAGGAATCGGTGGATTAAATATGATAATTTACGGATTGTTGATCGTGTTGTTTGTCATGTTCTGTCCAAACGGAATTTACGGTCGCATATTGCAGAAAATGAAAGAGAAGGAGAACAAAAATGGCGTTATTGAGAGTTGAAAATGTTTGTAAATCTTTCTTTGGTAATCTTGCGGTTGACCATGCTTCGCTGAATGTGGAAGAAAAAAGCATCACAGCACTTATCGGAGCCAACGGAGCCGGCAAAACGACACTTTTTAACTGTATTTCCGGATACTATCCTTCGAATGGAGGGGAAATATATTTTGAGGATAAGCCGGTGCATCATCTGTCTGCCCAGAAGTTGTGTAAAAAAGGAATTGCGAGAACGTTTCAGATCGCAAAACCTTTCGGAGATCTTACAGTTTTAGAAAATGCGGTTGTAGGCGGATATAATCAGGCTCAGACGAGAGCTCAGGCGTACGAATATGCAAAAGAAAGTCTTGTATTTGTTGGGCTTGAAGAGAAAAGCGATACACTTGCCTATCTGCTAAATACCGGTGAGCAGAGAAAATTAGAGCTTGCGAGAGCATTGGCGACAAAGCCGAAATTAATCCTGCTCGATGAGGTAATGGCGGGGCTGACCCCGTCCGAATCCGTGGAAATGGTGGGATTGATTAAACAAATCCGTGACAGCGGTGTGACGATTTTGATGATTGAGCATGTCATGCCTGTTATTATGGGTATTTCGGATGTTATATATGTGTTGGACCGTGGTAAGATGATTGCCAGCGGAACGCCGGAAGAAGTAGCTTCCAATGAGGAGGTAATCACATCTTACCTCGGAAAGGGAATGGAATAAACACTATGCTGAAAATAAAAAATTTACACGTAAACTGCGGTAATTTAAATATCATACAAGGTGTCTCCATGGACATGAAGGAAGGAGAAATCGTTTCTCTGATGGGAGCCAATGGAGCCGGTAAAACAACACTGATGCGTGCAGTTTCCGGATTGGGGCGGATTGTGAGCGGCTCTGTCGAGTTTCTGGGACAGGATATTACGACAGCCGGATCTGAAAAAATTGTCGAAGCCGGTTTAATCCAGGTGCCGGAGGGACGTAAATTGTTTCCGCTTATGAGTGTAAAAGAAAATTTGGAAGTGGGTGCATATACAAAGCGTGCCATGGAGAAAAGTGCGGAAAATCTGGAGTATGTCTATTCGATGTTTCCTGAGCTTCAAAAAATGAGTACGGTACCGGTAGGAAACTTAAGTGGCGGACAGCAGCAGATGGTTGCTATCGGAAGAGGTATCATGGCAGAGCCGAAGCTTCTTATTTTGGATGAACCATCCATAGGTTTGTCGCCCCTGATGACCCAGAGGGTGCTTGAGGCGGTAAAACAGATCAACAAAAAGGGTGTTGCGGTCCTGATTGCAGAACAGAATATTTATGATGTGTTAAAACTTGCGCAGCGTGCTTATGTTTTACAGCAGGGGCAGGTGGCGACAAGCGGAACTGCACAGGAAATCCTTGAAAACGAAGAGATTAAATCAATGTATCTTGGTATGTAATGGATTGGATAAATGGAGGAGAAACAGATGGATAAACTTATCAAAGGCGGAAACGTAGTATTTGAAACAGATGTCCGAAAGGTGGATATTCTGATTAAGGATGAAAAGATTGCAGCGATTATGGAGCCGGGGACATATAAGGGAGATGCTCAGGTTATAGATGCTTCCGGATTGCATGTTATGCCGGGGACAATTGATCCTCATATGCATCTTGGGTTATACAAGCCTCTTGGAGATGCATTTCGTTATGACACTCCGAGACAGGCAATTGGTGGTCTGACTACTCTGATTAATTATCACAGAGGAAAAGGGAATTATTACGAGACGGTACAGGAAGCTATTGAAGAAGGAGAAAACAACAGTCTTGTTGATTTTGCTTTTTCTCTCGGATTGTGTGCAAAAGAACACGTGACAGAACTGGAAGGATATATTGAGAAACTGGGAATCACTTCGTTTAAATTTTTCTTTGACAAACAAGATATTGCACATTTGTTTTATGATATTCCTAAGGAAGCAGCTCTTACGCTGGACAAGGCAGATTTATATTTTATTTTAAAACGATTGTATGAAATATCGCCGGATCTTGTTTTGTGTGTACATTGTGAAGATCCGGATATATTTAGAGCGTTGGAACGTGAATTAAAAGAAAAAGATGATCCGGTGGATAAATATTCTCTGAGAGGATTTGAAAAAACAAGGCCTACTTTTGTGGAGACAGCCTGTGTGGCAGATTCCATGTGGATCAATCATGTGACACATGGAAATATGTATGTGGTTCACACGGCAGCAGGAAGTACAGTAAAAATGTATGAAACGCTTTCGAAAGAGTTTGAAGGAAAGGTGACGTTGGAAACATGTCCGCAATACCTACTTCTTACGGCGGACGCTTCGTGCGGACTGTTGGCGAAAGTAAATCCGCCTCTTCATTCATCTTCGGATGTTGATGCGCTGTGGGAAGGAATACGAAACGGAAGTATCAAGACAATCGGAACAGACAATGTTCCGGTAGATAAAGAAAAAAGATTTGAACGCGGAGATGATATTTGGAGTGTGTTTGTGGGATTCGGAGGACCGGGAATGATTCTTCCGACTCTGCTCAGCGAAGGGTACCATAACAGAAAAATTCCGCTGACAACGTTATCCATGGTTAACAGTACTAATACAGCGCGAACTTTCGGATTGAAAAGTAAAGGTGTAATAGCGCCGGGATATGATGCGGATCTGGCTTTGGTAGATCTTGAGTGGGAGAGGGAAATCACACCGGAGTTATATGGTTACAGTGATTTCTCAATTTACAGCGGAATGAAGCTGAAAGGATGGCCAAGATATACCATCAGCCGCGGTGAAGTGATCCAAAAAGACGGTGAGATTGTGGCAGAATGCGGAAGAGGTCGCTATATCCGTAGGTCTATATAAAGAAAATGCGTCAGAAGATTAAATTTGGCTGCTGCAGAGGATTGTCTGCAGCAGCTTTTTAATGAAAATACTATACTTTTTCAAAAATTGTGATATACTAAGAAGGCAGAATGTATGTTCGTTTTTGGAGGGCTTATTGTGGACAAATTTATCTTGCATTCCCCTTATCAGCCTACAGGAGATCAGCCGCAGGCCATTGCTGCTCTTGTGGAGGGGTTTAAGGAGGGAAATCAATTTCAGACCCTGCTTGGTGTTACCGGTTCCGGTAAAACCTTTACGATGGCAAATATCATCGCAGCATTAAACAAACCGACCCTTGTGATTGCGCACAATAAGACATTGGCGGGACAGCTTTACGGAGAATTCAAGGAGTTTTTCCCGGAGAATGCGGTAGAGTATTTTGTTTCTTACTATGATTATTACCAGCCGGAAGCATACGTTCCTTCGACGGACACATATATAGAAAAGGATTCTTCGATCAATGACGAGATTGATAAGCTGAGACTTTCTGCCACGGCTTCCCTGACAGAGCGCAGGGATGTGGTTGTGGTTGCATCGGTTTCATGTATTTACGGTATCGGTAGTCCGGATGATTATATGAATATGATGGTATCTCTCAGACCGGGTATGGTCAAGGACCGGGATGAAGTAATCCATGAGTTGATTGAGATCCAGTATGACCGTAATGATCTTGATTTGGACCGGGGATGTTTCCGGGTGCGCGGAGATGTATTGGAAGTAAACCCTGCCCAGGGCAGCGATTATATTATACGCATTGAATTTTTCGGTGATGAGATTGACCGTATTGCTGAGGTGGACGGACTGACGGGAGAGGTACATGCAGTTCTTTCCCATGTTTCCATCTTTCCGGCATCGCACTATGTTGTGCCGAGAGAGAAGATACTGCATGCCTGCGGTGAGATAGAAAAAGAGATGGATGCTCAGGTGAAGTATTTTAAAGGAGAAGACAAACTTCTTGAGGCACAGCGCATCAGTGAGCGGACGAATTTTGATGTGGAGATGTTAATGGAGACCGGATTTTGTTCCGGAATCGAGAATTATTCCCGGCATTTAAACGGTATGTCAGAAGGTGAGACACCGATGACGCTGATGGATTATTTTAGGGATGATTATCTGATTATTATTGATGAGTCCCATATGACGGTTCCGCAGATCCGTGCTATGTTCCATGGTGACAGATCGCGCAAGACGACTCTGGTGGATTATGGTTTTCGTCTGCCGTCGGCGCTGGATAACCGTCCGTTGAATTTTGAAGAGTTTGAGAGTAAGATTGATCAGCTTTTGTTTGTGTCTGCAACTCCGGCGGAGTACGAGGCGGAGCATGAGTTGCTGCGGGTGGAGCAGGTGATCCGGCCGACGGGACTTCTGGATCCTGAGGTTGATGTGCGACCGGTGGAGGGACAGATTGATGATTTGATCTCGGAGGTTAAGAAAGCGACAGAGAAAAAGAATAAGGTTCTCGTCACAACTCTTACCAAACGTATGGCGGAAGACCTGACGGATTATATGAAAGAAGTGGGTATCCGTGTAAAATACCTTCATTCAGATATTGATACCCTTGAACGTGCGGAAATCATCCGCGACATGCGAATGGATGTGTTTGATGTTCTCGTCGGTATCAATCTGTTGCGTGAGGGGCTTGATATTCCGGAGATTTCTCTTGTGGCGATTTTGGACGCAGACAAAGAAGGGTTTCTTCGTTCCAGAACATCTCTTGTGCAGACGATCGGCCGTGCTGCAAGAAATGAAAACGGTCATGTAATCATGTATGCGGATGTGATGACGGATTCCATGAAACACGCCATTGATGAGACAGAGCGGAGACGCCGTATTCAGGATGACTATAACCGCGAACATGGTATTACGCCGAAATCTGTCAAAAAAGAAGTCAGGGATTTAATCAGCATTACGAAAGCTATAGATTCAAAAGATACGCGTATGGAAAAAGATATGGAGTCTATGAGTGCCGATGAATTGAAGACAGAGATTGCCAAAGTGCAAAAGCTGATGAAGAAGGCTGCGGCGGATCTCGATTTTGAGACGGCGGCAATGCTGCGTGACCAGATGATTGAATTAAAAAAACATTTACATGAAACAGAGGAATAATCATGGTTTTTTCTACGATAATTTTTTTATGTGCATTCTTACCGATTACAATTATAGGTTATTATTTCGTGCCGACTAAGCTGAAAAATATTTTTCTCCTTTTGATGAGTCTGTTTTTTTACGCATGGGGTGAACCGAAATATCTTCCGGTCATGCTCGGTTCTATTTTGGTTAATTACTGTCTTGGTATGTGGATTTCACATTGCGGTGATAACAAGAGCCGGATGCGGATGAAAAAGGCAGCGGTCGTGATTGCGGTCGTCTTGAATATTGGAATTCTGTTTGTTTTTAAATATATGACTTACACGATGCAGACCATACAGAGATTTCTTCCGGAGTTTCCGGTTGTTGCAATCGCACTTCCTATAGGAATTTCGTTTTACACTTTTCAGGGATTGTCCTATGTCATAGATGTATATCGCGGTGAGGAGGCACAGCGCAACCCGCTTCGGTTGGCACTTTATATATCCATGTTTCCGCAGTTGATCGCAGGACCGATTGTGCGTTATAAAGATGTGAGTAGTGCTTTGGTGCATCGTACACATTCGGCGGAACGATTTGCGGCCGGAGTGCAGAGGTTTACGATTGGTCTTTCCAAAAAGGCAGTTTTGGCAAATATGACCGGCGAATTGGCAAACTCTGTCATCGCGGGAGACTTTAGTGTGATGAGCGCCGGAGTTGCATGGTTGGGAGCGCTTGCATATACAATGCAGATTTATTTCGATTTCTCAGGATATTCGGATATGGCAATCGGTCTGGGGCAGATTTTCGGTTTTGATTTTCCTGAAAACTTCAATTATCCGTATATATCCCGTTCCGTCAGAGAGTTTTGGAGAAGATGGCATATGTCGCTTTCCGGATGGTTCCGTGATTATCTGTATATTCCCCTTGGAGGTAACAGAAGAGGCAATGTCTATTTGAATCTTGCCATCGTATTTCTTGCGACCGGAATCTGGCACGGCGCGGCGTGGGGGTTTTTGCTGTGGGGAATCTGGCACGGAATGTTTATATTGTTGGAACGTTTTCTGGCAGAAAAAGGTGTAATAGGCAAAAGGACAACATGGTTTGGATCGGTGTTGGGATGGGTATATACCATGCTGGTTGTCATGATTGGATGGGTACTGTTTGGCGTTGTGGATGTGACGAACTTTGTGAAATATGTCACAGTGATGTTCGGGGCGAACGCAGGAGGATATACAGCGTACGGGTTGCGATATTATCTCGGTAACGGGATGATATTCTACCTTGTGTTGGCGATTATTGCCTGTCTGCCTTGGAAGCCTGTTTTGAATGCGGTAGTATTAAAAGCGGAATCTCGTATAAAGAAAATTCCCGATGGTGTTATGTTTGCGGCTGCTATCTTAAAAAGAGCGATGATTCTGCTTCTGTTGGTTATATGTTATGTATTTATTATTAACAGTTCGTACAATCCGTTTATTTATTTCCGTTTCTGATTTGAAAGAGTCAGTTTTTCTGTAAAGGAATGAAATACTATGAAAAAGACAAGAATGACTATATTAAACATCATATTTTCCGTTTTGTTTCTGGCGGTGATATTTGTCCCGTTCTGTATGCTTGATACGACGGAAGTAATTGATTCTACATTGGAAAACCGTCGTATGACAATGTGGCCGGGATGGCATTTTGACCGAGAGACAAATGAAATATACGGCTATTATGCAGAGGATAGAGTCGGTTTTCGCGAGGAGGCTGTCAGGTTATATATTGAAACAACCTATAAGCTGTTTGGCGAATTTCCGGAAAAAGTCCATATGTACGGAAAAGAAGGTGAAATATTTCCATCGGACACAGGGTATATCCGCGCATATCAGCATCTTGCGACGGACGAGGAGCTCATTAATAATTTCGTGACCTACATGGATCGGACAGATGAGTATCTGGAACAGAAAGGTATTCCGTTCTTTTTTCTTGCTGGACTGGATAAGAAATCTGTTTACGGAGAATACATCCCGGATTACATCCGCGTTGCAGAGGATCGGGAAAGCATCATGGAAATGCTGGCACGAAGGCTGGATGAATCCGGTGTGGAGTATGTTATACCCATCAGCGAATATTCCCTATTGAAAAAGGATAAAAGACTGTACAATAAAATAGCTGATTCAGCCCACTGGAATGCCTTTGGGGCAATGGAAGGGCTCAAGATTTTAAATGCGCGGATCCGGGAGAAAAATCCGGATGTTCCTGTGCTGAGCGAAGAGGCGTTTGATTTGTCATATCAGGATGTGCAGCTTGAGTTTATCAGTGTTCCGATTATAGATAATGTTCCGGTATATACCCTCAAAAAGGAATATAGTGACTCTATTGTTATCGATTATGATCTTATAGGGAAAATAAAACACAATCCGGGAACGAATTTTATTCATTATGTGAATGAAAAGGCGTTGTCGGAGGAAAGTATCCTTATTATGCATGATAGTTTTTTGGAAGATAAGGTAAATTATTTTGCGTACAGATATAAGGATGTCTATATGATATCCCGTCAAAATTATGAGCTTATGCAGTATTATGTTGAGACACTGCAGCCGGATGTTGTCGTGTTTGAGAATGCGGAAAGAGCATTTGTGGATGATTTGTATGCATACGTGAATCTTGCCAATGTAACATATGAATAAGACGATGAGATAAAACAATACATCAGCGAAAAGGATTTGCTATGAGCGATAAGAAAGAATTTATCAGAATCAGAGGTGCCAAAGAGCACAATTTAAAAAATATTGATCTTAATATTCCGAGAAATGAACTTGTGGTTTTGACAGGGTTGTCCGGTTCGGGGAAGTCTTCCCTTGCCTTTGATACAATCTATGCGGAAGGACAAAGACGATATATGGAGTCGTTGTCTTCCTACGCGCGTATGTTTCTGGGACAGATGGAAAAACCGGATGTGGAAAACATAGAAGGATTATCTCCGGCAATTTCCATTGATCAGAAATCAACAAACCGTAATCCGAGATCCACGGTTGGAACCGTAACGGAGATTTATGACTATTTCCGTCTTTTGTATGCCCGTGTCGGTATACCCCATTGTCCGAAATGCGGAAAGGTAATTGCGAAGCAGACAGTGGACCAGATGGTGGATCAGATTATGACGCTGCCGGAGCGCACCAGATTGCAGATTCTCGCACCGATTGTTCGGGGGAGAAAGGGAGAACATGTAAAGGTTCTCGACCGAGCAAAGAGGAGCGGTTATGTTCGGGTGCGTATTGACGGAAATCTGTATGAGTTGTCAGAGGAAATTAAGCTGGACAAAAATATTAAGCATACCATAGAGATTGTAGTCGATCGTCTGATTATGAAGGAAGGGATTGAAAAGAGACTGACCGGCTCTGTAGAAAATGCGCTGGAACTGGCGGAAGGGCTTCTTGTTGTTGATGCCGGTGAAGGTGAAACGATGAATTTCAGCCAGAGTTTTTCCTGTCCGGATTGCGGAGTGAGTATCGACGAGATTGAACCGAGAAGTTTTTCTTTTAATAATCCGTTTGGTGCGTGTCCGTGTTGTTTCGGTCTTGGATATAAAATGGAATTTTCTCCGGAGCTTATGATTCCGGACGAGTCCCTCAGCATTAACGAAGGTGCGATTCAGGTTATGGGGTGGCAGTCCTGCCACCAAAAAGGGAGTTTTACAAATGCCACCCTGCAGGCACTGGCAAAGAAATACGGATTTGATCTGGATACGCCGTTCCGGGAGTATCCGGAGAGGGTGCGCAGGATACTTGTTCACGGAACCGACGGAGAAGAAGTTGACGTTTACTATGAAGGACAAAGAGGAAAAGGAGTTTATCCGATTGCATTTGAAGGACTCATCCGCAATGTGAACCGACGCTACAGAGAGACGGGATCGGAAACAATGAAACAGGAGTACGAGGCTTTTATGAGCATTACACCATGCGAAGAATGTGGCGGAATGCGTTTGAAGAGAGAATCTCTTGCTGTGACAATTGCAGATAAAAATATTCATGAGATTACGTCTATGTCCATTAAGCGTTTGCATGAGTTTTTGGAGAATCTTGAGTTGACCCAACAACAGCAGCTTATCGGAAGGCGTATTATCAAAGAAATCCGAAACAGAGTAGGTTTTTTGGTTAATGTGGGACTCGACTATCTGTCGCTTTCCCGTGCAACGGGAACACTTTCCGGAGGCGAGGCACAGCGTATTCGTCTTGCGACCCAGATCGGTTCCGGGCTTGTGGGTGTCTGTTATATCCTTGATGAGCCGAGTATCGGTTTGCACCAGCGTGACAACGACAAACTGCTCGGAGCGCTCAAGCACCTTAGAGATTTAGGAAATACACTGCTTGTGGTAGAGCATGATGAAGATACCATGCGCGAGGCGGACTGGATTGTTGATATCGGTCCGGGAGCCGGAAGTCACGGGGGCGAAGTGATTGCGGAAGGCCGTGCGGAAGATATTATGAAAGTGCCGGAGTCTGTGACAGGTCAGTATCTCAGTGGTGAGAAAAAGATTCCCGTACCAAAAATGAGAAAACGGGCAACGGGTTACCTTAAGATAACCGGAGCGGCGGAGAATAATTTGAAAAATGTCAATGTTGATATTCCGCTCGGTGTTATGACCTGTGTAACAGGTGTTTCCGGTTCCGGGAAGTCGTCTCTTGTCAATGAGATTGTGTACAAGCGTTTGGCGCGGGATTTGAATCGTGCGCTTACAATACCGGGTAAACATAAAGATATGAAAGGTATTGACCAGCTGGATAAGGTAATCGATATCGACCAGTCGCCGATCGGACGTACACCGCGTTCCAATCCGGCCACTTACACGGGAGTGTTTGATCAAATCAGAGATCTGTTCGCATCCACTCAGGATGCGAAGGCAAAAGGATACAAGAAGGGACGTTTCAGCTTTAATGTCAAGGGCGGACGTTGTGAGGCGTGCAGCGGTGACGGCATACTGAAAATTGAAATGCATTTCCTGCCGGATGTGTATGTGCCTTGTGAAGTGTGCGGCGGAAAACGGTATAACAGAGAGACTCTCGATGTGAAATATAAGGGTAAAAGTATTGCGGATGTGCTTGACATGACGGTGGAGGAAGCGCTCGGATTTTTTGAGAATCTTCCTCAGATTCACAGAAAGATACAGACTCTGTACGATGTGGGATTATCCTATGTGAAGCTTGGGCAGCCGTCCACTACTCTTTCCGGCGGTGAAGCACAGCGTGTGAAACTGGCAACAGAACTTTCGAAACGCAGTACAGGAAAGACAATCTATATCTTGGATGAGCCCACCACCGGGCTTCATTTTGCGGATGTGCATAAGCTGGTGGAAATCTTACATCGTCTGACAGAAGGCGGTAATACGGTGCTTGTGATAGAACATAATTTGGATGTGATTAAGACAGCAGATTACATTATTGATATCGGACCGGAAGGCGGTGAGGGCGGCGGCCGGATTATTGCCTGCGGAACACCTGAAAATGTGGCCGGGAATTCTGATTCTTATACCGGTATTTATATCAAAAAAATGTTGGAACGGGATAAAAAAATACAAAATTGATAAAATGCCTATAAAGATTTTCGTGGAATTGACCGATAATATTTACGAACAAGTTGAAAAAAAGCAGTATATCAAGGCATGGACGCACAGATTTTCAAGGATGATTTCCTCCAAAAGCTGTGCGTCTTTGCACTTGTTTTTGAAAGATTCCGAAAAAAAGTGTAAATTCTATGAAAACCCTTTGAAAATGGTATGGAAATGCGCTATAATAATTGCGCGTATGCAAATCAGGCAATAAAAAAGAGATAAAATCTCTTATACCAAATAAACGAAGAAGACCATGAAAGGGGAAGAAAGATGCAATACACAGATATCGGAATTGACTTGGGAACAGCCAGTATCCTCGTTTATATCAGAGGAAAAGGCGTTGTATTAAAAGAGCCGAGCGTAGTGGCATTTGACCGCGACACAAATAAGATTAAAGCGATCGGAGAAGAAGCACGTCTCATGCTCGGACGTACACCGGGAAATATCGTAGCGGTAAGACCGCTCAGACAGGGTGTTATCTCGGATTATACTGTAACAGAGAAAATGATGAAATATTTTATTCAGAAGGCACTGGGAAAGAAGACTTTCCGCAAGCCGCGTATTGCTGTCTGCGTACCGAGCGGGGTAACAGAAGTTGAAAAGAAAGCGGTTGAGGATGCGACATACCAGGCAGGTGCACGTGAGGTTTCCATTATCGAGGAGCCAATTGCTGCTGCTATCGGTGCCGGTATTGATATTTCAAAACCTTGCGGAAACATGATTGTAGATATCGGCGGTGGTACATCGGATATCGCGGTTATCTCGTTGGGAGGAACTGTAGTAAGTGCTTCCATCAAGATTGCAGGGGATGATTTCGACGAAGCAATTGTTCGTTATATGAGAAAGAAACACAATTTATTGATTGGTGAGAGAACCGCTGAAGACCTTAAGATCAAAATCGGTTCTGCCTATAAGAGACCGGAAGTGGATTCCGTGGAAGTCAGAGGACGTAATCTTGTTACGGGACTTCCGCGCACTGTAGAAGTTACCAGTGAAGAGACAGAGGAAGCTTTAAGAGAAGCAACTTCCCAGATTATTGACACAATTCACAGCGTACTTGAGAAAACACCGCCGGAGCTGGCTGCGGATATCGCAGACAGAGGTATTGTCCTGACAGGAGGCGGAAGCCTTCTGCGCGGATTGGAGGATCTGATTTACGCAAAGACGGGTATCAATACTATGACGGCAGAAGATCCGATGACCTGCGTGGCAATCGGAACAGGTAAGTACGTAGAATTTCTGGCAGGCTACAGAGACGAGGTATAGGCGCTTAAACCGGGAGGAGTAATATGGTAAAGGGACTCTATACAGCATGGACCGGAATGGTAAACCAGCAGAACAGAATGGATGTGCTGACGAACAACCTGGCGAATTCGGCGACGGTCGGATTCAAGAAGGAAGGGGCGACCAGTCAGGCATTTGATGATGTTCTTGCAATTAAGATTAAAGATTCTTCGGATCCTGCCCGCGCAAGAGGTATCGGTACGATGTCATTGGGGGTTAAGATCGGAGAAAACTATACAGATTACTCACAGGGAGCGTTCAAAGTGACGGACAATACTTTTGACCTCGCACTGTCCGGCGATGGTTTCTTTGCCTGTGAATATACGACCAAGAGCGGAGAAACTTCCGTGAAATATACACGTGACGGATCTTTTACGCTCAATGTCAACGGAGAGCTTGTGACGAAAGACGGAGACTTCGTATTGGATGAAAACGGAGACCATATCGTTCTTGATCCAAATAAGTCGACAACCTTTGATCAGTCCGGTGCGATTATGCAGGACGGAGATGTTGTCGGATATATTCAGGTGACAGATTTTGAAGATTACAATTATCTGGAGCATTTCGGAGAAAGTTATTACCGCCCGGTAGAAGGGGCGCAGCAGACAGAGGCACCGGCCAAAGTCTTTTCCGGATATTTGGAACAGTCCAATGTAACAGTTATCAATGAGATGGTAGAACTGATTTCGGTTTCCCGTAATTACGAGACAAATCAGAAGATGATTCAGTCAATTGACGGAACACTTGAGATTGCAGCGAACCAGCTCGGCAAGATTTAATCGTGATGGAGGACTAAAGGTATGGTAAGAAGTTTATGGACAGCTGCAAGCGGAATGATCGCACAGCAGACAAATGTAGATACAATAGCAAACAATCTTTCCAATGTAAATACAACAGGTTATAAGACTGAGGTGGCAGAATTTAAGACGCTCCTCTACCAGAATCTTCAGACACGTACAACGACGGCCAATGGCGCCAATAAGCCAATCGGCGCACAGGTGGGACTGGGTGTCCGCAATTCTGCGATTACATCTATTTTCAGACAGGGTAGTTTGTACGAAAACAGTTCCAAATCAGCGTTTGCGATTCAGGGAGACGGTTTCTTTGCAGTAAGAGGAGAAGACGGAGAAACCTGTTATACGAGAAACGGTAATTTTATTTGGGCGATAGATGGAGATAATCTTACGCTTTCCACTACGGACGGACATTATGTTCTTGATTCGAACGGAAATAAAATATCGTTTAACAAAGATTATGTAACATCGAAGATAACAATTACGGGTGACGGTGTCATCAGTTATCCGGATGAAAATAATAATGCCCAGTCACTTGGGGTTTCCATCGGTCTTTATCAGTTCCAGAACCCATCCGGACTCGAGAAATTGGAAGGCAGCCTGTATAAGGCCAGTGATGCCAGCGGTGCTGCGCTGAATGAGGCGACCAATGACGAATTGATTAAAAGTTCGGTGGCACAGGGTTATTTGGAAGGCTCCAATGTTCAGGTTGCGGATGAGATGGTAAATCTGATTGTAGCACAGAGAGCATACGAGATGAATTCCAAAGCGATTCAGACAACGGATGACATGATGCAGCAGGCGAACAATCTGAGAAGATAGAGGTAGTGTATGGATATCAGCGGATTAAGCTCTACATATTTAAATTATGCGGATTCATTGACGGGTGCCAACGGCAAAAGCGCAGGTTCTATCTCGTCTTTGCAGAATAAAGATCTTTCAAACGCTACTGATGACGAGCTGATGGAGGTCTGTCAGGAGTTTGAAGCTTATTTCATGGAAATGATCATGAAGGAGATGACCAAAACGACAGATCTGTTTGGGGAAGGAAGCAGCGGTTCGAATTCTGCGTTGGTTAGTTATTTTAAAGATAGTGCAATTACGGATCTTGCAAAAGAAGCGACCGAGCAACAGAGCCTCGGACTTGCACAGACATTGTATGAACAGATGAAACGTAATTACGGGCTGGATACCGGCGTGATAACAAATCCGGAAGCGGTAAAATTGTCAGGAGAAAAGGCAACAGAAATTTCCGATGATTCGTTATCGACGGAAAAAGCAACGGAATTGACAGAATAGAATAAGAAAAGGGCTGTCCGGGTGACAGCCTTTCTTTGTTTTTGTGCAATGGGCACAGAGGAGGATTATGCAGACAATAGATGTATATGTAGAGAGAATCATATACAGAAATGAGGCGAACGGATATTGCGTGCTGATGACAAATTACGACGAGGAGGAATTGATTGTTGTCGGAAGTTTTCAGGTGGATGTAACCGGACAGATGCTTCGTGTGACAGGCGAGATGGATTATCATCCGAGCTATGGCGAGCAGATGAAAGTGCAGCAGTATGAGATTTTGGAGCCGACGGATGAGCAATCGATCCGCAGATATCTTTCTTCGGGGGCTGTAAAAGGAGTCGGAGAGGCGCTTGCGGCAAGAATTGTCAAGAGGTTTGGGGAAGATACTCTCCGCATCATGGAGGAAGAACCGGAACGTCTGGCGGAAATTAAAGGGATCAGTCTGCGCAAAGCGCAGGATATCGCAGTAACGGTGGCTGAGAAAAAAGATCTGCGCGCGGCGATGCTTTTTTTGCAGAAGTACGGTATCGGAAATACGCTTGCGGTCAAAATATACGAGACATACGGACTCGGGATGTACGGGATTTTAAAAGAAAATCCCTATAAGATGGCTGAGGATATTGAAGGAGTTGGTTTTAAAACGGCCGACGCCATTGCCGAGAAGATAGGTATCCATACGAATTCAGATTATCGTATCCGAAGTGGGATTCTTTATGTACTGTCGCAGGCGTTAGCAGAGGGTAACATGTATCTTCCTGTGCAGCAGTTGCTTTTGCATGCAGAAGAATTGTTGGGAGTGGAATGCAGCGCGATAGAGCCGCATATTATGAATCTGGCAATGGATAAAAAACTGGTATGTAAAGGCGACTGCGTTTACAGTATGAGCGCATATTATGCAGAGAGCAATGTGGCTGGATTGCTTCTGCAGTTGCGAGAGCTTCCCCGAAAAGAAGAATCGGAGGAGCAGATAGACAGAAAAATCTCAGAGATAGAGAAAGAAGAGGGGATATTGCTCGATGAATTACAAAAAGAGGCGGTAAAAGGAAGCATACGGAATGGAGTGTTTCTTTTGACCGGAGGACCTGGTACAGGTAAAACAACGACCATCAATACGATGATCCGTTATTTTATGAAACAGGGATATGACATTGCTCTTGCGGCTCCGACGGGAAGAGCTGCAAAACGTATGACCGAAGCGACGGGATATGAAGCAAGAACCATCCATCGCCTTTTGGAGGTCAGCGGCGGTGCGGATGCGCAGAGGGGATATTTTGAGAGGGATGAACACAACCCGCTGGAACTTGATGCTATCATTATTGATGAGATGTCCATGGTTGATATTTTTCTCTTTCAATCATTGTTAAAAGCAGTGCCGGTGGGAACAAGGCTTATTCTTGTGGGAGATATGCACCAGCTTCCTTCTGTCGGTCCGGGTCAGGTGCTCAGAGATATTGCGGAGAGCGGAGAGTTTGCATGCGTGAAGTTGGAAAAAATATTCCGCCAGGAAGACGGCAGTGATATTGTTATCAATGCGCACAAGATAAAGGCTGGGCAAAAGATTTCCCTGGCAAACCAAAGTAAAGACTTTTTCTTTTTGCCGAGAGATGATGCGAAGCGGATTTACAATAATATCGTGCAACTTGTGACGGATAAAATGCCGCGGTATACAAATGCACAACCGTATGATATTCAGGTTCTTACGCCAATGAAGAAAGGGGCCCTTGGTGCAGTGACCCTCAACAAAATCCTGCAGGAGTATGTTAATCCGCAGGACTCACGTAAAAAGGAGTATGTATTTGGGGAAAAACTTCTGCGTGAGGGTGATAAAGTCATGCAGGTCAAAAACAACTACAAACTGGAATGGGAAATTGTAGGAAAGTATAATATTACCATTGATAAAGGGCTCGGTGTCTTTAATGGTGATGTGGGGAAAATTATTTCGATCAATGAGTATGCGAGGCAGATTAAAGTGGAATACGATGAAGGACGTTTTGTTCTCTATTCCTTTGACAATGTGGAGGAAATTGAGCTTGCATATGCGATGACAATCCACAAGGCGCAGGGAAGTGAATATCCGGCAGTAATCATTCCGCTTCTTGGTGTGCCAAAGCTCCTTTTGTATCGGAATCTGCTTTATACGGCGGTTACGAGAGCGGTTAAGTGTGTTACGATTATCGGAACTGAAGAGACAGTGGAAGAAATGATTGTGAATGAAAATGTGCAGATGCGCTATACGGGCTTAAAGCAGAAAATAAAGGAGCAGTCAGAGTTAGTATGATAAAAGAAAAGTGGCAGTTTGCTGCAGCAGGTTTTAGGGCGTCTGCTGACCGTTTTTTGCGTCTTTTGTATCCGGTAAGATGTCCGTTTTGCGACGAACCGGTTCCGGTTTCGGAGGGACTTGTGTGCAGCCGGTGCCTTTCGGGGGTGCATACGGTAAAGGAGCCGTTCTGTTATAAATGCGGAAAACAATTGGAAACATCAGAAAAGGAATATTGTAAGGATTGTGCCTGCCGTCCGCATGAATTTGATGGGGGAAGAACATTGTTTGTTTACGAGGATGCTGTCAGAAAATCCATCTATCGGTTTAAATATGCAGGGCGCAAAGAGTATGCCCGCGCTTATGCGGCTATGGCAGAAAGGGAGCTGGGGGATTTTGTCCGTGAGATAAAGCCGGATGCGCTGATTCCGGTGCCGCTGTCAAAAGAACGTTTGTCTAAAAGAGGATACAATCAGGCGCAGCTGCTTGCAAAGGAGCTGGGCAGGCGTTTTGGAGTCCCTGTTCTGACAGATACAGTGCACCGTGTGAAAAATACATTGCCGCAGAAAGAGCTTGATATCGTACAACGGCAAAATAATTTGAAAAAGGCTTTTAAAATCAATGGAAATGATGTAAAATTATATACGATTATAATTATTGATGACATATATACGACCGGGAGCACGGTGGATGAACTTTCAAAGGTGCTTAAAGATGCGGGAGCAAAGAGAATATTTTTCTTGTGTCTTGCCGGTGGAAAATAGCAGGAGGCTACTATGGATGTAAGAAACTGTCGTAAATGCGGAAGATTATTTAACTACATTTCGGGTCCTTTTATTTGCCCGTCGTGCAGAGATAAGCAGGAAGAAAAGTTCCAGCAGGTTAAGAAGTATATACAGCAGAATGGGCGGGCTACGATTAATGAAGTGTCTGAGGAGTGTGAAGTTGAGATTCAGCAGATTCAGGCTTGGATAAGACAGGAACGTCTCGAATTTACTGACGATTCTCCAATCGGAATTCCGTGCGAATCATGCGGTAAGATGATTGGCAGCGGAAGATTTTGTCCGAATTGTAAAGACAACATGATGCGCAATCTTAACAGTGCCATGGGCAAGACGGGTGCGCAAGTAGAATCGCCGGTAGAGGTTCGCAGGGCAAAAGAAAACAGAATGCGATTCCTTGATAAGTCGGATAAATAAAAGGAGATACCAATGCTTAGTCAGGAAAGAATCAAACTAATGACAAGAATGGCAGCCTATGAGGAGAACGAAGGAAAGACTTATATGTCCATCGGAAGTTACTTTCGGAGTGACTATATGGGATTGCAGGTAATACGCTCTGTTATCAGTGCTACATTATCTTTTCTTATCATCTGTGGTTTTTATATTTATTACAATCTTGAGACTTTGATGCAGGATATATATAAAATGGATTTGTGGGCGCTGGGCAGACAGGTGCTTATGTACTATGTGATTTTTGTTGTGGCGTATGCTTTGATTACATATATTGTTTATTCCTTCAGATACAGCAAGGCGAAGAGAAGTCTGAAACGTTATTACCGTCATTTAAAGCAGCTTTCTGCCATATATGACATTGAAAAAAACAATCGCTAGGGCAGGGAATCATTTTATGCTCTGGGAAAGGGTTACATTATGTCTTCTTTATTGGAATTAAGAGAAAATCTGAGAAATTTTTATAGCAGGAATGAAGTATATCTTCTTCCGTTTCTTAAATTTTTGATGGCGTTTGCGACGCTTTTGGTTATTAACCTGAACTTGGGATATATGACCAAGATTAACAACATGGTCATTGTTCTTGTGGCCGCGCTTATGTGTTCTTTTCTGCCGATGAATCTTTTGGTTGTAATTTCGGCAGTTTTTGTGCTGTTACACAGTTATGCCATAGCGCTTGAATGTGCTGTTGTGGCAGGCGGCATATTTCTTATTATGTTTCTTCTGTACTATAGATTTTCACCGAAGGACACATTGATTGTCCTGTTGCTTCCGCTTTGTTTCGGGATGAAAATTCCGTTTTTGATGCCGATTGTTGTGGGGCTTTTATGCGGACCGGCTTCCGTTGTATCGGTTGCGTGCGGAGTAATTGCATATTATACAATCCGATACATAAAGGTCAATGCCACCGTGATTATGGCGATAGATGCAGACAGTACTGTTTCAAAGTTCCGTTATGTTCTCGACGGGCTTATGAAAGATAAAACAATGATGATTGTTGTAATTTCTTTTTGTGTTACCACAATTATTGTTTATATTATCCGTAGATTATCTGTGGACCATGCGTGGACAATCGCGATGTTTGTCGGTGCGGTTGCCGATATTGTGATTTTATTGGTCGGAAATCTTATGTATGATACGGACATTTCTGTCATGTCGCTTGTGATAGGAACGGTTGTGGCTCTGGTAGCTGCCAAAGTGATACAGTTCTTTGCGTTTAATGTTGATTATACAAGGACGGAGTATGTACAGTTTGAGGACGACGAATACTATTATTACGTGAAAGCGATTCCGAAGAATACAGTGGCAAGATCGCAGCATACAGTAAAGAAGATTACGAGCGTTTTATAAATCATGAAATACACATGGATACACAAAAATAATATAAAGTCAGGTGTTCCAAATGCAACAAATCAATACATTTATTGAAAAATATCTTTCTACAATGCACATCCCAAAGACTCTGATGTGGACAGATATTGCCGAGATTTTCATAATTTCATTCGTGGTATATCAACTATTGGCCTGGATTCGAAATACAAGAACCTGGGCTCTTTTGCGTGGAGTAATTGTTATTCTGGTATTTCTGCTTATTGCTGCATTGTTTAATATGTCCACGATTTTATGGATTGCGGGTGAGGTGTTCTCTATCGCGGCCATTGCAATCGTAATTATATTACAGCCGGAGCTCAGACGGGCACTGGAACAAATCGGACAAAAGAGTTTTATGAGTGCGATTTTTCCTTTTGAGGCAGGCAGAACCAATGAAGGGCGTTTTTCAGATAAGACTGTACAGGAAATTGTAAAGGCTTGTTATGAGATGGGAAAAGTTAAGACAGGTGCGCTTATTGTCATTGAGAATAATTCTTCCCTTGCCGAATATGAGAGTACAGGAATTGAAGTGGACGGTTTGGTAACAAGCCAGCTTCTGATTAATATATTTGAACATAATACACCGCTTCATGACGGTGCTGTTATTATCCGCGGAAACAGGGTGACATGGGCAACCTGCTATCTGCCTCTCTCCGATAATAAGGAGTTATCAAAAGATCTCGGTACAAGACATCGTGCAGGTGTGGGCATCTCCGAGGTGACAGATTCTCTTACAATTATTGTGTCGGAAGAGACCGGACGCGTATCCATGGCATATGAAGGGAAATTAATCCGAAATGTTGAGCCGGACACATTGCGTTCGAAGATGATGAAGTTGCAGAATAAGACACCGGAAGACAAGAAGAAAAAGAAGATTTCGTGGAAGGGAAGGGGTAAGAATGAAGAAATACAAAATCTTTAATAACTTCGGCCTGAAGATACTTGCGGTCTTTATTTCTATTTTGTTGTGGCTTGCGGTGATTAATGTCTCTGATCCGGTAATCAATACAAACTATACGGATATTCCGGTAGTTATAACCAATACGGAAGAAATCACAACAAAGGGTAAAGTATATGAACTGACAAGCGAACCGACAGTTTCCATATCTGTGAGCGCAAAGCGTTCCATACAGGATTATCTCAGTGAGGATAATTTCAAGGCGGTTGTGGATTTGGAAAATTATGATGAGGAGACGGGAATGGTTCCGATCCGCATCGAGTCGAATAAATACAACGGACAGATTGAAAGCATGAAATCTAAAACGGAATTTGCAAGTGTTGCGGTTGAAGATATGATGCGCAAGCAGTTTGTAATTACTCCGGTTGTTTCCGGTGATCCGGAAGAGGGGTATGTAGTAGGGAATATAACAACAGCAGAAAATATTGTGCGTGTTTCCGGTGCGGAATCTGTAGTTTCTTCCATCAAAAAAGTTACGGCGGAAATGTCGGTAAGCGGACTGAGCAGTGATGTAAAGACATCTGTGGATCTGAAGCTTTATGACGAAGAGGGAAGACAGGTTAAAGATGCCAATCTGAATATGAACATAGGAACGGTTGCGATGTCGGCGCAAATTCTGGCCACAAAAGAACTGCCTTTGCGTTTTTCGGTCAGTGGTTCTCCAAAAGAAGGATATGGTATCAGCGGTGATGTGACATCGGATAAGGATACGGTTGTTGTAGCGGGAAAAGCGTCTTCTCTGGCTTATATGTCATCTGTTGATGTGGCATCTTCGGCAGTGAAGGTGGACGGCGCAGACAGCGATGTACAGATTGAGGTTGACCTGACAAGATATCTTCCGGAAGGTATTGTTCTTGCAGATGAAGATAAAGATAAAACGGTAAATGTTCAAGTTCCGATTGATGAGATCCTGGAAAAAGAATTCGAGATACCTGTGGATGATGTAGAGATGAACGGGCTTCCGGAATCGTTATCTGCGTCGGTTATAGACAGTGACGATATCATAACGGTTTATGTGGAAGGTTTTGCAAAACAGGTTACAGCCATGCAGATAAGTGATGTGAAACTCAGTGTTGATTGGGGAGCATATCAGCAGGAGAATAACATAGAACAACTTAGAAAAGGAAGATATCGTGTTCCGGCTGCGGTTTCGGTTCCGGACGGAATTGAAAAGGCGGCAGATGAGATTACAATCCTTGTTGAGTTGAAACAAAAATAGTCAAATCATTGAAAAAGATAAGAAAAGAGGAATAAACGATGGGTAGATTGTTTGGTACGGACGGAGTCCGTGGAGTGGCAAATGCAGAATTGACACCGATGCTGGCAATGCAGCTGGGGCAGGCAGGTGCATATGTACTGACAAAAGAGAAGGAGCATAAGCCGACAATTATGGTCGGATGTGATACACGTATCTCGGGAGATATGCTTGCGAATGCGCTGATGGCAGGTGTTTGTTCCGTGGGAGCCAATGCGGTTTATGTGGGGGTTCTCCCTACACCGGCGGTTGCATATTTGACCAGAAAATATAAAGTGGATGCAGGTGTTGTAATATCTGCATCGCATAATCCGGTAGAGTTTAACGGCATTAAGTTTTTTGACGGCAGTGGTTATAAACTTCCGGATGAAATGGAAGATGAAATTGAAGCTGTCATCAAAAGCGGAATGGAAGGGGTTAAGTTCCCTACCGGAAGACAGGTCGGCAAGATTAAGTATCGTACCGATGCAAGAGAAGAATATATCAATCATGCGATTCAATCGATTCCGATGGATCTTTCGGGAATGAAGATTGTTGTGGACTGTGCGGAAGGAGCTTCCTTCTATACTTCGGTAGAAGCGATCAAGGAATTGGGGGCAAATGTGATTGCAATCCATAATAATCCCGATGGAAGTAATATTAACGCAAACTGCGGATCCACCCATATGGAAGAATTAAAAGGGCGTGTACTTGTGGAAAAGGCACAGGTCGGTCTTGCCTTTGACGGGGATGCAGACAGACTTCTTGCCGTGGATGAAAATGGGCAGACAATTGATGGCGACCAAATTATGGCCATCATCGGCAATCATATGAAAGCAAAAGGAACGTTAAAGGATAATACTATCGTGGCAACGGTTATGAGTAACCTTGGCTTTTTCCTTATGGGAGAGAAGAACGGACTTAAGATTGAACAGACCAAGGTCGGTGACCGTTATGTACTTGAGAGAATGCGTGAGATTGGTTCCAATCTTGGAGGAGAGCAGTCCGGACACATTATTTTCCTTGATGAGAATACAACGGGAGACGGTCTTTTGAGCGCGCTGCATCTGCTTCAGGTTATGGTGGAAACAGGAAAGCCGCTTTCTGAGCTTGCGTCGATTATGGATGTTCTTCCGCAGGCACTTGTTAATGCGAAAGTAGCAAATCATAAAAAAGACCGTTATATGGATTATCCTGAAATAGCAAAAGCAATTGAGGAACTGACAGCTAAGTTTGCGGGAGAAGGACGTGTTTTGATTCGTCCGAGCGGAACAGAACCGCTTGTTCGTGTTATGATAGAAGGGAAGGATCAGGCACAGATTGAGGCAGAAGCCAAAAAGCTTGCGAATCTGATTCAGGATGTCATGTTCTAGTGTAATGTTCTTGTAATAACTTGTGGAAATGAGTTAAATATGTTACACTGATTCTTAGGGGTAAAACGATTAATTTGTGATGGAGGGTATGTTATATGGTAAGCCAGAAAGTTACTATCAAAAATCCTACAGGGCTACATCTAAGACCGGCTGGCAACCTATGCAAGGAAGCAATGCAGTTTAAGTCTCTGATTACTTTTTCTTTCAGGGATAATACGGCGAATGCCAAGAGCGTGCTGAGTGTTCTTGGTGCATGTGTTAAATGTGGCGATGAAATAGAATTTGTCTGTGAAGGCGAGGACGAAGAGGAGGCACTGGCAGCTCTTGTGACCGCTATTGAGAACGGACTGGGAGAATGATTTTGACAGCCCATCTAACGATGGGCTGTTTTTTCGTAATCAGAAGTAAAATTTTATACGAAATCATATACATAGAAAGAAGGCATAAAAATGTTAAATTATCAAAGATATCGAAAAAATCCGGTTGTAGACTATCCGGAAAGAGAATGGCCGAATAAGGAGATTGAGAAGGCTCCGATTTGGTGTAGTGTAGATTTACGTGACGGAAATCAGGCATTGATTGATCCGATGGTTGTGGAAGAGAAGATTGAAATGTTCCAGCACCTGATTAAGCTTGGTTTTAAAGAGATTGAAATCGGTTTTCCGGCGGCGAGTCAGATTGAATTTGACTATCTCCGCCAGCTTGTGGACCGCAAGCTGATTCCGGACGATGTTGTTGTCCAGGTTCTTACACAGTGCAGGGAAGAGTTGATTGACCGTACATTTGAAGCCATTGAAGGTTGTAAGCAGGCTGTTGTACACATTTATAATTCGACATCTACATTGCAGAGAGATGTTGTGTTCCATATGGATCAGGATGAGATCATTGATATTGCGGTAAAAGGTACGCAGATGGTAAAAGAGCGTGCGGCTAAATTCCCGGGCAAAATTATTTTGGAGTATTCTCCGGAAAGCTTTACGGGAACAGAACTTGATTTTGCGCTCCGTATATGTACAGCAGTACAAAAAACATGGGGAGCGACCAAAGAAGATCCGATTATCATTAATCTTCCTTCGACGGTTGAAATGAATACGCCGAATGTGTATGCAGATCAGATTGAATGGATGAACAAACATTTTGAGGATAGAGAAAGTATTATTTTATCGGTTCATCCACATAATGACAGAGGAACCGGTGTTGCCAGTGCGGAGCTTGCACTTTTGGCAGGTGCAGACCGTGTGGAAGGTACGCTGTTCGGAAACGGTGAACGTACCGGTAATGTCGACATTTTGAATATTGCTTACAATATGTTCTCCCAGGGGATTAATCCTCAGTTGAACATTGAACATGTAAACGAGAGCATTGAATTATATGAAAGATGCTGTAAGATTCCGATTCATCCGCGTCATCCGTATGCAGGAAAGCTTGTATTTACCGCATTCTCAGGGTCGCATCAGGATGCAATCAACAAAGGTGTTTCCGCGCTCAGAGAGCGTGGCAGTGAGATTTGGCAGGTTCCGTATCTGCCGATCGATCCGGCCGATATCGGAAGAGAGTACGAACCGATTGTCCGTATCAATTCCCAGTCCGGAAAAGGCGGAGTTGCCTTTGTTATGGATACGTATTTCGGATTCAAGCTTCCGAAAGGAATGCACAAGGAGTTTGCAAAAGTTATCCAGAATATCTCCGAAAAGCAGGGAGAGGTTTCGCCGGAACAGATTATGGACCAGTTCCGCCAGCAGTATCTGGATCAGAAGGAGCCGTTGCATTTCAGAAGACTTCGCGTGGACGATATGAGCGATACGACAGATTCTCCGTTCGATACAAAGGTTACGGTTGTTTATACCGATCACGGCGTGGAGAAAACCTTCGAGGCAGTCGGAAACGGACCTATCGATGCAGTTCAGAGAGGTATTCAGGAACAGACCGGCGTACGCATCAAAGTGCTTGATTACGAAGAACATGCACTTCAGAGCGGTGCGAGTTCACAGGCGGCTGCATACATTCATCTTCTCGACGCGGACGACGGAACCGTTACTTACGGTGTCGGCGTAAGCAGCAATATTACGAGAGCTTCCGTGAGAGCAATCTTCTCAGCACTGAATCGTCTCGGAATCGGTGCCAATTAATTTCGGAGTTTTTACAATGAAAAATATTAAGATAAAAAAATGGAAAGCCAATATAATTTTACCGCTGATAACCCTGTTCTTTTTGGCAGGGTTTATTGGCAGTTATGTTTTTCCCAATACAGTACTTGATACATTTGTAATCAATATGTCAGAAGAGGAAGAGGACACGGAGGTGTTACTTCCTCTTTCTTTGCAGACTCCCGTAGAATATGAAATGAACACCAAAGGTCTTCCTATGCGAGGTATACAGGTGGGAATTAACAAAAGAGGTCATGCACTTACAAAAACAAATCTGATTTACTCCGTATATGCGGGAGATGAGTGCATCAGTCACAATGTATATGGTGTTGGCGCGGGAGATGATCTGCAGTATGTATATCTTCCCTTTGAAAATTATGAGAAATGTATTGGAGATGTGCGTATTACGTTTCTGTTGGATGCGGCGGAGGAAGATCCGGATGCATATCCGGCGCTCATGGCAAATCATGCAAAGATTGAGGGAACAAAGACCATTGCCGAAATACCAAATAAAACCGGTGATGGGGAAGAAGTTTCCCTGAAGTGTAATTATATTTACACCCATGATACCTATCCGTTTTTATACGATTGCCGTCTGCTTACATTTATTTTTTTGGCAGCGTCCATGGTTGTGAATTATCCGGGAAGAAGAAAGAAGGAGGATGCGGGACATGCAGAGTAAGAGCAGAGGACAACATATCCTTCGTTATATATTAGTTCTTTTGGTTGCGGTAACATTGGCATTTCTTGTGGAGTGTGTTATATTCCAGTTTCCGGCACTCCGGTACAAACAGGAGCCGATTTCCTTTGCGATGGACGGAACGGATGAAATGCTGGAATTTGCAGTAGAGGATGAACTGGCGCAGCTGACGGCGGAGGAAATCCGCAGTATTGAAGTGGAGCGGGATAATCAAAAACTGCTTGCTGAATATAACGGTGAAGAGTACGTGGAGCCGACGGATGAGACACTTGTAGAAAAAAACGGAACCATGTACCGGAAGGTAAAAAAGACAACAATCAAAGTGGATCTTATCAATCCGTATTATATTCATAAGATGGATTTCCGTGTTCCGGTGACGGAGAGTGCGGGATACAGTGTTTGTGTTTACAGAAATGACAAACTGGTGGAAGATAATATTTATTGTACCATCGAGGCGAAGACGGGAGCAGGTATTGCGAATGTTTCCGAGTATGCGGATTATATGGAGATATCGCTCCTTTCCGAGGAAGAAATTCTTCCGGAGGATATGAGCCTTACCATTTCCAATAGTTTTAAGCCAAATGCTATGCGTATTGCTTTTATGATTCTGCTTCTTTTAATGGCGGCGGTTCTTGTTTTTGAGAGAGACGTGCTTAGAGAGAAACAGGAGTGGATTTTTGCCATTGTCTGCCTGATGCTGGGAAGTCTTTTGATTTGCGGTATCGGAACTAATCAGGTAAGCTATGACGAATATGTTCATGCAAAGTCCGCTTACAAGCTTTCTTTCGGAACAACCATAGAGTTTACGGAGTCGGCACTTCAGATGTCGGGAAATCTTCTTCCGTATTTCAATAATCCGGAAGAGCGGGCGTTAGTGGAAGCTTATGAGAACAAAAATAACGATTTTAGTTGGGCGGATATCGGAAGTCAGAGCCGTTTTGTACGTTCGGAGACGAGGGTGTACTATCCGATGGCAGCAGGATTTTGGATCGGAAGAACCTTACAGCTTGGATTTGCCCAGACGGTAGCACTTGCAAAACTTGGCAATCTGCTTTTCTATATTTTTGTTGTATTTTGGGCAATCCGTCTTGCAGGAAAGCACAAAAATATTGTGGCACTCATCGGACTTTTGCCGAACAGTGTTTTTCTTGCAGCATCACTTACGTACGATGCGGTTGTTAACAGCTTTCTGCTTCTCGGAATGGTACTGATTATTAATGAGATATTAGAGCCTGAGAGAAAGCTTACCTGGCAGAATCTTTTGATGATACTGTTTTCCTTTGCGATAGGATGCCAGTCAAAACCGATTTATGTTGTGATGGCACTTCTTATTGTATTTTTCGGAAAGGACAAGTTTCCGAACCGGATGCAGGAATGGGTGTGTAAGATTGCCGTTATAGTTGTGGCAGGACTTATGATTTACAATATTTTCTTCCCAACCCCTTCGGCAGGAAGCGACTATTATCTGGTGGGCAATTTTGACTATGCGGGTGACAAGAGAAATCTCGGAACGAGTGTGACGGGACAGATTCAGTATGTGCTCGGAAATCCCGGGACATATGCGCTTCTTCTCCTGCGTTCCATGCTTGAGATGGCAGGTGGATATCTGTTCGGAAATACAAACTTTTTCCAGTACGGATACTTGGGAACTGCACCGAAGATTATGACATATGCAGTTATTCTTTTGGCGCTCTGGTTGATGCTTGCAGCAGCTAAAGGTGAAAAGAGAAGAGGAATCGGTATAAAGTATATTATCCTTATGTTGATCATGATACTGGGCACTTCGGCCATTGTCTGGACTTCCATGTATGCCAGCTATACAACGGTCGGAGCGGATGAAATCCGCGGTGTGCAGGGAAGATATTTTATTCCGATGTTTTTGCCGTTTGCCGTGTGTTTCCTAAACGGCAGATGGGAAAGCCGGTTGCAGCAGCATGTCCGCAGCAGAATTATGTTCGGAGTGATGGCAGCGATTAATATGTTTATGATTTATGGGCTTGTAATTACAAAGATGAATATTTAATGGCAGAGGGAATTATGGTCAGTGTAATTGTACCTGTTTATAAAAGCGAGCAGACGTTGGAGCGATGTGTTACAAGTCTACTCGAACAGGATTATGAAGATATTGAAATATTGCTTATCGTGGACGGTCCGCCGGACGGGTCCGGAATTTTGGCGGAGAAACTTGCCTGCAGGGATTCGCGTATCCGTGTGATTAATCAGGTGAATCAGGGCGTCTCAAAAGCGAGAAACAGAGGGCTTAGGGAGGCAAAAGGAGAATATATCCGTTTCCTTGACAGTGATGATTTTGTGGAGAAAGACTCCATTTCGCCTCTTGTACGGCGGATGGAGGAGGATGGAAGTGATCTCGTTATCGCGGGATATCATCATCTGTATTTCGGTGATAAAATTGAAAAACTTCCTGAGACGGAAGGCGCATATAGAGTAAAAGAAGCGGCGGAAGAACTTGCCCGGCTTTATTGCGGCGGTTTTTTAAATATGCCGTGGAACAAACTGTTTCGCCGTGAAAAAATTGTGCATGAATTTCCTACGGACAGGACACTGGGGGAGGATCTGCTCTTTAATATGCAGTATATTTCCTCCATAGAAAAAGTATCCGTTATCCGTACCTGTGTATGTGAGTACATACAGGATGACAGAGGAACCACTCTTTCCACCAAGAAACGTAATGATAAAATCGAGACAGCATTATATCTGCATCAAAAGTCAAAGGAGTTTTTTGAGCAGATGGATGAGGAGAAACGTGTGGATTTAACGTTTCTCGATACAAAGGTGATTACTACTTTCCTGGATGAAGTTGAAATGACAGGGTTTGCTGAAGGTAACCGGAAAGAAAAACGTCAGATTGTGCAAAGTTATGCGCAGGCAACAAAAGAATTTCTTGCGACAGACGCAGTGGGGGCAGTTAATCCGGACAAACTTGATTACAAGATTATATATTTCTTTTTAAAGAGAAACATGATTTCCGTGACGATGCTTATGGTGGAACTTAGGACCATTGTTGTCAAATTGGTCAGAAAAGGGAGAAAAGGATGAGACCGCTTATTTCCGTTATCATACCGGTATATGAAGTGGAAAAATATCTGAAAAGAGCTGTGGATTCGGTACTGAAACAGACCTACACAAATCTTGAGATTATACTGGTGGATGACGGTTCGCCGGACGGATGTCCGGCTATTTGCGATGCCTATGCTGCAAAGGAAGCGAGAGTCCGTGTGATTCATAAGGAAAACGGCGGATTGTCCGATGCGAGAAACGCAGGGATTGATGTTGCAGGCGGCGATTATATTGCATTCCTTGACAGTGATGATTATTACGCGCCTTGTTTTATAGAAGTTCTGTATGAAGAACTTTGTAAGGCAGATGCACAGGTGGCTCTCTGTCGCTATGAGGTGACGGATGCCTTGGATGTTGCGCAGGGACCGGATTTTGAAAAGGTAATGCGGGATTATCACGCAGGTAAGATTGAGAAGAGAGTTTACAGCAGGGAAGAGATGCTGCTGAATCAATATGATGCGAAATGCTGTGATGCCACGTATTTTATTGTGGCATGGAACAAACTTTACAAAACATCACTTTTTAAGAATGTGCGTTATCCGAAGGGTAAGATTCATGAGGATGAGGCTACAACGTATCGTGTGTTTGATAAGATTATCCGTGGTGTGTATGTCAATGCACCGCTTTATGCATATTACAGTATGCCCGGCAGTATTACGCGGGCGAAGTTTCATATTAAACGTCTGCAGTGGTTTGATGCTTTGGACGATAGAATTGAGTTTTTAGAACAAAAGGAAGAGACAGAGGCGTGGAAAGCAGCGGTTCGTGCCCGCGGAGACGGTGCAATCCGTTATTACTATCCCCTCGTCAGGAGTTGTCCGGATGAGAAAAGTGCAGCAAAGAGACTGAAGGCATATGTGAGACAGGCTCTTTGGCTTAATCGCAGCGGTACAACGGAACAAAAGGGATTCCTTCCGTTTATAACAAGAGTGGGCTATCGGATATTTTTGATTTCGCCGGGAGTATACAGTCTGATAACGAAAGTGGGGAGAGATTCATGCCAAAAGTAAGCATTGTAATTCCTGTTTATAATATGCAGAAATATTTGGACAAGTGTATGCAGGGTATTTTTTCACAGACTCTTGAGGATATAGAGATTGTGCTTGTGGATGACGGAAGCAGTGATGATTCCCCACGTTTGTGCGATGAATATGCAAAAAAAGATTCCCGCGTCCGTGTGATTCACAAAGAGAACGGCGGATTGACATCTGCCTGGAAAAGAGGGTCTCTTGAAGCGACAGGCGAGTACATCGGCTATGTTGACAGTGATGACTATGTGGAGACGGATATGTATGAAAAACTTTACAATAGAGCGGTTGCTACCGGTGCAGATATTGTTTGCTGCGGTCTGACACATCTGTATGAGGATGATCCGCAGCGGAAATGGACGGAGCAGATGGAACTGGGAACAGACAGTCTTCAAAAGAAGGAACTTTCCGAGGTGCTGTATCCGACTCTTATCAACGACGGAAGTTTTATGGGCAGGCGTCTCCAGCCGAACCGTGTCGCAAAACTTGTAAGAAGCTCACTTGTAAAAAAGAATCTGGACCGGTGCGCGGACGAAGTCAGTATCGGGGAAGATTATCAGTTTTCGCTTTGTATGTTTCTTGATGCGGAGCGTGTTGAGATAATCCGTGATTATTTTCCGTATTATTACTATATGAACAACGCTTCCATGACCATGCGCCATGACAGGAACTATCCGGATAAGATCCGGATTATGAGAGAGAATCTCTGCCGCATTTCCGATGAAAAAAACGTATATGATTTAAAGCCACAGATATGGAATGATTATGTCTGCCTGCTTGTTTTACACGTAAAAAGTATTGTATATAAACAGAAGACGAGTCCGTATCGTGAGTTAAAAAAAGAAATGAAGCAGGTGCTTACGCAGCCGGATGTGGTAAAGGCGTTGGAGATCTGCTGTATGCCGAAGCTTACTTTGGCTGAAAAGTTGTTCCTCTTTTTTATGAAACATCAAATGTACGCAGCAATCTGGCTGGTGGTGCGTTTGTATTTTAGAAGTTAGCCGGAGGTAACTATGAAAAAATATTCAAAACTGATATATCCGGTTTGTTTTGTTTTGCTGATTGCGGTCATCGCTTTCCTGTCATTTTATAAACTGGATGTCAAATATGTAGATCCGTGGGATGAGGCAAGACACGGTGTCAATGCTTATGAAATGGCAAACGGCGGCAGTTTGTTTCAGAATACATATCTGAGGCAGGCGGATTATTACAATTTAAAACCGCCACTTTCCATGTGGTGTATTATGCTTGGGATGGCAATTTTCGGAAACGGTGTGTTTGCTCTCCGATTTTATTCGGCACTTTGCTATGTGATTCTTGCGATTGTTGCGGGGGTGTTTGTGAAGAAAGCGTACGGGACGACAGAGTCGCTTTTGGCAACGGCGTTTCTGGCTGTCAATGTAACACCTTTTCAGGCACATATGATCCGGGCGGGAGATGCAGACAGTCTGTTTGTTCTTCTGTTTACCCTGGCAATGATCTGCATGATGCAGATTCCGCAAAAAAAATACAATCTGTATTTGTGCGGCCTCTTTTTCTCGCTGGCGTTTCTTGCAAAAAGTTTTCATGCGGGCATCATTGCGGTAATAGGAGCGCTTTATCTGATTTTGACAGGGCAGATTAAGAAACTGACATTGAAGAATTGGATGTTGTTTTTGGCATCTGTTTTTGTTCCGCTCCTTTTATGGGCAGTGCCGAGAGCTATGGTTGACGGAACCGTGTTCTTTCAAAAAATGTGGGAGACGGACGTGCTGGGACGAACGGACGGTACGTTGCAGAATAATATTGCACCGTTTTCCTACTATGCGGAATATTATCTCGGAGCAATGTCGGGCAGTGTTACACCGTATTTGTGTGCCTTTGTCATCTGTCTCGTCGGACTGTTCGTATTCAACCGTTTCTTTGTATGGAAAAACAGGGAACACTATATCGGTTGGATCCTTTGGATCCTTGTTCCGTTCGTTGCATTTTCTATTGTGAAGAATAAGCTTCTCTGGTATATGTACCCGGTGCTTGTTCCGCTTTTGTTGGCAGCAGGAATTGTGACGGCGCGGATTATAAAATGCGACAAAATTCTTCCGTTTTTCAGAACGGTGATGTCGGTTGCAATTTTGTTTATACTGCTGTATTACGGTGGGACAGTCTATAATACCATTGAGGCGCAGGAGCCCAACGGTTTTCAGGAACTGATCAAGGAAGTGGCCGCCCGGGAAGAATATAAAGGATTATCTGCATTTGTAGATTATCATTTACAGGAAGACGGAAGCATTCAGTCTGCGTGGAGTCAGCAGGATGTATTTGTGGCAGAGGCTTATGGGGATTTCATCTGTCAGGAGGACGGTGTTATGGGTCTGATGCTCAGAAGTACAATTCTCGGCAAGAAGGGGATCCTGTTTGCCGGTGAAGATGTATGCGCAGAGTATGAAACGTTTTATTCGGGGGCAGAACTAATTGCTGAAACCGACGGTTATCGGGCTTATTTGATAGAATATTAATCTAAGTGTCGACAAAACCATATAGAATGTGATAGAATATTAAAAGTTTGTATTGTTTGATACAAATAGGAATGAAAAAAAGGTAAAAAAACGAAGGTGAAAAAAATGAAAAAGATGAAAGTGTTGCTGTTAACAGCGTTGTCAGTAGCCTGCATTCTTTCAGGATGCGGTAATAATGCAGAGGAGACAGAAGTGCCTGAAACTCCTGTACAGGAAGAGGTTGTTGAGAATGAACCTGTAGTTGAGGAGATCGTAACAGATCAGGAACCGGAAGCCGGAGAAACACTTCCGGCAGGAAAGCAGAGAAGTTCACTGACAGGTGAAATTATTGATGAAAGTCTTTGGAAACAGCGTCCGCTTGCGATTATGCTTCCGACAGATAAAGCAGCGCAGCCGCAGTACGGTATCGGAAATGCAGGTGTGTTATATGAGTGTATGGAAGAGGGAGATATGTCCCGTCAGATGGCGATTATCGAAGATTGGCATGGCATCAAAACATTGGGAAATGTCAGAAGCTGTCGTGACTACTATGTATATTGGGCGCTTGAATGGGATCCGATTCTTGTTCACTTCGGCGGACCTTTCTATCTTGCAGATGTAACAAAGCGTGAGGATGTACTTAATATTACAGGATGTGCAGTAAACTCTACTTCTACAGCACCGGGGTGCAATGCATTCTATCGTACATCGGATAAAGCAGTTCCTCATAATGCATATACAAGCGGTGAGGGTCTTGTAAAAGAGTGTGAAAAATTAGGATATGGTTTGGAACATAATTTCGACAATTTCCGTGCGGAACATTTCGTTTTTGCTACAGATGCTGAAAATACACTTGAGCAGGCTGCAGGAAGCTTTGATGCAAAAGAAGTAAGTCTTGCAAAAGCATTCCCATACACGAAATCATCTTTAGAGTATGATGAGGCATCCGGTCTTTATAAGAAAAACCTTTATGAAGCACCTCAGTGTGACGGAACAACAGGTGAACAGCTGACATATGAGAACGTGGTTATCCAGTTTGCGCATTACGAAGTGCGTGATGCCAAAGGTTATCTTTCATTCCAGTGTCATGACACAACAAAGGACGGTTACTATATTACAAACGGTAAAGCGGTTCATGTTGTTTGGGGTAAGAAAAATGATTATAGCCCGACAAGATTTTATTATGATGATATGACACAGGTAGAATTTAACCCGGGTAAAACATTTATCGCAGTTGTTCAGAATGACCGTTCTGTAACAATCGACGGTGTAGAATACAAATCACAGGTGAAATAAAAATTCAAAGACAAAATGGGCATAGAATGTAAGATTTACAATCTATGCCCATAATTTATGTCTGAAATAAAATACAGTGATTTATTCGTCTTCGCCGGCGACACATTTCGGAATGCCGTTCCAGTCTGCAGCGATATCCGTAAAAGATGAAAAATAGCTTCCGATAATCTTGTCGGTGCGCGCAAGACACATAAGGTCAAGAAGAGCATCTTTGATTCCGGTGATACTGTCGCGGGACAGATCCCTGGTCTCATTGGAGATGATGCGGTCCGGGAACAGCCGGCGGAGATTTTCTTCCTCGGAAAGATCGTCAGTTGCCAAATAAAATCTGGTATCCGGGAACAGGTCGATTTCTTTTTGCATGGAATCAACAAAGGCCTGTGTGGAACTTTTTCCGATGGCAGGTTTATTGTCTGTTCTGCGGATATGGACGCCGACATTGTGGGAACCATAAGAAGAGGTGAGCCGCTTAATACGCTCAGAAATTTCGGCAGTCGGTACAAAAGATGAATAGTCATGACACTCAAAAAAATGTTCCTCAGTTGCAATGTACAGCGGGCAGTCAAGGGTCTTTTGGAATTCTTCCGTCAGGCCGGAAGCGTCACGGTTGCTTCGTATATCATCGTTTCCGATGCGCCTGCGTGTAAACTGATAAAAGAGCTTGACCGGATTCCATTTGGAGCGGATATTTAAGACGGTGAAGGCATCTGTTGTTTCGAAAAGTTCTTCAAACGGGCAGCCGAGTTCGGCGTTGATGTTCCAGATGACTTTCAGCTTCTTGTTTTGCTTTTTGGCGAGCACCAAAGCGGAATTAATGGCGCGCATTCTATTGCACAAACCACCTATCGGTTGTATTATTAACATAGTATGTCCTGCTTTCTGATTGATTTGTGAGTGGGTCAAACCAACTCTCTTTTAACAGTATAGCAAAAGAAGGAACAAATTGGGAGTATTTTATGAAAATCGTATTGGTAAACACAGTATCCGGTGTCGGAAGTGTCGGACGGATTTGTGTGGATTTATATGAGACAATGGAAAAAAACGGGCATGAACCGTATATTGCGGTGGGGCGAAGCGTCCTTCCGTCGGATATAAGAGGATTCAAAATTGGAAATAAATGGGATTTCGGATGTCATGTGCTGAGAAACTTTTTTCAGGGAGGTTCCGGATTCGGTTCTGCCGGTGTAACCAAAAAGTTAATTACATGGCTTAAAGATGTGCAGCCTGATGTGATTCATCTGCACAATATTCACGGATTTTATTTGCAAACGGAAGATTTGTTTGCATATTTGAAAAAAAGTGATACAGCGGTCGTATGGACTCTGCATGACTGTTGGCCCTTTACCGGTCACTGTGCATATTTTGATTATGTCGGATGTGACAAGTGGAGAGATGGCGGATGTCATGATTGTGCAGTGCATGCGAAGGTATATCCGTACGCACTTTTTAAGGACAATACAAAGTGGAATTATAATGCAAAGAAAAATGCATATACAGGTGTCAAAAACCTTACGATTGTAACACCGAGCCACTGGCTTGCAGAGCTTGTAAAGAATTCGTTTTTGAAGGAATATCCGGTGGAAGTGATTCCGAACGGTATTAATCTGGATGTGTTTTGTCCGGATGAGAGTGAAAAACCGGATCAGTCGGAAGCAGCCGGTAAGCCGGAGGCAACAGAAGTGAACCGAAAAGAATACAACATCCTTGGGGTGGCGAACCGATGGGAAGCGCGCAAGGGACTGGATTATTTTGAAAAACTTGCAAAACAGCTTCCTAAGGAATACAAAATTACGCTGGTTGGTGTGGACCGCCGGCAGGCAAAGAGACTGACACGGGATTATGCGGAGGGAAAGATTACGCCGATTATGCGCACTGAGAGTACTGCGCAGCTTGCACAGCTTTACCGCAATGCGGATGTGTATGTCAATGCAACACTGGAAGATAATTTTCCGACGACAAATCTGGAAGCACTTGCGTGCGGAACTCCGGTTGTAACATTTGCCACAGGCGGAAGCGGTGAATCGTTGACAGAGAAAAGCGGTCTTGTTGTACCGAAAGGTGATGAGAATGCTTTGCGCGCAGCCATTGTTGATGTGTGTGAGACAGGACGCTTTAAGAAAGAAGATTGCAGGCAAAGAGCCCTTTGCTTTGAAAGAGGAGACAGATATGCACAATACATTGCGCTCTATCAGCGCGTTGCTAAGCAAAAAATGTCATAGTTTAAAAAATCAGAGACAGAGAAACAGGATTCCGGGAGCCCTCGGAGGGGTAATGACAGGTTCTCTTGTTTTACTTTTTGTATTTGTTGTGGTGCTGATCGGTATGGCGGCGACAACATTGGAGGAGGGGACGTATCTTTGGCGGAACATAAGCAGACCCTTGATTACGGGACTTGTCATAAGTGCTACTCTTTTTCTCGGAATTTTTCTTTCGGTGATTTACAAAACGTTAAACTGTTGCAGTGAAAAAGCTCTTCGCATATTAGAAGGGGTTATACTGACAGCAGGAGTACTTCTGCAGTTTGTCTTTTTGTTTTATTACAGAAGTGCGTATTTGTTTGATACGGCCTTTGTGTCAGGGGCAGCATCATCTCTTGCCCTGACGGGTGAAGTCGCTCCGGAGGCACTGTACTATATGTCGGTCTATCCGAACCAGAATGCGTTTGCAGTAGTCACAAGTTTTTTGTGGAAGATGTGCACTATGGTTGGGCTGGAATCTGCCCGGATACCTCTTGTGCTCAATGCTGTCAACATGATCAGTATTGATGTGAGTCTTATTATCATGTCTATGACTATAGGACAGTATAGACGGGATATTTCACGTGCGCAGAGAGTGATGGTTCTGCTTTTTACGGCGATGAATCCGTTTATTTACATAGGGGTATCCTATTACTATACAATTACCTTATCCATGCCGTTTTTTATGATTATAATGTATGGATTTGTCAGAGCGTTGCGCGATGAGAAAGAGATGAGGCTGTGGTTTTATATTGTATGGGGTGCGGCATTAGCCATAAGATATTTGTTCCGGGCGACGACGGTGATTGTTCTGATTGCCGGGGTTTTCTGCCTTGTTGCTTTCAAAAAAATAAGAAAAAAGCAACTGATTGCATTGCTTGCGTTCTTACTTGTTTTCTTTTCGGGCAGCAGATTGTGTGAAAGAGTAATCGGAATTGACACAACGGATACGGCGTTCCCTGCGACACATTGGATCATGATGTCTATGACATCTCCCGGATGTCACAATGCAGAGGATGAGCAGTTTACGGCTTCCTTTTCTTCGAGGGAGGAGAAAAAGGAAGCGGTGCTTGAACGGATGCGGGATAAGGCGCAGAATCTCGGAGTTGAGGGATTTGCGGGACTTGCATTTGCCAAAATGAAAAATACCTGGGCAGACGGAACAAACGGATATCCGCTTTTTCTGGAGCAATGTCTGAATACAGGAGTTGGTTACGAGGAAATTTTCGGAGGACACAAGGATGCTGTTGTGCTGTATCATCAGGCGTACTGGCTGTTGATGCTGCTGGGAATTGCAAAGACTGTGGGTTGCAGTCTGCTGACAGGAAGAAGAGATTTTTTCATGGCAGAACTGACAGTTTTAGGTGCATTTTTGTTTTACCTGCTTTGGGAGACAGGAACGCAGTACAGTCTTCCTTTTTTTCAGATATTTACCATTCTTGCTCTTGCGGGTATGATACCGTGGGAATCGGAAAATTCCCGGGGGACAGATGATTTTCGGGAAGATAAAAAAGACAGCCCGACGGGAGTATATATGAAGAAAGCTGTCTGCCTGTTTGCCGGTTGCAGCATTCTTTTCCTGGTTGCATTTTTTATAAAAGAAACGAATCTGTTTACAAAATATAAGAGCGAGTTTACCCATCCGATTGTATTGCAGTATCTGGCAAATTATGAGTTGGAAGTGAAGGCGGGAGAAGAAATTGTTCAGGAATTTTGTACGGATCAACCTTTTAACCGGATATTGTTCCAGTTCCGCAATGACGATTCACAGTCGGACGCAGTCTATGAAGTGAAAGTGGCAGGAGAAAAAAGCGGGACCGTTACGGGCACAGAAATTATAGCCAAAGGGCAGCCTGCAATAGGCGGAGTTTTTCTTGAAATGCCTGTCGTGAGGCCGGAGGAGAAAGAGAACTTCCGTATCAACATCCGGAAAACAGCGGGAAGTGAAGACCATAATCTGCGATTTGTGACATACCGCATGGGTGCGTACGATGCTTATGCAAACGGAAGTCTGACGATAAACGGTCACAGGACAACGCAGGATTTGGTTTACACTGTCACATGCAGCGACGTGGATAGTTACACAACAACAAAACGATATACAGTTTTTGCAATCATGGCAGTTTTGTTGTATACTATAACCACGTTATGCTTTATGGAGATATGGAAATGCAGAAAGTCTCAGTGATTACGATGACATATAATGACTGCACGCATTTAAAACAGTGTGCGGAGCAGATATTGAAGCAGAATTATGACAATTTGGAATATATTATCGTGGATGGCGGTTCCACAGACGGTACGAAAGAGTATTTGGAGCAGCTGAAGGCACAGCACGGAGAGAAAGTCCGATATGTATCGGAGCCGGATGAGGGGCTTTATGATGCCCTTAACAAAGGGATCCGCATGGCGACCGGAGATATTGTCGGTCTGATGTGCGATGAATTTGCCAACGAACATGTCGTTACGGATATGGTAAAAGTAATGCAGGAGCAGAAGGCGGACGGTATTCACGGAGACCTTGATTATGTCCAGGACGGAAGAACCGTGCGCAAATGGCGCATGGGCAACGGAACCATCAACGCCGGATGGATGCCGGCTCACCCGACCCTGTATTTAAAAAAAGAAATCTACCAAAACTACGGTTTATATAAAACAAATTATAAAATAGCCGCAGATTATGAGTTTATCATCCGTATATTAAAGGATGGAAAAACGAAACTTGCCTATATACCGGAGGTTCTTGTCCATATGTATCACGGTGAGACATCTGCCAGTACCGGAGGACTTTCGAATTATATGGATTCGTTTTTCGAGGCGAGAAGGGCACTTTGCGAAAATAAAATGCCCCACCCGACATGGACATGCATTCGCAGAACGTTCCGTGTTCTTGCCCAGTTTACGCACAGATAGGAAAGGAATTGCATGAAAAGCTTAGTGATTATCCCGGCTTATAACGAGGAAAAAAGCATACTCCGCACGGTGGAAGACATACGGAAAAATGCGCCGGAGTTTGATTATATTATTATCAATGACTGTTCGACGGATCAGACACTTTCGATCTGCCGGAAAGAAGGCATACCCGTCCTTAATCTCCCGATCAATCTCGGAATCGGAGGAGCGGTACAGACGGGTTATTTGTATGCCAAGAAAAACCATTACGACTATGCGGTACAGTTTGACGGTGACGGACAACATGATGCTGCATTTTTGCAGGATATGCGTGATTATATGGCAGAGCATGAGCTCAATATGCTGATCGGATCCCGTTTTATCGAAAAAGAAGGATTTCAGTCAAGCGGACTGCGCCGTTTCGGAATCCGGTATTTTTCATTGCTGATCCGCATGATCACAGGAAAGAAGATTACGGATCCGACATCCGGAATGCGAATGGCGGACAAGTCGGTGATCGCAATGTATGCAGACTGCTATCCGAAGGATTATCCGGAACCGGAGAGTGTTGTGGCAATTCTGCAGGCCGGAAAAAAAGTAGAAGAATATCCGGTTGTGATGCGGGAGAGAATGGACGGAGTTTCTTCCATCTCCCCAATGAAATCCGTGTACTATATGATCAAAGTGACACTTGCTATTTTAGTGGAGTGGATACGCAGAAAGGAATATAAAAAATGATGACAGTCAAACTACAGATTATCATCGGTATCTGTCTGCTGATGGCACTTACGGTGATTATCTATATGATCAAAAAAAGAAGTCTTGATCTGAAATACGCACTTTCGTGGCTTTTGGCACTGGTGTTTGTACTGATTTTGGATATTTTTCCGATACTGCTTGTAAAATTGTCAGCGGCACTGGGAGTCTGGGCTCCGGTCAACATGATCTTTTTCCTTGGATTCTGTTTTTCGCTTCTGATTATTTTTACGCTTACGGTCATGCTTTCAAGAATGGCGGAGCGTGTGCGGAAGTTGTCCCAGGCGGTGGCGCTGAATGAGGAAAAACTGGAACGCCTCGGCAAGCAGGCAGAAGAAATGAAAAAGCAGATTTCGGCAAAGAATGAAACGATAGAAGAGAGGTAATCCGATTATGAAAAAACTTATTATTACAGGATGTAACGGTCAGCTGGGCAAAGCGATGAACGAGCAGCTTTCGGGAAATGCAGAGTACGAATGCATCAATACCGATGTGGCAGAGCTGGATATTACGAATATCGATGCAGTTATGAAAATGGCGCGGGAGGTAAAACCGTATGCAATCGTCAACTGTGCAGCGCACACAAACGTAAACGCGTGCGAATCGCAGCAGGATCTTGCATATAAGATTAATGCAATCGGACCGAGAAACTTAAGTATTGCAGCGACGGAAACAGGTGCAAAGCTGATTCAGGTTTCCACCGATTATGTTTTTCCGGGCGATGAGAATAGAGCACTCATCGAGTTCGATGCGGTCGGACCGAAGAGTGTGTACGGCGCAACCAAGTTAGCCGGTGAGAACTTTGTAAAGGAGTTTGCAAAGGATTACTTTATTTTGAGAACCGCATGGCTTTACGGAGAAGGAAAGAACTTTGTCCGCACAATGCTCGGTGCAGCACAGACCAATGATAAAGTGAGAGTTGTGGGAGACCAGTTTGGCTCTCCGACAAGTGCAAGTGAGTTAGCAAAAGCTATCTGCTATCTGCTTCCTACCGAGAATTACGGAACGTTCCATGCTACATGTGAAGGAAGTTGCAGCTGGGCGGATTTCACCAAGGAGTTTTATCGTCTTGCAGGACTTTCCACAGAGGTGGAAGTGATTACAACTGCGGAGTATCCGACACCTGCAGCAAGACCTGCCTACTCTATTTTGGAAAATTATATGTTTAAATTGACAACGGATTTTATGTTCAAAGACTGGCATGATGCAATTGCAGAGTATATGGCAGCAGAACTTAAGAAATAAAAGAAAAAAGAAATGAGGATATAATTATGGATGATAAGATCCGCGGGATGCTCACCCATACCTTTCATATCAAAAAATGGAATATTAAAATAACGACACTGGATGTGATTCTGTTTTTCGTGCTGACCGGAGTGGCTCTTTTGGCGCGATATGCTCTTCGCAATGTTGTTGCGGGCGATTACAAAATGTTTTTTGAACCGTGGGTTGCAACACTGCGCGAAGCAGGCGGTGGAATCAAAGGATTGGCAGCAGAGTTTGAATATGTGGATTATACGACACCATATCTGACCATTCTTTCGTTTATCAGTATCTGTCCGTTTTTGAATACGCTTCTTCTCATGAAAATTGTATCGATTTTCTTTGATTTTGTGGCGGCATTTGCAATTATGGCCATTGTTTATCATGAGACGAAGAGCGCAACGAAAGCTATATTCGGGTACGGATTACTTCTTTTGGTGCCTACAATATTGACAAACAGTGCCATGTGGGCACAATGCGATATTATTTTTACAAGCTTTATACTTTGGTCCCTTTATTTTATGTTGAAAGACCGGCCGGCCATGAGTATGATGTTTTACGGTATCGCATTTGCATTTAAGCTGCAGACATTGTTTATGGCTCCGCTTTATCTTATCTTGTGGATGAAAGGGAAGATGAAATTAAAACATTTTCTGTTTCTGCCGCTGATGTATGTAGTCGGCATGATTCCTTCCCTGATTGCGGGTAAAAGTTTCTGGGAACTGATCAGTGTATACTTTTTCCAGGCCAACGGTGCGATGGATATATATGCGTTGTCCCATAAGTTCCCGAATATTTATCAGCTCTTCGGAACGGACACATTTCTTATTGAGTATGCGGATGCAGGAATCTGGATTACACTGGGGGCACTCATGATTCTTTTGTATGTGTTTGCCAGAAAGAACTACGTTTTTGACACAAGACTTATGCTCCGCATGGGAATGCTTCTGACGATGACGGTTGTGTTTTTCCTTCCGCATATGCATGAGCGTTACGCAGTACTTGTAGATGTAATGGCTATTATTTATGTATTTATTGAACCGGAGAAATTCTACATTCCGCTTCTGACGATTCTTTGTTCTTTTGCGGGATATACCATCTATCTTGCACAGAATAATATTGTACCGATGTATCTGTATACGGTCGTATTTCTCTTGCTTATGTTTGATCATGCAGTTGCCTGCATGAAACTGATGAAGGAAAATGTTTTGGAGTAAATTATGGATAAAAAGTTAACAGATTTTATTGTGACGGAATTTAAAATTGGAAAATGGCGTCTTGCACCGATTGATTTGCTGCTTCTTGTATTTGCGGCCGTGTTTGGAGCTATGGCGAGAAGTTGTGTGATTTCCTACACATGTATGGAAGCAAAACAGTATCTGGAACTTTGTGACGGACTGAAGATTGCGACGGCTTGTTTTGATGTTCTTCTGGCGATTGTCAGCGGACTGTATGTATTTGAAATGACAAGCCGCAAGATTAAGGCATTTCTTGCCTATGCCATTGTGATTATGCTTCCGGTACTTTCAGCAGGAAGTGCCATGTGGGGAATGGGAGATTCCATCTTTGTTTTCTTTGCAGTTCTTTCCCTGCTTCTTTTGGCAAAGGGAAAGGGAAATACAGCGGTAATATGCTATGGTTTGAGTCTGTTTTTAAGCCGCTATGCGTTTTTCCTTCTTCCGGTGTTTGCGATTGCATATATGCAGAAAAAAACAAAGCTTGTGTCGTATCTGGTGCCGCTTTGCGGTACGTGGTTCCGCAATGGTATCATGAGTAATGACGGACCGCTTTCGTTTCCGGTTTATGAAGCGGAGAGAGTTCTTTCTCTGACACGTGGGAAAAATCTTCTCAGCTACAACTGGCCGAATTTTTTCCAAATCATCGGTCCGGACAAATTTGTTGTGGAATACGGAACCGTATTTAAAAGTCTGGCAGCTGTTATTATGTTTGCCGTTGTTATTCTTGTTCTGCAGAAAGAAGAGGAACTTGTAAAAGAAAAGATGCTTTCTCTTTCATTATTGCTTGCCATGCTGATTCCGTTTGTTATGCCGCAGATGGATGAGAGATGCGGTCTTCTGGCAGATATTCTGGCAGTTATATTTGTAATGAAATATACGGATATGTATTATGTGGCCATTGTCCATGTGATTTTGTCATACATTGCGTATTCTGCTTATTTCAGAGGGGAACCGGTGATTCCGCTCTGCTATGTAGCATTTGTGATGCTGCTGCTTATCGTAATCATGATCCGCTTTGTCATGAACGGTAAGAGACTTTCGATCTGTTTTAAGGAAAAGGAGAAGTAATCTATGAAGCAGGCGCAGAAGCTTGATTTTGTCGATGGGCTTAAAGTTTTGTCCTGTCTGATGATATTTAATTTTCATTTTATAAATTTCTTTTATTGTGGTATTTACTCACTGATGCCTACGGATTTTCGGACAGAGTTTGTGGAAGCTTTTATCGGAGCCTCTCCGCTCAATCTGTTGATGGGAGGCAAATTCGGTGTTCGTATCTTTATGACAATCAGCGGATTTTTTGTCGGATACCGGTTTTTTGTGACAGGAGATAAATCATCCCTGACCTCCGGTGTTGTCAAAAAATATTTTCGACTGGTATTTCCTATTATTACGGCAAATATTGCCATCTATGCCATGATGAAACTGGGACTTTACATGAACGCGGAGGCATCTGCCCTTATCGGAAGTCAGGTGTTTGTCGGCAATTACAATCAGTTTGAACCGAGTCTTCCGGCAGCCGTGTATGAGGCGGTTTGGGGATGCTTTGCAACAGGAGCGAACCATTATAACGGACCGCTGTGGTTTATTTATTATGAGTTTTTCGGAACACTTTTGATTGCGGCCATTTTGTCGCTTTTGGGAGATAATAAGGCACGCTACGTTGCCTACGCTGTCGGGTGCATACTTGCTATTCGTTCTGATTTTCTTCCGTTTATTCTCGGAGCGGTTGTTTGTGACTTGACCTATCGTCCGCCTGTGTGGCTTTCAAAGCTTTCGGATCAAAAATGGCTTATGTGGCTTCTTCTGATTTTCGGAGTGGCACTGGGATCCTATCCGCCGATCGGTGAACCGGAGAGACTTGCAGGTTCGGTTTACGCTTTGATTCCGCCGAAGGTATTGTTGTTTTATATTCTCGGTGCAGCCTGCGTGCTGTATGCAGTGTTGCATTTAAAGGTACCGCAGAAGATACTGGGAGCGCGTCCGGTGGTATGGCTTAACAAGTACAGCTACGGATTTTATCTGACACATTTCATGGTGTTGTGCACATTCTCATGCGGGTTTTATCTTGCACTTCACGAGCACATGAATTATCATTTACTGGCAGTCATCAACTACATTTTGACCTTTGGTCTGACCGTGTTTATATCATTCCTGATCCAAAAATTTGTGGAGAAACCGGGAATGCAGCTTGCAAACGGTATTGCGGCAAAATTTTGTAACAAATAATGGAGATATTATATGTCCGGAAAACAGAGAGAAAAGTGGATAGATCTTGTGAAATGTATCGCGATTGCCATCGTGATGATCAATCACAGTCAGCTTGACGTCCCGGAAGTGAAATTCTGGGGAGGTATGTTTTTTGTGCCTGTTTTCTTTGTGGTTTCCGGATTTACATATCGCAGCAGGGAAGAATCTTTTCTGTCGTTTCTCGGAAGGAAGGCAAAACGCCTCCTGCTTCCGTACATAACGGCAAACGGGATTCTTTTTGCTTTTTTCTTTTTTAAAAATGTCTTTTTGGCAGATGGAAATCCGTCGGATATGCTGGTAGAACTGGTTGGTATTTTTTATGCCAGGAATCAGCTGTTTTCATGGGCAACTCCGACCTTATTCTTTCCGGACTCAGGAGCGAATATCTATCTGCTTACCCTTCTGAATTCACCGACATGGTTTTTGCCGGCATTGTTCTTGACGATGGTTTTGTTTGAAGTACTGTTTCGTCTTTCAAAGCGTGACGGCCGCAAAATGCTCATCGGCGCAGTTGTTTTACTGTGTCTTTCCAATCTTTATCATTATCTGTTCCCGTTGTTGCTTCCTTGGAGCGTGGATGCAGTTTCGTATTTTCTCATTATGTTCCTGTGGGGATATTTTGCGGGAAGAAAAGGATATCTGCAATATTTTGACCGGCACAAATGGGTCCTTTTGTTATTGGGCGGAGTATTTCTTTTCAGCGCAATGATAAACGGATCGACCAATTATTCCATTGCCGATTACGGCCGTTCTGCCATGCTTGCCCTTTATAATGCACTTGTTTCGTCCACGATACTGATGTATCTGTGCTATAAAGCGGAAAAATATATTCCGCGCATTTTGACGGTTGTGGGACAGCAGACACTGTTTTTGCTTTGTTATCATCTGTTTGCATTTTCCGTGTTTGAAACGATATGGACAGGCATTCATCCGGCGGTGACGATTGTTGTGACGCTGGTCCTGTTAACGATGGCCGCATGGGGAAAGGAGAAACTGCTTTATGCAAAGAAACAACGCCATTGACGCAGTCAAGGGATTTGCGATCGTGCTTGTTATGGTCGGTCACTGCATTGTTTTGAACGGTCTTGACCGGACGGATCCTTATCTCTATGATGCGATTAAATCTATTCAAATGCCTCTGTTTATGCTTGTCAGCGGAGTGTTGGCTTCCTACGGTGTCAGAAAAAACGGCGTCGGAACAGGATTTCAAAAATTGCCCCAAAGAGCGGTTTCTTACTTGGTTCCTTTCTTTTCGTGGTTTGTGCTGGTGCATTTTTATACGCACATAAAGGCGGGAACATTGACAGTATCCGGTTTTGGAGGAGAGTTGAAAGATCTTTTGTTTCAGACGGACCGGGGATTATGGTTTTTGATGACCTTGTTTACGGCGACGGTCTGTGCCATGGCAGCGCAGACGGCGGCGGATAAAACGGCAAAGAGCAGAGCGACGAAGGCATTGATTTTTGTACTTATCAGCGGCTGCTTTTATCTGCTTTTCTTTTTCCAGTCCCGAAGCGGTAATACGTTTCTGAGTCCGTCGCTTATGTTACAGTACTATCCGTATTATCTGACCGGATATGTAGTGAACGGTTATTTGTTAAAAGAAGAAGAAAGAATGGTGTCAAATAACAGGCGCGAAAAAATCCGCGTAGCAGAAGCGTTCTGTGTTACGGTCATGCTGATTGCATTTGTAATGATGGTAATCTTCATGGATCTGGCAGTGCCTGTGGACGGAATCAAAACCCTTGCATGCCAGATGGCTGCATCTTTTCTCGGAACGGTATCGTGTTTTGCTATCGTGTACCGCCTTGCGGAGCGGTATCAAAAAAAGACAGAAAAACGGGGTTTTCTGTCTTTTGTAGGATTATATACACTTGAGATTTATGTGCTGCACTTCCGTTTTGCCAGGTTGCTTGGCCTGTCCGAAAAAGGGCTGACACTTTACAGCCCGGAAGGTATCATGTGGATCCTTCTTGCATTTGTTGTTATGAGCCTTTTCACGGCAGTGGCAGTCTGGGCTATTTCGCGGATTCCGGTTGTGTCACTTCTGCTGTTCGGGAAGCATCATGTGACTGTTTTTTCAGGCAGAGATGTTCGACGATCATAAGAAGGACAAGAGTTGCGGTTGCATACATCATAGGATATGAATATTGTATAAACGAAGCAGGGGCAGTCAGGAAAATGACTGCCTCTCTTGCCCATAAAGCAAGAAAACCGAAAAGTAAAAACCATTTTTTGCGGCAGAGTGCAACAACGGTGGCAACAAGCAGGATCACAAGCATCGGGATGAATGCCTCGCCGCCGAAAGTAAACAATGCCATGGCATATCCCTCGTGATAAGAAAGAGGAATACGCTTGTAAGCGTCCAACATTTCCATACCATAGGCACGATCGTGCTCATAAAGATGAAAATCGGTCGAAGAGACCTGTTTTAAGTTCAAAACCATGTCAGGATCATAGTTGAAAAATCCGTTTGTCACACAGAAAAGCTGAATACGTTCGCCGAAATACAGGTCCAGATTGTGCAAAATGAGATTCAGTGCACTTTTTAAGTAAGCGTCCTGCATTTCTTTTGTTGCGCCGGTCTGTGTGTACCGTCCTTCGTTGTTGGCAGAATTGTACCGGTTGTATGCGCTGCAGGAGAGAGAATCGTTGTGCAGATATCCGAATTCGGTAACGGCACTGATATTTGCAATATCCTGCTCACTTCCTTCGTAGGTCTGCTCCCGGTGAAGGATGACAGACAGAGGTCTCGTTGTCGATATAATCAGATAATCGCTGCCGTAGTATTTGTTTTCACCGACTGACTGCGGCACTTTTACAATCAAAAACATGAAAGCGGATAATAGGAAATATACCGCTGCTTTTTTGGCACTTCCGTAAGCAAACCCGATCAGGAGGATTCCGATCGGAAGAAGCACAAGACTTTCACTGCGCCAAAGAGCAAGAATACCGGTCAAAAGCGCAAGTAATACCATTTTCAGAGGGGTAAGAACAGCCTTTTCTTTCCATTCAAAATATAAGTATGCAAAGTAGAAAACGAAAAAGCTTGAATAAATCGCCGGTCGGAAACACATCAGTGCACCGAGCAATGTAAACGGAAGAACCCCTGCAAGCAGTATAATGCGGCACAGGTTTGAACCGTAAATCCGGTCGGCGCGATAATATACATAGGAAAATACAAGGGCATAGAAAATATCCGAAAGAAGCACCGGGGCGGCAGACATCGGAAAGAGGGACATCGCTGTCATATAAAAGAGTGAAGTCAGATAATTATGCCAGTACACAGGATAATAGCGTGTTGCATAGGAAAAAATAATCGGGTCGTCGTTCATGTAATAGCCCGGATACGTCACAAGAAGTCCGATGCCGTAAATACACATCAGAGCCAGAAACGGCACGAGAAGCTTTGGCTTTTTCCATGCATATGCAAGAAATTCCAGAAAAAGAAAGAGGAATAAAAGCACAAGCACCTTGGTCAGAACATGCATCAGACCGACCATTTCAAGGTCTATCGGCAGACAGTTCATATTCAGCCCGTCCGAGGAAAAAATCTTTGTGTCCGTAAAAAAAGTCAGTGCCCAGTATAGCAGGGCGGCTGCACTGATCCATATATGTTTTTTGTTTTTTGAAATAAGCGATTTCATAAGATACCTCATCTGTGTTTTCGTTCTTTTTTAGTATACCCGTAAGGGGACGGGTGTGCAAGTGCGTGGGGAAAAAGAAATTTCCCCCACAAATAGGTTGAAATAAGTCATTGCTATTCTGTATAATGCAAAAGAGATATCTAATACATCGGAGGTTATTATGGTACTTGTTTTTCCGGCTGCGCTGGCAGCGATTTTATATTATTTTTATCGGAAGGAAGAGGAACTTGCAGGCGCGCTTGGCAAAGCGATTCTGGTATTTCAGGCATTTGTTGTGCTGATTACCAATGTGCTCAGTGTGGGTGATCACTTGAGCCGCCGTATGGCTTTTTTGGCGTGGGCGGCAGTATTTTGCCTCTTTGCAGGACTCGGTATTTTAAAGTACAAAAAAGATTATTTCAGATGGAAACCGAAGCCTCTCTTTGATGAGACAACTCTGACCAAGACGGAGAAGGCAATGATTGTTACGGTCATTTTCCTTTTGGCGGTACTTCTTGTAGGTGCTCTTTTTACGGTACCTTATAATTATGATTCCATGACATACCATTTGGCGAGAATCGGATATTGGATTGATCATGAGAATGTTAATTATTACCTGACGAATATTGACCGTCAGCTTTATTCGCCGGTGTTGTCCGAATACAACATGCTTTATCTTATGTTGCTCTCGGGTAACGATCTTTGGCTGAATCTTCATCAGTATGTGAGTATGCTTATCACTGCGTTCTATTTTTATAAAGTGGCGCGCATGCTGGGAACGGACCGTACTTTTGCCGTTTTCGGAGTGTTTGTTTATATCACAATGCCGTTGACAATCACCCAGAGTATTACAACGCAGAATGATCTTTCTGCAACAATGTGGTACGTGTTGTTTCTGTATTATCTGCTGTGGTTTATCAAGGCAGAGAAACTCAGTTTTGCGAAGGAAACAAGAAAAGAACTTTTGGAAAAGATTGTTTGCGTCAGTGGCTGCGTAGGCTTTGCTTTTCTTATGAAAGTCAGTGTCTGTGCATCCATGATGTTCTTTGTTCCGTGGCTCATTGTCTGTTGCATCAGGAGAAAAGACAAGCTCAAAGACATTCTGCTTTGCGGTGTGACGGCGGTGGGAGTTTTGCTTGTGACCATCAGCGAGACGCTGATCCGTACCTATCTTGCATGCGGAAGCTTTATGGCCGATACCACAAGCGGAGATATTATGGTGGCGACGAAAAATGTCTGCTATATCATCGTCAATATTCTCAAGAATTTTTCGCTTTTAATTACGCAGCATCTCTGGACATGGATCAACGGATTTGTATACCGTATTGCCATCTCTGTCGGTGCACTGTTAAAAGTTGAGGTCAACAATGTTGCAATTTCCTTCCACGGGTTTGACTTTATCACATATTTAAATACCGGAGATGACATGTACAGTCATGACCGTACATCCAGCGCATTTGCCGCCTACTTTGCACTTCTTGCAGGTGTACTTTTGGTTATTGCTCTTGTTGCTTTGCTGGTACGCTATGTGAAAAGCAGGAGAAATGCCGGAGCATCCGCTGTAAAAACAAAAAAAGCGGGGATGACATCGGACAGTATACAGACCGAACCGATGCAGATCAGCTACGGCTTTGTGATATCCGCTTGGCTGGGCTTCGGATTTATCATGGCTCTTTTGAGATGGCAGCCGTGGGGATCAAGGCTTATGTATCCGGCTCTTGCGGTCACGGTAATCGCCGGTGCGCATATTCTCGGTGCCTTTTGCAGACGGTTGAAAAAGAAATGGCTGGTGATTGCGCCGCTGGCAGTGCTCAGTTTTGTGCTCTGTCTGCAGCCTATTGATTATAATATGAAGCAGGCTGAAAAATATCTGGCAGCAGGATGTGAAAACAGACCGAAATTTTATTTCGAAAATAATAAAAGATATTCTACTTACAAAAAACTTTTGAAAAAAGCAAAGAAACTGAAAGCAAAAGATATTGCGGTTGTTATTTCGGGAGACGGATATGACTATCCTCTTTGGAGAATGTTTCATGACAGTTACCCTAAAGCAACTTTAAGACATATACTTGTCGATGACAGTAATATGGTGGTACAGGAAACAGAGAAGGAAAAAGAACCGGATTGTATTTTGTGGATAGAAAGAGGCCGTCTGGAAATCGGAGACACGCTGGACTACAACGGTACGACATATACCTGTGTCTTTGTGGCCGATTCCGAGAAGGCCCCGGACAGTCTACTTATCAAGCAGACAGAATAATTCAGCTTTTGTGCGGGCGATATGAATGTTTTCATAGAGTCCGCATAATTTTTTGAAATAATCTTCGTAATCACATTTCTCATTAAAGGCATCGCCGGCCAAAGGATAAAGAAAAATAATCCTGCAGGCGGAGTCAAACAGAAGTTTGCCTGAAACGCAGGCGGTAGAGTAATAGGAAATCAGTGTTTTGTCTTCCATCTTACCGGCTGCGACCGCCAGTTCAAATGGGCAGGCATCTTCGTAAATGTGAATATGGTCCTCAAAGCGGTCATGGTCACCGCGCGGATGCGGTTTGACCACAAAGTTGTCAAAACCGACATGTTCTGCAATATCCAAGATCAGTCCCCTGTATGTGAGAGGGTTTTGGGTGCAGTTGGCAGTGCCCTGTCCAAGGAACATATACTTTTCGTCAAAAGCACGGCTCTCGAATTGGAGAATATCCTGAATCTGTTCTGTTACAAGGGCAATGCGCTCCTTGTTTTTCGGTATCTGTACGAGAGAAAACCCTGTAGCGCTGCTGTCTGCAACATTTGCTTCTGCAAGAGAAGGTTCAAACAGATAAAGTTCACATTCTCTTTCTTTGATATCATATTTGAAAAGCTGTTTGTACATCTTTCGGCCCAGCGGCGAAGAAATCGTGGAGACCGGTGCTTTTGTATAGCTGGCAAATCCGTCTTCAAAGCGGTGGAAGCAGACTTGTTTATTTCGTTTGATCGCTGTCTTTGAAATCTCTTTCACAATCTCATCAGGCATTCCCGGTGAAGCAAAAAAGATATCGTCGTATGCTGCGAAGTTTTCATAATCGCCTTCCGCAAGCATCTTTCCGGTGGTCGGATTATGTACGAAACTTTCCCATAACACGACCGGCGCTGACTTGTACGGATTTCTAATTTTCTTCGCATCTGCAAAAAATACGTGGTTGAAATACTTCTCCAACCGTCCGGATTTATATAATTCATAAAAATGAGGTGATTTGTCGGTCAGCACAAGATCCACACGCTCATCCTTAAAGAATGCATCTTTGATAAACAAAAATACCATCAGATGATAACTGGTGCTTGCAATGCCGAGAATATGCTTTGCCATGTTGAGTGCTCCTTTATTTGTTCGTTGCCGGATATCCCGGGATGTCTGTTTTTTTCAATCTCTTCTGCCGGGAGAATTTGGGCTTTTTCGTCTTTTTCTGTCGTAAGAATCCGGCCTTTTTGCCGATTGCGGATGTTTTAGTTGATTGGACTTGGCTTTTCTGCCGGTTTCCTATATTTTCATTTGATCGGACTCGTCTTTTTTGCCGGTTTTCTATAATTGGGTCTATGCGGGAAAACTTGGAATTTAGTTTCTGTTTTGGTCTGTATTTTCTTTGGATTTTCTATAATTGGGTCTATGCGAGAAAACTTGGAATTTAGTTCCCGATTTGGCCTGTATTTTTCTTCAAAATGCTGATGTTTGGGTCTATGTGAAAAAAAGATGGCCCAGGACCCACGTTTTTTGAAATATCGTGGGTATAGCAAATGAATTTATTTACATGTACCCAAAACGCTCCGTTTTGCCCAAATAACGGACTTCAAATTGGGTCCGGGGCAACATTTATTTCGCCGGTACCCAAAATACTAGAACAATATTTATTTCGCCGGTACCCAAAATACTAGAACAATACTTATTTCGCCGGTACCCAAAGTATCAGAACAGAATCTATCTGCGAAGCAGTCTCAAAACAGTGTCTGTAAAGATAGCACGCTCCTTCTTTTCAAACAGTAACAGGAAATTGATGACACATCCCAAGATTCCGCAGATAAGAATGTCGACAATGACCATTCCCCAGCTTGTTGTCGGTATGAGTCTGCCTAAAAAAATGAAGGCACAGCTCATCACAAAGGTAACAGCAAGATAGCGGATGATGGTCGGATAAAATGTTTTCTTGGAAATTCCGAGACAATGTGCCGCGTACATCGGTGTAAATGTCATGTTTTTGATGATTCCGAGAACGGAAGATACACCAGTGATGAAATATATGCCATACGGGCGGAGCGTCGGAATTGCAAGAAGAACAAAAACAATTCCCACATTTAAAAGTCCCATAATCAAAGTGACAAGGGAGTTCCATTTCAATTTGTTTACGATTGTGTACACGTTAAATAACGGGCTGATTGCGCCGCCGACAAGAGCACCGAGCATAATCAGAACCGTCAGGTAATAATAAACGGAAAGAATATCGCGCTGGCTCGGGAGCCACATATAATAAAAGGACATTCCGAAGCCCAGAATATAGCAGAGAGGAATGTTGGCGAAAAATCCGGTCAGTTTCATGGCAGATTTCAGCCCGTCGATAAGTTCCTCTTTGTTGTCTTTTGCAAAGCTGATTGTAAGGGACGGGGTAAAGACCGCGGCAATCGTTTCGTACAAGGTGTTAACTGCAAGGACGATTGTGGTTGCGGTTCCGACATAGCCGCTTTCTGCTTTTCCGACCCAAAGGTTGGTAATCAGCGTGTTGAGACCGTTGGTCAGAGCCTGACCTGCGCGCATGATGGTGTTCCATACGCCGGCGGAAAGAATTTCAAGTACGGTCTTTAAGCGGAAATGCTTCGTGCTGATTTCGATTTGAGGCAGAAGCTTCCGTGTATAATGAATATAAGTGATGAACAGATAAATATTTGCCAACAGGGTAGCGGTACCGATATAGCTGACACGGATCGGCAACAGGGCAAACGCAGCAACAAGAAGCGCCGCTTTCAAAATCTGTGACTCAATTGTCCGCAGGGCAGAGAGATCCAGGCGGTTAGCCGCAAAAGTGGCAGTTGAAAACGTGGTTGATACAATTGTCACCATGAAATTAACAAACATGGTGGCAAATAGGAGTTTCACATCCGTCACAAGAGAAGGAGAAATATTGACAAGCTTCTCCAGATAAACAACCACCGCCGCGCACGGAATGAGGAGTGCCGCCACGATTACAAGATTGGCGTACATGACGGAGTTGAAATAACGGTTGGCTCCCTCAGTGTCATTCTGGTGAATCTTGACTGTTATAAAACGGCCGGCCATGGAATTTAAAGCCATTGCCATAATCGCAGCATAGCTTACAAAGTTATTTGCCATGGTCACAAAGCCCTGCGCCTCGGCGCCGAGCTTGTCTATGACCGTCGGAGTAATCAAAAAGCTGATACCAAGACTTACCAGACACGACAGGAGACTTGCTGCCATATTTATAATTAATTGTTTGTTTTTACTGACTTCTTTTTTCATAACTTCTAGTATAGCATTATACCCATCGAAAGGCAAAAAGATTATTTTCGTTGCAATCCATTGTGTTGTAGGGTAAAATATAATAGATTATGTGCAAAAATTATTGCGAAAAGGTGAATCAGATGAAAATTATGCCGAACCGGCTTGACCGGGGCTTTTATCAATATCAGAATGAATTTGAAAATAAGGCGCTTGAAGTACTTCGCAGCGGATGGTATGTTCTCGGAAAAGAAGTTGCGCAGTTTGAGGAAGAATTTGCAGCTTATGTCGGGGCAAAATACTGCGTCGGCCTTGCCAGCGGTCTGGATGCCCTTTGGATGGCATTTCGGATTCTCGGAATCGGCGAAGGCGATGAAGTACTTGTGCAGTCCAACACTTATATTGCAAGTGTGATGGGAATTACGATCAACGGAGCGACTCCGGTTTTTGTGGAGCCGGATGAGTATTACGGTATCGATGCAGCGGCGCTGGAAGAGAAAATCACAGATAAGACCAAAGCCATTCTCGTGGTGCATCTTTACGGTCAGGCATGTGATATGGATACGGTCTGCAGTGTGGCAAAGAAACACGGACTTTATCTTGTGGAAGACTGTGCCCAGTCCCACGGTGCATGTTTTAACGGAAAGATGACAGGGACATTCGGTGATATCGGATGCTTCTCGTTTTATCCGTCCAAAAATCTCGGCGCATTCGGCGACGGAGGTGCCATTACGACCGACAATCCGCAGATTGCGGAAAAAATGAGAATTTATCGCAATTACGGAAGTGAAAAGCGTTATTATAATATGGTAGTCGGAACCAATTCGCGGCTGGACGAGTTGCAGGCAGGGCTTTTGCGTGTGCGTCTGTCCCATATGCAGGAACTGACCGACGAGAAGGTGCGTATCGGCGAACGATATGACAGAGAGCTGTCAAATGAAGCATTTGAGATACCGAAGCGGAGAGAAAACACCAATCACGTGTTTCATCAGTATGTGCTCCGGACAAAGCGGCGCGACGAATTGATCCGCTATCTGGACGAAAAAGAAATCGGAACAATCATTCATTATCCGATACCGCCGCATCTGGCGCAGGCATACGAATATCTCGGGTTCCGGAAAGGTGATTTTCCGGTGGCAGAGAGATTTGCGGATGAAGTGCTCTCCATTCCGATGTATAACGGAATGACGCAGGAAGAGCAAACTTATGTAATCGAAGCTTTGAATGCGTTTAAATAACAGCGGGCGCGATAGGAGAACTGTATGAACATTAAAGAACAGTATAAAATTTTAGAATTTGGTGAATATGGTGATGAGAGAGGAAATCTCGTCGTGGCGGAAGGCGGCGGCCGTGATATTCCTTTTGAAATTAAGCGGGTGTTTTATATGTACGGATCCGATGATTCCGTAATCCGCGGACAGCATGCAAACCGCAAGACAGAGTTTGTGCTGATCAATGTCAGCGGAACGAGCAAAGTTAAGGTGGACAACGGATTCGAAACCGATATCATTGAACTGAACAAACCCCGGATGGGACTTTACATTCCGACGATGATGTGGAAGGATATGTATGATTTTTCGGAGGACAGCGTCCTTCTTGTGCTTGCCAGTGAACATTACGACGGAAGTGAATATATTCGCGATTACGATGATTTTATCCGCGAGATAAAGGCGTAAGAGACGGTATTCGGCCGAAGTGAAAAAGGTCATAGAAGACAGAGTTTGGGCCGAAACGAAAAAGGTCATAGGAAACGATGTTTGACCGAAACGAAAAAAGGTCATAGAAAACGATGTTTGACCGAAAACAGAAAAGACAGGAAAAAACAGATGAGTAAAATTTCGATTGTGGTACCGGTGTATTATAACTCCGATACATTAATGCTTTTGTACAAAGATATGAAGGAAAAGATCCTCGGAAAACTGGGCGACTATGAGCTTGTGTTTGTAGATGACGGCTCCGGAGATAATTCATGGGAGATTATGAATGAGATCAAAGGGATGGATCCCAATGTGCAGTGCGTGAAGCTTTCCCGCAATTTCGGTGAGCATGCGGCGCTTTTGGCCGGGCTTTCCGTGTGTACGGGCGACTGTGCCGTGACAAAGCAGGCGGATCTGCAGGAAGATTCCGAGATTATTCTGGAAATGTATGAAAGCTGGAAAAAAGGAAATAAAGTCGTTCTTGCAGTGCGCAAAGAGCGGGATGAGAATATTGTAAAAAAAGCTTTTGCACATTTGTACTATGTACTGATTCATAAATTTGTGGAAAAAAGAATGCCGATCGGCGGCTGTGACTGTTATCTTGTTGACAGACAGGTTATCGAAGTGCTGGAACGCCTTGATGAGAAAAATTCATCGCTGACACTGCAGGTTCTTTGGGCAGGTTTTAAAACCGATGAAATCTACTTCCACCGCCGTGACCGTGAAATCGGGAAATCCAGATGGACACTTGCCAAGAAAATCAAGCTGGTACTTGATTCTATGATGAGTTTCTCTTATTTTCCAATCCGGTTCATGTCCGGCTTGGGGGTTGCGTATGCAATCGCCGCAGTGCTCATGATGATCTATGTTGTGATTGAGAAGTTTACAGTCGGAACACCGATTCTCGGATGGGCATCGCTTATGTGCGTTGTTCTGTTTTCATTCGGAGTTCTGATGCTTATGATGGGAATTCTCGGCGAATATGTATGGAGAGCCCTTGATGCCTCCCGCAACCGTCCGCCGTATCTGATCGATGAAATCAAGAAATCCGGCGAAGAATAAATGGGAATTAGATGAATCGGAACAAATGTAGTAAGAATAGTAAATCCGGAAAATAAAGCAGGAATACCAAATCCGGAAAAAAGCATATTATAAAATGCAAGAGGGTGTCCCAAAAGTTCTGAAAGGACTTGAGGGATTATCCTCTTTCTGTTTTTTCTGCTTTGGTCTCGAGTGAAGAAATTTTTTTCGGCGGATACGGTTCGCAGGGGTGATGAGAGAGTTTCCTGTGTCGGCTATGTCTGCGGGGTGATGAGAGAGTTTCCTGTGTCGGCTATGTTTGCGGGGTGATGAGAGAGTTTCCTGTGTCGACTATGTCTGCGGAGTGATGAGAGAGTTTCCTGTGTCGATTGTGTCCGCCGGGTTAATGAGGAGACTTCCTGTGTCGATTGTGTCCGCCGGGTTACCTGGGTATATGTGCAAAAATTGCATGTTCAGACCCAAATAAGAGCTTGAAATCGGTGAAAATTATTGATTTTGGGTACAGGCAGAAAAATTATGAAATTAGTTCCTGTGAAAAACACTTTTTGGAGGAACTAAGAGAGGAGTTTTTTTGCATAGACCCAATATCATAAAATAACACGTGATATAAAGTGTTTTTTGGGTATTTTAATGAAGAAAAATTCACATATGCCCAACATTCATGTCCACAAGAGAAATACATGAGAAATATAAGAGAGATATGAAAGAAATATAAGAAAGATACAAAAGAAATACAGAAGAAATGAAAAAGTAATAACATATTTCAATATTGACAATTGGGTAAAAAAATGCTTTCATAAATAAAAAAATAAGGAGGTTCATGTCTATTTATTCACAAATGTTATTCAAATCTCAAGAACTCGAAAAGCAAATCTCTGATCTGCAAAAACAAATGAAAAAACTTCCCAAAGGAAAATTAATTTGTGCAAAGAATGGAACATACTATAAATGGTACCGGAGCACAGGAAAGAAAAAAACTTACATATCTAAGAAGAATCGCCATTTGGCGCAACAACTTGCTTTGAGGACTTATCTGGAACGTCTTTTGGAAGACACGATGAAAGAAAAAAATGCAATTCAATTTTATCTGAAACATCATTCAAATTTCCCAAAATCAGAAAAAATATTACAAAAAACAGAATACAGAAATTTATTGGAAAACCATTTTAGACCTATTAAAGAAGAGCTGGAACAATGGAGCAAAGAAGATTATGAGCAAAATCTAAATTATCCTGAATTTTTGACACATCAAAGCAGTTCGGGGCATCTGGTCCGGTCGAAATCAGAGTGCCTAATTGATACATTGCTCTATATGAAAAAGATACCGTTCCGATATGAGTGTGCGTTGGAGCTTGGCGGTGTGAAAATGTATCCGGATTTCACAATCCGACATCCGAAGACGGGCGAACTCTATTATTGGGAGCATTTTGGTTTGATGGATAAGAAAGATTATGTGCAAAAAGCGTTTTCGAAGCAGCAACTGTATGCTTTGCATGGAATTATACCATCGCATCATTTAATCACAACCTATGAGACAAAAGACAGACCGTTGGATTCAGGTGAGATTGAAAAAATCATAGAAAAATATTTCTTGTAGAATTAGAAGGTTTTTGATGAATCCGCAAAAGCCGGGAGTTATTGAGAACGATTGAGGAACGGAGTTTCGTGGTAAGGTGCATGTGAGGAAGCGGTATGTGAGAAAGAATGTTCTGTGCAGGGAAGTGATATGTAAGGAAGAATGTTCTGTGCAGGGAAGCGGTATGTGAGAAAGAAAGCTCTGTGCAGGGAAGTGATATGTAAGGAAGAATGTTCTGTGTAGGGAAGCGGTATGTGAGAAAGAAAGTTCCGTGCAGGGAAGCGGTATGTAAAGAAGAATGATCTATGGGGAAACAGTATGTGCGGAAAGTTGGGTATATACGAAAAAAGTTTACATTAAGCGTCCAATTTGGAATTTGAAAATGGCAAGAAAATACAAATTTGGGTACATGCAAATAAAGTTAATTCCGGTACCCTGAAAATAAAGAAAATCGTGGGTCTGACGAAGCGATTATTTTGTCTATACCCAAAAAGATAAAAAACCGCAAAATATATATTGCAAAACAGGAACCAAATTCAATATTATTACGCCTGTACCCAATAATCCGAAAAAGTCGGAAAAATCAAGTAATCCGAAAAAGTCAAAAAAATCAAGTAATCTGAAAAAGTCGGAAAAACAAGTAGTCCGAAAAAACCGCGAATAATCTCAACAAGTCCGGCGCACAAAAAAACGGCGGACCAAGGTCCGCCGGGGGAAAATAAAACTCTTCCATTCAAATTATCCAAGCAAAATTGCAATAACAATACCGAGCAGTGCTCCCATAAATACCTGGAGTTTGGTATGACCGACAAACTCTTTGAGTTTCTCTTCGGTAGAGAGGGATTTGTCACTGATGCTTTCGAAGATTTCAATCATTTCATTTAAAACCTGTGCGTGCTTTCCGGCTTCCAATCGGACGCTGCATGCATCATGCATGACGATAATTGCAAGAATCGCAGCAATGGCAAATTCGGTGCTTGCCGGACCGACATTGATGAAAATCGTTGTTGCCAGAGCACAGACAGTGGCAGAGTGGGCACTTGGCATTCCGCCGTCTCCGATCAGTCTCTCCCAAACTAATTTACGGTAGACAATCAGATGTGTAATTGTTTTTAATACCTGTGCGCAAAACCAGCCGATGACTGCATTGATAAAAATCTGGTTCTGTAATAATTGTTCAAAATAATTCATAAATCAATCCTCATTTGTTTGCATTTCAACCACAATTAGTATATCCTATTTTTATTAAAATCACAATCAAAATAAAAACAAGCTTATAAGAAAACACAAATAAAGATACAAAAGAAGGTTAAGAAAACACAAACAAAGGTACAAAAGAGAGTTAAAAGAACAGAAAAGAGAAATAAAAGAACACAAACAAGGACATAAAAGAAATAAGATAAATAATAAAACAGCACATGAAACAAGAAAGGCGAAAAGGATGAAAACATACGGAGTCATCATGGCAGGAGGCGGAGGGACCAGATTCTGGCCTCTGAGCAGAAAAGAAAGACCGAAGCAGCTTCTCAATCTGAGCGGCAGAGATATTATGGTAAATGAGACAATTGACAGAATTGCTGCATCTGTGGGAAAAGACAATATCTTTATCGTGACAAACGAGACGCAGGCTAAGCTTATGGAAACAGAGACTGCGGGAAGAATGGATCCGAAACGTATTTTGGCAGAGCCTGCGGCGAGAAATACAGCTGCCTGCATTGGTTATGCAGCGATGGAGATTGTAAAGAAATATGAGGACGGAATCATGTGCATTCTGCCTTCAGATCAGTTTGTAAAAGATACGGAAGAATTTACACGTGTTATGGACGCGGCGATTTTAGCGGCGGAAGAGACGGATATGCTTGTGACAATCGGAATTCATCCTACATTTCCGGCGACGGGTTACGGATACATATGCACGGAAAAAACCGGCGGTGAAAAGATCGGTGAAACCGGAAAAGAGTATTTCAAAGTCAAAGAATTTGTAGAAAAGCCGGATCTTGAGACGGCGGAAAACTACCTTGCGGACGGCAACTATGCATGGAACAGCGGAATGTTCATTTGGAAAGCATCTACAATACTCAAAAAGTTTGAAGCGCTTTTGCCGGATATATATGAGTGCATTGCGCAGATTGGCGATGCGATGGGAACGGAACGGGAAGCGGAAGTGATTCAAAAGATATATCCTGAGATTCCGAAGATTTCCATTGATTACGGTATTATGGAAAGAAGCCGTGACGTGATTATGATTGAGGGCGATTTCGGGTGGAATGATATCGGAAGCCTGGATATGCTGGGCATCATGAAAGAGGAAGATGAAAACGGCAATGTTATTTACGGAGAACAGATAAATCTCGATACCCAAAATTGTATTTTGTACGGAACAGATAAGCTGATTGCCACAATCGGAGTGGAAAATCTGATTGTGATTCAGGAAAAAGATGCAGTTTTAATTTGTGCCAAAGAGCGTGCTCAGGATGTAAAAAAAATCGTGGATACACTGTCCTCTCAGGCAAAAGAACAATATTTATAATCTGCCATTTCTTAAAATGTCGAAAATTGTCGATGAGTTTTATTAGACATCTCGAAAAAAAGGGAGTATGATAATTTTTAGTCGCAAAATCCATTTCGATACTATAATAATAATAAGAGGCAGACATGAAAAGTAAATCAGAAAATAACGCGAGAAGAAATTACATTACAAAACTTATGCTGGAGCTTGGGGTTCCGGCACACCTGAAAGGGTATCATTACATAAGAACCGCAGTTCTTATGGTGGCAGACAACATGGAGTTGGTAAGCAGCGTAACGAAGCTCCTTTATCCGGACGTGGCAAAACAGTATGACACGACCGGGCAGAAGGTCGAAAGAGCGATCAGGAATGCGATTGAAGTTTCGTGGCAGCGTGGAAACATGGCGGCGATGGAAAGAATCTTCGGATTTTCTGCCAGCAGCGGAAAAGGCAGACCGACGAACAGCGAATACATAGCAAGACTTGCAGATGAAATTCAGCTGTTTTACGAAGATGCTGCTATGAGCAACAGAGTAGACGAATAAGAAAAACACCTGTTTGTGGGGCGACAACGCAGACAGGTGTTTTTATTTTGCGCTGACTTTACAAATACTATAGTTTGGGTGTAAAATATACTAGATAATGCTCTAAAATAAGAAGGAGACACAAAATGGCCAATAAAGAGATTAAAATCGGAAATTATATTGTAAACGAAACCAGTCGTCCTTATATGATTGCAGAGATCGGAATCAACCATAACGGCGACATTGATATTGCAAAAAAACTCATGGATGCTGCCAGTGCGACAGGATGGCATAATGTGAAGTTCCAGAAAAGAACACCGGAGCTTGCGGTTCCGGAAGAACAAAAGAAAGTTCCCCGCTCAACACCGTGGGGCGAGATGACATATCTTGAATACAAATACAGAGTTGAATTTGAAAAAGAACAGTATGATATTATTGATGCCTACTGCAAAGATAAAGGCATGACATGGAGTGCGTCTCCGTGGGATATGCCGAGTCTTGAGTTTTTATTAAACTATGATATTCCGTATATCAAAGTGGCAAGTGCTTCTAACGGCCGTGATGAGATGATTGCCGAGGCTGCTAAGTCAGGCAAGCCGGTCATTCTTTCTACAGGTATGACGACGATGGAAGAAGTGGATCATGCGGTAGAAGTACTTGAAAAATACGGAAGCGGAGACTATATCCTGCTTCACACCAACAGTGCATACCCTGCGCCGGTGAAGGATTTAAATCTCCGCATGATTGAGACGCTCCGCAAGAGATTTGACTGTCTTGTGGGATACAGCGGACACGAAGAAAATCTTGAACCGTCCATTGCGGCAGCAGTGCTCGGCGCTTGTGTGATTGAAAGACATGTGACACTTTCACACAGTATGTGGGGAAGCGACCACAAGGCAAGCCTTGAAGTACATGCCATGGACATGCTTAACAAGCGTATTCAGAATGTATACGAAGCACTGGGGGACGGTGTGAAATACATGTCAGAAAGTGAAGCGGCACAGCGTAAGAAACTCCGTACCGTGTAGATCAGATAAAAGAAGTACGGGAGACAGGGGACGAAATGCAATCGATTAACCGAAAAGGAAGACTTTTAGAGACATACAGCTTAATATTGATCGATCTGCTTTGTGTAATCGCAGCAGTTGCCACTGCACTTCTTTTGAGGTTCGGCAATGTGCAGCAGGCGCTTACCGTTCAGGTACATTACACAGTCGGAATCTATATGATGCTCTTCAGTTTGCTTTACAATGTATTGGCAGATTGGAACAGAGGATTTTTTAAACGCGGATATTTTGTGGAGTTTGTTGCAGTTGTCAAATATGACATTGTTATGATGGCTGCAATTGCCTGCATTATGTATATGACACATGTGGCAGGTGATTACTCCAGACTGACGTTTGGATATTTCGCAGTGGCAAACCTTATTTATACTATGGCAGCACACTGCGGATTCAAAAATTTTATGCTGAAGTTTTATCAAAAGAGCAACAGCAGTGATAAGGTAATGGTCGTGACGGAGGGCGATTATGCGGAGGAACTGATCAAACGCATTCTCGCTTCCAAGCCGTGGAACTACGAAGTGACCTCCATTGCGATTCTCGACTCGGATTTCGAGGGGGAGGAGATTATGGGGATTCCGGTAGTCGCAGGCAAGCACGACCTTTTTGAAGTGTCCAGACAGATGCCGCTTGACCAGGTATTTATGTATTTGCCGGGCATTCCGGCAAAGGAAGTGCGTTCTTACATCCTCGATTTTCAGTCCATGGGTGTTGTGTGCCATTACAATGTAGAGATGAAAGAGCTTAACCTTTCCGGCAAGACAGCAGGTGATTTTGCCGGCTATGCGGTGATGACATTCTCCATGCAGTATTTTGATTACCGACGCATGATTGTGAAGCGTTTTATAGACATTTGCGGCGGACTTGTGGGAAGCCTGATTACGATTCTGATGACACCGTTTGTGGCACTGGCGATCAAGATAGAGTCCAGAGGTCCGGTGTTTTTTGCCCAGACCCGCATCGGTAAAAACGGAAGAAGATTTAAAATTTATAAGTTCCGTTCCATGTACATCGATGCAGAAGAACGTAAGAAAGAACTGGCAGCGCAGAATGAAATGTCGGACGGACTGATGTTTAAGATGGAAAACGACCCGCGTATCACAAAAGTGGGGTGGTTTATCCGTAAAACAAGTATTGATGAGTTTCCGCAGTTCTTTAACATCTTAAAAGGCGATATGAGTTTGGTAGGTACCAGACCTCCGACTGAAGATGAGTTTGAACAGTACAGCAACCATTACCGCAGGCGTATGAGCATCACGCCGGGACTTACCGGAATGTGGCAGGTCAAAGGCCGTGGTAAGGTGGTAGACTTTGAAGATGTGGTGAAGCTGGACTTGGAGTACATCGACCATTGGTCGTTGACACTGGATTTTAAAATATTGTTCCAGACGGTGGGGGTTGTGCTGTTTGGAAGAGGCGCGAAATAACGCAGGAGGAGAAATGCGATATGAACAAAAGTGTAGCAGAAAGAGAGATTAATTTGTTTGATATGCTTTGGGCTGTTTGTCAGAAGTGGAGAAGTATTGTTGCGGCAGCAGTGATATTGGCGGTACTGGCAGGCGGATTCAGTTATGTAAAAAGTATAAAAGATACAAAAGCGGCAGAAAATCCGACAGTGATTTCAACAGAGGATATGTATGCGGAGTTGACATACGAGGAGCAGAAAACTTCGGATGTATATATGAGTTATAAGAAGACGTATGAAGAGCTTACTTACTATAATGAAAATGCACCATTGATGAAGTTGAATGCTAACGATTTTTACAAGGGTGAAGTGAGTTTTTATGTAGACAATTACTATATTGTGGAGTATCCTGTGATTGCCAAAGAGGATAACACGATTGCTGTGGTGAATGCATACAAAGCAACCGTCGGAACACAGGAGTTTGCACAGAAAATCGCAGAAATACTGGACGATGTGCGAAAGCCTTCTTATGCCCTTGAGATGGTAGATTGCAGTGGCGTATATAGTGGAACTAATATACTTGAAAGTTCAGAGGAGAGAGGTGTTTTCTCGGTATCTGTATATGCAGCGGATGAAGCGACATGTGAGCAGATGAAAGAGCTTGTTAAAGAGTGTATTCTTGCAAGAAAATCCGAGATGACAAAGCAGTTCGGGAAACATGAGATTACCATTCTTCAGGAAACAATCAGCCAGACATCCAGTTCGGAGCTTTTAGAGGAACAGAAACTCAACATGGATATGGCGTACAATTGCTCTAACAATATGTTTAATATGTCTCAGAAGTTTTCGGATGCGCAGGAGAAATATATAGAGACAGCACTGTCTGAAACGGCTGAAGTAGAGGAGGCTACAGAGGAGGAGACAGTTGCAGCAACTCCGACCATCAGTAAAAAACTTATTGTTTTAGGTTTCCTCGGGGGAGCATTCCTTATGTTTGCTCTTTGGGCTCTTGTTTATATCATGAGCAACAGACTTCGTTTGGAAGATGATTTTGAGCAGATTTTTGCCTGCAAATTGCTCGGAAATGTACCCGTGAGCGGCATGGGTAAAAAGAAATGGTTCGCATTTATTGATGGTATATTTGAAAAGCTTCGCCATTTTAATCAGAGATATTTTGAAGAGGACGATGCCCTTGATATGGTGGCTGCAAATATTCGTATTGCAATGCAGAAAACGGACGCAAAGCGTGTGATGGTTACAGGTGCGGTTTGCGGGGATGATGAGAAAAAGGTGGCAGAAGCACTCACGCAACGTCTGAAAAAAGACGGTATTGAAATTGTGAATGAAAGCCCGGTATTATACAATGCAGAGTCTCTTGAGAAACTTGTAGAAATCGGATGTGTCGTTTTGGTAGAAAAGGCTGAGAAATCCCTTTATCAGGAAGTGGCAAGAGAGATCGAAATCTGTACACAGCAGGAAGTGAAGCTTCTTGGAACAGTAGTTGTGTACTAAAACGAAGATGAGGCAGAAGATATGAAAATAGCGATGCTTGGTCATAAAAGAATCCCGTCCCGTGAGGGCGGAATTGAAATTGTTGTCGAAGAACTTGCGACGCGTATGGCAAGTAAGGGGCATCAGGTAACATGTTATAACCGCAAAGGTCATCATGTCAGCGGTGCAGAGTATGACAGGACAACATTAAAAGAATACATGGGTGTTCAACTGAAATCTGTTTTTACAATAGAGCAGAAAGGCTTGGCAGCAGTAACTTCCTCTTTCTTTGCATCTTTATGTGCAGCATTTGGGAAATATGATGTTGTACATGTGCATGCAGAAGGACCGGCGGCATTTTGTTTTTTGCCGAGATTGTTTGGGAAAAGAGTGATTTGTACAGTACATGGTTTGGACTGGCAGCGTGAGAAATGGAAAGGTGGATTTGGAGCAAAATACATCCGCTTGGGGGAGAAGATGGCAGTTAAATATGCACACGAGATTATTGTACTGAGCAAAGGTGTGCAGGAATATTTTAAAGCTACTTATCAGCGTGAAACAAAGTTTATTCCCAATGGTGTAAATCGTTCGGAAGTGTTGCCGGCACAGATGATAGAAGAAAAATTTCATTTAGCAAAAGATGAATATATCCTTTTTCTGGGACGCATTGTTCCGGAAAAAGGATTGAAATATTTAGTGGAAGCTTTTAAGAATGTGCAGACAGACAAGAAACTTGTTATTGCCGGAGGTTCTTCTGATACAGAGGATTTCATGGAAGAGTTAAAAGAGATAGCACAATCAGATGAACGTATTTTGTTTACGGGATTTGTACAGGGACAGATGCTTGAGGAGCTTTATAGTAATGCTTATATTTATACATTACCATCAGATTTGGAAGGTATGCCCCTGAGTCTTTTGGAGGCTATGAGTTATAAGAACTGTTGTGTGGTTTCTGATATTCCGGAATGTGCGGAAGTGGTTGAGGATAAGGCGGCAGTATTTGAAAAAAGCAATGTGGAAAAATTGACACGGTGTTTGCAAAAACTTTGCGATAAGCCGCAGCTTGTGGCGCAGTATAAAGCACAGGCGGCGGATTTTATCTGCGAGAAGTACAATTGGGATGATGTGGTAGCACAAACGCTTGAGTTATATCAATAGAGGTTAATGATGAAAGTATTGATGATTAATAAGTTTTTGTACCCGAATGGCGGTTCGGAAACTTACATTTTCAAATTAGGTGAATATCTGATGTCGCAGGGGAATGAAGTACAATATTTTGGCATGGAACATGAAGGTCGCTGTGTCGGAAATAAGGTGGAAGCTTACACAAGTGATATGAATTTCCATGGAGGCTCAAAACTTGCGAAACTCACATATCCGATTAAGACAATCTACAGTAGTGAGGCTCGGAAGAAAATACGTCTTGTACTGGATGATTTTCGGCCGGAAGTATGTCATATAAATAATTTTAATTATCAGTTGACACCATCGATTATTCTGGAAATAGTAAAATGGCGAAAAGACACAGGATGTAAATGTAAGATTGTTTTTACTGCGCATGATTACCAGCTTGTGTGCCCGAATCATATGTGTAATATTCCAAGTACACATGAGAATTGTGAAAGATGTCTTGGCGGACAATTCAGTCATTGTATGAAAGGAAAATGTATTCACGGGTCTACGGCTAAGAGTGCGATTGGTATGATGGAAGCTATATTTTGGAAGTGGAAAGGTGTTTACAAATATATTGATACTATGATTTGTTGTTCTAAGTTTATGAAAACAAAAATGGACAGCAATCCTTTGTTTAAGAAAAAGACAATCGCACTGCACAATTTTATTGATAGAGTAAGTGCAGAAAGCGTGGAAAAGAAAGATTATGTACTTTACTTTGGTCGTTTTTCTGAAGAGAAGGGAATTGATACACTGACAAAAGTTTGTGAGCAGCTACCGGAAATTTCCTTTGTTTTTGCAGGAAGCGGACCGCTTGAAGAACGTATAAATAGTGTAGAAAACATTCAGAATGTAGGTTTTCAGACGGGAAAAGATTTGGAAAAACTGATTCGTGAGGCAAGATTTTCTATCTATCCTTCCGAGTGGTATGAAAATTGTCCATTTTCTGTTATGGAATCGCAGATGTATGGGACACCGGTACTCGGTGCAGATATCGGAGGTATTCCGGAATTAATACAGGAAGGAAAGACCGGCGAGTTATTCACGAGTGGTGATGAAGCGAGCTTGAAAGAAAAAATCCAAAATTTGTGGAATGACAAAGAACGGATGAAAGAATATAGTGAGAATTGTAAAGAAATCAGTTTTGATACGGTGGAAGAGTACTGTGAGAAACTGATGAAGATATATGAATGAAAATGTTGGAGGAAAACATGGCAGAAAAAAAATTAAACGGAACCGTTATTGTGACATATCGTTGTAATGCGCGTTGTTCTATGTGTAATCGTTATAAAGCACCTTCCAAACCGGAAGAAGAAATTTCGCTTGAAACAATTAAAAAATTACCAAAGATGTACTTTACGAATATCACAGGTGGTGAACCATTCATACGTACAGACTTAAAAGATATTGTGCGTGAACTATATAAGAAAAGTGATCGTATCGTTATTTCTACAAATGGATTCTTTACAGATCGTATTGTGGAGCTTTGTAAGGAGTTTCCACAGATTGGTATTCGTATTTCTATCGAAGGGCTTGAAGAGACAAATAATGAAATTCGTGGATTGGAAGATGGATATAATCGTGGGTATACTACACTGAAAAAGCTTGTGGAAATGGGAATGAAGGATGTTGGATTTGGTATGACAGTACAGGATCGTAATGCGCCGGATCTTGTTCCGCTTTATCAAATATCCAATGAAATGGGAATGGAGTTTGCTACAGCTTCCCTTCATAACAGTTTCTATTTTGTGGAAGCAAAGAATATTATCAAAGACAGACCAATGGTGGCGCAGAATTTTGAAAACTTGATTAATGAATTGCTTCGTTCCAAGAGCCCGAAAAAGTGGATGAGAGCATATTTCAATCACGGACTGATTAATTATATTTACGGTCAGAAGAGATTGCTTCCGTGTGATATGAGTTTTGACACTTTCTTTATTGACCCGTATGGTGATGTTATGCCTTGTAACGGGACGAAGGATAAAGAAGTAATGGGAAACTTAAATAATCAGTCATGGGACGAACTTTGGAATAGTCCGGAGGCGGAGGCTGTCCGTACCAAGGTAAGATGCTGTGACAGGGATTGCTGGATGATTGGTTCTGTTTCACCGGCGATGCACAAATATATTTGGAAACCTGGATTTTGGGTTGTATGGCATAAATTGAAATCGTTGTTTACAAAGAAGCCATATTCTATGTATGAGAATAAAATTGTGCGTGATTATCGTGACGGAAAAGTTACCAAAGAGGATTTGGATAAATGTTCTACCTGCGATATGTGTGCAACAATCAATGATGGATTGTCAGCTGCAAGCAGAGAGCAGCTGAAAGATAGGACAGGAGAAGAGATTGTTGATGCAGATATTGCGGAGCAGATGAAGGAATAAAGAAAGTAGAAAAGGTAAGTTGATGAAAGTAGCAACGATAACCAGACATGCGATAACGAATTATGGTTCGCTTTTACAATCAATAGCCACGCAGAAGATTCTTGAGAGTCTAGGCTATGAGTCCGAAATTATAGACTACGTTCGAACAGATGAGACACCTGAAAATTGGGAAAAGACGCTTTTAGAAAGAAAGATAGGATGGAAGCAGAGTAAGATAAAAAGATTAGTATATTTGCTTTTACGAACTCCTGAGAGTTTGATTGCAGGAAAAAAATTTGAAAAGATGAGGAAGAGATATCTCAATCTTTCCAAAAGATATTGCAGTCCTGAAGAACTGAAATCCGATGTTCCGCAAGCAGATGTGTATATGACAGGGAGCGACCAAGTGTGGGGGCCTGTCGCCAATGGAACTTATGATGACAGTTATATGTTATCTTTTGTTCCACAGAAAAAGAAAAAAATAGCATTTGCGGCAAGTATGGGAAAAATGATTGTTTCTGATGAAACGATTGAGTTGTTTAAAAGATGGTTGCCTATATATGATAGCATTGCGGTTCGTGAAGATAGTGCGGTTGAGTTTCTGAGCAATCTGGGTGTTAGCTCCGATGCTGTTTTAGACCCGACACTACTTATAGGTGCTGAAGAATGGGATAAACTGGCGTCAAAACAGAAGAAGAAGAACTATATTTTAGTATATCAGTTGCATAATGACCCCAAATTAAATGAATATGCAAGGATTCTTTCTAAAAAGATGAATTTAACGCTGATAAGAGTTTCACCGACATTCCATCAGATTGCACGAGGTGGCAGATTCTGTTTTTTACCGGAATTGTCAGAATTTTTGATGTTAATCCGGGATGCGTCTTTTATGGTGACAGATTCTTTTCACGGGACAGCGTTTGCGATTAATTATAATACACCATTCGCAGAAGTGTTGCCGGAGAATGGGACCAATAGTAGAAATATTAGCATTTTGAAACTGACAGGTTTAGAGGATAGAGTTATTACCTCAAAAGAAGCGTTGGATAAAATGGACTATGCAGTAGATTTTAGCTATGCAAATGAACAGATAGAACAAAAAAGAAAAGAATCTATATCAATATTATGTAAGATGCTTAGTTAAAATAATGATGGAGGAAAAGGCATGAAAACTGTTTGTGAAAGAAATAAATGTGCCGGCTGTATGGCTTGTATAGATGTATGCCCGAAAGATGCGGTTAATATTCAAGATAGTCTAAGTGCCTATAACGCTGTTATTGATGAAGAGAAATGTATAAATTGTAACGCTTGTCATAAAGTATGCCAAAGAAATCATTTTGCACAATTAATAGAACCTCAATTATGGTACCAGGGATGGGCAAATGACCCGGAGATACGAAAAAAGGGGTCGTCAGGTGGTGTGGCTTCGGAATTGGCTAAAACCTTTTTAGACGAAGGTGGCGTTGTATGTAGTTGTGTATTTTCAAAAGGAGAATTTGTTTTTGAGTTTGCTGAAACAAAAAAAGAATTACACAAATTTGCAGGTTCAAAATATGTAAAAAGCAATCCTATAGGTATTTATAAGGATATTCGAAAGAAACTCTCAGAAGAAAAGAAAGTTTTGTTTATTGGTTTACCATGCCAGGTTTCGGCAGTGAAACGATTTATTCCTGATAAGTTACAGAATAATTTATATACGATAGATTTAATTTGTCATGGAACGCCTTCGCCAAAAATATTAGAAAAGTTTTTGGAGCAGTATAAGTGTAAATTAAGTGAAATGAAAGATGTACAGTTTCGTAAAAAAGCAAAATTTCAGGTGCTGGAGGGGGAACAGGGAGTAGTTGAAAAGGGTGTTTGTGATAGGTATTTGATTTCGTTTTTAAATAGCCTTAATTATACAGATAATTGCTATGAATGCCAATATGCGAGGTTTGAAAGGGTGTCGGATATTACATTAGGAGATTCATGGGGAAGTGAACTGTCAGAAGAAGAACAGAAACAAGGAGTTTCGCTTATATTGGTTCAAACAGATCAAGGATCAGATTTGCTGAAACGGGCGGATTTGCATTTAGTAGATGTGGATTTGGAAAAGGCAATTGAAAATAATCATCAATTAAAAGAACCTTCAAAAAAGACAGGAAAGCGAACAAAATTTTTTGATGGGATTAAAAAAGGGAAAAGCTATAACGGTCTTGTTTATAATGCGTTTCCAAAGAAATGCTTGCGGCAGGATATTAAGAAGATGCTGATTAAATTAAGACTATACGAGGCTAAGTAAAATATGGAGAATATACTTTATGAATGAATTGATTAGTGTTATTGTACCGATATATAGTGTGGAAGAATATCTTCCGAATTGTATAGAAAGTATTCTTAGGCAAACATACAAGCATCTCGAAATTGTTTTGGTAGATGATGGTTCGCCGGATAGATGTGGAGAAATATGCGAAGAGTATGCGAAAAAAGATGATCGTATCCGTGTAATCCATAAAGAAAATGGTGGATTATCAGATGCAAGAAACAAAGGCATGAGCATTGCAACAGGAAAATATTTTACATTTATAGATAGCGATGATTATATATCAGAAGATTATGTGGAGTATTTGTACAAACTTTTGAAGGAGCATGATGCAGATATATCAGTTTGTGATTTGATTATGACATCCTCTATGAAAGAAACAGAACAAAAAGATTCTAAATCTGTTTTTAAATATAGTGTGGATGAAGCATTGGAAGCGATGTTATATGCAAAAGTTTTTTCGACTTCCGCAGATGCTAAGTTGTATAAAAGAGAGTTGTTTGAAGGCGTTGAATATCCTATTGGAAAATATATGGAAGATTTGTTTACCACATATCGCTTGATTTGTAAAAGTAAGAGAATTGTATGTGGAAAGCGTGTGTGTTATTACTATTACCACAGAGAGGGAAGTATCACACAGAGTGTCTTTTCCGAAAAGCATTTGCATAGGTTTGAAGCGTTAAAAACTATGTATGAAACAGAGATAAAAAATCGTTCGGAAATAGTTCAAAAAGCATATAGGAGTATGATGGTTTCGTCTATGGCAGCATTATTAGCTAAACAACCACCGAAGAGTGATCGGATTGACGAAATTTGGAGAGAGGTTAAAAAATACTTAGTTGGAGCTATAATAAATTCTAAAAATAGTAAAAGGATTCGTGCACAGGCATTTTTAATGTTATTCGGAAGAAAAGTGGCTACGTTTATCATTGTTCGCTATTATGCTATGAAATGGGATAAATAATGCTTATAGATGAGAGCAAAATTGGATATTAATGTTGGTGGTGAGAGACGGTGCGATTTATGTTTTCAATAGAAAAAACCTTTTTTGAGGTAATAATGTATTATCATACAGTATATATGCTTTTGGCGGTGATAAGTCCGGAGTCTTCTTTAAAAAATAAGTGGGCTTTACTTTTTTTAGTGTGTATCTATCTGTATTATAATAATCGAGTGCGTCGAGTAAATAGAATTGCCTTCATTTTTAACAATGTATTTTTGATTGGTTATACTTTGTATATTGCGCTTAAATGTGGTTTTTCGCAGGTGTTGCATGTAGATTATTATAGTTATGTTTTATTAATGTATGTGTTTTTGACATTTTCTAATGTTGATGTTGTAATGCGGTTTAAGAAGTTTTTAGTGTGTTACCATAAAAAATTTTTAATTTCTACAATAATGTTTTTTTCTCTTCTTCTAGTTAGTATTCTTATCAGAAATGGTTTGCGGGTCGGACAAGGGTCAAGCATACCTGTTTTATATGGACCATACTCTATACCGCATGGCTTAGCCTATTCTTTAATTGGAATATATTGTGCAGTTTCTATTTTGTACAATACATATCATAAAAATTTCTATTTGATTTTAAAAGGCGTATGTATCTTGTGTACGATATGGACGGCAACAAGATCGGCAGTATTAGCGTTGGCATTCATAATATTTGCAGATTATTTGTCGATAAGGAAACCGAGAGTCAAAGTGATGCTGGTTTATATAGCGTGTATTGCTTTTTTCTATTTGCTTTTCTTTACAGATATAATTACAAACAATCCTTTAGTACAAAAAACTATAACGGCAATGGGAACAGGATCTATCACAAATGGAAGAGAGAGATTTGCTGCGATAGTTATGGATTATTATTATAATTTTACAACTATTTCAGAAAAAGTATTTGGAATAGGGATGGAAGCGGTACGAGGTTCGTTGAAAAATAATCCGACTGTAAACGTGGCAATACATGCGCACAATGACTATGTGAACGCCTTGTGTGGATACGGAGTATGTGGATTGTTAATATATATAGGGGGACAACTTTTGGCTTTGAAAATAAATAAGAAAGTATGGAATAAATTATTATTACAATTGTTCTTGTTTATTTTAATTTATTATAACGGATTGGCAATGTATATGGTTTTAACACCGGTATTGTTGATTATATATGCTTTCTTTTTAAGTGCCGAAGAAAATCGAAAAAAATACATCAAAGGGGAGTGTCATGAGTAAAGTTATAGTTCTATGCAGCACGCCTTATCAGATTATATGTGCTTTAAGAATAGTCGAGGAAAAGTATCCGGGGGCGATGGTTGATATTGTATTGACAGATACAATTACAAATGTTGAGGGGATATATGAAAGACTTTCTCAAGAATCTGAATTACGAAATGTATTTTTGTGGCGTACAAAAGGAAAAATTTGTTTTAGCCGGATTCAGAAAATTTTATATGCTATATGTCCTGCAAGAATGGCAAAAAGGACATTGAAAAAAAATGATTGTGAGTTGGTAGAAAAATATGACATATATCTTTTTGCTAATCTTTCACCTATTGCCATGTGTCTTGGAGATGTCTTGCGTAGAGAAAATCCTAAAATAGAAGTGGCAATGTATGAAGACGGATTCAGTACGTACTCATCATATACCGGAGATTTTTATAAAAATAGAAAACAGAAAATTTTAAAGAAATTCTTTTTTTCAGTGAATAAATTATATGTTTTTAATCCGGATATTATAGAATGGAAACCGCAATTTGAAGTAAAAAAAATCACACCATGTTTTAAAGGGGATACTTTAGAATTAATAAATCGGATCTTTGAGTATGATATGCTTGAAGATGATTATGGTAAAAAGGTTGTCTTCTTTGAAGAAAGTTATTCCAGTGACGGGCGTCCTGTCGATGATGTGGAAATGTTAGATATTATTGCGGAAAAGCTAGGAAAAGAAAATATTATTGTAAAAATTCATCCGCGAAATCCTGTCAACCGTTTTGCAGAGAAAGGTTACATTACAAATAGGAATAGAAGTATACCTTGGGAAGTTATATTAATAAACGAAGAGTTTAAAGATACAATTTTCGTGACAATGGCTTCTAATGCGGCAATGAATCCTTTCTTTTTATTTGGAAAAAAGAATAAGGCGATATTATTATATAAATGTACAAAAATGCCGGAATCAATGCATAAATCTATCGTAGAATTTGATGACAGGCTTTGTAGCAAATATCCGGAAATTTTTGTCATTCCCCAAAATCTTGATGAATTAAAAGATATAATAAAGTAGTGTTTGGAGGAGAATAATGAAAGTAGTAGCAATTGTACCAATGAAATTAAATAATCGGCGTCTACCGCAGAAAAATACTAAATGTTTTACAAACGGGAAACCGCTTTGTTATTATATTTTATCCACCCTTCTTAAAGTGGAACAGATAGATGAGGTTTATGTATATTGCAGTAATCCGGATATTCAGGAGTTTATTCCGGAAGGTGTGAAATATTTGCAACGTTCTACATCACTTGATCAGGATACAACAAAAATGAACGAAGTGTTGAACTGTTTTGCTGAGGATGTTTCGGCGGATATATACGTTATGACACATACTACAGCACCGTTTATTTCAAAAGAATCTATGGAAAAAGGATTAAATGCTGTAATAAGTGGCGAATATGATTCTTCATTTGCGGCAAAGAAACTTCAGGATTTTCTTTGGAAAGACGGGGTTCCTTTTAATTACGAACTGGATAATATACCACGTACACAGGATTTACCGGCACTTTATGAAGAGACAAGCGGTTTTTATATTTACAAGAAAGAAGTAATGACGCAGTTGAATAGACGTATCGGAGAGAAACCATATATCGTTGAAGTGGGAGAAATAGAAAGTATTGATATTGATGAAGCAGAAGATTTTATGATTGCGGATGCGATTTATAATCATATTTATCGAAAGGCTGACTGAAAGGAGATTGGTTGATGAATAAAGTGCAGGTGCTTGACTGTACATTACGCGATGGTGGATATTGTAATCAGTGGAAATTTGGGTTTGATAATACAAAAAAAATCACTAAGGGTTTGACGGATGCCAATATTGATATTATAGAGTGTGGTTTTCTTACAAACAGAGTATCGTACGATTCCGAGATAACTAAATTTACGACAATAGAAGAATTGGCAACGGTAATTCCTGCGAATCGCAAGGGGAAATTGTATGTTGCAATGCTAAATTATGGGGAATACGATATAGATTCTTTGGCAGATTATGACGGCTCGTCTATTGACGGAATTCGTGTTGCCTTCCATAAAAAAAATTTGAAGGAAGCTTTGCAGCTGTGCGCACAGATTAAAAACAAAGGGTATAAAGTATTTGTGCAGGCTATGGTTTCCCTCAGCTATACGGATGAAGAGTTTTTGGAGATGATCCGACAGGTCAATACATTGGATCCGTATGCATTTTACATTGTAGACAGTTTCGGAATGATGAAGAGGAAAGATTTAATACGTCTTTTCTATATGGTAGAACACAATTTAAAGGAAAATATTTGGATTGGTTTTCATTCTCATAACAATATGCAATTGGCATATTCTAATGCACAGAGTCTGGTTGATGTGCAGACTAATCGCAATCTGATTGTTGATTCTTCCGTGTATGGTATGGGAAGGGGTGCAGGAAATTTAAATACAGAGCTTTTCGTGGAATATCTGAATGAAAATGCAGGCACAAATTATGATCTCAAGCCATTATTGACTATTATAGATGAAATATTAAATGAATTTTATCAAAGAAATTATTGGGGATATTCTTTGCCGAATTATTTATCTGCGTCGCATAATGCTCATCCGAATTATGCGGGTTATTTGGATGATAAAAAGACTTTGACGGTCGAAGATATGAACGAAATCTTTTGTATGATGGCACCGGAAAAGAAAGTAGAATATGACAAGGCTTATATTGAAGAGCTGTATTTGCGCTACATGACAACCGGCAGAGTGCAGGACGAGCATAAAGCAGAGTTAAAGATGAAGTTGTCAGGGAAAACGGTTCTGCTGATTGCACCGGGCAAAAGTTCGGTTGATGAAGTAGAAAAGATCAAGGAATTTGCTTCGGATAAGGATGTTGTTTCTATCAGTGTCAATTTTGATTATCAGTATATGAATACGCAATATATCTTCCTGAGTAATTTGCGCCGTTTCAGGGAACTGGCAGAGGAGAAGCGTGCAAAGTGTATTGTGACGTCGAACATTCCTGCAGATAACATATATCTGCAAACGAAGTACCATGACCTTCTGAATGTTGAGGAAGCAGTAAAAGATAATGCCGGATTAATGGCCATAAAGTTCCTTACGGATTACGGTGTAGAGAAGATATATCTTGCCGGATTTGATGGGTATTCCCATGATGTGAGTGACAATTATGCTGATAGTCATATGGCTTTCATAACCAGAAATGCTGTTTTAGATGCAATGAATGAGGGCATGAAAAAAGTATTAAAACAATATAGTGAGAAGATTAAAATTACTTTTTTGACGGAGTCAAAACATTTGGCTTAAGGAGAAAAAATATGAGAGTACTGACTTTTGGAGAATTGCTGTTGCGATTGTCTGCACCGGGATATACAAAACTGTTTCAAAAGGATAATTTGGAAGCGACTTTTTGCGGAGGCGAGGCAAACGTAGCCGTCTCTCTTGCGAACTTCGGTATAGAATCTTCATTTCTGACAAAATTGCCGGACAGTGAAGTGGGCAGGGCAGCGATGAATTCGCTTCGTTATTTTGGTGTGGATACATCAAAGTGTATTATGGGAGAGGGAAGAATGGGATTGTATTATCTGGAAAAGGGGGCATCTCAGCGTCCGTCAAAGGTAATATATGATCGAGCGTATTCTGCTATTTCCATGTCCAAGCCTGAAGAGTATGATTGGGATGTGATTTTTAAAGATGTAGACTGGTTTCACTGGACGGGCATAAACCCTGCGTTATCGGAAAGCATGATTCGCATATGTCAAGATGCATGCAGGAATGCAAGTGACAGGGGGATAACAGTATCCTGCGATTTGAATTACAGAAAAAATCTTTGGAGCCCGGAAAAAGCACAACAGGTTATGCCTGAGCTGATGAAGTATGTGGATGTGTGTATAGGTAATGAAGAGGATGCAGAAAAAGTATTAGGCATAAAACCGCAGGAAAATGATGTTGAAGCAGGAAAGTTGAATAAAACAGGGTATGTTACTGTAGCAGAAGAAATAGCACGGAAGTACGGATGTAAATATGTGGCTGTTACACTGCGAGAAAGCTACTCGGCAAGCAGAAACGGCTGGAGTGCACTGTTATTTGATGCGGAGAAGAAAGAATCCTGCTTTTCACAAAAGTATGACATCCAGATTGTAGACAGAGTGGGCGGTGGTGACAGTTTTACAGCCGGAGTGATTTATGGGCTGATAACAAAGATGGATAATGAGAATGTTGTTGAGTTTGCAGCTGCAGCGAGTTGTTTGAAACATACGATAGAAGGCGATTTCAACAGAATTACAGTACGCGATGTAGAGATTCTGTTAGAAAATGGTGGAAACGGGAGAGTTCAGCGATAGATGATAAAGATATTAAAAAAGTGTTTGGGAATATATGAAAATATGTCAGCACCTGTAAAATCATCGATATGGTTTACGATTTGCAGTGTTGTTCAGAAAGCAATCACATTATTATCAACACCTATTTTCACAAGACTTCTGACAACAGAACAATATGGTGAGTATACTGTATACCAGTCGTGGTATCAGATTCTCACTGTGTTTGCAACATTAAATCTGGCAGCCGGAGTGTTCAATAACGGACTACTTAAGTATGAAAAGAGCAGAAATGAGTTTACATCTTCCATGCAAGGGCTTTCGACTACAGTCACGGGAGGTTTGTTTTTGCTTTATTTGTGTGCCATGGACTTTTGGAATGAGTTAATGGGTTTAAGTACACTATATGTTGTGGCGATGTTTGTGGAATTGTTGTTTGTTCCGGCCTATCATTTTTGGAGTAAACGGGAGCGTTTTTCATACAGATATAAAAAATTAATTGTGACAACGATTATTATTGCTTTTGGTAGTCCGATGCTTGCTTTGATTGCAGTTCTTAATACCACTTACAAAGCTGAAGCGAGAGTACTATCTTATGTTTTGGTACAGGTTGGTATTGGACTGGTTTTTTATGTTTATAATGCAGTCAGAGGCAAGAAATTTTTTGATAAGGAGATATGGAAATTTGCGTTAGGATTTAACATTCCGTTGATTCCTCATTATTTAGCTTTTTCTATGCTAAATCAGGCAGACAGAATTATGATTGATAAGATGGTTGGAACGGGGCAGGCAGCTATCTATGGGGTTGCATATTCAGTTTCTATGATAATGAATATTGTTACCACAGCAATTAATAATTCTTTTATTCCGTATACATACAAAGCGATTCGGGATAAAAAGTTTGAAGATATTAGAAAGAATACGAATGTTTTATTGCTGATTGTAGGTGCCGGCTGTATTCTTGCGATGGCGTTTGCGCCGGAAATAATAAAAATATTTGCATCAGAAAGTTATTATGAAGCAATTTGGATCATGCCACCATTAGCGGCTTCGGTATATTTTATGTTTTTGTATCCTCTTTTCGGAAATATTGAATTCTATTTTGAAAAGACGAAATTTGTAACAATTGCTTCCTGTACAGGAGCAGTGGCGAATGTTATATTAAACTACATTTTTATCGGAAAATATGGATATCTGGCAGCAGGTTATACGACATTAATTTGCTATATTTTGTTTTCGTTTGCCCATTATGTTTTTCATAAAAAAGTAATTCGACAGAAACTGGAGGAAATTCAGCAGATATATGATATTAAGTTCATGTTAATATTTTCTGGAATACTGTTGTTGATTATGTTCGGAATGACTATGATATATGAGTATATAGTAATCCGATATGGTATTATTGCGCTGATTCTATTCGTTGCATTTGTTAAAAGACAGGTATTAATCAGTAAATTAAAAGAGATTCGCGGAGGGCGTTAGAACGCTGATTTTGGAAACAGGAGGAAAATTTATGAAGAAAAAAATGATTGCTTATATTTCAGAGTTTATGCTCCTGTTTCTTGTTTGTTTTGTGTTGCGAATAGCGGTGTCCTTTGTTCCTAATGCAAGGGTAGAAACTAATGTGCGGAAATCTTATGACAATATTGTTGAGAGAGGTAATTATGCAGCACTCGCCATCAAAGCTGTAGATAATGAAATATCCAAAAAGGATAAGTTGGACTATTGGACAGAAAACGGTTATTTAAGTTCTGTTTTGGCTGTTGATCCACAGCATCGAGTTAGGTCTGCGATGGAAAATGTGCAGGAATACGACTCTGCGGAAACTGAAAAGGGTGGGGCAACCAGATTAATCAGCCGCTTAGAAGGAAGAAATGATGCGGAGATGATTCGCGCAGAGTATTGGTTTGGAGCACTTACAATTCTGCGCCCATTGATGTATTTCTTTACGTATGAACAATGTATCAGTATTTTTCAAGGAATGTTTTGGATTTTGCTGGGAATTACCATGATTAATATGTACAAAAGATTGGGAGGCTGGGCAGCGCTGGCTCTCGTTTTTTCATTGGCAAATGTAAATATTGTAATTATACCGATGCTTTTTCACACGGGGTTGGTTTTTGTAATTACATTACTTGCTGTGAATTTTGTTATAATTAAGTTGAAAAATAGCGAAGATATTGTACCCATTATGATTTTTGTTGGAGTGTCCACAGCATATTTTGATTGGTTAAGTACCCCGATTGTTGGGTTTGCTGTTCCGACCATTGTTGCAATTTTGTGTTTGTCTACTAACGAGAGACATAGTAATTTTATGCTGGTTTTCAAAAGCGGTGTAGCGTGGGCGGTGTCTTATTTAGGAATGCTGTTAAGTAAATGGATGGTTGCATCTGTCATATTAAGAAGAAATATTTTGACGGAAGCGTTAGAAAGAATTGTAGCCGACTCATCTAACAATATTTATACAGAAAATGTAGGATTTAAATATGTTTGTGAAGTAATACAGAGAAATATAAGATTTACGGAAGTGTTTGCATTTTTGCCGGAAAACACACATTTGACAGTATTAGGAATTTTAATGTTATTGATTGTTGCATTGATTGTGGTTTTTGCAAGAAGAAGCAAAAGTAGAAATATTTTAGATGCATTGATATGGATATTTGTAACATCCTTGGCTCCGTTTGTGTGGTTTATGGCATTTAAAGGTCATACTTACGGACATTGCTGGTTCACATATCGATGCCTGGCTGGGACGACTATGGGCTGGGTGATTATTGTTATGATTATTATGAAAATGTTAATAGGGGGAAAGGGAATCGATGATGCAGGGGCAATTTTCCCAAAAGTTGAAAGACAATAGACTGAGTGTAATCAGATTAATTGCTATGATATTGGTAATAATGTGTCATACTCTCGAATGGTTGGGGAGTGCTCTCGGAAAAGGAGAGATACTTGAGGTATTAGGAAATTACTGTGCTGTGGGAGTACAGATATTTCTAGTGTTATCAGGCTTTTTGTACGGAAAGCGAAAAGATCTTTTTTCAGAGGGTAAATATGGTGTTTTTATATGGAGAAATTGGAAAAAGATTTTGGTTAAATATTATATTTATATTTTACTATTTGTTTTCCCATTAACCTTTTGCTTGCGTCCGGAAATTCTTAATGCAAGTAAAATATGGAGAGTCCTTACATGCTCAAGCATGTTTGAAGGAATTCAACATCTTTGGTATATACCGTATGTTTTAATTTGCTATCTGTTGACACCATTGTTGTGGGATGTAAAAGAATATATGAGAAACAAAAGTAAAGCGACTCTTTGCTTTGGATTTCTGATAAGCATTTTGGCGGTTGAGATTTTAGGAAAAGCTTATGGTTCCCGTTTTGTTTCGGCGTGGATTAATTGTTATATTTTGGGATTTTATTTGCCGGATTTTTTGGAACAATGGAATTTGAAAAAGTCGAAATATATTACTGTATTTATTGCAGTTTTAAGCATTGTTTTAAATGTATACACTTATAAAGTTCGGTATATTTTATTACCTGATATTGCCGATGGTTTAGTAAAAGAAATATGTAATTATTACATAAATTACAGCAGATGTATTTTGGCAATCAGTATTTTTCTTGTGATTTACCTTTTCTTCAAAGAGAATAAAATGGGAGGAAAGTATATAAGGAGATTATTGGATGCATCAGATAAATATTCATATAATATATATCTTGTACACATGATGTATATAAAAGGGATGTTATCTGTTTTAGATATAACAGACTATCTGATACTAAATATAATTCTGATGGTTTTAATAATTATATTTTCAGCATTTGTGTTAGAAAAAATGATGATACTTATTAATTATGCAGAGCAGGTAATTACTAATAAAATGAGGGACTAGTTAGATGAAGATAGTAAAGTGGATGTGTAAGCATATATGTATTATTTTAATAGGCAGTTTGCTTTATATGGCATCTTTTCATCTTGATATTTTAAATGTAACAGGAATTTATTTTTATGATGGCATTGTAAGATTGGTAATTATCATGGTTATGATGCTGTTGTGTGAGTGTTTCATTTATAAAAAGATTTCTATGGATTATAAGGATGTGGCATTATCTGTATGCGTATTTGCATTGTTAAATATGTTGTGGCTGTCATTGTGTGTGGTGTCTTTAGATAGGTCGCTTTCTGTTTTTTTACTGACATATATGCAGGCTTCGCAAAGTGTTACGCAGGAAGGAATGACGGAAGAGGAAATAAATGAAGTTTTCGAGGACGTGTTTGTCAACCAATATGGAATGCTCGAGAGAAGATTTGATGAGCAAATTGCTTCCGGAAATATTGTATATAATGAGGACGGAAATTATGAAATCACAAAACGGGGAGAGTTTGTGGTTTCCGTATTTAAGACAGTCGGTAAACTTTACAATGTAGATGAAAGGTTTATTGAGCCGAAAGTGAATAAATAAGGGGATTATTATGTATGGAAAAAAGGAGTATCAAGTTAGATTTTTTAAAAACGATTGCGATTATAGGAGTCTGCTATTGTCATTACGGTCACTTTGGCGTAAATACAATGGATACTTCTATAAAAGGTGGGATAAAAATAATTATTCAATTGTTTGCGTGTACTGCGGTTCCAATCTTTTTCTGTATTAATGGTTATCTAAGCCTAGAGAAGAATTACAGTTATAAAAAAGTTTTACACAAGGCAAGGGAATTGCTTGTTAAGATGATGTTTTGGATTCCGATAACGGCAATTTTATATGCGGCTATTAATGAAGAAAAAATTTTAAAGTTTGATTTGTTGTTATACAGATGTTGGAATTGGCAGGGGAATGGAGTTCAGCATTTGTGGTTTTTGTTTGCGTTGTTAATTATTTATTTACTTTATCCGTTTTTAAATATGTTGTATCGTATGGAAGATCCAAAAATCAAATGGTTTTATTATATTCTTGGAATCATATTTACGTTTGGTAATTCAAGTATCAATTTAGCGGCGAACATCATTTCATATTACTTGAACAGAGAAGTGGTCTATTATACGGATAAAAATTTTTTTCATGGCCCTAATTTTTTGTACGGTTGGTATTCATGGTGTATTGTTTATTTTATACTTGGGTGCTGGCTGATTAAAACAAAATTTTCAAAAAAACATATGATGGTAGCAAGTTTTTTGGTTGTATTTATTTCATGTGGGTATGTCTGGTTATGTCATACTATGAGTTATTATACAGGAAAAGAACGATATTATGTTTTTTTTAATGGTTATAATCAGATATTTATGTTGATCTTAGTGATGGCAATTTTTGTTTTGTCGAGCGGGATACATATTCCGCTCAAAATGCAGAAGATTCTGGAAATTACAGGTGGTAATACATTAGGAGTGCTTTTCTTTCATCGAATTTGGGGAGAAATTTTTTTGAAAACATTTTCTAATTATGGGATTGATATTCGTTTGGGTGGAGTGCGGTACGGTATAATGGGAGCAATGTTGACATGGTTTTTTTCATTGGTTTCCGCGCTTTTAATGAAAAGGGTAAAGGTGTTAAAGAAATTTTTATAGATGAAATATATTGGAAAAGGGGCATCAAAATTATGATGCCCCATATTTATTATAGTTTCAATGAGGAGAGGACTCCTCGCGCAACTTATTTACAGTTGAAATCATGTTTTCTGTACGATCACATCGCTCAGCGTTTTCGGTGATAACAATTGTTGGTTTGTATACTTCGATTAATTCATCAATATGTTCCAGATATCCCCCCCAAATAAATACAACTTTATAAAAGCTTTCGGCAAAATCATCGTAGAGATATCCATCAAAATAACTATCACCAATGATAAGCAAGGTGTCTGTATTATTGGCGTTTTCATTGTAGTATATCTTACGGCTATGATTCTGCCATTCGGAAAGATAAAGAGGTTCTTCTTCTGATAAATATGCTTGTGGATTTCTAATAGTGAAGTTATCAATAAAGTCTTTTTTGTGGATATCTCCTAAAAATTCGCGTCCTTGATCGGTTGCATATATTTCGTAATCATTTTCCTGTAGTATTTTATATTTATAAGCATTGTTTTCATTGATACAGTGCATAAGTTGGAGATAGCCAATATAAGCTCCTCGTTGCGTCCAATGAGAAGGGTCCCCCCATATACTGTATGTGTCATACTTGGATTTGGCATCAACCAGTTCTGCTTTGGGTGAAATAACATTAATGCTGGTGTTGTTTGTAAGGGTATTAACAATTTGATCTGTTTTCGAAATAGTCCCTTTTTGATTGATTGTACTCGGAAAGTATTCAGGATATATGGAGTGTTTATCCCAACACTGAAAATAATAATATTGTATCCCCCGGTTTTTTAAATAATCAGAAAAAAATTGATAACTTTCTGCGATTTCATCAAGTTTATCTTCTGATTTAAGATTTAGGTGTTGATAATCTGTTATCATTTCCTGAGTAGCATAGTTAAGTTCTTGGTTAGGGCCCAAATACATATCGCTGTTGTTAATCAGATTATCAAACACATAAAACTGTATTTTTGCATTTTGCGAGACCATGATTTCTCTAAATCCGATATTGTCATTTATCCAAGTTTCCAAATCTGCTAAGAAATTTTTATTAAATGTCCCATTTTCTGATTTGAATTTAGGTTTTGCAGCAAGTTTTCTGTTTTCGGTTTCAGAAAGTACATTGTCTTTTGTGTTGATACAAATTAGAGGTAAATAAATCATGGCAATGAAGGATGCACAAAATAACAGTTTGAGTATTTTATTATACATAAGAATCACCTTTAAAATTGAAAATAAATAAAAGGATTATAGGTTCCGGATACAATTCGAATCATTGACAGATAAAGTAATGCAATTAATCCGATATATTTAAAGAGTAACAGAATTCTTTTGTTTGTATATTTTTTTAGTAGAGTAGCTATTTTACCTGGGAAGGAGGAAGCAAAAAGAAGAGCAAATAGTAAAATAGTAATAGTCCATTTGTCTAAGTACCATCCTATGGAATAACCGGAAAAGTCCGGGGTAGAAAGTCCACACATGGTTGAAAGATAGATTTTTGCACTTTTTATATCCGGAGCCCGGAAAAGCACCCATCCAAAATTAACTACTAATAATGTATAAATGTGTGCAAAAAGGGTATGAATGCCACATTTTTGTTTTTTTGCTACATTTTTCTTTTTTGAATTTACAAATCGTTCTAACAGCATAAATACGCCGTTTAATATCCCCCATAAAATAAAAGTCCAATTTGCACCATGCCATATTCCGGTTAGTAAAAATACAATTGCCAGATTTAAATATACATGCTTTCTGTTTCCACCTAATGGTATATATATATAATCTCTAAACCAAGAAGAAAGTGAAATATGCCATCTGCGCCAGAACTCAGAAATACTCTTTGAGATATATGGGAGATTAAAGTTTTCGTTAAAACGGAAACCAAACATTCTTCCGAGGCCAATGGCCATATCACTGTAGCCTGAAAAGTCAAAGTAAATTTGTAAAGTGTATGCAATACTTCCAAGCCAGGCTATTTCTACAGAGTTTGTACCTATGTTTGACCAAATGGTATCGGCAGTTATAGCCATAGTGTTAGCCAAAAGAGTTTTTTTGCTTAGCCCAATAATAAATCGTTCGATTCCTATGCAGAAGTCATCTGCTTGGACGCTTCTTTGATCTATTTCTTTTACAACATCGGTATAACGTACAATCGGACCGGCAATCAATTGCGGAAATAATACGATATACAAGGCAATCTTAGAAATGTCATATTGAACAGGTACATCCTTGCGGTAAACATCAATAAGATAGGATAAGCCCTGAAATGTAAAAAAGGAAATTCCAATTGGAAGAATAATATTTTTTAGTTCATAGGTTGATCCGGTAATGTTATTAATGCTTTCAAGAGTAAAATCAAAATATTTGTAATAAAATAAAAGACTGATATTTAATAAAATTCCTAAAACGAATAGAGGTTTTCTGAGTTTTGTGAGTCGGTCAACCATAATGGCAAATATATAGTTTATGAAAATGTTGGTTAGTATAATCCATAAATAATTCGGCTGTGACCATGCAAAAAAGATTAAGCTGATCAACAATAAGGTATAATTTTTGAAATTGCCCCTTTGTAAGGAATATATGAATAATGTTATTGGTAAAAAAGCAAATAAAAAAATAGTTGAACTAAATACCATGTTCTTTCTCCAAATCTCTATATTTAAACATACAGATAGTATACCATTATTTTGGTTAAAAACAAGTTTATTCGATTTCTCTTAACTTCAGTAGTCTGATGTCATTTATCTGAGGAAGTTGAATAATGTTGTCATTGTACTCTAAGTGAATAGAAATCGCGGAGTGTTCATTTAATAAATATTGAGCACCGGAACCAAGAGGAATTAAGAGTTTCCCTTTGCTTAATGCGCATCGAATGTTATGTTCTATACCACTTTCATCGGAATAAGTTATAACGACATCTTGGTCAGGATTATAATTTTTTTTCATTAATAAAGTGGCAAGACGATCGGATGTAAGTTCGTGTTCAATCCCCGATTCGAACAGTGTATAGGTGTAGTTGTCCGGATTAATACTTAAATCAATGTAGATAAAATCAAAGTCCTTATCTGTGAAAGCGGATTTAAAGGACATACAATATTCGGTTTTGTTTTGTTGTATATTGTATTTGAGATTGCATGTATTAAAAATAGGCATGAGAGAATTTATAGATGATCCTAAAGAGCTTGCATATTTTCCAAGATCATAATTCTCCTTTGCGATGTCAACTGCCTGATTATAGTATTTTGTTTCCTCAGGGGAAGAAAGTTGATTACACGGCACAAAAAGCCTTAATTCAGAATTGTACAGATATTCTCCTGAGGTCATAAGGTAATAGTATAAGTAATAGTTTTCAAAAGCGGAGAAACTGCGTCCGACATAGACTTTTTGTTTGCGTAGAAGATCAACGGTTTCTTGTGTCGCTTCAAAGCCTTTGACAGTTACATTTTCAATGAGGGAGCCCCCTTTAATATCATAGGCGTAGTGATAACCGAAAGACGGAAATACAGAGAAATAGGTCTCGTTTCGATCCAAAAGGCCGGCTCTTTGTGAAAGCGCTGAAGCGGTAAGCGCTTCATAGGTGTTTTTGGCAATAAAGCCGGTTCCCATGTGATAGGAGGGGTTGTTAATGTAGAGATAATCCGATGAAACAGGATGATAGCTTTTAAGGAGAGTTTCATGTTGGGTGTAATCGATATTTTTCCCATTGAGCACACTAATACAGAATAAAATCAGAAGAAGATGTACTTTATACTTGTTTAGTGAGTTTTGTGTAAGTAATAGTAAAATAAAAACAATTGCGTAAGCTATTGGATATGCAGCGCGGATGGAAAGCGCGTTGTTATCCATGCGGACTAATCCGTAAGAATAAGAAATTATAGGGAAAATTACAGGTACGCAATACAATCCCAATTGTTCTTTGGATATAGTTGTTTTTTTATATTTAAAAATGTGGAAGGCCGAGCATAATATAAGGAAGGCAATCCATACAATTATTACCGGTATCATAAAACGTAAAATATTCCATAATGCGAGGCGGATGAAGGTAATATCTTGAGAACTGTTTAATTGTGGTAAAAAATTATTGGGTACTGTTTGTCCGAAAATAGATATACCATCTGCATAAATTGTTTGCCCGGACATGGCGAGAGTGTGTTTTAAAGTTCCGATTAGTATAGGAGCTCCTGCTATAATGGAACAAATCCATGTAATAATACATGCAATAAAAGGAACTCTTGATTTTGGAATTGTCTTAAAATCCTTTATCGCTTTATATAATTGCAGCGCGCCTAAAGGTGCAAAAGCGAGACCGACCGCTGCGCCATAAAGAGGATAATATAATCCATGCAGATAGGTTGAAAAGAACCATAAACAAAGCCATGTTTTAGGGTGTTTGAGTAATTTCGGTATGGTGAGTAGAAACATAATTGGTAAAATAAATAAAACGCGAGAAGTCCCTGTCATTAGTAAAAGTACTGAAAGGACAAACAGCCATTCGCGTTTTATTTGCGCATTTAACAATAGAATGGCTATAAGGATAGTAACGATTTGAAGCAGATTCATACATAAATTATAATTGGTCATCAGTTCATTACCAAAAATGCGCATAAAATAGCCGCCAACAATGGAGTATAAGCCGGAAGGAGGAATATATTCTGTATATGCGCTTTGTCCAAGGGAAAATATTTGAGAGTATCCGATGATATTTTCGGCTGGATGATGTAAATCGGTAGGAACCACAAATCCATTTGTTGAAAAAGATGATGCGCAAATAATTGAAATGCATGTCCCCAGACTTATAGCTTTTCCGGAAAAAACGTTGAAATTATTTTCACGGTTTTGGTATAAAGTATGTGCTATAAAAAGTAAGCAACATATAATTAGCAAATGAATAAAAAGGGCTGCATTTTGTGGGACAGCTATATCTAAATAATTGTCATAATAATAATGAGTATTCATTTTGTATATCATAAGTAAGAATGGAATTGGTATCTGTAAAAACAGAATTCCATAATACAAAATAGTCTTTCTGCTTTTAAACATGAGAGTTGCAATAGTAAGAACGGATGATATTAAAGAAATTGCATATACAGATGTGTTTTTTGGAGCGTCAGTAAGTGCGGCATAAATGCGATAGACTCCGCAAATACCATAGAAGGATACATAATAAAAGACCAGTCCGTGTGCAAGAACAGATCGATCAATGAGAAGTAATAATAGTCCAATAATTACGGCAAGACAGTGTAAAGGATTCAAAGTAGTATATAATATATATTGAGTAGTTACCACGGTGCAAAGTATAAGAAAAAGTACATATCCAAAATCATAAGTATGAGATAGTGTTAATGCCGTTGGATTGCAGAATTTAAAAAAAGCAAAAGTCAGTAAGATTATTCCGATAAAAATCAGACCATAAGACAAAGTCATTTCGGCAGACTTATTACTTTGGTAATATGCAGTTCTTTCAACTACAATATCAGTGAAACGCTGATCGCAGTTTCCGGTGAAGATTAAATAAACGACAATGGAAAAACATGCTATTAGCGTAATAAGGAATAATACTGTAATTGGAGAAAGATGTTTTTGTTTCATGAATATGACCTCCGTTAATTATATGGTGACTATGCATTGATATTATAACACAGTTATAAGAAAGTGTTATTGTATTTTTTGTTGTGTTTTTTATCAAGATGTATTAAGATGAGTTATATTATAGTGTATAGATATAATATTGGAGAGTTTTATGAATCCTAAAGTGTATATAAAGAAAAATTGGTTTAATATTTTATTAAACATTGTATTAGGAAGCGTATGTCTGCTAGGGATATACACTTCGTTTTTTATGAATTCTGTTAATCGTGCATTGGCACTTGACGAGGCAATACTGGCAGTTGATTTTACACAGCGTTCTTTAACTAATCTTACAGAGTCTGTTTTTTCATGGAATCAATCTGCGCCGGCAGGCTGGCTGTACATAGTAAAAATTATTGCTATGTTATTTGGTCATACAGAGTATGTGTATAGATTGTTTTCAGTGATTTCGTATGTGGGTGTTCTTGTGATGTTGTATATTACAGCCAAGAAAGTTCTCCGCATGGAATATCCGATTATTCCATGTGCATTTGTAGCATCCATGGAATTTATTCTTAAATATTCTAATATCTTTAAACCATATATGGCAGATGCAATGTTTGTGCTTTTGGTGTTATACCTCTTTTATTTATACGAGGAAAAGAAAATCAACTATATAGTATTAGCTGTATTCTGGGCGTTGTTATTATGGTTTTCCAATCCTGTTTGTTTTGTAGAGGGAGGATTGATATTAGCACAAGTGTTATTCTCTTGCGGGGCAAAAGTTTGGAATAAGTTGAAAGAAATATTGATTGTAACTGCAACTATAGTGATGAGCTTTGTTGTGTATTATTTTTACTGGTTACGGGAAGTTGCGCAGGGTGATACGATGCAAAACTACTGGGCAGATCGCAGATTTCCTTTGATTATTAATTCGGAGGCAGACTTAGAATTAGTAAAAGAATTAGTAGATATTATTTATGTTCATTTTGGTTATTCGGGGAAATTTATGCTCATTATGACAGGTGTTGCCTTTATAATAGCGATTGCGAAAAAGAATAAATATGTAATTGGAATTTATTTCGGCATTTTTGTTTCGCTCTTTGCTTCGTCAATATCAATGTTTCCGATAAGTGACAGATTGTGGTTGTTCTATTATCCGCTGATAAGTCTTGTGGTTTTTGGTGTATTTGAGTCGTTGGAAATAAGAGATGTAAGTACCAAATTTGTGAAATGTATTTTGGGGTTGATATGCATTTTGTTAGTGATATCTAATCAAGGGATTCAGAAATATAAAGAAAAAGAAAATGTATATTGGTTGGTGCATGAAACAAACTTACAATATGAATATCTGGAAGAGCATATGGATTCGGATGCGGGATTGTATGTCTATTCGCTTAGTAGTCCGGGATTCAGGTTTAAAAATGGGTATGATAATATATACTTTAAAGATAATACAAAAAAGATTATTTTTGGCACTTCTTCGTTAGAAGTATTAGATGAACAGGCAGATAAAGAGATTGAAGCAATTCGGTCCCGAAAAAAGTGCTACATTATGTTATCGGGAAAAACAGCATCTCAAACAGAATTACTACAAAAAGAACTTTGCAATGATGGATTTTTGGAACTGGTTCATAATGAATATTATACACCGATTTATTATTATTGCGCAGACGTTAAGGATTCTAAAGTATCCGTAGAAATCGAAAGCTTGTGGCGTGATGAAAAAGACGGTATGACAAAGGAACTGATTAAAATACATAATACAGGGATGGCTTATATTAATCACAAATATGAAAAGATGTATTTGGTAGACGAGAAAAATAACATATATATCGAAATACCGGAAAATATTAAACCGGGTGAGTGTAAAGAATTCGGAATTAGTTATCAAGGAGGCGTTGAACCGAATTTTTCTCTTGCAAGTGAATATAGGATAATAGGTAGTGTAAAAAAATAGAGAAGTTGTATGAAAGAGGGAAAAAATGTCGAAGAAAATCGAACTTTTTGTTCCGGGTAGATTATGTCTGCTCGGAGAACATAGTGATTGGGCAGGACGTCATAGAGTAATGAATTCAAAGATTGTTCCGGGACAAGCTATTGTAACCGGTATTGAACAGGGAATCTATGCTACAGTCGAAAAAAATGATAAGTTTATAGTGACAAGTGATCTTGTGAGTCTGAATAAAGCTGTTTTTGAATGTGAAATGGACTCTGAGAAATTACGTGAAACAGCGAATGCGGGTGGCTTTTTTTCCTATGTTGCGGGCGTGGCATCGTATATCAATGAGTGCTACAATGTACGCGGATTAAAGATTAAAATTACTAAGATGGATTTGCCGATTAAGAGTGGTTTGTCCAGCAGCGCAGCGATTTGTGTTCTTGTGGCGCGTGCATTTAATCAAATGTATCACCTACGGTTAAATACAATGGGAGAAATGAATATCGCTTTTATCGGAGAGCAGAGAACCCCATCTCGATGCGGACGTCTGGATCAGGCGTGTGCTTACGGAGTGGCACCGGTGTGTATGACATTTGACGGCAATGAGGTAAGTGTAAAGCAACTTCAGTTTAAAAATACATTGTATTGGGTTATTGCTGATTTAAAGTCACATAAAGATACGGTTCGAATTTTGGCGGACTTAAATAAATGTTATCCCTTTGCGCAGAATGACTTGGAAAAAAGTGTGCATGAGGCTTTAGGAAAAGATAATCAGGAGTATGTGACTCGAGCAATGCAATATTTGGCGGAAGGTGACAACAAAGCCCTCGGAAAACTTATGGTGGAGTTTCAGAACAATTTTGACCAAAAAGTGGCACCGGCCTGTGAAACAGAGTTGCAAGCACCGGTTCTTCATTCGGTACTTGCAGATCCGGAGATTCAGGATTTGGTATATGGATGTAAAGGAGTCGGTTCACAAGGCGACGGAACGGTACAGTTTTTGGCAAAAGATCAGGAGTGTCAGGGAAAACTGGTACAATACCTGCAAAAGAAACGTAAAATGCCTGCATTCACCTTGACTTTACGTCCAAAACAGGGAGTTACCAAGGCGATTATTCCGGTGGCAGGATTTGGAACAAGACTATATCCGGCAACAAAGGGAATTAAGAAAGACTTTTTCCCTATTCTTGACAAAGATGGTTTGTTTAAACCGGCAATCATGGTTCTTTTAGAACAGTTAGAGGCATCGGGTATAGAAGAGATTTGTCTTGTTATCGGGGAGGAAGAGAAGCCGATGTACGATGCATTTTTTGCTCCGCTTTCGGAAGAACATCGTGGAAAACTTCCTGAGGATAAAAGAGATTATGAAGATTTGATTGCGCGTATCGGCGGAAAAATCACATATGTTTATCAGAAGGAACGAAAAGGTTTTGGTCATGCGGTATATCAGTGTCGCGAGTTCACTAAGGGGGAACCAACGTTGCTCTTGTTGGGTGATATGATTTACGAGTCGTATACGTCGGAAACCTGTATGAAGCAACTGATTGATGTTTATGAAAAGACCGGGCTTCCGGTTATCTCTATGCATAAAGTTCCTTTGGACGAAGTAGTACATTACGGTATTATGCATGGGGTATGGGAGAATAAAGAACAGACGCTCTTGAAGCTTGATGCATTTTGTGAAAAACCGAGTTGTGAGTATGCAAAAGAATTTTTGCAGATGAAAAATAAAGCAGGAAAAGATAATTATTACGCTGTATTCGGGCAATACATCTTGACGAAAGAAGTCTTCGAAGTACTTGAGGATGATATTAAGAATAACAGGACAAGCTCCGGAGAGATTCAATTGACGACTGCATTGGATCGAGTAAGAGAACGCATCGGAATGGCAGGTTTGGTGGTTGACGGAAAGTCATATGATATTGGTTTGCCGGAAATGTACCAAAGAACGCTTATGAATTTTGGGAAAAAAGAGTAGAGATACCGGGAGGAAATTTAAATGAGCAATGTAAATGATAAGGTTCTTTCAATAGTTATTCCTTGTTATAATGAAAAGAATAACATAGTAGAAATTGTTAAAAAAGTTAAAGCATCACCAATAGAAAATAAAGAAATTATCGTGGTGGATGACTTTTCTACAGACGGAACCAGAGATATTCTTGAGTCAGAGGTACGTCCGCTTGTTGATAAGATTATTTATCATGAGGTAAATGGTGGTAAGGGTGCTGCGCTGAAGACAGGCTTTGCGGCGGCTACCGGTGATGCGGTTATTATTCAGGATGCGGATATGGAATACGATCCGATGGAATATCCAAAGGTGGCAGGCCCTGTATTGGAAGGTAAGGCTAAAGTTGTATATGGTTCCCGTTTTAAAGGTCAGAAAGCAAAGGGGTATCTTGCGAATCGTCTTGCAAACAAATTTCTTACTATGTTATCAAATTTGTTTACCCGTCAGAAATTGACAGACATGGAAACGTGTTACAAATGTTTTGCCAGAGAGGTGATTCAGTCTGTGGATATTCAGGAGAAGCGTTTTGGTTTTGAACCGGAAATTACAGCGAAGATATCAGATATGAGAATTCGTATTCATGAGGTTCCGATTTCGTACAATCCTCGTACGAATGAGGAAGGTAAAAAGATTGGCATAAAGGACGGAATTCGTGCGATTTATTGTATTGTGAGATATCATTAAAAACTGAAATAAAACCCCGGTAGGTCAAGCATTTTTGACCTGCCGGGGTTTCTGTTATGATTGCTGATTTGCAAGTTGCGCTTTCAAGCTTGTAATCTCAGTTATTTGAATTCTCCGGTATCATAATAAGTTATTCCACGTTTGACATCTGTAGCATCCTCTGCTGTATCGCAGTAGGAGTTACTACAATTGTTGATTATATCTGCCATTATCAATTTAGGAGTTGAATTAAGTGCACAAACTTTTTCTATTGAGTTACATAGAAGAGTGTCACATACCGCACATTGCTTGAGGGCTTCTTTATATGTTGTATCCCATTTGTTAGTTTCAAATACAGTTAGTAAATTAACTGCTCCGGCGGCATGTAATAAAACATCATCTGTGAAACCGACTAACTTACCTAAATATCCATAATTAATGTTTCCTAATTGTTCCGCTGTCATTTTTACAAACTGACCATCAATATATACATTGTAAAGGATTCCTTTAGAGCTTGGATCTAACCATATTTTGTAATCCGCTGTTCCGTGTTTATGAACTTCATCGTAGAAAGCTACTAAAACAGCGTCTTCTCCTAAAGCATATATTTGCTGATAGGAACGAGCAACTAAACTTTCAAAGTTCAAATAAACGTTATCAATAAATACGTATCCGTCTTCTGTACGTAGCCATATGTTGCCGAACTGATTTCGGAGTAAACCATTGAATTCGACCATAGAGTCTTTATTTGCAATTTTTCTAACCAACTTTGATTTTTTTGTGGGCATGTTCCAAATGGGAATATTTTCTTTTGCAGTATAAAATAATATACTTTCTGCAAATTCGTGTACACGCACATAACCACAGTTTTTGCATATATCGTTATTGTATTTGTGAGTGCAAGACTTTGCATAACCTTCAATGGACATTTTACCACTAACTAAAAAAACACATGTCATTCCAATAAACAAATACTTTAATAGTTTCTTCATACAAGTTCCTCCTTTGTTTAGACGTGTAAATTTACAGATACATGTTATTTACTATTTAGTTATCTTCCACCTCGCTTTTTTATACAAAAGAAATTACGATAGTGTATTTGTGAAAATGATTCATGAAGTTTTTTCGATAAATATGCTTTTTTACTATTAATGATAGTATGATTATTTTTGGGGGATAACTTGCACAAATGTAAGTTGCTTTTTTTCAAAATAATATTATATTTTTGTATAAAAAACAGTACGTCTCCCTTGCGTATATAAGGAGGACGTCAAAAAATATGTATTAAGCTATAGAGCATTTCGGTGAGAGTGTCAAGGGAGGTTTGAAACATGGGAAAAGTTAAACAGGAACATATAGTTCCACAATGTTATTTAAATATGTTTACTGATGATGGAAAACTAAATGTATATGATAAAAGTAAGGGTGAAGTAAGGAAAAATCAAGCTGTATGTAAAATTGCCAAGCAAAAGGCTTTTTACGATTTTTCAGAAGAAGAATTAGTAATTATAAAGGAAATATATCCAAGCGTAGATGATGTGCAATATATTGAAAAATTATTTTCGAATGATATTGAGGTGGGATTGAAAAAGTGTTTAGATGCCATTCGGATGGATAAAATCTTGCAAACAGAGGGGGTTTTGGCACAGTTGGATGATGAGTTTAAAATGTGTTTGTCAGTTCAAATGGCTTATCAATTTCTAAGAACAAAAGGATTGAGGGGGAAATTACCTGAAGTTCCTAATACGAGTGTAGATTTTCTGCAGAAACTTATGCTTATAGATGATAATATAATTGCTCAGTGGGCGTATTATTTTAATTGTTTTCATTGGAGTGTTACTGTTAACAAGACTGCTATTCCGTATTATACATCTGATAATCCGGTGTGCATTTACAATGCAGTAACGAACAAGTTGGGATTAGATGCCTTGAATGGTCATGGGTTTGTAATAATCTGTTATCCGTATTCGCCTACAGTATCTGTTAGTCTTGCCTTGTTAGAGGAAGATGTGATTTTGCCGAGTTTAGTATTGGAACATAAAACGGAAGAGCAAGTTAAGTTCTTGAATGCACTACAATATAAAAATGCAGATAATAATGTTTTTACAAAAGCTGATATGTATGATATTAAAAAAATAATTGATTCTTCGAATTCTTTTACAAAAATTAAACTTTCCGAGCAAGACAGTGTGAAAATGGACAAAATCGCACAAGAAGTGATACAAGGATTGAAAGATGGATACATGGATGCAGATAGAAACAGTGCAATTCAGATGTACATTTTGAATATGATAAAAAAGTTAGGGATGTGAGTCGTTTTTTAGCCATAATTGCTGCTTTGAAAGTTGTGCTTTCAACCTTGTAATCTTGGCGATTATTTTGAGTTCAAGGTTTTTATTCCGCACGATAACTAATAATATCGGCAGGAGAGCATTCAAATACCTCGCATAAGTGATCTATGTGTTTTAAGTTGAAATTGTGATTGTGTTTCATACGGCTGATTTCCGCAGGATTGAAGTTATAAGTATACTCTAAGTCGTATACTGTTATACCTCTTTCTTTGAGCATGTTCCAGAATGGTTCAAATGATATCATGTGATAGTTCCCCTCAATAAAATTGTTTTCTTTTACTATTAATGATAATGGTATTTTTTTGGAAAATAACTTACATATATGTAAGTTATTTTATTTTTTTGAATTATTATATCATATACTTGTATAAGACAGTATGTCTTTTCCTTTGCGTATAGAGAGATGTGTATGTAAGCCAGGCATTCAAGACATAAGTAGCTTCTAGAATAACGGGGAGAAGTAGTTGGGTTAATGTTTTGTACTAAGGTTAAATTATATTTCTATAATTTATCATTTATTTAAATATTACAAAGGAGAAAAAATATGTCAGTGGAATTAAATGTAAATGAAATTACAGCAGAAGTTATTAGTGATTTAGCCAAAAGTAGTGCTAAATTTGTTTGTGAAAAGTTAACAAAGGTTTGTAAAGATGTTGTTGTAAAGAATGAGATAGATTATGGAGGGGCATTTGAAAAGTATCTTACAGAAGCGGAACGACATATTAGTAAGGCGAAAACTATCTTATATGGTCAAATTCCGCATGATTTGTATTCTTTTTTTGTGTGCATGGGAATAAGAAATAAAGAAACAACTATAGATACATCAGATGTGAATAATATTCTAAATATTGGACATAAGATTATAATAAGCGGTACTGGTGGTATTGGGAAAAGTATGCTGATGAGACACTTTTTTTTGAATACAATTAGTACGACATCATATATACCGGTTCTAATTGAATTGCGTGGGTTAAATGAACTTGCATCTACGGAGATTAGTATTGAGCAATATATGTACAAGACTTTAACTATATTCGGCTTTGAATTACAAGAGGAGTATTTTAAATATAGTTTAGAAACGGGGTGTTATTTGATTCTGTTTGATGGGTATGATGAAGTTAAAAATGCAATATCGAACAAGGTGACTCAAGAAATTATTAATTTTAGTAATAAGTATTCGGAAAATCCTATCATTGTTTCGTCGCGACCGTTGCAGGAGTTTGTTGGATGGTCAGATTTTGCCGAGTATTCCGCAATGCCATTAACTAAGCAACAAGCGTTATCATTAATCTCAAAATTAGAATATGATGAGGAGATTAAGCGCAAGTTTTATAATCAATTAGATAAAGAATTGTTTGAAAAATATAATTCTTTTGCGACCAATCCGTTGTTGTTGACAATAATGTTAATGACTTTTGAAGAAAGAGTATCGATTCCAGACAGTAAGACAGATTTTTATGAACAGGCATTTTCGACATTGTTTCATCGTCATGATGCAATGAAGAAAGGAAAATTTGAAAGAGAAAAAGAATCCGGATTGGGTTACGAAGATTTCAAAAAGGTGTTTTCATATTTTTGTTTTAGATCTTTTTTTAAGAACCAATATGAATTTTCAGAAAATGCTGTATTAGAAAACATTGCTAAAGCCAAGGAAAAAGTATATGCCTTTGGGGATTTTGAGAATTTAGCGTTTTTAAATGATATGACTAAAGCGGTGTGTATGTTAATTCATGAAGGACTAAATTATCGTTTTTCACATAGATCTTTTCAAGAATATTTTGCAGCAGTTTATACGATGCAGTTGAGTGATGATGAACAGAAACAGTTTGTGACTTCTTGGTTGAAGTCTGTAGAAGGAAGACTGACAACGGATTTTCTTGACATATTATGTGATTTGCAACCAGAGAGGTTCATGAAAAATATATTATATGATCCACTGTGCGAATTGTATAATATGTATAATGAAAATGAAAAATCGGATGAATGGTACTTGGATTTTATGTATTCGGGAATTTCTGTACATGAATTTGGAGAAAGCGAGCCTAGGATATATGTTCGAGTTAAGGAGTCATATTACCATACGGTTTTTGTATGTATGTTGTATTACCTACGTTATCAATATTCTGATATGGAATATGATGAGGGATATCAGGAAACAGTAGGAAAATTGCAGGAGAAATATGATGATACCTTGGCTATAGATTTTCAACAGCTAAAAGATGATGGGATGTATGATGAAGTTAAAAAAGCAATAAGATGGCTTTTTGATAGAAAAGATGTTGTATTTACAGCTCTAGAAAAGGTTCCTGCTAAAACGTTTGGAAAGAAAAGAAAATTCGAATCTATGTTAGAAGAATTGTAAATAATCATGCGGGATGTTGTGTGAAGTGTAGAACATGTTGATCTACCGGTTTCGTCTCAGCTATGATTGGTGCTTTGCAAGCTGTGCCTTCGGCGGTTGACAGTTCAATTTCAGATAAGTCTATCACGTTGAACGTAAATTTACTACTATACAAATAATGATTTTTAACATTTAAAAGTATGTAGGTAAAATAAAATTCTGGAACTTCAGGGAATGGTGTAAAATCAAGAAAGCCGATATGTATGGCAGGATGTTAAGATTCCGCTTTTGAGTACAAGGGGTATTCACGGATAGATTTTCACGAATGTTGATTGTGAGTTGAGTATAGGGGGCTCAAAGATACTTTTGTTCTATTCATTAAGGAAGTTGGCTTACATATATGTAAGTTAACTTCCTTGACTAATTATTATATTATCATAAGATAGTAAATACAATTAAGAGAGATATATTTACCTAGGCGATATATGAGGAGATTGAAGTAGAGTTTTATTTTAGATAATAAAATATAAAATTATTATAATGTATACTTGACAATATTTCTAAATATAATTACAATCTAGCTAATTAGCGGATGATTGGTGTCCAATCACATTTTGAGCCTTTGAATAATATTTATTCGAGGTTCTTTTTGTTTTACAAGAGATGGCAATGAAAGTCAATGAAGGATAATATGGGATTATCCATTATATATATGATTTACATGCTAATGGATAATTTTTAGTTATCTGTCAGTTATATTTGGAAGAAGAGTTTATTCTGCATTACGAAAATTTGCATTTATTATATTTTAATATAGATTAGGAGCGCACTAATGAATAAAACATGTTTTGTTATAATGGGATATGGTATAAAAAACAATTTAAATTTAGATTTAGCCTATGAAAAAATTATTAAACCATGCATAATAGAAAATCAGCTAATTCCGTTTCCACTTTATAAAGAAAGTTCGTATAATGCTTATAGATGTGATGAAATTTCGGGGACAATATCTATTGATTACAAATTTGTAACTTGTCTAAATGGGGCAGATATTGTAATCGCAGATATTAGTACAATGAATGTAAATGCAATATATGAATTAGGTGCAAGGCACGCGTTAAAACCAAGATCAACAATATTATTATGTGCAAAAGAGAAAGAAAAAGAGTTTAAATTTTTTGATATAACATATGTTCCAATTATTTTTTATGAACATAATGGAACCTTTTTAAGAGAAGATGTTATTTCTCAAACTAAAAATCAATTAAATAGCTTGCTTGATTTTGCCATTAACACTTCTACCAATGTTCCGGATAACCCTATACATCGTGCACTAAATGAAAATCATGTCTATGATCATGATAAATCGTCGAATAATACAATATATGAAATGTATAAAAAAGCACGTGGTTTATTAGATGATAATAATTTTCGGGATGCATTAGTAATACTGGATGAATTATATACCAATGACCCCTCAGAAGAAAATCTTCTTCTTTTAGTTTTAGCAAGATATAAAATTGCTGAAAAAAACAATAGTTGTAAAGATTTGATAGAATGTATTAACTTGATTAAACAAAATACAGATATAGAAAATTCTACATCTGAATATTTATTTGGTAGATTGGCGGCAATTTGTTTACGAGTTTATAATTTGTCTAACGACCCTGAATACTACTACTCTGCTTTAGAATATTACAGAATTGGTGCATGCTTTTGTAAAAAGAATTTATATTGCCCTCGCAACTATTGTGCATTGTTATTAAGAATATATGAAATTACGGAAGATAAAAATGTAATAAGAGAATATTATTATACAGCCAAACATTTTGCAAAACTATATTTAAATATAAATGTAAATGTTAAGAACAATGGCAGCTATGACGAGCGCATTTATTATACAAATAATGTAATTGATCTTAAAGCAATTATCGATGATAAGTATATTGACGCTGAAAAAATAGTTAATCGTATTCAAAACGACAAAGATATTTCAAAGCGACAAAAAAGCACGATAATAGAGGGGATCAATACTCTCAAACAAAGTATAGAGAACATCAACAAATATATGTTGTAAAATATTTACACTTTTTTTAAATTTAAAAATAGATAATACTCGGTTACTTTTCCTGCCCATACAGCAATTTGTTGCTCTACAGTTTTATCGTCGAAGAAAGAGTCAATAGAGGATAAATTGAATTTATTTGTTTTGACACAGAACTTGCCACCTTTAATTATCCCTTCCTCACGTACACCTTCTTCATTTATTACTAATAACGGAAGATCATTAAGCAATCCAATGGTTCCTTCAATATGGCAAAAAGGACTTGTCAGTGATTGACCTGATATATCAATTTCGTTTGGATAGTAAAAGGAGGAATTTTCCCTTCCACCTTTCTTTTTACTGCCCGTTTCTATAAAAATTTGCTTAAAACCAATAATTGCAATTCCGTAACATTGCTTAATCATACCCTTTAGATAATTTATTGAGTCTGTTAAATCATAATTATCAGCTTGTAATGTTACTGTTTGAATGTTATATTTGTCAAATTGCTCTTGTAATTTCGATATAAAATATTGATGAACATCAAGAAATGGGTTGGGTCTACTTAAAAAAACTAATATTTTATCATTATACATAATACAATCCTCCTACCAAACTCTTCTTCCAAATATAACTGACGGATAACAAAAAATTATCCATTAGCATGTAAATCATATACATAATCGATAATCCCATATTATCCTTCATCCACATTTATCAAATTTCTGGGATGTTTATGAACAAGAATGTCCTTTTGCTTTGCATTGGAGACGTGCGTATATATTTCGGTCGTGCTTATGGAACTGTGTCCCAGCATTTTTTGTATATAACGTATGTCCACATCCTGCTCCAGTAAGAGGGTGGCAAAGGAATGGCGGAACATGTGTGGGGTAATATGCTGATCAATACCGGCTGATTTGGCATATCGTTTAATCATAAAGCGGACAGATTGGTCTGACAGTTTCTGCTTTAGTCTGTTCACAAAGAAGAAGCCGCATGCTTCCATATCTTCTTTAAAGACTTCTTGATAAGAACGCATAGCAGAAATGACTTCCGGATGTTCAATTTGTAAAATGCGTTCTTTCGCACCTTTCCCGTAAATAAGTATGTTGTGACTTTGCAAGTCGATATCTGAAGGTTTTAATGAACATAATTCGGATATTCGAATACCTGTGGCAAATAATAATTCAATAACGGCGATATCCCGAATGCAGCAACGGAGCTGATATTCGGATGTTGCCTGTTCTTTGTGGACATACAGTGTGGATAAAAAGGTTTGGATGGAATGAAAGGGTATAGTTTTGGGGAGAAGTTTTGCTTCGCGAAAGCGGATATCTAATTTATGAAAGGGATTTTCAGATAATAGCTCGCGGTATTCCAAATAATGAAAGAAGGCTTTCAAACTTGCAATTTTGCGTTTGACGGTTTTGGGTTTAAATTGTTTGTGCAAATCGGTTATATACCGTTCTAACATATCCGGGGATATACAGAATGGCAATTCAGAAGAAAAATTGCAATATTGTTTCAAGTCAATCGAGTATGCTTTAATTGTTTTCGCATCTAATCGTTTTCTGTACCGACAATGTTCTAAATATTCCACAACATAATCATTTAAAATTTTCATAATCAGACTCTCCTTGGTTTTTTTCAATTATGAGTGACAGTTTACGGATTGTCTATTTTTTGTGAAAAGGACTATTTTCATTGAGAATAGCTTTTTGTTATGATATGATAAACATATTGTAATGTAGTCAATGATGATGCGGTTTTACTAGGCATTCATATTCATTTTAGATTGAGAAATACAAAGGGAGAGCAACTATGGAAGACACTAAGTTACTCAGCTTCGTCGTACCCTGTTTTAATGAGGAAGAAGCACTGCCGATTTATTATCAGACGATGGAAGAATTGTTAAAGGACAAGTCCGTAATCGGAGATTTGGAATATGAATATTGGTTTATCGATGACGGAAGTAGTGACGGAACGCTTGATGGGATTAAGGCACTCCGGGAGAAGGATGACAGAGTGCATTTTGTTTCGTTCTCGCGTAATTTCGGTAAGGAAGCGGCTCTTTTTGCGGGGCTTTCCAATGCTTCTGGAGAATATGTCGTGACGATGGATGTGGATTTGCAGGATTCCCCGGATTCATTGAAGGAGATGTATGAGGCGGTTGTACTGGAAGGATATGATTGTGCGGCTGCAAGGCGGACCACGCGCAAAGGAGAGGGGCGAATCCGCTCTTTCTTCTCAGAATCATTTTATAAAGTAATCAATAGGATGGCGGACATTGAAATTGCATCCGGTGCAAGAGATTATCGGTTTATGCGCAGAGTTATGGTGGATGCCATTGTTTCCATGGGGGAATATAACAGGTTCTCTAAAGGCATTTTCAGTTGGGTTGGTTTTAAAACCAAGTGGATTGAGTATGAAAATGTGGAGCGTAGTGCAGGAAGTACCAAGTGGTCCATGTGGAAGCTGTTTGCATATGCGATGGATGGTATTGTGGCGTTTTCGACAAAACTGTTGAATCTTGCGTCCGGGCTTGGACTTAGTTGCTGTTTTATCTCTTTTATTGGTCTTATTTTTGTTTTCGTAAGGGCGCTTTTGTATGGTGATCCGGTGGCAGGCTGGCCTTCCATGATGTGTATCATCATTTTCATCGGTGGACTGCAGCTTTTATGCATTGGTATTCTCAGTATATATCTGTCCAAAACATATCTTGAGACAAAGCGCAGACCGATTTACATTGCAAGGGAGAAAGAGTAAATAAAAATAACAAAAGTTTGGTTATTATGGATTGAAATATAGAAATAATAAACCGGTGGATCAAGTGTTTTGATTCACCGGTTTTTGCATATGATTATTCTTGGACAGCTGTGCAAAATCTTCAGGATTGAGAATAACTTTGGGGTATGTTATGATAAAATTGTTTGTTGAATGATATGTTAGGAGTGGAAGTGGAATAAATGAAGAATATAAATGAAAAGAGCTTAAAAGAATATACTAAAGTTATTTTTAATAAGCTTCTTTTGTGTTGTGCCGTGTATTCGATGTTGATGACGGAGAATCTTGTAAATAAGCAGGATGGTATGTGGGAAGGTCCATATTATTTTGGTGATAATTGGGAATTATCATTGGGGAGATGGGCTATTCGTTATCTTGATGAAATACATTTTGGCATTGCATCCAATCCGTGGAATGCGATTTTGACATTGCTTTTGTTTGTAATCGGGACGCAGATATTTGTTTCTGTTTTTGGAATTCAAAAGGGTACATGGAAAGATTATATTCTTTCCATGCTGTTTTTGAGCAATATGGTAGTGTGTATTTCTCTTTCGTATGCATATACTTCCCTGATATATGGTTTAGCGTTTCTGTTAAGTATGTTTTGTGTAAAAAATATTGCTTGGGCAGCAGATGATAACACAATCGGTGGAAAGAAAAGGTATGTATTTGCCTGTGTTATAATGGGGGCGTGCAGCCTGGCGCTTGCTATGGGATTGTATCAGGCGTATTTGGGATGTATAACGGCAGGTGTGATAGGCTATATTGTATTACTTCTGCTAAGGGAGGAGAAAGCATCCCATATTAAAAAAGTGTTTGGTTATTCCGGCATTGTTGCGGCGTTGGGGTTTTTGCTGTATGAACTGATATTACATATAGAATTGAAACGATATGATGCCGTAATGAGTAATTATAATGGTGCAGATTCGGTTTCCTTGACAGCAATTTTAAATGGGATTTTGCCATCGGTGAAACGGTCGTATCACACTGTTGTTTTGTATTTTACAAATAAAGGGCATCATTGGAATATGCTGGGCGAAAAACTTATTACATGGATTGTAGGTATCTCCGTTATTGTGTTAGTTGTGTGGGGAGTTAATGGGCTCATAAAGATAAATAAACTATATACGATTCTTTATGTTTTGCTTATCTCAATTTTTCCGCTGTCGGTAAATGTTGTGTTTTTTTTAGTGCCGGGAAGTAGTTTTTTGGAGCAGCAGACAGCACCGTATGCGTTGGTGCTTCCGATTGTCTTTGCGCTCTTATTTTATATTTTTGAGAGAAAGCAAAATAAAATTATTTTGGTGAAAAAAGCAGTGTTATATGTAATGGCCTCGTTTATATTATGGGGCAGTATCTATCAGGTTCAGGTGGATCAGGAGGCGATGAAAGAAGGGACAATAGCCGCACAAACTATTGCGGACAGCGTATTAGATACGCTAATAGATGACGGATATTTTCAGGAAGGCAAGAAGCTTGTAATCATAGGAGAACCAATTGGTAATCCGCTTTGCAAAGTAACAGCGATGTATGATAAGGCAAATAATTATGCAAAAGTGGGAGGACCATACTGGGGATCCATTTTGGATAAGTGGACATGGCGAGGAGTTTTCTATTATCGGTTAGGAGTAGATATCCCGATGCCGGGCACAAAAAAATATGAGAAAATAATGAACATGCAGGAAGTAAAAGATATGCCGGTATATCCACAGGAGGGATCCGTCAAGGAAGTGAAAGGGACGGTTGTTGTTAAGATATCGGAGTAAACGGATATTAGTGAGAGAGGAAAAGGATAAGATGTTAAAAAAATACAAAAATAAGATAGTTACAGTAATGTTATATATTGTGTTCTGTTTTATTTTAGTGTTTGCGATTTCAAATAAAGAAAACTATCATGTGGATGAAGTGTTTAGTTATGGTTTGGCTAATCATAAGAGTGATGGCGCTGCAAGCATGAAAATAAAGAAAGGAAAAGTATATGAAAATCCGCTGAATCCTTATAATAAATATATGACAGTAAATAAAAAGCATAGATTTGATTATAAAAGCGTTTGGGAGAATCAGAAAAATGATGTTCATCCGCCATTTTACTATGCGATACTTCATACAATATCTTCACTTTTCCCGGGACGTTTTTCCCGGTGGTTTGCAGGGATAATAAATATTGGTTTTGCGGTATTGACTTTGTTCATGATCAGGAAATTGATACTGTATCTGACGGAAGACAAAGCGGTTTGCCTGCTTTTGTCGGTTGGATTTGTTTTAAATAGCGGGATTATATCCTCAACGACGTTTTTTAGGATGTATGTAATAACGATGTTTTGGGGATGTGTGCTTTCCTATTTGTTTTTGCGGATGCTGCGTGAAGGTGTGTCGTGGAAATGGCTTGGGTTATTGTATATTACAACTGTGCTATCTGCGCTCACACACTATTATTGTATCGTCTTTGTGGCTTTAATGTCGTTTGTGTTCGGAATATTTCTGCTCATAAAAAGAATGTGGAAGAAGTTATTGGGATTTTGTGCGACGATGGTTTTGGCGGCAGGAACTGCAATACTTATTTTTCCGTCTATAATAGAGCATATGTTTTTTGACTATAGAGGAGAAGAGGCGATTACGAACCTTCAGAATAGTCAGGATTTTTGGGCGCGGATTAAGAGCTTTTTTGGGTTTGCAAATAATCAACTGTTTGGAAATCAGTTAGGTTATTTGGTGTTGATTATTTTGTTCGCTGCATTGTATGCTTATTGCATCAGGGAAGATACTGCATCTGAAAAAAAGAAGGGCGAAAAGGACGGAGGAGGGATATTCCAATATGTATTCCTTTTTGTGCCGGTTCTTATATATTTTCTGTTGGTGTCTAAAATAGCCAGCTTTGTTAGTGACAGATACCTTTTCCCGATATACGGTGTTGCATTTGTTCTGTTTCTGTGTTGTGTGAATCATTTGCTGTCAGCCTGCTTTGGGAGAAGTCAGCAAATTGCCCTGCTCTGCGTTCTTTTGGCATTTATAACATACGGCAGTTGGAAGGGAATCGGATGGCCGTATTTATATCAGGGAACAGACAAGGCGTTGGAATCTTTGGAACAGTATTCGGATACAGACTGTATATTTATTTATTCTGAGAGATTTCAGGTGCAATACAAGTTTAGGGAGATAGCGTGTTATGATTCGGTTACTTTTTTGAAAGATGATAATCTTTCGAAGTTGCCGGAGTATGAAGAGCAATGTGACGAATTGATTGTCATTATAAACAGTCGGAATACACATGCAGATTATTTAAATGAGATTATGACAAAGTACCCGACGCTTACACAATATAAAGAGCTTAATGGAGTAGGTGAAGGAAAGACATATTATTGTTGGTAAAGTTGTGTAATCGGATTTGGAAGAGTGAAAGAAGATAGTACAAAAGGAGTATTCAATATGATGGAAAAAAACGCAAAAATCTACGTGGCAGGTCATCGCGGAATGGTCGGATCTGCAATTGTTAGAGAATTAAATCGTCAGGGATATACAAACATTATTACCCGTACACACGGGGAACTTGATCTGTGCAGACAGGATCAGGTAGAAAAATTCTTTGAGGAAGAAAAGCCGGAATATGTCTTTCTGGCAGCAGCCAAGGTGGGCGGAATTGTAGCCAACTCCGAGGCGCTTGCAGACTTTATGTATGACAATATGATGCTTGAGATGAATGTGATTCATGCAGCTTGGAAAAACGGCTGTAAGAAACTGGAGTTCCTCGGTTCATCCTGTATTTATCCGCGCATGGCGCCGCAGCCGATGAAGGAGAGCTGTCTTCTTACTTCCGAACTTGAGAAGACCAATGAGGCGTATGCACTTGCGAAGATTTCGGGCCTGAAATATTGTGAGTATTTAAATAAGCAGTACGGAACAGATTATATCAGTCTGATGCCGACCAATCTCTATGGTCCGAACGACAATTATCATCCGACACACAGCCATGTTCTTCCGGCGCTGATCCGCCGTTTCCATGAGGCAAAAGAGCAGAATCTCCCGTATGTGACATGCTGGGGAGATGGAAGTCCGCTTCGTGAATTTCTGTATGTGGATGATCTTGCAAACCTCTGTGTGTTCCTTATGAACAATTACAGCGGCGACGAGACGGTCAATGCCGGCAGCGGTAAAGAAATTACAATCAAAGGTCTTACTGAACTGGTTGCTAAGGTGATAGGTTATGAGGGAGAAATCCGCTGGGATACTTCCAAGCCGAACGGAACACCGCGTAAGCTTCTTGATGTTTCCAAGGCGGCAGCCCTCGGTTGGACTTATAAGACAGAACTGGAAGATGGTATCCGCCTTTCCTATGAAGATTTCTTGAATAACCCGATGCGGGCAGAAAGATAGAAGATGTGAAGTAGATACAAGGTAATCTATATATCCTCTTGGATTGATGTGAAATGAATATTAATCCGGGAGGATATTTTTATGGTAAGGCAAAGAAAAATTGTGTTGGGGGATCTATGATTGCTGCTTTGCAAGCTGCTCGATCTGCATCTTCATCGCAGCGTTTTTTCCCGTGATACGGTTTTTCTAGGTCTTGTCTTCGTCAGTTGCAAGTTCGATTTGAGATAAGTCTACCGCGCTGAGCGTAAATTTGCCATTATACAAATGATGATTTTTTACATTTAAAAGTTTGTAGGTGGAATAGAATTCTGGAACTTCAGGAACTGGTGTAAAATCAAGGAAGCCGATATGTATGGCAGGACGTGCTTCGGCGTAATCGCTGCCAGAATTTAGGTTGTCAAAACTGCGGTACAAATAGTCATTGGTAAAACCATACTCAATGGTTCCGATGGCGGAAGCAAATTCACCGCCCAAAGCTGTAGATTTGTTTTGCGGTCATTAATTCTCTGGTCATGTTTCGAAATTTTGGGTCTATATGAAATAACCTCGTTCTGAAATCCCAATTTATATCATGATTTCAGGCGAAAAAGGAGATTTTGGTCATATATAAGAAAATAAGGTGCTGAGACCCACAAAATCCGGAAAATACAGGATCTGGAGATCATCTTTTTTGACAGGTGCCCAAATTGCAAAAAATATTGCCAAAATTGTAAAGGTTTTGGGCCTGCAAGGATAATTTTTTGACATGTACCCAAAGAATGCAATTGTCAAGGCATCTGCGTGCCAATGCAACTGCCAACAAAACTGCAGGCCAATACAACCGCCGACCAATGTACCTGCAGGCCAATACAACCGCCGACCAATGTGCCTACAGGCCAATACAACTGCCGACCAATGTACCTGCAGGCCAATACAACTGCCAACCAATGTACCTATAGGCCAATACAAAATACCGATATCACCATCTGCTCCGATATTCCCCGGGGGTCATCCCTTCCGCATTTTTGAAGACTTTCACAAAGTAGCTTGGATCGGACAGGCCGCATTCCCGGGCGATGGCGTCAAGAGACAAATCCGTAAAGCGAAGCTGCTTTTTGGCGTGGGATACGCGTTTTGCGGTCAGATAATTGCCGATGGTACTTCCGGTGAGTTTTTTGAACTCGCGGGATAAGTGGAATTTGCTGATGAAATAATTGCGGGCGAGATCGTCCAATGATATTTTTTCGGCAAAATGCGTGTTGAGATAATTTTGAATATCGTATATTTTGTCTGTGATGGATGAAGATTCGGCGTGACCGATTTCATCGATACACAGTGCAATCAAATCCGTGAGATAGCGGTGGGATAATATTTCCGTGCTGTTTCCCGGATTTTTTTGTGTTTCGAATAAAATTTGCAATGTATCTAAAAATAAGGAGGGGTTGTTCGGGTGAAAACGGAAGGAACCACCCAGGTCCGTGAAGTGCCGGTACAGCATCGGAGCCTGTTTACCGTGAAAATGAACCCAGGAAAGTTCCCACGGATCTTCGTTGCTGCTCTCATGTGCGTATTCTTCCAGACAGTCCAGAAAGACAACGTCGCCGCTGTTTAACAGAAATGTCTGCCCGTGATAGTAAAGAGAACCTTTCCCCTTAGTGACGATAAAGAGAAGAAAGGATTCCAGATTGTCACGGCGGCTGATATGCGGACTTACGCTTTGAAGAGAACCGACTTCCTGCACATACAGAAAATTACTTTTTGCAAAGGTTGTCGGAGTAGCAAGAATACGGGATGAATTTGAAACAGACATAAAAAACACCTCATAAATACTGAAAATAAGTTCTGAAAATTGATAGCAATATTTTACCATTGAAGCGCAAAATTGTCTATTGTTATATTGTGGCGAAAAGAGTATTCTTGTAAAAGTCAGAATGTTGATTGTATTTCTGCAGAAGCAGAGCAGCACATAAATCAGGAATGGAGAATAAAAAAGATGAAAAAAGTAGCATTAATTACAGGTATTACAGGACAGGACGGTTCTTATCTGGCAGAGTTATTATTGGAAAAAGGATATGAGGTGCACGGCCTTGTGCGCCGTCACAGTATCAGCAATACACAGCGTATTGATCATATTTTAAATTCAAATTATAACAAAGTGAAATTCTTTCTTCACTTTGCGGATACAACAGATTCTTCCAATTTGATGCGTCTGATCGGTGAAATTAAACCGACGGAGGTTTACAACCTTGCAGCACAGTCGCATGTGGGTGTTTCCTTCGAGGTTCCGGAATACACAGCGGATGCTACAGGTGTAAGCACACTGAAACTTTTGGAAGCAATCCGTGTCAACGGAGGCAACTGCAGATTTTATCAGGCATCTACATCAGAACTTTTCGGAGGAATCCCGGAGACGGCTCCTCAGTCGGAGAAAACACCGTTCTATCCGAAGAGCCCGTACGGAGTGGCAAAGCTTTACTCATATTGGATTACTGTAAATTACAGAGAGTCTTACAATATGTTTGCCTGCAACGGTATTTTGTTTAATCATGAATCGCCGAGACGCGGTGAGAACTTTGTGACGCGTAAGATTACCCTTGCAATTGCCAATATGATGGCAGGTAAGCAGGAAAAGTTGTCTTTGGGTAACATGGATGCGAAACGTGACTGGGGATTTGCCGGTGATTATGTAGAAGGCATGTGGCTTATGCTTCAGGGTGAGAAACCGGGCGATTATGTTTTGGCAACTAACGAGACCCACACAGTACGACAGTTTGTGGAAGCTGCGTTCGGAGAGCTTGGAATCACCGTGCGCTGGGAAGGCAAAGGCGTGGATGAAAAGGGTTATGATGCCAAAACAGGACAGCTTCTTGTAGATGTTAATCCGGAATTCTACCGTCCGGCAGAAGTAGAGTTCCTTTGGGGAGATGCGAGCAAGGCAGAGGCGGAGCTTGGATGGAAACGCAAGATTGACTTTAAGGGGCTTGTAGCCATGATGATGGATGCGGATATGAAAGAAATAGCAGGTATGTCCTGTGAGGAGTATAAGGCGCAGAATTAAAAGCATGAAAGTTAGTCCGGCAAGGGAAAGTACAAAGGAGCTTGCAGATGAAATGTTTAGTGTTGGCCGGGGGCAGCGGAGATGCCCTCTGGCCGTTATCGAGACGGAATTATCCGAAACAGTTTATTCATATAAACAAAGGCAGATCGCTGTTCCAGGAGGCAATAGCACGCAATCTGCCTTTTTGTGATGAATACTATATTGTGACCAACTATAAATACGAAAATATTGTAAAAGGCCAATTGCAGACATTTCAGGGGCTGAACTATCACTTGTTTCTGGAAGAGACAGGGCGTCAGACAGCGCCTGCAGTGATGATAGCATGTCTTTGCATGAGTCCGGAGGAGCAGGTGCTTGTCGTGTCGACGGATCACCGGATTTCCGGCGGAGATTACAATGGTACAATTGTCCGGGCGTCACAGCTTTTGGACGAGGAGCGTATCGTTGCCATCGGATGCAAAGGGCAGGAGACTTTTGGACACAATTATTTCGATGTCTACGATGACGGACAGGTAGATTATATGTCTGTGTCCGTCAAAGAAGAGGGTACTTGTGAAACGTATATGGGAAATTCGCTTCCGGACCGTGGGGTGAAACGTTTGCTGGACAGCGGAATCTTTCTTGTATATGCAGGAACCTTCTTAAAAGCGGTGCGGCAGAATCGTCCGAAGCTTTATGAAGCTTGTTGTTACGGCAAAAACCGCATGCGCATGGAAGGCAACAGTGCAGTTCTGACGAAGGAGTGGCTTGAGACGATACCTTCGGTCAGCGTTGGTGAAGCAGTGTATCAAAAATGGTCACAGTGCGGAAAGCTCTGCGTGATTCAGGGAGAGTTTGGGTGGTCACGTCTGCTCAGTCTTGAAACACTGTCTGAGACGGTGTATGAAAACCAACAGGGGACAGACATCTGTCATCGGTGTGACAATGTTTCTGTCATCAATGAGGCGAAGGAAAAACTCATTGTGGCAAATGACCTGAAAGATATATTGATTGTTAATACAAAGGATGCCACATATATTACAGGAAAGGGCAGCAGTGCCCAAATTAAGGAGATTCTTTCCCGTGATGAAGAGTTTTCGGCGCAGCAGAAAGCGGCCTTTGATGAGGGGGATATTTATTATACAACATGGGGATGTAAGGAGACGCTCAGCAGAAGCGAAGGCTATCTTGTGAAGAAACTGACGATTTACCCGGGACAGTCCCTTTCATTGCATAAACATGAGAAGCGCAGTGAGCACTGGTCGATTGTCAGTGGTACGGCAAAGATTAGTCTGGACGGTAAGGAGAGAGATTACCATCGCAATGAAAGCATTTTTGTTCCGATGGGAATGTTCCATCGTATCTCAAACGAGACGACAAAAGATCTGGTTGTAATCGAGGTGAGTATCGGTGAAAGCGTGGGAAGTATGACGGAAGATATGGTGCATGCACCTGGCGAGACAGAAACAGCAGACACTGATTTTGTAAAGCTTACGCCGGTCTGCAAAGAGTTTTTGTGGGGCGGTAAACGTTTGGCTGAGCTGTACGGTTTTGGCGGACAGGGAGAAGTGATAGCAGAAAGCTGGGAGCTTTCCGCTCATCCGGCCGGTGTCAGCACGGTTTGCGGCGGCAAATTTGACGGAATGCCTTTTGATAAATATTTGGAACAGATAGGAAAGGATGCTTTGGGATGGAAATGTCAGCCTTATGAGCGTTTTCCGATGCTTGTGAAATTTATCGATGCGACGGAGAAACTTTCCATTCAGGTACATCCGGATGATGCTTATGCAATGCCTCATGAAAATGATTACGGAAAAAATGAAATGTGGTATATTCTTGATGCAAAAGAGGGAGCATTTGTGTACCTTGGATTTGAAAGAGATACGACACGCGAAGAGGTGGAGCAGAGGATAAAAGACGGTACTCTTGCGGAAATTCTGCACAAAGTTCCGGTTCGAAAGGGGGATTCCGTGTTTGTGCCTGCCGGTCAGATTCACGCCATCGGAGAAGGTGTTTTGATTCTAGAAGTGCAGCAGAGCTCCAATGCAACCTATCGTCTCTATGACTACAATAGGATTGATAAGAACGGCCGGCTCCGCGAGCTGCATCTTGATAAGGCATTTGCTAATATCAGTTTTAAGGCAAGTGACGAAAAAGGAAGGCCGATGGGCATATGGCAGGAAGAAAAAGGATATCGTAAGCAGCTTCTGCAGCAGTGCAAGTATTTTTCCGTGTGGTCTTATGAGGTGGAAGAGCAGGCGGAGTTTGTAATGGATGACTCCACGTTCTGGTCTGTGGTTATTTTGTCCGGTGCCGGCGAATTGAGTGCCGGTAGCACAAAAGCGAAATTTGCCAAAGGTGATAGTTTCTTTTTGCCGGCAGGACGCAAAGTGGTAAGGATGACAGGGGAATGTCATTTTGTGCTCAGCCATGTATAGGCGATAGTTGTGTTTTGGTATATGGGAGGCCTATTGCCATATACTGCACATTGCATTTTCGGATAAAATGATGTAAACTGTACAAGGTTACATAAAATGGAACAAACGATAATAGGAGTGAATGACGAATGCATTTGAATCATAAGAAATACGGATGGAAAAGAGGAATCGCGGCGCTTAGTGCGATTATGATGTTGCTGCAGACACCGCTGGGATATCTGCCGGTTATGGCCAATGTGACGGAGACTGTGTCACAAAATGATATCAGCATGACCGGTGATGAAGTGTCGTCAAACACGGTGCAGACACCGGAAGCGACGGAGACACAGCAGGAGGATGTGGCTGAGGATGAACAGGTGCAGTCCGGAAATCTTTTGCTGAATTATGCATATATTGAGCAGGCACAGTTGGACGTGGCCAAGGAGCAGAATATTATGATTTCTGTCGGAGAAGGCGAGATTGCATGGCAGCAGGCAGTGCTTACATTGGAAAATACATCGACAGGCGAAGAGAAAGAAATCCCGGTACATAAAATGGTAGATAATCTGCTTCATTTTTCTGTTGATACGCAAGGGTTTGAAGCCGGTGTGTACCGGGTAGCAAAGCTTTCTTATTCCTATATTGAGGAAGAAAAACAAAAATCCGGTGAAATCGTTTTTGCGGATGTGGCGGATATGGAGAATGTCTGTTTTGGATTGGGTATGGCAAATCCCCTTTCGGCAGAAACATTTACACAATATGATGCAGAAGGTGTTCAGATCGATACAGATGTACAGGCACTTGATGTCAATGTTGTTTCCCTTCAGGGAGCAGAGGAAAATGCAGAAGCAGCAGATAAAGTAGCGCAGGCAATCGAACAGGCAGATGCCATGGTAGAGGCACAGACGCAGGAAGTTACGGCTGACCGTGCGGGGAATGTGCAGATTCAGGCGGATGATGTGACTGCGGAGGGAAAAGTAGCAGGAAGTCTTGTTGTCATGCTGGATCCGGGACATGACGAAACTCATGCCGGTGCACGGGCAAACGGTCTGGAAGAAGAAAATCTGACGTTGAAGGTTGCAGAATATTGTAAGGAGTATCTTGAAAAAACATATACGGACGTAGTTGTATACATGACACGTCCAAACGGAAATTGTCCGTATCCGGGAACGAAATCGGCGGATTGTAATGCTGCCCGTGTGGAAGCTGCTCACAGAGCCGGTGCAGATGTCTATGTAAGTCTGCACTTTAATTCAACAGCATCTTCATCAACGTCGGCAAGCGGGGCGATGGTATTCTATCCCAACGGCAATTACAACGGAAATGTAGGTTCGGCGGGCGCAACACTTGCGTCAAAAATCATAGAAGAATTGATTAAGCTTGGTTTGAGTAATAAAGGTATCCACATCAAAAATTCGGGAGATAATACATTGTACCCGGATGGATCACTGGCAGATTATTACGGGGTAATCCGCCGGTCAAAAGAGAAAGGGATTCCGGCGGTAATCGTGGAACATGCCTTTTTAAATAATGCTTCAGATGCAGCTTTTTTGAGAGATGAGAACAATCTGAAAAAACTCGGTATTGCCGATGCAATCGGAATTGCCAAGGCATATAATCTTTCGACGGAAGAAGTGGAATATGATGCGGAAGATCTTAAAGTAACGGATATTGACGGTGCAAACGGAACATTTAAGATTACGCTGACTGGTGCCACTCCGGTAGACCGTATTGCAAATATTAAATTCAAGGTATATCCGACGGCAGATAAGAAGAAGGCTTATACCTATACTGCGACGGCAGATAAAAAGAAAAAAGGAACCTATTCCGTAGTTGCCAATGTGTCAAATCACGGAAAAACGGAAGGCAAATACAAAGTAATCGCTTACGCTTACAATGCGGCAGGCAAGAAAACGCAGCTTCGTTCCACGACGGCGACGATTGAGAAGGCAAAACTCAATACATCGGCGATAAAACTTTCTTCTAAAGTTGCCCAAAACGAGAAAAAGGTAACACTTACATTAAAGAAAAACGCAAATGCTGCCAGTGTTTACTTTAAAGTTTACAATACTGCGGATGGCAGCAAGAGCAGTAAGAAATATAAGGCTGTGAAGCAGAAGGACGGAAGCTGGAAGGCGACTGTAAAAATTTCCAAACATAAGAGCGCAGGAGAATATACGGTGCTTGCATATTCGACAAGTTATTTCGGTAAGACGTCGAAAGCAAAAACCGGAACATTCACCATTGTCGGACCGACCGTGAAAAAGATTCAGGTGAAAAAAATGAATCTGTCCAAGGGTACATTTCAGGTGCGGGCACAGGATGTTACCTCTAAGGCCGGTGTAAAAAAAGTGCAGATTGTCATTCAGACATTGGACGGCAAGAAAATCAAAAAAACATATACGGCCAAAAAGCATAAATCCGGATATTACTATGTCAATGTCAATATGAAGGATTATAAGTACGGATACGGAAGATACAGCATTTCCGTAAAAGTAAAGGACGGCAACGGCATTGATAAAGTTGTAAAGAAATATGTGAAGGAGATCGAGAAACCGGAGCCGAAGCTGACAATGAAGCTTAAGAGCAAACAGACGAAAATTTCAATGACGGCTTCCGATTTGGGAATTGAGGCTACGGTAAAAGGTGTGAAGTTCAAAGTGTATCACGAGGATGCGCCTTCAAAGAAAAAGTCTTACACTGCGAAAAAGCAGAAAGACGGTTCCTATGCCAAAACCATTCCTGTTTCCGATTTTAAGAAGAGCGGAAAATACAAGATTGTAACCTATGTAAAAGGAACAAACGGTAAATATAAAAAGATCGGAAAGACGCAGACGGTAACGGTTTCCGACATCAAGGGCGGAAAACTGAAGGCGAAGAGGAAAACAACCACATCATCGTATCTTTATATCTCGGATATAAAATATAAGGGTACAATCAGTAAGGTTGAGGTAAAAGTTTGGCCGAAGTCGAAAACCACTGCAAAGAAAACTTATACGGCAAAACTTCAAAAATCCGGAGCGTACCGCGTGACGGTAGATGCGAAAAATCACAAGAAGAAAAAAGGTGAGTACGCATATCAGGTGACGGTCGTTGCCAAAAACGGAATTAAGAAAAAGCTTCTGAAAGGTACATTTACCATCGGAAAAAATGCGGAGGATGGTGAATTATATGAAATCACCGGTGACAGCAATGTGACGGTTGACCAGATGGTGACTTATTACAAAAAGAATGCAACATATCCGACATTTTATTCGGTTTCCGATGCGCCGACACTGAAAAAATTCTGTGAGATGTACTACGAAGAATGTGAGGCGGAAGGAATCCGCGCCGAAGTGGCATTTGCCCAGGCGATGCATGAGACGAATTTTCTTAAATTCGGCGGTGATGTATCGATTACCCAGTACAACTTTGCCGGAATCGGAGCTACGGGAGGCGGCGCAAAAGGAAATGTGTTTGCTACCGTAAGGCAGGGAATCCGGGCGCAGGTACAGCATCTTAAGGCATATGCCAACGATGAACCGCTTAGTCAGGAATGCGTGGATCCACGGTTTGGATATGTGAAGAGAGGAACGGCTCCGTATGTGGAATGGCTCAGTATTCCGAACAATCCATACGGCGGCGGATGGGCGACCAATCCGCTGTACGGAAGCTCCATCCGCAAAATGATCATGGCGCTTCGCAACTGTTAATTAGATATTGACGAATTGCCGCACTTTTCATATACTGAAAATGGCAAATAAATGATAAAGCATACAAGATATTGTATGCTTTTGATTTATATATCATTTATATATTAGTTTGCAGAATCGAGGAGAAAATATGGGAAAGATAACAGTAGAAACCTGTCACATAGAAGGGCTTAAGGTAATCACACCGACCGTGTTCGGTGATGCCAGAGGCTATTTTATGGAGACTTATAATTATAATGATTTCAAGGAAGCGGGCATTGATCAGGTGTTTGTTCAGGACAACCAGTCAGCTTCCAAGAAAGGTGTGCTTCGCGGACTGCATTTTCAGATTAACTTTCCGCAGGACAAGCTTGTGCGTGTCGTGAGCGGTGAAGTGTACGATGTAGCCGTAGACCTTCGGGAAGGTTCGCCGACTTTCGGACAGTGGTATGGCGTTCACTTGTCTGCGGAGAATAAAAAACAGTTTTTTATTCCGAAGAATTTTGCACACGGTTTTGTCGTGCTTTCCGATTATGCGGAGTTTGCATACAAATGTACTGATTTTTATCATCCAAACGACGAGGGCGGACTTCTTTGGTCGGATCCTGAGATCGGTGTGGAATGGCCGCTTCCGGAAGGAATGAGCAAAGAAGATCTTATCTTATCGGAAAAGGATACAAAATGGGGCGGTATTTCCGACTATAGGAAAGAACGAAACATGTAAGCGCTGTAATGCCGGGTATTCGGGGGAATCTTGGTACTTAAAGTGAGATGAAGAAAGATGAAAAAAAGAGAAAGATATAAAAAACTGATCAGTGCTTTGGAAATGGTATTCCTTATGCTGATTCACACGTATTTCTATGCGGTGCTCTGGTATGGCTATTACAGTCAGCTGATGCCGAAGAAATTACAGTTTTACCGGAGAGGACATTGGGCCGTAATTGCAATGTATGTGCTTGTTCTCTGGCTGTTTATTAAATTGTATGGTGGATTTAAAGTTGGTTATCTGCGATTGTTTGACGTGATATATTCACAGTTTTTGTCGCTGTTTTGTGCCAATGTTGTTCTGTACTTCCAGATCTGTCTTCTGACAAGGGATTATGTGACACCGGTGCCGCTTCTGGTTATGACAGTAGTGCAGGCAGTCGTTATTCTGATTTGGGTGTTTGTGTGCAGATATCTTTATATGAAGTTGTATCCGCCGCGGAATTTGTTACTTGTTTATGGTGAGAAGACGCCGGTAGATTTTATCAACAAGATTAACGCGCGCAAGGATAAGTATTTTATTCAAAAGAAGATTCATGTCAGTCAGGGCATGGAAAAGATAAAACAGGCAATTGCCGAGTGTGAAGGTGTTATGATTTGTGAGACGGCTTCGCATCCGAGAAATGAAGTGCTTAAATATTGCTTCATTCATTCGGTACGTACGTATGTGGTGCCTAAAGTAACCGATTTAATGCTGATCGGTTCCGATGAGATGCATCTTTTTGACACGCCGCTTCTCCTGTCCCGGAATCAGGGACTTTCGGGAGAACAGCAGTTTGTGAAGCGTCTGATGGATATTGTGCTTTCACTGATTGCATGCATTATTGCGTCACCGTTTATGCTTTTAATTGCCATTGCAATCAAAGTATATGACAGAGGACCTGTTATTTATAAACAGATTCGTCTGACCCAGGACGGGAAAGAGTTTTGGATTTATAAGTTTCGCAGTATGGGTGTGGATGCGGAAAAGGGCGGCGCACGCCTTGCGTCCAAGAATGACAGCCGTGTAACACCGGTAGGTAAGGTTATCCGTAATCTTCATCTGGATGAATTGCCGCAGCTTTTTAATATTTTAAAGGGAGATATGTCCTTTGTGGGACCGAGACCTGAGAGACCGGAGATTTTCAAGCAGTATGAGGAAGAACTCCCGGAATTTGCATTCCGTCTCAAGGTAAAGGCAGGTTTGACCGGTTATGCACAGGTGTACGGCAAATACAATACAACACCGCGCGACAAGGTGAAACTTGATGTTGCTTATATAGAACATTATTCTGTATGGCTTGACATTAAACTTATGCTTCTGACGTTTAAGATCCTGTTCCAGAAGGAAAATACCGAGGGCGTGGATCAAAATCAGACAACGGCCCTGAAAGGGAAGAAAGACTGAGCGGTATGAAAGAAAAGCTTTTGATGCTCTGTTATCGTGCACCGTATCCGTTGAGATCCGGAAGCGAGATCAGAATGTATCAGTTTATTGAGATGCTCTCGGATACGTATGATATCGATCTTTTGTATTTGAAGGAGCATGAGGAGGGGGACATGTCGCCCCTCTATGAAAAATGTCATAAAGTTGAAAAATTTCAGGTATCTGTTCCGGTACGCTGCATGCAGACGGCGGTCGGATACCTGTTTCGCGGTTGGCCGCTGCAGCTGGGATACTTTTATTCGGCGCAGATGTACAAGTGGATCCGTGAGCATATCGGAGAGTATGATAATGTGCTCTGTATGCATATCCGCATGATGTCTTATGTGATGCAGCTTCCAAAGGAGGAGCGTGACAGACTTCATGTTTATTTTGACGGTATTGATGCCATTTCCCTGAATTTCCGCAACTCCTATGAACAGTCACGGGGAATCCGGCGACTGATTAACGGGATGGAATACAGACGTATGGAAAAGTATGAGAAGCATGTTTACGGTCAGGTAAAAGACAGTATACTTATATCTGAGCGGGATCGGGATTATATTAAGCATACGCTTGGTGTGGACTGTGAGCCGGCTGTGATTTACAATTATGCCATTGATTACGGATATGATCCGACGATGGAAAAGAAAAAGAGGACATTGGCATTTATGGGCAAAATGAATTATGCACCCAATGTCGATGCGGTTATGAATTTTGTAAAAGAAGTATTTCCGGCGTTGAAGGAGACTTACGGAGATCTTGAATTTTGGATTGTCGGAGGCCAGGCCACAAAAGAGATAGAGGAGCTTGACCGCATAGAAGGAATCAGGATACTGGGATTTGTGGATAATCCGGCACAGTATCTGCAAAGTGCCGCGATGGTTGTCGCACCGATGATCAGCGGGTCGGGGCTTCAGAACAAGATTGTTCAGGCTATGTATCTCGAGGCGCCTGTGCTTACAACACCGGTCGGTGCAGACGGATTGTTTGATGTGTCGGAAGAAGAGATTGTTATTGCGGAAACAAACCGGGATATGATAGAGAAACTGACCTATTATCTGTCAGATGAAGCAGAAGCAGAACGTAAGGCAATCGGACAAAGAGCCAGAGCCTATATACAGAAGTATTACAGCTACGAAGGCGTAAAACAACAGGTGTGTGATTTTTTTGGAAAAAAGTAAAGAAGTATCACAATTACAGAGTCAGCTTTTGGAAATGATGATCGCGTTTCGGGATTTTGTTTCGGAACGCGGTCTTGATATGTTTCTTGTAGGGGGAAGTGCACTTGGCGCATGCCGTCATAACGGATTTATTCCGTGGGATGACGACGCGGACCTGGCCATGATGCGGGGGGATTTTGAGAAGATGGAAAAGGCCATGGAGCAAAACGGAAACCGGCTTGGGGAATATGTCTATTCGCCGGTAGAACATCATATCACGCCCGATGCTCCGGTAGGCTATTTGTATAAGCTGAAAAAATGTGGAGAAGGATACGAAATCCTGCTTAAAATAGATATTCACCCCATTGACGGAGTGCCTTCGGGAAAGTTTATGAAGAAAGTGCAGATGGTTTCTGCACTCGTTTATTATCTTTCCACGTACCGGCTTCCGGTCAAAAATAAAGGAAAAACCATCCGTAATATTTCGAAGATGATATTAAAAATGACGCCGGAATTTATGTTCCGTTTTTATATACGCATGGCAAAGAGGATTTTTACCGCATGGAGCGATGAAACCAGCCGGGAAATCTGCAGTCTGTTCGGTATTGCAGGCTACAATAGAGAGGTTATGCCGAGAGAATGGCTGATGCCTTTAAAGAAAGTGGAGTTTGAAGGGGAAACTTTTCTTGCACCCCTGAAGACAGAGGAATATTTGACACGTTTGTACGGAGATTACCGGACACTTCCGCCGGTTGAAAAGAGAAAACCGCATCATGCACATCAGCGTGTGGTGATCCGGATGCCGGACGGCAATCGGAAGGAGAAATAAGTCTTTTTATGAGCAGATTAAGAACACTGGCAAAAAAGTGTATTGATTACACCATAGAGGGCGAAGAGAAGGTGTACCGCCTTAAGCATACGCCTTTTGCGGTTCGTAAAGTTTTTACAAAGAATTATCATAAGCATTACGAAAATCTTCCGGTGCAGAAGAACAAGATTATTTTTGATAATTACAAAGGCGGCGGATTTGGCTGTAATTGCAAGTATGTGTTGCTTGAGCTTCTTCGGCAAAAGGTCGAGGCGGATTATGTCTGGATGCTAAGGAATCCTTCGGAGGCGGAGGGGCTTCCTAAGGGAGTGCGGACTGTTTCGTACGGAAGCAGGCAGGCCATGGAGGAGTATGCGACTGCCGGTTTTTGGGTTAACAATTTCCAGATGACTTATTACCTGAACCATGGTCTTTTGAAAAAGCCGGAGCAGTGTTATATTCAGATGTGGCATGGTTCGTTTGGCATAAAGAAGATAGAGGCGGATTGTAATTTTTTAAATGAAAACCAGCCGTGGCACGTACTGGCACGGAAAAATGCCGCCTATACAGATTATTGGATATCAAACAGTGCCTTTGAAACGCAGGTTTATAAAGATGCGTTTTGGGGTGCGGAGAATATATTAGAATACGGACACCCGAGAAATGATATTTTCTTTAAAGATATGAAACCGGTTGGGCAAAGTGTGCGTAGACGTTATGGGATAGAAGGGAAAAGAGTTCTTTTGTATGTTCCTACATTCCGTGATTTGGATGAACACAGAGTACTTCTTCCGGATTATGAGTCTGTTCTTGAGAGCCTCAAGAAGCGATTTGGGGGAGAATGGATTTTTGCGGTGCGAAATCATCCCCGTGTGGCAGAAAAGATAGAGAAGGTCAGCGGAAAGAGCCTTGTGGATGTTACGGATTATCCGGATATACAGGAACTTCTGGCTGCGGCGGATGCCGTGCTGACGGACTATTCCAGCGCTGTGTTTGATTTTGTGCTGACAGGGAAACCGGGGTTTTTGCTTGTGGAGGATTATGAGGAGTACGAGAACCTCAGAGGTCTTTATTATCCGCCGGAGGAATCGCCGTTTCCGGTTGCGCGGTCCCGGGAGCAGTTGTGCAGCCTGATTGAACAGTTTGATGAGAACCGGTACCGGGAAGATGTGCAGAGATTTCTTCGGGAGAAAGGTTCGGTGGAGGATGGAAGTGCATCGGAGAAAGTAGCTGCGCTTATCCAAAAAACAATGGAGAGGAAAGAAAAAAGCAATGATTGATCGATTGAGTGAAAAGCTGATTACGGCCACGGTTGTGAATATTGAATGGGAAAGGATTCATCTGCATTTATATATAAAGGTGGAGGTAAATGATCCGTCTGTGGATACGGAAAAAACGCCGCTGTCCTTTTATTTGCTGGATTTGAAAAACATCATCTCTCCGGCAAAATGTAAAGTGCTTGGCTGTGAGAACGGCGTATATCACCTGCATCTGAATGTGACCAACAACGGAGAGAACAGTTGTATTCCTTCCGGAAAATATAAAATTGAGGTTTGCAGTGGCGGTGTTGACGATGTTGCGTCTTGCGAAGCGCTTGCAGATTGTGAGGCAGGTCTTGAAATCGTTCCGCGTATGGATGAGTGCTCGCGCAATTTCCTTTATTCTAACGGAAGACGTGTGTATACGACGACTTTTACAGTGGAGGAAGGGCAGGAGATATTGCCTTTTGTCATGACAACCCTCGCTTCCGACCGTTACAATTTGAAGTTCCCGTCAAGGGCAAGACTCCATAAAAGATTCCATCCGATCAAGGATTTGAAGGCGACATGGCTTTCAAAGCGAAATATGATTCGTATGGCATATGCATTTTTATGCGTTGTAAATAAATCAAAAAGAAAGAAGACAATTCTGTTCATGACCGAACAGAGTGAGAGGGTTGCATCCAATCTCAAGGCAGTTTCCGGGCGGATGGTTGCCCGCGGCATGGATAAGGATTATAACATACTGTATTCTGCCCGTGCGGCAAGTGAAAAAGGTCAGAGCATTAAGAGTTGGTTTACTCTGATAAATAAGCTTGCATGCAGCGGTACGGTATTTTTGGATGATCACGCACCGTGTCTGGACTGGCTCAAGCTTAGGGATGATACGAAAGTAATCCAGCTTTGGCATGCGGGGGCAGGGTTTAAGTCATCCGGATACAGCCGTTGGGGTCATGAGAACTGTCCGAATGCGGTTTCCTGTCACAGACAGTACAATTACGGTATTGCAGGTTCCAAAAACATTGCACATTTCTTTTCGGAAGTGTGGGGGATGAACGATGAGCAGGTGCTTGCAACGGGAATGCCGCGTATGGATGAGTATTTGAATCCGGAGTACCGTGCAAAGAAAACAGAGGAGATCTACAATGAGTATCCGATCTGTAAAGGTAAAAAAGTGATTTTGTTTGCGCCGACTTATCGCGGCAGAAATAAGAAGGATGCACATTATCCTTATGAACTGATTGATTTTGACGGATTGTATGATCTGTGCGGCGAGGAGTATGTGGTGCTCTTTAAGATGCATCCGTGGGTGCACGGTGGTGTTCCGATCCGCAAAGGGCAGAAAGGCAGATTTATTGATGTCGGCAAATATCCGAACATCAATGATTTGTTCTATATTACGGATCTTCTGATTACGGACTATTCGTCCAATATATTTGAATATTCGTTGATGAAAAAACCGATGCTGTTTTTTGCCTTTGATAAAATACAGTATTCCTTCTCCCGTGGATTCCACAGACCATATGAAGAGTCTGCTCCGGGAAAGGTGTGCTATACCTTTGAAGAGGTGCTGGCAGCAATCCGGGATGAGGATTATGAGTTTGAGAAGGTGCAGGAGTATGTGGATCATCATTTTGATTACATTGATTCCGGTGCTTCGGACAGAGTTATCGACTGGCTTGTACTTGATCAGATGCCGCAGGATGTAGTGGATGCACTTGAACGTGTGAAGAGAGAGAATGAGTACAGACAGAATCTTGACTTTACTTTTGGCGGGAAAAGACTTCCGCTGGCACTTCAGGCGCTCACTGATGAAGAGGAGCAAAAGATTGAGAGTGCATAAGAAATGTGCTATAATGTAATCAGACAGCGGCCGTGGCCGGAGAACAGTAAAGAGGTGTGATTGTGGCAGAGAATAAATTTGATATAAAAGAGTACGCGAAAGTTCGTTATAACCGCTTGAGGGCGTGGTATTACCGCCATTTCAAACCGGTACAGCAGAATAAAATCGTATTTTCGCAGTTTGCCGGTAAGGGATACGGTTGTAACCCGAGAGCAATCTGCGATGAGTTTTTAAGAAGGGGCGAAGACTATGAGCTTGTCTGGATCGTCGGCAAAAGCAGTGATGCAAAAAAAGCAGGACTGCCGGAAGGAGTAAGAGCTGCTAAAGGTAAGAAGGTTTTGTATGACCTTGAGACGGCGAAGGTATGGGTCAATAATATCCACTTCAACGTTCTGATCAACGAAGGCTTGAGAAAGAGAAAAGATACCATTTATTTAAATACATTTCACGGTGGTATCACATTAAAGAATCAGGTGCGTGACAAACATTCTTACAAGGAGACAAATGAAAAATCCCTGAAGGAGAGAATGTATGTAAAAGATTCCGAATTTGTTGATTATGTGACATGCGGCTGTGACATGGAGATTCATGTTTTGGAAGAGTTTTTCTACGGACACGGAGAGATCTTAAAGTTCGGTGATGCGAGAACGGATATGCTTGTCAACGGTTCGCCGGAGATGGAGCAGAAGGTGCGTAATCATTATAAGATTCCTGACGGAACGAAGATTGCAATCTATGCGCCGACGTTCCGCGCAAGCAAGAGTTTGGAATGTTATGATCTCGATTTTGACCGGGTGATGGATTATCTGGAGAAGAGAGACGGATGCCCTTGGGTGATGCTGGTACGTCTGCATCCGCGTCTTGCAAAACATACAAAGAAGATTATTCCGAAATCGCCGCGCTATATTAATGCAGCCAATTATACGGATATGCAGGAACTGGCGGTTGCTTCGGATATTATGATATCGGATTATTCTTCCGTTATTACCGATTTTATGCTGACGAGAAAACCGGCATTTATGTATGTGCCTGATTTGGATCATTATCTGGAGGCGAGAGGCATGTACTTTGAGATGGATGAACTTCCGTTCCCGTATGCGCGCAATACGGATGAGTTCATGAAGAATCTTGAGCAGTTTGATGACAAGGCATATCGTGACAAAGTTGATGCCTTTGTAGAGAAAATCGGATATATTGCCGACGGACAGGCGGCAAAGCGTATTGTTGATTTTCTGATTGAAAAAATGAAGGGACAGGAAGAATGAAAAGAGTAATTACTTACGGAACATTTGATTTGTTACATTACGGACATTTAAATCTTCTCCGCAGGGCGAAGGAACAGGGAGATTATCTGATTGTGGCTCTTTCCACAGACGAATTCAACTGGAATGAAAAACAGAAAAAATGTTATTTCGATTATGAGAAGAGAAAACAGATGCTGGAGGCAATCCGCTATGTGGATCTTGTCATTCCGGAGGAGAATTGGGAACAGAAAGCGACCGATGTCCAGAAATATATGGTAGATACTTTCGTGATCGGAGATGACTGGGAAGGCAAATTTGATTTTCTGAAAGAGTATTGTGAAGTTGTTTATCTTTCGCGTACACCGGAGATTTCAACGACACAAATTAAAGAGAATCTGAAACAGAAATAGAGAAACAGTGAAATAAGTAAACTTAGTTTGGGAGGTGCTTTATGAAAAAGAAAATTCTTTCATGGGTCATTGTCGGAGTGCTGTGTATGTATACTCCTGTGACTTGTCTGGGTTCTGTGGTAAATGTGACAGAAGTAGAGGCAGTGGATACTGCGGCGGACGAGGAGAGTGTTTCCGATAATACGGCAGAAACACAGGAAGAGGTTCTTCCGGAAGAGAGTACAGATTCATCTGAGGATGTGAAAGTAACAGAAGAGACAGAAATTCCGGAGCAGGAGAATGCAGAGAGCTCTGTGCCGGAGAATACAGAAACACCGGAAGAAAACACAGAAGCAACGGAGCAGGAGCTGCCGGTAGAGGAAGAAGAAAAACAGCTGGAAGCAGATGTGGAAGATGTGGAAAATGATGGCGCAGGAATCTCAGTGTCCGGAAGCGTAATCACGATTTCATGTTCTTCAGGAGAAACAATTTCCGGTGTTCTTGATGAGGCACTGGAGCAGGCAAGAGATTTGGCGACCGATGAAAACCCTATCACTGTAAAGGTGCCGGCAGGAACTTATAAGATAGCATCCAACATGCATATTTACAGTAATACTACGCTGGATTTGCAGGGGGTAACTTTAAAGGCCGACGGTTCCGGTTCCTTTAATATGATTATGTCCGGTACCAGCGGTTCTTACATGGGAGAGTCAAACTATAATAATAGTTCTCTGTGTGCAGGATACGGCGGTTTTAAAAATATCACAATCAAAGGCGGTACTTTTGTCGGCAAAAAGTCCAATACAGGTACTATTATCCGTATTGCCCATGCAACCAATGTGACATTGGACGGTGTAACATTATCCGGCGGCGGATGTGCCCATCAGATTGAGGTGGCTGCCATTGACGGTTTTTATGTAAAGAATTGTACATTCAAAGATTTTGGTGAATCCAAGACGGATGATCCGGATAAGCAGGAAGCACTGCAGTTGGACATTCCTTGTGCTTCCGACGTGTTTAAGAACGTGTATCTTGACGGTACCGTGATGAAGAACGTTGAGATTACAGGCTGTACATTCTCAAACGTTCCTCGTGGAGTCGGTTCACATACATCATTGCACGGAGCATATCATACCAATATTAAGATTAACAATAACACATTCAAAAATGTGACAGAAGAAGCGATTATCGGTTTAAATTACAACAACTGTGAGATTAAGAACAATAAGATTACAGACTGCGGTGCAGGTGTTCTGTTCCAGTATTTTAAAGCGAATACTGCCTCTGTTTATACAACAACTTTTGATGGAGCAAAAAAATATTCAGGAGAAGTTCTTCATGATGCCAAGACCGTAATCACGGGAAATAATATTCAGACAAAGTATTATTCAACCTGTGATGAGATTCAGGGAATCAAAATTTACGGTTACATTTTGAGTGGCTCAAAGAAAGGCGGAGACGGCAAGAAAATTGAAGCCGGTGATTATTATATTTCCGGTGTGACGGTAGAAAACAATACCATTGTGACAGCAGGACATGGTGTACATCTTACAAATGCCAAGGACTGTACTGTAAATAATAACACAATCACAGGAAAAAATTATTCTTCCAAGGACTCTAACAAGGACAGCTATGACGGAATTTTCCTGTCCACGGGATCTAACAATGTAGAAGTGGCAAATAACAAAATCAAGAACATGGCAAGAAACGGTATTTTTGTCCAGCTTGATTCACGTGCAAGTACCATAAAGAAAAACAATATTCAGGGATGCGGAAGATCCGGTATCAACTTCTATAGCAAGAGCGGAACAACCGGAGCAATCACGGAAAACACAATTAAGAAATGTAAAGGCGGCGGTATTCTTGTCAGCACAAAGAGTAAAACCGGAGATATTACGAAAAATATCCTGACAGGAAACAGCGGCGGATCCGGTATCAACGTATATAAGAGCAGTACGGTCGGCAAAATTGCAGATAATGATATTTGCGATACAGGAACATCAAAGAGCTATCAGCCGGCAATTAAGTTGACAACAAGTGCAACAAGTAAAACGATTTCCAACAACCGCATTACGGCAGATGCCAACAAATATGCATCAGGTTACGGAATTTTGGTATTTGATAAGTCAAAGGTAAAGGGATCTATCACCAAAAATGAGATCGGTTCTGTAGCGGATACCGCTATATCCATCACAACAAAAGCAAGTGTAACAAAAGATATTTCCTATAACACCATTAAGAATTCCACAAAGAGCGGTATATTTGTATTCAGCTCAAGTAAAGTTGGCGGCGATATTAAGAACAACAAGATTAAAAAAGTTAAAATAACGGCAATTTATCTGACAGGAAGTGCAACTGTAAGCGGAGAGATTTCTTCCAATGTGGTTGGTTCCGCAGGCAACAAAGGTATTTTTGTATACAATAAGTCGACCGTAAAGGCAATCAAAAACAATACGGTTACAAATACGAAATATCAGGCAATCAATATTTCCAGTCTCAAAAATAAACTTGAGATTTCAGGAAATAAATTATCTAAAGGTAAGGACAATGTAATTATTATCCAGCCGAATACGAAGAAGTATCTTATTACAATCAAGAATAATACAATCAAGTCAAACAAAAACAGGGCAGGTGTCCGTGTAATCAGTGGTAAGGTATATGTGGCGGATAATTCAATTTCCAATGTGTCTTATGCGGTATATATCAATAAGGGTTCTGCCGGAAGTGTATACAATAACAAGATGGGTTCCGGTGTTGCCGGACAGCTTAATCTCGGTGAGAATAAACTGAAACAGAACACGAAAAAAGTGACCCTGAGCAGTGTAAAATCTTCTGCCAAGAAGAAGGCAACCGTAAAATGGAAAAAAGTATCCGGAGCGGAAGGATACGAAGTGCAGTATTCGACAGCAAAGGATTTCTCTAAGTCGCTTAAGAGCAAATCTATAGCAGGAGCAAAGACATCCCTTACTTTGACAGGATTGAAATCAAAGAAGACCTATTATGTGAGGGTATGCAGCTATAAGACGGTAAACGGAATCAAAGTATATTCCGCATATTCAAAAACAAAAACCGTCAAAGTGAAATAAAGAATCGGGAATACTGATTTGATAATAATTAAGTAAAAGAAAGGGAGCGTTGCAGGAGGATGGCCGAAAGCCATTTATCTTGCAACGTTTCTTTTTTTGTTTACTATTTTTACCGGTTACTTTATTTGTTGATTTACTGGTTAGTTTAGTTGGTGCTTATTTGATAATGGGAAGGAATTTCGGAATGGGATTCGGAATGAGATTGGTAATGGGATTGGTAATGAGTTAAGTAATGACTTAAGTAATGAGTCAGTAATGCGTTTGTCGATGTTGGGTATATATGCGAAAATGGCATGTTTAGACCCAAATAAGAGCTGGAAATAAATGATAATTTGATGTTTTGGGTACCTGTGGAATAAGCTCGTCTTTGGACCCACAAATTATTAAAAAACGAGGGTTTTTTGGTGGCATTTTTAACTATATACCCAAATGGTTTACATAACTCGCAGAAAGCTGCTTTAAATTGGGTCTCAGACTATGATTATTTTATATAGACCCATACCATACGGTAGTGCTTCTGTAATTCTGATACAGAACTACAAGAATCATACGGTAGTGCTTCTGTAATCCTGATACAGAACTACAAGAATCATACGGTAGTGCTTCTGTAATTCTGATACAGAACTACAAGAATCATACGGTAGTGCTTCTGTAATCCTGATACAGAACTACAAGAATCATGCCGTAGCGTTTTCGAACGCCTTCCGCATGCTGTAAATTGCAATAAGAAATTGAACACTTGAATCAACTTTGTTGAAAATGCACAATGACATGCTAGTGATCCGGCGCGGAATACTAGCATGTTTTTGTGCATAGTGCACTATATTCTCTGCTCGATAATCCACCGAACATCCGGCGCGGGTAATCGTTCATCCAATTTTCAATGCGTTTTATATCTCTGTTTTTATATCTTCCTATGTCTTCTCCCTTCTTTATCCATCGACGAATCAGCTTATTATTATTTTCATTGCTACCACGTTCACAACTACAATATGGATGACAGAAATATATATCTACATCCAATTTTTTCTCTAATATTTCCCATGCAGTAAACTCAACACCATTATCGCATGTGATTGTTTTAAATGTCTGTCTGAATTTTTCTGCACCATAATTCTTTTTAAGACGCAGGAGAGCAGAGCGCACACAATCAGCTTTCCTGCTATTTAATTTAATCACAATTTCATCACGCGTCTGTCTTTCTGTCAGAACTAAAAGACATGCGGCGTTCTTTCTTCCTGAATAAACAGTATCCATTTCCCAGTGTCCGTATGTGTCACGTTTATATATTTCTTTTGGTCTGTTTTCAATGCTAGGTTTTAAAGGTTGCTTAAGGCTAACTTTTCGGATGATTTCATTCTGTTTTTTCTTCCGTTTCTGATATGGAAGCATTGTATCTGATACATTTAAGAATACACCTTGATGTATGTAATTGTATAATGTCTTTTCACAGATGTTTGTTTTAAAGTGTTTGTTTTCTCTTTTCATCTGCTGAATCACAGCATACGGAGAATAGCGCATCTCACATATCCAATATTCCACAAACTTTACAAAATCATAATCATTTTCTATCTTCCAAGGCCTGCCTTTGTTGCTTCCGTTTTCTTCTCTGACTCTCTGTCCGGCATCAGCCTTATACACAAGCTTGTCTTCATAATATTCATTCCGCTGGATAACAGAACCGCGTTTGATTTCATTGTATAATGTCGTTCGTGATATACCGAGAATCTTTGCTATTTGAGTTTTTGGAGTTTTCTGCTTTAATAATATTTCAATCTGATATCTTTCTCTTTCTGTTAGATATTTATGTTTCATTTTGTCTTCCTTTCTTTGGGCTTCCGAGCCCGTGACCCCAAACCCCTATGCCATCCGGCGCACTCCGTGCTTGTCGCTGTCTAAGAATAACTAAGTGATTAAAATACAATCACTAAGTTATTCTAAGCATCGCCCACAGGGGCTTTAATTTGTTGTGTGGTTATCTTGCAGCGTGTTGGCAAACTTCACGTTTTTTTCAGATCTATATTCCTTTCCTGTTTATACATGATTTTCTGTTGCGTTCTTTAGCTTGCCATTTTTGCGGATTCTAAAATAAACCCCATAAATCGTAAACAACCGCTATAAAAAATTTGAAGAACATAAATTTTTTATAGTCTTAAGAACATCTAATAAATGTGAAATTTATAAGATGTTCTAATTGTTGACTATTTATGGAATTTATTTTTAAACGAATCCGCAGGCAACCCATAGAACTCAAAAGAAATCATGTATAAGCAAAACAGGAAAGGAGATATAGAAATGAAAAAAACTTACATAAGGGCAGGACCCAGAATCTTAAAGAAATCATTTTTAACTGAAAACTTAAAATTTTAAATCGAAAGGATGAAAGATATGAATAAATATTATAAAGCACTTGAATTATTAGCAGAATTAGCCGGAGAATATGGAGAAAATGAATACAGCATAACAGATTATGTTTTTGGTTTTATACCATTCAAAAACGGAAAAAACGTATCTAAAGATGTTGGTACAGAATTCGCTAAAATAGCACATTGGTTAATAGATGAGTCAGTAACAAATTTTGAGAATAACAAATAATTTGACAAACAGAAAGGAGAAAGCCTATACTCCTATAAAAGGGGGTATAGGTTATGTGTGAAGATATGACAAAAGAAGAAATGCAGAGATTTTTAAATAGGGAAGCTGAAAAGGGAAGTACAGAATATGAAGCACTTAAAGCTTTAGCCGATATTCTTGGAATCGAGTTTCCTGAGCTGAAACAAAATAATTAAATTAAAAACGGCGGTCATATGACCGCTGTTTTTTAATCTACTTTCATAAATCTATTAAAATAATGTTCTCTATATGTATCTTTAATATGAAATTCATAATCGATTTTTTCTTCCAACTTACGTTGTTTTTGTTCAATATCTGCCATTACGGACAAAATTAATAATAATCCTACTAAACCCATTTTAATCTCCTTAATCAATCTGTATTTCAAGTTCAAAATTCTCTCTTATCTCATCCAATAGGAAATGCGCAACATCGACAAAAGGCGCATTTATTGCTTTATATACAACATCTCCATTTTTGAAAACAACATAACCATATATTCCCATCCAACGAACAGCGTAAACATTAAGGTTATAAGAATTAGCACTTTCAACCAATAAATTTAAAATAATATCATTACGTTTTTTTAGATTAAAACCACAATATATATTTTTACACTCAAAACACTTAAAATTTTTACACCAAACATACCTATACTTAAATATTAAATGAGCCGAAACAACCGCAAAATAGTAAATAACTAAAAATAATACAAATAATCCAATTTTCATAAAATCACTCTTTCTATTCTATTTTCATAAATCTATCCATTATGAAATTTTCAAAACATTCTTTATCCGATGGACGATGACATTCAAAATCAATCCATAAAGCATTTAGATAAAAAGACCTTACTACATGTCTAAATTTGCAAAATTTACATAATGGTTTTTCTGATACATTACATTTATTTAAAAATCCCATTGTTTTAACTCCTTAATAAAATAAAAGCTGTTCCTGTTTATATTCTTCGAGCGGTATCCATTCTTCGCGGTTCAGATATTCTTCGACCGAGTTGTATACAGTAATTTTATCTATGTCAAAATGTTCTACTGTATGGATACGTCTAAGGAATGCTTGCCACTTATCAGGATGACGTTTCTGCACATCGGTATAATGCATCTCAAGAGGAACGTTGGTATTGATGTACACCTTTGTGTAACATGCCTGCTTATTTGCATATCTACTCGGCAACTTGATAGGGTATATATCCAAGTAGTTTAGCATATCAGATAAGTGCCAATTCGAAGAGTAGAACTCTTCGAACACAAGAACATCTTGTCCGGCGTAGCTGTCAAATGGATGTCGTGGGTCTGTAATGCGGTACACATTCTTAAAACCATATTCTTCGATAACCTTCCGACTTTTTCCTGTGCCGGACTTTCCGTACCGATATGTAACACAAATGTCTCGGTTAACTTCCTCATACTGTTTGAATCTTATAATCTGACGGGTACGCTCTATTGTGTCAAGACGTTTCATGTAGTTCGGATTATTCTCTAATATCTCATAATCGGACAATCCGTCTTTAATCATTTCATACAGTTCGGAGAGGTCATTGCGTGCACCTTGTTTTTCTTCCGGACAGTCTCCAAATTCTTCGAATGTGTCTTTTAAATTTGTTTCTTCTTTGAGTGTTCCGGCATAAGCACCTTCCTTGCGGATATAATCTCTGTTTTCCTGCGTTGTACCTCTACAGAAATCAATGTGTGCCGGAGGGAATAGCTTTTTGATTTGATTAAATCGAATCGCATCCACACGATAGATGAATAAATGTGTGTGATATGTTCCGTTGATTCCGACTTCATCACACATGCACCAATAATTCAAATTTTTGATTGATGACAAGCAAATCTTTATCTGCTCATGCGTGAATCCATGTTCTTCGGGGTTGTTAATGGTTAACAACCACTTTCTTGACCTGTCTTTCATCCCTTTTTCATCCCTTCTGTAAGTTGTCACAAAGGTTGTCACAACAATGTCACAACTATAAAATTCAGTAAACATGCGGTTTTGAATATAAATGTCACATGTCACAAAAGTTCCCTTAGGGTAATACTAGGCCTAAGGGAACGCGATGCTACGCATCGCATGCCGATTATTGACGCCATGAACCCATGCACGCGCGCCGCGTGCCTTGCGGGGGTGACAACAGTCACCGCCCTGCAAGCGCAGGCTAGCGCGCACACCCCTAGCGTCAATAACTGCGCAAGTCGGCAACTACTTGCTAAGTGCCTTTTTACGTCTGCGAGAGTGATTCTTGACCGCTAACTCATTTACAGTAGAATCCAAGCCTTTGCGCACGATTGCTTCTTCATTCGATATGAAATCAGATGCGGCGGTCTCTGAAATCATTTCGGACGTATCATATGCGTTATAGTCTCTATCCTTCACAAACCACCAATCATGATACTGACGCTTAATCAGACTTACATTCATAGCATTTTCATAATCCCACGCATCATAATATGAGTTGTGAGCAAAACGCCAATATTTATGACAATCAATGACATTAGTAGTGATAGAACGCCATATCTTATCAACCATAAAGAATCTCTGCGCTGTACACATAATATACATATGCAACTTCCTTTGCTGTGTAAGTACGCCTACAAGCTCTAACGGGAAAGAAGCATAATTCCTATGAGATAACAAAGATTGAATCTCATCTACCAAAATGACATAACCTTGTACACCTTCTTCTGGGTCTTTCGCAATTTTTAAAAGCTGATTAAAATTAGAGAGTGGTACATAAGGAATATCTTTTAATTCGAAATTTGCATAAAATCTTAAACTGTCACCATATTTTTTATAAAGCTTGCTCGCAACATGTACCATGAAAAGTGTTTTTCCTTTTCCGAACATGCCTATAATCATATCAATTCCAAAACAAGAAAAGCGTTCCCACTTCTTTTCCTTGATAAAAAACCATAAGTCTTTTAATGAATAGATGATGATATTATGCGCGTTAAAGATAATACATTGCGTGAGTTTCATGCAGAAACATACCACGACAAATATAATAACAAGCGTACTCATTCTTCATCATTCCTTTCTACTTCTGTATAATGCTTTTCCAGTCTGCTTAATAAAACAAAGGCTGCACCACATAAAGCTATAACAATTAGTAACTGAACCATAAAAACACCTACCTTCCAATAGACGCACAATTCGCGACAAACACAGAAATAAATTCAAGGCATACTGTCAACACGAAAATGTTGCAGATAAAGTTTGCGTTGAGTGCAAAGTCATAAGAACCCATAAGTAATTGTGTGATAGCGTCCATGTTATAACCCCCTTGTGAATTTACTCATCCGGCGCATACATCTCTGCGCGGTTGTTACAAAATATTTGATAATGTTGAAATAGAAGAATGCTAAAAACAAGTTGTAGCATCTAAGCGCAAAATCAATGCAATCCTGATGCGTCAACACTTCGGTCGGTATTGTTTCCATGTAAAATGCAAATGTGTTTAAATCCATAAAAAAAACTCCTCTCTAATAATTTATTAACTTACAAAGCATATAACCTAAACATACAGATATAAAAATAATAATCATATAATCCATAAAAGTTATCTCCCTTAAAAATAATCAAAATGATCCAAAAATATAAATGAACCAATTACTACAAATAAACAAAAACATAATGATATAATCATTTTCATAATCAATCTATTTTTTTTACTTTCTTTTTTTTTATCTTTGTCGTATACTCAAATACGAGTTATGTATTTATTTCAATCGCCCATGCCAATATGGCAAAGAGTATTACAGCTAAAGGCGTAATTCCAAGCGACCATAATGATAATAATTCAAATGTACAATCCTGCATGTTTTACTCCTAGTTATTGAATATTTTGAAAATGATCCAAAGAAGTAAAAACATCACAACGTCAAAAAGAATAAATGACAGCAGAGACATCTTAATCCCTGCAACTGTAAATTCTTCCATTAAAATATTTTCACATGATTCGAAAATAAGTGAAAATTGTTCAGCCGTTAACAACACCATAAATAATCACACATCCTTTCGGGAGGGGCAAACAAATGAAAACAAAACAAACTATTTTTATCATCATTGGAACAATTCTGTTGATTCTTGCAATCGCAGGAAGTCTTGAGCATTCCTATTTTTATTACAAAAATGAACAGCCAAACTGTAGCTTTACGCAGTATTATCTCGGCGGACATTGGAACGATACCGATGCGGCTAAGGATCCATCATCTGATTTATACCGAGGTTTTTAAGTAAACCACTTAATAATAGCTACAAGAACAATAATACCGAATCCAAGGGATATTAATGTTACAATATAATCAGGCATCCAAAGAAAAACCTTATTAAATAAATCGGGAACACCTTTTAAAAATGCAATCACATTTTCAAGGTTGTTCATAAGGGTTTTTCCGTCTAAGGATTCCGAATCATCATATAGTTCTGACGATTCATCTTTGCTCGCATCCGTTCTTGCGTCTTCATCATAAGACATGTTACTATCCGGCTCATTTTTATCTTTATCCTCTTCATTTATCTCATAACTCTCGCCGTCTTCATCGTAAACAATCTCTTCCTGCGTCACAATTCTGCCCTGCATTTTGTACTTTTTCCACACAGAACAGTTTTCTGTTCCCGGCTCAATTACTCGGACAAACAAGTAATACACAAAATAATCATCATAACGCACGTTTTCTCCAAGTGTCTTAACAAGTTTATCTTTTATATCCCTGTCTAAAAATGAATAACTTTCCTTGTATACGGGAATATTATTAGATATCGTAGTTTTACAATTATCATTGATAAAATTTAACTCATTCGAAACAACAGTCGACGTCCCAAGACTTGTCTTTACTTCTATGTTTGCAGATGCAATCATTTGAAGTTTATATTTGTTTGGATTATTCGCATAAATTTCATGCTGCCCGGCTGACCAGGTCCATGTATATTTTACGCCTGCGCCGGATGGTGCAGTTACAAACGCCTGCTTAACATTGAAGTCTAAGACTGGCAGACGGTCATTGTTATAATCACTTTTTTTTAGAAAGTCTTCCTGCATCTGTTCCCCTGTCGGACAATTTGCTAAGAAATCATCGTAGGATTCAAATTGATAGTCTGAATAGTCTTCATAATACTCATAATTTGTTACATCCATTTTTTTCACATGAAAGACATAATAGTTCTGCAAATATTCAGATGCAGATAAGCTTTTAAACCAGCTATGATTTTTAAACAATGTTTGTTTTATATAAGCACCATTTGCATAATTGAAATAATCTGTTTTATCTGTGTTTGATTCTTCATCATGTGACAAAGCAAATGTTGCAGGCAAACCACATGCAGGATAATAAGTTTCCGAACCCGTGAAAGCATATGGACTAATAAAAATATAATCATATACATTTTCGGATTCTTTAACACGAACACAATAAATCGGTGCAAGATCTGAATTCATATCATTTGGATCTGAATAAACAGCACGTTGATAAAGTAAACAATCTCCACCTTGTGCAACACCATCAACAACATTATTGGAAAAACGTGCATATTCATAAACAATTTTATTATCAATATTTAAACCGCTTGATTCCGTTGTAATACATCGCGTATCAATTAAATAATCATCTTTGATTAAAGGCTTTGATTCTTCCGCATGTACAGAAACACAGCACAGCAGAAGAAATGACAGTATGAAAATATTGATTCCAAAAAATTTTTGCATACTCACCTTTGTTATGGCTTACTTTGAAAATTCCCTTGCACATATGTACAAGGGAATTTTTGAGCTACTTCACAATCTAAGACAAACGCCAAGTTACTTAGCGGCTCTCTTAGCCTGTGAAATTGCTTTGAATCCGATACCGAGCAGACCACCACCGAAGAAAGTGAATAAGATCGGATTTTCAGTAATGATACCCATACACTGAGAAGCGATAGTACCGAGATCAGCTAAGATTGTTGCGAGTGTCGCTTCAGCCATAACTTTCTTACCTCCTATTTTTATTTTTTATCAAAAGACATAAAGTCATATTGATTTGAGGGATTTGCCCCCCTTCGAGGGGATTGAAGAGGGGCTAGTGAAAAGGATTAATTGAAAAAAGCAAACGCTTTAATCATTCAATTATTTTGCCGGAGCAACAACAGTAATATTGCTAAGCACAGCCGTATTCTGAAAACCTTTTGAATATGAAAATTCAACAATGTCATCCGGCTTTAACATGCTGCAGTCAATTCTGTTTGTCCATTCCTGCACAACTTTCATTCCAGTGCCGCCGCGTTCGGCTTCATACGGCTCAAGTGGAGTGATTCCGTAAATCGTAAACGATTTCTTTCCATTCTTTTCATTTGGTACGATACCAGTGATTTTTACCTGACCATTTTTCATTTTTGTCTACCTCTTTTCTTTTTCTATTTTTTTGTATGTACCTTGTGTACAAATTCATTTTACAAGTTAGAACGCCTTCCGCATGCGCAGATTTGACTACCATTTGCGGTTATAGTATAATATATTAGCGATTTATTGGTAATAGATATCCGCAGGAGGTATACAGATGAATGTTGCATTAGTTTTTGCAGGCGGCTCAGGACAGAGAATGCGTACAAGTGCAAAGCCGAAACAGTTTTTGGAAATATACGGAAAACCGATTATTATTTATACATTGGAAGTGTTTGAGAAACACAAAGATATCGACACGATAGTGGTGCCTTGTATTGCGGGATGGGAAGACTATCTGCAGGAACTTTTGGACAAATTCGGTATTAAAAAAGTGAGAAAAATCCTGACAGGCGGTAAAGATACACAGGAGTCAAAGATGATTGCACTGCGTTATCTTCAGACTTTCTGTAAGGAAGACGATATTGTCCTGCTTCATGATGCAGTAAGACCGCTGATTACGGAAGAACTTATCACGGACAATATCAATGGTGTAAAAGAATTTGGAAATGCAATTACGGCAGTTCCGTTTACAGAAACGGCAATTACAAGTCAGGACGGAGAGAAAGTTGAAAAAACAATCATCCGTAATACTATGTTTGTTGCCAAGGCGCCGCAGAGCTTTTATTTTAAAGACGTCTTTGAGGCGCATACAAAGGGTGAGACGATGCCTTATACAATCACCATTGATACCTGTTCTCTGATGACGGAACTGGGCAGGGAGCTTCACATGGTTCCTTGTAAGACGACAAATATTAAGATTACGACGCCGGAGGATTACTTCATCCTTAAAGCGCTTATTGATTTAAGGGAGAGTCAGGATATCTTCGGTTTATAATTTGGAGGAATTATGGATTTAAATCATATTATCATGGAAGATTTGGAGCGTATTGCAGCGGAACCGATTGAGTGGGACAAACTCAGAGGAAAGAGTGTACTGATTTCAGGAGTGAACGGTCTGATTGCTTCCTACATCGCACGCATGATTTTTCATTTAAATGATACGCAGAAAATGGGGATCCGTTTATACGGGATTGCCCGTAACGAAGATAAAACACGCAAAAAATGGGGCGCAATGCTGGATCGGGATGATTTCTATATGATTTATCAGGATGTCACACAGCCCCTTGCCTTTGACAGTGATATTGATATTATGATTCATGCGGCCAGCCAGACAGGGCCGGATCAGTTTATAAATGACCCGGTAGGTACTGCCATGGGCAATGTCCTGGGGACATATCACCTGCTTGAGTATGGACGGACCCACGGAACCTCGCAGTTTCTGATTCTTTCCACGAGAGAAATCTATGGAAAGGGATCTCTTGATTTTGTGACAGAGGAGCAGTATGGTGTTGTTGATCCGACCAGTGTGCGCTCCTGCTATCCGGAGAGCAAGCGTATGGCGGAGAACCTTTGTGTCAGCTATCGTCAGCAATATGGCATTGACTGCCGCATTGTGCGCATTGCCCATACTTACGGACCGGGAATGATTCTCGGAGACGGACGCGTAGTCGGAGATTTCTTAAATAATGTTGTCCGCCGTGAGAATATTACGATGAACAGTGACGGGTCCGGAACTCTTGCGCTCACATATATCGGAGATGTAATTGCGGGTATTTTCTATGCGCTGCTCCGGTTTGAGGGCTATGTCTACAATGTTTCAAACTCCAACGAGACGGTGACGGTGAAACAGTTGGCGGAGACGCTCTGTGAGCTTTTTTCGTCTTACGGAATACAGCTTATTATGAATATTCCGGAAGAAAAATCCGCAGGATATTTAAGTTACAAGCTGGGATTTTTGCAGTCGGACAAGGCCATTGCTGAGGGCTGGAGTCCGAGAGTGGATCTGCGTGAAGGAATGAAACGTACGGTCCGGTATTTTGAAGAAATGAGAGAAGAAAAGTAAAATATGAAAAAATTTATTGCAAATATAAAACGATATAAAAGCTATATGCTGTACAGCACAAAAGCGACCCTCAAGGGAGAGGTGGCAGGTTCCAGATTAAACTGGCTCTGGTGGATTTTAGACCCGTTCCTCTTTATGCTTGTATATACGTTTATGGCCCTTGTGGTGTTCGGCAAAGGAGAACCGTATTTCCCGGTATTTGTATTTATTGGTCTGAATATGTATGACTTTTTCAACCGGACGGTAACGAAAAGTGTGCGGACCATCAAACGGCATAAAGGAGTTATTTCTAAAGTTTATCTTCCGAAATATGTGCTCGTGTTGATTCATATGATGGTGAATGCATTTAAAATGTGCGTGGCATTTATTCTTGTGATTTTAATGATTCCGGTCTACCGGGTACCGCTTACATGGCATGTGATTGAACTGGTTCCGGTATTCCTTACACTTATTTTGTTCACATTCGGATGCAGTTGTATTGTGATGAATATCGGCGTGTTTTTTACGGATCTTGCCAATGTTGTTTCGGTAGGATTGCGTCTGGTGTTCTATATGTCCGGTATTTTTTATAATATTATGACCCGTATACCGGAGCCGTACAGCGATCTTCTGATTGCGGTCAATCCTATGGCCGGATTAATCCAATGTGCAAGAAACTGCGTTCTGTACGGACAAAGTCCTTATTATGGGATTTTAGGCGTCTGGTTTGTAATCAGCATAGTGCTGTGTCTTGTGGGCGTTCGTCTGATTGCCAAGTATGAAAATAGTTATGTGAAGGTGATTTAATACTATGACAGGTAATAATGTGATTGAAGTAAAAGATCTTCGTATACGGTATAAGACCGTACAGGCGGAGTCTATCAAAAAGAGTCTCTTTTCTTTCCGCAAATCAAAACTGGAAGAATTTGAGGCGGTAAAGGGAATCAGCTTTTCCATTGAGAAAGGTGAAGTTGTCGGATTGATCGGTAAGAACGGAAGCGGTAAATCCACAACCCTCCGGTCTATTGCGGGCATTTTCTCAGCAGATGAGGGAAGCATTGATATCGGTGATAACAGCATTTCGCTTTTGTCCATCGGTGTCGGTTTTAACAAAGAACTAACCGGAAAAGACAATATTTATCTCTCGGGGCTTTTGCTTGGATTTACGGAACAGCAAATCAAGGAAAAGTATAAAGAGATTGTTAAGTTTTCGGAACTTGGTAAATTTATCAATTCACCGGTGCGGACGTATTCCAGCGGTATGTATTCCAAACTGGCATTTTCCATTACTGCCATTATGGAGACGGATATTATTCTGATTGACGAGGTTCTGAGTGTCGGTGATATTAAATTTAAGAAAAAGAGTTTAAAGAAAATCAAAGAACTTATTTCTGACAGCGACCGTACGGTTATGATTGTTTCGCACAGTACGGCGACAATCGCCAAGTTGTGTACCAGAGTCATCTGGATTCATGAAGGAGAGCTCCGTATGGACGGACCGACAGAGGAAGTTCTTGCGGCTTATCAGGAATTTATGGATGAGACGGAACCGGAGAAAAAGAAGACCAAGAAGGAAAAGAGCGAAGAAAAACTGCTGAAATATCTGGATGACTAAGTGAGGAGCAGGCTATGAAACAGAAACGGGACGTAGGCACAATTTTATATTTGACGGCATTTGTTTTGTGGCTTTTTGTGGGTCTGGTCAAATATACGTATTTTAAAGATATGCTTCCGATGAAAGAAATCAGCAAGAATTTTTTGTGCACAGCCCTTTGTTTATTGCTTGTGAAAACCATAATGGATTTCAGAATTTCGCTCCGCAATGTGTTGGGCTTGTTTTTGCTTGTTTTGTTTATGACGATTGCCTGCGCAGGGGGAAGACTGCAGTTTGCGGTTATGTTTGCCCTTATATATTGTGCGACAAATGTATCTTTGGATAAGATTTTGAAGACTGCGCTGACCGCGCAGCTTCTTTTGTTTCTGTCTACGATTGTGGCTGCCCGGTCAGGAGTACTGGAAGATTTTATTTGGGATGCGGCAACGAGACAGCGTCACGGTCTTGGGTTTACCCACTGTATGCTGGCAAGCCATTTCGGTTTATATATAAGTCTGATTTACATTGGAATTGTAAAGAAGATGACATTGTTCCGGGCGGCGGCGATTTTGCTGTTAAACGGAATATTATATCATTTCACAGACGGAAGAACAGATATGTATCTGAGTGTGTTGTTTGTAATATCAGCTTTTATCCTGGGCAATATAGGGCAGAAAATAAAAGGACAAAAAGTTTTTGGATGCATTTTTGCAGCGCTGCCCATGATATTGTGGACGATAAGTGTTGTGGCGACAGCGCAATTTAGTCTTGATAATCCGATAATGGTAAAGGTGAATACTATATTAAATCATCGTTTATCGTTGGGATATGATGCACTTGCAGAGTATGGTTTTCCTCTGTTTGGATATAAGATCAAGTGGGTCGGACAGTCAAATTTATATTATAATCCGACTCTTAAGTACAATTATGTCGACAGTTCGTATCTGATGATGATGTTTACCTATGGCTCCATATTTGTTCTGTGTTATTGTGTGGCAATGGGGTGGTTACTGTATAAAAAAATGGCAGAGAAAGACACCATGGCGGTCGTGATTCTGCTGATTATTCTGGCGTTCGGAGTGATAAATCCGCAGTCTATGTATTTGACATACAATCCGTTTTTGGTGCTTTTGGCAGGATTCTGGAATCCGGGTGACAGCGGGAAGAATCCGGAAGAAGAAGTGCGGAAGGAAACCGGTAAAGCATAAGTAAGTTATTGGGAGGAATGCATATGCAAAAATGGGTGAGAGCAATGTATCAGCCTGCAATCGGGCTCGGAGAAAACGGGCAGAGAGTGACCGGGTGCAGAGAGCATATTGAACTTTCGAGAAAGGCAGCCGGCGAAGGAATGGTTCTGCTCAAAAATGAGGGAGATGTTCTGCCTTTTAAAGCCGGACAGAAGGTGGCACTTTTCGGGAAGGGTTGTATTGACTATGTCAAAGGCGGTGGCGGCAGCGGAGATGTGAATGTTGCTTACACGCGAAATTTATATGAGGGACTGAAAGAGTATGAAAAGAAAGGGCAGATTCAGGTGTTTGATGCCCTTGCACTATATTATGAAAAAGAGATGAAGAGCCAGTATGACGGCGGAGCAGTGCCGGGGATGACGGTGGAACCGGAAGTTCCGGAACAGCTTCTTTCGGAGGCAAAGGCCTATACCGATACGGCGATTATCAGCATATGCCGTTATTCGGGAGAGGATTGGGACAGGAAACTGGATAAAATAGATGCCGGCGACTGTCTGCTTACTTCTAAAGATTTTATAGAAAAAAGCGATGCTGTTTTCGACCGCGGTGATTTTTATTTGACTTCAAAAGAAGAGGCTATGGTAAATCTCGTAAAAGAGAATTTTAAGAACATTGTCGTTATCTTGAATGTCGGAGGAATGGTTGACACAGCATGGTTTGCACAAAACGACCGTATTGCATCGGTTCTTCTTGCCCTGCAGGGTGGTATGGAGGGCGGACTTGCCATGGCAGATATTCTGTGCGGCGCAGTTTGTCCGAGCGGAAGACTGACAGACACCTATGCAAAAGAGATAACGGATTATCCGTCCACGGCAGATTTTCATACATCCATACATTATGCGGAATATACGGAGGATATCTATGTCGGATACCGGTATTTTGAGACTGTAAAAGAAGCTGCGGATAAGGTGAATTATCCGTTTGGTTACGGGCTTTCTTATACCGTATTTGATATTTCGGGTGTGGAAGTCACAAGAATTCTTGATGAGGAAGAGGATAAGGAACTTACAGCCGGAGAGATTGCGGCGGATGTGATATATGTGTCAGCGGATGTGACCAATGCAGGAAACTGTGAAGGAAAAGAAGTGTTGCAGTTGTATTACGGTGCGCCGCAGGGAAAACTGGGAAAACCGGGCAAGGTGCTGGGCGCATTTGTAAAGACGAGAAGTCTGAAGCCGGGGGAGACACAGCGTGTGACCATGGAGCTTCCGGTGGCACGTATGGCTTCTTATGACGATGAGGGAAAGATTGCGAAGTCTGCTTATGTTTTGGAGGAAGGTTCGTATCATATCTATTTGGGCGATAATGTGCGGGATGCGATGGAAGTGCTATCCTATGATATTTTCGGAGGAGATATTGTTACAGAGCAGCTTTCTGAGAAATGTCGCCCGTACAAGTTGAATAAAAAAATGCTTGCAGACGGCAGTTATGAGAACTGCGAAATTTCCGTATATCCGGAGGATATCTGTGTGCTTGAGAGACAGGATGTCAGTGAGCTTGAAGCTGTTATGCCGGATGTTGTGGCAGAGCCTCTTGCGCAGAGACTTTGGTGGGAAAAATATCCGGAGCGTACATTGTCAGAGGTGGCACAGGGCAAGCTTTCTTTGGATGAGTTCATGGAGCAGCTTACGACGGAAGAGCTGATCTATTTGACCGGCGGACACAGAGGAACCGGAGTGACAAATACGGGATCCATGGGAGCTCTTGGAAAATATGGTGTTCCGACAATCAACACCGCAGACGGACCTGCGGGACTTCGCATCGACGATGTATGCTGCATTCCGACAACGGCATTTCCTTGTGCAACGCTTCTGGCGTCCACATGGAATACAGATCTTGTGGAGAAAGTCGGCGTTGCGGGCGCGAAAGAAGTCAAAGAAAACAATATCGGACTTTGGCTGACACCGGCGGTTAACATTCACAGAAGTCCGCTGTGCGGAAGGAATTTTGAATATTATTCGGAGGATCCGTATCTGAGCGGAAAGATGGGTGCGGCTATGGTGCGGGGGATGCAGTCGCAGCATATCGGTGCCAGTGTCAAGCATTTTGCATGCAATAACAAAGAGACAAACCGTAAGGAGAGTGATTCGGTTGTTTCAGAACGTGCACTTCGTGAGATTTATTTAAAGGCTTTTGAGATGATTGTGAAAGAGTCACAGCCTTGGACAATCATGTCGTCTTACAATCTCATAAACGGTGTGAAGGTGTCCGAAAGCAGAGAACTGCTGACGGATATTCTTCGCGGCGAGTGGGGATTTGAAGGGCTTGTGACATCCGATTGGTGGAATCACAGCGAGCATTATCTGGAGATTAAGGCCGGAAATGATATTAAGATGATGAACGGATATACGCAGCGGGTGATGGAGGCCTATGAAAAGGGAGCCATCACAAAGGAAGAGATTTATATATGTGCGCGCCGTGTACTGGAAATGATATTGAAGCAGGATTAGGCAATCACGGATAGTTATTGTACGAAAGGATGATGTTGCAATGCGCGGAAGGGAAAACAGAATTAGAAAAATCGCATATACACTCAGTTTGATACTTGTAATGCAATCGTTTATGCCTTGGATGAGCGTTGCGGCGACAGAGACGGCGGAAGATATAAGTTCCGTCGAAGCTGTTCAGGATGAGGCGCAGAGTTTTCAAAACGGATATTTTGATTTGGAGGATGGTACGCTGGAGGAAGATAAATATCCGGTGGTGTCGCTTTTTTCGGTTAGACCGGAGACGGCGGGGGAGGAGCAGCTTCCTGCGGCTTATCGCTCGGATCAGGTTTCGGTTAATGATGTGACGGTAAATTATCTGCCCCAAGGATTCCGTCATCAGGGAGCGTATGGTACGTGTTGGGCGTTTTCTGCCCTTGGCGCCTGTGAGGCGTCTTTGATTCGAAAGGGAATCGCAACTAGGGATGTGGATTTGTCAGAGCGCCATCTTGCATACTATTTTTATAATAAGGGCAACGTTTCGGATCCGAAAGGCGGAACATATGGAGATTATAACGAGGTTTATCCGTCGAATGTAAATTATCTTTCCAGAGGAAATAACAGTCTGTATTCTATGTGGCATCTGGCAAGCTGGTGCGGTCCGGTATCAGAAGATATTGCGCCGTATAGCGGATTGGGCTCTAATGCTGATACAGATCAAAACGGTCTTCTCGGACAGGAAAATTCGACGCAGATGGCATACGGATCGGATGCATGTCATGTGCAGAATGTGTATCAGGTTGCGCTGGGGGATATGAACACGCGGATTGAGCAGAAGGCAGATGTCAAAAAACTCATTATGGAGTATGGTGCGCTCGGCATAAGCTATTATGCGGCAACGAATAACGATCCTGAGGAATTGGAAAAATATGATTCGGTAGAAAATAACAGTTTTTACAATTATGAGACGACCGACACCAATCATGCGGTTCAGGTTGTCGGTTGGGATGATAATTTCCCGGCGGAGAGTTTTGTGAAAGCGGCTCCGGGTGACGGTGCATGGTTGATAAAAAACAGCTGGGGAAATGAAGGAAACTACATGGCACAGAGTGGATATTTCTGGCTCTCCTACTATGATTGGTCGGTTAATTATGATGAGACGGAAAAAACCATGCCTTATGCCTTTGTCTTTGATGCAGAAGCAGCAGATAATTATGACCATATTTACCAGTATGACGGCGAGAGCGGAAACGGAAGGGTTTCTTTTTCGGCGTCGGAAAAAGTTGCAAATCGTTTCACGGCAGGAGACGGGAACGGAACGTGGGAAGTTTTGCGGGCGGTCGGTATCGGAGTGGCGCAGAGTCATGTTTCCGGAACGGTAGAAATATACAAAAATCTCACCGATCCGTCGAAATCTCCTGTGTCGGGAGAAAAGGTATATTCCGAGGGATTTTCTCTGGAGTATCCGGGGTATCACACGATCAAACTGGATGAGGAGATTCTTCTTCCGGACGGATGTGAATTTTCGGTTGTTTTTTCATTTGATGCGGAGACAGAGGTATATATCAGCAGGGATATGCAGGGATCGTTTGTAACCTTCTATACATACGGAAATCCGGGAAGCAGTTTTATACAGTGGTCAGGAGGGAACTGGAGCGATCTCGTTTCGGATAATGTGGTGAAAAACGGTGATGTACCGGTAGAAGTAGTTGCCCGTATCAAGGCGTACACCGATACTCTTGAGACGTCTGAAGAACAGGAACTGGAAATTGGAAAAACACAGATAACACTTGAGGAGGGAAGCAGCGAACAGATCAGTGCGAGTGCTTCTGAGAGTGTGACTCTTACTTGGAACAGTCAGAATGCTGCAATTGCAACTGTGACGCCGCTGAGTGGAAATCAGGCGCGTATAACTGCCGTTGCGCCGGGAGAAACAATAATTACTGTCAGTGACGGAATCGATACGAAACAATGTAAAGTGACGGTGACAAAAAAAGCAGAATCCGGGAGTGATGATTCCGAAGAGGAGCCCGGTGGCGGAAGTACGGAAGCCGGGGATGAGTTTGAAGACGACGATATCTATGAGGAAGAGGATGACATTTATGAAGAGGATGACGGTGAGGATGTCGTACCGGCAGTACTGACCAAGCTTTCTCTCAATAAGACAAAGGCAACCCTCGTAGACGGTAAAAAGTTGCAGCTTGAGGCAACACCTACATACTCCGGCAGCAATGTGACAGATTGGATGGTGTATTGGAAGTCCTCCGACAGCTCAGTTGCCAAAGTGACGGATTACGGCAAAGTGACGGCGGTCAATCCGGGTAAGGCGACGATTACGGTATATAACGGAAATATCAAAGCTTCTTGTGTTATCACGGTCAAACCTGCAAAGACAACCCTGTCTTCCGTTTCGCTGACTTCGACAGGAAAAGCAAAACTGAAATGGAAAAAGAACAGCGGTGTGACCGGATATGAGATTTATCGCGCTACATCGGAAACCGGTAAATATAAAAAAGTAAAGACCATAAGCAAAGCGTCAACCGTGACAGCTACTTTGGCATCTTATACAGGATCAAAACCGTATTACTACAAAATCCGGGCTTACAAGACCATTTCCGGGAAAAAAGTATACGGTGATTATTCCGCGGTAAAAACCTGCGGACCGGCAAAGGTGTCTTCCGTGAAGGCGTCTGCAAAGAGCGGAAAGAAGATAAAGCTGACGTGGAAAAAGACATACAATGCATCCGGATATGAGATTTACCGCGCGACGTCCAAAAAAGGAAAATACAAAAAGATAAAGACAATCACAAAAGCGAAAACAGTTTCGTACACAAATAAATCACTTAAAAAGGGTAAAAAATATTATTATAAAATCAGAGCATATCGTCTGATCAAAGGAAAAAAGGTGTACGGATCGTATTCATCGGTTGTTTCGGCGAAAGCCAAATAGTGAGAATAAAATGAAAAGAGATGGATTATGGCAGCAAAATTAGTAAAGCAAAAGAAACCGAAAGAGAATGTGGGAAAGCAGATTTCGGGCAGTTTTTTGGAATATATGTGTGCGTTGTGGGCGATTGTGCTCTCGGTGGCATTGCCCCTCTATATGAAGGACGGCTATTATCAAATCGGAACGGCGAAGTATAATGCCTATGCGCATATCGTTGTGTTTGGAATGCCGGTGATACTATTACTTGCTGTAATCTATATTGTTTTCTCTGTAAAGGAAGCCGGGATTTCGTTGCAGGGTACGAAGCAGGTGTATAAAAACATGTCCGTAACAGATCGGTTTGTGGTCGGATACATATTGATTACCCTTGTATCTTTTTTTTCATGCGGGCATATGAAGGAAGCTTTCTGGGGATACAACGGCTGGTTTATGGGGCTGTTTTCTCAATTGACTTTTGTGTTGATTTATTTTGTGTTCTCACGCTTTTTAAAAGATTATCCGGTGGTATTGTCGTTTCTCTGCGTGACAGCCATGTATGTGTTTGTGGTTGCGATTCTTCACCGGATGTTGATTGATACAGTGGGCACATACGATAATCTGTCCGATTATTATAAGACTCAATTTCTTTCCACCCTCGGTCAGGCGTCGTGGTATTCCAGTTTTATGACAACGGTTCTCCCGATCGGAATGTTTGCGTATTGGTACTTCAAGCATTATGCTCTTCGGGTGATAACAGGAATCTTTGTGTTTACGGGATTTATGACTCTTGTTTCACAGAATACGGACAGTGCGTACTTCGGATTTTTGGCTGCCATGCTTGTGCTTATGCACGTTTCCGTAAAGAATGCAGGACGTATGAGAAGATTGTTTGAACTTGCACTTCTCTTCTTTCTTGCGCCAAAAGGCATGGCCGGACTTTTGAAGTTGCATCCTAATACGGTTATGGAATGGGATGCAATCAGTGCTATGCTCATGCAGGATGGCAGGACATGGATTATGGTAATGGTGTGCGCTGTTATGATTCTTGTGTTTGCAATTTTGGAACGGAAGGGTAAATATCCGGTACGGGCAATGCGTATTGTGCGAAATGTTTTTTATGTGGTTGTTTTGTGTCTGGTTGTGCTTTGGGTTGTGATTCTTGTGGCGGGAGTCAAAGGAGTACTTCCGGAGAGGATGGCCGCTTTAACTACGGCGGTTCCGTATTTGCAGTGGAATATATATTGGGGAAACGGCCGCGGATTTACTTGGGAGTTTACGGCGAAGATGCTCAGTGAGATGAGTCTGAAAGATAAAATCATCGGTGTCGGGCCGGACTGCTATGCCATTTACGGACACGGACACTACAATGAACTAATCCGGTCGAAATGGGGAGATTCGGTGCTGAGCAATGCCCATAATGAATGGATGAATATGGCGGTCAATGGCGGATGGATCGGCGCCGCTGCGTATCTCGGTATTTTTGTTTCGGCCCTTGTCCGCTTTGTGAAAAAAAGCGAAAGCAGACCGGTGCTTTTGGGGTTTGCGGCCTGTATTGCAGCGTACATGGCGCATAACGTGTTCTGTTACCAGCAGGTGCTCTGTACACCGTTTGTATTTCTTTTTATAGCTCTCGGAGAGTATCAGATACGGAAAAAAGAGGAAGGATAACCATAAATTCCTTGCGGTGGCCCGTATATAGATTATACCTTACGGAGAATATTTAAGATATGCTCTCTGCAGGAGGTCATTGCGTTGCTTTTGGGAAAGTGATGAGTATTTCACGAAAGAAATCTTCAATTCGTGCAGATTTTTTCCGCAGGCAGGACATCCGGTTTTGTGACCGCTCAGTATATGTATGGCATTGCATTGGTTGCAGTAGTGTACGTACATCATAATGTTTTCTCCTTCATTGGGTTTGCGTTTATTTTGACATTCGACGGCACACGGGGTCAAGAAATACGGGTCGACAAATTTTACGAAATGTATTAAAATAAAATATATTATGTCTATTAGCAGGAGGACGGAGATATGAGAACATATCTTGTGACAGGAGGAGCCGGTTTTATCGGATCCAACTACATTCATTACATGTTTAAAAAGTATGATAACGACATCCGCATCATCAATGTGGATGCACTCACATACGCAGGAAACCTTGAGAATCTGAAAGAGGTGGAAGGCAGGGATAACTATACGTTTGTCAAAGCGGATATTTGTGACAAGGAAGCAATCGCGAAGATTTTTGCGGAGAATGACATTGACCGTGTAGTTCATTTTGCGGCAGAAAGTCACGTAGACAGAAGTATCCGCAATCCGGAAGTGTTTGTTCAGACTAACGTATTAGGTACAGCGGTTATGCTCAACTGTGCAAAGACGGCATGGGAGCTTCCGGACGGAACCTTTAAGGAAGGCAAGAAGTTTTTGCATGTTTCCACGGACGAAGTGTACGGATCTCTTCCGGATGACGAGAATGCATTTTTCTATGAGACAACGCCGTACGATCCCCACAGCCCGTATTCGGCAAGCAAGGCAGGTTCGGACATGCTTGTGAAGGCGTATATGGACACATATAAATTCCCGGCGAACATTACCAACTGTTCGAACAATTACGGACCGTACCAGTTCCCGGAAAAACTCATTCCGCTTATTATCAACAATGCACTGCAGGGCAAAAAGCTTCCGGTGTACGGTGACGGTAAGAACGTGCGTGACTGGCTTTTTGTGGAGGATCATGCCAAGGCCATTGACATGGTACAGGAAAAGGGGCGTCTGTTTGAGACATACAATGTGGGCGGACATAATGAAAAACAGAATATCGAGATTATTCATATCATTCTTGATACATTACAGGAGATGCTTCCGGATTCCGATCCGAGAAAAGCATATGTGACGGAGGAATTGATTACTTTCGTGGAAGATCGTAAAGGACATGACAGACGTTATGCCATTGCTCCGGACAAGATCAAAGCAGAAATCGGCTGGGAACCGGAAACGATGTTCAAAGAAGGTATCCGCAAGACAATCCAGTGGTTTTTCGAGCATGAAGACTGGATGAAAAATGTGACAAGCGGTGATTATCAGAAGTATTATAACGATATGTATAAAAATTAACAAAATGCAGAGGGAAGAAGGCTTGGCATGAAATGTCAGGGTCTTCTTCCTATGTGCGTCATGGAGGTATATATGAAAGGTATTATTTTAGCAGGCGGTTCCGGAACAAGATTGTATCCCCTTACCAAAGCAATTTCAAAGCAGATTATGCCGGTGTACGACAAACCGATGATCTATTATCCGTTGTCAACACTGATGCTTGCCGGAATCCGTGAAGTGCTTATTATTTCCACACCGAGAGATCTTCCGACGTTTGAGGAGTTGTTCGGAACAGGAGAACAGCTCGGTATGAAGTTTACCTATGCAGTGCAGGAGGAACCGAGAGGACTTGCGGATGCGTTTATTATCGGAGCGGATTTTATCGGAAATGACAGTGTGGCACTTGTACTTGGTGACAATATTTTTTACGGGCAGAGTTTTTCAAAGGTTCTCCGTCAGACGGCAGAGCGCATCGAAAAAGAAAACGGTGCGACAATCTTCGGTTATTATGTAAGAGATCCGAAGGAATACGGTGTTGTTGAGTTTGATGAAAACGGTAAAGCATTGTCCATCGAGGAAAAACCGGAGCATCCGAAGAGCAATTATGCAGTTCCGGGACTTTATTTCTATGACAATGATGTGGTGGAGATTGCGGCAAATGTTAAGCCGTCAGCCAGGGGTGAGATTGAAATTACAAGCATCAACAATGAATATCTGCGCCGCGGAACCTTAAGTGTGGAAACCCTCGGCCGCGGATTTGCATGGCTGGATACGGGAAATCACGATTCCCTTCTTGATGCGGCGGATTTTGTGGCGGCATTCCAGAAGAGACAGGGATTGTATATTTCTTGCGTCGAAGAAATTGCATACAAGAGAGGCTTTATCAACAAAGAACAGCTTCTTGCTCTTGCTAAGCCGCTTATGAAGACCGATTACGGTAAATATCTTGTTGAGGTAGCAAATGGACTCTAAACTGAAACTTCAGGTAATTGCGTGTGTCTCGGTGATTGTTTTCCTGGTGCTCGGTCTTGTTTTGCTTGTCAATCAGGATGAGAAGGGAAAAAAAAGACCGTCGCAAACGGTGCAGACGGAGACACAGATGAACAATTCCATAGACCAGCCGGTCTCTTCTTTTGATGAGAGATATGAACTGGATCCGTACGCTGATCCGTATGCTTTTGTGCAGGATGAAGAGTTTTTCGATAAGGAGGAAGAGCCGGAGGAAGATAATTCTGACATGCTTTCGCTTCTTGTGTCTACAACGCAGAAAGATATCCGTGTACATGTTGTGGACCATGAAGGTAACCCGGTTACCGGACAGCAGTTTAGATTCCGGTTAAGTCTGGACGGAAAAGAAATTCCAAAAACATTTTTGGATGAGGATAAGGACGGAATGTTGTATCTTGAGGATATGGAGAGCGGAGACTATGAAGTGTCTTTGCGGCCGCTAGAGGATTATGATGTTCCGGAAGAAGGTGTGACGGTTTCCGTGTCGGATGAGATATCCTATACCGTGCTGGATGACATTTCCTTCCTGATTGTTTCGGAGGATGAGATTGATCCGACGGTCGAAGATACGGCGATTAATCAGGCGGAGATTGATGCGGACGGAACAGAGACAAACCGGCGGCTTTCAGATGGCGCGACAGTTTTCGGTATTGATGTTTCCAAATGGAATAAAGATATTGATTGGGAAAAGGTAAAAGCAGCAGGAGTGGAATTTGCAATTATCCGCTGCGGATACCGCGGATCTGCTTCGGGAGCTTTGGTTGAGGATCCGTATTTTGCGAAAAATATTAAAGGTGCAACGGATGCGGGAGTCCGCGTCGGATTGTACTTTTTTACACAGGCAGTTACACCGGTAGAGGCGGTGGAAGAAGCCAGTATGGTTCTCATGCTCGGTAAGCAGTACAAGCTTTCCTATCCGATTTTTATTGATACGGAAGGGGCGGGCGGTAACGGTCGTGCAGACGGCCTTGACAAAGAGACAAGAACCGCTGTCTGCAGAGCTTTTTGTGAGACGATCGAAAATGCAGGATACACGGCCGGCGTATATGCAAGCAAACACTGGCTTGAAAATAATCTGGATACGGAGCAGCTTTCTTCCTATTCAACGTGGCTTGCGCAGTATTCCGCTCAGCCTACTTATGAAGGCGAATATGATATGTGGCAGTATACATCTGCCGGAAAGATTGACGGAATCAGCACTTTGGTTGATTACAATGTCAGTTATATGGATTACTAGAAAAAACAGCAGAAAGGTGCATGTATGGAGAGTGTAAGAACTTTGCTTCTGATTTGTATAATGGTTGCATATCCTTTTTTCGTGGGTAGCATTATGTGTACACCTGTTAAGGCGAAAGCAGAAAAAAAGACACTTGGTGAAGTGTATGTTTACGGATGTCTGGTATGCGGAGCGGTGTTCGGAGTACTCTCCTTTGTTGTTTTACGTGCTGGGGGAGCGTTTCCCCTTTTTGAAAAGACTATGCTGTCAGTGAGCGTGGTGCTGTTTTTATGTGCGGTAGTTGTTATGGCAATATCACGGAAGTGCCGCATGTTTTTGTGTGAATTAATGAAAGAAAAAATATCCGGATGGTCGAGATGGGATACGTTGTGCGCTGTTGCATATGGCGTGGTTGCGTTATTGTATACAAGCCATCCTTTTTATATTTCAGACAGTTTTTCGATTCCCGAACAGGTTCTTATGGTACTGGACAGCGGACAGATGGGAGAAGTGCAGGATAAGCCGGCGCTGCTTTATGCATGCCTGTGTGACTGGTTTGGGCTTGGTGTATATCGGGTGTTGTTTGATGCGGTTCCGTATGTGATGTTGTTGGTGGTTTTTTGTGTCATGGCGCAGCTGGCAACGGCGTGTTTCGGAAAAGAAAAGCATGCGATTGCATATTTTTTGGTATTTTATGCGCTCTTGATTTTGTTCGGAAATGAAGCGTATATGAATCCGCCATATGGATTGCTCCATTATCCGTATGAGGGAATGGTGTTTTTTTCTAATGTATGTATTCCGCTTTTACTGATTGTTTTTTTGACAAGGGGAAAAGAGCTATATTTACCTTTGGTATTGATTCATGGGATAGTTTCCGCAGGACCTGCTGTAGGCGGTGTTATCCTTGGGGCGGAGATTTTGCTTTTGATCCTCAGATCTTTGATCTTTTCGTTTTTTGAAAGGAGAAAGGCAAGATGAAAGTAGCTGTATTTTATTATATGAGATTGGAAGATAAATATTGGGTGCTCTTTCTTGCGGCTTTGATTCTTCTTTATGCAATGTGCGAGTATGGAAAGACTGCAAAACAGTATGCGGGAAGAATCCTTTACGTTGTAGGTTATGGATTGCTTTCTTATGTACTTGTTTTCAATACGCCCGTATACTCTTTTTTGGTTTCACGGTTTACATGGTTGGAGACGTCCTATTATGAACTTTCGCATATTGTGATGATGGTTCCTGTGATTGCAGTCGCTTTGACGTCGGTTGCCTTATATTTTCACAAACAGGATAAAAAGCGTGTTGCATATCTGATGGCAGGAGTTGTTTTTGTGCTCGGGCTTGCGGGAGATTTTGTAGGTGCTGCATCTGCACAGACAAATATAAAGTATGAGTTTACGGATGAAGAAAAACAGGTTTATGAAATGATGCTGTCACATGCCCGCGAGCATGGCGGGAAAGATGCGGTAACATTTTGGGGAATGGATGAGCTGATGCGAAAAAGTGTTTTCTATGAAGAGGAACTTGAGCCGGTTTACCGAAACGATATACGAACCAATCCTGAAAAGTATGATGACGGTGTAAGAGAAATGCATGACGGGTATCAGAAATATGTCGAAAGAGAGTATGATGCGGACAGAAACCGGGATTTTGCTTATGCTATTGCAGGCCTGCCGTATATACATCCGGAAGTGGATTGTGACTATGTTGTAGTATATCGTCCGGAAGCGCAGGAAATGAATGCGGAAAGTGAAAATCCGTTTACTTTGGAGCAGATGACAGAAATTTTTGAAGAATATAACTATGAAGCGGTCGGACATACAGAAAAGAGCGTTGTCTTTTTTAAGCCGGAGTAAGGAGAAGGATATATTAAGATGTTGTTGCAAATATGTGCTGTTTTTTTTCATATGTGTTTGATTCCGTATTTAGTCGGGCAGCTGGTTTTGGCAGGATTTGACAAGAGTGAGAAAACGGGTGTAGTGCTTAAAACTGCGGCGGGTTTGATGGTTTCCTATGCAATATACGAAGTGGTGCTGATAGGAATGCAGCTTGCGGATAAAGGATTCAGAATGGTCACATACGTTTATTGTGCGATTGTTATGGTGCTTGCGCTGGCGGGATTGGTATTGTGGATCAGAGAGAGAATGCGGGTTGGATTTTGCTTTGGTCGTGTCAAAAAGCCGGATCGGTATATGATTGCGGCGTTTGTACTGATTGCCGTGCAGATGGCAGCTGTTTTGTTTTTGGCAACACCGGATGAAGATGACGCGTTTTATTCCGGACTTTCTTCCATGAGTCTGGCATATGATTATCTGCTTGAATATAACGCGTATATCGGGCGGATGAATATAGAAATCAGTTCCAGATATATGCTGTCGGGTCTTCCGATTTATCAGGCGTCTTTATCGTTGCTCTCCGGAGGGCTTCATCATTTGGTGATCACACACAATTTCTTTCCGCTTTTTTATATGCCGCTTGCTTATGCATTGTTTTATGAGATAGGAAAAAGGTTTTTGGAAAAAGAAGGATTTGAAAGATTAAACGGTAAGTTTCTTTTTTGTCTGGCATTGCTGCATATGATCGGAAATTATTATATTTACAGTCCGGAAAATTTTCTTGTGACGAGATTGTGGCAGGGGAAGGCGTTGTTTGTTGCTTTGGGAGTTCCGTTTTTGTGGATTTTCGGAGAAATGGCGTTGCGCAAAAGTTCGAAAGGGAAACAGGTATCGTTTCATCACAAAATGCTGCTGTGGTTTCTCGTGTCGTGCGGCCTTTTGGCGGTTTCGTTTATGGGAGAAACCGGGTTGTATCTGGGGATGTTTATGGTTGCCTGTCTGACAATTGCATCGTGTCTGGTGCATAAAAGTTTGCGGGTGATTCCGTGGGCGGTGATTAGCTGTCTGCCGATGGGATTGCTTTTTGTATATTTGATCATGGGATAGAGGAGACTGTCAGTGGAGCTGCTTCGTGGATTAGAACTGAAAACAAATGAATATTTGGGGATAGGTACAATCGGTATCTTTTTTGCGTGCGCGATATTATTTTGGTGCCTGAAAAAAGAGAAAAGTGTACAAATACGGTTTTTTACGACATATATTCTTGTTGCGGTGATCGGAATGATGAATCCGCTTTCTCTATATGTGATTGATCGCAGCGGAAATATGAATGTGTACGAGCGGTTTTTTTGGCTGCTTATGACACCTATGTTTGTTGCTTTTACCTTTGCTGTCATTGTGCAGAACAAAAATAAACTGATGTTGCTATGCCTTATAGTGCTTCTTCTCGGGGGAAAAAGTGTGTTTACCGAAACGGAGTACACGAAGGCGGACAGTATAGAGAAAATCAGCGCCGAGGCAATAGAAGTCAGCGAAATTATTATGAGGGATTTTGAAGGACTTGACGAAGATGCTGAAGTTGAGCCGAACCGCATGGGAATAGAATCCCCGAGGGCTGTTGTACCGGAGCCGATCAACGAAGATATCCGTATGTACAATGCCAATATTGTGCTGTGGTATGTCCGTAAAGACTTCGGTAGTTATTACGGTAAAAGTTATAAAAAACTTGCTAAGCTTATGACTTTGAATAACAGTGAGGTTCCTGTTTCCACGCTTGTGAGCGCAATGAAAAAACAAAACTTTGAATATTTTGTACTCGGTGACTGGCAGCAGTTGACCGGCGATGTGGATAAGCATAATATTACGCTGATCGGTCAGACGGAGAAATACAGGGTTTATAAATATATGGAACCGCTGGTGTTCTATATGAAGCAGTATGCGGATGTAGAAGGATACCAGTGTATGAGTTATACCATCCGAAACAGCAAAGGTAAGTTGATTGTGATTGACGGTGGACGTGCATGGCAGAGTTTGTCTCTTGTGGAACAGATTCAAGAGTACGGCGGCGTTGTTGATGCGTGGATTATTACCCATGCCCATGACGATCATGCGGGCGTGCTGGCATCTGTCCTTGAGGCAGGATGGCACGAATCGCAAATTAAAATCAAAGAAATCCTGATTGGTGATATGGATTACGAGCAGGTAATGTCGGAGAAGGACAGCCGCTCGGATATGGTCGCATATTTGCAAATGGGCTTGGAGAAACATGATAATGTCCGCGTTTTAAAGGCGGGAGATGAGCTGGATGTTATAGGTCTTCATATGAAAGTACTGCATACGTGTAACCGCACAGTGGTTGAAAACAGTGACAATATTTTAAATGACGGATCTATGGTATTTAAACTCAGCGGAAAGAAGAGAAGCGTACTGTTCCTTGCAGATACTGCAGATAATACAGAGAAGATAGCGTCGGAGGTGACAGACCCGTCGCAGGGAAGTGAGATAGGAAGACTGATTGCCGATGAGATACTTGCAAACTATCCGGACGATGTAAAGTCCTGGGCGGTACAGATGTCCCATCACGGAAACGGCTCTTATCCTGATTATTTCTATGAAGCCATTGCGCCGAAGAAAGCATTTTTCCCGGCGCCGGATTGGCTGATGGAAAACAAAAATAGAGAAACCGGAGAGACCGGTTACTATTCCACACCTCATTATGTGGAGCTTATGGAGCGTCTCGGGGCAGAGGTTATCTCTTTTTCCTCAAAAAAGCGTTATGTGAAATTTCGCTGATCCTCTGTGAAAATTTGATATTTCATGTGATATATGGTATGATAAATAAGTATGTTTGCGCTCAAATGAGTGTTTTTCAGGAGAAAAAGAAATGGCAGCATTTTTGAATAAGTTCTTTTCACTTCCGAAAGAACTGTGGAACAATCGAAGACTGATTTGGAAACTTTCCAAAAATGATTTTAAAACAAGATACGCAGGCTCCTACCTGGGTATCATTTGGGCGTTTGTACAACCGGTTATTACGATTCTTGTATATTGGCTTGTTTTTGAAAAAGGTTTCAGTGCAAAGGCAGAGATGTTTAAGTCAGGAGTGGAAGTTCCGTTTGTTGTTTATCTCACAAGCGGACTCGTGCCTTGGTTTTTCTTTTCGGAGGCGGTGACGCAGTCAACCAATGCGCTTTTGGAGTACAACTATCTTGTAAAAAAGGTTGTTTTCAAGATTAGTATTTTGCCGCTGATCAAAATCATTGCCGCCTGCTTTATACATGTGTTCTTTGTGGCGGTATTGTTGGTGATTTATTTCATATACGGTTATGGATTCACACCATATCTGTTCCAGATGGTATATTATAGTTTTTGTATGTTTATATTGGTGCTGGCGCTCAGTTACACGTTCTGTTCCGTCGTGATCTTTTTCCGGGATCTCTCACAGATTGTGGCCATTGCACTTCAGATTGGTATGTGGGCGACGCCGATTATGTGGTCTGTCACCCGTGTGGAAGGGACTGTGTTTGAAACGGTTTTTAAGCTCAATCCCCTTTACTATATTGTAAATGGTTATCGTCAGTCCCTGTTTGGACAAACGTGGTTTTTTGAAGATTGGCAGCTCACTCTTTATTTCTGGGTGGTGACACTTTTACTGTTTGCTTTCGGAACCGTGGTGTTCAAACGCTTGAAACCGCATTTTGCGGATGTACTGTAATATTATATTTGTTTAAGCCTTCGTGCAGCGGTTTATGTTTTGCCGCAGGCACGAAATATCCCAAAATAGAAGGAAATAACATGGAAAAAAATGCAAATACAACGGAGTCTCCGGTAGTTATCCGGGTTTCCGAACTGAATAAAATATATAAGCTCTACGATAAACCGTCAGACAGACTGAAAGAGTCTCTCGGACTTTCCCGTGGAAAAAAGTACAAAGAGCATTATGCATTGAAAAATGTCAGCTTCGATGTACGGCGCGGGGAAAGCGTCGGTATTATCGGAACTAACGGTTCCGGAAAATCAACGGTTTTAAAGATTATTACAGGAGTACTGAACAAAACAAGCGGAGACCTTCAGGTGGACGGGCGTATTTCAGCACTGCTTGAGCTCGGTGCCGGTTTTAATATGGAGTATACCGGTATTGAGAATATCTACTTGAACGGTACGATGATCGGTTTTTCCCAGGAAGAGATTGATGCAAAGCTTCAGGATATACTTGATTTTGCGGATATCGGGGATTTTGTCCATCAGCCGGTCAAGACATACAGTTCCGGTATGTTTGTGCGGCTTGCATTTGCGGTAGCAATCAATATTGAACCGGAGATTTTAATTGTAGATGAAGCGCTTTCCGTCGGAGATGTCTTTTTCCAGATGAAGTGCTTTCACAAGTTTGAAGAGTTCAAAGAAATGGGTAAGACCATTCTTTTTGTCAGTCATGATCTTTCCAGCATTGCAAAGTATTGTGACCGGGTTATTTTGCTCAACCAGGGTGTAAAGTTGGCAGAAGGTAACCCGAAAGATATGATCAATATGTATAAAAAGCTTCTTGTAAATCAGCTTGATGTGAATACCCTTGAAGATGTTTCGGGCAAGAGCAGGCTGACAACGGAGAAGGGAGAGCCTGGTGCGTGGAAAAATAATTACACAATCAACGATGACGTGCTCGACTACGGCGAGCGGCAGGCAGAGATCATTGACTTTGCTGTGGTGGATGAGTACGGCGCATTCAGCAATATCATCCAGAAAGGCTCGATGTTTGAAGTAAAAGCGAAGCTTTATTTCAACGAGACGGTAAAAGATCCGATTTTCACCTTTACGATTAAAGATAAAAAGGGAACTGACATTACCGGAACAAACACCATGTTTGAACGGGTGGAGACCGGGGTGTGTGAAAAAGGACAGCAACGCATTGTGACTTACCGTCAGCAGATGGATTTGCAGGGAGGAGATTACTTGATTTCCCTGGGATGTACCGGTTATGCCGGCGATGAGTTTAAAGTATATCACAGACTATATGATCTGGTCAGTATTTCTGTCGTTTCGGACAAAAATACTGTCGGATTCTTTGATATGAATACACAGATTACTGTGGAAGAGATTTAATAAAAGGTTTTGCCGGAGAAAAGGAGGAAAGTATGCGGACAAACCGTGTCGGAAATTTAAAGCGTTTTTTTCATATAGCAGATACGGATGTTGTTTGGGATGTTTCTTCCGAACATGTATCGGACCTTTCTTACGGCGCAGCATACGACTATATTTTCTGGAATCCCATTGCCGCGCAGGATGAGGCGTTTTCCATGCAAAAGCTTTTTGACAGGCTTAAGGAAAACGGTAAGCTTGTGGTTTTCTTTGACAATCCTCACAGTATTCATGCGTTTGCCCAGGGAAAAGCAGATACGATGGGCAAAGGAATCGGATATTCTTTCCTTTCCGAACAGTTAAAAGAGCTTTCAAAAAACAGAGAGCTTTATCACAGATGGTATTATCCGTATCCTTCCGTGGAATTTCCGGTTACTTTTTTCTCGGACAAACGTCTTCCGGGCAGCAGGGAATGCGATGACAATTTTTACAATTTTGATTATGTCTGTATGGAAGTATTTATTGAGTGTGAAGTGACGGACCGAGTGGTATCGGATGGTATGTACCGGTATCTGGCCCATGCATATATGCTTGTGGTTTCGCCGCAACCGCTGAATGATTTTCCGAATTATACAAGATTTTCAAATGAAAGACGCATGGATTTGCAGATTCGTACAGATTTGTATGACAGTTATGTTTCAAAGAGGGCAGTGACCGGTGAAGCCGGGGCGCATGTGCTTAAAATGAAACGGTTGTCAGCTGCTTTGGAAGAGTGTCTGGAAGGTATAACACTCTTCGGAAAAGAATGTACCGTAAATGAGATTACGGATGTAAATCAGGAAGAGGGAGAACTTCATTTTTCGTATGTAAAAGGAAAAAGTCTGGAACAGAAGCTGGACGACATGCAAAAAGTCGGGAGAACGGCAGAAGTAGCCGAAGTGCTTCTTTCCTTTTGCAATAGCCTGAAAGAGAGCAAAAAACTCATGCCATTTGAGGCATCGGATGCGTTCACGGAGATTTTCGGAGAGATCGGAGAGACGCAGCAGTACGGATGGAAGACATTTGGAGTGACTGATATTGATCTTGTTCCCCAGAATATACTGCTTTCGGAGAAGGCAGTCGTGATTGATTACGAATGGACATTTGATTTTCCGGTTCCGGTAGAGTTTCTTGTGTTCCGTTTTCTGTATTTTTATCTGGAGGCAAAAAACCGTGAACTGGGAGAAACGGAGATGTTTTGCGACTTGTATGAAAAAGTCGGGATTACAGAGGAGTTAAAAGACATCTTCCTCTCCATGGAGACCAATTTCCAGCACTACGTGCAGCAGGGGGCAAAAGTGCTCTGCAACAGTTTTGATGTGGAAGGGAAACCGGTGCTTACCTCAAAAGAGCTTGCGGCGCAGCTTTCTGCATTGGAAGGAAGAGATATTGCATTGGTTTCTCCGGAAGGGGAAAGAAAATGCATTCATGCGAGCCGCTCACAGGAGGGGACTTATGTATACAAATTACCGGCTAAGCCAACGGAGTTTTGTGTCGAGCTTACGGGATTTGATACATCCGGTGAAAAGACAGGGGCGAAGGTGCTCAGGATCGGAGCGATGGCTGACCGCCACGGAACCCATGTCGGACTTTCGGCAGCGTCTAACGGTATGCATTTGGGAGGCCTTTTGTATCTGTATGAAAATGAACTTCCGCAGCTTACCGTGAAGGGAATGACCGGAGAAGATATAGAGGCTGAAATCAGTGTGGAAGAGATAGCTATGTCGGAAGCGGCAATCCGTGAAATAAAGATGACGATTTCAGATATGAAATTTATCATAGACAACAGAGAGCAGCAAATACGCGATTTGAAAAACAGTGCCAGCTGGAAAGTGACAAAACCGCTTCGCATGCTCAAAGGAAACAAAGAGGAGTAATTATGGCAGAGGAAAAAATGACGACTGAAACAGACATGGTCGCCTATTATAAAGATCTGTATGAGAGAGAAAAAGAGAAAAATGAAAAACTGACGTATCGACTGGCAGACAGCAGAAGGGAAGTTGAGGATCTTAACCGGAAACTGAACAAAATCAAAGGATCCGTCTTTTGGAAACTTGCAAAGCCGTTTCGTGTTGTAATCAATTTCTTTATTGCCACAAAGAACCGCATTTTATGCCACGGAAACCCTAAAGGGATCGCCAGAAAGCTTGTTAACAAATACCGCGAAAAGAAAGCGATTAAAATCCATGGTACCGGAAGTTTTCCGAGTGTGGCTGAGCGCAAGGAGCAGGAGGAGACAAAGTTTGATAAAGACATCAAGATCAGTATCCTTGTGCCGCTTTATAATACACCGGAGAAGTTTCTGCGGGAGATGATTGATTCGGTGCAGGCACAGACCTACGGAGGATGGGAGCTCTGTCTGGCGGACGGCTCGGATGATGCCCATGCATTCGTGGGAGAAATCTGTCAAAAGTATTGCGAGGGAGATGCCCGTATCGTTTATAAGAAATTAGAAAAGAACGAAGGGATTTCAGGCAATACAAACCGGTGCTATGAGATGGCAACCGGTGATTATATCGCGCTGTTTGACCATGATGATCTTTTACATCCGAGTGTTTTGTACGAATATATGAAAGTAATCTGTCAGCAGAATGCAGATTATATCTATTGTGATGAGGCTACGTTTAAGGGCGGAAGTATCAATAACATGATTACCCTGCATTTCAAACCGGATTTTGCGCCGGACAATCTGCGGGCAAACAATTACATCTGCCATTTCAGCGTATTTGCAAAGGAACTTTTGGCGGATGGGGAACTGTTCCGCAGTCAGTTTGACGGCAGTCAGGATCATGATATGATTCTGCGCCTGACACAAAAGGCGAAGTGCATCGTGCATGTTCCGAAGATTTTATACTATTGGCGTTCCCATAAGGGAAGTGTTGCATCCGGCATCGATGCCAAGACATATGCCATTGATGCAGCGAAGGGAGCCATTGCAGAACATTTAAAAAGTTTCGGATACAGCGGATTTGAGATTGAGAGTACGCGTGCGTTTGCGACAATCTTCCGCATCCGTTATTCGATTACTGCGCGCCCGAAGGTATCGATTGTCATTGCCAACAAGGATCATGTGGAAGATCTTTCCCGATGCGTGGAATCGATTATCAACGAGTCCACCTATGACAATTATGAGATTATTGTTGTGGAAAATAACAGCGAGACACAGGAGATCCGCACATATTATGAGGAAATCAGCAAACATCCGAAAGTCCGTGTGGTGGAATACAAAGGACCGTTTAATTACTCTAAGATAAACAATCTCGGTGTTTCAAATGCAACCGGAGAGTATGTGCTTCTCCTTAACAATGATACACAGGTGATTACACCGAGTTGGATAGAAGAGCTTTTGATGTACGGTCTGCGTGAGGATGTCGGTGTTGTGGGAGCAAAACTATACTATGATGACCGCACAATCCAGCATGCGGGAATTGTTATCGGTCTCGGAGCACATCGCACGGCAGGACATACCCATTACCGGATTCCTGAGGCAAATGTAGGATACATGGGTAAACTGTGTTATGCACAGAATGTCACGGCAGTTACAGGTGCATGTATGCTTGTGAAGAAATCCCTTTATGAGGAGATCGGAGGGCTGGATGAAGAGTTTGCGGTGGCACTTAACGACGTGGACTTCTGCCTGAAAGTCAGAGAAAAAGGTCTCTTGAATATATTTACACCGTTTGCGGAACTGTACCACTTTGAATCCAAGTCCCGGGGATCAGATAAAGATGATGCGAGAGCTATCCGTTATCAGCAGGAATCCGACCGGTTTAAAGCAAAGTGGGAGAGCGTTCTTTCCAAAGGAGATCCGTATTATAACCCGAACTTTTCTCTGGATCATTCCGATTTCACCGTAAATTGGAAGCGGGCAAAGAAATAAATATGTAACTATGCAATCATGCTTAGAAATAGGAGGATATGAAAAGATGAGCTACAAAGAAATGTTTGAATTTTGGTTACAGGATGACTATTTTGATCAGGAGACCAAAAATGAGCTTCTCGCCATTGCGGATAATGCAGAAGAAGTGGAAGACAGATTTTATAAGGATCTTGAGTTTGGTACCGGCGGTCTTCGCGGAGTTATCGGAGCGGGAACAAACCGTATGAATTTTTATACAGTTCGTAAAGCAACACAGGGTCTTGCAAATTATATTTTAAAACAGGGCAGTGCCGATATGGGTGTTGCAATTGCATATGATTCCAGACGTTTTTCGCCGGAATTTGCAAAAGAGGCAGCGCTTTGTCTTTGCGCTAACGGAATCAAAGCGTATTTGTTTGATGCACTTCGCCCGACACCGGAACTTTCTTTTGCCGTGCGCAAGCTTGGATGTACAGCAGGTATCGTTGTGACAGCCAGCCACAATCCGCCGGAGTACAACGGATACAAAGTGTATTGGGCAGACGGAGCTCAGGTGACATCTCCGAAAGATGTGGAAATTATCGAAGAAGTTAAAGCAGTAACAGATTATCATACAGTTAAGACGATGGATGAGGAGAAAGCAAAAGCAGATGGTCTTCTTACCATCATCGGAAAAGAGATCGACGATGCATATATGGTAGAGCTTAAAAAGCAGATTGTTCATCAGGACATTATCGATGAAGTATCGGATGAGCTTAAGATTGTGTATTCGCCTTTTAACGGAACAGGTCTTGTTCCGGTAAAACGCATTCTTTCCGAACTTGGATTCAAGAATGTCTATGTTGTAAAAGAGCAGGAAATGCCGGACCCGAATTTCACAACACTTGCATATCCGAATCCGGAAGATCCGGCAGCCTTCGAGCTTGCCATCAAGTTGGCAAAAGAAGTCGGAGCAGACATTATTCTTGCAACAGATCCGGACGCGGACCGTCTCGGTGTGTATGCTCTTGATACAAAGAGCGGTGAATATGTTCCGTTTACGGGAAATATGTCGGGTATGCTTATTGCAGAGTATCTCCTGCGTGAGAAAAAAGCAACCGGTACAATGCCTGCAAACCCTGCGCTTGTGAAAACAATCGTGACAACAAACATGTCCGATGTGATTACAAAAGCATACGATGTAAAACAGATTGAGGTTCTTACGGGATTTAAATATATCGGAGAGCAGATTAAGTGGTTCGAGGAGAACAACACATACAACTATGTATTCGGTCTTGAGGAAAGTTACGGATGTCTTGCGGGAACACATGCCCGTGACAAAGATGCAATCGTTGCCGTTATGTGTCTCTGTGAGGTGGCTGCTTACTGCAAGAAGAACGGCATTACCCTTTGGGATCAGATGATTAAAGTATATGAAGAATACGGATACTTTAAAGAAGGACTTCACACAATCACAATGAAAGGTGTGACAGGAGCGCAGGCAATTAAGGATATCATGGCGGCACTCCGTGCAAATCCGATGAAAGAGCTTGCAGGACTTAAAGTTCTTAAAGTGCGTGACTATGATGTGAATGTTGTGACAGATATGGCAACCGGCGAGAAGTCAGAGACAGGACTTCCGAAGTCAAATGTACTTTATTTTGATCTTGAAAATGATTCATGGTGCTGTGCACGTCCTTCCGGAACAGAGCCTAAGATTAAGTTCTATATGGGTATCAAGGGAGAATCCCTTGCGGATGCGGATGCAAAACTTGAAGCGTTGAAAGAAGCGCTCATCGCGTCCATTCCGGAAGTATAAAAGAAGGAGAGTTATCTTTCATGAACAAACTGATGGAACAAATTATGAAATTCGGCGTAGTCGGTGTTGTTTGTTTTTTCATTGATTTTATTATTACAATGGTTGTTTCTACCCTGCTTCGCTCGCAGGCAGGGATGGAAACAGGAACAGCAGCGCTGGTCGGTGCCTTTTTCGGTTTTACGATTTCCGTGATTATCAACTATCTTCTTTCCATGAAATATGTGTTCGTGCGCAAAGAGGAAATGGACCGGAAGAAAGAGTTTATTATTTTCACGATTCTCAGTCTTATCGGACTTGGGATTCATGAAGTAATCATTATAGTATCCATTGATGTGATTTACGAGAATTGGCTATGGCTGAAAGGATTTATTTCTCCGACGCTGGCGACAGCCGGTGCAAAAATCTTTGCAACGGGTATTGTAATGATTTACAATTTTGTTACACGTAAAAAGTTTTTGGAACAAAAAGAGGATTAAAGTATGGACAAGAAAATGATGTTATTTATCCCGGCATATAACTGCGAAAAACAGATAGTGCGTGTACTTGCACAGCTTGATGAGGAAGTATTGCCGTATTTTGAGGAAATTCTTGTTGTAAACAACAGAAGTACGGACCAAACGGAAAAGGCGGTACTGGATTATTTAAAAGAAAATCCGTCCCTTCCTGTGAAACTTATGAGAAATGATGATAATTACGGTCTCGGCGGTTCGCAGAAAATGGCATTCGGATATGCGGTGGATCACGGATATGATTATGTGTGCATGCTGCATGGTGATGATCAGGGAGATATCCACGATTTTATTCCGATGTTGGAAAAGAAAATCTATCAAAAGCATGACTGTGTGCTCGGTGCGCGATTTATGAGAGGCTCACGCCTGGAGGGATATTCTACATTCCGTACCTTCGGAAATGTGGTATATAATTTCATTTTTGCGTTTATTACGAGACAGAGAATTTTTGATTTGGGAAGCGGATTGAATATGTACAGCACGGAAATGCTCAAAGACAGATTTTTTGAAAAGTTTCCGGACAATCTCATGTTCAATTACGTGATGATTCTTGCCTCCCATTACTATAAACATGATATCATTTTCTACCCGGTATCATGGAGAGAGGATGATCAGGTTTCCAATGTGAAGATGATGAATCAGGCGATCAACGTTTTGAAAATGGCATTTTCATATATGTTTAACAAAGAAGTAATCAAACAGGAATACAGAGAGGTATCCCGCGAGGGATATACCTGTCAGCAGATAACAGAGATTGAAGAATAACAGGTGTTTTCAATGGTTTTGTGGACGATAGTGATTGTTCTTGGATTTATGGCAGTACATTTATTTAAAATGGCCAGATTGTATCTGGTGCTCATGGAGCATAAGATTTCATTCGGACGCTTTATTTTACTGTATTTCAGGACAACTTTTATTAATTTAATAATCCCGTTTAAACTGGGGGAAGTGTACCGTGTGGAGGAAATTGCACGTGAGACAAGAGTTTGGCAGGTAGGACTTCTCAGTGTATTGGTAGACCGTTATTTTGACACGGTTGCGCTGTTTATGCTGCTTTTGCCGTTTGATCTGTTTTTTCGTGGACAGTTGTCTGTGATTACAGTAGTATTTTTGGCAATTATTGTCATTGTTGCACTTTTGTATCTGGCAGTTCCCTCAAGTTATACGTACTTAAACCGGTATCTTATTATGAAAAAATCTTCGTCCCGCTCTTTGGCAGCGCTGAAAAGCCTGGATGTTGTAAAGAAGTGGTATGATTTTGCGAAAGACCTGATTTCAGGAAGATACGCACTTATTGTTGCAGCATCACTTATGGGCTGGATAAGTGAAGTTGTAGCCCTCAAGGCTCTTGCATCCTTTAAAGGCCTTCAATTCGGATTCGGTGATTTTGCTTCCTACATAGAAGCGATCTTTATGAACGGAAACAGTCAGATTTTGACGATCTATACAGGAACGACGGCATTTGCATTTTTGGTACTGACCGTAATCGGTTATGTGGTTGCACTGTGCCTGAGAGGAAGAAGGGGTAGAAGATGAAAAAAATAATCGTTGTTTATGATGACAGTTTTAAACCGGGGAAAGAAATACGTACCATCACCGGTGATAAGACATACGGAGAGACGATTTTTAAAAGAGTTACATTGAAGAATCGTATGAAGGAAGAGATTGCAAAGAACAAATCGGTTCTTTCGATGCTTTTCCTGTCAGATGGAAATGATGGAGAAAAATTAAAAAAAGATTTAATTTCTGCAACGAACGATCCTGAAAACACTTCGGTTGTTTATCTTTACTCTAATTACGGATTGGCGGATACGAAGGAATTCCAAAATCTGCTGACGAAAGCGTGTTATATTAACGGGCAGTATGTTGCTGTTTGCGGGGAAAAACCTGCGGCAGTTCTTATACCGGACGTAAAAGGATGCCTTGGTCAGATGGAACTTCTGCAGAGCAGAAAAGTGACGGGAGACCGGATTGAAACAGAAGCATTTATGGATTTGTCCCGGTTGGGGAATTTTCTGGCGTTCATTACCAGCGGATTTGATGCAAGATTTTTCAATGCCCTTGCAGGTGATGAATATACGGTGACAAAACGATCCACCAAGATAGAGAAAATTAAATCGGAATATAATTTCTACTACCTTTTGCCGGAAAATATGAAGATGTGGTTTGTAATGCCTTATGATTACAAGGAAGATAAAGACGGTGCTTCTTATACAATGGAGCGTTTTCATATGACGGATATTGCCATAAGATTTGTCCATGGGGCAGTCAGTACCGATGAACTGGCGGATATTTTGGATAAGCTGTTTTATTTTGTAAAGCTTCGTAAAACTATATCAGTGGATGAGAAGAAGGCGGCGGAAGTTGCAACAGAACTTTATCTTACCAAACTGCAGGAGCGTATGGCAGACTTGAAAAAGCTTCCGCAGTATGCACAGTTTGATGCTCTGATCGGTATGGGAACGGATTACGACAATATTGATCAGATTGTGGAGCATTATATCCGTTTGTACGATAAGGTGACAAAAGCATATCCTGAAAAAGAGAAAAAGCTTGCAGTCGGTCACGGGGACCTCTGCTTTTCCAATATTTTATACAGCAGGGAGGCAAACCTGTTAAAGCTCATTGACCCTAAGGGAGCGCTTGTGGAGGAGGATCTTTATACGGATCCGTATTACGACCTTGCCAAGTTGTCCCATTCCATCTGCGGTTGCTATGATTTCTTTAACAGCGGTCTGTATCAGATTACAATGGACAGGGATATGAAAATCCGTCTTTCCGTTGACACGGATCCGCAGCCGTATATGGATGTTTTCAAGGGATATCTGGAGAAAAACGGTTACAGTTATACAAAAGTACGTTTATATGAGGCGAGTTTATTCCTTTCCATGCTGCCATATCATATGGATCAGCCGGGTAAGGTATTCGGCTTTATATTAAACGCAATTCGCATTTTAGAGGAGATAGAAGAATGTACAAAGAGTTAACATTTTGCTTTGATATCGACGGAACGATCTGTCCGATTAAACGAAAAGACCAGGAATATATCGATTTGGTGCCGTTTCCGGAAATGGTTTCCAAAATTCGTGAATATAAAGATGGGGGAGCAAAGATTGTTCTTTTTACATCACGTAATATGAACAGTTATAACGGAAATATCGGAATGATCAATGCCAATACTGCAAAAGTGTTGTTGCAGTGGCTGGACAAATGGGATATTCCGTATGATGAAATCGTATACGGAAAACCGTGGCCGGGTCATAAGGGTTTTTATGTGGATGACCGCACAATCCGTCCCAACGAGTTCCTTTCCTGTACCGTGGATGAGATGGACGCACTTTGCAGGGGAAGTCGTTGCACAGAGGAGTAAAAAATGAGAAAATGGCTGCTTGCACTTAGCGGAGCGGGGCTGCTGATTGTAAGCCTGGTATGTAGTCTGTTTATAGAAGAAAACAGAATGAATATACGGGTGATCAGCGCAGACAGGGCTCAAAAAATTGAAGAAATGCCGGTTATGCAGTCAGAACCAATGGAATTTGAACTGAAATTTGCCGGAGAAGCACTTGCCTATGATTCTGCCGGCAAAACTTTTTTCCTGCCTGTGTCTATGGAGAATACAGAGTGGGAAAAGGGAAGCTTTGAGGCAACAGGGGGCGCGGAGATTCTGTTTTCGGAGGATTTTACAAAGGAAGACAAGCTTTCTTTGCTTTCTCAAAACAGGGCAATACCATTCTATGCGGTATCCGAAAGCGGTTATGCAAAGTACAATCTGCTTTTGACGGGACTTCCTGTACTTAGCTTTTGGGGAACGGAGCAGGTGACGGAAAATGGTGAGCCTTTGTTTGAGATGTCGCTGTATGATACGTCCCATTCCGGTAATTGGGTGACAAGCTGTCTTACGACAAGTACCCTTCGCGGAAATACCAGTTTAAATTATGAGAAAAAAAGTCTCCGCCTAAAGTTAAAGGAACGGACAGACGACGGCAGTTATAAAAAAGAAAATAAAAATCTGCTTGGCATCCGGGAAGATGATGACTGGATATTAAACAGTTTATATGCGGATAATTCAAGGATTCGTGATAAGCTTGCCATGGAGCTTTGGCACGAAGTCGGAGCAAAGGAAAATCCATACGGAAAGAGTTTCGGTGTTACCGGAGAGTACGTTGAGGTGCTTATTAACGGAGGATATGCGGGACTGTATCTGCTTACGCATCCGGTCGACCGCAAGCAGCTGGGAATGGACAGTGTTTCATCACAGACAGCGGCGGGGGCCGATGTAGTCGAGCGCATTTATAAGAAGAAATATTCGGCATCGTGGTTGGAGCAGGATTTTGTGGGGGATTTACCCGATCCTAATCAGCAGGATTACCGTGGAGGGTTTTATCTGAAGGGGGATAGAATCCTGGGCAATGAAGAAGAGTGGGAGCCGCTTCGCAATCTGGCTGCCTGTATAGAGGCGGAGGATGAAGTTTTTTCCGCACAGATCGGGGATTTGGCGGATGTTTCCAATATTTTGGACAATTGGCTCTTTTTTCAGGCAATTGCCGGATTTGATAATGAAAATAAAAACGTATATTATGTGTCGCGAAGTAAAGACGGAGAAGCTTACGGTTATTTTATTCCGTGGGATATGAATATCTGTTTCGGGGCGCTGTATGCGGATAATCCATATTATTGCACGGAAACGATGAAAGAACTGCGCACAATTATAGCGTTTCAGCCGGGGCTTCGCCTGGTGGAGCTGGATGTGGACGGCTCTCGGAATCTTGTCCGGAATAAATGGCAGTTGTGGAGGAACGAGACCTTTGCAACGGAGAGTATCTGCGGCCGCATGGATGCGCTGATGACACAGTTGGTGGATTCGGGAGCCATGCAGCGTGAGATGCAACGCTGGCCGGAAGGAAATGCAGATCCGGATATTTCGTTTATGAAGGAGTTTGCAAAGCAAAGACTGGAGTTTCTCGATAACTATGTAGAGAATCTGTAAAACGGCAGTGGCGTGCGAAAGCCGTCACGGACAGAGACAGAGACGGAAAGCGGTCGGATATGAAAAAAAGCAGACATGAATACAAATTTCAGATAGATGAGAAGGATATTGTCCTGCTGCGTGCCCGCATTGGGGGAGTTATGCGGAAGGATTCCCACGTGACGGAACAGGGGTATTATCATATCCGCAGTATTTATTTTGATGACATTGCGGACACGTGTTATACGCAGAACGAGGCAGGAACAGATCCGAGGGCAAAATACCGGATTCGCATATATAATGCATCCGATGCAAGTATACGCCTTGAAAAAAAGGTCAAGCAAAACGGAATGACACGCAAGTATTCCGTGCCGCTGACCCGGGAGCAGGCGGAGATCCTGATTGCAGGAAAGCTGCTCTCCATGGATGCGGAGATGTTTGAGAGTTATCCTGAACTTTTAAAACAATTTCTGATTCTTATGAAGACGAGACATATGCAGCCGAAGGTTATGGTCGTTTATGACCGCGTTCCTTATGTGGATCCGCGGGGAAATGTCAGAGTGACATTTGACCGGAATATTGCGGCTTCTACGGATTATTCCCGGTTTTTTGAACAGGATCTGATGAAAGAACCGATTCTGCCGACGGGAATTCATCTGATGGAAGTAAAGTATGATGAGTATTTGCCGGCGTATATTAAGTCCCGACTCGATATCGGACATTTGAGACAGACAACGTTTTCAAAATATTATTTGTGCAGAAAGAGGAAAAAAATATGAACACATTCTCGGATATTTTTAAAAAATCATTTTTAGACGGTTTTAGCGGAAGTGATATCACAACTGCGAGAATTCTTGTTACCCTTACCGTGACTTGCCTGATTGCACTTTACATTTTTGTTGTATATTATGTGGCGGCAAAGAAGAATTACTATTCTAAGACATTTAATATATCACTGGCACTGATTTCTGTGATTACGGCAAGCATTATTCTTGCAATGCAGTCGAATCTTGTAATTTCACTGGGTATGGTCGGTGCTCTTTCTATTGTCCGCTTCCGTACGGCAATTAAGGATCCGATGGATTTGATTTTTTTGTTCTGGTCTATCAGTTCCGGTATTATCTGCGGCGCGGAAATGTACAAGATTGCCATTCTGTCTTCTCTTGTTATAACGATCGGGCTCTTTGTACTTGAGCTTACACCGGTGGGAAAAGCAAGCGTTCTTCTGATTGTTAATGCGAAAAGTATTGAAGATGAGCAGAAAATCAGAGAAACGGTTGCAAAGTATGCAAAGCGCAATAAGGTAAAATCCCGCAATGTGAGTAAGGACAGTCTTGATATGATTTGGGATATCAAGACGGACAAAGAACAGGAATTGTTGAAAGAGCTGATGAATCTGGATGGTGTATTCGGAGCATCTCTCATGGCTCATGACGGGGAAATATCTGTATAAGTTAAATAACTTAAAAGAGGATTTAATAAATAGAACAGCAGAGGGCGCAGATAAAGGTAAAAGTATGGAGGTAAATATATGAAACTTACAGTTTTGATTACAATGGCGGGACTTGGTTCCAGATTTAGAAAAGCAGGATATACAGTTCCGAAGTATCAGATCGAAGCACACGGAAAAACACTTTTTGAGTGGTCCATGGAGAGTTTGAAGGGGTTTGAGAATCCGGAGAATGATTATATTTTTGTGGTACGTAAGGAGGATGAAGCGGAGGATTTCATCCGTAATACATGTAAAAAGATCGGAATTACAAACGTGACGGTTATCGGAATCGATTATCTGACGGATGGTCAGGCGACAACGGCAATGCTTGCAAAAGATGCGTGGGATCCGGAGTCTGCTCTTATGATTTATAACATTGATACTTATGTGGAAGCATATGAAATGAAAGATGACCAGATTGCGGGAGACGGATTTATTCCGTGTTTCCACGCGGACGGCGACCATTGGAGTTTTGCAAAACTTGATGATGCCGGAAAGGTTGTGGAGGTACGCGAGAAGGTACGCATTTCCGATAATTGTACGCTGGGAGCTTATTATTTTAAGACATGTGCCCTTTATGAGCAGCTTTATAATGAATATTATACAAGTGAAGAAAAACTGGAAAAGGGCGAGAAATATGTGGCGCCGCTTTATAATTATCTGATTTCAAAAGGCGGAGATGTGCGCATTTCCATCGTTGATTATGATAAGGTACATGTACTTGGAACGCCGGAAGAACTTACGTATTTTTTGGAAAACTATAAAGCATAATAGCGGCAGGGGTTGACCGGATGAAATCTGTAACAAACACAGTCAAAAAACTGAATAAAACAGCAGTGATTGTGGCGGTTGTACACTTTTTTGTGAGTTTTCTGACAGACCGTCTGATCTTCGACTATGTACTGCTTGATTTTTCAACAACCAAACAGATGCTCAGAACAATAGAAACCGCAGGCGTAAAGCTTGCGTTTCTGTTATTTGTTATTCTTTTGTGGCAGGGTGTTTTTTGGGCGGCAAAACATGCGGATCGTACATTTTTAAAAGTAGCAGGAGGCTATATGCTTCTGATGACCGTGCTTTTACTTCTGACATGGCCGGGGATATGGCGAATGGATGAGTTTGGTATTTTGTCAAGTTCCGTTCAACTGTACCCTCATTTCTGGCAGAATTATATAACGACTGTTTTTTATGTTCTTGCACTGATGCTTCTGCCGTTTCCTGCGGGAGTGATTATCGTGCAGTGCGTATGTGTATCCCTTGTTGTGGCGCGGCTTGTGACGCTGGGGCTTAATGATAGCCTTAAGACAGAAAGGAAATTGCAGTCGGCGGTGAAAAGGGCTGTTTTAATTCTTCCCTTTCTGATGCTTCCGGTTTTGGATTCGAACCTGTACCCAATCCGTATGAGTCTGTATGCTTTTTTGGAAGTACTTTTGATTGCAGAGCTGTTTTTCCTTGCAAAGAAGCAGGGAAACAGTGAAGTTGCAGAAAAAGATTGCAGATATTATTGGTGCTATATCACACTTCTTGCAGCGGTTGTAACACTTTGGAGAACGGAAGCAGTTTATTACTTTGTTGCATACCCGGTATTGTTGCTTTTGGTTGGCAGGGGCAGAAAATATGTGAAGTATATGATTTTGTATTTTATAATCGCTGTTATTTTATTTGTTCCTCAAAAGATTGGTGAGCGGCTGACAAGCGGACAACAGTATGAACTGACAAGTATTGTTCTTCCTCTTGTTCCTTTGGTGGAAGCGGCGGATGAAAATGCAGACCCGCAGGATCAGAAGCTTCTTGCTGTGATGGATCAGGTTGTCAATGTTGAGGTGACATTGGAGGGGGCGGCAGAAGGTAAATCAGGAATTAATTTATTCTGGGGAGAGCCCGGGTTCCAAAGAGAATATACACCGGAACAGTTTGCGGAGTTTAAATCTGCTTTTTATCAATTGGCACTGAAATATCCGGGAGTTTTTTTGAAAGAGCGTTGGGAAACGTTTACAGAATCCTCGGATTTGCTGGAGAACACCACGGATTTGTTTACCCGCGACGGTGTTCCGAACTATGAGACATTTAAGAACTATCCGATTTCCAACCCGATCAACAATGAAATAAGAACAGATGTTATCAAAAGATTGGAACTGAGGGATGTTCACGATTATAATGTAAAGCTGGCAATGACCGATTATGTGTATTCGGCAATTCCGGCTATTATAGTTTTGGCGGTGACGGCGGTCTGCCTTCTGCTTAGACGGAGATGGATAACTCTTGTACTTGTGCTTACGGTGCTTGTGAAAGTTCCGCTTATTTTTCTGACAGCGCCGTCCAGATTATTTATGTATTACTATTCGGTGTACCTTTTTGGATATTGTGTATTGTTTTATATAATATATCAGCTGTGTATCAGATTCCGGGGAGAGGAACCGGTCGTCTGAGCAGGCAGGAGGAAATATGAGTCAAATCAGCAGAACAATCTCGTTTCTTAAGAGAAACGGATTGATTCCGACGATTTACGCTGCGTCCGAGCGTCTTGGGTGGTTCGGTGCGGATCCGGATCAGCTTCGGGCCAATGCTTATAGCGGATCTGTACAGAAGGATGTGCTTCGTACGGAAGATCAGATCGCGGAAGATTTACAAAAAATTACAACAAAATACCGTTTCAGTATCGTCGTGCCGGCATATGAGACGGATCCGGTGTTTTTCAGAGAGATGGTTAATTCCGTCCGGAATCAGTCTTATCCTTATTGGCAGCTTGTAATTGCGGATGCATCAAAGACCGGTGTAGTTGAGAACGCAATGGATGAGATGAAAGATGACAGAATTTGTTTTGTCCGTCTGGAAGAGAATAAGGGGATTTCCGAGAATACCAATGCGGCGGTTAACTATGCCGACGGAGATTATATAGGCTTACTTGATCATGATGATCTGCTTCATCCGGAAGCTCTTATGGAAATTGCTCTTTTTATGCAGGGCGGGGAATATGATATGGTTTATACGGATGAGGATAAAATCAGCGGAGACAGCAAAGAGCGTTTCGAGCCGAATTTTAAACCGGATTTCAATTTTGATTTTTTGCTTTCGAACAACTATATCTGCCATTTTACCGTGCTGAGCAAAAAACTTATGGACAGAATAGCTTTCCGGCCGGCGTTTAACGGCGCGCAGGATTACGATTTGTTTTTGCAGGCGATTTATGAAATGGAGAAACAGCGCCGCGAAGAATATTGGGAAAGTAAAACGGATTTGGAAAAGACAGGTCAAACCGGTGCATATATTCCTTATGAGAAAGATGCAATGAGACGCCGAATCGGTCATGTGGCGAAGGTGTTGTATCATTGGAGGGCCCATATGGGATCGACTTCCGACAATCCGGAAAGCAAACGTTATGCATATGAGGCCGGGAAACGTGCTCTGGAACGTTTTGCGGAGGATAATAAATGGGATGTTTCCGTGGAGCATACGAGACATTTGGGATTTTATGAAATGGTCTATCATCCGGATATCTTTGCGGTGCGCAAAGACGTTACGGCAGTTTGCGGAAAAGCGGTCCGTGGCGGCAGGGTGGTTTCCGGTCCGGTTTTGGACGGAAAAATGCTCTGGCACGGAATGAATGCAAGATACAGTGGTTATCTTCACAGGGCTGTTGTGCGTATGAGTGTGGAAAGTGCTGATGAATTGTGCATCCGTTGCAGGGACGGACTGACAGCAGCAGAAGTGTCGGAAGGCCGGATGGTTTATTTGCCGGATTATATTGTGAGGAAATAAAGAATGATGAAAACAACGGTCGTGATACCGAATTATAACGGAATTGCATATTTGGAAGACTGCCTGACGTTTTTGAAACGCTCAAGGGAGACAGAGTTTGAGACGATTGTTGTGGATAACGGTTCGATCGATGAGAGTGTCAGGCTTATAAAAGAACGTTTTCCGTGGGTCCATGTTGTGGAACTTCATGAAAATACAGGATTCAGTCATGCGGTAAATGTTGGTATCAAGGCGGCGGAAACGGAGTATGTACTTCTTTTGAACAATGACACGGTTGTGGAGCATGATTTTGTTGCCCGTCTGGAGGAGACGATGGATAAGCATCCGGAGTATTTTAGTTGCAGCTCTAAGATGCTTTCAATGAAACAGCCGGAGATTATAGACGATGCAGGGGATTACTATTGTGCGCTGGGATGGGCCTTTGCAAGAGGAAAAGGCAAATCGTCTGAGCGTTTTACAGTGGCCGGTGAGGTTTTTGCTGCATGCGCCGGGGCTGCAATCTATCGCAGGGAGGTATTCCGGCAGATTGGATATTTTGATGAGCTGCATTTTGCATATCTTGAAGATATTGATGTGGGATATCGTGCAAGACTGCGGGGATACAAAAACGGATACTGTCCGGCTGCGGTTGTTTACCATGCGGGAAGCGGATCCAGCGGATCGCGCTACAACGAATTTAAGGTGAATCTTTCCTCGCAGAACAGTATTTATCTGATCGGGAAAAACATGCCTCTTTTGCAGGTGCTGATCAATCTACCTTTTTTACTGGCCGGTTTTGCTGTGAAAATTCTCTTTTTTATAAAAAAGGGATTTGGAAGAGTGTATGTCAGAGGATTGTGGAGGGGTTTTTGTCTGTCGCTGTCAAGAGAGGGCAGAAAGCACAAACTGCCGTTTAAGATGAAGTATTTTCCGCAGTATGCCAAGGTGCAGCTGGAACTTTGGTATAATATATTCCGCAGATTTTGCGAAGGTTGACCTTTTGTCGGAAATAGGGTAAAATGTTCGTGGTATACGGGATAATAGGTGACGGACCATGATAAAAGACAATCAGAAAATTTTTAATAGACTGCATGTTTTATTGGATGCATTCGTTATCATACTCACATATACGTTTGCCTGGTTTTTGAAGTTCCGGAGCGGAATTGCGCCGTTTTATACGGGCGCGGATGTCGGAGCGTTAAGTGGGCAGACTTATTTTAGTGCCCTGTATCTGATTGTTCCGGGGTACTTATTTTTGTATTACCTTTTCAACATGTACGCGGCCAAACGTGCCGGCAGTATAAAAAGGGAAATCTATAATGTTATCCGTGCCAATACGGTGGGATTTGTGTTGTTTATCGGTGCATTGTTCGTTATCCATTTGGACGACTTTTCCCGAACAATGATCTTTTATTTTTATGTGCTCAATATTGCGTGCGATACTGCATTACGTCTGGCCATTAACAAGTGGCTCAGGATGCTTCGCAAAAAGGGCTACAATGTTAAGTACATCCTCCTTGTGGGATATTCCAGGGCTGCGGAACTCTATATTGACAGAATCCGGCAGAATCCACAGTGGGGATATGTTGTGAGAGGAATTCTTGATGACAAGATTCCCCGCGGAACCGAGTACAGAGGTATTAAGGTAATCGGGCAGATTGACAATCTGTTTTATATTCTTCCGCAGAATAAGCTGGATGAAATAGCAGTTACCCTTGCCCTTGAAGATTACGGCCGGTTGGAAGATATTGTCAGTCTCTGCGAGAAGTCGGGTGTGCATACAAAGTTTATTCCGGATTACAACAGTGTTATTCCGAGTAAGCCGTACACGGAGGATTTGAACGGGCTTCCTGTCATTAATATCCGGCATGTACCGCTTACCAACACTCTGAATATGATTCTTAAGCGGATTGTGGATATATTCGGCGGATTGTTTGCAATTGTGCTGTTTTCGCCGCTTCTTATTCTTGCGGCTGTTTTGATTAAGATGACAAGTGAAGGACCGATTATCTTTAAGCAGGAGAGGGTAGGACTTCATAATAAGCCGTTCCAGATGTACAAGTTCCGTACCATGGAAGTGCAGAAACCGCACGAGGAGAAGAAGGAATGGACCACAAGGGATGATCCCCGCGTCACCAGGATCGGCAAGATTTTGCGCAGAACAAGTATTGATGAAATGCCGCAGTTTTTCAATGTGCTTCTCGGTGATATGAGTCTTGTGGGACCGAGACCGGAACGACCGTTTTTTGTAGAAAAGTTTAAAGAAGAAATACCGCGTTATATGATCAAACACCAGGTTCGTCCGGGAATGACAGGTTGGGCGCAGGTCAATGGGTATCGCGGTGATACATCTATCCGGAAGCGTATTGACTGCGACTTGTACTATATTGAGAACTGGACGATGGGTCTGGATATAAAAATATTGTTTTTGACTATTTTTAAAGGATTTATCAATAAAAATGCATATTGATGTACGTATATAACCGGAGTATGAATAAATAAGGAGAAATCGGATGGGAAATACAAATACGAAAAATACCAATGCGAAAAAGACAACAAATAAAAGAATGACCAAAGAGGAACGTGAACGTAAGAAACGGAATCGGATTATATTGATTGCGGTAGAGGTTTTTGTACTCTTTCTTATGCTGATTGCGTTATATGTGGTTTCACTTTACAGCAAAATTGAAAAGACAGATATTTCGGATGAGGATATTGTAATTAACCAGGGTATTTCCCAAAAAGATACTGTCAATAAAGATGATATCGAAACAAATGAGATTTCCAGCGGCCACATGGATGGCTATCGTAATGTCGCATTGTTCGGTGTGGATTCCCGCGATAATTCCCTTGGAAAAGGAACGAGAAGTGATACAATCATTATTGCATCTATCAATGAGGAAACAAAGGAAGTAAAACTTGTATCTGTTTATCGTGATACATATTTGAATTTGGGAAATGATTCCTATGGAAAGGCAAATGCAGCCTATGCACAGGGTGGTCCTCTTCAGGCAATCAACATGCTTAATATGAATCTGGATATGAACATTACGGATTATGTGACAGTGGGATGGGCAGGTGTTGCGGACACAATTGATGCCCTCGGCGGAATTGAGATTGATGTGGATTCGGCTGAAATTTCACATTTAAATAATTATCAGGTAGAGACATCCAAGTCTCTCGGAAAGAGCTCCTTTGAGAGAGTGACAAATACGGGTATGCAGACCCTTAACGGCATTCAGGCTGTATCTTACTGTCGTATCCGATATACTGCGGGAGATGATTTTAAACGTGCAGAGAGACAGCAAGAAGTTATTCAGGCGATTTTGGATAAGGCTAAGAACGGTAATATTGCGTCTCTGAATAAAGCAGCAAACACTATTTTTGAAGAAATTTCCACGTCCCTGTCATTCAAGGAAGTAATGGAACTGCTTTCAGATGTGGCAAGTTACTCCATCGGTGCGACCGGAGGATTCCCGAATGAGCAGTATCGTACGACGGGAAGTGTCGGTCCTGCAAGTTGTGTTATCAGTACCAACATAAAGGAAGATGTAGTGCAGTTACATCAGTTTATGTTTGGAAGTACGGAAGGATATACACCTTCATCACAGGTTGAAACGATTTCCAATCAGGTACACAGCAGAACAGGAAGATAATAATTGAAAAAACAAAAGGCCTTTCTTATATTTTTAAATATGAGCAGGGCCTTTTTTGAAAAGAGGAAGACAACATGACAGTAGATGTGATTATACCGGCATACAAGCCTGATCAGGAGTTTTTTAAATTGCTTGACCGTCTTGAGGAGCAGACGGTTCCGGTTGGGCAGATTATTGTAGTCAACACAGAGGAAAAATATTTTAACCGGCTGGTTTACGGGAAAAAGTTTAAAGAGGATTACCGGAATTTGCGCATCAAACATATTTCAGCCCATGAATTTGATCATGGCGGAACGCGCAGGCGCGCAGTAAAGGACTCTGAGGCAGATGTATTTGTCATGATGACGCAGGATGCCATTCCGGCAGACAACAAACTCATTGAAAATCTGCTTCGCCCGCTGAATGAAAAGGATGTGGCGGTAAGTTATGCCAGACAGCTGGCACGGGAAGATGCAGGCGAGATTGAGAAATTTACGCGAGTCTTCAACTATCCTGAGGAGCCGGTTGTAAAAGGGAAAGATGATCTTCCTTCCATGGGAATCAAAACGTATTTTTGCTCGGATGTTTGTGCAGCCTATAAAAGAGATGTATATGACCAGCTGGGTGGTTTTGTAAAGCGTGCCATATTTAACGAGGATATGTTGTTTGCGGCAAAGGCAGTAAAGGAAAATTATAAAGTTGCATATGCGGCGGATGCCCGGGTGTATCATTCTCACAACTATACGGGAATGCAGCAGTTTCATCGGAATTTTGACCTTGGGGTTTCGCAGGCTCAGCATCCGGAAGTGTTTGAAGGGATATCTTCTGAATCGGAAGGAATCTCAATGGTGAAAAAAACAGTGAAACACTTGTGGGATTCCGGGCATAAAACGGAGATTATCCGCCTATTCTATACAAGCGGTTGCAAATTTATCGGTTACCGTCTCGGCAAAAATTATAAGAAATTGCCGAAAAAAGCAGTACTTTGGTGCACTTCGAACCGTAATTATTGGAGAAAATAAACTTAAGAATGAGGAACCGGGAGAACTAGCCGCTAAAAAAACTTTCCGGCAAGGCGCGTTCTCACTTGGAGAAAAACGTAGCGGTACTAAGGATTTTTCTTCGCGGACCGCTCGAAAAATCCAAGTGCCGACGTTTTTCTACAGCCTTGCCGTAAAAGCTTTTTTCATCGGCTAGTTCTCCCGACCCCTCAAACTGGAACTTACTTTAGATATGAATCAGGAGGAAATAATATGTGCGGAATAGTAGGCTACATCGGTACAAAGGAGGCGGCGCCCATCATTCTTGACGGGTTGTCAAAACTGGAATACAGAGGATATGATTCGGCGGGAATGGCCGTCTATGACGGACAAAAGATTAATATTTCCAAATCTGTCGGACGGCTGAAAGTTCTGGAAGAGATGACCCGCGGCGGAGAAACCATGAAAGGATTTGTCGGTATCGGTCATACGAGATGGGCAACTCACGGAGTACCGAGTACTACCAATGCACATCCGCATTTTAACAGACAGGAAACCATCTGTGTGGTTCACAATGGTATTATTGAAAACTATATTGCTCTTCGTCAAAAACTGATGCGGCATGGTTATGAATTTGTTTCCGAGACGGACACGGAGGTTGTGGCGCATCTTTTGGATTACTATTACAAAGGCAATCCCCTTGAGGCGATTACGAAAGTTCTTCACCGGGTGGAAGGGTCTTATGCGCTTGGGGTTGTGTTTGCGGAGCATCCGGACCAGTTGTTTGCAGTGCGTAAGGACAGTCCTTTGATTGTCGGACAAAATGACGATGGCTGTTATATCGCATCCGATGTTCCGGCGGTGCTTAAATATACACGCAAAGTTTATTATGTGGATAACCAGGAAATTGTCCGTTTGCGCAAAGATCATATGCATTTTTATACTGTGGATGAGGAAGAACTGACGAAAGAAGCAGTATATATTGATTGGGATGCCAATGCGGCGGAAAAAGCAGGTTATGAGCATTTTATGCTAAAGGAAATGTATGAGCAGCCGAAAACAGTGATTGACACGCTCAGTCCGCGTATCAAGGATGATGATATTCTGATTGAAGAGCTGAATATGTCGGAAGAAGAACTTGTAAGGGTAAAGAAGATTCATATTGTTGCCTGTGGTTCTGCTTATCATGCAGGTATGACAGGGAAATATGTAATCGAAGGTTTGGCAAGAATTCCGGTAGAAGTAGATTTGGCATCGGAATTCCGTTATCGGGATCCGATTTTAGAAGAAGGAGCCATGGTTGTAGTCATCAGCCAGTCGGGGGAGACGGCGGATACATTGGCGGCTCTTCGGGAGGCAAAAAAACGCGGATTCCGTGTACTTGGAATTGTAAATGTGGTGGGAAGTTCCATAGCCCGTGAGGCGGACAGTGTCATGTATACGTGGGCAGGGCCGGAAATTGCGGTTGCAACGACGAAGGCCTACAGTGCACAGCTTATTGCCCTTTATCTGCTTGCTATGAAATTTGCAAAAGTGCGAAACACGATTGACAGTGAGCAGTTTGAAGCGATGCTTGAAGATTTAAAGAAACTTCCGGATCAGATTGAACTATTGCTTGGCAATAAAAAACGAATCCAGCGCTTTGCAAACCGCTACATCGGCGCAAAGGACATTTTCTTTGTGGGAAGAGGAATTGACTATGCGATTTCGCTGGAAGGCTCTTTGAAACTGAAAGAAATATCTTATATCCATTCCGAGGCTTATGCAGCGGGAGAACTTAAGCACGGAACAATCTCGCTCATTGAGGAGGGAACCCTTGTTGCGGCGGTGGCAACACAACAGCATTTATATGCCAAAACGGTCAGCAATATGGTTGAAGTGAAGGCGAGAGGTGCTTTCGTGTTGGCGGTTACTACGGAAGGAAACCATGATATTGAAAAGGTGGCGGATTATGTGATTTACATTCCGGAAACCCATCCTTTATTTGCCAATTCTCTGGCGATTATTCCGCTTCAATTGTTCGGTTATTATGTAGCGGTCGGAAAAGGATGTGACGTAGATAAGCCGAGAAACCTTGCAAAATCAGTGACAGTAGAATAAGATACAGATAAGAGACTTTTTACACAGAAAGAACACAATTTGCTGTTATGATAGCAGGAGATAATACGGATTCTTTTTTTGGTCTGAATATATGTCTGTGTAAGAGAGGTAAATAATATGGCAAAAAAGATAAATAAAGCTTTGGGAATGGTCTTTTCAGGGATACTCTTCGGAAGTTTTGCCGGGCTGATGATTGTTGTGATTCTATATCTGTTTCCGGCCGGAGAGGCTGCTGTGGACAGGGGTGAAGAGGAACCGGTTGCTATTGAGCAGGTACAGGAAGTGCCGAAAGATAATGAGGCGGAAAATCAGACGAAGGACTCTTCGAAAAGGAACGATACGGAGGTCTACGCGCAGAGCGGAGAGATCGATGCCACAGAGACGGCCGACAATAGTCAGGAAAGTTCGCAGATGGCTGTTGTTACGGATGTGACCAAGGTAGTTGACAGTGTGATGCCGTCGGTTGTTTCTATTTTCGGAACCTATATGATTACGGAAGATTTTTGGGGATATAGGTTTCAACAGGAAGATGAAGGAAGTGGCTCAGGTATTATTGTCGGTGAGAATGAAGAAGAACTTCTGATTGTGACCAATCATCATGTAGTGGCGGATTCTACATCCCTTTCGGTGCAGTTTGTCGATGAGCAGACATGTACAGCCCAGGTGAAAGGAACCGATCCGGATTCCGATCTTGCGGTGATAGCAGTCGGTTTGTCGGATCTTAAGAAGGAAACAAAACAGGCTATCAGGATTGCAACCCTGGGAAATTCTGCCAATCTGAAAGTTGGAGAACCTGCCATTGCCATTGGTAATGCGCTCGGTTACGGACAGAGTGTGACGACAGGTGTGATCAGCGCCGTGAACCGTCAGGATTCTATGAATGAAAGCGGGGAAGCGTTGTTTCTCATACAGACAGATGCGGCGATCAATCCGGGAAATTCGGGCGGTGCGCTTTTGAATGTGTACGGTGAGGTTGTCGGAATTAATTCCAGTAAGATTGCCGGAAGTATGGTAGAGGGCATGGGCTATGCTATTCCGATTTCAACGGCAAAGCCAATCATAGAAGAATTGATGAGCAAGAAGACAAGAGTTCCGGTTGGCGAAAATGAAAAAGGTTACCTTGGTATTTCGGGAATTAATGTAACGGATGAAGTCCATGAGATGTACGGGCTTCCGTACGGCGTATATATTGCCCAGGTATACGAGGGAACTCCTGCGGAGCGGGCAGGGCTCAAAAAAGGTGATATCATTACTTATTTTGACGGAGAGAGTGTGGAGACGATGGAGGAATTGTCTGTGCTTCTCGATTGTTCACAGGCAGGAAGTAAGATACAGATCGGTGTCATGGTTACGACACAAAACGGTTATGAGGAACGAATGATAGAAGTGATATTAGGAGGTAGGAACTAAGATTATGTCCGGTTTTGATGAAGATATTTTCTTCGATGAGGAAGAGAAGGAAGAGGGAAGAAAACTGATCTCGGAGGATGATTTTGATGAGACAGCTCCGGAGACGGAGAAGCAGAAAAGCCACAATTATAAGAGTATTCAGGATACGGAAGATGATGAATTCCGTGATGATTTTGATATTGTGGATACGGAAGATGACGATTATGAAGAAATCGCGGTTGTAGTCGGTGAAGAGGAAGTTGCCCTAGAGGATGCAGATGGCGGGTCCGACGAGGATGCAGCGGATGCAGACGAGGCGGATGATGAAGATACAGACGATGATGAAAAAGAATATGAGGATGTCTGTTTTGTCTGCCGCCGTCCGGAAAGTGTGACCGGAAAGCAGTTTAAACTTCCAAACAACATTTGTGTCTGCAATGACTGTATGCACAAGACAATGGATGCAGTCAGCCAGTTTGATTATCAGGGAATGCTGGATCCGAATATGATGGATCAGGCAATCTACGGAATGGATTTAAATGAACTGTCGTCCAAATTCCCGAATATCAGTTTTGTGAATCTTGCAGATCTGCAGGGAGACGGCGGTATTCCGAACAAACAGAAACTGAAAAAGAAAAAGAAAAAAGATAAAAAGAAAAAAGATAAGCCGGTACTGGATATCAAAAATATTCCGCCGCCTCATAAGATCAAAGCACAGCTTGACGAGTATGTGGTAGGGCAGGATCAGGCCAAGAAAGTGATTTCTGTTGCGGTTTACAATCATTATAAGCGTGTGGCAACGCAGACCATGGACGAGATTGAGATTGAAAAATCCAATATGCTCATGATCGGACCGACCGGTTGCGGAAAGACATATCTTGTCAAGACACTGGCAAAGCTTCTTGATGTTCCTCTTGCCATTACGGATGCAACATCTCTGACAGAGGCCGGTTATATCGGAGATGACATTGAGAGCGTGGTATCCAAGCTTCTTGCTGCTGCAGACAATGATGTCGAGCGTGCGGAGATGGGTATTATCTTTATTGATGAGATTGATAAGATTGCCAAAAAGAAAGAAACAACATCCCGCGATGTATCAGGAGAATCCGTACAGCAGGGAATGCTCAAGCTTTTGGAAGGTGCTGAGGTGGAAGTTCCGGTCGGAGCCAACAGTAAAAATGCTATGGTACCGCTGACAACAATCAATACAAGAAATATTTTATTTATCTGCGGCGGTGCGTTTCCGGATTTGGATGATATCATTAAGCAGAGATTGCGTAAAAAGACATCCATCGGATATGAGGCGGAGCTCAAGGACCAGTTTGATAAAGATAAAGATATTGTGAAGCAGGTAACGATTGAAGATCTGAAGAAATTCGGCATGATTCCGGAATTCCTCGGAAGACTTCCGATTATCTATACACTGGATCCGCTTGACCGTGACATGTATATCAAGATTTTAAAAGAACCGAAAAATGCGATTCTCAAGCAGTATCAGAAGCTGCTGGCACTGGATGAGGTGGATCTGCAGTTTGACGACGGTGCCCTTGAAGCAATCGCAGACAAAGCGATGAAAAAAGATACGGGAGCACGTGCACTTCGTGCCATTATTGAGGAATTTATGCTGGATATCATGTATGAGATTCCGAAAGATGACAATATCGGAAAGGTGACAATTACCAAAGAGTATCTGGAAGGATGCGGAGGACCGCGTATTGAAATTCGCGGCGGTTCGATCCCGCTTTTAAGTGATTCCGGCAGACAGGAATAGGAACGGAAGCGCAGGCATATAGTTTATAAAGGCGATAAGAAAGGGAGTGTTGCAAAGTAAGTGGCTTAAAAGTCATTTATGGAGCAACGCTCTTTTTTGTTTGAGTATATTGCAGATGGAGGTTGTATGGACTGCAGAGAAATGATTTTATCCGATGATTTTTATGACATACTGGCTGATTATCCGGTGAGTCTGGCAGAGGAAGGGCTTTCGGAGATTCCCCATTGTTTTTTGGAACTTTCCGGTGGGTTCCGCATTTTGTACATAGACAGAAGAGAGGCCCGGCCTCTTTCTGTGGCACGATACAGATATGCATACATTCCGAAATGCTATGGATTGTTGCAACCGGGAGATTTGGCGAAAGAGCTCGGTGCAGCGCAGATTGCAGGTGTGCAGCTTGGCGGAGCCTATGAAGAGAGTGGGATCGCGGCAGTACAACGCCCGCCGCTTTCGCTGAGCGGCGGGAATATTTTGATCGGATTTATTGATACGGGTGTCCGATATTGGCTCGATGAGTTTGTCCGTGAAGATGGCAGCAGTAAAATTTATTCAATATGGGATCAGACGCAGCAGAACGGATCATCACCGGAAGGGCTGCTGTATGGAACAGAATATACACAAAATCAAATCAATGCATCACTGGAAAGACGCCGAAGCGGTCAGGAGGATGGTCTGACCCACAGGGATGAGGAAGGACACGGAACGGGAATGGTGTCGGTGGCCCTTCGGGCCGCGCCCGGGGCGGAAGCTGTTATGGTAAAATGCAGGCAGGCAAAGCCTCATTTGAAAGAGTTTTACGGAATTGCCCCTGGGGCAGAGTGTTTTGCCGAGAGCGACATCATGGCAGCCATCCGTTATCTGCAACAGGTGGCGGAGAAAGCGGCCAGACCGATGGTACTCTGCTTTACCATGGGAACGAATATGGGAGATCATAAAGGGAATTCTCTTTTGAACCGCTATCTGGAACAATTTGGAAACGAAAAAAGCCGTTGTGTGGTAATCGGCGGAGGAAATGAGGGCAATCAGGCACATCATTATAGAGGAGAACTGATGGCGGAAGGGCAGGAACAGCCTGACCTGTTGTATGAGGATGTGGAAGTCCGTGTCAGCGACAATGTCCGAAGTTTTTCCTTTGAATTGTGGGGAGAGGTTCCGGGAACATTTACAATTTCATTGCGTGCACCGGATGGGGAACTTGCGGAGCGTATTCCGATCCGTTACGGGACTGAAAGAAGAATTCCGTTTGTTTACAGCGGGACAGAGGTTTATGTCAGTTATGTTTTGGTGGAAAGAGGAGGCGGGTCAGAGCTTGTTTTTGTGAGGTTTCAGAGCCCTTCTCCGGGAATCTGGACACTCCGGGTATTTGCGGAGGGGATTTTTGGAAGCGCGCGCTACAATATCTGGCTTCCGATGGAGCGGTTTCTTGCACAACCGGTTTATTTTTTGCGTCCGAATCCATATCTGACCATGACAGAGCCGTCCTATAGCCAAACGGCGGTGGGGCAGACGTATTTTGATTGGGAGAACGGAAGCTTTGCTGTGGACAGCGGTAGGGGAGAAGAAGGAACCGGACGGGATACGCCTGCACTTTCCACAGCCGGGGTAGACATCTCATCGGTATCGGGGCTGCTTACCGGTTCCGGTGTTTCGGCGGCTCTTATGGCAGGAGCCGCGGCGTTATTTATGGAGTGGGCAATAGTGCGTCAGGGCGATATACTTTTGTCGAGCGTCGAGATACGTAATTACTTTATCCGGGGAGCGGAGCGCGACGAGGATGAGGAGTATCCGAATCCTGTCTGGGGATATGGAAAAATGAATGTGGAAGGGGTATTCCGTCAGTTAATCGAACAAATTTGATTTATGGTTGCCCGATGTTAGGAAAGATGATAAACTGAAAAAAACTTTCCAAGGAGGCGGCTATGATTTTTATTGCCATTGCTGCACTTATATTTATTGTAGAGTTTGTGATCAAATTTTTGGTGGAAAAACTTGCGAAGGAGCAAGAGAGAATTCCTGTCATGAACGGGAAAATGTATCTGACCAGGTATCACAATGAAGGCGCGTTTCTTAATTTGGGAGAAAAGAAAAAAGTGGCAGTTAAATATGTTTCACTTGTACTGACTATTGGCTGTCTGCTTGTTTTTGTGTTTACTATGGGACGGCGTGGAAAGCATCTTCTCAAACTGGGTCTTTCCCTGATGCTCGGCGGAGCGTTCAGCAATACATATGACCGCATGGTACGTGGTTACGTGGTGGATTATGTCGGCTTTTGCGTACCGAATAAGAAGTTTTCTAATACCATTTTTAATATTTCAGATTTCTTTATTATGATCGGAGCAGCGCTTGCTGTGATTCAGATACCTCCGGAAAAGCCTAAGAAAAAGAAGGGTAAAAGGAAAAGTAAATAGAAAAGCAAATAAGAAAAGCGGCAGCGGATAGCTGTCGCTTTTTCGTTCTTCTTATGATGTCTCGTGATATTCCTGTTCTGTATTTACATTCCAGATTACGGATTTATCGGTAGTTCCGGCTTTGATAGCATTTACAGCTTCGATTGCCGTGAGCATGGAATGATCCATGTTGTTATACCGGTGCTGACCGTTACGTCCGATGCAGAAAAGATTCTCAAATGAGGAGAGATAATCCTGGACTTTATCAAAGTCTTTGTATGTTCCGAAATATGCAGGATACGCTTTTTTGACACGGATGTGTGTCGCATCCAGCACGTCATCTTCGGAAATAACATCGATTTTTACCAATTCACTGATGGCAAATTTGATGAATTCTTCCTGCGTCATATTCCACATTTCGTCGCCTTCATTACAGAAGTATTCCAAACCAACCCAGACCGTATCTTCGTTTTTGGCAGGAAGATAAGGTGACCAGTTGTTGAATACCTGAAGCCGTCCGATTTTAACATCACGTTCCTGGATGTAAATCCAGCAGTCAGGGACAATGTTATTTACGGTTTTCATATTTGTTTTATTTTTGAGCAGTAATTTTTTGACTAAGAGCCCTACCGTAATGAAATCACGGTACGGAAGATCTTTCGCCACAGAGTGAACCTCTTTCGGCGCATCTTCTCCCATGGCAATCACAAGATCTTTGACCGGCATAGATGAAAAATAGTAATCTCCGCGGTAGATGGTCTTCTCGTCAGTGAGTTTTTCCATGGCTGTTTCTTCTGCAGAAACTGTTTTGGTAAATTCCACGCCGGTAATGCATCCGTTTTCCTGCAGGATGCGGGTTGCCTTTGCGTTGAGAATAATCTCGCCGCCCATGTTGCGGATTTCATCCGCCATCTTCTCCCAAAGCTGTCCCGGACCTTTTTTCGGATATATAAATTGTTCGATCAGGGAAGTGGAGTTTGTTTTGTATTTCGGATTAAAAAGTTTCTTGAAGAACTCGGCAATTATTTTGCCGATGGATAATTCCTTGACCCGCTGAGCGCCCCAATCCGGTGCAATGTTTCGCGGATGAACGCCCCAGAGTTTTTCGGTGTAATCTTCAAAGAACATGCTGTACAGAGGTTTTCCGAAACGATTGATATAAAAATCTTCCAAAGACTTTTCTTCACGTTTGCAAACGCAGGAGAACAGATAACCGAATCCTGCTTTGATTGTTCGCCACAGACCCATGTTTATGAAGGTCTCCGGTTTCATGGAGATTGGATAATCAAAAAACTTACGCAGGAAAAAAATACGGCTGACACGTGTACGGGTCAGAGAAACAATGTCTGTTTTTTCAGGGTCAGGTCCGCCTTCGGAGAGAGAAACATTACGTCCGAGCAAAAAATCGTCGCTGGAAGGTGCTCCCTGCAGAGGCAGAATGGTTGTCCATATATCATTTACCTGAGGCACTTTGGAAAAGAAACGGTGGCCGCCGAGATCCATGCGGTTTCCCTTGTATTCTGCTGTACGTGAAATGCCGCCGATATAGCAGGTTTCTTCAAGGATAATCGGCTTTATATCGGTTTCTTTCAGAAGCTGGTAGGCGGCAGTGAGACCTGCGGGACCGGCTCCTATGATAATAGCTTTTTTCATAATTAATTCCTTTTAATAGGGTTTAAATTTCCATACTTATTTATAGTAACCGATTTGCAGGAATACGTCAATGAGACAAATATGATGTTTGACGTATAGGCGGATGCAATGTAAAATAGAAACAATTACGGAGGAAGAAAAAATGGGATACAAAAATAGAAATTTTATTACAATTGCGATTACAGTTTTGATTATGGTTACATTGATTATCAATCCGATGGCTGTGTCAGCCCAAACGACAGTGTCACAGAATGCAGTGTCGGAGAACAGTGTGTCACAAAATTCCGGGAACGGAAAAGAAATTTGTCAGGAATACATTGCGCCGGAAAGCTGCAATGTTGAGCAGGAGCAGGATGCGGCACCGGAGGATGTCTGTGAGGTAACAGTGGAGCCGTTAGCGCAGCAGGTATCTTCAAACGATACAGGAAGTTCGCAGGAGCCTGAGACGAAAAAACCGGACAAAGTGTCAGGTGTTGCCGTGAAATCGAAGACATACAAATCGATGTACATCAGCTATAAGCCTGTTTATGGAGCTGCCGGATATGAGATTTACCGTGGAACCTCCAAGAAGAAAATGAGCAAGATTGCAGATCTGAAAGCTGTCCGTACGAGCTACACGGATAAAGGAAAATCCGGCTTAAAAACAGGAACCAAGTATTATTATAAAGTGCGTGCATATGTTTATGATGCAAAAAAACAAAAAGTATACGGTAAGTTTTCCAAAACAGTTTCAGGAAAACCGACCCTTGTTACACCGGTGATTTCAAAGGTGCAGGCTGTGAATTACAAAACGGTGAAGATAACCTATGGCAAAATCAGCGGTGCCGCCGGTTATGTTATTTACCGCTCGACGAAAAAGAATTCCGGATATAAAAAAATCGGAACAGTCAAAAAAGGAAAGACGGTGACATACACAGATAAAAAGTGTAAGACAGGAATTAAATATTACTATAAAGTCCGTGCATACCGTACTGTCAGCGGTAAAAAGAAATACAGCGCGTATTCAAAGCCAATCAGCGCAAAGACAAAGCTGAGTGCGCCGAAAATCGTCAGTGCCCAGGTTGCAAATGCCACAACGGCACTGGTTACATGGAAAAAAGTATCCGGCGCATCCGGATATCAGGTATACCGGTCAGAAACAAAAAAAGGGAAGTATACACGTGTTGCGTCTGTTGAAGGCGGAAATACCCTGCAGACTTATATTGCAGGACAGGAAAACGGTAAGACCTTTTATTACAAAGTCCGTGCTTATCGTACCGTAGATAAGAAGAAAAAGTATTCGGGCTATTCCGGAACAAAAAAGGCAACATTTAATCTTCTTGCTTCGGCAAATGAGACATACACACAAAGAGCACAGCGTATTTTCGGCTTGGATTATTACAGAAAGTATTCTTCCAAGGCGGAGGCAGAACTGCACATGGTAACCATTACGGTTCCTGTCTGGGATTTTGCCACGGACGGTGTGACAAAAGTACCAAAACAGCGTTCGTTGACGGTACATAAGAATATCGCCGAGACTGCAAAACAGATTTTTCAGGAGATATATGAGGGGGAAGAGCGGTTCCCGATTAAAAATGTGGGCGGATACAGCTGGCGCGGAGAGGCTTCCACATCGGAACATTGCTGCGGACTTGCCATTGACATTAACTGGGAAGAAAATTATCTGATTGACAATGGTGTTATTATCAGTGGTAAATTATACCAGCCGGGAGTCAACCCATATTCAATCCCAACGGATGGGGAAGTTGCAAGAATTATGAATAAGTACGGTTTCACGCAGGGGATCTGGGGAAATCGATGCGATTATATGCATTTTTCGTATTTTGGGACGTAAATTCGGTTGAACAAATAAATTAGGACGCCGGTTGCAGTTAATCTGCAATCTGGCGTCCTTCTGCGTTCATATGATAATTGTCGCGGAGAATCAGTTCCGATACGGGAACGATTTCATATCCCTGTTCTTTCAGGCCGGTAATCATTGCATCCAGTGCATCGGCGGTGTAAGTTGCTCCGTTGTGGCATAGAATAATTGAGCCGTTGCCAAGATGCTTGTGCCCGCAGACGGTTTTGACGATGGAGTCGCAGCCGTAGTCTTTCCAGTCGAGAGAGTCCACGTCCCACTGAATCGGATAATACCCGCATGCTTCGGTGGTTGTTATAACATCGTTGTCATAGTCTCCGTACGGAGGTCGGAATAAAAACATTTCGTATCCGGTCAGTTCCAGTACCCGCTCGTGTACCGTCATGATTTCTTCCCGGCATTGTGCGGAGGAAAGCTGACTCATGTTTTTGTGATTTTCGCTGTGGTTTCCCAGATCGTGCCCTGCGGCAAGGATTGTTTTGACGTCTTCGGGATAATTTTTTACCCAGCCGCCGGTCATAAAAAAGGTGACATGTACATCGTGTTTTTTCAGGATGGCTAAAATTTCAGCCGTATCTTCGTTTCCCCAGGCGGCATCAAAGGAGAGAGCGACTTTCGGTTCGGATGTTTCCACGCAGTAGATGGGGAGATTCCGTCCGGACACATTGCTGTTGGTGGAAATGGTCTGCGGCGCTATGAAGAAAAAAGCTGCAATGCCAAGTAGCAGAAGCCCCATGGAAATCAGCACATTTTTTTGTTGTATGTAAATTTCTTTCAGATTCATAAAATGACCTCGCAATATGTTTTTTAAATGTATGTGGCGGGATATAAATTTATGCTATGTCTGAAAACGGATTTCTGATATAATACCGATAGTGTGAAAAGGGAGAGAGTACCAATGAAAAAAGAGTTGAAAAATTTATTTGATGCCAATACGGAGGTCATGCAGATAGAAGGACATGAATTTAAGGCCGGTCAGATTTCAGAGGATTTGTCTGCCCGTTATGAAAAATTTCGGACGCAATTACAAAGTGTAGAAGATAAAGCTTCTGTGCCTTGTTTTGTCACGATCATCAAATTTGCATTAAATTTGGTTTGGATCTGTATTTTGGGCGGATTGCTTCAGGCTTGTGCAGAGGGAACTACTTGGAAGCGTATGTATCAAAATGCATCGGGACTGTTTTATGTCGGTGGTGGTGCCTTTGCTTTATGGCTGCTTTTGTTTATTTATGAAATAGCTAAGAAGAATAATGCATATGGAAAAGCAGACCTTGAAGCTATGAAACATCAGGCAAAAATGATGGAAGAACAACTCCATATGGAGCTATGCATTCCTGCGGAGGCACAGCTTGTAGATGTGATTCATCAATGTTATGAGATAAAAAACGGGAAGAAAAAAGTGGTACATGCGATGCTTTACGCATTTATCAATCAGGAGATGTACGTTTGGCGAAAAGAGGACAGGATATGTTTTTGCGATCGGACGGAGTTGTATGAGATTCCGGTCGATCGGTTTGGAGAGGCAGAGCTATGGAAAAAGCCGCTGCAGGTATCCGGTTGGAATAAGGAAGAGCCGATCGACGATAAAAAATTCAAAGAATATAAGCCGTATCAGACAAATGCAGGAATTTTTGTAAAGCAGCATTACCTGCTTCCGGTCATAGGCGAAGCGGAAAACTTTGTAATCCGCATTCCGAATTATGATTTTGCCACGGTGCAGAACCTGATTCATGAAAGATAGTGAGGAAGAAGTTTGATGAAAAAACAATCACTGAAAGCAGCATTTCCATATACAATTCCGATTCTGACAGGATTTTTGTTCCTTGGGATTTCTTACGGAATCTATATGCGTGCTCTCGGATTTTCGGCTGCATATCCGATTTTTATGAGCATGCTTATTTTTGCCGGATCCATGGAGTTTGTAACGGCGAGTATGCTTCTTAGCGGGTTCAATCCCCTCGGCGCTGCACTCCTTACGCTGATGGTAAATGCGCGTCATATTTTTTACGGAATTACCATGGTTTCCAAATACAAAAATGTCGGAAAAAAGAAATGGTACTTAATCTTTGGTATGTGTGACGAGTCCTTTTCCATCAATTGTTCGGTGGACGTACCAAAAGGCGTTGACAAAGGCTGGTTCTATTTTTGGGTAACGATCCTAAATCAGTCTTATTGGGTGCTCGGAGCCACATGCGGTGCACTTCTCGGCTCCTTGCTTACCTTTGATACAAAGGGTTTGGAATTTGTCATGACTGCGCTGTTTGTTGTGATATTCCTCGATAACTGGTTAAAGGAAAAGAACCATGTTTCTTCGTTGCTTGGCCTTGGAGTTTCTGTTTTATGCCTTGCGGCATTCGGAGCGGAAAAATTTCTTGTTCCGACTATGTGTATAATATTTCTGATACTTTCATTTGCACGGCCTGTTTTGGAGAAGGAAAAACCGGAAAAGGAGGTGGCGTAGATGGAAGTCCTGCAAATGTCACTTTCACAGCAGTTTGTCACTATCGGCATTGTGATTGCCGTGACGATTTTTACAAGAGCCATTGCATTCTGGTTGTTTCCGGAGGGAAAAAAAACGCCGCCGTTTATTCAGTATCTGGGTAAAGCACTTCCGCCTGCAGTATTTGCGATGCTGGTCATTTATTGCCTCAAGGACTGTAGTCTGCCGTCATGGCCCCATGCATTACCGGAACTATTGTCTATTGCGCTTATTACATTCATACATGTGTGGAAACGCAATATGTTCCTGTCCATTGCATCGGGAACAATTTGCTATATGTTGCTTACGCAGTTTGTCTTTTAGGAGGATTTATGGGAATCTGCTACATTATCGCATCCATGAAAACAGAATATCGGATTAAACGCCGGCCGGGCGACTTTGTGATTGCGGCGGATGGTGGTTATGGGCAGAAACTTGGCTGCGATCCGGATGTTGTTATAGGTGATTTTGATTCCCTCGGATATGTTCCGGAGGCTGAAAACGTGCAGGTCTATCCGAAGCAAAAGGATGACACGGATATGATGCTGGCAGTGAAACTGGGACTTGAGAAAGGATATCGGGAGTTTGTACTTCTTGGAGGAATCGGCGGTCGGTTTGACCATATGATGGCCAATGTACAGACCCTTGCATATCTTCATGCACATGGGGCAAAGGGGGTGCTCAGAAGCGAGATCCGGGATCTGTATCTGATCGGAGCAGGTGCACAGGGGGGCAGAATTACTTTTTCACCGCAGGTAAAAGGAATTTTGTCCGTGTTTTCCTATGGAGAAAAGGCGGAGCAGGTGACGATCTGCGGAGCGGAATACGAGATTGAAAATTCAACCCTGACGGATACCTTTCCGCTCGGCGTAAGTAATTCCTTTATCGGAAGAGAAGTGACTGTGTCTGTCGGAAGAGGCAGACTTCTTATTGTGCATGAAAAATCAAGTGTATGAAAAAGGTAATAAATGTACCAAAATACGGGTGACAAGAAAAAGAACCTGTGATAAAATTCAATTCATCTAAATTAATTTCTTCCGGCGTATGCCGGGTCGTGCGACGTTCGTTCGCAAATTTTCAAATGTAATCTTAAATAAAGGAAAGGAGTTTTATGAAAAAACAAAAAACTGAAAAAGCGGTGGTATTGTTCTGTTTGATAACCGTGTGCTTCTTGTCGCCCTTTTTGCGGGAAATAAAGGCAGAGGATGCTTTTATCGTGGAAGAAGAAGCGATCATCGGAGGGGAAAGTACGGGCGAGTCTGCGCCCGCACCTGCACCTGATTCTGTGTTTCCAATACCTGTGCCTGTGCTTCCGACGCCTGCGCCTTTGGTTTCGACGCCGCCACAGAAAGATATATCACAGGAAGTAATGCCACAGGAAGTGTTGCCGCAGAAAGGAGACTCCCGGAGCAAAGGATCGGAAAAACAAGATAATGATGGAACGATCAGTCAAAACAGCACTGTCCCGGTTTTCCGGATTCCGGTAAAGAGACCGGATGCAGAAAAAGATGTGGCACAGGATGTCCGTGAGATAAAGACAGAACAAAGACCGGAACGGGAAACAGCGGCAAAAACAGAAGAAAAGCCTCAAGAAGATAATCCGTGGTGGCTTCTTGCGGCGGGAGGAATCTTTTTCCTGGGAGGATGTATAAGGATATTGTGGAGGGCAGGGGGAAGGGCTTCCCACAGAGGAAATTGAATTGAATAACTAATAAACGGCGGTCGTATGACCGCTGTTTTTATATCCGGGCTCATTCGATATGGAAAACTCCAACGCTATATGCTATAATGCAAGGTAGTTTGTGCTTTTAGGAAAAGAAAGGAATTACGCGATGTCATCGGAAACGAAAAAGACATACAACTTTATATGGATTACGCTTCTGGTGCTTTCCGTGGCAGCTGCCGTGATTAAAATTTTCGTTGGTTTTGACATCGATGAAGGTTATGCGGTGTCAATGCCGTATCGCCTGTTACAGGGAGATAAATTGTTTCTGGACATGTGGGAGGTGCATCAGACTTCGGTATTTCTGCCAGCAATGTTCCTTGCTTTGTTTGATAAAATAACACGCGATACTATTGGTGCAGTGGTATTTCTGCGTATTGCGGCAACACTGATTCATGCAGGAGTGGCAACGGCGGTGTTCCTGGTGCTGAAAAAAAGAAGCAGCAATGCATGGGCAGCCCTGCTTGCTCTTTTGTATTTTAATCTTTTGCCGAAGTGGCTGATCAGTTTGGATTTTTCTATGCAGCAGGTATGGGGGATTACCCTTATTCTGATTATGCTTGCAAAAGAGGCAGAGACCGGAAAGAAAATATATTCCTTTTTGATTGGTGTTGTGCTCGCCATGACGGTGTTGGCGTATCCGGGCATGGTGCTGGCTTATCCGGCATTGATGCTCAGTTTGTGCGCAGTTCACAAAGGTGACAATATTAAAACTAAATTTAATAAATGCGCCATATTGACTGCGGGATGCGCAGTGATGGCGGTTGCATTTCTTGCTTATGTACTGTCGGCGATGAGCCTTTCGGAGTTTGTGGAAAGTATTCCGATGGTGTTTATGGACGGAACGCATCAGTTTACCATGCAGACCAAACTTATGGCTTATGCAGGACAGTGGTTGAACGTAGGTAAACAGCTTTTGATTCTGTCGTTGCCGGGTATTATAATAACGGCTGTTTTTTATACAAAAAGTAAAGGCGAAGCAGAAAAGTCACAGCTTCTCCTTGTGTTTCTGCTGGCGTTTATTACAGTGACATCTCTTCTTGTTATGTTTGCCAATGTAGTAGGCATAAAGATAGGTCCGTTCCATTTCCAGGTAAGATATCTGCTTTTCTTCCTGATTATGTTTGGGTGGAGCATTGCATACATGTGTGAAAAAAAAGATAAAGAAAGCAGCTTTTTATTCTGGGGACCGATGTTCCAGATGTTTGTAGCTTTTGTGGCAATTCTTATTTTTTCCAATGTGGGACCGGATTCAAGCAGCTCATATTTGAGTGTCGGACTGATTGCGGGCGCGTTTTTGCTTGACAGGATTACACAGGACATGGGTGTAATATGGAACCGCGCAGCGTACGCTGTGCTGAGTCTTTTTGTGCTGAGTTTGATTTTCTGTAAAGGATATTATGTCCGTATCACGGAATACGGACCGTCCAATATATTAGAACCGCGAAAACAGATCGAGGTCGGAGCCGTGGCCGGTATCTATGTATCAGAGGAAGATCATACGCGTATCACAAACGATTATGAGACGATCCGGGAAGCGACCGAAGGAGAGGAAAAGCTTTTGTACCTCGGTACGGAAGGAATTTCCAATCTTTACGCGCAGTGTGATTTTGTTTCGCCGTCCACCATAAGTACGCCTGCATTTAATGAGCAGTGGGTTCATTATTTTGAAATGTACCCGGATCACGAGCCGGATGTGATTGCTTTAGCAAAAAATACAATCGACAACCGGGAGAAATTCTTTGCCGAAAATCCCCTTGGCATATGGATTGCAAAGAGGTATGATGTGGAGGGAATGCAGGAGACAGATTCCCTGTGTATCATAAAGAAAAAATAACAAACAAAACGAATTCTGAATACAAAGTAAGACTATATTATGTCGCGCTGCCGGTACAATCCCTAAGCAGGTACTATGAGGCCGCCGGTACTTAGGCGCTGTATTTTAGCGCCTTAGTATCCGCTGCGAGCCGAGTGTAGCGAGAGCGTGCCTGCGTCGGATTGTACCGGTAGCGTAGCATAGAACCGGATATGTAATAATGCAATAATAGAATGTGAGGAATATATATGAGCTGGGAAAATAATGTCAGACGTGTTGTCCCGTATGTACCGGGTGAACAACCAAACAAGCCGAATATGATTAAGCTGAATACGAACGAATGCCCGTATCCACCGGCAAAAGGAGTACAGGAAGCGATGAAAGATCTTCATCTTGCGGATTTCCGATTGTACCCTGATCCGGAGGCGGGAAGTCTCGTGGAAACTTTGGCGGAGTATTACGGTCTGACCAGAGAGCAGGTATTTGTAGGTGTCGGATCCGATGATGTGCTTGCAATTGCATTCCAGACCTTCTTTAATTCAGAGAAACCGATTCTGTTTCCGCAGATTACGTACTCTTTCTATGATGTGTGGGCAGATCTTTACAGAATTCCGTATGAAGCAATTCCGCTGAAGGATGATTTTCATATCAATCCGGTGGATTATAAAAAAGAAAACGGAGGAATCATTTTTCCGAATCCTAACGCCCCAACGGGTCTTTTAGAGAGTCTTGACACGGTGGAGGAAATTGTCAAAGCCAATCCGGATGTTGTGGTGATTGTGGACGAAGCTTACATCGATTTCGGCGGAAAAAGTGCCCTTGCCCTGATCGATACATACGAAAATCTTCTCGTTGTACAGACATTTTCCAAGTCAAGAGCAATGGCGGGAATGCGTATCGGTTTTGCCATGGGTAATCCGAAATTAATTAAATATTTAAATGATGTAAAATTTTCGACCAATTCCTATACGATGAACAGACCTTCCCTTGTGCTTGGTATGGAATCGGTCAAGGATGATGATTATTTTAAGGAGACGACAGCCAAAATTATTGCCACCCGTGAACGTGTAAAGAATGAACTTGCGGCCCTCGGTTTTGAGTTTCCGGATTCTATGAGCAATTTTATTTTTGCCAAACATCCGGATATTCCGGGTACAGAGCTTTATGAAGCTCTCAGGGGGAAGAATATTTTTGTGCGCCATTTTAATAATCCGCTCATCACAGAATATAATAGAATTACAATCGGAACGGATGAGGAGATGGATGTTTTTCTTGCCTGTGTGAAAGAATATATGAAAGAAAAAGGAGTTTAAGTTATGTCTGTTTTTACAAAATATCTCTATGTTTTTTTTGTTTCAATGGTACCGCTGATTGAATTGCGTGGTGCAATTCCGATTTCACAGTTGCCGGGAATAGAACTCCCGCTTTTACAGTCATATATTGTGGCAGTTATCGGAAATATGCTTCCGGTGCCGATTATTTACCTGTTTGCGCGCAAAGTACTTGAGTGGGGCGCTGACAAACCGGTCATCGGTAAGTTTTTTACCTTCTGTCTTGAAAAGGGTAAGAAGGGTGGCGAAAAACTACAGGAAAAGGCCGGAAAAGGATTGTTTTGGGCATTGATGCTTTTTGTCGGAATTCCATTGCCGGGAACCGGAGCATGGACGGGAACTTTAGCGGCCAGCATTCTCGATATGGATTTTAAATCAAGTATTACTGCGGTTATGCTCGGAGTGTTGCTTGCAGGTGTGATTATGGGAGTGGCAAGTGCCGGTGTTTTTGGCGCAATCGGTGCGATTTTCTAGGTGGAAATAAGGAGTAAACGCCGTGAAAACGGTATTTTAAAGGTATGACAAAAGAGTATGAAAGCTACGAGAGCTTTGCCCGCGTATATGATGAACTGATGGATAATGTTCCGTATGAAGAGTGGGCGGAGTTTTATGTGGATTTATTAAAAAAGAACGGAATTGCCGACGGTCTTGTATGTGATCTTGGCTGCGGAACCGGTAATATGACAGAATTGCTTGCGAAGGCAGGCTACGATATGATCGGTATCGACAATTCCGAGGAGATGCTTCTGCTTGCAAGAGAAAAGGCAGCAAGTGCAGCGGCCGAAAATGAAATTTTGTATCTGCTGCAGGATATGCGGGAGTTTGAACTGTATGGGACCGTGCGTGCCTGTGTCAGTGTATGTGACTGTGTCAACTATGTGCTTGATGAGGAGGAACTGACGGAAGTATTCCGCCTTGTCAATAATTATCTGGACCCGAAAGGGATTTTTGTTTTTGATTTTAACACGACGTACAAATACAAAGAAGTGATTGGCGACACGGTCATCGCGGAAAACCGTGAAGAGTGTAGCTTTATATGGGAAAACTACTATGACGGGGAGGAACAGATCAATGAGTACGATCTGACCATCTTTGTGCGCAGGGACGATGAAGCATATGAAAAGTTCACGGAGACACATCTGCAACGCGGATATACTCTTGAACAGATGAAGGACATGCTTGCGCAGGCAGGACTTGTATTTGCGCAGGCAATTGATATGGACACCATGGAGGCGCCGACCGGTACAAGTGAGCGCATTTGTATTGTGGCGCGGGAAAACGGGAAATAATAAAGAAAGAGGAAATGATTATGTCAGACTATATTGTGAGGGCAACGGCTGCAAATGCGCAGATTCGTGCTTTTGCCATCACTTCCAAACAAATTGTGGAGACAGCAAGAACGGCTCATCAGACATCGCCGGTTGTGACAGCTGCCCTCGGAAGACTTCTCACTGCGGGGGCAATGATGGGAAGTATGTTGAAATCGGAAAAGGATCTTTTGACGCTACAGATCAATGCCAGCGGTCCGATTCAGGGGCTTACCGTGACGGCGGATGCAAAGGCTTGTGTGAAAGGATACGCCATTGTGCCGGATGTTATGCTTCCGCCTAATGCACAGGGAAAACTTGATGTAGGCGGTGCGCTTGGTCTCGGTATTTTGAATGTGATTAAGGATCTCGGTCTCAAGGAGCCGTATTGTGGGCAGACTGTACTTCAGACGGGCGAGATTGCGGAAGATCTGACTTACTATTTTGCAACATCGGAGCAGACGCCTTCCAGTGTCGGACTCGGTGTTTTGATGGAAAAAGACAATACGGTCAAACAGGCAGGAGGATTCATTGTGCAGCTCATGCCTTTTGCCGAGGAGAAAGTAATCGCCAAATTGGAAGAAAATCTTGCGGGTATCAGCAGTGTGACATCCATGCTTGATGCGGGAAAGTCTCCGGAACAGATACTGGAACTGCTTCTTGACGGCCTTGATATGCAGATTGTGGATACAATGCCGACGCAGTTTGCGTGCAATTGTGATAAGAACAGAATCGAAAAAGCCATTATTTCCATTGGGGCAAAAGATATTCAGGAGATGATTGATGAAGGAAAAGAGATTGAAGTCAATTGTCATTTCTGTAACACCAACTATACATTTTCCGTAGAGGAACTTAAGGCGTTGTTGAAACAGTGTAAAAGATAGGAGGATGAGCCATGCAGCATGGTTTCATAAAAGTGGCAGCAGTCACGCCGGAAATTAAAGTGGGAGATCCGTTTTATAATGCGGAGCAGATATGCAAAGGGATTGACGAGGCAGAGCAAAAAGGTGCGAAGATTATCGTGTTTCCGGAGCTTTGTCTGACCGGTTACACATGTCAGGATTTGTTCATGCAGGAATCGCTTCTTACGGCGGCAAAGGCAGGACTTAAGTATATTGTCGATTACAGTGACGGAATCGATGCGCTGATTTTTGTGGGGCTTCCGTTTGCAAAGGGTAACAACCTTTACAATACGGCGGCGGTTATCAACTGCGGAGAGCTTGTCGGTCTTGTGCCAAAGTGTAATATTCCTTCTCACGGTGAATTCGGAGAAGGACGATGGTTTGCAAAAGGAAATGCAGAGCCGGAAATCGTTGATTTTGATGAGGTGCAGATACCGTTCGGAGCAAATCTTTTGTTTGAATCCGATGCGATTCCGGGGCTTAAAATCGCTGCTGAGATCTGTGAAGATCTCTGGGTTGCGGATTCACCGTCTGTTTCCCATGCGGCAAATGGCGCAAGTGTCATTGTAAACCTGGCTGCATCCACAGAAGCAGTAGGAAAAGCGGAGCACCGCAGACTGTTGGTAAAAGGAGCCAGTGCGAAACAGATTTGCGGTTATGTATTTGCAAATGCAGGTGAGGGAGAGTCAACACAGGATCTGGTGTTTGGCGGACATAACCTGATTGCGGAAATCGGAAAAATAACTGCGGAGTCAAACCGGTTTGAAAACGGTATACTTTATGCAGATCTCGATATTCATAAAATTTGCAGCGAAAGACGCAGAAATACAACATTACCGCAGGGGACGGGAGATGAATATATGACCATTCCCGTGGCACTTGTGCATCAGGAGACGGAACTTGAAAAAGCAGTTCCGAAATCGCCGTTTGTGCCTTCCGATGAAATGACAAGAGCACAGCGCTGCGAAGAGATTCTTACAATGCAGGCCCTTGGACTGAAAAAACGTCTGAAACATATCGGCGGTCAAAAGGCTGTTATCGGTATTTCCGGAGGTTTGGATTCTACGCTGGCGCTCCTTGTTGTGGTAAAGGCTTTTGATATGCTCGGTCTTGAAAGAAAGGATATTGTAGCAGTTACCATGCCTTGTTTCGGTACTACGGACAGAACCTATGACAATGCGTGTACGCTTTCGAAGACGCTGGGAGCCACGCTTCTTGAAGTGGATATCAAAAAGGCTGTCAGACAGCATTTTGAAGATATAGGACAGGATGAAAATAAGCATGATGTGACATATGAAAATGCGCAGGCGCGCGAGAGGACACAGGTGCTTATGGATATTGCAAACCGTCAGGGAGCTATCGTCATCGGAACGGGTGACCTTTCGGAGCTGGTTCTCGGTTGGGCGACCTACAACGGCGATCATATGTCCATGTACGGAGTCAACGGGGATGTTCCTAAGACGCTTGTCCGCCATCTTGTCCGCTATTTTGCGGATACATGCGGTGATAAAGGGCTTGCAGATGTTCTTTATGACGTGCTTGATACGCCGGTCAGTCCTGAGCTTCTTCCGCCAAAGGAAGGTCAGATTGCGCAGAAGACGGAAGACCTGGTTGGACCTTACGAGTTGCATGACTTTTTCTTATACTACATGCTCCGCTATGGATTTGCACCGGATAAAATTTACCGTATTGCAGTGAACGCTTTTGCGGGAGAATATGATGAAGAAGTGATTCTTAAGTGGCTTAAGACGTTTTATAAAAGATTTTTCTCGCAACAGTTCAAACGCTCCTGCCTTCCGGATGGACCGAAAGTCGGAAGCGTCGGAGTGTCGCCAAGAGGAGATCTGCGAATGCCTTCGGATGCATCCGCAAGGATCTGGCTTGAGCTATTAGAAGATATGTAAATATCATTTTATTAATAGAGAGTGTTGTTTTCAACGGCCGTTTCGGATGTTTCCTGCACCGGAACGGCTTTTTCTATTGTTGTGCGGATTGCTTCAAGAAGCACACTGCTTGTGTAGCGGTTATCATCGGAGAACGTAATGTTTTCCAAGGATTGTGACTCGTAAATTTGTGCCGCAATGGATTCCAGTGACGGTTCAATCAGCGGGTACATCGTGGTCACGGCTTCGTCAAGCTGCACGATTTTAATAGAGTTAATATTATTTTCGTCCAGGACGATTTCAAGATCTACACTGTTTTGCCCCAGCAGGAGCGTTGTTGTATAGACTCCCGGTACATAAGCGGTCATATCGGCGCTGTTCTCCGAAGGAGCTTTTTTATTATCAGAAGAAAACATGAGAACGATCAGAACCAGGAATAAAATTCCGAGAAACAGAAAGATCCCTGTGTAGACCAGTTCTTTCATATGAAGTACAATGATCTTGGTTTTGGAGTGCATAACATGCTCCTTGTAAAGATGTTTGTATAGCATATGAAAGCCGGAGAAGAATTATGTGTAAAAATTCTCCTATTTAAACTCATATGTATTCAGTATTTTAGTAATGTCATTTGGGTCGGAAGTCTGGATGATTATAGCATAAATATTGCCGGTATTGGAATTCGGAATGATTAAGGCTACATATGTTCCCGGCTCATTTTTATTTGTTGCGACAATGGCGCGGACATTGTCACGCTCGTACATAGAGTGGACTGTGACACTGGCTTTTTTTTCTGCCTCAATTCTTGCAGTCAGGCAATGATAAAGATATAACGATTCGTTGGGATCCCAAAAGTTATAGTCATTTTTGTCTTTCGTGTAGATTTCTTTCATTCCTTCGAAAATATCGTTTGGAAATTCGTGTGTCAACGAGATCGGAAACGGTAATTCCGCATCGTAAAAGTTATCCATCAAATCGTCATAGGTTTCAGAAAATCCCGGCATTATTTTATCTGCCACCTGATTGAATGGCTGATAAATAATGAGCAGTTGTTTGTTTTTTTCCCGTGAGTCACAGACATAAGCTGAGAATTCTTTTATTTCCTGGCAACGGGTGTAGTAGGTAGGAACGCTGACTTCAAGGTTTGTTTTTTCCAGTTTGTATGTTTTTTCATCCTTCAGCGAATAATCGGTAATCAGTGGAACGGATTGGGTGTTTGGTAAATCAAGAAACCGGTTCCAAAGTACAAAACACGGAATGAGATAAACAGCAGCGCATGCAAGTATTGCAAAGATAATTCCTTTAATCCAATTTTTCATTTTTAAATCCTCCCTCAAAATGTATATCATAATACATGTGTTTCTTATGCAGTATAGCACGATAAAGAGTATTACACAAATTGATTCGACAACATTTCGCTTTTGATATATAATAGGTCTGTTAAAAAGGAGGAAACAACGATGAAATTTACAAAAATGCACGGATGCGGCAATGATTATGTATATGTGGACGGTGCGAAAGAGCACATTAAAAATAAAAAGGAGCTTGTTATTGCGGCAAGCGACCGCCATTTCGGAATCGGATCGGACGGAGTGATTTTTATTAATCCGTCTAAAATCGCGGATTTTGAGATGGAGATGTACAATGCGGACGGAAGCAGATCGGAGATGTGCGGAAACGGAATCCGTTGTGTCGGTAAATTTGTTTATGATCACGGATTGACTCAAAAAACAAAGATTACCGTGGAAAGTTTCGGAATGATTAAGTTTTTGGATATGACAGTGGAGGATGGAAAGGTTTCCAGAGTCCGTGTCAACATGGGTGAGCCTGTGCTTACCGCGGCGGATGTACCGGTAATATCTTCCTGCAAACAGGCGGTTGATGATGAGATTGAAGTCAATGGAAAGATATACCATATGACATGTGTATCCATGGGAAATCCCCATGCAGTCGTATTTATGGACAATGTGGCAGATATGAAAATAGAAGAAATCGGACCTTTTTTTGAAAATCATGAGAGATTTCCAAACAGAACCAACACGGAATTTGTCAAAGTGATTGATGATTCCCACGTGGAAATGCGTGTGTGGGAGAGGGGAAGCGGTGAGACACTTGCCTGCGGAACCGGTTGCTGTGCAACTGCGGTATCATGTGTGCTTAACGGTTTTACGGGAAATCATGTTTTTGTCAAAGTGCTCGGCGGAGAGATTGAGATTGAATGGGACCGTGTGAGTAACCTGATATATATGACAGGACCTGCTTCGACGGTTTATGAAGGCGATTATCCTTGGGAAGAATAAAAATTATTTTTTAAAAGACCACAAAATTGCGAAAGAGAATCGTATGTTTAGTGTCAGAAAGGAGTAAGACCGGTGACTGACGTACAATTTGAGGAATGTATCAGCCGGATGGCGCAGGGGGATAAAGACGGCCTCCGGGTGATTTATGAAGAATACATCGGCTACATTTATGCAGTTGTGTTTGATGTGCTGAAAAATAAAGAAAATGCGGAAGATATCAGTGCGGACTTTTTTATCAAACTCTGGTCGGTGGCCGGAAGCTATAAGCCGGGGAACGGCCATCGTGCATGGATGGTAAGGATTGCCCGTAATATGTCCATTGATTTTCTGCGTAAACACAGACGGGAAGATCTCAGTGATAAGATGGAAGATGCGGGGGAACAGGCGGAGAGCGACAGCTACGGAAGAAGCATTTACGGCGGAGATTTGGGCAGCCAGGTGGAGGAAGAAGTAATTTCCGATCTGTCTTTGCAGGAAGCGCTCGCATTGTTAAATGAAAAAGAGAGGGAAGTCATCAACCTGAAAGTTGTGGCGGACATGACTTTTAAGGAGATTGCACAACTTTTAAATACCCCGATGGGAACGATCACATGGCGGTATCAAAATGCAATCAGGAAACTTAGGAGATGTGGATATGAGTAAGAATTTTGAGGAAGAATATAAAGAATATTTGAATGCACAGGCTCCTGATCTTTGGAGCCGGATCGAAGAGGGAATCGATGCACAGATGGCGTTAGACGGCCGGGAATTATCAAAAGAAGATAACGTGATTCCTATGGATGCCAAAGCAGGAAGGAACAAACAGAAGAAAAAACAGATCCGCTATCAACATTATCGTACGATTGTTTCGGTGGCGGCATGTTTATTTGCCCTTATCATGGTAATTCCGGTATATTTTCTTGTAAAACCTTCCGGCAGAAGTAATGAAGCGGCTGCGGACTCGGCTGCACCGATTGTGCTGACGGATGCGACGATTAAAAATATTGAAGCAGAAGCAGCGTCTGAAAGCGAGGTTGCAGCGGAAGAGGCTGCGACGGAGGACGCTGTTTATGAAGAGGCAGTGGTAACGCAGGAGGAGCAACCGGCAGAGCAGGATGAGGTGCAGGATGTCGGACAGCTTGCCCAGGAAGAAATACAGATGGAAGAGGTAGATGCAGAAGAGCTGGCAGCAGCTGGGACGGATAATGGTATGAGTGCTTCGGAGGAATCTTTGGTTGCTTCTGAGACGGAGAAAGAAATTCTGCCGGAAGCAGAGAACGAATCGGTTGCAGCCGGGGAAGAGATGCTTGTCCGTATTCTTTCTGAGGGAACAGAGCAGGAAGATGGGACTTTGTATACCGCATCTGTTGCAGGTAACGCAGATTCTTCGACAATTACTCTTTTTATTACAAAGGATATGGATTTGATATTGGAAAAAGACAGAAATTATACGGTTACGGTGGAATATACAGAGGAAGGAAGTTACACTGTTATCCGTGCAGATTTAACAGAATAAAGAAAACAGAGCGGTCCTGTCGGTCAGATGGGATCGCTTTTTTACAAAATATTACTTGTCTGTTTTGCTTGAAAAAGAGTCGGAATTGTAATATCATAAATGTGTATTTGTTTTTTACTAAGGAGTATATAAAATGACAGACAACTACGTAGAACTTTTGGTAAAAAGAAAGACATCTCCGATGTTGAAAGCGTTGCGTTTTGCATGTATTTTAATGTGTGTTTTCCAGTTTATTCTTGCGGTTCTTTCCACAGCTGTATTTTTTGTTTTTACAGGTATCGTATTTTGGCTGATTGGAGCATTGGTCGGACATTTTGCCAATGTTGAATATGAATACCTCTATGTGGACAAGCAGCTTTCCATTGATAAGATTAACAATCAAAGAAAACGTAAAAAGGTTGCAGAATACGCATTAAATACAGATATGGAGGTTCTTGCTCCGTGCGGATCGCCGCATTTAGATTATTATACAGATAAAGTTTCTGCGGTCAGAGACTATACATCCGGTTGGCAGGATGCGGAGGAGTATGCCATGATCGTTCATGTAGATAAGCAGCTTGAAATGCTCAGGCTTGAGATGAACGAGGAGTTATTAAAGCAGATTACGATGGTTTCGCCCCGCAAAGTATTTAAGGATTGACGGAATCGGCGAAGTCTGATAAACTTGCCGATAAGTTAAGATAGAAATGTAGACTAAAATGAAGAAGACGGAGGAAAAGAAGATGGGTCAGATTATTGGTGAAGGCATTACTTTTGATGACGTGCTGTTGGTTCCTGCATATTCGCAGGTTATTCCTAATCAGGTGGACCTGAGCACAAACTTAACCAAGAAAATCAAGTTAAACATTCCTATGATGTCAGCAGGAATGGACACTGTAACAGAACACAGAATGGCAATTGCCATGGCAAGACAGGGTGGTATCGGTATTATTCATAAGAATATGTCGATCGAGGCACAGGCAGAAGAGGTAGACAAGGTTAAACGTTCTGAAAACGGAGTTATCACGGATCCATTTTCATTATCACCGGAGCATACACTTAAGGATGCGGATGATCTCATGGCGAAGTTCCGTATTTCGGGTGTTCCGATTACAGAAGGGAAAAAACTTGTCGGAATCATCACAAACCGTGATCTTAAGTTTGAAACCGATTTTACAAAGAAGATTAAAGAGTGTATGACTTCTGAGGGACTTGTAACAGCCAAAGAAGGAATTACGCTTGAGGAAGCTAAGGCTGTTCTTGCAAAAGCAAGAAAAGAAAAACTTCCGATCGTGGACGATGACTTTAACTTAAAAGGTCTTATTACAATTAAAGATATTGAGAAACAGATTAAATATCCGCTTTCCGCAAAAGATTCTCAGGGAAGACTTCTCTGCGGTGCAGGTGTAGGTATCACGGCAAACGTACTTGACCGTGTGAAAGCACTGGTGGAAGCGAAGGTTGACGTGATTGTTCTTGATTCTGCACACGGACATTCAGAGAATGTACTCCGCTGTGTGAGAATGATTAAAGAAGCATATCCGGATCTTCAGGTCATTGCAGGTAACGTTGCGACAGCAGAAGGAACAAAAGCTCTTATCGAGGCAGGAGCAGATGCAGTTAAGGTTGGTATCGGACCGGGATCCATCTGTACGACACGTGTCGTTGCAGGTATCGGTGTTCCTCAGATTTCAGCGATTATGGATGCATATTCTGTTGCAAAAGAGTATGGAGTACCGATTATTGCAGACGGCGGTATCAAATTCTCAGGCGATATGACCAAGGCTATCGCAGCCGGTGGCAGTGTCTGTATGATGGGTAGTATTTTTGCCGGTTGTGATGAAGCACCTGGTACATTTGAATTGTTCCAGGGACGTAAATATAAAGTATACCGCGGTATGGGTTCTATTGCTGCCATGGAAAACGGAAGCAAGGACCGTTACTTCCAGTCAGATGCCAAAAAGCTTGTTCCGGAAGGTGTTGAGGGACGTGTGGCATACAAAGGTACTGTGGAAGATACCGTGTTCCAGTTAGTCGGAGGTATCCGTTCCGGTATGGGATATTGCGGAACATCAACCATTCCTGAGTTACAGGAAACAGGACGTTTCGTTAAGATTTCTGCAGCATCCTTAAAAGAAAGTCATCCGCATGATATTCATATTACAAAGGAAGCTCCGAACTATAGCGTGGAGTCATAAAACAAACGTAAGGCGGGTAAGCACCATTGATTTTTGAGATGATGGATAAAGAAAGTATCCGTGAAATGCAGGATGGTTTTGCCGGTTTGGCAGATGTATTAATCTACTGCGTTGACGGAGAAAGCAAAGAACTGACAAGCATGTCGGGACATGCGCCGGATGCTGAAAAGATGATGCAGCTTATCGGCAAACAACAACTTATCAGATTGTATGACCGCATTTGTGCATCTTCTATAGAGGATCAGATTGTAGAAGATACCGAGTATTCCAATGTGAAGATTGCAGCGGTTTCAGTGAAAGCAGAGAGCAAGCCAATTATATGTTGGCTTGCTTGTTGTGTTTTAGATATAGAAACTTTAAATAAAAACGGTAAATTTGCCACGGGATTTTCGAAGGTGACAACAGAAGAAAAATTCTATCAGGCTTTGGATTTAATGCGTATGTGGATGTCCGGTCTGGTTGAATCGGCCGCAAAAAGACAGGAAGCGGAGGCCCGGAGCCGTCGGAGCCACTATTCCGAGACGGAAATGGGACAGGCTCTCAAACGCACGGAAACCATGACGAATATTGTCCAGTTGCTTGTTGGAAATGAGCCTTTTGAAGAACTTGCAAACAGAACGCTGGAAGCGGCGTGTGAGTATCTTGGTGCGGAAGCTGCGCAGCTTATACGCATTTCCAAAGACGGACAGTATGTGGATGCAATTGCAGGCATCGGTCAGTGGGACGGTCTTATGGTCGGCGGGGAACCGGTGGAGCGTCCGCCGGTTGCGCAGAATGAAAAAAGTCTTATTGTATCCTCGGGGACGACAGTTCCGGCAGGATTGCGTGAATATATGTCGAAAAAAAGACTGTCGGCATTTATGTCCATACCGGTATTAATCCGCGGGAATGTCGCAATGTATTTATTTTTTGCCCAGACGGCAGGTGACAGGGTATGGAAGACGGAAGAGGTAAAATTTGCAGCAGATGTAGCAAAAATTTTGCAAAGTATGCTGGAACGCCGTATTGCCCGCAATTCCATGGCAAGTTCGTACCAATCGTTGACTGAGATTTTAAATATGGTCGGCAGCTGTGTATACGTCCGCGATATAGAAACGGAGGAGGTTCTTTTTGTAAATGATCTTTTGAAATTTAATTTTGAGCAGGAACTGAAACAGGGAACCCTCAATGCTCTGCTTGACGAAGCGAGACCTCTCGGCGTCAGGGAAGGGTTTTATGAGTTGCATCATATGGCACGCAAGCGCTGGTACGATATGCATTATAAGTATATTGACTGGGTGGATGGCAGAAAGGTGGCTTTTTGCGCACTGTATGATATTACGGACAAAAAATTATATCAGAGAAAGATAGAGCAGCAGGCTTATACAGATTTCCTGACAGGGCTTTATAACCGTATGTGTTGTGAACGCGATTTGGCTATGCAGATTGAAAATGCGAAGCTGCAAAAACGGCCGGGCGGTTTGTTGTATCTGGATTTGGATGATTTCAAACATATTAATGACGGATTGGGACACCAATACGGTGATGTTCTCTTAAAGTCGATTTCCAACAGTCTGCAGAGGATTGAAGGAATCCGCAACAGCTGTTACCGCATGGGCGGAGATGAGTTTGTCATTATTGTTCCGCCGGAGAGTTTTGAGCGTTTTGATGCCATTACGGAAGAGATTAAGGCAATCTTTGCAAAGCCTTGGTTTTTGAAAGATGCGGACTACTACTGTACGATGAGTATGGGAATCTGCCACTTCCCTGAGAATGGTGAAGATGTACAGGACTTGATTAAAAAGGCGGATATCGCCATGTATGAGGCGAAAAAGACCGGTAAGAACCGCGTTGCGCGTTATTCGGACAGCATCAGTTCCACATCCGGTAAGCGTCTTGATATGGAAAAAAATATGCGCAATGCTTCATCGGACGGATACAAAGAGTTTGAAGTGTACTACCAGCCGATCATAGATATCCAGAAACCGGGCACACCTTGTACCGGTGCGGAAGCGCTTGTGCGTTGGAATTCTGCCGCGTTCGGTTTTATTCCTCCGTCGGATTTTATTCCGCTGGCAGAATATCTGGGTCTGATCAATCCGATCGGAAACCATGTAATGTATCAGGCATGTAAGGCGTGCAAGTACTGGAATGATAACGGACATCCGGAATATAAAGTAAATGTAAACCTGTCTGTGGTACAGCTTTTGCAGACGGATATTGTTGATATAGTTAAAAGAACATTGGATGAAACGGGAGTAAATCCGCGAAATCTGACCCTTGAGGTAACAGAAAGTCTTGCAATCAATGATATGGAGCGCATGAAAGAGATATTGAACAGTATCCGGGAGCTTGGGGCAAGAATAGCACTGGACGATTTCGGTACAGGGTATTCTTCACTGAATCATATCAGGGAAATACCGCTGGATGTCATTAAAGTTGACCAGAGCTTTGTGTCGGAACTTGCTGAGGATTCCTATTCCCAGTCGTTTATTAAGATGGTTGCAGAGCTTGCGGGGGCAATCGGTGTGAGTATTTGTATCGAAGGCATTGAAACCCGGGAGCAGTATAAAGTTCTGGAAGGAATGCAGGTGCGTCTTGTGCAGGGATATTATTTTGACCGCCCGATGCCGAGAGATCGTTTTGAGGAAAAATATTTGAAGTAGAATATGTACTTGTGAAGATGAAAGGGGAGACGGAAATGGAAGACAGAGAATTGAGAGAAAGGCTCAGTCGGATAGAGAAACATCTGGGGATGGAACCTTATGAGACGGATGTTGCAAAAAAAGAGTCGGAAATAAGTCAAAATGCACCGGAAGGACCGGCTGTTGTACAGACAGTAAAAATAGACCGGATCGGTGAATTGCTTCTGTTTATTGAGGAAAAGAGAAGTGAAGTGAAGGAAGAAGCGTTTCTTGGCTATCTGCGTAAGATGGAGGAGGCACTTTGCCGTGAGCAGGTTAAAATCGATGACCTGGCGGCGAATCTGTATCATAACTATGATATATACATAAAACGCAATGAGAAGGTTTTGCATCCTGAAGTTGCTGTGCCACAGCCGGAAGTTGAAATTAAGCAGTCTGTAGAGAATGAGGCGTCAGAGATGATGGTTGCAGCTCCGCAGCCGGAAGTTAAAAAAGAGGAAGAGAATCTGTTCGTTCCGGAGCCGGAGTTTATGAGACCGGTTTCTCCGAAAGAAGAGCCTGCAGCGGCGGTGAAACAAAGCCCGAGACAGGAAGTTTACAACAGACCTGCAAAAAAGACCGACATGGAGTTTGGTATCGGCGCAGTTGTGCTGAGTATTGTAGGTGCTTTGTTTATTATTGCGGCCCTTATTATTTTCGGACTGAACTTTATGGATAATCTCCAGCAGGGTATTTTCTTCTATGTGCTTGCCGGTGTTGTGATTGCATTTTCAGAACTTGTACTTCGGAAACATTTGGAGCGTTTTGCACAGGCTGTAACCGGAATAGGCGTCTGCGTGCTGTATACGGCGACGATACTGAATTACCTGTATCTGCATACCATGAATTCCGTGGCGGCCCTGCTTGCAACGGTTGCGGTGTCGGTATTTGCACTTTTGCTCAGCCGCAAGAGAGAATCGGCGTCACTTCGTATGATTGGTATTCTCGGATGTTACATTTCCCTGATGCCTCTTGATAAATTCCAGTCACAGACAGAATTTATTATTCCGTGTGTGATCTTGTTAATTGTCAATGTGATTTATTTGATTCTTCCGGTCAGCCGGAATGACAGGGCGGTACGCAATGTGCATTCCATGGCCAATTTTGTAGCTTCTGCCTATCTGATGGGTATGGCATGGGCATCCGATCTTTCCGCTGCATGGATTTTTGTCTATCTTGCAGCGATACTTCTGATTCATTACATCATTTATTACGGTACGGAGCCGGTCGGAAGTCTGAAGGGCTTTTATATTGCAGGACAGATTTTGCTCCACGCGCTGCTTACGTTTGTCGTATGGGATGAAAAATTCTATATTGTTGCAACACTTATTATTGCCCTTGTCAACGGAGCAGGTATCTTCCTTTACCGCGACAAGAGTATCCGCTGGGTAGGACTTCACTGTTTCGCAGGTTATTTTGTTCTTGTGTGCAGTTCCATGTCCATGGGCGAATGCCTGGTTGGTATGTCGGTGCTTTATGTTGTTTACCAGGTGCTTACCCGTATATGGAATGAAGATCTCAGAGTGGCAAACTTTATTGTATCAATTTATGCAGCCTCTCTGTTCCTTACAAACATGCAGTCGGACAGCAATATGCAGTATGTGCTCTTGGCAGTATTGGTGCTTTCTATTGTGGCAATTAAAAATGATAAAGCATTCCATGAGATTCTTCTCATGTCGGTGCTTTGGGTGTTTGGTTTGTCCGGATTTGACGCCCTTGCGATTGCGCTCCCGCTTTCGGTTATTTTCCTTCTCGCATGTGTGGTTCTCTTTACGCGGGTTGAGATGTACCGTAGTTCTAAGGTAAATGTTTTAGTTGTTTTTGCATGGGTTTATAATGGTATGAGCCTTTTGTCCAGTGTGATTGAAATGGCAGATCCGAACCGGATTTCCATGACGATTCTGCTTTTGGCAGAGTCGGCACTTCTTATGATGTTGTTCTCTGAGGCCAGCGGAACGAAGCCGGAAAATATTGTGAAATGCAGAACTCATGCGCTGACCCTTTTCTTTACCTACATGGTATTGGCATATAATATAGGGCTTCCGATTGCAGTAAGTATTCTGCTTATGATGATCGCAGTTGCCTCGGTAGCGGTAGGTTTCTGGCTTAAGATTAAGAGTGTGCGTATTTACGGGCTTTGCATGTCGCTGTTTGTGTGCGGTAAGCTTTTGCTTGTGGACTTCGCGGATGCCCAGTCTGCCGACCGGGTTATCTCCTTCCTTGTGGTTGGTGTGATTGCTCTTGCGATTTCGTATTTGTACATGCGAATTGAAAGAAGTCTGGCTGAAAAAGAAAATCTTTAATTCCCATGGAATCTGTGTTATGATAAAGAGTGGAAAATTAAAAGATATGAGGTTTTGAGATATGGAAAACAAAGACATGATGGAAAATACGGAAGAAAAGGAAGTTGTTTCCAGAAATTTTATTGAACAGGAAATTGACAAAGACCTTGCAGAAGGTGTTTATAATACGGTGCATACGAGATTTCCGCCGGAACCGAACGGATATCTTCACATCGGACATGCGAAGAGTATTCTTTTGAATTACGGACTTGCCAAACAGTACGGCGGTAAATTCAACATGCGATTTGATGATACAAACCCAACCAAAGAAAAGATTGAGTTTGTGGAATCTATCAAGGCAGATATTCAGTGGCTCGGTGCTGATTGGGAAGACAGACTGTTTTTTGCATCGGACTATTTCGATGAGATGTATGAGGGCGCTGTCAAGCTGATCAAAAAAGGAAAAGCTTATGTTTCCGATCTTTCGCCGGAAGAGATCCGCGAGTACAGAGGAACTCTCAAAGAGCCTGGAAAGAAAGATCCGTACAGCGACCGCAGCATTGAGGAGAATCTTGAACTTTTCGAAAATATGAAAAACGGTATGTATGAGGATGGAAGTAAGGTGCTTCGTGCAAAGATCGATATGACTTCGCCGAACATCAACATGCGCGATCCGATCATTTACCGTGTGGCGCATATGACACATCACAATACAGGTGATAAATGGTGCATCTATCCGATGTACGATTTCGCTCATCCGATTGAGGATGCGATAGAAGGCATCACACATTCTATCTGTACATTGGAGTTTGAGGATCACAGACCTCTTTACGACTGGGTTGTAAGAGAGTTGGAGTATCCGAATCCGCCGAGACAGATTGAGTTTGCAAAGATGTATCTGACCAATGTTGTAACAGGTAAGAGATATATTAAAAAGTTAGTGGAAGATAAGATTGTAGACGGATGGGATGACCCGCGTCTTGTATCTATCGCTGCACTTCGCAGACGTGGCTTTACACCGGAGTCCATCAAACGTTTCGTTGAACTTTGCGGTGTTTCAAAGGCCAATTCTTCCGCGGAGTATGCGATGCTTGAGTACTGTGTAAGAGAAGATCTTAAGTTGAAGAAATCACGTATGATGGCAGTTCTTGATCCAATCAAGTTAGTGATTGATAACTATCCGGAAGGTCAGACAGAGATGCTCGAGGCAGCCAACAATATGGAGAATCCGAAACTGGGATCACATCAGGTTCCGTTTGAGAGAGAGTTATACATTGAGCGTGAAGACTTTATGGAGGAGCCGCCGAAGAAATATTTCCGTCTCTTCCCGGGCAATGAAGTGCGCCTGATGCACGCATATTTTGTAAAATGTACCGGATTTGAAAAGGATGAGAACGGAAATGTCACAGTAGTTCACTGCACATATGACCCGGCGACAAAAGCAGGATCCGGTTTCTCTGAGCGTAAGGTAAAAGGAACCATTCACTGGGTACCGGTTTCACAGGCAGTGAAAGCAACGGCTCGTCTGTATGAAAATCTGATTGATGAAGAAAAAGGTGTATACAACGAGGACGGAAGTCTGAACTTAAATCCGAATTCTTTGCAGGTGCTTGAGAATTGCTATATTGAGCCTGCCATCAAGGGAGCGAAGGCATTTGACAGCTTCCAGTTTGTAAGAAACGGATTTTTTGCAGTAGATTACAAAGATTCAAAAGACGATGCGCTTGTATTTAACCGCATTGTTTCACTGAAAAGTTCGTTTAAACTTCCGAAATAAATGTAGCAAATAATGAAGTAACAATATAGTAATAAAGTAGTAAATGAAGTAGTAATAGGGGGAGCTGTTATGGGCTTATTGTCAGGACTTGGTGCTTTGGGATTGGGAAACCTTGAAGGGGCGTCCTTATATGAAAGCGAACAGGAAAAAACAAAAGTAACGATAAAAGAAGTTCCGCAGGAAGTAAAGGAAGCGGATATGTTGTTTGACAAAACATATACATGTCCGGTTTGTGATCAGGAGTTTAAGGCTAAGACGATTCGTGCGGGTAAGATCCGTATGCTCGGAACGGACATGGATTTGCGTCCGAAGTACGAGGGCATTGATATGATGAAGTATGAGACAATTGCATGTCCTCATTGCGGATATGCAGCACTCAGCCGCTATTTTAAATACATGACAAGTATGCAGCTGAAACTAATCAAGACCAATATCTGTGCCAATTATCAACCGCATCCGATGGAGGGTGAGATTTATACACATGAGGAAGCTTTGGAACGTTATAAACTGACCCTTGCCAATGCAATTGTAAAGAAGGCAAAATCAAGCGAGAAAGCCTACATCTGCTTAAAGATGGGATGGCTGATGCGCGGAATGGCGGAAGCTCTGGATACAACATCAGCGGAATACAGTGCAAAAAAAGAAGCCTATGCAAAGATGGAACGCGAATATTTGAGCAATGCGCTGGAAGGCTTTGTCAGCGCCCGTCAGACGGAAGGATTTCCGATGTGCGGCATGGACGAAAATACCGTAGACTATCTGATTGCCGTTCTTGCCATGGAATGCGAGCAGTATGACCTTTCCCTGAAAGTACTCAGCAATGTAATCGGTTCCAAAAACGCTAATTCACGCGTGAAGGAACGCGCACTTGATGTAAAAAATATGATTCGCGAAAAGATGAAGAAGGCGTAATCTACAGCGGCGATTTTGCTGAGATTGGGTACATGGCGAAAAAGTGATTTCCAAGACCCAATATCAGCGTTGTTTTGAGGGGGAAATTTGTATTTTGGGCATCTGACGAAAAAATGATTTCCAAGACCCAATATCAACATTGGTTTGAGAGAAAAATCTGTATTTTGGGTACCTGTTGAAAAAGTGATTTCCAAGACCCAATATCGGCATTATTTTGAGAGAAAAATCTGTATTTTGGGTACCAGCATAAAAACTAGATTTTCAGATCCTGCAATTTGCTTAAGTTGCAGGATCTTTTTGTTGCCTTTTTTGCTATGTGCCCAAAATCACAAAAATCAAGGGGAATATTATGAAATATTGGGTCTCGGTGTGATATTTTTTCACCGGTACCCGGTTTTATTCGTTAATATAAATGAATTTACCAATGTTGGGTATATATCAAAAAAGCAATTCTTTAGATCTCGAATTTTTGTAAAACGGATGCAATATTTTTATGTTTTGGGTACCATTGAAAAAAGTCCCTATACAGATCCATGAATTTTTGGATTCTGCGGGACTTTTTGACTCTTTTTTCTGGTATATACCCAAATTGACATTTTTAATCAAAATTTATACAGTATTTTGGGTCTTGGTAGGATGTTTTTTTACATATACCCAAAATTAAGAGAAGCACGGGTTTAGCCAAGCTACATAATTCTGTCGAGCCGGACGATTCTGCCAAGCTACATAATTCTGCCAAGCTCCGTGATTCTATCAATTCACATGATCCTTTATTCTTCCGCAACAATTTCATTCCGCATTCCCACAAGCTCCAGATAATATCCTGTCTTTGTTGCGGTAAAATACGGATAAATCCAAAGTGTGGCAATTCCGAAGGTCATGATTGATAAAAAGAAGATACCGATAAAGCTGACAAGCAGATAAAAGTAACTCCCGCGATGTCCTTTCATGAGCGATTTGCTTTCGGAAAGAAGTCTGCCTACGGAATATTCCGGGTAATCCAGAATCAGGTAAAGTGCCTGGGAGTAATCCAGACTGATCAGAGTTCCTTTGATCAGCATGAAAATCGCACTTGCTGCAATAAGCAGTGCAAAGTAGTAATTCCGTGTCATTGCTGTAAGTGCCACCGAGATAATCAGCGGTATTCCGCACAAAAATGTTTTGCCGAAGATGGCAAGGTAAACAAGAATGGCACGGTCCGCACAAGTGCGGAAACCGACCCAGATATTGCCGGCTTCGATTTTTTCTCCGCGGTATATATTTAGATATAGATGGTTCTGGCCTACGATAAATACGGTCGAAAGTAAGACGATGATAAAGTAGGCGGCATAATAAATCAGCATTCCGCCGGTGGACTGAAGATTGATCTGAAGTTCAATCAGTGTCAGTACGCCTGAAACAATTACTTCCATCAGGACGTATGCAAGAACAGCGGTTTTATATTTGCCGAGAAGTATTTCCCTGGCGTCTGCCTTGAGGGCAGAGGAAGATTTCAACTGTTTCATGAGTGACTCCAATATAAGAAACCTTACACTGCCGCGTAAAAATTCATGCCGGAAAACATGGATTCCTGCGCTTTTTTGAGAGCTTTCTGGTAAGGATTCTCTTCGTTTGAGTATTTAATCTTTGTGGCGGTTTCTCCGCCTGCGACATAAGAACGGCCGCATTCCGGACAGACAGCAGTTTTCAGGCGGACACTTGCCTGGAGAACTTTTCCGTTGCCCTGCTCGGCTTTTTTGTATGCGTTGGCAACGTGTTCCTGTTCGTGGGCACGTACTGCAGATGAAGCTGCGTTCGGCGAAATATGAGCAGCAGCTTTAAACGATACCATCTCATCGGAACCGTCCTGATATTTTCGCTCTTTGCAAGTCTGGCAATCTGCCGGTGAAGATGTACGACCGACATTTTTGACGTCGGATGCTCCCGGGTTTTTGGCGATTCCGTCGCCTGTCTGCAACGGGCCTGTCATTCCCTGCATTCCGTAGGAACTGCCGTAGACGTATGGGCTTGCGTATCCGCTAATTCCCTGTATCATATATGCCACCTCCCTGTGTGGATGAAGTAGCCTTTTCTAATGCTTCGTCAAAGGTTTCTCCATACATGGATTCATAGGTTGTGTTGAGTAGTTCTCTGTATTCCGGACTGTTAAAAACGAGATAAACAGCGGAAGATGTAATAATCACGGAAAGAATAAGGGCGATGGTGGATATTGTGATTCCGGACTTTGCCATAAAATGCATCTTTGGATGATTTCCCTTAGAGAGAATAGCAAATAAAATGCTGAGTCCCCCTGCGACCATTGCCGTAAAGATAAAGGTGCACGACGTAAATGCCAATATTCCCATTGTGAGCGAAAGCATCATAAAAATATTGGGTTTGATCGGGCGTTCGGTAATCTGTACGGCAGCAGATGCGTCCAAATATTTCTGAAAATCCTGTTGGTCCTTATTCTGCTCCATAAAATAACTCCTTTGTTTCTATAGTTTCATAATAGCACGAAATAAAGATTGAAGAAACCCTTTTTTTTGATTATACTTGAAGGGAGATGTCCTTTGGACATCTGCAAAATTATAAGAAAATATGGAGAGGTTATATGAGGAAGAAATTAGTATCGATGATGTTATGTCTGGTACTTGCGGTTTCTGTAACGGCGTGCGGCAACAGTCAATCAGCTCCGGCCACACTGGACGTAACAGAACAGACAGAACAGGCAGAAGTGACAGAAGAGGAAGAAGAACCGGTACAGGAAGCTGAGCCGGAGAAAGAGGAAGAAAAAGAAGCAGAAGAGGAAGCACCGGCCCTGGATCCGTTACCGGAGGGTAACATGATACAGAATCCGGATTTTGCACAGGGAAAAGGTGATTGGACAACATATTTGAACGGTGGTAATGCGCTTTTAGATGCGAACGATCAAGAGCAGCTTGTTATCGATATCCAGAAAACAGGAAGTCTGGATTACAGTGTGCAGGCATATTATGACGGTATTTCTTTAGAGGACGGCGTAATTTACAAATTTGCGTTTGATATGGCAGTTACCACGCCGAGAACGGTCGTATGGCGTATCCAGCTTAACGGCGGTGATTACTCACCTTATTTCCTTGAAGAGTTTAAGGTGGAATCGACAGAGATGCAGCACTATGAATATGAGCTTAAGATGGAAGGGGCTTCTGACCCGGCACCGCGTCTTTGCTTTAATGTGGGTGCATATGAAGGTGACGGCGAGCTTGCTCCTCACCAGATTATTTTAGATAACTTTGAGTTTTCCGTTCTTGACGGCTCAGGCAGAGTAGGTGCGCAGGCAGCCGTTGAAACACCGGACATCAATATCAGTCAGGTCGGATATCTTCCGGATCAGACAAAAGTGGCAACTTTCCGCGGAGACAGCATCGGAACAGAGTTTGAGGTTGTTGATGCAGCCAGCGGCAAGAGCGTATTTACAGGTAAGATTACAGGTGAAGGCGAGAATGCATCTTCCGGCGAAAACTGTGCTGTCGGAGATTTCTCGGCACTTACGACAGAAGGTACATATAAGGTAGTAAACGAAGGTTGCGGCGAGTCGTACGAATTTACGATTGGTAAAGATATCTACGGTGAGCTTTTGGATGATACGCTCCGCATGATGTATCTGCAGAGATGCGGTGTGGAAGTGACACAGGATCTCGCAGGTGATTTCGGACATGATGCATGTCATACGGGATCTGCCATTGTTTACGGAACTGATACGGCAAAAGATGTATCCGGCGGATGGCATGACGCAGGCGACTACGGAAGATACGTGGTTTCAGGTGCTAAGACGGTAGCCGATCTGCTCATGGCTTACGAGGCATATCCGGATGCGTTTGATGATGACCTCAATATTCCGGAGAGCGGAAACGGTATTCCGGATATTTTGGATGAAGTAAAATTTGAACTTGACTGGATGCTTAAAATGCAGGAGTCAAACGGTGGTGTTTACCATAAGGTAACATGTAAGAATTTCCCGGGTACCGTACTTGCGGTTGAGGAGACAGAGCAGCTTTATCTTTCACCGATTTCCAACACGGCGACAGGTGATTTTGCGGCAGTTATGGCAATGGCAGCCAGAGTTTACAAAGATATGGATCCGGCGTTTGCAGATACCTGTCTGAATGCTGCAAAGAATGCCCTTGCGTATGTAGAAGCTAACCCGGATGCAAAAGGCTTCAAAAATCCGGAGGATGTTGTGACAGGTGAATATCCGGATGAGAACTTGGATGATGAGTATTTCTGGGCCCTTGCAGAGCTTTACAAGACAACAGGAGATTCTTCTTACAATGATAAGATCAAAGAAATCGATACCGCCGGTCTTGCAAAGGGACTTGGATGGGAAGCAGTAGGATACTACGGAATGTATACATATCTTTCTTGCGAAAATGCTGATACAAAGGTTGTAAATGATATTAACGGCATTTTTGATGAGGCAGTAAAAGCGATGGATGCAAACAAAGCATCAGATGCATACGGCTCTACGCTCGGCGATGTATATCCTTGGGGATCCAATATGAGTATCGCCAACAATGGTATGATATATTTGATGAAAGGGAATAAGGCGGGAGCAGAAAGCCAGCTGGCTTATCTTCTCGGTAACAACGCAAACAGCTACTGTTTCGTGACAGGTTACGGAAGTCTTTCGCCGGAAGGTACACATCACAGACCTTCACAGGTGCTCGGCACAACAATGAAGGGTATGCTTGTGGGAGGACCGAACAGCAATCTTGAGGATCCGTACGCACAGGCAACATTAAAAGACGCACCGAAGGCGAAATGTTATGCGGATAATGAGCAGAGCTTCTCATGTAATGAAGTTACAGTTTATTGGAACTCACCGCTTGTTTATCTCATTGCCGGTGTGGCAGGAAAATAAGGAGACAGCAGATGGACATCAATGTAAAACTTGCACAGGAATTAAATATAAAAAAAGAGCAGGTGGAAGCAACCGTTAAGCTGATCGATGAAGGAAATACCATTCCGTTTATCGCCCGTTACCGCAAAGAGGTAACGGGAGCTCTTAACGACGAGATTTTGCGTAATCTTTATGAAAGACTGAATTATCTTCGCAACCTGGAAGATAAAAAACAAAGTGTGCTTTCTTCCATTGAAGAACAGGGTAAACTTACGGACGAGTTGAAAGAGAAAATTCTGGCAGCCGAAACGCTGGTTGTTGTGGAAGATCTTTATCGACCGTACAAACAGAAGAGAAAAACGCGTGCATCGGTTGCGAAAGAAAAAGGACTGGAGCCTCTCGCTGAGCTCATTCTTGCTCAGGAGATTACTACATCTCTCATGGATGAAGCAGAGAAATATGTCGATGAGGAAAAAGGTGTGGCATCCGCGAAGGAAGCAATCGACGGAGCGAAGGATATTATTGCTGAGAAGATTTCCGATGAGGCAGACTACCGTATTTATATCCGTAAATTTACATTTGAAGAAGGTAAGATTGTAAGCTCTGCCAAAGACCCGAAAGAACAGAGTGTTTATGAGATGTATTATGAATACGAGGAGCCGATCAAAAAGGTGGTGGGCCACAGAACACTTGCTCTTAACCGCGGTGAGAAAGAAAAGATGCTGGTTGTTAAGGTGGAAGCACCTGTTGACCGTATTCTCGGTTATCTGGAAAAGCAGACGATTACGAGTGAAAATCCTGAGACGACACCTGTCTTAAAAGATACTATCGCAGACAGCTACAGCAGACTGATTGCGCCGGCTATCGAGCGTGAAATCCGCAATGAGCTGACAGAGAAGGCAGAGGACGGAGCAATCACGGTATTTGGTAAGAATCTTGAACAGCTTTTGCTTCAGCCGCCAATCGCAGGTCGCGTAGTTCTCGGCTGGGATCCGGCTTTCAGAACCGGATGTAAGTTAGCTGTGGTTGACCCGACGGGTAAGGTTCTTGATACAACGGTTATTTTCCCGACCGAGCCACAGAACAAGATCAAAGAATCCAAAGAGATACTTAAAAAGATTATTAAAAAATACAATGTTTCACTTATTTCCGTCGGAAACGGAACAGCCTCCCGTGAATCCGAGCAGGTGATTGTGGAACTGTTAAAAGAATTGGACACAAAGGTGGAATATGTCATTGTAAATGAAGCGGGTGCGTCCGTATATTCGGCATCCAAGCTTGCGACAGAAGAATTCCCGAATTTTGATGTGGGTCAGCGTAGTGCAACTTCCATTGCGCGTCGACTTCAGGATCCGCTGGCAGAGCTTGTGAAGATTGATCCGCAATCCATTGGTGTCGGGCAGTATCAGCATGATATGAACCAGAAGAAACTCGGCGAAGCACTGGAAGGTGTTGTGGAAGACTGTGTAAATAAGGTGGGTGTGGACTTAAACACTGCGTCCGCTTCCCTCCTTGAGCATATTTCAGGTATCTCTAAGGTGATTGCAAAGAATATCGTGGATTACAGAGAGACAAACGGAAGATTTACCAATCGTAAACAATTGCTGAAAGTTGCAAAACTGGGACCGAAAGCATACGAGCAGTGTGCAGGTTTTATGCGCATTACGGATGGTGACAATCCGCTGGATGCGACAAGTGTACATCCGGAGTCTTATGAAGCGGTACAGAAGCTCCTTGAAATCACGGGTCTTACAATGGATGATGTCCGCCAGGCACAGAAGAAGGCGGCGGAAGATCGTCTGAAGGCAAAGAAGACTCCGGCAGTTTCCGAAAAGAAGAAACCGGTCAAGAAAGAAAAACAGGTAGTGATCCGCAATACCAATACAGCCATGGGTAAAGCACTTGCTCAGGCTATGGGCGGTGTAAGTCTTGCTTCCGGAAAAGATGCAGAAACGTCTTCAAAGGCTTCCCTGAAGTCATCTGCGGAGAATCTGTCCGGTGATGCTTCTGTCGGCGGAACAGTTTCCGAAGGAATCGGAAGTCTTGAACGTAAGATTAAAGACAAGAAAAAGATGGCAGAGCAGCTGGGTATCGGTGAACTGACTTTGACAGATATCTTGAAAGAGTTGGAAAAACCGGCCCGCGATCCGCGAGATGATATGCCGACACCGATTCTTCGAAGTGATGTCATGGATCTGAAGGATTTAAAACCGGGCATGATTCTGAAAGGAACCGTCCGCAATGTTATTGATTTTGGAGCCTTCGTGGACATCGGCGTACATCAGGACGGACTGGTTCACATTTCACAGATGACGGACCGCTTTATCAAGCATCCGCTTGAGGCAGTAAGTGTAGGTGATATTGTAGAAGTGCAGGTTATGACTGTCGATATTGCAAAGAAGCGTATTCAGCTGACAATGAAACTTGGAAAAAAGTAAAATTAGTTACATGAAATTTCTGATATGAATTAGGCGGGGTGTAGGACATACCCCCTGTCATTTGATTGGGGATTAAGAGTGTTGAGTTAAGGGATGAATCTTCGGATTTATCCCTTTCTTACCATAGTCCCTGAAATAATTGTTGTAGGAAGAAAATGAACATTTTCTCTTTTCCTAATTCTACCCATAGATGTGTTTTTTTGCGTCTATGGGTAGAATTTTTTACGAGAAATCAGTTTTTTTCTAACCATATGGAGTCGTTGGGGCTTCATGGTTAGAATAAGGTTACGAATTATGCTGTTTTATCTACCCATACAACATGTAAAATATGTTCATGGTTAGAATTACAAGGACAAGCCTCTTAAATATCAAATTTCTTAACTTAAAGACATTGAATATGCCCTGCTCTTCAAAACCAGATATGATACAATTTTCTATAAAAGTAAAAAAATTATCGAAAAACATTAAAAAAGTGTTGACAAATGATAAAATCAACACTATGATGTGTTTAACGATAAACGATAAATATTTAATTTTTTCGTTTGTCTTCTTGCAAGAAAGCAGCTAAAAACAACACATAGAAAAGAAATGGAGAATGAATTATGAAAGAACAGGCAATTCAAAAAATTAATAAAATAGGCGAGATAAGCGGAAAGGTTACCATATTCTGTAAAATAATGGTGGGAATGGGTATTGCGATTTTGCTTTTGGTGTCTATACTTTGCTTTTTCGTTCCGGAAGGCGGTCTGGTTTACGGGACAGAGGAGAGACAGAATGTTGAAGTGAATATGAAGAAACTGCGCACCGGTGTGACGGATGAAGATATCGATTATGTGGTAAAGGAATTAAAAGATGGAAATAGCGTTGAATTAGAGAATGGTGCTGTTGATGTGAAAGTCGGCGGTGAGAATTATTATCCGGATACAGTGGAGAGAACGGAAAACGGGTTTCGGATAACTGCGGTTACACAGAAATACGAGAGGGGATTCAGAGATGTGTCATGGGGACTTTTAGCACTTGCTGTAATACTTGGGTTGACACAGGTGACACTCTATTTTGTAGGTTTTCTTTGTAAAGCATTCAAAGATTGCGAGTCGCCGTTTGAAGAAAATGTAATTAAAAAGATGCAAAATTTGGCATATGCATTAATTCCTTGGGCGTTTGCAACATCATTCAAAGATATTGCGGTAGATATCCTTTTAAAAGGTGGCGACGATTTTGCATGGTCGCTGGACCTCGGTGTTGTGCTGATGGTACTTGTTGTCTTTTTGCTTGTTTACATCTTTAAGTATGGTGCAATCTTACAGCAGGAATCGGACGAAACATTATAAGCGGAGGTAAAAATATGGGAAAAATAATTTTGCGACTGGACCGCGTTATGGCGGACCGGAAAATGAGTTTGAATGAACTTTCCGAAAAGGTTGGCGTCTCGAATGTCAATCTTTCTAAAATGAAAACAGGAAAAATCAGTGCCATCCGTTTTTCTACATTGGAGGCGATCTGTGAAGTGCTCGATTGTCAGCCGGGAGACATTTTGGAGTACGATCCGAACGCGCCTGAGGAATAGAATTGGGCAGCGGTCTATTGTGCTAAAAAATATAATCATATATAGGAACAATATGGGATTCTCTATATAAGTGTTGCAATATACGGTAAGTCGTAGTATAATCCAAAACGTAAAAATAATGTTACGTTCTTCGGGGTTGGGTGAAATTCCCTACCGGCGGTGATGCGCTGACAGGAGATGTTTATAGTGCGGAAGCGGTATGCATATTTAATTAGCAGAGGCGGTTTGCACATGGATTCCTGTATGACGACGAGTCCGCGACCCGGTTGCCTTTGGGTAATCGGCTGATCCGGTGAGATTCCGGAACCGACAGTAAAGTCTGGATGAGAGAAGAAAGAAAAGACCGTTTGAGATGTCTCAGTATTGGGGAATCAAACGGAAACTATCTTGGTATGTGATGCCCCGAATCTTAGGATTCGGGGTTTTTTGCATCTTTCCGCTAGAACAAGACAGTCAAGAAAAAGGAGAGAAAACCATGAAAACATCAACAAGAAACAAAACTTACAAAATTGCAATGATCGGAATGCTTTCTGCAATTGCTTTTGTTCTGGAGGCGCTGAATTTCCCGATTCCTGTTATGCCATCCTTTATTAAGGTGGATTTTTCGGAGTTGCCGGCGCTGATCGGATCTTTCGCTTTGGGACCGGTTTCGGGTATTGCGATTTGTTTTATCAAGAATTTGTTTAATTTATTAATGCATAGTGATACAGGCGGAGTCGGCGAATTAAGCAACTTCCTGCTGGGAATGATGTTTGTCGGAACAGCAGGTATCATTTATAAGATCAAAAGAGGAAAGAAGGCTGCGCTGATCGGATCGGTAATCGGTGCGGTTGTTATGGCGTTATTCAGTATTGTGTCAAACTACTTTTTGGTTTATCCGTTTTATATGAATGTGATGGGAATGCCAAAAGAAGTTATTCTCGGAATGTATCAGGCGATTAATCCTAATGTGGATACTTTGCTTGAGGCACTGATTAAGTTCAACGTTCCGTTCACGTTCTGTAAGGCGATGATGAGTGTCTTGATTACGTTCCTAATCTATAAACGTATTTCGCCAATCATCAAAGGTTCTTTTTTAAATAAATCTTAATAATATTTTTGTATATTACCGTTGACAAATGACTTTCGTTGTACTATTGTATTATTGTATTACACCAATAGTACAGCGGAAGTTTTTTATTAATAATAGAAAGGGGACAATATGAGTGCTTTAGTGGAAATCCGGGATATGAGCAAGATTTATAATCCCGGTGAAAACGAAGTGAGGGCTTTAGACCATGTGAGTCTGACGATTGAAAAAGGGGAATTTGTAGCAATCATCGGACAGTCGGGTTCCGGAAAATCTACCCTTATGAATATGATAGGTTGTCTGGATGTTCCGACGGAGGGGACTTACATATTAAATGGTCAGGATGTTTCGCGGTTAAAGGATGATGAACTTTCCGATATTCGAAACCGAGAGATTGGGTTTATCTTTCAGGGATTTAATCTGATTCCCAATCTGACGGCGAGAGAAAATGTAGAACTTCCTCTTATATACAGGGGAGTATCGCAAAAGGAACGCCATGATTTGTCAGAACGTGCACTGTCAATTGTAGGACTTGAGCATCGTATGAATCACAGACCTTCTGAGATGTCGGGAGGACAGCAGCAGAGAGTTGCCATTGCAAGGGCTATCGCCCAGGCGCCGCCGGTGATTCTGGCAGACGAACCGACAGGTAACCTTGATTCGGCTTCCAGCAAAGAGATTATCAATGTTCTCAAAGAGTTGCATGAAGATGGAAGAACGGTGATTTTAATTACTCATGACAATGATATTGCTGCGCAGGCGAAACGCGTTGTGCGCATTATGGACGGAAAAGTGGAAAGGGATTATGAAAATGGAAGAGAATAAAAAATTAGAACAGCCGGCAGAGTTTCCGGAAATTGATTTAAAGATTGACGATAAGACAAAGAAAAAGAAGAAAATAAAACCTTGGATTATCTTTACGATTCTTGCATCAGTGGTGATTGTGGTTCTCGCAATTGTTATGGTTGCCAAAATGTCGGAGGCAATGATGGGAATGGGAACTCCGGTTGAAGTGACGGAAGCGTTGAAAGGAAGCATAGCGCAGACGGTTGAGACATCAGGTACGGTTTCTTCTGAGGAGACGAAGACATATTTTGCGGATGTGACGGCAAAGATTGATGCCTTGGAAGTATCCCAGGGACAATATGTAAAACGCGGAGATGTTTTACTTACTTATAACACGGAAGAGCTTGAAAAAATGATGGAGAAAGCTGAGCTTGAGACCAAGATCAGTACATATGGTGCGGATGCTGCAATCACAGGGATTAACCATGCCCAGCAGAAAGCGGCGGAAGCAGCAGTAAATTATGAAGATGCAAAAAAATACGTGGCACATTACAAAGAGTGTGTCGGAACAATAAAGGCGCAGCTTAAGGAAGCAAATGATTTAGCTACGAAGCAGGCGGAGTTTGCAGCACAGATGGAAAAACTCGGAAAGGCTCTTAAGAGCAATCCGGATGATAAGGCGTCGGCAAAGGCGTTGAAAAAGGCTGAAAAAGAATACAATGATGTGACCAAAAAATTAAAGAAATATGATATGGGGGCTCTGAAAGAAGCGCTGGAGATTTGCAGCGGAGACCTTGCGGCATACGAGGCTCTTGAGAAAGAATACGAACTTGCCAAGGAGAGTGATCCGGCCGCTTCTTTAAATAAGGCCCAGCAGGTGGCAATGAAAGAGTCTGCCCAGCTTGTAAAAGGCGATGCAGAAGAGCAGCTTGCAATGGCGCGCGAAGGCGTAAAAGCAGATTTTAACGGTATTGTGAGTGAAGTTGCGGCAGTGGAAGGCCAGACGGTAGCGGAAGGTATCCAGTTGTTTACAATCCACAATGCCGAAAAGGTGAAAGTGACGTTGTCCGTGACAAAGTATGATATGAAAAAACTTGCAGAAGGTCAGACGGCTGTCGTGGAGATTAATGACAGAGAGTATGCGGGAAGTGTCAGCAATATCAGTCATATTGCAACGACAAATGCATCGGGTGCTTCGGTTGTAAGTGTTGATATCCATATTGAAAATCCGGATGAATACATTATTTTGGGAATGGAAGCAAAGGTTTCCGTTCAGACAGCTGAGGAGAATGATATTCTTGTGATTCCGAGTGCCAGCGTAAATTACTCCAGCGATGGTATTTTCTGCTATGTGCTTGCGGACGGAATTATTGAAAAAAGAGAGATTGAGACAGGTATCAGTGATGATGAATATATTCAGATCCTTTCCGGTTTATCAGAAGGGGACAAAGTTGTAACAAATGTAACCGGAATGATTGAGGAAGGAATGCCTGCGACGGAAATGCCTGCGGCGTCTGCAGAGAATGATGCAGACAAAACGGAAGAGTAATCTCAGGGGGAAGAATATGACACAGTTTTTAGAGTATGTAAAAATGGCTCTTATGAATATAAAGAGCAACAAAGGGCGTTCTCTTCTGACTATGCTTGGTATTATTATCGGTATTTCCTCTGTGATCATGGTAATCTCTATCGGTAACGGAGTGTCTTCACAGATCAACGAGGAACTCAACAAAATTGCCGGCGGACAATTATATTTCTATTCCGGCAGTATGATGGGTGAAGTGGTGGAGGAAACCGTCCGGTTTACGGTTGAAGATTTTGAGGATATTGAAGAGAAAATTGAACATGTAAAGGGTGTCAGTCCGAGTTATCAGACATATGGCAGTGCGAGAAGCCGGAAGGGTGAGTTTACTGCTTATGTTTACGGTGGAACGGTAGCCCAGCAATATATATATACGGAACCGATTATAAAAGGAAGATATTTTAATAAAGCGGATTATGAATCGGCCAATCGGGTTTGTGTAATCCGTGAAAGCAGTGCAATTGCTTTGTTCGGAACAACCGATGTAATCGGAGAGAGTTTTGAGACAATGGTAGATGGCCTGTCGGTAGAATGTACAATCATCGGTATCCGTGAAGATAACGCGTCAAGCGCTCTGGGCGGTCTGCTTATGTATTACGATGAGGTGGAAATGGAGATTCCGCTTACAACAATGGGATCCGCCTTTGGATATTATGTTGAGGATTTTAGCAGTTTCTATGTATTTACAGACGGTCCGAAGTATGCTACGGATGTGGCGTCGGCCATTATGAGATTTCTTCGTTCAAAGTATCGTCTGTCGGTTGATTCCAATGCAATCCAGATGCAGGACTTCAACGATTCGATGAAGAGTATTACACAGGTGATTGATTTGATTACGGTATTCGTTGTGTTTGTCGCTGCAATTTCGCTTCTGGTAGGCGGTATCGGTGTTATGAATATCATGCTTGTTTCCGTGACAGAGCGTACGCGTGAAATCGGTATACGAAAAGCTCTGGGGGCACGGACCAATTCGATTATGCTTCAGTTCCTGGCGGAGTCGGCGATCATTACGCTTCTCGGAGGAATTATCGGAATATTGCTTGGAGTTTTAGGAGCGAATCTGGTGTGCGGACTGATGGGATTTGTTGCAAAGGTGACGGTTGGTACGGTTCTTGTTACAACACTGTTTTCGACCGGTGTCGGCCTGTTTTTCGGAATATATCCGGCAAGAAAGGCGGCAAAGATGAGTCCGATCGAAGCGCTCAGACACGATTAATAAAATTTTCATATAAAGTGCAGGCGTTATCGCTTGCACTTTTTCTTTGTGTATAATATGATAATTCATTATGAAGGAAAAATTGCAAAATGAAATGGAGGAATCCTGATGGAGCAGGAAAATAGGATGGAGGAAATTACAACAGAAAGCACAGAAGAGTGCAAACAGGAAGTTGTATTGAATCCGGAAGATGTTATATATGAAGTGGATGTACACATGACGGCTTCTGTCTTGTACGATTATATGCTGCGTCATACTTATATGAGTCTGACAGGACCCATTGCCACATTGCTGGGAGCAATGTGTATCTGGTTTTTTTCAAAAGGGGCAAGTGTGATATATCTTTTTGCAGGGATTGTGATTATTTTATATCTCCCGTGGAACCTTTTTTTAAATGCCAAACGGCAGGCGCTTACGAACGAAGCGTTCAAAAAGCCTCTTCATTATTCTTTTACTGCGGAAGGGATTTATGTTTCGCAGGACGGAAGAACAGAGATGCAGCGATGGGAAAATATGCATAAGGCCGTATCGACGGGTAAGAGCGTAATTGTATATACATCCAAAGTAAATGCATCCATCTTCCCGAGAAAGGATCTCGGAAATGATGTTCCTGCGCTCTTGCAGATTCTTTGCAGATATATGGATCCGAAGAAAGTGAAGTTCAAACAATAGTGACACTTTTTTCGGTTTGTGTTAAAATAAGGTGATGTGCATGAAATATGAAACAAGAAGTGAGCAGGAGACATTTGCTCTCGGAGAAAAAATAGGAAACGGGGCGGAGCCGGGTGATATATTTGCGTTGCTCGGTGATCTCGGTGTGGGTAAAACGGTATTTACCAAAGGACTGGCGAAGGGGCTCGGAATCGAAGAGCATATAAGCAGTCCTACCTTTACCATTTTGCAGGTTTATGATGAGGGGAGACTTCCGCTCTATCATTTTGATGTATACAGAATCGGTGATCCGGAAGAGATGGATGAAATCGGATACGAAGATTGCTTTTTCGGTCAGGGAGTTAGTCTTGTGGAATGGGCAAACCTGATAGAGGATCTGATGCCGCCGCAGACGAAGTGGATCAGAATCGAAAAGGATTTGGCAGAAGGGTTCGATTTCAGAAAGATCACAATAAAAGAAGGCAGATAATATGAAAATTGCAGCAATAGACAGTTCGGGACTCGTGGCCAGCGTTGCGATTCTCGACGGTGAGACAATTCTTGCGACATACAGTGTAAATTATAAAAAGACACATTCGCAGACGCTTTTGCCGATGCTTTCCGAAATTACGCAGATGACGGAGTTTGAAATGAGCTCTCTTGATGCGATTGCGGTTGCAAAAGGTCCGGGATCATTTACAGGACTTCGTATCGGTTCGGCGACTGCAAAAGGGCTTGGGCAGGCACTGAATAAACCAATCATTGAAGTTCCGACGCTGGATGCGATGGCATATCAGCTTTACGGAGTGGAGCGTGTTATATGTCCGATGATGGATGCAAGACGTGGCCAGGTGTACACAGGATTGTACCGGTTTGAGCGTCGCGCGGGCAAGACGGAGTTTTGCGTTTTGGAACAGCAATGTGCGACGGCAGTAGAAAATATAATTCAGAAAATCAATAAAATCGGATGTCCGGTCATATATTTGGGAGACGGCGTTCCGGTTCATAGAACTGTGTTGACAGAACGGACAGAGGTGGATTTTGAGTTTGCGCCTGCGTGCTGTAACAGACAGGACGCGACAGCCCTTGCGTCACTTGCGCAAGTGTATTATGAACGGGGAGAGGTAGTATCCGCAGCGGCGCATCGCCCGGATTATCTGAGATTGTCACAGGCAGAGCGGGAGCGTCTCGAAAAAGAAGGAAAGAATCATGATTGATATCCGCATGATGCGCAAAGAGGATGTTCCGAAGGTTGCGTTAATGGAAAGTGAATATTTTTCCGAACCTTGGAGTGAGGGGGCATTTTCGGATGCGTTGGATAAAAGCCGGTACTTATATATGGTAGCAGAGGAGTCGGGGGATATCGTCGGATATTGTGGTTTGTATCAGGTGTTGGATGAAGGGAACATTACCCAGGTTGCTGTCCGTAAAGATATGCGTGGCAGAGGAGTCGGCCGGAAACTTTTGCAGGATTTCATGCAAAAAGGCTGTGAGAAGGGAATTGTTGCATATACATTGGAAGTGAGAGTTTCCAATCAGAATGCAATCCGATTGTATGAGGTCTGCGGGTTTGAAACGGAGTGTGTAAGGAAAGATTTTTATGCATGCCCGACAGAAGATGCATATATTATGTGGAAGCGTTAGCCAAGGCTAACATTAATTACCACTAGCCATAGAGACAGATGCTGATGTACGTTATATTTGAGTTGTTTTATCGGGGGCTGAAAGCGCTTAAGTATAGGAGGAAAACAAATGAAGATATATGATGAGCATCAGGTGTTGCAGCAGATGGTCTGCAATCGTTGTGAAAAGAAGTTGTTTGTGGATAACGGACTTTTAAAAGATTCGGCGTATGAAGGAAGTCAGACGTTCGGATATTTTTCAAAAAGAGACGGTGTAACCCACCGGTTTGATCTTTGCGAGGAATGTTACGAGGAGTGGATTCGGATGTTCCGGATTCCGGTTTCGGAGACAGAAAATGCGGAGATTATTTAAAAAGCGGTCTGTCGGCCGCAAATAACAGAAACAGAGGAACTGAAATGATAGATGTTTGTTTGCTCGGAACCGGCGGAATGATGCCTCTTCCGTATCGCTATCTGACATCCATGATGGCGAGATATAACGGCAAAAGCATATTGATCGACTGTGGAGAAGGAACACAGATTGCGATGAAGGAAAAGGGATGGAGCCCGAAGCCGATTGATGTAATCTGTTTTACACATTACCATGCGGACCATATCAGCGGACTTCCGGGAATGCTTCTTACCATGGGAAATGCAGAGAGAACGCAGCCGCTTTTGATGATTGGGCCTAAAGGTCTTGAAAGAGTCGTAGGTGCCCTTCGGGTCATTGCACCGGAGCTTCCTTTTGAGATTAAATTTCATGAATTGAGCGAGCCGTTTGAGCAGATAGATATGGGTGATTACCGTTTGGAGGCATTTCGTGTCAATCACAATGTGATTTGTTACGGCTACAATATGATTGTTGACAGGGCAGGAAAATTTCAGGTCGACAAAGCGAAACAGCTGGGACTTCCGGTGCAGTGCTGGAATCCGCTGCAAAAGGGAAATGATGTTGAGTTCGAGGGGAAAATATATACACCGGACATGGTTATGGGATCGGCGCGAAAAGGATTAAAGCTGACTTACTGCACAGATACCAGACCGACCAAATCCATTGAGGAAAATGCGGCCGGAGCAGATTTGTTTATCTGCGAAGGTATGTATGGTGAAGAAGATAAACAGCAGAAGGCGCGCGAGCATAAGCATATGACGTTTTATGAGGCGGCTCAAATCGCCAAGGCGGCACAAGTAAAACAGATGTGGCTGACGCATTACAGCCCTTCTCTTCCGTGGCCGGATCAATATCTGCCGCAGGTGAGGAAAATATTTGCCGCGTCATTGACGGCAAAGGACGGACAGACAACAGAACTTGATTTTGAAGATGAATAACAGCCGGCGTTATCCGGTAAAGGTTATGGATGAGATGAAACAGAAAGGAGGCGGTATATCGTATGAAGAGGTTTTCGGGCAGTAAAGGCGTGCTTTTGTTTTTTGTGCTGATGGCACTTGTTGTCGGTTATTTTTATTACCTTTCGAATCGAAATATGCCGCAAACGGAAGAAGCTGTTTCGGAGATAGAAGTGATGACTGCGACGCAGCAGGTTCTTGCGCGTGATCTTTCTATCAATTATCCGCCGACGCCCCGAGAGGTTGTAAAGTATTTCAGTGAGATATCACAGTGTTTTTATAACGAAGAACTTACGGAAGACGATATATATGCGCTTGGTATGAAGGCAAGAGAACTGTATGACGCGGAACTTGTGGCAAACCAAACGGAAGCAGACTATATTGATTCCTTAAAATATGATATACAGGATTTTAAAAATAAAAAAAGAACGATTGCAACTTATGATCCTTCTTCCAGTCTTGATGTGGAGACTTTTTCGGAAGATGGTTATGAATGGGCGAGGTTGTATTGCAGGTATGGCGTAAAACAGGGTGAAATTCTTTATAATTCCAACATGGTGTTCATTTTACGTAAAGATGAGAACGGACATTACAAAATATACGGTTGGAAATTAGTGAGAGAGTAACGGGAGTACAAAAGAATACATCGAGACTTCCGGAAGAAGAGGAAACAAAGGGCGATATGACAGAGCAAAAAGATGTATTGATATTAGGTATAGAGAGTTCTTGTGATGAGACAGCTGCATCGGTAGTAAAGAACGGAAGAGAGGTTTTATCCAACGTGATATCCTCGCAGATTGATCTTCATACGTTGTATGGAGGCGTGGTTCCGGAGATTGCTTCGAGAAAACATGTGGAGCGTATCAATCAGGTGATTCAGCAGGCGCTTGAAGAGGCGGAGGTTACTTTTGATGATATCACGGCGATTGCAGTAACTTATGGTCCGGGGCTTGTAGGAGCACTTTTGGTAGGGGTGGCACAGGCAAAGGCACTTGCATTTGCGCTGGGGAAGCCCCTTGTCGGTGTACATCATATAGAAGGTCATATCAGTGCAAATTATATAGAACATAAACAGTTGGAACCGCCGTTTGCATGTCTTGTGGTTTCCGGCGGACATACACATCTTGTTGTGGTAAAAGATTACGGAGAGTATGAAATTGTCGGAAGGACATGCGATGATGCAGCAGGCGAGGCGTTTGATAAAGTGGCAAGAGCCATAGGACTGGGATATCCGGGAGGACCGAAGATTGACCGTGTGGCAAAGGAAGGTAATCCGGAGGCGATTCGTTTCCCACGCGCCAAAGTCGGCGATAATGTATATGATTTCAGCTTCAGTGGTTTAAAGTCTGCAGTTCTCAATTATCTCAATTCATGTGAGATGAAGGGAGAGGTTGTTAATACTGCGGATGTAGCGGCTTCTTTCCAGAAGGCGGTTACGGATGTACTTGTGGATCATGCAATGCGGGCAGTAGAAGAGTATGGATTTAAAAAGTTCGCCATTGCCGGCGGAGTGGCATCGAATTCGGCGCTCAGACAGGCGTTTGAAACAGCCTGTGCGGAAAAGGAAGTTGAGTTTTATCGTCCGTCCCCTGTGTATTGTACGGACAATGCGGCAATGATTGCGGTCGCCGGTTATTACGAATATATAAAAGGAACGAGAAGTGATCTTACTTTGAATGCAGTCCCTAATCTGAAATTAGGAGAAAGATAATTTGTTATGAATAAAAAGAAAACAGCGGCGGTCGTTTTGGCCGCCGGTCAGGGAAAACGGATGGGTGCCGGTAAAGCAAAGCAGTTTTTGCTGCTGGATGGTAAACCCGTCTTATATTATGCTCTTCAAGCCTTTGAAGAAAGTGTGGTCGATAGTGTTGTTCTTGTGACAGGGTGTGAAGAAATAGAGTATTGCCAAAAAGAGATTGTGGATTTCTATGGATTTAAAAAGGTACAGGCGATTGTGGCAGGAGGAAAAGAGAGATATCATTCCGTTGCCAATGGCTTGCAGGCCATCAAAGAATTGCCGGGTGAAACGGAAGTTGTTTTAATTCATGACGGGGCAAGACCTTTTGTAACACCGGAGATGATTCGGGGACTGGTTGAGGAAACCCGTCTGAGAGAAGCGTGTGTTATAGGAACGCCGGTTAAGGATACCATCAAAATTGCAGATGATGATGGATTTTGTGCGCAGACGCCGCCGAGAAATAAAGTGTGGGCAGTGCAGACGCCTCAGTCCTTTTCGTTTGATTTGGTCAGCAATGCGTATGCGCTGTTGATTGATAAAGAACAGGAACTTCTGGAACAGGGGGTACAAATCACGGACGATGCCATGGTTGTGGAGTATATGACGGAAAAAAGAGTTCGTCTTGTCGAAGGGGATTATACAAATATCAAGCTGACAACCCCGGAAGATATGGTGATTGCAGAGGCATTTTTGCAAAAAAGAAAAAAATAAAAAAAGTTAGAAAAAAGTTGTTGACACAACGAAATTCATTTGTTAGAATAATCCTTGCGCTGACCGAGAGGAAAAGCGAATGGAGAGGTATCGAAGTGGTCATAACGAGGCGGTCTTGAAAACCGTTTGTCCGCAAGGGCGCGTGGGTTCGAATCCCACCCTCTCCGCTCGGAAATTTGATTTCTGACAGGTAATAATGTATAGACGTTCAGCTATATTTGGAGAAGTACCCAAGAGGCTGAAGGGGCTCCCCTGGAAAGGGAGTAGGTCGTTAATAGCGGCGCGAGGGTTCAAATCCCTCCTTCTCCGTCGGTATTTCTTACAGATTACCAACAGAACCTTGACAAATAAACAGCAATGCAACCCTGAAAATTCTAAAAAGAATTGTTCAGAGAACAAAACCTAAAAAAGTAAAAACGGTTAAATTAGCCAAGCTAAATTTTGACCAAGGAAAAAATTCAACATGAGAGTTTGATCCTGGCTCAGGATGAACGCTG
>JAFUOI010000004.1 GCA_017482005.1 Lachnospiraceae bacterium
GCCTCGCCCTCTGCTGCTACAGCCTCTTCAGACCCGTTTGTCTCCACGGCCTGCACACTCATCAACGGTAAACTTGTCATCACAACCATAAGCGATAACATCATTGCCATAAATCCTGTAAACTGCTTTTTCATTTTCCCTCTCCTTTTCTCTTTGAATTATCATTATATTTGAAAATCGTATGTCGCGCTGCATGGACGAAGCAATCCATAAGCAGGTACTATGAGGCCGTCGGTACTTAGGCGCTGTTCTTTAGCGCCTTAGTATCCGCTACGAGCCGAGTGTAGCGGAAGCGTGCCTGCGGTGGATTGTTTCGTCCTTGCAGCATATAAGACATATAATTTTCTGCACTTCTTAAATCCCCAGCGCCTCTTTTGCCAGCTTGTCCGCCAGCTCATTGTAGGTATCTCCGGAATGTCCTTTGACCTTTTGGAACGCAATATCCACATGAAGCGACGCCGCCCGGTAGAACAAGGCATAATCCATTGTCCCTTCCTGTTTTGCCTTCCACTCGCCGGTACACCAGGCTGCAATTCCGATGTAATCGTGATAAATGGTCAGACTCTTAATTCCATGATCAAGGCAGTACTGCATTGCCGCTCGGGCTCCCTCAATCTCACCCGCCACATTTCTCATAGAAGCAAGGTCACTATTGTCAAATCTTTTTGAAAAATGCTCCTCTTTTCCATCATGAAACATCACCATTCCATAGGAAAAACTACCGGTTGTCACATCATAGCTTCCGTCCACATAAGCAACTGCCTCTGTTTCTGCATTTGGAAGCACTTCTTTTGCAATCTTCGTCGAAACCGGCTTCGTATCGGAAGCTTCCTCTATATTCATAAACGAAAGAGTCATCTGCTCCGCTTCACCGAAAACCTCCGCTTCACCACCCATAAACTCAAGGGCCTCTTCCTTTGTCGCAAAACCTTTATAAATCGCACCGGAATAGCCGTTTATCTGTGCCTGACAATCCGGCCAGCTCATATAAATACCCGGCGTCAGACCCTTTTTTACTGCGTAATACTTTTTTGCCATAATTAGTTCGTCTCCTTACATTTTACCAACCACTATCCCAATCGGTTCCGCCGCTATCCCAGGAATCTAAACTATCCCATGTAGAACCACTGTCCCAGTCATCATTGTCATATGTCTGACGTTCCACATAATTCTGATATGCTATCTCGTATGCCTCGGAATTTTTAAAATTATCCACATACTCCGGAACATCATCATCCACATAATAATCGTCTATATCCTCTGTAAAATCATCGGAGTATTTTCTCCACTCATCATCCGCATCATTATAATAGTAAAAATTGCTGTCATAGTGATAAAAATACTGATTTTGATAGCGGTAATATCCTTCTTTGTGACTTGAATGAATATTCACCGCAAAAACACTGATCAGCGCTACCGTAAAACCGACGCAAAATGTAATTCCTATAATTTTATTCAGCTTCTTCATTTTTTCTTCCAATCCGGAAGATGAAACTGATTTTCCGTTTCTTGCTTTTTGATTGGCAATTTCGCTGCGAAGCTTCTGATACAATTCGTTGACCGCAAATGCCTCATCATCTCCGCGATAACGCTCTGCTCTTGTTCCGTCCGATTTATTTTTATAAACGACAAAATCACCGTTTACATCCTGATAAATTCCAAAAGCACGTGCACCCTTGTAATCTTTTCCGATAAAAAAACGTGTAATATTTTCATCGGGCAAATTGTGTGCTGTATACCATTCTTTCAGCTGTCCGATAGTCTCCGGCTGTGAATTAGCCGTGCGCCTGTATTGCCCATTGGGAGCTCCGCAATGTTCACAACTTTCGGTGGTCTCTTCTATATAATTTCCACAATAATCACATTTTACTTTCACTTCTCTTCTTCCCCTTTCAACGCCAAACGGGTTACACCCTCACTCTTTTGCGTAAACCGGAAAAAAAATCCTTCAGAACCTGTGAACATTCTTCTTCCAGAATCCCCCGCGTCACATCGACACGATGGTTAAACTCTTTCATTTCCAAAAGATTCAAAACAGATCCCGCGCAGCCCGCTTTCGGATTCATCGCTCCTATCACAACACGCGGTAAACGCGCCTGCACGATAGCCCCCGCACACATCTGACACGGTTCAAGTGTCACATACATTGTGCATTCCTCCAGCCTCCAGTCCGAAATCTTCCGGCTCGCCTTCCGGATTGCCGTAATCTCCGCATGGGCAAGGGTGCTTTTGTCCGTATTACGGCGATTGTACCCACGTGCAATCACTTTCCCCTCATGAACAATCACACAGCCGATCGGTACTTCATCAAACTCTGCTGCCTTTTTTGCAAGCTTCAGAGCTTGTCCCATATATTTTTCATCCAGTTTTTTCTGCTCAATTGCTGCCCTTTCTGCTTCCTCCTCCAGCCGAAGGCGTTTTTCCTCCTTGGCCCGCAGACGGTTCTCACGCTTTTTGAGCGTCTTTTCCGTTACTATATTCATAATATACCTACCTTTTTCGGTGTTTTAAGTATAACAAATGACAGCCTTTCCATCAACCGGATAGACACAGTCTGCAGAACTATTTCTTGCAACACCGCATCTTCTGTTTTATGATAAGAACGGAGGTAATGTTATGCTGATCTGCGGATTTAATAAGACAACTTTATTGGATTATCCGGAACACGTGGCAGCAACCGTCTTTTTAGGCGGCTGTAATTTTCGTTGCCCATTTTGCCAGAATCGCGATCTGCTGTTACAGCCTGCGGAATTTGCCGCATTTACGGAAGCGGAAATTTTCGATCACTTGAAAAAACGCCGCTCCATGCTTTCCGGTGTCTGTGTCAGTGGAGGCGAACCGACTATTTATCAAAAGGATCTTCCTGATTTTCTTGCCCGTATAAAAGAGCTTGGATATCTCATCAAACTGGACACCAACGGAACGAACCCGGCTCTTCTTCGCGAGCTTTACAACGCCCGCCTGATTGACTATGTGGCAATGGATATCAAAACCGGACCTTCCGATTATGGACGCGTGGCAGGTCTCTCTGAAATAGAAGGTTCTATTTTTACCGCCTCCGGACAGGACTTGCTTGAAAACGTCAAAGAAAGTGTCCATTTCCTGATGAATGAGACCGATTCATCTGTATTTACCTATGAATTCCGTACTACGGTCGTACGTGAACTGCACAACGAAGACTCCTTTGCCGAAATCGCAAATTGGATCAAAGGCGCGACGCATTACTACCTCCAGTCCTACAAAGACAGTGAAAATGTTCTTTGTCCGGGCTTCCATGCCTATACAAAGGATGAACTGGAAGCATTTGCCGGCCGCATTCGCCCTATGATTCCTTCTGTCGCACTTCGCGGCGTAGACTGATTTTATTTCGTTATTTTTTTCAGATAATATCCAAAGCTGCCGTGTTTAGGCAATCCTTCCCGCATTTCACCGTTCAAATCGCAGTTTTCCACAAATTCTGCTTCCATGAAATAAGGAAATCCCATCATACGGGCGGCAATCGCCTCCCTTTCATAAAAATGATCCGGAACACCGATAAAATCTTTTCCCACAATAAAATAGCGGTATTGATAAAATCCATGCAACAGAAAACTGTTGTAATAGAGCTCCGCCATCTGGTCATTTCCCGACTTTAAGTATTCAAGATCCCTTATGTATTCTATATTTCTTAACCGGTCCTCTTCCGTTTCCGTGCGCGATTTCGTTTGTCCCTGCATCTGCATTTCCGGTTTCTCACTCGTCGGAACGCTTTCCTGCATGGAAGCCTCGTGCATTGTCAATTTTTCGTCCGAAACAACCATCCGGTTTCCCTGCAAAATAAGACGGCAATCCACAATTTCCTGTATATTTCCCGGATGATCCAGAGAAAAGACATAATGCGAATTTCCTTTCTCCAGGGTATCTTTCCATATTTTTGTTGATGCAACCTCGCCTTTTTTTCGTAGGCGAAGCACACATTCCATCTGTGTTCCGTACAGAACCGGCAAAGTATTTAAAAAATATTCAATTCTTATTTTTTCATCTGTAAAACGGATTTTCAAGAGTCCGGCATCTGCCATTTTAATTCCGTTTCCTGCCAGCACTACATATTGTTTTATCTGCTTATACAAAAATCCCAACTCCTCATACTTGCGAATATTTGACATCCGTACAATATATGAGAAGTCGGGACTTCCTATTCTTTCTTTAATAATCTATTTTTTGCAGATAACGCATATAATTGACCACCATAAGCGCAATCTTAAGAGTCAATGCATCATCAAACACCCGGATATCAAGACCGGTAAACTTCTCAAGCTTTTCCAGACGATACAAAAGTGTATTTCTGTGGACATAGAGCTGCCTTGCTGTCTCCGATACATTCAGATTGTTATCAAGGAATGTATTGACTGTAATCAACGTCTCTTCATCCAACTCCTCCGGTATCTTTTCTCCGAAAATTTCTTCGATGAACATCTCACAAAGATTAATCGGAAGCTGATAAATCAGACGCCCGATACCCAGTGTGCTGTATGCCACCACATTCTTCTCGGCATAGAAAATCTTTCCTACATCAAGAGCCATCTTGGCTTCTTTATAGCTCTTGGAAACTTCCTTCAGCTCCGAAACAATGGTTCCGTATGCAAGCTTAACATTAATCATGGCTTCCGTGTTCATAATGGATACCGTCATCGCTGCAACTTCTTCCACTGCCTCATAATCTGTTTTTGAATCCATCTGTTTGATCACAATGATATTTTTCTCATCTACCGCTGTCACATAGTCGCCGGAATTCGGAGTATACATTCCCTTCAGATACTCCATTGCATAACTTTCTTTTCCGGATTGGATTTCCAAAAGCATGACAACTCTCGGTTTTTCTATTTCTATATGAAGCTTTTTCGCGCGATTAAAGATATCCACTAAAAGCAGATTGTCCAATATTAAATTCTGGAAAAAGTTGTTGCGGTCAAATCGCTCTTTGTATGCAACGATCAGATTCTGGATATTTGCAACTGCAACTTTTCCGATCATATACTCTTCACTGGTATCTCCGCAGATCAACACATAAATCGGATCTCCGTCATCATATATTTTTAAATACTGGCAACCCATTAAAACCTGGCTGCCTGCTGCCGACATTGCAAAATCGGTCACTCTCTCCGATACGATTTCAAAGCGGTCTGAATTCTTGGCAATCAGAACCCCCTCTACGTCGACAACTGCAAGATCGACTTTGGTAATGCTTTTGAGTTCGTCCAAACAATTTTGAATTACTTGTGTCGTTACCACTTTTGCACCTCTTTACTTGATTTCCTTCCTCGCTACAAATAGAAAAGGGGAGATACGCATTGTATCTCCCCAACTAATCTTAGACTAGTTTGTAATTACTAATTCTGTTTCTTTATCAAAGATATGAATCTTTTCAACATCAATAGCGAATTTAACAACATCACCAGGTCTAGCTGTTGTACGAGGATCAACTCTTGCTGTCAACTGGAAGTCATCTAAATCGAAGTATAAGAATACTTCTGCACCAAGTAATTCGTAAACTTTAACAGTTGCTTCGAATGTGCTCTGTGGAGATGCTTCAACCATCATTTCTGAATCATATACATCTTCCGGACGAATACCGAATGTAACTGTCTTTCCGTTGTATCCACCTTCGATTAATTTTTTAGATTTTGCAGGTGGAAGCGGAATAAAGTGACCAGCTACTTTTAATACTGCTGTGTCATCAACAACTTCTACAACTGCATCTAAGAAGTTCATCTGAGGAGATCCCATGAATCCTGCTACGAAAAGGTTAGATGGTTTTTCGTATAAGTTCTGTGGTGTATCTACCTGCTGAATAATACCGTCTTTCATAACTACGATTCTTGTACCAAGAGTCATAGCCTCTGTCTGGTCATGTGTAACGTAGATGATAGTTGTACCTAATCTCTGATGTAATTTAGCGATCTCAATACGCATCTGTACACGAAGTTTTGCATCAAGGTTTGATAAAGGCTCATCCATAAGGAATACTTTAGGATTACGAACGATAGCACGACCCATAGCAACACGCTGTCTCTGACCACCTGATAAAGCTCTTGGTTTACGATCAAGAAGTGGAGTTAAGTCAAGGATCTTAGCTGCCTCTTTAACCATTTTGTCGATTTCCTCTTTCGGAACTTTTCTTAATTTAAGACCGAAAGCCATGTTATCGTATACTGTCATGTGTGGGTAAAGAGCGTAGCTCTGGAATACCATCGCGATATCTCTGTCTTTTGGTTCTACGTCGTTTACTAATTTTTCTCCGATTCTAAGTTCACCTGAAGAAATATCTTCAAGACCTGCGATCATACGAAGTGTAGTAGATTTACCACATCCTGAAGGTCCTACGAAGATGATGAACTCCTGGTCTGCAATTTCAAGATTGAAATCTTTAACTGCTTCAAATCCGTTAGGATATACTTTACATACGTTTTTTAATGATAAGTTAGCCATTAAATCTTCCTCCTAAATTATGTTTGGCTTATCCGCCATCTAGAAAATAGTATATACGAAACCCGTTTTTTTTCCTATACCACAAGTACACAAAGTTATCAAATATTTTTATACATGTTGCCTAATCATTTGCAAAAAATTATAAACTTTGTATAAATATTTATATTAACCCACTCTCCATCGGCGTGAAAATAATACCATTCTGCGTAGTTTCGTCACCGGTATCTATAAATCCGACAGCATGATAAAACTCAACGGCAAACGGTGCTGCATTTACCGTAACCGTGTCTTTTCTGCCGTCTCTGCGGACATGTTTTTTCATTGCCTCTATGAGACTTTTTCCGATTCCGCGTCTGTGATAGTCATCCGACACAAACAAAAGTGATATGTGATTTATATTGCGCAGAGAAATCATCCCTATCATCTTTTGTCCGTCAAATGCCGCATACACCGGATATTCTCCAAACTCAAACAGCCGCTTTAAACGCTCGTCCGATATCAGGTCAAGAAATCCCCGGATTCCTTCCTCTGTATACTCTCCTGCCTCAAAGCGCAGAAATATTTTCCACGCAAGAGCCATAGCATCATCCCATTCTTCCGGCCTTAAATACCGGATTTCTATCTCGTTCATTATTTTCCCTCTGCCTGATTTATTTCGGAAGCGGAACAAGGATGGATTGGTTATCATCCCCGCTGAAATCATACAGTTTTACGGCATCTGTGTCTTCCAACCTGTAATCACCGATCTCCAGCATATAAGTCACCACAGTCTCTGTTCCTTCCGGAATGCACTCATATACACCGTGACCCGACATATCATCCCCATAATAAGTAATCCGCCTTGCAATAACAATATCCCCGTTTTCTGTCTCTGCACTCATGGACGGAATGGTAAGTTCTTCGGAATAGCAGTTGTCCAGTTTAAAACGGACAAGATAGTAATGATCATGCTCACTTGTTAAAACATCCACTTCTTTAAAAATCGGATCATCCCTGTCCAGCTCTACCACCGATTCAATTTCCGTGAGTTTATAATCACGTTTATTATTGTCATAATCGTACATTTCCGATGCATATCCGACGCAGGCAACCAGCTCAATAATAAAAAATATTGTAAGTATGGCGTTAATACCGAAGGTGCGGAAAATTTTTCCCAGCAACTTGAAAATCAATGAAAGAATCGTACTTAATCCATGCATTATCTTGTCACCTCCAGTCCTTCCACGCGAATGATCTCGCGAAGTGCTCCCGATTCGTATTTTTCGTAATCGTAGTCCTTGCTTGTAATATACAAACCTTTGATGTCATCTTTTTTTACATAGTAATATAATTTACCGTCTTTATGTTCAAAGCTTTCTCCCAATCCCATCTCATTTACCTGCTCAAAATCCTGGATATTTTTAACTTTGCGAAGCAGGAACTCACTGACCGGTTCAAGGTAATGTCCTTCCACGGTTTCCAGATAAGGCGTCATTTCGATTTCATAATAGGAATCCGAGTCGCTCCCTCCGTTGTTTAAATATGTACGCTCAATATGGTAAGAAACCACAATTGCTTCATATTCTTCCGGAAGGTTGAATTCCGGATCTTCGTCAACAGTCACGGATTCAATCGAAATATCGTAGCGGTTATAAGTCCCCGTGTATGTAAATTTATCTTTCGCCCGGCAGACCGTCGGTGTTATCGTCTCTTTCACGGTTTTACTTTCATGGACGGTTTTCTGACCGACATATACGACTATGATTGTCGCCAAAAAAGTTGTGATCATAAGAACGGTCAACAGGAGTGTGAGCTTCTTGTTGGATTTTTTCTCCTTTGCCGGCTCCACATGCGCGGATGTTATTTCCGGGGTTTTGTAAGGAGCTGTATATGACTCCGGCATAGGGTTTGTATATGATTCGGAAACGGAATCTGCATTTGTTTGGGAAAACGGATTTATATAGCTGTCCTGCAAATTTTCAGTATGAATATGGCTTCCCTCAACCTCACAATTCTCATTTTCCGACGTCTCCATCTCCGGCGGACGCATATAATTTCCGCACTTTGGGCATACGCCGCTGTACAAATCGTAATCAAATCTTTTTTTACAATCTACGCATCTGACTTTCATGATTGCCTCCCTTGGGGGTATTGTCTTTTGGATATAGATAGGTTTTTCGGTCTTGGGGTATATATTTTTACTCGGGGACGCTTTCGCTCTGCTAAAAACGCAGCGGTACTAAGGATTTTTTCACGTTGTTCAAAAATCCAAGTGCCGGCGTTTTTAAAAGCCCCTCGTCAAAAATATATACCCCAAGACCGAATTTACTCATATTCCAAGTTAAATATACACTATTTGTGGCGTTATGTGCAATGAATTAAAAAATGCAGCGGAACAATCTGTCATTCCGCTGCATTTCATTCTGATACTTCTTTTAACCCTTCTTAAACTTCGCTCTCTTGTTTACACCTTTGTTAATCACCATGGATTTGTATGTTTTGAATTTCTTCTTTGGTATGGTTACTTTCATACTCTTCGGTGTCTTTGAAAATGCTTTGCTTCCGATCTTCTTTGTCGTCAGCTTGCTTGACTTAATCGTAAGTGTTTTTAATTTGCCACAACCGTAAAATGCTTTAGATCCAATCTTGGATACGCTCTTACCGATGGTTGCGGAAGTCATCTTCTTACATCCATAAAATGCACTTTTACCGATAGTCGTTACCTTGGAAGGAATGGATATTTGGGTAAGTGCAGTACATTTGTAGAAAGCCTTATCGCCGATGGACGTCTCATTCTTTCCGAATTTCACGGTTTTCAGTTTGGTACAACCGCTGAATGCACCTGCTCCGATTTTCTTTACGTTCTTTCCGATGGTAACAGATTTGATTTTCTTATTGCCTTTGAAAGCATTCTTTTCAATGGCGGTGACTTTAAATATTACTCCCTTAATCTTTACGGTCGCAGGAACGGTTACACTTGTGGATTTTTTGTTCTTCGGAGCCACAAAGGTTACGGTTCCGTTTTTCAGTGCGGATTTGGTTACCTTGTAGGTTGCCTTTCCGTCATCCGAAGAAGTTTTTGTGCCTTTCTTCGGTGCACCGAGAGCCGGGATTTTTTCTGTCTTAGTGGATTTACAAACGGTGCAGGTATATGTCTTCACGCCTTTTTCGGCAGCTGTTGCTTTCTTCGTAACAACGCCCGTATTCCATTTATGTCCGGCTGCCGCAACAGATATATTACTACTCATCACTGCATGACACTTGGTACATTCGGTATGACCGACACCGGCTGCTGTACAGGTCGGCTTTTTCTCACCGCTGCCGGTGTAAAGTACGGTGCTTTCCTGATGGGTGCATTCGGTTTTCTCTACTTTGGTTTCTCCACATCCCGAGCATGTGTAATTAATATAAATACATCCATCCTCTTCTGATGTCTGACTGTCTCCTTTTACCCATGTATGCTCCAAACACTCCACATAGGTTTCATAATATGCTTCACATACTGTACACTGATATCCCTTTGTACCTTGTTCTGCACAGGTTGGCGCTGTATCCAGCACTAATTCATATGTATGTTCACCATTCATTGACACAAGGTTCCGTACCTCTTCACTGCCACATTCACAGGCATAAAGATCATATCCGCCGCTGCCGCAATCCGGCTCCACCGTTTCCTTCATCACATAGGTATGGGTATGACAAGATACTCCATTTTGTTCGCAGTAAGCAGCAACCGTTGGTGCATCACTTTCCATCACATAATCTTTCTCATCCAAAGGAAAGGCGTTTGATGCAATATTGTATTCTTTATTAGCCAATGAAACTTTCGCCAGGCTGTTACATCCGGCAAAGGCACTGTCACCAATCGTGAAAACCGCATCCGGCGAAGAAAACTCCGATAAGATGAACGTTGTCAGACTCGTACAATCTGCAAAGGCGCCGGCTCCGATGGAATCCACACCGGCTCCCACTGTTAAGTTCGTGATTAAATCTTTATAGTCAGCCCACGGAGCAACTTCCTGAGAATAATCTGTCATAGTACCGGATCCTGTAATATTCAAACTTCCGTCTCCGTACAGGGCATATAAAAGATTTTCCCCGCAGCTTCCTGAGATAACACAATCCTGCGCATCCCCGGTCAACTGTGGCGTATCCGATGCCGTTTCTGCCGGGACGGAATTTCGCAGGCTCCATGCGGATCCACCCCCACCCGACGAACCATATGATTTGAAGATTGTCTTTCCTACCGAGGCTATCATAATACGGTCTACGACATTGGTACTTTTTCCTTTCTTTTCTTTATCCAAACCTATACGATAAAAGTTCGCTGCCGATTCATAACAGGAATACAGCTGATCCCCATGAATTTCTATATCTTCGCTCATATTTGGATACGTAATGATTCTAATTTCTTTTTCTCTTTCGCGACATAAAGAGCCATCCTCTCCACGTTTCATTCTCCATACGTGCAATTTTGACGTATTTCCTCTCCCCAAGGATACTGACATGAGCATGTAGGTTTTTCCGTCGGTCCAATCCACAAATGTCACACCCTGAGACTTGTAAGGAATCTCCAAAGTATCCTTCTTTAATAACGTCCCGTCCGTTTTGTATACTGCCATACAGCTTAATAGATTTTTTTCTTCTTCTTCCTTCTCATTCTTTACATGTTGTCCGACATATATACGTTTCTGATAATAAGCAAGAAAAGATGGTATATACCCTTGGGTACTAATCTTTTCATTCAAACTAATGTAGCCCGCATCTTTATTTGATTCTACCTGCGTTTGAATCTGCGCATATGGTAATTTCCATACTACTTTCTCAGTGGAATCTGCAATATAAATAACTCCTTCATCCGGGTTATAAGCAAGCGCTCCCACATGACATTTCGTATTAAGAGCAATGGTAGTTTTGTATTCTTTGGTTTTTGCATCCATCACATACAATACAGAATTACATTTTGGACTATGCTTATAGGATGATTTTTCTTTTACTCCTTCGCAACTGTCATATGCTGAAATAAGCAAATAGTCCTTCGCCACACACACTCCCTGCGGAACCATAGTGCTACAGGATTTGACATTCATTACATTTGTCCTTTTAATTCCCGGTATAATATAGGATTCATTTTTAAGCAATGTTTCTTTATAATTTTTAAAAGTTGTCTGATTTAAAGACTTCACTAAATCATCATACGACTTGCCCAATACACTTTCTGTTGAGGTTTTCAGTGAACTATTGTCACTTGTGTCAATTGCTACAAACGGAATGCTATGTTCTTTGGCAAATTCTTCTGCCGTGGAACCGAAATAGCCATAGATTACCACGTTGTCGGAATTGTCAAATGCAGTATCATCTATGACAACTGACTTGTTGTAAATCGCTATAGACTTAAGAGCGTAACAGTCAGAAAATGCATAAGGATATATTTTGGTAATGTTATCCGGTAGTTCTATACTTGTTAAGCTGTAACACCTATAAAACATCCCATCCATATCCGTTACTCGGCTCGTGTCAAAATTACTGACATCCAAACTTCTTAAGCCGCTACAGCAATCAAACATCTCGACCATATCCGTTACCTGACTCGTATCAAACTTACTTACATCCAGACTTGTTAAACTACTACAATAGTTAAACATACATGACATATTCGTTACCTGACTCGTGTCAAACTTACTTACATCCAAACTTGTTAAGTTGCTACACACGCTAAACATATTCTCCATATCCGTTACTCGGCTCGTGTCAAATTTACTTAGATCCAGACCTGTTAAACCACTACACATGCTAAACATACATGACATATTCGTTACCTGACTCGTGTCAAACTTACTTACATCCAGACTTGTTAAGCCGCTACAACCCCAAAACATATACGTCATATTCGTTACCCGGCTCGTGTCAAATTTAGTCACATCCAGACTTGTTAAGCCGCTACAGCAATCAAACATACTCTCCATATTCGTCACCTGACTTGTGTCAAACTTACTTACATCCAGACTCGTCAAGCTACTACAGTCATCAAACATACTCTGCATATTCGTTACCTGGCTCGTGTCAAGCTTACTCAAATCCACACTTATTAAGTTACTGCAATCATAAAACATAAATTCAGTACAAGTAATTCCACTAACAGCTACCTCTGCACTTTTTATCTCTTCTCTGTATGCAAGCCATCCATTTGTTGAATCCCAGCTTCTATTCGCATAATTTCCCGTTCCACTGATCGTCAGATGTCCATTTGAATCAATCGTCCAATCCAAAGCACCATCTTTCCCACTATAGACAATCGTTGCCCCTTCTGCAGACACCTCTGTTGTTTCTACCTCTACTTCTACCGTCTCATCTACCGCTTCCGACGAAGCGCTGTTTTCCGCTTCTACGCTTTCTTCCACTGTGTTTTCAGATACAACTTGCGCACTAACCGGAGCATAGCCGACTGCTATACTCTCTATTGCAAATATTGCTGCAATAAGTAATGATTTGATACGTTTCGTTTTCATCTGCTTGTTCCTCCCTCAATGAATTACTCTATTTTGCTTCATAGTCTTTATAGTTTTCATTTTAAATTGATTATAGCATAACAAAATTGCTTTTACATCCAAATTTAAAAATGCGGAGCATTACGCTCCGCACTCAGGCTGTACATCTTTCCGTTTCCAAACGCTTCACTGATATTTAGAAAATCCCCGCGAAAAACTCTTTGATTGCATTGACAACCTTGGACAGAAAGCCTTCTTCTACCTGTTTGGTCACTTCCTCTTTAATCGCCTCGGTGTCGAGGTTATCGAGGTCCAGATTGTTGAGGAAATCTGTTCCGAACTGACTGTAGAGATCTTCCGCCTGCTCGATAAGCATCTGCGGATCGAGTCCAAGCTCATTGATTTTCATCATAATATCTACAATCTGCTGTTTCTGTTCCCGGGTAAGAGTAACTCCGAATTCCTGCTCTCCTTCGGTAATCACAGAAAGAATGTCCTCTTCCGTTTCCAGTTCACTTGCCGCCACTCTTGCCTTTACAAATGCAATCAGCTCTTCTATCTGCTGACTGTCGGCTCCGGTTTTTGCCGCAATTTCATCTGCTATTTCGCCGGTGGTAATAAGCTCATTCATCGCCGTATCAACAGATCCTTCTGCAACGCTGACTCCCGTCATTGCTTCATATCCTTTAATTGCTCCGATCAGCGCAGCCGTTCCTGACATCGGGGAAGGTGCAACAACCAAAATTTCAGCATCGGATACTCCTGCTGTGAGAAGTGCATTACGGTACATTCCTGTTGTACAATAGTTAATATTCTTTGTTGTGACAACAACGCCTCCGCTTTCTTTCGGCGTAATCAAAACACTCGATAAAGACTTCGTTCCGATTACGGATGCATCCATATAAGAACCGAGATACTGGTGCTCCATCTCATTAGTAATGTCAATCACCGTAAAAGAAGCAAGATCTTCTTCACTGATGCCCATCTGGGAAAGCACTGCCGCTCTCTGCTCTGCAGAAAGATCCGCTCCCAGTGCAAGAATTGTTTTGGTTGCATCAATATTTACAATCTTTTCCGGATCGATGACATCTGTCTGTGTCTCTGTCAATTCACCTTCCGACGCCTTTACCTCGGCAATCCATGTCGGTGAAACACAAAACAATGCTGCAACCATCATATAAATCAAAATCTTTTTCATACCTAACCTCCTCGGGAACATCTTTTATTTCCCTGAAACTTCCATAGCTACTCTCTCGATCCAGCTGTACAAATCCTCATACACGGTCTCTCTGTTTTTCTCATTTAAAGGCTCGTGTCTTGCTCCACTATATAATTTAAGTGCTACTTTCGTCAAATCCAAATTCAGGTAATCGTCGTAAAGCTTTTTCGGAGCGAGTCCCTTGTTTCCTACCGGATCCTCTGTTCCGGATACGATCAGAATCGGAAGTTTTTTTGGTATTTTGAGCATATTTTCTTTTTTCTGCATGCGGAGCGCAAGCTCATAAAGCGTATCATATCCGTTCACTGTAAAAGTAAATCCGGAACAGAGCGTATCCCCGGCAAATTTCTCTACCATTTCTTCATCGGTAGTGAGCCAGTCATGTTCTGTTTTTGCATTTTCGATTCCGCTCATGTAACTTTTGGTCGAAATATCATCCAAAAGTTTACTTACGTATTTTTTACCTTTTATTTTACCGATTACGGCAGCTAAAAACCTTCCGCTTAAAAGCTCTGTTTTTTTCGGATTTCCGGTTCCCAAAAGCATAGCGCCTTCTACTCCGGTTCCGTAACGGGTTATATAATTGCGCACAATAAACGATCCCATACTGTGACCGAGAATAATGTATGGAAGCGTCGGATATTTTTCTTCCATAATTTTCTTAAGGCGGTGCTCATCGCGCACAAGAACCGTCGCCGCATCGTTCTCACAGAAATATCCGAAGGTTTCTCCTTCTGTCACGGTTTTTCCATGGCCGAGGTGATCATCCCCGACAACCAAAACACCTTTTCCTGTTAGATATTCTGCAAATTCTTCGTACCTGCCAATGCGATCTTTCATTCCATGCACAATCTGGACGATACAAAGCGGCTCTTGCTCCGGATAAAATGCACATGCATATATCTTTGTCTTTCCATCCCTGGAATCAAAAGTAAATTCTTCTTTTCTCATATTTTTTCTTTTCCTACTATTTGCTGTTTCTTCTTTTCTTATATCTGGTATTTTCCAAAATTTCTTTTCATTTCCATGCCGGGCACCTACAGAAAAACTAGCCACTGTGCTCGATCTTTCCTTTTTTTCAGCGGAATTTTTATGATTTGGGTACCTGTAGAAAAAACAAGCCCCTATGCCCAATATTTCCTCTATTTCAGTGTAATTTTTCATGATTTGGGTACCTACAAAAAAATCTAGTTCCCAGACCCTTGATTTACTTCATTTCATGGGTTTTTTAAGTCTTTTTTTTGACATATGCCCAATATCGCAATTTTTAGCTAAATCAAGGCACAAAATTGGGTCTCCGTATGAGATTTTTTCACCAGTACCCAAATTTGAGCAGTTACGATTAAACTATCGAAATCTGAGCAGACTGCAATTAAGTCATCCAAGATTAAGCAAATCGCAACTAGCAGATTTCTGCGCCTGCAGGCATCGGTTTTTCCGGTGTCATAAGGGCAAGGTTACCTTCTGCATCTTCTGCGCAAAGAAGCATACCTTCGCTGAGTACGCCCGCAAGTTTTGCCGGTTTCAAGTTCACTAAAACCATGACTTTTTTGCCGACCATCTCTTCCGGAGTGTAGTAAGCCTTGATTCCGGAAACAATCTGTTTTACCTGACTTCCGATTTTCACCTGGGAGCACAGAAGCTTTTTGCTCTTCGGAACCGCTTCGCAGGCAATAATCTCGCCTACCTGAAACTGCATTTTGCCGAATTCATCGAATGTAATTTCTTCCTTCGGTTCAATATCGATCACATTTTCATCTTCTGCCGATGCTTCGTCCGCAATACCTGCCTCGGCTCTTCTCTGCTCAAACATTGCATCTGCCTTTGCAACGATTTCTGCCATATCAAGTCTTGCAAACAGGATTTCCGGTTTTTCTGTTACTTTTGTACCGTTTTCATAGAGACCGAATGTCTCAAGCGAATCAAAACCACGGATCTTTGTATTAAGCTGTGCCACGATTTTATCCGCTGTCTCAGGCATAAACGGAGCAAGAAGTGTTGTACCGATTGTGATACTTTCCACAAGATTGTAAAGTACGGTTGCAAGACGGTCTTTCTTTGCCTCGTCCTTTGCAAGTACCCACGGCTCTGTCTCGTCGATATATTTGTTGCAGCGTTTGAACAGTGAGAAAATTTCTGTCATGGCATCTGCCACGCGGAGATCTTCCATCTTCTTTGCTGCCTTTGCGTATGTTCCTGTCACTACTGCCTTTAAGTCTGCATCGATGGCAGCCTGTGCTGCATCACTGCTTTCACCTTTGTTTTCCACAACTCCGCCGAAATATTTGTTGCTCATGGAAATCGTACGATTTACAAGGTTTCCGAGCGTATTTGCAAGGTCGGAATTCAATCTTTCCACCATCAGCTCCCAACTGATAACACCGTCATTTTCAAACGGCATTTCATGAAGCACAAAATAACGTACCGCATCTACTCCGAAGAAGTCCACAAGGTCTTCTGCATAGATTACATTTCCTTTGGACTTACTCATCTTTCCGTCACCCTGAAGAAGCCACGGATGTCCGAAAATCTGCTTTGGAAGCTCCTCGCCCAGTGCCATGAGGAAAATCGGCCAATAAATCGTATGGAAACGGATGATATCTTTTCCGATCAAATGAAGATCTGCCGGCCAAAGCTGTCCGTACTGCTCCGTCTTATTGCCATCCGCATCATAACCGATACCTGTGATGTAGTTGGTGAGCGCATCAAGCCATACATAAACGACATGTTTGTCATCAAAATCAACCGGAATTCCCCACTTGAAGGACGTACGGGAAACGCAAAGATCCTGAAGTCCCGGAAGAAGGAAGTTGTTCATCATTTCATTTTTACGGCTTACCGGCTGAATAAATTCCGGATGCGCATTAATGTGCTCAATTAATCTGTCTGCATACTTGCTCATCTTGAAGAAGTAAGCTTCCTCTTTGGCCGGTTTACAATCGCGGCCGCAGTCCGGACACTTGCCCTCCACAAGCTGTGATTCTGTCCAGAAAGACTCGCAAGGAGTACAATACATACCTTCGTATGCACCTTTGTAAATATCGCCCTGATCATAAAGCTTTTTGAAAATCTTCTGTACCTGCTTTTCATGATAATCGTCCGTTGTACGGATAAATTTGTCGTAGGAAGTATTCAGCATATCGCAGATATCTTTAATCTGCGCCGCAACACCGTCTACAAACTCCTTCGGTGTCACACCTGCTTCCTCGGCCTTGAGCTCAATCTTCTGACCGTGTTCGTCGGTTCCTGTCTGGAAAAATACGTCATATCCGTCTGCACGTTTGAATCTTGCAATACTGTCTGCAAGCACGATTTCATAGCTGTTTCCGATATGTGGCTTACCTGATGTGTAAGCAATCGCTGTTGTCATGTAATACTTACCTTTGTTTGTCATAATTCCCTCCATCCGGGCAATCGTCTGCCCATATTTACTTATATGATTCCCAGAAAAAGAAAACGCCTTCCAAGCCCGAGAGCTTAGAAGACGATGTTATCGTGGTACCACTTCTATTCATCCCTGCCTTGCGGCAGAAATCTCACAAAGTACTTGGGAAGCCGTAAACCAGCAATCCTTTCATACTTCTCCGCTATAACAGGCGGAACCTGTCGCAGCCTAACACATATCCGTCTCAACATAAATCCTGATCCTGCCAGCGGACTATCTGCTCGGTGCGCTGCTCAGAAGCCATCTTCGATCTGTCCGCCATTCATCCCTCCCAGCGAATCCGCCATGCGGAAACAGGATGTTCTCTGGAAATTTAAAACAGATGTACTCTCTTCTTCACTGCGTTTTCTTTTCTGTTTCAAGTTATCCATAGATTAGCACTTTGCCTTCAAAATGTCAATTACTCCTTTATGCCATGGTTTCCTGCATACCACGGTCACGGCGCTCATATAATGTGAAAACAATCTGATTGGACGGATGCTCATGAAAAAAATAGTCACCTCTTCGGCTTTTTTCCTGTTTTTGGCAGGTGCTTTTATATTTACCCTCTTCTGCATGAAAAACGGCGGTGAGGACCCTCATTTTACGGAAATATCCAACGCACTTATCGAAAGCAGCTTTAAAAATGATACCCTCAATACACAATTTTCATTTCAAAACCCGGAGGAGTTTGGATTGTCCGAAGAAACCTGCTCTCTGCCTCTTTATGACCGGACAGAATATCTTTCTTCCGTAAACTCTCTGGAAGAAACGATTTCCGCTTTAAATAAAATCAATCCGAAGCATCTTTCACCCCAGACGAAAGCCACCTATGAGGTGCTTCTGCCTTACCTGAAACAGCAAAAACAAACTGCTATGTTTCCATACTATGAGGAGCCGCTTTCCTCCACAAGCGGCATACATATATCTCTCCCCGTACTGATGGCTGAATTTCCCGTCGTGGACGAGACTGACCTTATGCGGTATCTTTCTGTCCTCTCCCTGGTACCATCTTATTTTGAAAGCCTTGCAAAATTTGAAGCAGACAAAGCTGCAGCAGGACTTTTTATGAGCAGTGAAGACGCAGACCTTGTAATGTCCCAATGCGATTTTTTTGCCTCAAAGCAGGGAGAAGACTTTTTCCGTACATGCTTTTCCGAGACTTTGAACCTCGTGTTTCCCGACAATAATCCGGATGACGCAGCTATCCGCCAAAGCTATATTGAAAAACACGATGCGATTCTCCGTCAAAAGGTTCTTCCTGCCTATGAAAAACTCGGCGATTCCATTCTCCTTCTGAAAGAACCGGGCAAAGAACGCAGGGGACTTTGCCAATATGAAAAGGGGCAGGAATATTATGAGCAACATATCCGCTCTCTCATCGGAACCGATGCCTCTGTAGAGGAAATCCAACAAAAACTGTACGTTCGGCTGGAAGATCTTTATCTGGAACTGGCACAGCTTCAGACCCATCCTTCCCTTTTTGAATTACAAAAGTCCGTGACAAAAGATATTTCTGTATCAGAGTGTCTTCCGGCACTTCAAAAAAATATGAGAGACCTTTTTCCGACACCTGCCGGGAACAGCAGTGTCACCGTAAAAGAGATTCCTTCTGCTATTGCTGACTTTACTGCACCTGCTTATTATTTTACGCCCAATATTACCATCTGCAGAAAAGGAGACCTTTCATCCGTCAAAAATACCATCTACGTCGGATCGGATTTGAAAGAGGACCCGGTAGAACTTTTTACAACCCTTGCCCATGAGGGTTATCCGGGACATATGTATCAGAATGTTTATTTCCTATCGTCCCAGGGCGTAAATAAAAAGAATGTTCTGCGCTACTGCATGAATTTTCCGGGCTACAGCGAAGGTTGGGCTCTTTACACGGAAATTCTTTCCTATTCCTATGCAGAAGGTAATAAAACCTATCTGGAATTTATGCGGCTCTCCCGCGAGATACAGCTCTGTCTGCTCTGTATTCTTGATATCCGTGTTCACAACGACGGGGCAACCGTTTCTGATATTTCGCCGCTGCTTACCCGCATCGGAATCAGCGATCCTGCTGCCCTGGAAAACGTATATACATATCTGGTCAATGAACCCGGAACCTATTTGCAGTACTATGGCAGTTATCTGGAACTTCTTGAGTGCAAGGAGCTATACCGCAAAAAATGCATGGTGGAAAATACGACCTACTCAGACCTTGCGTTTCATACATTCTTTCTGGAACATGGACCGGATTCATACACAAATATACGCAGGGCTGTTTCCGGTGGAAAAAATGAATGATTTCTTGATTCTTCAGCATAAAAAACTGCTCCGCTGACTTGCGGAGCAGTTCATCTTTCGCAGTGTCACTTTCAGGCTCTGCGCTGTTATCGTGTCATTCCTTTCAAAGATATGTTTAGTTTGCTTCGTTTTCTTCCTGCCAATAAAGACGGATGTACTCTTTTGCCTCTTCCTGTGTGATATCACACTCTTGCACCAGCGTCTCTATGGTGCTTTCTTTGGTCTGTTTTAACTTTTGACAGGTACGGATAATGCTTTGTATTCCCTGTTGTATTCCCTGTTGTATTCCCCGTTGAACTCCAACACGCACCCCATCATTGAAGCTATAGTCTTTTTCATGGTCAATGATTTCCTGTAAAGTCATATAAAGATCCTCCGTTTCATGGCTGCGCTTGATGCTTCCGACAATCTTTTGTATCTCTTCCAGTTCTGCATCCACTGCATTTTCCTGCGTCGTCTCTTCAAAATAGGTCAAAAGAGACTTCAGTTCCTCAGAACCACCAATTTTCCCTTTTGTATAGAGAAAAAGCTTTAGTACACCATCATTATATACCAGTTCATTGTTTTCTACTACCATATTTTTGACGGTGTAAAGCATACGGTCATCACCAAACGGATCATATGGGAGAATCCAGATCATAACAAGATCCGGAAGATTCTCAAACTTCATTCCGGCCGGAAGTTCTTTTGCATCAGCCTTTGCCTGATAAAACCGGCTCCGCTTCGGAAGATGGTCATGATAGATGTTTGGCTCAATGTCATACAGGCGGACGATAGGTTCTTCACCTTCTATATTTTCCCGTACCCAAAGATCCATACGGATTCCCCTTTTTTCAAGATCCAGTCCGAGGAACTGCTTCTGGCTTTCCACCCTAATCTCCTCCAGCTCATGCCCTATGACGCGACTGACTATCGCCCGGGCGATTTTCTTTGCATGCTCCGGATTTTCTGTTGACACATCAAACAAAAATGAGTCCATTAGATTTAAATCTTCTAATTTTTTCTTCTGATAAGTTTGTTCCTGATATGGAACCAAGCCATGTTTAGAAATGTTTGTCATATAGATTTGTCCTTTCATGTGTGAAAGGAATGACACTAAAGAAAGTTTACTGAACTTCTTATCCTATGTCAATATTTCCAAAGTCACTTTCTACCTTAGAATAGAAAAGAGCAGCGCTCTTTACGAGTTCTGCTCTTTAAAAAATACATTTAATTTAGCCAAAGATTTCTGAAGAACCTTCTTTTCCTCCTCATCCAGTTGGGATGTGATGGACAAAATCATCTCATCATGGAATTTCCGGTGCTGCGCATATACCTTCTTGCCCTGCGCGGTCAGGGAAACAAGAACAACGCGGCGGTCCTCCTCGCTCCGGACTCTCTCGACATAGCCTTTCTTTACGAGGGAGTTGACGGAAATCGTCAGTGTACCCATTGTAACTCCGAGCATCTTGGCAACCGTAGACATATTTTTACTTGTCTCCGTGCCAATCGCTTCTATCACATGCATATCATTTACCGTTACGTTTTTAAACTTTCCTTCCCGGATAGCTTTTTCTTCAATTGTCATAATATCATGAAACAGCCCGACGAGCAGTTCATTGAGTGTCTGTTGAATATCCATATTTTTTCTAACTTCCTTACTACCCGATTATAACATGGATTTTTCGCTTGTTACAACGTCTTTTTACTTAATTTCCCGTTCCGGTGTAACGAGTCGCACCGTACATCCACACCTTATAGCTCAGCCAGAAGAAAAAGATTCCGAAAAGCGGCGCGATACAGGTCAAAACGTGTATCTCCGGACGCAGGAACAATATACTCGGATAGTACGACACAAAGGTGATCGGAATGATAAAGGTAAACAAAATACTGAAAAAACCTTTATAAATCGTAGCCGGATATTTCGCATATTCGGTAAATTTAAACATGGTTACCATGACAAAACCGGAATTCATAATCCAGAAGCATGTCGCCGCCGACAGATTCATGATGGCAATCATAAAAAGCGATGCTGTCACGAGCGCAAGAAGCAGACGTCCAAAAGTACCCGGTGTCATGACAAGCTCCAGTTTGTTCCATGCATAAATCAGGGTAATGCTTCCCATCAGAAGCTGTCCGAGCCCTTTTACATCAAACACTTCGGATATAAAATAAAAGAAAATGTTGATCGGACGGAAACAGTATTTGATGAAATCACCGTCATACACCGCTCCCCGCAGGTTCCAGTTGTTGTCAAACAGACACTGCATCGGTGTCAGCGCAATAAGTGAGAACCCATAGAAAAACAGCATCTCGTAATAATTCCATCCGTTGATATTATCAAAATTCCGGAACATAATATAAAATCCGATAAATCCGGATATATTTGTCAGGATCATTCCGAGGGTGGAAATGATAAAATCCGCCCGGTAACTCATCTTACTCTTAAAATCCTGCGATATGATTTTGAAATAGATGGATGCGTAAAAACGCAGTCCTCTCTTTTTAATTGTGTTATTCATATTCTTTTCTCCTCTTTTTAACCGCCGTTGACAAGCAGGCGTCTCATGGAAAGCCGCAAAAATGCGGTTGTGATAAGTCCGACAATCACAACCCAGAACAGCTGCACAAACAGCATCTCAAACCGCGCTGCGGTCGAGAGGGAGTTGTCGATCAAAAGTGTCAGAGGCGTATTATAAATCGCATGAAACGGTAATTTATAGACTACGTTTCGGAATGCTTCCGGGAAAAAGGCCAGCGGAATACTCGCGCCTGAAAACAGCAGCACAATCACTTCCTTCATGATATTGACGCCCCAGATAGACTCCGTGTAAAAGCAAATCAGTCCGACGAAAAAGTTAATGTAAAAATTTAATATAATTCCCATCAAAATTGCCACTGCAAAGTAAATCAGGTTGACGGAAAGGGCAAATCCGCCTCCCGTGATAACCCAGACAATGATCATCGTCGGAAGAAGATTGACGAGAATCGTAACCAGGGTATTTCCGGAACAGAGCCAAAGACTGTAAATTCCGTAATCCATCGGACGCAGAAAATCAAATACAATATTTCCGGATTTGATCTTTCTTCCGATATCCCATGTAATGTACATTTCCATCGTTGTAAAAAGTGCGGATGCCAGCACAAGATAAATCATCGTATCCGAAAATGACATTCCGTTTACGACCGGTTCCGGGCTGGAATCATAAATTGCTCTCCAGAGATTATAAATTATAATCAGATAAATAATGTTTCCGAATAATCTGACCGCTGCACCGAGACGGAACTGGAGTTCTTCCATGATTCCGCACCTTGTCAGCGCCAGGTATTTTTTTATTTTTTTCATGTTTTCACCTACTCGATTTCTTTGTCATAGATTTTTTTGATGACACTTTCTGTTGAAATTTCCTTCAACTGCACATCATAAATTTTTCTTGTTTCCTGAATCTCATTGAGTACTTTAATAACCGGAACTTCATCCTCATTGACAAGCACGTCGATCCAGTCCTCTGACACGGATACATTGAGCGACTGCGCCATAGGAAACTTAATTTTAAGCTCCTGCAATAAGCTTTCTGCCTGTGCCTTTAGGGCTTCTTCTGTCAATTCCTCCGCATTTTTGGTAAAACGGAGACAGATGGTCCGATATGCACCGAAAAAGCTTCTTAAATTTTCAATGGAATTGTCATAGAGCATCGCCCCTTTGTCAATGATGACAATTCTTTTGCAGAGTGCATCCACATCTCCCATATCATGGGTGGTCAGAATAACTGTTGTTCCCTTTTCTTTGTTAAGCGCCTTAATCAGATCCCGGATTTTACTCTTCATGGAAACATCCAATCCGATGGTCGGCTCATCAAGAAACACGACTCCCGGGTTATGTAAAAATGCAGCCAGTATGTCACTGAGCGTTCTCTGTCCCAGTGACATCTGTCTTACCGGTTTGGAATAAAGACTTTTGATGTCAACAAGAGATTCATAAAGCTCCATCATATCCTTGTACTGCTTTTCATCAATCTGATAAATATCGCGCAAAAGCTTAAACGACTCAATCAGCGGCAATGACCACCAAAGCTGTGAACGTTGTCCGAAGACAACTCCTATATTCTGTGAGTTATCTGTCCTGTTTTTATACGGAATGCGTCCGTTGACAATAATCTCTCCCGAAGTCGGCTGCAAAACTCCTGTCATCATTTTAATTGTCGTGGATTTTCCGGCTCCGTTCGGTCCGAGATATCCGCAGATTTCTCCCGGCATAACTTCCATGGAAATGTCATTGACTGCTTTCACAATTTTATAATCTCTGGAAAACAGATCCTGTACACTTCCTTTCAGTCCTTCTCTTCTGTTTAATACTTTAAATTCTTTTGATACATTTTTTAATGTTATGATTGGTTCCATTTTTCATCCTCCTCCATCATACTTTCCAAATATCCGCGGTCCCAAAGCAGTATTTTCAGTTTCTTTGCTGCTTCTACCGCGGGGGCTGTAAAATACTGATTCGTCAACACCGCGCCAACCATCCGGTCATAATATTCTCTGCCCGCATATACTTCCTGAATTGCTTTCACGCCTACGGGATCTGCATATCTTTTGCATTGTATCGCGTAGGTAACTCCGTCTTTTTCCGCAAGAATATCGACGCCGTAATCACCGCTCGCTTTCGTCAGGTTCACATCGATAAATCCTTTATGCTCCAAAAGTCCGGCACAAAATTTTTCAAACTCTACACCTTCCATTTCATCTATGGGAAGCGGTTTTGAAGTTTTCCATCGTTTTTTGACTGCATAAACAAACGGTACAACAACCATCATCATACACGCAAGAATACCGATTAAAATCCATGTTGTTTCTATTTTCATACATCTCTTTTCCTTTACAAATAAATAATTTTATACTACTATTTCAAAGAATAAACTTTTGAAAGGGTGATCTTCCTTATGGAAAATCTGGTTTTCAGTCTGAATGTCACACTTCCGATTTTTTTGACCATCGTGATCGGATATGTGCTCAAACAGGTAAAAATGCTGGATGGCAATTTTGTTAAAATACTGAATAAATTTAATTTTAATATCACTTTGCCTGCGCTGATCTTCTTAGATCTTTACGAAGCGGATTTTTATGAGGTATGGGATACAAAATATGTCCTGTTCTGCTTTTTTGTAACACTCATTTGTATTGCTGTCATTTTTGGCCTTACGCTTTTGTTTGGCAAAGACAAATCGCTGACAGGTGAATTTGTCCAGGCGGCTTACCGCGGAAGTGCGGCAGTTCTCGGCCTTGCTTTTATACAAAATATTTACGGATCTGCAACGATTGCACCCCTGATGATTATCGGAAGTGTTCCTCTTTATAATGTTCTGGCTGTCGTGATTCTTTCTTTTACAAGACCCGGAACACAGAAGCTTGATAAAAAGGAACTTCTGAAATCTCTCAAAGGCGTTATAACCAATCCGGTTCTAATTGGTATCGCCCTCGGTCTGATTGCTTCCCTTACACGCATTGAGATCCCGGCCATCGCCGAAAAAACGCTTTCCAATCTGGCAGTGCTTGCCACACCTCTTGCACTGATCGGCCTGGGAGCCGGATTTGAAGGAAAGGCGGCCTTAAGCTTACTGAAACCGACACTCCTTGCATCCTTTATACGACTCGTTGCGCAATGCGCCATCTTTCTTCCCCTTGCCGTACATTTCGGTTTCACGGGAGAAAAGATGATTTCACTTCTTGTGATGCTCGGGGCTCCGACAACGCCAAGCTGCTATATCATGGCCAAAAACATGGGACACGAAGGACATCTTACATCCAGTGTCATCGTAACGACAACTCTGCTCAGCTCCGTTACACTTACCTTCTGGCTCTTTTTGTTGAAAAGTTACGGGCTTATCTGAATTTAAAAATTATATATAAAACACGAAAAGCTGCACGGGATAAAATTCCTGTGCAGCTTTTATTTATGATTATTTGTTACTCATTTCACAAAGCTCTGCGATCATCTTCGGAAGATCTGTCTCCATATTCTCATCGGAGAACTGACAGGTTCCGACTGCTTTGTGTCCGCCACCGTTGTATTTGAGCATCAGACTTCCGACATTTACATCAGAAGTGCGATTTAAAATGCTATAGCCAACGGCTGCCGAACATCCGAGTCCGCCTTTGCCGTTTACAATCCATACAGAAATATTCTGTTCCGGATACATAGAGTAGATCATGAAACGATTACCTGAATAAATCGGGTCAACTCCGCGAAGGTCGGAAATAATTACATTTCCTTCCACTCTTGTATGAGCTGTTACCATTTCTTTAAATTTCTCAGTCTGTTCAAAATATACATCGATACGCTCTTTTACATCCGGGAGATTTAAAATCTCTTCGGTTGTCATCGTTCTGCAGGCATCGATTAGTTTTTCCATCAGCTGATAGTTGCTGATTGTGAAATCTCTCCAACGTCCGAGTCCTGTACGCGGATCCATCAGGAATCCAACCAAAACCCATCCCTTTGGATTCTGAACATCATCGATTGTAAGGTTGCCTGAATCTACCTTATCAACGGCTTCCATCATATCGTCAAACTGCGGGAATCTTTCTTTTCCGCCGTAATATTCATAAATAATACGTGCACAGGAAGGTGTTACACGGCTTTCACCTTTGTATTTTCCTTCAAGCTGCATTCTCTCATGTTCACTGGAATGATGATCGAACCAAAGTCCGCATCCTTCTACATAAGGAACATTGGCAAGACAATCATCCTCTGTTACCTCAATAAGACCATCCTGTAAATCCTTGGGATGTGCAAATTTCCAATGATCAATGATGCCTGCTTCTTTTAAAAGTGCACCACATGCTAATCCATCAAAATCCGAACGTGTAATTAATCTCATCTGCTATTCTCCTTTTCTCCATTGCAGAGACCCTCTACTCTGCACCCCAATATAAAATCATTATAGTAGAAATGTAAAAATTTTTCAACTATCATATAAAAGAAGATTGGCAGCGGTTATTCCACCACTGCCAAAATATTAATCTCCGTATGTATATGTTCCTGCCAAATGCCCGTATGAAATGATATTTCCGCTTGTTCCATCCGCCGAAACATCCAGCTCAACAATATTTTTCATAAAATCATTATCAGACCTGTCCAAAGTTCCTCCTATTGTTTCCAACGGTTGTCTGAGTGCAACTACATAAATCTCATATGTGTGTGTTCCGCCCGGCGGATAAGGTCCGACATATTCACCCTCCGGGGCAAAGCCTTGCGGAAGTTCTGTTTCAGTCACACCATTTGATTTCCAATGTAACCAGTCGCCTGCCATCGTATCAATCATGTATACCACATACCCTGCTGCCTCCGGGACTTCTTCCCATGACAGCTGCGGGGAAACGTTAGAGCCGTTTTCCGTATTGGTAATAATCGTGTCCCAAACACCGTCATGAAGATCTTCGGATGTCAATTCAAACGTATTAAAGTTGTAATCTTTAATATCTATCTTTTCTCTCTTCTTTCTGGCAGGCTTTTTCGTTTCTGTTTCGCTTTCTTCTGCCGTCTCCTCTGAAGCCTCCTCAGAAGATTCCTCTGCAGCCTCTTCCGAAATTTCTTCTGTCACTTCTTCCTGTTCTGCCGTCTCATAACTTTCTGTAGAACTGTTACACCCCATCATTGCAAAAATCATTACAGTAAAAATGCATATAAGAATACTTGTCTTTTTAAAATTTTTCACCTTTCAAAACTCTCCTTTTTTATTTTGTAAATACACCATATCATTTATCATTTCGAAAGGATAAGAATTATTTGCATAAAGAATAGTAATTTTTGCATTTTTACTAAAAACTGTCTCTGTATTTTGAAGGTGTCACTCCGGTGTATTTTTTAAATACCTTAATAAAATAGTTGGAATCATCATAACCAACCCTGCCTGCTATCTCTGCGATTTGAAGCTCAGTCTCCGCAAGCATAATCTGCGCAAGATTGATTCTCATTTTCGTGAAATAGTTAAGCCACGTCATAGACGTTTCCTTGATAAACATCTTATTGAGGGCATTGCGGTTTACTGAAAACTTCTTCGTAATATCTTCCTGTGTAATCTTCTCCTCAATATGTGCTCCCATATACTGTATAATATCATTTACCAAATCATTTCCCGCAAAATCTGTTTCCGAATACATGGCGCATAAAGTCCCGATTGCCTCCGTATCATCTTTTCTTTGCTGAACAATCTGTGGTGCCTGCACAGCACACACATAGCTGATAAAACTGAGAAGTTCCAGCATATAAGATCTACTTCGACACGGCCAATAACCATCGTTTTGCAACGTCAGCTGCTCCTCCATAAGATGTATTATTTTTGAAATTCTTGTATAGGCAGATACTCCCGGCAAAAGAATATTACAAGGACGATCTTCCTCATTTTCAAAATTTTTCAGGAGCAAATAGTCCTGATGTATGGTTTTACCGAAATCTCTCTCAAACTCTCCGGCTCTTATTCTCTCCGGTGTAAACTCTTCACGAATCTCGGTTGGCTTAAAAAAAACCGTCGTCGTCAATACATCTTTTTCACAAGAAAAGGAAACAGCTTCTTCCGTCAGCAAAAAGACCGCCGGCGCAGAAACCATCTTTTTTTTCCCTTTGTATTCGAAAAAAAGCGTTCCCTTATCTAAAGTAAAAATCTTATATGTCTCTTTATCATTGATATCCTCCGGTATTCCCTCACATGAATAAACCAAAATGTGAACAACTCGTTCTCCCCAAGGAGTGCTGCACCTTGTACATAGTTCCATTGTTTTATCCTCCTTTTACTTTTTCATATTATAGCGTATATGCACATATATTGAAAGAAAAAAGGACATTTATGCTGAACTATCTCTGGGCTTTCATGATCCTAATCGGAATAATCTACGGATGCTTTCACGGTACCATGGCGGAAATCTCAAATGCCGCTCTTGACAGTTCTAAGGAGGCTGTCACTCTCTGTATTACCATGCTCGGCGTCATGTCTTTTTGGACGGGGCTGATGCAGATTGCGCAAAAAGCCGGAATTATTGCTTCCCTGACACAAAAAATCACTCCGTTTCTGCGTTTTTTGTTTCCTTCGCTGCGAAATGAACAGCGGGCACTGGAGTATATTTCCACCAATGTGATTGCTAACATTTTGGGGCTGGGCTGGGCATGTACTCCTGCCGGATTGAAAGCCATGGAAGAAATGAGCCGGATACAGCAGCACCGCGGTCAGTCTCCCGAGATTGCCTCCAATGAGATGTGCGGGTTTTTGATCTTAAATATTTCCTCACTGCAACTGATTCCGGTCAACATGATTGTCTATCGCAGCCAGTACGGAAGTGTAAGTCCCACGGCAATCATCGCACCTGCCATTGTTGCCACTTTGTTTTCCACACTGGCAGGTATTATTTTTCTGAAAATCGCTGACCGGAAGGCGCGATAACTTTCTGAAAGTCCCTCATCCATTACTGCATACGGAAAGGAGCAATTTATGAACATCGCTAATGTGCTCTCCAATTTTTCCAACATCATCATTCCGCTTATCATTTTTTACATCGTTGCTACAGGCATTGCAAACAAAGTGAATGTATATGATGAGTTTCTTGAAGGCGCCCGTGACGGAATGAAAACGGTCGCGGGAATTATGCCCACCCTGATCGGACTTATGATTGCGGTCGGCGTTTTGCGTGCTTCCGGATTCTTGGATTTTTTAGGACAGCTTCTTACTTCTTTTTTTTCCGGACTGTCTGTTCCTGCGCCGATTGTTCCGGTCATTTTGATCAAAATGTTCTCAAATTCCGCCGCTACAGGGCTCGTACTCGATATCTTCAAAACCTATGGTCCGGACAGCAGCATCGGTTTTCTTACCTCCATCATTATGAGCAGCACTGAAACCATTTTTTATACCATGTCCGTCTATTTTCTGGCTGCAAAAGTCAAAAAAACCCGCTACACACTCCCGGGGGCGCTTGTTGCGACCCTTGCGGGAATTGTTGCGAGTTTTTGGATTGTGTCATTCCTTTCGAAGATGTGATTGATTAGTTACTCGTTATTTTCTACTACCGTATTTTTTACAGTATAAATCCTTCGGTCATCACCAAACGGATCATAAGGAAGAATCCAGATCATCACAAGTAACTGCTTTTGGTTTTCAGCTTAAATTTTTCTTCATTTTGTTTCTAATATACCTTCCAGCTCTTTTAACATTTGATCATTTCCATATATGATATATGAGTAATCGTTAAATGGACAAGTAAGATATAGTCTGTTTCCACACATTATAAGTGCCCATTCTTCTGTCATACTTATATCATCACTGGCATTCCAACTTATCATATAACGCCAATCTTCATCCTGTCCCCAAAAATCATTTAAGTTTAGGCGACAGTTATATTTTCTCATTATTTCTTCCAACTGCCTTTTTTCAAAATCCGTAAATTCAACAACTTTACTTCCAATTTGTGAATTATAAACAACCAAATCCATATTTTCCACGACTTCATTGTTATTTACTATCGGACGCGGAAAGAAAATAACCAAAAAAATAGTTAATATAATAAAGATTAGAATACCAACGACAAGTATTATTTTTCTTTTTTTGTTCATGAAATATCTCTCCCTTTTTAACTAAAATAAAACATACGATCTAATATTTTATATCGAATACCATCATCACACCATGGATTTAATAGATTCTATTTTATGAATAAATACTCTCTTTCTTTATTTTTGCATTTATACATAAAACTGTAAAATTACAAATGAGCATAAAAAGAAAACTACTAACTGTTGACACTATAACATTTCCTGAAACGTACCATCCTGATTTTAACATAATCCACACATAACCTATTATAATTTGCCAAAAAGTAATACTTAATATCTCTTTGTTTTTTATTACATCATGATATATTTTGATACAATACAACATTATTAGGATTATTACAATGAATGCTAATAAAAATATTGGTATTCTTAAAGTTTGATTTGTTTTTTGAATATTGGCATCAATTGTATATAATTTTAAAAACTCTATTGTAAAATATATAAAATGATATAAATTCATATCCTTTGAAATCCCCTCCTAAAACGATAGATATACAGCCTGTTTTTTCACATATTCTAAGTATTTTTCCTCAACCTCAGCTTTTTTCCTGCGAGAAAGCGGTAATTCAGGAATAACTCCGTCCAGTTGCAGACTTTTTTGTCCGATTTTCTTTATGTACTGCAAAGAAACAACATAAGACTTATGTATCTGTACAAATTCTGATAATCCGATCATTTTTAATATTTCTTTCATCGGTCTGTTGCATTCCAGTTCTCCGTTTTTTAAAACAAGAAAGGTTTTATTTCGTGCGGCCTCCAAATATATAATATCTTTCATCCGTATGCTTTCCACCCGGTCCTTGTTTACGGTAATCATCACTCTGTTTTCTGCCAACTCTGCTTCCGTTGAAGTTATAACTTCTCTCAGCTGTTCATTATTTATCGGCTTAAACAGATATCGATATGCCTTTACTTTAAACGCTTCCTGAATAAACTCCGAATGACTTGTCAAAAAAACAATCTGTCCTTCATATCCTCTTTCCCATAGATTTTTTGCCACCTGCATACCATTCTGCTTTGGCATTTCAATATCCAAAAATATAATCTCATAGTCCAAGGAGGACGATAGCAATTCTTCCCCGGATGTAAAAAGATTAATCGCACTATTTTCTCTCAACTGTATAATCTTCTCTTTTACAATTTCCGCCAGTTTAATTTCATCATCGCAGACAGCGATTTTTAATTTCATTATGAACTCCCCTTCTTTTTAAAATAGTTGTAATTCATTATACCGAATACCTTCCCCAACTGCAAATTTAGTCACGTTAAATTACAATTTTAATAAAAAATGAAGCATTTAGGCTTTCATCAACCCAAATGCTTCATTTATAAAATTTCTCTTATTTTTTTTCTACCACTCAACCACGCACGCACCCCAGGTCAGGCCTCCGCCGAATCCTGCAAGTACAATCTTATCGCCTTTTTGAAGCATTCCCTTGCGGTTTACTTCATCAAGAAGCACCGGAACACTGGCTGCGGACATATTTCCGCAGTGGTCAAGACTGATCGGGAATTTATCCATACTTACTTTCAGTCGTTTGGAAACGGACTGCAGAATACGGATGTTTGCCTGATGCAATACAAAATATTTGATATCTTCGCAGGTAAGTCCCGCCTCGTCAAGCACCTGCTCAATGCTCGCCGGAACCGTCGTTACGGCAAATTTGTATACTTCCTGTCCGTCCATGTGGATGTAATGCGGTCCGATGTCTGTCTTGACATACGGATTGTTGTTGGAACGGTTGATGCCCGCAAGAACCATTCCTTTGGCACCGTCACTGCCCAGTGTGATGGATGCAAGCCCCTGACTTTCGTCCTGCGCAGCACATACAACTGCAGCTCCTGCTCCGTCACCGAAAAGCACACAGGTGCTTCTGTCATTCCAATCCATAATCTTGGAAAGTGTCTCTGCACCGATAATCAGTGCGTTCTGATACACTCCCTGTTTGATATACATATCCGCCATCTGAAGGGCGAACAAAAATCCGGAACATGCAGCATTGATGTCAAATGCAACGGCCTTATCTGCTCCGATTGCTGCCTGTACTTCACAGGCTGTGGATGGTGTCATATGGTCTGCACTTACGGTTGCTACAATAATTAAATCAATATCCTGCGCATCTACACCTGCATCTTCTAGTGCCAGCTTTGCTGCCTCAGCTGACATGGATGCAGTTGTTTCCTCTGTCGCCAGTCTTCTTTCTCTGATTCCTGTTCTGGATGAAATCCACTCATCGGACGTGTCCATGATCTTGGACAGATCATCGTTGGTCACGACGTTTTTAGGCAGGAAATGTCCGGTTCCTGCAATTCTGGTTTTCATATGTGAAATCCTCCATTTATTTTTATGTCTTTACTGTCCGCTTCCGATAGCAAATGTAAGTTCTGCCTGCGCCACAACTTTGCCGTCTACGGTCGCTTTTGCTGATCCGACGCCAATCGGACCTTTTACCTTAATGATTTCTGTCTCAAGCATCAGAACGTCACCCGGTACTACTTTTCCTTTAAATTTTGCTTCTTTAATCGCTGCAAAATAAGCGGTTTTGCCTTTCCACTCCGGCTGACTTAAGATTGCAACCGCACCAACCTGTGCAAGCGCTTCAATAATCAGTACGCCCGGCATAACCGGCTCCTGCGGAAAATGTCCGGCAAAAAACGGCTCATTGTAGCTGACACATTTTTTACCTACCGCTCTTTTTCCTTCTTCCATTTCCTCAATCGTGTCGATGAGCAAAAATGGCTGTCTATGTGGAATAATTTCCATAATTTCTTTTGTTTTCATCACTGACATAATTTTTTACCTCTTTCCGATACCGGATTACTTTTATCTATAATTATTCAGAAAATTTTTTTACAAGGATACTTGCATTGTGTCCGCCGAATCCAAGGGAATTAGACAATGCATACTCAATATCCATGTTTACCGGTTCCATACAATAGTCAAGGTCGCATTCCTCATCCGGATTTTTGAGCCCTACCGTTGCGTGAAGGTAACCTTCCTGAAGTTCTTTCACACAAGTCACAAACTCAAGCGCGCCCGCTGCTCCGAGAAGATGTCCTACCATAGATTTGGTAGAATTAATTTTCATCTCTTTTGCATGATCTCCGAATGCAAGCTTGATCGCTCTTGTCTCGAAAAGGTCATTGTGATGTGTACTTGTTCCATGCGCATTGATGTAATATACATCATCTGTGCGGATACCCGCATCTTTTACGGCATTTGTCATAGCTCTGGCTGCTCCCGAACCGTCTTCCGCCGGAGAGGTAATGTGGTAGGCGTCCGAACTGCAACCATAGCCGACAACTTCTGCATAAATCTTTGCACCGCGCGCCTTTGCATGTTCATACTCTTCCAGAACAACAACGGCTGCTCCTTCACCCATGACAAATCCGCTTCTGTCTTTGTCGAACGGAATAGAGCATTTTTCCGGGTCTTCGCATGTGCTGAGCGCTGTAAGGCCTGTAAATCCTGCCACACTGATTGGGCAGATTCCGCCTTCCGTACCGCCTGCAAACATAACGTCCGCATCGCCGTACTGGATGGTTCTGTACGCTTCACCGATGCTGTTTGTTCCTGTTGCACAGGCTGTTACGATATCGATGCTCTTTCCTTTTAATCCAAGCTGGATGGAAACGTTTCCTGCTGCCATATTACCGATAAACATCGGAACCATGAGCGGGTTACATTTGGATGGACCGCGCTCTGTAAGCTTTGTGTGCTCTCTTTCCACTGTCTGAAGGGAACCGACACCGGAACCTACGGAAACTCCCACCATATACGGATCTTCTTTTTCCATATCAAGTCCTGAATCTTCCATTGCTTCTTTGGCTGCTGCCACTGCATACTGGCTGAATAATTCCATTCTCTTTGCTGCCTTAAAATCCATACGGTCTTTTGCCACAAAATCTTTTACTTCTGCAGCAAGTTTTGCTTTATACTCTGTTGTGTCAAAATAGGTAATCGGACCAAAACCTAACTTCTGCTCCTTTACACCTGCCCAAAATTCTTCTACGGAATTACCGATTGGTGTGATTGCACCCATTCCTGTTACTACTACTCGTCTGCTCATCTTTTTACCTCTTTTCCCTTTTTACATTCCACCGTCTACACCAATTACCTGTCCGGTAATATAAGACGCTTTATCACTGGCAAGGAAGGCAACTGTCTCTGCAATTTCCTCCGGTTTTCCTGCTCTCTTCATCGGAATCTGTGCAAGGACTGCTTCTTTTGCCATATCGCTCATTGCCTGTGTCATGTCGGTATCGATATAACCCGGAGCAACCGCATTTACTGTCACATTACGTGTTGCTAACTCTTTTGCCATGCTCTTGGTCATTCCGATGACGCCGGCTTTGGAAGCTGCATAATTAACCTGGCCTGCATTTCCGTATACACCTGTCACGGAAGATAAGTTGATGATTCTTCCGTATTTCTGTTTGAGGAACGGGCGATACATATGTTTCATTGTATTGAAGGTTCCTTTCAGATTTACATCCACTACCTGATCGAAATCATCCTCTGTCATTTTGATTACTAAATTGTCTCTTGTGATTCCTGCATTGTTTACAAGAATGTCAATGTGACCGTATGCAGCCAATGCGTCCGTAATCATTTTGCCGCAGGCTTCGAAGTCGGAAACCTGACACTGAACTGCCTCTGCGTTTCTTCCCATCTCTTTGATGGCAGCCACTACCTCGTCCGCTTTTTCTTTGGATCCGTTATAATTCACGATGACGTCTGCACCGTAAGAAGCAAGTGTCAGAGCGATCTGTCGACCGATTCCTCTGCTGGCTCCTGTTACTAAAGCAACTTTTCCTGTTAACATACTCCTGCTCCTTCCACGACTGCTGCGATGTCATCCCATTTTTCCACACTAAATACTTTGCACTCACAGCCAAGTTCTTTTGTTATTTTTTTCATAAATCCGGAAAGGGTTTTTCCCGGACCGATTTCAATAAAAGTATCTACTCCGTCAGCTATCATTTTTTCCACTGTCTGCTGCCATTTTACGGAAGCGGATACCTGTTTTGCCAACAGATCTTTTACTTCCTCTGTGCCTGCAACATAATCTGCTGTCACATTGGCAAGATATGGAATCTGCATTTCTTTTACTTCCACGTTTTCAAGCTCTTTGGCAAGCTTTTCACCTGCTCCCTGAAGCATAGCAGAATGGAACGGTCCGCTGACATTTAATTTCACGCATCTCTTTGCGCCGGCTTCTTTGAGTTTTTCCATCGCTGCTTCTACCGCTGCTTCTTCCCCGGTAATTACAATCTGTCCCGGACAGTTGTAGTTTGCAATGGATACAATTCCTTCTGTCTGCTCACAGATCTCTTCAATCTTATCCGTTGCAAGGGCAAGTACCGCTGCCATAGCACCGCCGCTCGGAACTGCTTCCTGCATATAAAGTCCTCTTTTGCGGACAAGACGGAAAATATCTTCATCGCTCATAACACCTGCTGCCGCAAGTGCGCCGTACTCTCCCAAGGAAAGTCCTGCTGTCACATCTGCCTTTACGCCTCTTGACTCCAGTTCGCGAAGCATGGCAACTTCTGTTGCAAGCATGGCAATCTGTGTATATTCTGTAATGTTAATCTGTTCATTTTCTTCAAAACAAAGAGCCTCTACGTCCAAATCGGCTGCTTTGGATGCCTTTGCATAAATCTCTTTGCAAAGGGCACTGTTTTCATAAAAATCTTTTCCCATTCCTACATACTGGGAACCCTGTCCCGGAAATATAAATGCTGTTTTTCCCATATCTTTTTTCCTTCTTTCCCGTTATAATACTTTGAACTTCAAACTATTTCATCCTGAAAAAAGGAAGCCGGAAAGTTTTCCGACTTCCTTCGGTTTATGTAGGGACTGTCAATTAATTTGACTTTAAAAGCCTTTCGGCTTCTGCCATAATCTCTTCCATAATTTCTTTACAGGACTGCTGCCCTTTTACAAGACCCGCACATTGGCCTGCCATGATGGTTCCGTCTACAACATCACCGTCAACAACTGCCTTGCGCAGTGATCCGAGAGTCAAAAGCTCCAACTCTTCCAGCGAGGCGCCTTCTCTTTCCAATCGGATATATTCTTTTGTCATCTTGTTACGGATACATCGAACCGGATGGCCTGTGCTCATACCTGTTACTTCTGAATCGATATCCTTTGCTTTGATCACTTTCTGTTTGTAGTTCTCGTGAACCATAGCTTCTGTTGCGGTAATAAAGCGCGTACCAATCTGTACGCCCTCGCTTCCAAGCATCATGGCTGCTGCAAATCCTCTGCCATCCGCAATACCTCCCGCCGCAATGACCGGAATATCTACTGCATCAACAACCTGAGGAACCAATGTCATGGTTGTGGAAGATCCGATATGGCCTCCCGCTTCCATGCCTTCTGCTACGACAGCATCCGCACCGGCTCTTTCCATAAGACGGGCAAGTCCTACACTTGCAACAACAGGAATAACGATAACTCCTGCTTCTTTCCACATCTGCATGTATTTCGCCGGGTTACCTGCACCGGTCGTGACGACTTTGATGCCTTCCTCGACGACTATCTTTGCCACTTCATCCGCATTGGGATTCATAAGCATGACATTGACACCAAAAGGTTTGTCTGTCAGCTCCTTTCCTTTACGGATCTGCTGGCGGACTACTTCCGCCGGAGCACTTGCTGCTCCGATCAGGCCCATTCCGCCGGCCTCAGAAACCGCTGCTGCCAGGTGATAATCGGCAATCCATGCCATACCGCCCTGGATGATCGGATATTTGATTCCGAGAAGCTTTGTAAGTTTCGTATTCAGCTTAAGCCTCTACGCCTTTAGCTTTCATGTATTCTACAACAGCTCCTACTGTTGTGATTTTCTCTAAATCTTCAGAAGGAATTTCGATTCCGTATTCCTCTTCAAAAGCCATAACCAGTTCAAATAAATCTAAAGAATCAGCGCCGAGATCATCTTTGAAAGAAGATTCTTCTGTGATTTCTACTCCTTCTAAATTTAACTGCTCTTTGATAATGTCAATTACTCTTTCTAACATTTCTCATTCTCCTTTAATATTCGTTAAATAGTTTGATAATCAAAGTATATTTGCTTCGCCTCTGTTTGTCAACGCTTTTTTATCGGAAAGCGTGATAAAAAGGGGACTTGTCAAAAATACCACGATTGTCTAGATTATAATATGCTTGTTCTGACTTGTAAATAGAAAGCATTATTTTTTTATATTTAAAAGATATTGATATATATCTCTTTTTGTCATTCCGCGATCTTTTGCAACTTTTTTCATGGCTTCTTTCCGGTCAATCCCTTGTTTTTCATACATTTCCACATGTTGCTCAATCGGCAGCTCTTCAAACGTCTTTTGTTTTTCTGCCTCTATTTCTTCTTTCGGTTTTCCTTCCAGAACAAGAACGTACTCTCCGCGGGGTTCATTTTCTTCATAATAAGCCTGCACATCCGTAAGTGTGGTCGGAAATACGGTCTCGAATTTCTTCGTCAATTCGCGGCATAGGGTAATTCTGCGATTGCCCAGGGTTTCATAAAGAACCGCCAGTGTTTTTTTGAGATGATGCGGTGCTTCATATAGGAGTATGGTTCTCTTTTCATTTTTCAAGTCTTCCAGAATTTCCGCACGTTCTTTTTTGTCTGCAGGAAGAAAACCTTCAAAACAAAATCTTCTCGTATTTAATCCCGAAAGTGTCAGTGCCGTAATACATGCAACCGGCCCCGGAAGGGATGTAACGGTTATCCCCGCTTCCTGACACATCTTTACAAGAACTTCACCGGGATCCGAGATCGCAGGAGTTCCCGCATCAGTAATGAGAGCCACATCTGCACCTTGTTTCATCTTTTCTATTAATGTATACGCTTTTTCTGTCTTATTATACTCATGATAACTGGTCATCGGCGTATGTATTTCAAAATGATTTAAAAGTTTGATGCTGTTTCTCGTGTCTTCCGCAGCAATCAGATCTACTTGTTTAAGCGTTTCTATTATACGCGGTGACATATCTCCCAGATTTCCGATGGGTGTTGCACAAAGATATAACATTCCCATACGTTGTTTCCTTTCTGTCTGCTGCAGGCTTTATCCCTCATCGGCCTGCTGCCCGCGTTTGTCATATACGGGCGGTTTGTAAATATCATAAATCTCATCGGTATATTCTCCTTTGTCCTTATACACAATGAGAGGTTTTTCCACTGTTACCCGCGGATTTCCGCCTTTTCGTGCTTCAATCAGCACCATGTTCGGCTCTTTATCCACATACGGATGCACAAAGCGAATTCTTTTCGGCTCAAGCTTGTGTGCAGTGAGCGTCGTAATAATCTCCGCCAGCCGGAACGGCCGGTGTACCAGATAAAATGCACCTCCATGCTTTAGCATATATGAGGTTTCTCTGGCAATCTCTTCAAAATTGCAAAGAACTTCATGTCTGGCAATCGTTTTTGCACCCGACGGGTTCTGCAGACCATGTCCTCCGATCATATACGGTGGATTGCATGTTATAACGTCAAAAGAAGCAGCGCCCATTAAGCTTCCTGCTTCTTTGATATCACCTGTCACAATCGAAATCTTGTCTTCCAGTCCGTTGTACGCAACGCTCCGCCGCGCCATATCCGCACTTTCTTCCTGGATTTCAAGACCTGTCAGATGCGCAGCACCTGTTTTGGCTTCCAGCAGAATCGGAATGATTCCGGTACCGGTACCAAGGTCAAGCACTTTTGCACCATCTTTTATCTGTGCAAAACCGGAAAGAAGAACCGCATCGATTCCAAAGCAGAATTTCTCCGGATTCTGAATGATTTTGTATCCCTTACGACCCAGATCATCAAGCCTTTCTTTTTCTAAAAGCTTAATCGTCATTGAGTTTGGATTTCCCTTCTTGTTTCTCCAGTTTTTCCAGTTCTTTTAATTCTTTTTCTTCCGTCGCATCAAATTTTTCTTTCTTCCCGTGACGTCTTTTGAAGCGAAGCTGTTCTACTTTGTATTCATGGATCTCTTTTTCATCGCCTTCTTCCACGATAACTTTGACAAGCTGGCGAAGCACGTTCACACTGTGTACTTCTCCTTTCAGACCGTCATCTGTTGTCACATAATCACCGACATTAGGAAGCTTACGGTTTAAGTGTTCATATGTTTCCTGCTCATTTTTGAGGCAACACATAAGTCTTCCGCAGACACCTGAAATTTTTGTCGGATTTAAGGAAAGATTCTGTTCTTTTGCCATCTTGATAGAAACCGGCGCAAATTCGTCAAGGAAAGTATGGCAGCAAAGCGGTCTGCCGCAAATGCCGATTCCCCCGACAATCTTTGTCTCGTCGCGGACTCCAATCTGACGAAGTTCTATCCTTGTCTTAAATACGGATGCAAGATCTTTTACAAGCTCACGGAAATCTACTCGCCCGTCCGCCGTAAAATAGAATAGTACTTTGTTATTATCAAAGGTATATTCCGCATCAATAAGCTTCATGTCAAGATTGTGTTTCTGTATTTTTTCAAGACATACTTTTAATGCTTCTTTTTCTTTTTCTCTATTTGTCTCTTCCTGTTTATCATCTTTTGGTGTTGCAATTCGAAGTACCGGCTTAAGAGGCTGCATTACCTCATCATCCGTCACTTCTTTGATTCCTCCGACTACGGTTCCGTACTCGACACCTCTGGCTGTCTCTACGATTACGTGATCGCCTTTTTTGATTGACAACTTCTGCGGATCAAAATAATAAATTTTTCCTGCTGTCCGGAATCTGACTCCAACAACTTTTATCATGTTAATTCTCCTTTATTGTAAGCAGAAGGAGTTCCATCGTCAGTTCAAAATTAACATTTGCACGAAGTCTCGCTTTTGCTTTTTCAAGTGCATCCAGAATAATCTCTATTCCTTCATAAGCACTCTGATTTGACACTTTTTTAATATACTGTATTTCATCTTTAAAAATCAAGTGATTGACATCATTTGTCGCTTTAAATAACAAAACATCGCGATACCATACGGACAAAATATCAAGGTAATCGTTGATATCGATCTTATAGTCATTGATCTTCTTAATGGCTGACATAATCTCCGTAATTTCCATGTCACGGATGTATTTAAGAAGGCTGACAGCTTCTGTCTTAATATTGTCAAACTCCTCACTTGCTGCAAGCGCTTTTGCTTTACCAAGGTTACCCCTTGCAAACGCTGTACACACATCCGCTTTGTAATCCGGAATATGGATATCCTGCATCAGGTATTTTTTAATCACATCATCCGGAACCGGCTTCATGTTTAACACAACACAACGACTCTGAATGGTCGGAAGAAGTGCTTCCAGATTGGAAGTAAGCAGCAATATAACCGCATAAGCCGGCGGCTCTTCCAGTGTTTTCAAAAGCGCATTCTGCGCCTGTACCGTCATCTTTTCAGCTTCATTGATAATGTAAATCTTCCACGGACTGCTGTATGGCTTGATGACCACATCATTATTCACTCCGCCGCGAATATCTTCCACGCCGATGGTCGCCGGTTTTTCGTGCGTCACTTTAATGATATCCGGATGGTTACCGGATACTGCCTGCTTGCAGGAATGACATTCATTACAAGGCTCTGTATCATTGTTTTCACATTGTAGTGCCATTGCAAATATTTTGGCAATGAATTCTTTTCCGCTGCTGCGCTCACCATTGATAATGTACGCATGTGAAATCTTTCCTGATTCCAGCGCATTTTTAAAATGATCCACTATCTGTTTTTGTCCGTAAATATCTTTAAAGTTTGGCATATGTTTTCCCTCTTAATTGTAATATCCTGATTTATGTAAAAATATCGAGAAGAAGCCCCCGTATCTCACCTATCATATTCAGAATGGCGATATGGTCCTTCTCGTCTTTTACAAGTTCTCTTGCCAATTCATCAAGGGTGTCATCCACCTGCTTGATAATACCGTAAACTCTGTGCCTTCCCCGTCGGTCAAGAAAGTTTTCTCTTGAAAATTTGTGACTGCGCGACACAACTTCATTCATAAAAGATTTGATCAATGTCCGATACTTTCGCATATCACGGATGTCCATCTTTTTGGAAATCCTGTCGCCCTGCCTTGTAATCTCCTCCATCATGGAAGTAAGCCTTACCTGCAAATCCTGTTCCTGTATATGGCTGGCGAGCATGAATTTAAAATTACCGTCTGCCGGAGCCGTTTGATTTACCTGTTCCGTCTGAACGACAGGCGCTGCCTGCGTTACTTTAATATCCATGAACCCGCCTCCCTTCTTTATATCATAATTTACATATTATATCTGCTGCAAGATAAACTGCTCAATTTCTTTGAGGCAATCTTCAAGATTTTCATTTACAAATTCTTTCTCAATACCTGCCTGCTTTTTTTTGTCTTCTGAAAAGTCCGCCTCATCTGCCAGAAAACGGCGACACATTTCGGAATATTTGGGATTTTCCTGTCCTTTTTCACGATCAAGTGCTCTCTGCAAACGTATTCCGTCATCCAGGCTAATCATTATCGGAACAACTTTTTCTTCACCATAATAGTGTTTTGTCTTTAAAAAAGATTCTATCGTTCCGATCATGATATAATTGTTTTCAGAAAGGTTTACATCCTGACTGTCAGCGGTAAAATAATGCCATCGGCCCAGACATGTCTCGTAAGTTCTGCATTCTATGACCTGACCTTTTTCGCACATAGTTTGCATCACTTCTTCTGTTACAAAATGGTATTCTACACCTTCCTGTTCTCCGACGCGAATCGGTCTAGTGGTATAAAGAACAATTTTTTGTAAAGAAAGTTTCTTGTTCTGAATTAAATTTTTATATATGGTGTCTTTTCCGGATGAGCTTTTGCCCATCAGATAAAAAATCTTTGCCATCTTTTCTTTGTATTCCCTAAAATTATACTTCGATTACCCGAATCATGTTTGTATTACCGGACACGCCTAAAGGAACTCCGGCTGTTAATACAGCAACATCTCCTTTATTAAGGTAGCCTGCTTTCTCTGCAAGTCGTGTTGCATCGTCAAACAAGTTCTCAGCCGTTTCCTCTTTCATCATCAGAAGCGGCTGAACACCCCATGACAGGCTCAGCTGTCTGCAGACTCGCGGATTGACACTGCATCCGATGATCGGACAGCCCGGTTTGTATCTTGAAATCATATTTGCCGTAAAACCGGACATAGTTACTGTAATAATCGCACTTGCATTTAAATCCATTGCCGTCGTACATGTCGCATGGGAAATGGCGGTTGTAATGTCGTATTCTCCATTGGTTGTAATCTTCTGTAAACGGCTTTTGTAATCAATGTCCTCTTCTGTTCTTTCGGCAATTTTCGCCATTGTCTTTACTGCTTCGATCGGATATGCACCTGCAGCACTTTCTCCGGAAAGCATGATAGCTGTTGTTCCGTCGTAGATTGCATTTGCTACGTCCGCTGTCTCTGCTCTTGTCGGTCTAGGATTGGTAATCATCGACTCCAGCATCTGCGTAGCAGTGATGACATGTTTACCCTGCGCAACTGCTTTTTTGATCATCATCTTCTGAAGACTAGGTACTTCCTCAAGAGGAACTTCCACACCCATATCTCCTCTGGCTACCATAATACCGTCGGACACTTCCAAAATTGCGTCAAGGTTTTCGATACCCTGCATATTTTCAATCTTCGCAATAACCTGTGCCTTACTTCCGAACTCATCCAAAATCTTACGGACTTCCAAAATATCCTCTTTACTTCTGACGAAAGAAGCTGCAAGAAAATCATATCCCATCTGGGCACAGAATTTAATATCTTCATAGTCTACATCCGAAATAAAAGGCATGGAAAGTTGTGCTCCCGGGGCGTTGATACCTTTATGATTAGAAACCTTTCCACCGTTCACAACGCGGCAATGAATTTCCTCACCCTCAATCTTTTCAACCGTCATCTCAATCTTACCGTCATCGATAAGAATTGTGCTTCCCACCTGAATATCGTTTTTTAAATTTTTATATGTGATTGCAGCTTTTTCCTTTGTGCCGAGCATTTCTTCCGTTGTCAGAATAAACAACTGGCCACTTTCAAGTTCTGCTTTTCCGCCTTCAAAATCACGTAATCTGATCTCCGGCCCTTTTGTATCTAATAATGTAGCAACCGGAAGGTTTAATTCACTGCTTATTTTAATCACTTTTGCAAGTTTCTGTTTTTGTTCTTCATGTGTTCCGTGTGAGAAATTAAATCTGGCAACATTCATTCCTGCAAGCATAAGCTCACGAAGGACTTCTTCACTCTCACTTGCCGGTCCGATTGTACAGATAATTTTAGTTTTTCTCATTTTTATTTCCGCCTTTCCTATAATGTCTATCAGTATATTATCTCACTTTCAGGAAGTGATTGCAATGTATATTTCATTTAAAAGAGGGTCTGAAGGTCCCTGGATATTAAGACCGATTTCTTTATATTTTTCTATCTTTTTCCATACTTCTTCCGTTATTTTTTCGCCCGGAACCAAAATAGGTGATCCCGGCGGATAAAGATAAATATATTCTGCACTGATTTCCCCGATACCATCCTTCCAAAGTATCTTTTTCTGCTTTCCCTCTATGGCTACCTTTATTGATAATTCGGCATTTCCTGCTGTTTTTTCTGCATAATTTATATATGCTTTTGCCAATTCATTTTTATGGCAGAGCGTTTTGTCTATTTCTTTCAATGCATGTAAAAGCCGGTCAAAACCTTCCTCTGTATCATAAATACTCGTCATCGCCAAAACATAATTTTCAGAAATCATTTCCATCTGCAACCGGTATTTTTCCAACAGATCCTTTGCCAGCTCTTTGCCCCTGTAGGGAACTCCTTTCCGATCTGTCAAACCATCTGCACATATAACTATTTTTGATGCATCCCAATCAGCATGAAATTGTTCGCTGACATAATCTTTATGAAGAACAAATAACTTCTGTAATTCTGTCGCTTTTTTGTAAAAATTCTGCAGATGCTCCTGGTATTTATTAAAATAGTCCTTTCCATGTCCATGCAACATATGGAGGCATCTCGTCATAGACGCCATCAAAACATAAGACGGACTGCTTGTCTGAAAAATTTGAAGATATTCCTTTACTCTTGACTGCATGGCTTTATTGCTGCAAATGTGAAGAAGTGCTGTTTGTGTTAAGCTTGGCAACGTTTTGTGCATGCTTTGAATTACGATATCTGCCCCCTGTTTTACTGCGCTTGCAGGAAAATCAGGATGAAATCCCAAGTGGGAGCCATGTGCTTCATCTACAATCAAAATTCCATCTCTTTTATGAACAACGGCAGCGATTTTTTCTATATTTGAAACAACACCTTCATATGTCGGTGAGGTAATAAAGACAACTTTTGCATTACTCTTTTCCATGGCAACTTCAATATCTGCTGCTGAAATTGCACCTAGAATGTAGCTTTTAACATTTGTCTGCTGCGGATATACATAGGTTGCCCGAAGACCTTTTAAATACATTGCATGGTATGCTGATTTATGAGAATTTCTGGCGAAAATAATCGTATCATTATCGTTTGTGGTTCCGCATATTGCAGCCAAAATGCCACAGGTACTTCCGTTGATTAAAAAAAAGGTTTTCTCTGCTCCATAAAGCTGTGCTGCAAATTCCTGCTCGTTTTTTATGATATTTTCCGGACAATGCAGATTATCAAACCCTTTAATCTCAGTAATGTCCATTTTCATAATATTCATAAAAGAATCCTGTGTTTCATTTCTTTTATGACCCGGCATATGAAATGCATATTCATCCGAGTTCCCCAGTTCTATTAATTTTTCATGTAATGTTTTATTTATTATTTCCTGCACTTTATAATACCCATAATTCTGCAATGTTTCTGTTTTAGTATAGCATATGATTTTATAAACAAAAAGCACTTTCCGGCAGTAATATTTCCCATGCATTTCAGCATTTCATTACTACTGGAAAGTGCTTTTCATTATTGCATTTCCTGTACTCTTTTTAAAAGATCCTCATGATAAAAAAGAGAGGATTCTTTTTCTTCTTCTATAGATAATACATTTTTTTCACTCAATGTAACCTTATAGGTATATACTTTTCCGTTTTCAAGGTCATCCGGAAGATAATAGACCAAATATAATGTATCTGTACCAACGTCATCCATATTAAATTTGTAATCCTGAATATAGGTATTACTAAACATACTTTTCTTAAATTTTGACCTTACTTCATCTAAGTTTCCTTTTTCAGAAAAGCATATCCATTTGTAATTCTGTTCACTGTCTGATTTCAATATTGCATTTACGGATTTTCCGGATGAACTGATTTCTACCGTTTTTGATATTTCCGGTTCCATAAACGCACATCCCTGTAACAGCAACATAGTCCAAATTAAAACTAAACAAAGTAATAGCCCTTTTTTCATAATATACCCCTTTCTCTTCAATTTTTCTTTAAATGTAATTTATTTCGTTGAAAAACATACCTTCACTATTATTTTATATACACTCTTATTAATAAATCAATACATATTTGCAAAAAAAAAGAAGCTAATGCTTCTTTTCTTCCATGAGCCACCGGGGACTCGAACCCCGGACAACTTGATTAAAAGTCAAGTGCTCTACCACCTGAGCTAGTGGCCCGTATTTCTGTATATATCACAGAATGCCCAGAACCGGACTCGAACCAGTGACACGAGGATTTTCAGTCCTCTGC
>JAFUOI010000005.1 GCA_017482005.1 Lachnospiraceae bacterium
AATCGTAGGAACCATCAAAAGTAGCAAAGAAACGGGGGATCGCTATATGACGTTGCAGGAATATATTGATTACGAGAAGGAATATGGTTACAAAGATGGATTCCAGCAGGGAATGCAGCAAGGAATGCAGCAAGGAATGCAGCAGGGAATGCAGCAGGGAATGCAGCACGTTATTCAAACTTGTAAATTCTTAAAGCTGACGAAAGAGAAAACCATAGAGATTCTGATAGAGCAATGCAGTGTTGCAAAAGAAGATGCATTTTTATACATGACTATGTATTGGGAGAAGAAAAACAGCAACTAATTAAAACATATCTTTAAAAGGAATGACACAATCAAAAGGAACTGCAGATAATCGGATGAGAGTTATCACATACCGAAGTTGCAGTTCCTTGTTTTATATATTTATATGATAATTACTTTTTCTACTTCGTTCCGAAAATGCGGTCTCCGGCGTCGCCGAGACCCGGAACAATGTAGGCTTTTTCGTTTAATTCCCTATCGAGATTTCCGACATAAATTTTAACATCCGGGTGAGCCTGTGCTAATTTTTCGAGCCCTACCGGAGCAGCGATAACACAGAGGAAAGTAATATCGGATCCGCCACGTTGTTTGATAAAATCGATTGCCGCAATGGCGGAACCTCCGGTTGCGAGCATCGGATCCACAACAAAGATTTTTCTCTGATCGATGGAAGATGGAAGCTTACAATAGTACTCCTGTGGTTCAAATGTTTCTTCGTCACGATAAAGTCCGATGTGTCCCACTTTTGCTGTCGGCATGAGTTTTAAGAGGCCTCCGACCATTCCGAGACCTGCACGCAGTATCGGTACAATTGCCTGCTTCTTTCCTGCGATAACAGGACAGCTGGCTGTCTCAATCGGAGTTTCAACATCAACGTACTCCAAATCCAAATCACGAAGTGCTTCGTATCCGATCAACATGGCAATTTCTTCTACAATAGAACGGAATTCGTTGGTTCCGGTATCTTTGTTACGGAGCATAGTGATTTTGTGTTTGATAAGTGGATGATCACAAATCATAATATTTTTGTTTTCATTGAACATATTGTGGCTTCCTTTCTTTTGTTTTTCTTTATTGTATATAGTTTCTGTTTTTTTTTCAAGATTGACATAGATATTTCAAAAGTAAAATTAAGAATCATTCCTAAAAAGGTTTTCAAGAACTGTTTTTATATGATATAATAACCGTACAAAACTGAATTATAGGAGAAGAAACAACTTCCTTAATTTTACCGGAAATTGGCAGCAGAAATGGGAGGTGGCTTATGGGAAAGAAGAAGTTTATAACAGCAAAAGTTGTAAATGAAAGTTTGCGATTGGCTTTACGTGAAAGGGATGCAACCCGTGCGATTGAATTGTTCCTGGAGCACATGGGAGAGCGGTCCCACAGTGAACGAATATATATTTTTGAGGGTGAACAGGGATGTAGCGTAGACAATACGTTTGAATGGTGTGCAGAAGGAGTGGAACCACAGAAGGACAATCTGCAGAAAGTTCCTTTTGAAGCGGTGGAATGGTGGTATCAGGCTTTCAAGGAGAGCAGAAGTATTTTAATTTATGACTTGGAAGATATCTGTGAGAAGGAACCTCTTACATACAAATATTTAAAACCGCAAAATGTTCATTCCCTGATAGCAAGTCCCCTTGAGTTGGAGGGAAAGATTATCGGATTTTATGGTGTCGATAATCCGCCGGCGGAGGCGATGGAGGACGCGACTTATTTTGCGGAGATAGTTGGGCATTTTATTGTTTCGCTTTTGGAGAAACAGCGTTTGATGCAGCAGATGGAGAAACTCAGTTTTGAGGATTCGCTCAGTGGTGTACAAAACCGTCATGCTTTGAACGATTACATAGAATATCACAGACGGATGGATCAGGTAGGCATTGTATATTGTGACGTTTTGGGACTTAAAAAAGTGAACGATTTACAGGGGCACCAGGCAGGTGATGCACTTATTATCCGTGCAAGTAATAGTCTGAAGAATAATTTCCGTAAAAAAGATGTTTATCGTATTGGAGGAGATGAATTTCTTGTGTTGTGCAAAGATATTTCGAAGGATATGTTTTGGTCTAAAGTGGAAGCTTTGCGGGAGGATATGAAGAAAAACGATGCGATGATGTCACTGGGAGCAATCTGGCGCGAATCCGTTTCTGACGTGGATGGACTGATTGCAGAGGCTGATGGAATTATGTATAAGGAAAAAAGGGCTTATTATGCGGCATTGAAATAGAGATGCGGAGTTGGTGTTTTGAGTTTCGGGAAATTTGTTTTCCGTTATATATCCAACATAAAAATAAAATGGAGTATCGGGTTATCCGATACTCCATTTTGGTTCATCATATTTTATTCCATCACCATAAAATAGTTTCCGCCGGACATAATCGCAAGGTCCGTTGATGCAGTAGTAGGATTCAGATTGGAATCATTGTTGTCTTTTTGATTGTGCTGCTCTCGGGGCATATCCCCTTCCGGAAGTTCCGGTCTTTCGCCTTGAGGCATATCTCCTTTCGGAAATTCCGGTTTTTCCCCCTGAGGCATATCCACTTCTGTCAATTCCGGTTTTTCACTCTGAGGCATTTTGCCGCCCTCCGGAATTTTCATATCCGCCGGCTTTTGGTCGTCCGGCCTGGCATCCATACCTCCGTGCATATTGTCGGAAACGGCAGACAACTGTACATTATCTTTCCATAAAGTATAAGTACCTTCAACTAACTGAGGAGAAGAAAAGATCAAGTAGGAAAAATCATTCTTTGAGGCGTATTCAGCCAGTCTATCACCGTCAGCTGTTTTTAAAACATAGCAGCTTTCGCCTTTCTGAGGTTGCATAAAGTGAAAGACGGTATAGCTCTGCATACTTTCGGAGATACGGTCGAGCATGTTACCTGTGGCTAACACAGTTCCGCCATTTATATGGATTCCCATATCGGAATCAATGCCTGCATCACCGCTTGTGCTGCATGCCTGTGCCGTTACAGAACCACCGTTAATAACTAGCCATCCGTTTGAGTCGATGCCGTCGCCTTCGCCGGTTGCACCGTTTACGACAATGTTAAGTGTACCGCCGTTGATAGTTGTGACGGATACTTCATCTTCGTTTGTATTGATTCCGTCGTTTCCCGAGGTGATGTTAATATTTCCGCTGTTGATGGTCAGATGGAGCTCGCTGTCGAGACCTTCGTTTTCAGCATTGATATTTAAAATGCCGTTACCCTTGTCTTCTCCGTAGATATTCATACTCATTTTGGAATAAAATGCAGCGTCATATTTATGAAGCTTTTTGCTGTCGACAACTTCGGTACCTGCTTCATTTAATTCTACGGATTCATAAATGCGTGCAACATAAGAACCGATTATCGTGTTTTCGCTGTCATCGCCAAGAATTACGTTTGCTCCGGCTTTGGATGTGTCGACATTCCCGGAGGCGTTTTCTGTGTCAGAATCCCCGCACTCATAGACATTGTAAAAAATAATTGCAGGTGCCACCGAGCATGTAATGTCGGCGCCGTTTAAAATCAGATTGACCACGGCTTCCGGATCCTCTTTGGCATCCTCGCCCAGATCAATTGCAATCTGACCGGCGGATAAACTTCCGCTGAGGGTATAAGTTCCGGGTTTTGTAATATGAACCACCGTGTGGGCGTCTGCTTCCTCCTGCGAATGTTCATCGTCCTTTGTGCCCTCACCGTAGGTAAAGTCTTGGCCTTCATGGTAAAAGACAATGTCATTTGCTACGTAAACCGCAGACTGCTTATCCGAAGAAACCGGATTGCCGTTAACTAAAATTTTTTCGTCGGAAAGTTCGATTCCGGTAAGGTTTTCATAATCAATATCTGCGTAAATTGCAGAAGATGATGTTGCATCTGTTCCGGATGGGGTATCGGAAGCAGCGCATCCGGTCAATAACAGAAGTAGTGAAAGTACAAGCGTACTGAATCTAAAAAATGATTTCATAGACAAACTCCATTCTTTATTTAAAACTTTTTTTGAGAATATCATGGGTTTGTGAAAACAATGTGAAAAATGCGGGAAAATGTGGTATACTTTTTTCGTGGGAATGCCTTGAAAAAAGGGCGCTAAAGTGGTAGTCTATTAGAGTATTTTTGTTTTAAAAAAGCAATGAAAGGAAACACGTGCATGGACAGAAACGGTTTTGATAATGACTTATATATGAAAAAGCAAAAAGAGCACATTCTCGAGCGGATTCAGCAGGCAAACGGTAAGCTGTATCTGGAATTCGGCGGTAAGCTTTTTGATGATTATCATGCGGCACGCGTTCTTCCGGGATTTGATGTTAATGCCAAGATTAAGCTTTTGTATGAATTAAAGGAACAGGCAGAGATTATTTTTGTCATTTCCGCAGGTGATATTGAGAAGACAAAGATGCGTGCGGATTTGGGCATCACCTACGATATGGATATTCTGCGCCTGATTGACAATATTACGCGTCTCGGTATTGAGGTAAACAGTGTTGTAATCACGAAATATGCAGGACAGGCATCGGCGGATGCGTTTATGTCGAAGCTTACGATGCGCGGTGTTAAAAATTATGTTCATAAACCAATCAAAGGATATCCGACGGAAATTGATTTTATATGTAGTGAGGAAGGCTTTGGTTCCAATCCGTATATTGAAACAACGAAACCTCTTGTTGTTGTGACGGCTCCGGGACCGGGAAGCGGAAAGTTAGCGACCTGTCTTTCTCAGGTTTATCACGAGACAGTGCGTGGAATTCCTGCCGGATATGCAAAGTTTGAGACATTTCCGATCTGGAATATTCCGCTTAAGCATCCGGTAAATCTTGCTTACGAGGCTGCGACTGCAGACTTAAATGATGTCAATATGATCGATCCGTTCCATTTGGAAGCTTACGGAGAGACGACAGTCAATTATAACCGTGATGTGGAAGCGTTTCCGATTGTAAAGAGCACGCTTGCCCGTATCAGCAACGGTGCATTTGATTATAAGAGTCCGACTGACATGGGTGTCAACATGGCAGGATATGCCATCTGCGATGACGAAGCGGTCAAAGAGGCAAGCTGTCAGGAGATTATCCGAAGATTTTTTGCGGCAAAATGCGCGCACAGACAGGGTAAAGGCGAGAAGGATGCAGTGGATAAAATCAAACTTATTATGCGTCAGCTCAACATTACGCCGGATATCAGGGAAGTTGTGCAGGCGGCGCTTGACAGGGCGGAGAAAACAGAGAGACCTTGCGCGGCGATTCAGCTTCCGGACGGTCGCATCGTAACAGGAAAAGCCAGTGAGCTTATGAGTTCAAGTTCGTCCGTGGTTCTTAATGCAATCAAGGCGCTGACAAACATCGATGACGATTTGACACTTTTAAGTCCGATTATTTTGGAGCCGATTGCAGAGCTTAAGACTAAAATATTAAACAGTCACAGCACACTTTTGAATCTGGATGATGTGCTTACTGCGCTTTCCATTTCGGGAGCAACCAACACATTGACAGCGAGAGCAATGCGTGCGCTGACCCAGCTCCGTGACTGCGAGTTCCATTCAACACAGATGCTTCAGGCAGGAGATGAAGATATGCTCCGGCAGCTCGGACTTCGCGTGACATGTGAGCCGGTATATCCGAGTAAGGAATTGTTTTTTTAGGTTAAGTATAGAAGAGGAATCGGAAAAGGTTCCTCTTTTTTGTTGCTTTTACATTCGGAACTATATAAAATAGTTAAAGGTGATTTTTTATGAATAAGTTAAGTAGCAAAATAAAATACATTATAGTTGCGGCGTTTGCGATTTTTTTGGCAAGTCGTATGTGGGAATCGGCGATAGATATGGGGACAAACGAAAAGCTCAGAGCGGGTTTCGGAAGTGTACTGGCACTGGGGATGCAGATTGTAGTATGGTTCGGTTTTGCAGTGCTTTGCCTGACAGCATTTCAGAATTTGCTCGAGTTTATTTTACTATCCTGGTATAAGAACGGAAGAGAGATAGACGAAAATACGCGGAAAATTGTAAAGTTTACAATTTATTTGAAAATAATTGCTTCCCTGGCACTGCGTCTTGTTTTTTCGCTGTTGTTTATTGTACTCGCATGCGTTGCCTTTTTTGCTCCGGGCGTTAAAAACCGCGGTGCAGATATTTATGGGGCAGGAGTGTTTATGTTGGCACTTGCGATATTCATGGTGTATGCAAATGTGCGTGTTGCATTGGCAAGAGTTCGCGAAATACAAGGAAATAAAAATGAAAAACAAGAAAAATTAGGATAAAGGATTTGGAATGGACGAATTCAGATTAGATGATTTAATAGATGAAGAGGAAGAGGCTTACGAGGAGCAGCGACGATTAGAACGTCGCCGCCGCCGTATGGAGATGCGCAGGCTTAAGGAGAGACAGAAAAAGATACGCCGAATTATGAAAATAGCTGTTCCGTGTGTTTTGATTTTGTTGGGATTATTGATAGGTAAGCTGGTGCTAACTAATAAGGAGCCTGAGAAAGTTGAATATGAACCTGCCAAAGTATATACCCCGGGGCAGGGGGATCTTGAGGCAGAAAAGCAGGCTCTTTCTGAGTCGCTGTCGGAAGAAACAGGTGTAAATGATGCAGGATTACTAATCGACGGTGCTACGGAGACGCAGCAAGATAATCCTAATGAAAGCAGTTCGGCGGCTTCGTCTGTGATACAGTCTCCGGAAGGCGGTTATAAAGCCGTAGCAACGGATAAAACCGTGGCAGTGGAAGGAGAAGTTGTAAGCTCTTATGCTATTTTGGTTGATACGCAGACGGGAGAGATTATAGCACACAGAAACCCTAAGACGATCATTAATCCGGCATCTATGACGAAAGTGCTTACGGTACTCGTAGCCGCGGAGCATGTGACGGATTTAGAAGATACATTTACGATTACGCAGGAGATTACGGACTACAGCTATCGCAATGACTGCAGCGTAGTCGGTTGGGAAGTCGGAGAAGTTGTCACGGTAAAGGATCTTTTCTACGGAACAGTATTGCCGTCCGGCGGAGATGCGGCGGTTGCTTTGGCAGAATATGTGGCAGGATCCCATGAGGCGTTTGTAGAGCTGATGAATGCTAAGTTAGAAGAAATGGGACTTTCTTCCACAGCGCACTTTACTAACTGTGTCGGACTGTACGATGAAAATCACTATTGCACGGTTTACGATATGGCGATGATTCTGCAGGCGGCACTGGATAACCCTATCTGTAGGGAAGCATTGTCGGCCAAGAAATATACAACGACTTTCACAGAGCAGCACCCGGAGGGGTTACTTATCTCTAACTGGTTTTTGCGCAGGATTGAAGATAAGGATGCAGGAGGATTTGTACTTGCAGGAAAAACCGGTTACGTTGTGGAATCCGGAAGCTGTGCAGCAAGTTGTGCGCTTGATGAAAATGAGAATGAATATATTTGTGTGACAGCGGATTCAACGAGCAGTTGGCGCTGCATTTATGATCATGTAGAAATTTATAAAACGTTTTTGCCACAAAGTGAGAGCGCGGAAAGCGTATCCGAGTAAGATAAATTAATTTTTACATCGGAGGAAACTATGTATTCGATTTTACTTATCATCATTTATATTGCATTTATTTCACTTGGACTTCCGGATTCCGTGTTGGGATCTGCATGGCCGTGCATGTACTCTGAGTTGATGGTTCCGGTTTCGTATGCAGGAATTGTTTCTATGATTATATCTGCATGTACCATAGTCTCCAGTATGAATATTAATCGTGTGGTGGCGAGGCTCGGTACAGGGCTTATGACGGCAATCAGTGTTGCGATGACGGCTGGCGGACTTTTGGGGTTTGCAGGGAGCAACTCTTTTGCGACGCTCTGTTTGTGGGCGATTCCCTATGGGCTTGGAGCCGGATGTGTGGATGCGGCCCTTAACAATTTTGTAGCGCTGCATTACAAGTCGAAACATATGAGCTGGCTGCATTGTTTCTGGGGAGTCGGGGCAACGGCAGGTCCATATATTATGGGATTTTGTCTGGCAGACGGAATGCGCTGGACAAAAGGGTATTTGATTATCGGAATTGTTCAGGCGGTACTGAGTGTTATGCTGTTTGTATCACTTCCTTTATGGAAAAACAAGGATATGAAACAGGTGGATGAAACAGGAGAACTAAAAGTGCTTACTGTGCGTGAAATTCTAAATATGAAGGGTGCAAAAAATGTGTTGATTGCATTTTTTTGTTATTGTTCTTTTGAATCAACCGCCGGACTTTGGGCAAGTAGCTATATGACAATTCATTGCGGAATCAATGTACAGACGGCCGCCAGGTGGGCAGCACTCTTTTATATGGGAATTACAGTCGGGCGATTTTTGTCAGGTTTTATTTCCGATAAATTCGGAGATAAAAATATGACACGTCTCGGACAGGGAATTGCTTTTTTCGGAGGTTTGATTCTTTTTATGTTCAAAACACCGGAATGTGTTTTGGCAGGGCTTCTCTTGTTCGGACTTGGTTGTGCACCGATTTATCCGAGTATGCTTCATGCAACTCCGGAGCATTTCGGGGCAGAAAATTCACAGGCGCTCATGGGAGTGCAGATGGGATTTGCTTACATAGGACTTACTATCATGCCTACCATTTTCGGATGGATTGCAGATTATATCTCTATAGGATTTTATGCGGGATATTTACTTCTGTTTTTGGTGATTCAGATTGTTTTTACGGAAAATCTTAACCGTAGCCATGGAAATTTTATTTCCGGCACAGGAATTTCAACTACGACAGCAGATAAAACTTGACAAAAAACGAAACCTTTTCTACAATCAGTAGAGAATTATAAGTTTTCAGCGATGAAGAGGATTAGTACATTGTGAAACCGTTCCAGAGAGAGGGCTGCCGGTGAGAGGCTCTTACGGGGAAGCAGCGGAACCTGCCTCGGAGCTCTGTATGAAAGTACGGCGTAGCACCGGCGTTAACGGTAGGATGAGAAATAATTAGGGTGGTACCGCCGGGATTGGCCCCTTTGAGGTACTGCTCTTTTTTTATTGGACGGAAGGTGGCTTGCTTTTTCCGTGAGATGGGCGCTTTCTCTTTTGCGTGGAAATCTGCATTTCCACCATTTGGGTATTTATAGGTGTTTTTCTGTAAAAATACCTAATTTATACTGGAAAAACCAAGTCAAAAGTAGCCAAAGGGTCATGCGAGACCCGGTAAATATAGGAGAAAAAAGGGCGATGGAAAGCCCGGAAAAATAAGAAAAGAGGAGAAACAAAATGGCAGACAAGAAATTAGTAGAAGCGATTACTGCGATGGATGTGGACTTTGCCCAGTGGTATACGGACGTGGTTAAGAAAGCAGAACTCATCGATTACACAAGTGTAAAGGGTTGTATGGTATTGAAGCCTGCTGGATATGCAATTTGGGAGCTGATCCAGAAACAGCTTGACGCGATGTTCAAGGCGACAGGCGTAGAGAATGTATATCTTCCGATGTTTATTCCGGAGAGTCTTCTTCAGAAAGAAAAAGATCATGTAGAAGGATTTGCGCCGGAAGTGGCCTGGGTGACACACGGAGGACTTAATCCGCTTCAGGAGAGAATGTGTGTGAGACCGACTTCTGAGACTTTGTTCTGTGATTTTTATAAAAATGAAATTCAGTCCTACCGTGACCTTCCGAAGAACTACAACCAGTGGTGTTCGGTAGTGCGTTGGGAGAAAGAGACAAGACCGTTCCTTCGCAGTCGTGAATTCTTATGGCAGGAAGGTCATACAGTACATGCGACAGCAGAGGAAGCAGAAGAGAGAACCGTGCAGATGCTCAACGTATATGCAGACTTCTGCGAGAACGTACTTGCAATGCCGGTTATTAAAGGTCGTAAGACAGAGAAAGAAAAATTTGCCGGTGCGGAAGCAACTTATACAATTGAAGCGCTGATGCATGACGGAAAGGCGCTTCAGTCCGGAACAAGCCACAACTTTGGTGACGGATTTGCAAAAGCATTCGGTATCCAGTATACAGACAAAAACAACAAACTTCAGTATGCACACCAGACCTCATGGGGAATGACAACACGTCTTATCGGTGCGATTATCATGGTGCACGGAGATGATTCCGGTCTTGTACTTCCACCGAGAGTGGCTCCGACACAGGTTATGATTATTCCGATCCGTCAGCAGGCAGAAGGAGTGCTTGATAAGGCATTTGAATTAAAAGACCGCCTTGCGTCAGCAGGAAAAGAAGGACTTCGCGTGAAAGTGGATGACACAGACAAGAGTCCGGGATGGAAATTCTCTGAATGTGAGATGCGCGGAATTCCGGTACGTGTGGAAATCGGACCGAAGGATATCGAGGCAAATAAATGTGTTCTTGTTCGTCGTGATACAAGAGAAAAGATCGAGTGCAGTCTTGACGAGATTGAGACGAAGGTAGTGGAGCTTCTTGATAAGATGCAGGTGGAAATGCTTGAAAATGCAAGAAAGCATAGAGAAGAGCATACCTACGTAGCTCATGATATGGATGAATTCGTAAAACTTTTTACAGAAAAATCAGGTTTTGTAAAAGCGATGTGGTGCGAAGATCAGGCCTGCGAGGATGAGATTAAAGAGAAACTCAGCGTAACAAGCCGTTGTATGCCATGGGAGCAGGAGAAAATCACAGATACTTGTGTATGCTGCGGCAAACCTGCAACGAAGATGGTTTACTGGGGAAGAGCGTACTAAGACAAATATCATAAATTTTATGCCCGCGTCTGTTGCAGACGCGGGATTTTTCGTATAAAATAGCAAATATATACAGACAATATGTTGCAGAAAGAAGGTAATCTATTATGAACATTTTAGTTATCAATTGCGGAAGTTCTTCCCTGAAATATCAGCTTATCGACAGTGAGAGCGAAGCAGTACTGGCAAAAGGTCTCTGTGAGCGTATCGGAATCGCAGGCAGTGCCATCACACATCAGGCAGGAGATGGAGATAAAGTAAAGACAGAGATTGATATGCCTGATCATACACAGGCAGTGGCAGCAGTAATCGACAAGCTGACAGATCCGGAAGTAGGCGTAGTGAAATCTTTGGATGAAATCGATGCTGTGGGACACAGAATCGTACACGGCGGAGAAAATTTTGCAAGCAGTGTAATCATCAATGATGAAGTGATGGATGCTATTGAAAAATGCAATGACCTTGCACCTCTTCACAATCCGGCAAACCTGATCGGTATTAATTCCTGCAAAGAAATTATGCCAAACGTTCCTATGGTGGCAGTGTTTGATACCGCATTTCATCAGACAATGCCTAAGAAAGCATATTTATACGGACTTCCATATGAATACTATGAAAATTATAAAGTGAGACGCTACGGTTTCCATGGTACAAGTCATGATTTCGTAAGTGACCGGGTAGCGGAGCTTTTAGGTAAAAAGAGAGAAGATTTGAAAATTATTGTTTGTCATCTCGGAAACGGTGCTTCCGTGTCTGCAGTTATGAACGGAAAATGTGTGGATACATCCATGGGTCTGACTCCGCTTGAGGGTCTGATTATGGGAACCCGTTCCGGCGATATGGATCCGGCTATCATCAGTTTCCTGGCAGAAAAAGAAGGAAAGACAGTGCAGGAGATCATTGACATCTGCAATAAGAAATCCGGAGTGCTTGGACTTTCCGGCGGACTTTCCAGCGATTTCCGTGATCTGGCAGATGCAGCGGATTCAGGAAATGAAAAAGCGGCAGCGGCACTTGAGACATGGGGATACCGCGTGGCAAAATACGTGGGAGCTTACGTAGCTGCTATGAACGGTGTAGACGTGATTGCCTTTACTGCCGGTGTCGGTGAAAACAACATTGCTGCACGTTCCACCGTATGTCAGTATCTCGGTTATCTCGGAGTAACTATTGATCCTGTAGCTAACAATGAGCGCGGCGAGGAAATCCGCATTTCAACAGAAGACAGCAAGACGCAGGTGTGGGTTGTTCCGACGAATGAAGAGCTTGCGATAGCAAGAGAGACAGTGCGTTTAGTTAAATAATTTTGGATCATTTTAAATATCAGGGCAGACACGAATCATGTGATCTGCCCTTTTCTTGAGTGAGTTCCCGGTGATGGCGAAAAAGATATTGATGATTCTATCATATAGTAAAAATTGAAGTTGCCTGTATGTACGGTTGATATCACGTTTTAGTGGATGAAGACCGTAAATGGTGTAGGAACTTACGGCTGGCTTTTGGATTGTGATTGATTTGACCGTAATAATTCAGAGTGATTACGGTTGTTTTTTGAGTTTGGGGTTTTGAATCGTAAATTTGGCGTGCTCATTACGGTTAAAATAGTTTGTCGTTTAAATCAAAACGTAACACACATCAGAAAGTACGGTTTATTTTTTGATATTAGGATTTGGGTCCGTAAGTCAATGAAATAAGTACGGACTAATTTGTGAAGAGTATATGTTTTGACCGTAATTGGCGAAGGTGTTATGGAAAAGGGGAAACTTTTCCGGAAATTAAAAAATCATAAGAACACAAAATTTCAGTTAATAGATACACGGACAGGATAATTCGTGTTAAAATACGTTGAAGGTTTTGATGACATGTTACGGAAAGAAGGAATTCCATGAAAAAAAGAATTTTAACTTACATGGATTACATAGATAGAATCCTTGCAGAAGATGAGCAGAAGATGGAGAATAATTATGAAACGCTCATAAAGCAGCACCTGATTCAGATTGACTTTTTTATGCATGAAAGATTGGTGCATTTGCTTGTGACGTTGGCATTTGCCATCTTCGGATTTATGATTTTTGTGGCACTTGTTATGAATTTTCAGCCGGGACTGCTTTTGCTGTTTGCAGCGATTCTTGTGCTGCTTGTACCGTATATCATGCACTATTATCTTTTGGAAAACGGAGTGCAGAAAATGTACCGTCAGTACGATGAGATGCTGCGGCGTGACACCGTGCAGAAAAATTGTGCAGGAGATATGAGAGTATGAGTTATTGCATCCGATCGGCGGAAGAGATAAACTTACAAAGTCCGGATGGTAAGCGTCAAATAAGATGTAAAGTTGTCCGTTCCAAACGAAAAAGCTACGGAATCGTAATAGACGAAGACGGGCAAGTAAAGGTCCGCATTCCTTTGCGGGGAAGCATGTCGGTAGCGCGCAAGTTAGTCTTGGACAAGCAGGGATGGATATTGGAAAAGATAGCCTTGCAAAAATGCCGTAAACAGCTTCGTGAAAAACAGGAGGCAGAAAGCGGGAGCAGATATACCCCTCAACAGCGTGAGGGGCTGGAGAGGCGCTATCGCCAGGCGGCAAAGGAGTATTTTCCGAAACGGGCGGAGTACTATGCAAAGATTCTCGGTGTAACCTATGAAAGAATCCGCATAGGGGAGCAAAAGACAAGATGGGGTAGCTGCAGCGGAAAAGGGACTTTATCGTTTAACTGGAAACTCATGCTTGCACCGCCGAAAGTTTTGGATTATGTTGTGGTACATGAGCTTTGTCATTTAAAAGAGATGAATCATTCTCCACGGTTTTGGAAACTGGTGGAGGAAATTATGCCGGATTATAAGGAGTATAGAAAATGGTTAAAAGAAAACGGAAATACTTTACAATTATAGCAGTTTGCCTCTGCTTACTAATTTGTTGTATCGGATGTGGAAAATCATCCGGAGAGTCGGAACAGACCGGTGCCGGGATACAGCAGAGCGGCGATGGAACACAGATTGCTGAGACACAGGATTCCGAAACGCAGAGTTCTGATTTAGAGAATGCCGATGAGGGGCAGTCTGATGTAGCGGCAGAAGAAATTCCGACAGATGACGATTTCGGAAAGGAGAATTCAGATGAAACGACGGAGTCAGGAGATTCTGCCAAAGAGTTAGCAGAAGGCAACTCTGAGACAAACGCAGAAGCAGCGCAGCAAGAGGAAATTTCCGAGGAAACAACACAGGAAGAGGAGAGCTCTGAAGAGACTCCAGAGCAGGAAGAACAGGTACAAGAGGAAAACGGGCAGCAATCAGCCGGAGGTCGTCTTGTGGCAATTGATCCGGGGCATCAGACACGCGGAAACAGTGAGAAAGAGCCAATCGGACCGGGGGCAAGTGAGACGAAGGCAAAAGTGACCGGAGGAACAAGCGGACGGACAACGGGGCTGGCAGAATATGAATTAAATCTTCAGGTGAGCTTAAAGTTGCGTGACATATTGGTTAGCCGGGGCTACCAGGTTATCATGACGCGCGAGACGAACGATGTTAATATGAGTAACAGTGAAAGAGCTGCCATAGCAAACAATGCAGGTGCAGAGGCTTTTGTGCGGATTCATGCTAACGGCAGTGAAGATCCGGGTGTAAACGGTGCAATGACAATCTGCCCAACCCCATCTAATCCGTATACTCCGGCGATTTATGAAAAGAGCCGCAGTTTGTCGGATCATGTTCTTGATCAGATGGTTGCATCCACAGGGTGCAAAAAACAATATGTCTGGGAGACGGATAGTATGAGCGGAATTAACTGGTGTCAAGTTCCGGTTACTATTGTTGAAATGGGATATATGACCAATCCGACGGAAGATACCAATATGGCAAATGCAGATTATCAGATGAAGATTGCAGAGGGTATTGCCAATGGTATCGATGCCTATTTTGAGGAGTTTATAAATTAATGAAAAAATTGATACATTTTATCAGGCAGGAGATTGTTCTTTCTGTAGCTGTATTTCTTGCGGCCATATCCATGTTTTGGGTTCCGCCTTCAAAGGAATATGTTTCCTACATGAATTGGCATGTGTTGTCTCTGTTGTTCTGTCTGATGCTTGTTATGGAAGGATTAAAGCAGCTGGGAGTGTTTTCGGAAATTGCCGGAATATTGATGCGAAAAGCAAAATCGTTTTTGCAGCTGGTTCTTATACTTGTGTTTTTATGTTTTTTCAGTGCCATGTTTATTACAAACGATGTGGCTTTGATCACTTTTGTTCCGTTTGCCATAGAAGTCCTTAAGATGGCAGGCAAAGAGAATAAGATGATAGCGGTCATTGTTTTGCAAACGATGGCAGCCAACCTCGGGAGCATGCTGACGCCTATCGGAAATCCGCAGAATTTGTATTTATATGACCATGCAGGATATTCCCTGTCAGGGTTTCTGGCAGTTATGGTTTTGCCGTGTGCCATATCTTTTCTGTTATTGTTTTTCAGTAGTTCATGGATTGCAAAGAATGAGAAGATGGACAACATTTCTTTCCCGCCTATCCGTTATTGGACACGTAAAAGAAAAGTGCTCACGGGAATGTATATAGTCCTATTTATGGTCAGTATTTTTGTTGTGGCAGAAGTGATTACGTTTGGACCGGCACTTTTCATCACTGTAGCGGCCGTTGTTCTTGCGGACAGAAAGATATTAAAGGGAGCAGATTATTGTCTGTTGCTGACTTTTTGCGGATTTTTCATTTTTGTCGGAAATATGGGAAATATAGAAAGTATAGCTTTGCTTTTGGAAAAATGGATGCAGGGAAGAGAGTTTTTTGTAGCTGTCCTTGCCAGCCAGGTAATCAGCAATGTTCCGGCGGCGCTTCTTCTGTCCGGATTTACACAGGACTACAAAGCTTTGCTTCTTGGAGTGAACATCGGAGGACTGGGAACACTGATTGCTTCCATGGCCAGTCTGATTTCCTATAAATTATACGCCAAAGCATATCCCAAACAAAAAGGCAGATATATGGGTTATTTTACAGGGATGAATCTGCTGTACCTGGCAATTTTTTGTGTACTTTATTTATTTTTGTAATAGTAATCTGTGTACTTACCGAGGGGCCTTGAAAAACGTCGGTCCTTAGCGGGCACGCGTCAGCGATGGCTGCTTAGTACCGTTACGTTTTTCTCGGAGCGAAAGCGTTCCCGAGGAAGTACACAGATTACTATTATGACAGCATTTTGAAAAAAGAAAGGACCACTATGATCAAACTACCATCAGATGTAGCCAAAATCATTCAAATATTGGAAAAAGCCGGATTTGAAGCGTATGCGGTGGGCGGATGTGTTCGTGACAGTATTCTCGGAAAAGAACCAAATGATTGGGATATTACAACAAATGCACTTCCGGAACAAGTAAAAGAGAATTTTTCCCATACAATTGATACCGGAATTCAGCACGGAACAGTGACAGTCATGATGCATCATGTCGGATATGAGGTGACGACATATCGCGTGGACGGAGAGTATGAGGACAGCCGTCATCCGAAAAATGTTACATTTACAGCCTGCCTTGAGGAAGATTTGAAACGCCGTGATTTTACAATTAATGCTATGGCGTATAATGAAAAAGACGGCTTGGTAGATGTGTTTGGAGGAAGAGATGATCTTCAAAAAGGTGTCATCCGCGCGGTAGGCGATCCGAAGGAACGGTTTACGGAGGATGCGCTCCGAATGATGCGGGCGGTTCGCTTTGCGGCTCAGCTTGGTTATAGTATAGAAGAAAATACCCTTGCGGCCATTCGCGAAATGGCACCGACCCTTCGGAAGATCAGTGCCGAAAGAATACAGACGGAGCTTGTAAAACTCCTTGTATCAGATCACCCGGAGCATATGTGTCTGCTTTATAAGGCGGGAATTACGGCTGTGATTATGCCGCAGTTTGACCGGATGATGGAAACCACGCAGAACAATCCGCATCATTGTTATACCGTCGGAATGCACAGTGTGCATGCCATGGAGAATGTCCGTGCTGACAAGGTGCTGCGCCTTACAATGTTGTTTCATGATATGGGAAAACCGGATACAAAGACAACGGGCGAAGACGGAATAGACCATTTTCACGGTCATGCAAAGCAGTCGGAAGCCTATGCAAAGGAAATATTAAAGAAACTGAAATTTGATAATGATACATTGCACAAAACAGTAAAACTGACATTTTGGCATGATCACAAAATACATCCGAATCCAAAGAGTGTCAGACGTGCTCTCAATGCAGTCGGAGAGGAACTGTTTCTTTTGCTTTTGGAAGTAAAAGAAGCGGATACAATGGCACAGAGCATGTATTTGAGAGAGGATAAATTGCAGGAACTTAAGCAACTTCGCACAACCTATGAACAGATTATAGAGAAGGAAGAGTGCTTCAGCCTAAAAGACCTTTCAGTGTCAGGACAGGATTTGATTGCACTCGGAATGAAACCGGGACCGCAGATTGGTGATATGCTCGGACAGCTTTTGGATCTGGTTCTTGAGGATCCTGCCCAAAATACAAAAGAAAACCTGCTTTCCGTTGCATCAAAAAGCATTTTTTAAGAACCCCCTTCATAAGATAAAGAAGACATTCTTGTGAAGGGGTTTTTTTATGAATGACAGAGCAGTTTCTTTATTTGAGAAATATGATTTAACAATAGAAAAAACAAGAAAAGGGAGAGGTGCAATTATTGCGGAGACCGACAAGGGAAGTTTTGCGCTTGTGGAATACAGCGGTCCTGCCGATAATCTTGCAGTGGAGGAGGCAGTTCTCCGATGTGTTGCGCAAAGATATGACGGTCCGTTGGATCTTATTTTAAAGACTGCGGAGGAAGAATTGTTTTGCAGCGATTATGAAGGAAAAAAATATATTGTAAAGAGTTATGTGGAGGGGACGGAATGTGATGTACTCAATGAAAAGGCTTGTATAAAAGGAGCGGGAGCATTGGCGCGACTGCATAAGGCCATGCGGCAGATAGAATTGCCGGTAGAAAAAGAGTATTTTGAAAAATGCGATCCGCTGACCGAAGAATTCAGCCGTCGTACAGCAGAAATAGTCAGAACAAGAAACTATATCCGGAAAAGTCCGCGTAAGGAAGATTTTGAGCTGGCGTTTTTAAGTTCATATGACAGATATATGGAGCAGGCGGATGTTGCATGTTCCTTTTTGGATGATGAATGTATTGCCCTTCTTGCTGAAAAACAATTGCGGGAAAAAATGATGATTCACGGTGACTGTACCCATCATAATGTATTATTTTCTTCCGGGGGAGTGACCTTCATCAATTTTGAAAAGATGGGAGCGCATCTCCAGATGAAGGATGTGTATCTGTTTTTAAGAAAAATATTGGAAAAAAACAACTGGTCCTTTGATCTTGGCATCCGTCTGCTGGAAGCGTACGAGAAGGAGCTTGAAGTCGGAAAGGCAGAAAAATATTATCTTTGTGCCAGGTTCCTTTATCCTGAAAAATTCTGGAAGATAGCCAATGGGTATTTAAACCGGCGAAAGTCCGTACCTGCGCGCAGACAGCAGGAAAAGCTCACCGCTTTTGAAGAAAAGGAAGAGAAAAGGCAGTTGTTTTTAAATAAATGGCTGGAAACATGCAGATAGGGTATGCTATACTTAGCGCAGAAAGGAAGGCTGCATATGAAAAAATATGTTATGCGGTTCTTTATTTTCTGCGCTGTTTTTATTATATTATGCGGTTGCGGACCTGTGACGAAAGAGACCGGGAATGTAACTGTAACCGAGGAGTATACACAGGAGAGCGATATCCCGCTTTGCCTGGCAGACTCTCTTGACAGAGCAGTCATACAGAAAATAGACGAAACGAAACAAAAAATTACATTTTACAATCTTACTTTGGGAAAAAGTTATACGCTTTCCTATGATAATGCTACAGGAATCAAGAGCCGTCACGATGAGGAGCTTGTGGTCGGTCAGCTTCAGACCGGTGACATTGTGGAAGTGACATTTATAAAAGAAGAAAAACGTTTGAAAAATATCTGGTTGGATAAAACAACGAGCGTGACGGAAGATGTTATGAACTTTGACATTAACCGGACTGCCCGCACGTTTGAAATGAATGGGCAGCAATATGAGATTGATGCCATGGCACCGGTACTATCCGATGGAGAAGTGCTGACTCTTATGGATATCAATAAGGTTGATACGCTTCGGATTGTGAGCGTTGATCGGACCATCCGCAGTATTTCCATTACAAATGGACATGGATATGTCCGCCTCGTGGGTGCGGAGCCTTTTGAAGGAGGATGGGTAGAATTCGGACAGTCCATTATCCGCAAAGTGGAGAAGGATATGCTTTTGCTCATTCCAGCAGGCTCATATGATATGTTGATATCTAACGAAGGTATTGTGGGGACAAAATCTGTCGTTGTTACAGAAAATGAGGAGACTAAGATAGATGTGTCTGACTTGATTCAGGAAGAAGAGAATGAGGACAAGATCGGAGGAATTATATTTACAATCAATCCTTCGGATGCGGTGCTTAAAGTGGACGGACAGGAAACAGATTACAGTAGCGTGGTTAATCTCTCTTACGGAATTCATCATATTGAGGCAAGTAAAGAAGGTTACAGTACATTGTCCCGCTATATTAAAGTCGGACAGGAGATGGCCAATATCAGTATTAATATGGAACCTGCGGATGAAAACAAGAAAGATGATGATAAGGAAGATAAAGGGGATAAAGAAAATTCAAACGAAGATGATGATACAAGTGTAAGCGGTAATTCGGCGATTGCGCCTTCGGTTGGCGATGGATATAAGGTTTATATTGATGCGCCGGAAGGTGCGGAACTGTATGTTGACGGAAAATACATCGGTGTTCTGCCGACAAGTTTTGATAAAAAAAGCGGAACTTACACAGTTTCCGTACGTAAGAGCGGATACAAAACCCGAAGCTATTCTCTTGAGGTGGATAATTCCGAAAAGGATGTAAGATATTCTTTTTCAAGCCTTGAGAAAGAAGGAAATGGTTAACATAGTTCTCGGTTAAGAACAGATCCTATATAAAACCCTAAAAAACCCCGTTAAATTGCCTTTTTTTCCTTGACAATATAAATAAAAAGGGCTATAAATAGTATTAGGCATTTTCCGAAAGGAAAATGATAACAAACAAAAAAAATACTCAGTAAGAGGAGGAAGTTCAAATGAACAAAGCAGAATTAGTTGCAGCTATGGCTGATCAGGCAGGATTATCTAAAAAGGATACAGAGAACGCATTAAAGGCTTTCACAGATGTTGTTGCTGAAGAATTAAAGAAAGGTGGCAAAATCCAGTTAGTAGGATTTGGTACATTCGAAGTTTCTGAAAGAGCAGCAAGAGAAGGAAGAAATCCGCAGAGCGGCGAGCCAATGAAGATTGCTGCTTCTAAAGCACCTAAATTCAAAGCTGGTAAAGCTTTAAAAGATTTAGTAAACGCTTAATCTGAACGACTGATGAAAAGCTGTAACACATGCGTGTTACAGCTTTTTTAGTAGAAAGGAACCCTATGAGACTGGATAAATTTTTAAAAGTATCACGTTTAATCAAAAGGCGTACTGTGGCAAATGAGGCGTGTGATGCAGGGCGTGTTATGATTAACGACAAGGTAGCTAAGGCCGGTACCGGAGTTAAAGTCGGTGATACCATTACAATCAACTTCGGAAACAAAGATGTCAGAGTTGAGGTTATATCACTGCAAGAGACTGTCCGAAAAGAAGAAGCGAAAGAGATGTTCCGCTATTTATAACGGGACATCTTTTTTTGTGTCCGGATTGATATAGGAAAAGGGTATATTATTCCTGCCCTGCACATATATTTAGATGTCCGGGATGATTGCTCCGGACGGAAGTAAGTCGCAGGGAGGAAGAAATGTGGAAGAAACAATGAATGTAAAACAGAGATCGCACAAATTTATGCTGACCAATCGAAGGACATGTCTGGTCAGCGGAGTATGTGATGTACTCTCCTTTGATTTGTCGGAAATACTGCTCGAGACAGATCAGGGAATGCTTATGATCAAAGGGAATGATCTGCATGTTAACCGGCTGACCTTGGAGAAGGGGGAGGTAGATATTGAGGGGAAAATTGATTCCCTTACATATTCGGATGTGACAAATTATGGAGGTAAAGGAGAATCTTTGTTGGGAAGATTATTTAAATAATGAGTGCAGAAATTGTAAATGAAAGTGTTTTCTGGTTGTATTGTTTCCTGACGGGTATGGCAATCACCATGGTGTACGATCTGCTTCGGATTCTGAGACGTGTGGTAAAACATCCTTATGGATTGGTAGCAGTGGAAGATATTGCATTTTGGATCTTTGTTTCCGTTGCTCTTTTTTTACTGCTTTATCATATGAATAACGGAACACTTCGGTGGTTTGCCGTGTTCGGATTGTTTGCGGGAATGTTTTTTTATAAAAAAATTTTCGGAGATTTTTTTGTGGGATTTATGTCAACAATAATTAAACGGATACTACATCTTGTGGTGCTAGTCTTATCTCCCCCACTAAAACTTGTAAAAAGCGCATTTTATAAGGGTTTAAACGGATTTAAGAGGTGGTGGAGGCGGTCAAAAAACAAGTTGACGGGCAACATAAAAAGGGTTAAGATAACTTTATGTAAACACAAAAATGTGAAAAAGAGGGATTCAAATGAGTCGGGTAAGAAGTCGTAAGAAAAAGCAAAGCCGGTTCGATATGGCCCTGGTCGTTTCTGTTTTGATTATTATGATGGTTCTTGTGTCTGTGGAGGGCAGGGATCTTAAGAATAAGCAGGATGCATACGCGCTTCAGAAAGAGCAGTTGCAGCTTCAGATTGCAGAGCAGGAAGAAAGGGCAGAGGAACTGAAAGAATTAAAAAAATATGTACAGACAGATTCTTATGTAGAAGAAGTGGCACAGGAGAAACTGGGACTGGTACATAGTGATGAAATTTTATTCAAACTTCAAAAATAAAGTATATTTGCACGGAAAAGCATGTATACTTTATTTTTTTTGTCGCAATTTTTATGTGCCGGGAGACTACGCTTTGACAAATTCCGTGACAGAGTTCCGCTATACTTGACCGTGAGAAAATGTACATGCCTCTGGGCAGTGAAGGAGTTTATAATCATGGAAGAAAAAGAAGTGTTTACGGAATTTACCAGAAACCGGATGATTGGCTACGCAAATCTGCTTAAAGATATTGCGGAAATATATCTGCCCAAAGACCGGGAACAGGATGGACCTGCGGTAAGCCGCGCCGATTTGTTTGCAAAGCGACAGATCGATAATCAGCGGGCAGCGTTTTCAGGATTTGTTATGGATACATCAAGTCATCTTACCCGCATTGCAAAGACACCGCTTTCTGATTCGGTTCTTGCAGGAAAGCAGGAGAAAAAAATACGAAAAGAGCTTTCAGCGTCGGGAATTTATGTGAAAGAATTTTATCGGGCGGAAAACAGAAACGGTTACACGGAAATAGGAATGGTTGTGAGGGCGCAGGAGAAGACGTATTTTTATGTGGAGGATATTGCAGAGCTTTTGTCGGAGATTACACATTTGTCACTCCTGCCGGCAACGGAATGTTGTGCCTATGTGCGTGACCGGTGGACTTCTCTTTGCTTTGAGGAAGAAACCTGCTTTCAGATATATGGAGGTTTTTCAAAAGTAACGAAAGAAGGGGAAGAGATATCGGGCGATAATTATCTGATGCGTGAATTCGGAGAAGGAACTTATATTGCGGCAATTGCAGACGGGATGGGAAGCGGAGAAGATGCCTGCAGGGACAGCGAAAATGTTCTTTGCCTTTTGGAAAAGCATATCGAATCGGGGCTTTCCGTCAAAAGTTGTATCCGTGTGTGTGATGAACTTATGTACGTACAACACGGCGGGGAGAGAAGTGTTTCTCTTGATTTGATGGAACTGAATCAATACACGGGTGAATGCACTTTTTATAAAAACGGTTGTGCAGCCTCATTTTTGATTCGGAATGGAAAAATAAGGGAATTTGCAGCGGACAGGCTTTCGCTTGGAATCAATCCGAGAGTGGAAGGATATAGTGAGACGGTATTTTTACATAGTGAGGATATTGTGCTTCTTGCTTCGGATGGTGTGATGGATCTTTTTTATGATAATATGGAGTTGTTTGAGTCTTATGTGACAGGGCTTGTCGGGATGAGTCTTCCGGATATGGCAGCAAATATATTACAGATGGCAATCCGCGCCGGCGGCGGAGTAATCCGCGATGACATGACGATTTTGGTTGTCGGAGTATGTGAAAAAGAAAGCCTTCCGGTTGCATTTTGAGACCAAAGAGGATATATTGTGACTATGGGAACAGATAATGGGATCAAAAGCAGACAGATACGGGAACAGGTGTCTGCTTACATCAGACAATTACATATGATAAGACCGGGCGACAAGGTGATTCTGGGACTTTCTGGAGGAGCAGATTCCGTTTGCCTGTTTGAATTATTGATGTCGCTCCGGGAGGAAATGGTATTTACCATAGAAGCAGTGCATGTCAATCATATGCTGCGGGAGACGGCAGAAAGAGATGAGGTGTTTGTCAGACAGCTTTGCGAAAAGAACGGTATTCCTCTGCATGTTTTGCGAAAGGATGTGGCACTTTTGGCAAAGCAAAAAGCAATTTCACCGGAGGAAGCGGGAAGAGAAGTCAGATATACCTTTTTTAACGAAGTGGCAGAAAAGACCGGTGCTGACAGGATTGCTACGGCACATCATGCAAATGACAGGGCTGAAACGGTTTTGTTTCATCTCGGAAGAGGTACCGGTGTGGATGGGCTTTGTGGAATCCGGCCGATCAGGGATAAGATCATCCGTCCGCTTTTATGTCTGGGCAGAGAAGAGATTGAGGAGTATCTTTCCCTGCTGGGCAGAGAATATATGACAGATGAAACCAATGCGGATAATACCTATTCAAGAAACCGTATCCGGAATGAAATTCTTCCGATGCTTGAGGAGGTCTGCCCGGGTGCAATGTCCCATATTGCAGCCACGGGAGAACTGATGTCGCAGGTTTCCGATTATCTGAAGTATCAGACTGAAGAAGCGGTGTCGCAGTGTGTCGACAGGGAGCATTTTAAGGATGGTTGTTTAGTGCTTTTCTGCCATCGGTGGAAGGCGCTTCATGAGTATATGCAGGGCGAAGTGATACGTATTTGTATTTGTATGCTTGCAGAGAGTAAAAAGGATATTTCAAAGGTGCATGTGGAAGCGGTGCAAAAACTTGCAGAGCTTCAGGTAGGCAGTAAATGCGATCTTCCATATGGTATTGTGGCAGAGAAAAGTTATGATACCATCCTTTTTCAGAGAAAAGCCGCCGGCGACACGGATCGGGAGGAACCGTTTTGTGTGACGGTTACCCATGAGCAGCTTGAATGCGGAATACAGGTGCAGCTTCCGGACGGAATGCGTATGCATCTTATAGTGGAGAAATTCGATTCTGAAGCAGACATTCCGACAAAACCGTATACGAAATGGCTGAATTATGATAAAATAGTAGAACCGCTTGTGATTCGTCATCCGCGGCAAAATGATTTTTTTTATCTTAATTATAAAAATAAAAAATATGTAAAAGATTATATGGTAAACGAAAAGATACCGCTTATGCAGCGAAAGAAAAGTATATTGGTTGCAAGCGGAGACCATATTCTTTATTTTGTGGGGCGAAGAATCAGTCATCGGGCAAAGACGGATGATACAACGAAAAAAATACTGAAGATCACAGTTACGGGAGGATAAAATAATGGCGGAAAAGATCAGAGTAATGTATTCCGAGCAGGAAGTTGCGGACCGTATTCAGGAAATCGCAGATCAGATCAATAAAGATTATGAAGGGAAAGAAATCCACATGATCGGAATTTTGCGCGGCGGCTGCTATTTTATGTGTGAGCTTTCCAAGAGAATTACGGTTCCTGTGACGATTGATTTTATGTCTGCATCCAGTTATGGCATGTCAACCACATCCAGCGGTGTTGTGAAAATTGTCAAAGATTTGGAAGAATCCATTGTGGGCAGAAATGTTATCGTGGTGGAGGATATTATCGATACAGGACGTACGCTCAGCCATCTGCTTAAGATGCTTGAGGAGAGAGGGCCGGAATCGTTAAAGCTCTGTACGTTGCTTGACAAGCCGGATCGCCGGGTGGTTCAGGTGAATATTGATTATAACGGCTATTCCATACCGGATGAGTTTGTGGTAGGTTACGGACTTGATTATGCACAGAAGTATCGCAATCTTCCGTATATCGGTGTTGTAGAATTTGATGAAGAATAAGGGAACAGAGAAAGGTTTTTGAGATGAACGATAACAATAAGTCAAAAGGAATCGGAGGATATTTTATTGTCATTCTGATTCTTTTAGGAATTGCAATCTGGATCGGAACACTTCGGAGTAATGAGACGGGTTATAACTGGAATGATTTTATGACAGATTTTGAGGCGTCGAATATTGTGGCGGTGACAATCGTGCCAAACAGTGAAGTGCCGACCGGAACCGTTTACATTGAGACAGAGGACGGTCAGATGCACGAGATGTATGTCTCCGATGTGACCAAGGTGGAGGAAGTTCTGTATGTAACGAAGGATATTACGGTAGTAATGCGGGATATGCCAAGCGAAAACTGGTTTATGTACTATGTGCTTCCGATTCTCGTTATCTTTATTATATTTATATTCTTCTTCTCACTTATGAACAGCCATGCAGGAGGTGGCGGCGGAAACGGAAAGATGATGAATTTCGGCAAATCCAGAGCACGCATGACCGGCATCGGTGAAGGTAAATTCACATTAAAAGATGTGGCCGGATTGAAAGAAGAAAAAGAAGAATTGGAAGAAATTGTCGATTTCCTGCGGGATCCGATGAAATTTACAAAAGTCGGTGCACGTATACCGAAAGGAGTTCTTCTTGAGGGACCTCCGGGAACAGGTAAAACGCTTCTTGCAAAAGCCATTGCAGGTGAGGCTAATGTACCGTTCTTTACCATTTCCGGTTCTGATTTTGTGGAAATGTTTGTCGGCGTGGGTGCATCACGGGTTCGTGATCTTTTTGAGGAAGCAAAGAAAAATCATCCTTGTATTGTGTTTATTGATGAGATTGATGCGGTGGCAAGACGCCGTGGTACCGGTATGGGCGGCGGACATGATGAGAGAGAGCAGACGCTTAACCAGCTGTTGGTAGAGATGGATGGTTTTGCCGAGAATGAAGGAATTATTGTTCTTGCGGCGACAAACCGTGTAGATATATTAGATCCGGCAATTATGCGTCCGGGACGATTCGACCGTAAAATTGCGGTGGGAAGACCGGATGTCGGCGGAAGAGAAGAAATTTTAAAAGTTCATGCGAAGAATAAACCTCTTGCGGAAGATGTGGATCTGAAGCAGGTTGCGCAGACCAGTGCCGGATTTACGGGAGCAGATCTTGAAAACCTGTTAAATGAGGCTGCCATCATTGCGGCTACGAACAATAAGGCCTATGTGCAGCAGGAGGACATCAAGAAGGCATTTATTAAAGTGGGAATCGGCACGGAGAAGAAGAGCCGCATTGTCTCCGATAAGGAGAAAAAGATTACCGCATATCATGAGGCGGGCCATGCGATTTTGTTCCATGTACTTCCGGATGTGGGACCGGTTTATACGGTTTCTGTTATTCCGACCGGTGTTGGGGCAGCAGGTTATACGATGCCGCTTCCTGAAAATGATGATATGTTTATGACAAAAGGAAAAATGCTTCAGGATATTATGGTTTCACTGGGTGGCCGGATTGCGGAAGAAATTATTTTTGATGACATTACGACAGGTGCTTCCAGTGATATTAAAAAAGCAACCAGAATGGCAAGAAGTATGGTGACCCGCTTTGGTATGTCTGATTTGATCGGAACGGTTAATTATGATGACGATAATGATGAAGTCTTTATCGGACGTGATTTGGCTCATACCAAATCAATGAGTGAGGCTGTGGCGGGACAGATTGACCAGGAAGTAAAACGTATTATTGAAGAATGTTATGGTGATGCCAAGAAGATTATCAATGAGCATATAGGTGTTCTTCATGCCTGCGCAGATCTTTTGATTGAGAAAGAACGTATTACCCGGGATGAGTTTGAAGCACTTTTTGAATAGTTATTGGTAAAAATTTACAATAAAACACCAAAAAGACGCGCATTTTATTGACGCGTCTTTTTGTGTCTTGTTAAAAATAGACAAAAAAACAACCTATCATTTGTTAATTTTGTGAAAAGTGAAGCTAGACAATAGGAATACCCTTTGCTAGAATACACTTGTAACCCCCCAATACATTACATAGTTTTTTGCTATACCCCATAAGAAAGAAATACCTTCTCCGAAAGGCCGGTTAACTTAGTTAGCCGGCCTTTCGACCGTCTATAACCAAAAACTTATTGAATTAAAAATGCATATACTATAAAATAGAGTGGAAACACGGAGGTTTATACAATGAATGAAAAACAGCTCTATCAAGTAGAACGTAATTTGAAGTATATCAATTCTATGAGACCTGTCTTCAATAAAAAAGCTCTTTTTTCCGATATGACTGCGGATTACGTGATTCCACCGGAACCACAGCCGTATTCTAAAGTGAAGATCCGTTTCCGTGCAGGGAAAAATAATATTGACTACGTTTTCTTTGTTCATAAGGAAGAAAAAATCGTTATGGATAAGGTGGAACAGACAGATGAGTTTGATTATTATGAGATAGAAGTCCAGCTTGATAATGAGAAAATGGAATACTATTTCGAGATTCATAATGGAAGGATCTCCTGTATTTTTGACATGCGGGGCGTGGCAAAAGAAGTACAGGATTATTATAAATTTACACTTGTACCGGGACAGCATACGCCGGATTGGGCCAAAGGGGCTGTCATGTATCAGATTTACGTGGACCGTTTTTACAACGGAGATCCGACAAATGATGTTTTGACAGATGAATATAATTACATCGGAGAACATGTAAATCAGGTAACAGACTGGTATAAATATCCGGCAATGATGGGTGTGCGTGAGTTTTACGGCGGAGACCTTGCGGGGGTTATGCAAAAGATGGATTATCTGCAGGATCTTGGTGTGGATGTCATCTATTTTAATCCGTTGTTTGTATCTCCGTCCAATCATAAGTACGATATTCAGGATTATGATTATATTGATCCGCATTTCGGTAAAATTGTGGATGATCAAGGTGAGCTTTTACAGCCTCACGAGAGTGAAAACCGGTTGGCGACGCGTTATATTAACCGTGTGGCCAACAAGAAAAATCTTGAAGCGTCCAATGAGCTTTTTGCGTCCCTTGTGGAAGAGGCGCACAAACGTGGCATGAAGGTTATTCTTGACGGCGTTTTCAATCACTGCGGATCCTTTAACAAATGGATGGACAGGGAAAGAATTTACGAGAATTTTGAAGGATATGAGAAGGGCGCTTATGTATCGGCAGACAGTCCGTATCGCAGCTTCTTCCATTTTTATGATGAGAACAGATGGCCGTACAATCCGACTTATGACGGATGGTGGGGACATGATACGCTTCCGAAGTTGAATTATGAAGGTTCTAAGGAACTGTATGATTACGTCCTTGAAATCGGACGCAAATGGGTGTCAGCTCCATATAATGTTGACGGATGGCGTCTTGACGTAGCGGCGGATCTCGGGCATTCACCGGAGATGAACCACCGTTTCTGGAAGGATTTTCATAATGCAGTCAGAGAGGCGAATCCAAATGCCATCGTTTTGGCAGAACATTATGGTTCGCCGAAAGAATGGATTGAGAACTGCGAGTGGGATACTGTTATGAACTATGATGCATTCATGGAACCGCTCACATGGTTTTTGACAGGAATGCAGAAACACAGCGATGACTATCGCGAAGACTTATACGGAAATGCAGACAGTTTCTGGGGGGCGATGATTCATCACGGTGCAGCATTTACGACACCGGCTCTTCAGGTAGCTATGAATGAACTTTCTAATCACGATCATTCCCGTTTTCTGACACGTACAAACAAAAAAGTCGGCCGTGTCAATACCATGGGAAGTGAGGCGGCTAACTGGGATGTCAATAAAGCTGTGATGCGCGAAGCGGTTGCTGTGCAGATGACGTGGCCGGGTGCACCTACGATTTACTATGGTGATGAAGCCGGACTTTGCGGTTTTACGGATCCGGATAACAGACGAACCTATCCGTGGGGAAGAGAAGACCATGATTTGATTAATTTCCATAAAGAAATGATCCGTATTCATAAAGAAAATCCGGAGCTTAAGACCGGATCCATCAAAAAAGCTCTTTCTGATTATAATTTCATAGCTTATGCAAGATTTAACAAAAATGAGCAGACGCTTGTCATGGTAAACAATAATTATCACGAGATGACAAAGGAGCTTACCGTGTGGGAGTATGGTATTCCGAGAGAGACAGAAATGGAACGGCTCATGCTTACCTATGGGGATGGCTATACAACGGAAAAAATGATTTATCAGGTAAGTGCCGGTAAGGTACAGGTAACCCTGCCGCCGACATCGGTGCTGATTTTAAAGCACAGAAATAAGTAAAATATGTAAATATGTATTTTTTTCTTGATTTTTAGCAATGATTGTGCTAACATTTCATATTGTCAGAGCGAATTTCGCTCTTACATGGGTGGATTCCCGAGTGGCCAAAGGGGACAGACTGTAAATCTGCTGGCAATGCCTTCGAAGGTTCGAATCCTTCTCCGCCCATTTTGTAAAAGACCGGAAGGTCTTTTGCTGTTTATAAAGGGCCCGCGTGGCGGAACTGGCAGACGCGCAGGACTTAAAATCCTGTTGTAGTGATACAGTACCGGTTCGATTCCGGTCGCGGGCACTTGGTTTTGGTGGAGGAAACACTGATAAGGACAGGGTTTTCTTCATTTTTTTTGTAAGATTTGTATGTGCGTTATGTACATCGTATAAATGCCGGATTTGAAAATGTAAAGTGTGCCTATATTTGAGCCGATATCATTTTAGGAAAAGGATTTGACAAGGGAGTAAAAAATGGGAGCAGGAATATCAACAGAAAAATGTATGAACATAGAACAGATCAAAGAGGAAACCCGTCTGGTTGTGCAGGGCTTACTGAAAGAAGCTCAACTCGAAAAAGGAGATGCGGTGGTTGTCGGATGTTCATCCAGCGAAGTGGCAAGTCATCAGATCGGTTCGTATTCAAGCGAAGAGATCGGTAAAGCTATATTTGAGACGTTGCAGGAGGAACTGAAGAGCAAAGGCATTTATCTTGCAGCACAGTGTTGTGAGCATTTAAACCGTGCTCTTATTGTGGAAAAGGAGTATGCAAAGGCTAACCGGTTACCAATGGTAAATGTAATGCCGGTGTTAAAAGCGGGTGGCTCGTTTGCAACGGCTGCATTTGCGGGATTTGAGGAAGCAGTTGCAATTGAGACGATTTGTGCGCAGGCCGGAATTGATATCGGAGATACTCTTATCGGAATGCATCTTGCCCCGGTGGCTGTACCTGTCCGGACAGAACAGAAAACAATCGGTAACGCGCATGTGGTAACTGCGCGCACGAGGCTGAAATATATCGGCGGAGAGAGAGCTCAATATATATAATTTAAAGGATAGAGGAACTGTCTGAAAAGGCAGTTCTTTTTTTAGTTCTAAAGATAAGGCAAGCTGCATAAATTGTTTATTGGACGTCAAGGGAAATGATAGACAGAGGGAAGGTATAAAATGGGAAATGTGATAGAAGATATCGTTCGTGAAAAACAGGTAGAAGAGCTTGCTGAGGTTATTCGTGGAAAAAAGCATATGCAAAAATATTCTTACGGAATTGAGACGGTGAAGTCTCTCCTAGAGAAATATGTACATGAATGTGAAAAGGGGATAGGGAGAAATCCCGTGGAGAAAGTGTTTTTTCGTATAAAGTCAGTAGATAGTATTGCAGATAAACTTGAAAAGAAAGGATATGAAATATCCTACGAAAATGCAATTTGTTATTTAGGTGATCTGGCCGGAATCCGGGTCGTTTGTTCGTGCTGTGATGATGTGTACCGCGTAGATGAATTTCTTTGCAGGAATAAGGATGTTACGGTGCTAAAGCGCAAGGACTATATCCGATCGCCAAAAGCAAACGGTTATCAAAGTATACATCTGATTATAGAGCTTGATTATCCAACCCCGGGTGATACCGGATTTGCAGGGGAAAAAGCCCGTGTAGAAGTGCAAATTCGGACGACGGCCATGCATTGTTGGGCGGAAATGGATCATCGCACATGCTATAAATATAAAGCTGAGAAGAAGTAAGCAGAAAAGGATTTTGTTTGATTTTACATAGCGGCAGAGATATAATAAAGCCATGTATCTTGTATCTTTGTATTTTGATGAAAAAACGAATCAAATGATTGAGGAATATATGCAAAAAGCAGCGGATGCATCCGGAAATACCGATATGACGGACAGAGCTATTCCGCCTCACATTACTTTGTCAGTGTTTGAGTCCAGGGAAAATGTGAAGAAGATTATAATGGCTTTGGACAAGGTTTTTGACAAAGTGAATGCGGGGCAGATTCAATGGGTGTCGGTTGCGGCTTTTTTTCCGCATGTGTTGTATTTGCTTCCTGTGCTCAACGAATATTTAAACCGGATGTTGGTGAAAGCTGCCGGGGCAATAGAATTATGCAAAGAAACAAGGATACAGGAATGTTACAGACCTTTTTGCTGGCAACCGCATACAACTGTGGCGCGGAGGCTTACGAAGGAGAAGATGCGCCGGGCTTTTGAAGGGCTGCAGAATTGTTTTCGGCCTTTTTCCGGTACCGTTGTGAGAATCGGCTTGTCAGAAGGGAATCTGAAAAAAGAACTGAAAAGCTGGGAATTAAAATAGTGTAAGGGAGGAAAAAATAGTGAGAAAGAGTATTTTTGCAATCTTGATTTTGGGTTTGGTAACCATGACCGGATGCGGTGCGGAGCAGAAGGTAACGATTTCTCCTGATTTTTCTTCGAATGTTGTGATGGAAATGTACACCACAGCAGAAGAGGAAGAAGCGATTCTTGAGGATATGAAGGAGTTGGGATCGACGGAGGATATGACATATGCACAGCTGATGGAGAGTATGGAATTTTCCTATGCGGGAAAGAAAACGATAGATGGTGTAACGAATAGTTGCTACAGTTCATCAGCAAAAAATACGGCAGCAAAAACGAAATCCATGTTTGTGGAACTGACAAAAGAGAAGGCGGTTTACGACATTTCTGCCGACGCGCAAACAGCCAATAAGGATTTTACATCCAATTCTTCAATGAATATGGAAGGGATGAAATTTTTCTATTTTACAGTTACTTATCCGTTCAAGGTAGCCAAGGCAAACGGTACAATTCAGTCGGATGGATATACGGTGCAATATGATATTCTTGAACTGCAAAAGAAAAAAGTTTCCAGAATTTATGCGCTCAGCAATACTGCGTTTGCCGGAACAGATAAGATTACGGTCAAAGGAGTAAAAAATAAAAAAGCATATAAAAAAGCAGTTACGGTAAAAGTGAGTGCAAAAAGTGCAGTTGCGTCTTTTAAGGTGAACGGAAAAAACCAGACAGGCAACAGTTTTTATGCAAGTAAAAACGGAAAATATAAAGTCGAAGTGAAAACTGCAAGCGGGAAGAAGAAAACGCTGTCATTTTATGTTGATAAAAAGAAGCCGACCACGAATATTAAAAACAATAAGAAATACAAAAAAACGGTGAAGATTACATTCAAAGACAGCATTTCCGGTATTAAAAAGGCAACCTTAAACGGAAAGAAGATTAACTCCGGCAAAAAAGTGAAAAAGAACGGAAAGTACACGCTGAAGATTTATGATAAAGCAGGTAATGTAAAGACCGTAAAATTTACAATCAAAAAATAAATATATGGTTTCATCGGGCGACTCAGCCACTGCTTTGGAGTCCGATGAAACCATATTTTATTTTTAACTCCATATTTACGTTTTTGATGTCATATTTCTACTTCTTACCTTCAAAAAATCACCTCTTACTTAAATTGGGTTTACATTTTTACAGATTCCGCTAAAATGGGATTTGTAAAGAGGAGACGGGTTAAATCAATGAAAATTAAGATCGAAATTGATGAAAACTTAACAGAGGAAGAAATTGTAATCCGCGGCAGCAGCCTGACAGAAGAGATGACGGCTGTACAAAAGGCGGTGGCGGAAGTGCTTGCCCGGAAGCAGACTCTGACATTTTACAAAAATGAAACAGAGTTTTACATACCGCTTGAGGACATTCTTTTCTTTGAGACAGACGGCGGCGGTATCAGCGCGCACACGGCGTCGGATGTCTATACGGTGAAATATAAGCTCTACGAGCTTGAAAAAGTTTTGCCGCGAAATTTTATCCGGGTTTCCAAGTCTACGATTCTTAATGTTTCAAAAATTTATTCTGTGGAAAGAAACCTGACTGCATCCAGCGTTGTGGAATTTGCGGGCAGTCATAAACAGGTATATGTTTCAAGGTACTATTTTAAATCCTTGAAAATCAGTTTAGAAGAAAAGAGGTTAAAGTAGATGAAAAAAGATAATTTGTTTTGGGGATTATTTTTGATTGCAGCTGCGTTTTTGATTCTGGTTGCTAAACTCGGTGTATTTCCGGATATGAGTGTCATGAAGATTTTTTGGACGTTGGTGTTTGTTGTGGCACTTGTCAACAGTTTGGTCAATCTTGCCTTTCCGGGAGTGTTTTTCAGCCTTGCATTTTTAGGGATTATATATGACACGGAACTTGGAATTACAGCGATTACTCCTTGGACGATTCTGTTTGTGGCATTGCTTTTGAGTATCGGTGTCAGCCTGATTTATACACCGAAAAAAAAGATGAAAAAAGTAAAGAACCATGAGATTGACGGAAGTGACTTTGTTGTGTTTGATGAGGAGGACGGCAATCAGTTTGATTTTTCTTCTTCTTTTGTGGGAAGTATTAAATATGTCAATTCCGACAATTTTGAGTCGGCCAACATTGATGCCAAATTTGCAGGGATGAAAGTTTACTTTGACAATGCGGTTATTCAAAACGGTCATGCCACAGTTAATCTGAATGTGTCTTTTGCCGGTGTAGAACTTTATGTGCCGAAAAATTGGCGCATTGACAATCAGATGACCGCATCTTTCGGCGGCGTTGAAGAAAAGAACCGTAATGCCGGTGCAGACGGTCCGATTCTGACCCTTCGCGGAAATGTCAGCCTCGGAGGCGTTACAATATTGTATATATAAAAGGATTGGCAAATACGGAATATAGTCAAAACAAAAAATCATTTGCAGGATGTTAATCTGCAGATGATTTTTTTATACAAATTTTCAAGCATAACATTGTGATAATATGAAAAATATAGTAATATAGGAATAGTGTAAGCGTGAAAAATCATGCTAAAAACTATATGGAAAAAAGTAACAGGAGGAACGGTACATGAAAAGAATCGGAATGTTAACAAGCGGCGGCGATTGCCAGGCATTAAATGCAGCGATGCGTGGAGTGGTAAAAAGTATTACAAACGCAGAGAAAGACGTTGAGATTTATGGTTTTTTGGATGGTTATAAAGGACTCATCTATGGTAATTTCCGTATGTTGACGGGCAAAGATTTTTCCGGAATTCTGACAAAGGGAGGAACGATTCTCGGAAGCAGCCGTACTCCGTTTAAATTAATGCGTGAGCCGGATGAGAATGGGCTTGATAAGGTGGAAGCAATGAAGCAGAACTATCACAAACTTCAGTTGGATTGCCTTGTGATTCTCGGCGGTAACGGAACACATAAGACAGCAAATCTTCTTCGCGAGGAAGGGCTCAATGTCGTGACACTTCCGAAGACAATCGACAATGATCTTTGGGGAACAGATATGACTTTCGGTTTCCAGAGTGCGGTAAACATTGCGACGGAAGCCATTGACTGCATTCACACAACGGCAGCGTCCCACGGACGTGTATTTATTGTTGAAGTTATGGGACATAAAGTCGGCTGGCTGACACTTAATGCAGGTATGGCCGGCGGCGCGGATATTATTCTTATTCCTGAAATTCCATATGATATTGACAGTGTTGTAAGAAAAATTGACGAGCGTATGAAGAACGGAAGTCGGTTTACAATCCTTGCGGTAGCGGAAGGTGCGATTTCCAAGAAAGATGCGAAATTATCCAAAAAAGAATATAAAGAAAAACTGAAAAAGTCTCCTTTCCCTTCTGTTTCCTATGAAGTGGCAAAAGAGATTCAGGAAAAAGGCGGTTACGATGTACGTGTAACCGTACCGGGACATACACAGCGTGGCGGAAGTCCGTGTCCGTATGACCGTGTGTTTGCATCGCGCCTCGGTTCAGAAGCAGGAAGACTGATCTTAAACGGTGAATACGGATTTATGGTTGGTATTAAGAACCGTGAGATTATTAAAGTTCCGCTTGAAGAAGTGGCAGGAAAGCTTAAAATGGTTTCTCCGGATGCTTCTATTGTACAGGAAGCTAAGATGCTCGGCATCTGTTTCGGAGATGACTAAGCAGTTATTTAAAACAGTAGAAAAAGGGGATTTTTATGTCCTATCAGGCGTTATATCGTAAGTTTCGTCCGGACACTTTCAAAGATGTCAAAGGACAGGAACATATCGTTACAACTTTACAAAATCAAATAAAAGCCGAGCGAATCGGACATGCGTATCTGTTTTGCGGAACCCGAGGAACCGGTAAGACTACCATTGCTAAAATATTAGCCAAAGCCGTCAATTGTGAAAATCCGGTAGATGGCAATCCGTGCGGCGAGTGCAGGATGTGTCGTTCCATTGCAGCAGGAACAAGTATGAATGTGATTGAGATTGATGCGGCTTCCAACAACGGTGTCGACAATATCAGGGAGATTGTGGATGAAGTTTCTTTTTCGCCTGCGGAAGGGAAGTATAAAGTCTATATCATAGACGAGGTTCATATGCTTTCCATAGGAGCGTTCAATGCGCTTCTTAAGACGTTGGAAGAACCTCCGTCTTATGTGATTTTTATTCTTGCGACAACCGAATCCCACAAGATTCCGGTGACTATCCATTCCCGTTGTCAGCGATATGACTTTAAGCGGATTTCTATCGAGACCATCGCGGATCGTCTCCGCGATCTGATGCAACAGGAGCAGGTGGGTGTTGAGGAAAAAGCAATCCGTTATGTGGCCAAAGCGGCAGACGGTTCCATGCGAGATGCACTCAGTCTTCTGGATCAATGTATTGCGTTTCACTATGGCGAGAGACTGACGTATGACATGGCACTTGATGTTTTGGGTGCGGTTGATAATGCAGTTTTTTCGGGTATGCTTCGTCATGTTATGGATAAGGATGTGCTTGGCGCCATAACGCTTCTTGAGGAAATTATTTATCAGGGGCGGGAATTGACGCAGTTTGTCGGCGATTTTACGTGGTATCTCCGAAATCTCCTGCTTTTAAAAAGCTCAGACGGGATTGAGGATATTATCGATGCATCAAGTGACACCCTTGAGCTTATGAAGGAAGAAGCAGAGCTTATCGATGCAAATACGCTAATGCGTTATATCCGGATTTTTTCGGAATTGTCCGGTCAGATTAAATATGCGACGCAGAAGCGCATTATGATTGAGATGGCGTTGATTAAACTTTGCAGACCGGCAATGGAGATTAAAAGTGATGCTCTGATTGAGAGAATCAGAGATTTGGAAGAGAAGTTAGAGACCGGTGCTTTTACAATAAATGTATCCGAAGGAGGAGCGGTTGCAGCGCCGGGTGTTCATCATTCTGCTGCGTCTGAACCGTCACAGAGTAAATTGCCTCTTCCGAAGGCGGTTCCGGAGGATGTGCAGGAGGTTGTCAGGCGCTGGGGAGAAATCGTTCAAAGAACCGGACAGCCGATGAAGACCTATCTGTCAGGAAGCAAGCTGAGTCTCGGCGGAGATAACAGGTTGTTGATTGTAATTCCGGATGGTCTTAATTCGGATTACTTTTTAAAGCATGAAGATAATATGGATTATTTAAAAAACTGTATCTGCGAGGCTGTAGGAAAAGAGGTTGCGGTAGAAGTCAAACCGCTACAGAAAGAGCAGAATTTTGCGACAAGCTATGTGGATTTATCTCAGGTGATTCACATGGATATTGATGTGGAATAAATGAAATGGAGGATATAAGAAATGGCAAAAAGAGGCGGTTATCCTGGCGGAATGGGAATGCCGGGAAATATGAACAACCTTATGAAACAGGCGCAGAGAATGCAGCGTCAGATGGAGGAAAAACAGCAGGAGCTGGAAGAAAAGGAATTTACTGCAACAGCAGGTGGCGGCGCAGTTGAAGTGACTGTGACAGGTAAAAAAACTGTTTCAAAGATTAAGCTTGATAAAGATGCAGTGGATCCGGATGATGTAGAAATGCTGGAAGATCTTATTATGGCAGCAATGAACGAGGCACTCGGTAAAGCAGAGGAAGCAAGTTCGGCTATGATGTCAGGTATGACAGGAGGCTTGGGAGGATTCCCGTTCTAATGGATCTTTACAGTGGTTATATTAATCGATTAATTGAAGAATTTTCTTCATTGCCGGGTATCGGCCATAAGTCGGCACAACGTCTTGCCTTTCATATGGTCAATATGCCAAAGGAACAGGTGGAACATTTTGCGAAGACCATCGTGGATGCGCGTAACAATGTTTGTTATTGTGAGCAGTGTTATACGCTTACGGACAATCGGATATGTCCGATTTGTGCCAATCCAAAGCGTGACCGCAGTACAATTATGGTTGTGGAAAACACACGCGATCTTGCGGCATACGAAAAGACCGGCAAATATAAGGGAATATATCATGTATTACACGGAGCTATTTCGCCGATGCTCGGAATCGGACCTTCCGACATTAAGTTGAAAGAACTCATGACCAGACTTCAATCCGATGAGGTGGAAGAGGTAATTATTGCAACCAATTCCAGTCTGGAAGGGGAAACGACAGCGATGTACATAAGCAAGCTGATTAAACCGACGGGAATAAAGGTGACGAGAATTGCCAGCGGTGTTCCGGTCGGCGGTGATTTGGAGTACATTGATGAGGTGACGCTGCTTCGCGCGTTGGAGGGGAGAACGCAGTTATAGTTACGAAGTATGCAATATGAAAAAATATAGTACCGTGCAGGAGGATGTTATGATTACGGAAAAGAAATTCGGAAGAACATTGGATAAAGAAGACATCATTCTTTATTCTTTGAAAAATGAAAACGGAGTACAGGCGGATGTCATGAATTACGGAGCAATTCTTGTGAATCTTTTTGTGCCGAATAAAAACGGAGAAGTGGCAGATGTTGTTCTCGGTTATGACCAGGCGAAAGATTATTTTGTAAATGGAAGTTGCTTCGGGGCAACAATTGGACCTGTGGCAAACAGAACGGAAAAGGGATGTTTTGAACTTGATGGTACCATTTACAATCTTGTGATTAATGACAATGATAACAATCTTCACAGCGATGGAAATGCAGGTCTTCATAAAGTTCTTTGGACGGCTGAGAAAAAAGAAGCAGAAAATGCAGTTGTATTTACACGTAAATGCAAAGACGGAGAACTGGGATTTCCGGGCAATCGTGAGTTTAAAGTAACTTATAAGTTAACTGCGGATAACGCTCTTGAAATTCGTTATGATGCATCAACAGATAAAAAGACTCTTGTTAATCCGACGAACCACACATACTTTAACCTCAAAGGACATGATTGTGAGAAGACAATTGAGGATGAAAAAGTATGGATTAAGGCTTCCCGTTATACAAAGGTTCGTATGGGTGCGATTCCGACAGGAGAAATTGCACCGGTTGAGGGAACTCCGTTTGATTTTACGCAGATGAAAGAGGTTTCAAAGGATATTTCGGCGGATGATGTTCAACTTGCACTTGTAAAAGGTTATGATCACAATTTTGCCATTGACGATTACGAGGAAGGTAAACTTCAGAAAATCGCAGAAGTTGTAGATGATGAGGCGGGCAGAGCGATGGAGGTTTATACAGATCTTCCGGGCGTTCAGCTTTACACCGGAAATAACATGGTTCCTGAATACGGAAAAGCAGGTGCTTATTATCCGTGCAGAGGCGGACTTTGCCTTGAAACACAGTTCTTCCCGAACAGTGCAAAGCAGGAAGGCTTTATCAAACCGGTAGTTACCCCGGACAAGCCTTTTACATCTGTAACGGTTTATAAATTTGTCTAGTTATAAGGGCGTATTAGAGGTTGGATTAGAATGGAACATCAGACAGAGAAGCAAACAGAAAATCAAATAGAAGAAAAAGATAAAAATGACATACTGAAAAAGACGACGGCAACGAATCTTTGGCTTCGTATTATGGTAGGTGGCTTTTTGCTATATCTTGCATATTCCCTTGGGGTTGAGTTGAAAAATGCAAAAGGAAATGATTTGTTGATTTTCGGAGGGGCTACGGCTTTGTTTATACTTTCCGGAGTTGTCATTGTCGGGTGGTCCTTGTATCGGCTGATTAAGAGAGATTATTATGATCCGATGCTTGATGACGAAGATGATGAACCGGAGACAGAATCCGAAAAAGAATCCGAGTAGGACAAGTTTTTATCGCAAAAACCTTTCTTTTTCAATTGAAAAGAGAGAGGGAAAAACTGAAATGCTGACTGAAAAAGGCGAGAATTATTTTCTCGTCTTTTTTTGTGCAGATTTGTGTCATAAAAAACAAAGAATCAAGTTCTTTTTTTCGCTAAAAAAAGTAAAACCTTCTGTGTTATATGTAATAAAAAACAGAAAGAGGGTATAAGGTATGATAGAAGTAGTAAAGGAAGGAAAATTTCCGAAAAATATCCGTCAGATAGGACAAGTTTCCGGCAATCAAAAGGTATATCTCGAGGACTATGTGATTACATATTTGAAACAGATTCCGTCGCCGGAAGATGGAATGAGAGTCATTATTTTATATGGAAAAAAAGAGATGCTGGGGGACGAGCTTTGTTGGTTTGTGAATGGGGCCGTTGGTGCGGAAAAAGATTTCTTTATGGAAAAAACGGTCATTGATCAGGAGTCATGGCAGCGGGTCAACGAAATGGCCGGCCGTTTCTTCCCGGAACAGACGGTGCTGGGATGGGCAATTGTGACAAATGAATCTACAAAGGAGATTGAAGAACAGATTTTGCGGACGCAAAAGCAGTTTTTTCGACCGGACCAAAAGTTATATTTTGAATACAACACGGAGGAGAAAGAGGAATACATTTACCTGTATGAAAAAGGGAAAATGCGCCGGCAGGGTGGTTACTACATATATTATGAGAGAAATGAATGCATGCAGAACTATATGGTTTCTCTTCGCGCAGCGGAACGGCATCCGGAGGAGTTTGAAGCGGACAGGGCAACGCATCAGTTCCGTGAGGTTGTCAGCGAAAAGAAACAGGAGATACACCGCAGACGCTCTGCCACTCTTATGACCTGTGTCAGTCTTGTTCTTATGATGGTAATTATGGTGATTGGGATAACCATGCTTAACAATTATGAGAAAATGCAGAATATGGAGCAGGTGCTTTATCAGATTTCGGGCAAAATTGATCAAAACACAGAAGTTGAAGAGGCGGCAGATTTGCAGGAGTCGGAGGAAGTCGTAGCAGAGGGGGTGCAGGAAAGTGTCTTGTCTGAATCTGTTGCACAGGAGAATGCTGCAGGAGAATCCGTACAGGAAAGTTTAGAAAAAGAACCTGTGCAGGATGAAGTGGCAGAGGCAGCGCCTTCCGTCAGCCGTGAAGAATTGGCGCAGAGTGCAGAGGAAGAAAGTACGGGACAAGAAATATCGGATGGGGGAGATGCAGACGAAGCCGTTTCGGAGAGTGAGCCTGAAAACGCAGAGGAATCTGCGGATACGCAGATGGAAGAAGAATCCGTTTCTGTGTCCTCTGAGAAGACAACTTATGTCATACAAAAGGGTGATACCCTTGCAAAAATATGCCTGAAGTATTACGGAAATCTATCTAATATTGATATAATTTGTGAATGGAACGGAATTGAAGATAAAGATAATATATTCTATGGACAAAAAATACTCCTTCCGTAGAAAAATGTGTTATACTAAACTGTGTTGATAAAGTAAAGAACGAAAGTACAGGTGCGCATATGATCAAAGACTGGTTTGGAAAAACAGGATATAAAGACCGGATTTTTAAACATAAATTACAGGTTGTTTATCGCACATTTCTTGTGATTGCATTGATCCTTGTAGTTGTGTTGGTGTTGAAGATACAGGCAGACAACAGAGTATACACCAAATATGAAATCATCAAAGAGATGAAGAGAGTCGGAACAGAAAACAGTACTTTCCTTAATTATGAAGGAAATATACTTGTACATAGCAAAGACGGAATATCGGCATATGACGGAGACGGAGTCCAGATGTGGAATCAGTCGTATGAGATGCAGGCGCCTCTTGTTAAAAACAACGGAACATATGTTGCAGTCGGAGATTATAAGGGGACGACACTATATATAATAGGAAAAAAAGGAACAACGGCTGAGGTTGAGACTAATCTTCCGATCCTTTCGTTAGATGTGTCGGCGCAGGGAGTAGCGGCGGTTCTGCTTCAGGACAAAGACGTGACGTGGCTTCGGCTTTATTCGGAAGAGGGAGAGCTTATTTCCGAAGTGAAGACAAGCATGAGGAATAACGGTTATCCGATTGCGTTTGCAATTTCGCCGGATAACATTAAGCTCGGTGTATCTTATATGAAGGCGGAAACGGGAAAGATTAATACAAGTCTGGCGTTTTATAATTTTGGAGGTGTCGGGCAGAATGCAATGGATAATTTGGTCAGCGGATACGAATATGACGGTCAGATTTTTCCTATGCTAACTTATTTAAATGAGACAGATGCTCTTGCAGTGGGAGATGAAAAACTTCTATTATTAAAAGGAAAGCAGAAACCAACACTGGAAAAAGAGGTGCTGTTTGAACAGGAGCTTCAGAGCGTCTATACATGTGAAACAGGATTTGCTCTTGTCTACCGCGATCTTGACGGAGAAGGACAATATGATGTGCACATATATAATACGGATGGTGAAAGAAAACTTGAGCATAACATTGATTTTGAGTTTTCCGATATTATCTTAGATGACAAAAAGGCCGTTATATATAACGAAGCAAAAGTTCTTGTTTTGGGATTAAACGGAGTTGAAAAGTACAACAGTGATTTAGGAGGAAACATTCAGGCGCTGATTCCGACGGATTCGGAAACGGAAATTCTCGCGGTTTTTCCGGACGGAATCAGGCTGATGAAATTAAGATAAATGAGCATAGGTCATATTGTCGGACTTCTCTTGATTGTAATATGTGCGATTAGAGGATTAAAAAAAGGATTTGTAAATACATTAGGGACGATTCTTGCAAGTCTTCTTTCTATTATATTTGTATACCTGCTGAATACATGGGCATTGGAATCTTTGCTTTTGACACTTCTGGCAGATCACATGGTAGTTGTAGTAAGAATCGTTCTTTGCCTTGTTTTATACGCGGCACTTTTCTTTGTTTTGAAAGCGGTTATCCTATCTTTACGTGTGCTTACTAAACTTCCGGTTATCCGCGGTCTCAATAAGCTGCTGGGAATGATAGCCGGTGCAGCTTATGGTATTTTATTGGTAGGTATTATTTTTGCCTTTTTTGTTTAAAGATTATTGACAAAGAAAAAAGGCAATGATATGATAAAAACCCACCGCAAAAGAAGCGGTGAAGAAGGAAAAGAAAAACTTCTAAAAAAAGTGTTGACAGAGGCAGAAACGCATGATATTATATCAGAGTTGCGTTAAGCGATGTTA
>JAFUOI010000006.1 GCA_017482005.1 Lachnospiraceae bacterium
ACACCATTGGAATCAGAACGTTCAAAAAGTATTTTCCCGTAATACTTACTGACAACGGCTCTGAATTCAAAAATCCCTGGGATATCGAAAAGAATGAGTCTGGCACTCGCAGAACCTACGTCTTTTATTGCGACCCATATGTCTCTAATCAAAAAGCGAGATTAGAAAAGAATCACGAATACATTCGCTATGTCATTCCGAAAGGCAGAAGCATGTATCGTTACACCCAAGATGATATCAATCTCATGGCAAGTCATATCAACTCAACTGCCAGAGACAGTCTCAATGGTGCTTGCCCATTTGATTTAGCAGAATTACTTTTAGACAAAAAAATACCGCTTTTAACAGGACAGTTTAAAGTCTCCCCAGACGATGTCATGCTAAAACCGGTACTCATTGAACATCGTGAAAAATAATCACGACTAGAATATAAAGAGCAGGCAGATAACCACCAAATCTATAATTTTCAGCAATAAGACAGGTGGAATTTATTTTTTCTCAAACTGCTCCAGCTGTCTGTTTGCCATGCAAACAAACAGACTTTTCAAAACGGATTATAGCACTTTTCGAGGTAATTTTGTATAGGGAATCTTTAAAAAAGTGGCTCAAAATCGAAAATACGAGGTCAAATCAGTCTGAGCTGGAATTTACTTTTTCATTTGACCAAAATCAAAAAACTCCAAAAAACACTTAAAATAGCATTCTTGGAGTTTTGGTATTACTCGAACTCACCAAAATCTTTTTCACATTAAACAAATCTGTTTATGAGTTTTCGCACGGTTTGATACCAATTAGTTTCATTTATCCAATGTATATGGGCTAGCTGAACTAATGTTATCATTTTGTTATCATATACGTAACAATATATCAATTCACAAAATAAATTTCTCCATTCTCCTTCACTAAAAAGAATTGAATTTTCATTACTTTCATCTGCGAATAGTTTAACCATCTTTCCGCAAGGCTATGGCTCTTTTCCGTATATGGTGCAGCAACGACCGGAATCATATCCGCCGTTAATTCACCGCCTGTCATCAGTTGCCCTATCGCCTCGCGCATTAACGGGTATTCCTGTCCTGCCTTACTATTTTTACCCTTTTTACTCTCAATATATAGTCTCATTCCATTGAGCAAACGAATATTAACATCACCTATTCCTCTGTATATTCATTTTTAATATAATATAATGATATATATACTTACTTCCGGTTCTGTCATTTATCATATCGCTTTCTGGTGTTTACCTTGATTTAGCAAATAATTTATTGTTACCTATATTTATTATATAAAAAATGGCACTTCGTCTCTAACACTCAAAACAATTTGCTTTTTTTCTAATCCTTCCATAATATCTGTGTCCGTATGTATTACTACAATTCTATTAGGTTTGATAGTATCAATAAATTCATTTAAATCATTTAGAACCACATGACCGGATGAATGTATTATTCGCCTGTTCTTTCCTGCTCTATCAAACAACTGCTTCATCCCCGTATGTTCTAAATAGCCACTCCACATTGAATAAATTAAACATGTTTCATCCGGATATTTTGCCATATACTCCTCAAATATATTTGCATTACTTTCCCGTATTAGCATCACAAAACCATTCGTTATCATCTTGTCTTGCAAATTTTTTCCGTACACCAAAGGTTTTTTTACTACATAATCTTCGTTACATACAGCTATATCCAACAACTTTTTTTGAAAGTGATCCATCAAAAAATATTTTCCTCTTGGCACTGCCTCTGATATAGACTGAATTCTATCTATATTGCTTGATGAAGTTATTACAAAGCAATATTTATACCGTTCCACGCAATTGCGAATTCTTGCTGTTACACTCTCTTCATCCCAATTTTCAAAATCATCTCTTGAAATCGTAGTTCCTTCTGTGATAAGCAAATCTATCTCTCCTAAGTCAGAAATATCCCGAACCATCCTGTTTCGATTTCTGCCATGTAATCTAAAATCACCTGTATGTAAAATATATTTACTCCCTGCTTCAATCAGATACATAAACGCCCCAGCTGCTGAATGATCTGCTTTTATTGCTCTTACTTTTAAATCTCCAATTGCTACAGTCTCTCCATTTGAAATAACCACAATTCTATCAGTATCAATATCACAGGAATAATTCCTTCCCATACGCATTTGGTAAGCTTTAATGAACTCTTTTGTGCATGAACTTGCATATACTGGTATCTGTGTAATTATTTTTGACACTTCGCCAATATGATCTCCATGATAATGTGTTAAAAGCACACCATCACACCTTGTTTTTCCCTTTGTTACCCCCTCGATTTGCAATTTATTATGCTCGTATCCCGGCAAAGGCAGCCCCATATCAATAAGGATTCTTGTTGATAAATATTCAATTGCCGTACAACATCCACCAACCTGATGGGCGCCTCTATGTACTGTTATTTTAACTTCATCATACATCCTATTTCAACTCTTCTATTTCCTTAATATCAAATTCTAAAATACCATCTTTGTTTTCTGTATGAAAATAGAACACTTTAATACGGCTACACAGATATATTAAATCTTTGTTTTCTTCTAACATTAATCTCTTATAATCATTCATCTGCTTACTGTCTTCAAAGAAACAGATTGCCGGCTTATAATCATAATCTATTGTATATGTGAGTATTTCTGCAAACATTCTCGCCAATGTTTCATCGCTATTCTGTGGTTTTACTTCAACAGCATACATATCATCAAAAAGCAAGTCTATGCCCCCAACATTATCTAAAACATATTTTGTAGGATACTCGTATTCTGTAACGGCAATCCGACCAACATTTTTCCATTTTGTTTTGATATTACATATGGCGCATGTTTTATCCTTTTCGGTATTATAATAATACATACAACGACATAATCTCTTTTCTGTCACTCTGCCGGAATCACAACATCCGGTACATCCAATATGATTAGGAATATGCACTCCTTTTGATTTAACACCATTCAAAAGCTCCTGCCTAAGCTTCTCCTTCATGTCAGAACTTTGCTCTGCCGCCCTAACTATCTTAGCCAGTTTCTCTATTTGTTCTCTAAGCTTACTCCTATGGTTTACTTCTGGAATATCTTTATATAACACAAACTTCTCTTTATCCATATCCAACTCCTTATAATACATATATTTCTATACAAGTTCTTTAACAAATAAAAAAGATACAATAGCATTTCTTCTGCTTTTTAGGTATTTAATGGCGTTAACTTCTTCTAATAATTTTCTTTCATATCCCATATTCACCAATTTCTCATATGTGATATCGGTTAACCCTCTTCCTTTTCGCACTCGATTAGTAATTACATACGCTTCTGAAATTGGTAATTCTCTATCTAACAATTCCATGTATAAGCTTTCACGATCTGAAAAACGTTTATCAAATTCCGTTTCACAATAACGTCTTGAAATTTTTAATATCTGTTCTTCAAGCGACAGATTATTAATCTTATCCAAATAATTCTCTATTTCTCGATACTCCCAATATTGTAAAACAGATAACCTTTCAGCCACAAACTCTCCACAATCCGGATTTTGGATTAAATATTGATATGTAAATATTGTACAATACGGCATTAACCACAAACAATACTCGCATGCCTTTTTTGAAAAATCCACCCTCTTCACTTTATCGCCTGCAACATCTATCTTATCGACCGTTCTAAGCCAAAACGATCCAACATCTCGAAGAAAAGTTTCATCCGGTAAATGGTATTCCTCAATAAACTCCTGATATTTTTGAGAATTATCAAGAAACTCATATAATAACTCTTCTCTAAAAAAATCAACTGCTTCCAGGCTTCTTAGCAATGCCACTATAAGCTCTGTCATTTGCTTATTTCGATCTTCGTTTTCATTTTCTTCAATGCAACTCCACACAGCTGAAAATATTTCATAATGTAGTAATTCATCTGCAATACTACTATTATCCATATACTCTCCAAAAAACATTCTAGTATTTTCAAACCATGCAATATATTCCTTCTTGTCCATAGCGATCTCCTATAAATCCCATAATGCAAGTTCGCATTTCCATCCCTTATTCTCAAAAATAATATCTGCCCCAGCCATTCTTAATGTCTCAATATATCTCTTAATGCTTCTCTCGCTTACTTCTACTGCTAATGCTAACTCTTTTGTGGAAATCCCTGGATGATTACAAATATTTTTCATAATTTTCAAACTAATCATAATCCGTCTAGAAAAGTCCACATCCTTAGCTGTCTCTCTCAAGCATTTCAAAATAGTTGTTCTTAAGATATTTTGTTCCAAAAATAAATTTTCGTATATCTCAATGCCTTTAATTCCAGTCAACTCATTACACCTATTTGTTAATATAAGACTTTCTGGCGACGGTTCGATTTCTTTATAAAACTCTGCGATTACTTCTTTTCCCTCTTTGTTTATTACATCTGGATTTGCAATAACCAAATTGGCAGAGACAGCCACTATGTCCTGCCAGTCTTCTGCGTAAATATAAATACTTTCGGGCGACGCCTTCATAACCTTTTGCATTTCCTCAGCGCTAAGCCCAAACATCATAATTTTATTTCTCTTTTTTTCTTCCACGTTCTCCACCTCCACAATCAAATTATACCATTATTTTTCGGCACCCCTATGGTTTTCATATAAATTTATTAAAAAACTCGGTAATATAATTTGCTGCAATACCACCTTTTTTTGCAAATTTTCCTTAACTACAACAGAGCAGAGGCGTGTCATGCCCTGCTCCATAATCCTAAAAACACAATTTATAAGAATGCTAATACAGAAATGAAAAGTAGACTATTAACATATCTTCAAAAAATATACCGAAGAAAAATGAGCTACTAATTGGCAACTCCAATTTAAATAATGAGGTTAATATAGATAATGGCAGATAATCACTTGGATTACCTGCCATATAAAATAATCTGTGTTAAATTTTATTTATTCGAACTCAATCGTCGCAACCGGCTTCTTTGTAAGCTCATAGCAAACTCTGTTTACACTCGGAACTTCTGCCGTAATACGATCTACTACTTTCTCAAGGAAATCATAGTCAAGTCTCTCAATGGTAGCTGTCATGGCATCAATCGTGTTAACCGCACGGATAACTACCATGTAGCCCATGCTTCTCTCGTGGTCACGGACACCGACTGCTTTGAAATCCGGAACAACTGTGAAGTACTGCCATACTTTCTTATCAAGACCTGCTTTTGCAAACTCCTCACGAAGAATAGCATCGGACTCGCGGAGTGCTTCGAGACGGTCGCGTGTAATTGCGCCGAGGCAACGAACGCCGAGACCCGGACCCGGGAACGGCTGACGGTAAACCATCTCTGCCGGAAGGCCGAGTTCAATACCGCAGGCACGAACTTCATCTTTGAAAAGCTGAGCAAGGGGCTCAACCAGTTCAAACTGAAGATCCTCAGGAAGTCCTCCTACGTTGTGGTGTGATTTTACACATTTTGCTGTCTTTGTACCGGACTCGATAATGTCAGGATAAATCGTACCCTGTCCGAGGAAATCGATTCCTTCTAATTTACGGGCTTCTTCCTCGAATACACGAATGAATTCGCCGCCGATAATTTTACGTTTCTCTTCCGGATCTGCTACGTTTTCAAGTTTTCCGAGGAAACGATCTGTTGCATCTACATATATAAGGTTGGCATTTAACTGATTGCGGAACACGTCCACCACGTTCTCTGATTCATTCTTACGCATGAGACCGTGATTTACATGCACACACACGAGCTGCTGTCCGATTGCTTTTAAAAGCAGCGCAGCAACAACCGATGAATCTACACCGCCGGATAATGCAAGGAGCACTTTCTTGTCTCCTACCTGACGGCGAACCAGTTCGACCTGATCTTCGATAAAGTTTTTCATATTCCAGTTAGCTTCTGCTTTACATTCATCAAATACGAATGCTTTGATCACATCTTCTGACGGAATCGTATCATACTGTTTCTCACATTTCGCTGTCGGATGGTCAATTGCCATCACCGGATAACCGCATTCATATATAGAAGATAATACATCTACAGCCTGTCCGTCCACGACGCGGTTCTCACCGCCGTTTAAGATGATACCTTTTACATTCTGAAGTGCTGCAAGCCCTTCCGGTGTGATATCATGCGGATGAATCTCACTGTAAACACCCATATCACGAATCTGACGAGCGATTACGGTATTTTCGGTACTTCCTAAATCGAGAATTACTATCATGTCCTGCTTCATTTTTTCTCTCCTCCAAATTTAAAATTATGGAACTCTTATAAGGAACACACTGTATTATATTACACTTTTTTCTCACAAAAAAGTATTTTTTTCATATTTTTATAAAAAAATTTTTCCAGCCCTAAAAAAAATATTTGCATATTACGACATTTGTGCTAAAGTATTAGTGTCAAAAAGACACTACACTCAAATGGAGGAGATCGTACGATGAAAAAAATTTATGAAGGTAAGACAAAAGATGTTTACAGTCTTGAAAACGGCAATGTAATGCTGAAATTCAAAGATGACTGCACGGGCAAAGACGGAGTATTTGATCCGGGCGAAAACAGCGTTGGCTTAACAATCGAAGGAATCGGAAGAGAAAACTTAAAGACTTCCATCCACTACTTCGAGTTATTAAAAGAAGCAGGCATCAAAACCCATTATGTAAATGCAGACGTTGAAAACGCTACTATGGAAGTTCTTCCGGCTACAGTTTTCGGACACGGTCTTGAAGTTATCTGCCGCCTGGTTGCAACAGGAAGCTTTATCCGCAGATATGGTGAATATATGGAAGATGGTACCGTTTTAGAAGGCGGTTACGTAGAATGTACATTTAAAAACGATGCGCTCGGCGATCCGCTTGTTACAGGCGAAGGTCTTGCAGCACTCGGTGTGATGTCTCCGGAAATGTTCCAGAGCATGAAAGAACAGACATTAAAAATCACAAAGATCGTTGCAGATGATCTCAAATCCATCGGCCTTGATCTTTGGGATATCAAATTTGAATTCGGTTACAACAACGACGAAGTTATCCTGATCGATGAGATCGCTTCCGGTAACATGCGCGTTTACAAAGACGGCAAGATCGTTGACCCGGTTGAACTGACCAAACTTATCTTAAACAGATAATCTTAACGAACTAATAAGGAGCGGATGCTCCATAGATGAAAAAATCTATGGAACATCTGCTCCTTTTTTTGTTTTTTGGAAATCCACCGGTTCGTAATCCTGCAAAGGAGCCAGAAATCCGCGCTCTTTCAGGGCGTCGTGGATATAATCCAATATTTCTTCGTTTTCCGCCGTAACCGTGTGATAATGATAACCGGAAGTCACATTTTTCAGAAGACTGGATTTGCCCGAGGCAAGATTGTCCATAAATCTCTTCACGTCCAAACGTGACCGGATGTTCATAGGCGCCTTAACAATATTATAAATCTTGTGGGACACAAAAACATCTTCCACTCTTCCGCCGCAATCCACAAACAGTGACAATTCTTCTTCCACCTCTTCATCCGTATGGATTACTTTAAAAATTCGACTTGCCGTAAATGAATCCGATAACAGATATCCCTGATTTGTTGACACAATCGCATATGCATTCGCACGCAGCAACGCAATGTCCTGTACAATCACTTGACGACTGACACCGAGTCTTCCCGAAAGCTGTGTTCCCGAAAGCGGAACATCGCTCTTTCTTAACAAATCTATGATTTGAGTTCTTCGTTCCTCGCCGCTCATGAGTTTTTCCTTTCTTTTACTAATCAATCGGATGAAGGTTTTTCAAAGAGACATCTAAAATCGGGGAAGAGTGTGTGAGTGCTCCGGATGAAATATAATCTACCTTAAGATCTCTTATTTTCTCAATATTCTCTTTGGTAACATTTCCGGAAATCTCTACTTCTGCACGTCCGTCGATGATATTCAGTGCTTCTTCCATCTGATCATGTGTCATGTTATCCAGCATAATAATGTGGGCACCTGCTTCCACTGCCTCCCGCACCATTTCGAGATTTTCTACTTCCACTTCAATTTTACGGACAAAAGGAGCGTAAGCCTTCGCCATTTCGATCGCCTGACGCACACCGCCCGCAGCACCGATATGATTGTCCTTTAACAAAACACCGTCAGACAAATTATAGCGGTGATTATTTCCACCACCCACTCGTACTGCGTACTTTTCAAATAAGCGGTTGTTCGGCGTTGTCTTTCGGGTATCTAAAAGTTTGATGGAAGTCCCCTCTAAAAGACTTGCCACATTATGTGTGTAGGTTGCAATACCGCTCATACGCTGCAGGTAATTGAGCGCGGTTCTCTCACCGCTTAATATCGTACGGATATCACCGGTTAACTTCGCAAGAAGTTGCCCTTTGCTTACCGCATCACCATCCTTAGCCAATAATTCCACACGCGTACTTGGATCCAGAAGCGTAAATACTCTTGCAAAAATTTCAAGTCCGCAGATGATGCCGTCTTCCTTACAGATAAGGTCAGCTGCCCCCATCTGCTTCTCCGGCGTCACACTGTTTGTGGAAACATCCTCGCTGGTAATGTCTTCGCGCAAAGCACCTAAAATCAATGGATCTGCGTTTAATGTTAATGTAATTGGATTGTTCATGTTTATCATCCTTTCTAAATCGTGTTTTTTATCTTGAAATGTTATTATTTTCTTGCTTTAATGCGGAAAGAATTAATTCCCGATAGGAACTTGCCAGTGCTTCCACATCTGTCTCATCGGTGATGTCCGATGGAAGGCTGTCTCCTTTGCCCTGCGCATCCCTGTAATCGCCTGCAAGGTCAAGTGCAGCACGTTTTGCAAACACCAGACTTTCCAAAAGGGAGTTACTTGCAAGACGGTTCTTTCCATGCACTCCGTTGCATGCAGTCTCACCGATCGCATAAAGGCGCTCCATAGAGGTTTTTGCGTTGTGATCCACATGAATGCCTCCCATAAAGTAGTGTTGTGCGGGAACTACCGGAATACATTCCCTTGTCACATCATATCCCATTTTTTTACAGTGCGCTATGATATTGGGAAAATGCAGTTCTAATTCCCCGGCGGGAATCGGTCTTAAATCTTCCCAGACAAAATCCGTCCCATCCTTCTCCATCTGCGCATATATCGCCTCTGTAAGTAAATCGCGCGGCAACAATTCAGACACAAAACGCTGCATATGTTTGTCATACAAAAGGGCGCCTTCTCCGCGAACAGATTCAGAAATAAGGAAACTTCGGTCTTCCCCTTCTTTAGTATAAAGGGTGGTAGGATGAATCTGAATATAATTCAAATCCTTCGTCCGGATACCATATTTTATTGCCAGAGCAATCGCATCACCCGTCAAATGCCGGAAATTGGTGGAATTCCGATACAGTCCGCCGATACCGCCTGTGGCAAGCAACGTATAATCTGCACTGATCCTTGAAACGGAATGATCTGCATTCTGAACAACGGCGCCATAGCAGGTATTTCCCTCGCAGAGCAGATCCAGAAGACAGGTGTGTTCCAAAATCGTAACATTCTCCTTCTTCCTAACCTGCTTAAGCAGATGAGAGGTAATCTCTTTTCCTGTAATATCCTTATGAAAAAGAATCCGTTTGGCAGAGTGTGCACCCTCCCTGGTAAAGGAAAAGGAACCGTCCGCCTCCTTTTGAAAATCTACGCCGTAGCTGACCAGATCTTCCACCACATCAGGCGATGATTTTATCATAATCTCAACGGAAGTCCTGTCATTCTCATAATGACCGGCTTTTAACGTATCTTCAAAATAAGAATCATAATCGCCGGGCTCCTTTAACATGCACATTCCTCCCTGCGCAAGAAAGGAATCACTGCTCTCTACATCGGTCTTTGTAATAATGGTGACCGCTTTCTCTTCGGGGAGATGGAGTGCAGCATACAACCCTGCACAGCCGCTTCCCACAATCAGTATATCTGTTTTCATAAAACCAGCTTTCTCGTGCGAATACACGTGTAAAATTGTTTCATTCAATAATCACAGCGACCAGTATAGCACATGATTTTACAATTGACAAGACAGGTGATAAGTAAGAGTGTACATATGTCTTGACACCGTAAATCGTCTTTATTATAATGTGTAACTGTTTAGAGGAAATGGAGACTACTATGAATACGACAAGACAACTACAAGATGCAATTATAAAAATGAAGAAAGAAAAGGATATCTGTATTTTGGCACACGCCTATCAAAGCCATGATATTCTTGAGGTCGCAGACTATATCGGTGATTCTTACGGATTAAGCGAAAAAGCGGCCGAGGCTCCTCAGCAAACGATTTTAATGTGCGGTGTTCGTTTTATGGCAGAAACCGTAAAAATTTTATCTCCGGAAAAGAAGGTAATTCTCTCCCATCCGGACGCGGATTGTCCCATGGCAAGACAGTTTGATGTAGAAGCAATCAAAAAACTGAAACAGCAGTATCCCGGATATGCGGTCGTTGCTTATATTAATACAACAACCGAATTAAAATCCGTCTGTGATGTCTGCGTCACATCTGCTTCCGCAGTGAAAATTGTACGCAATATGAAAGAAAAAAACATCTTGTTTATTCCGGATTGCAATTTGGGCGCATGGGTGGCCGGACAGGTCCCTGAGAAGAATCTTCAATTGATTCAGGGCGGTTGTCCGATTCATGCAGGTATCACAAAAGACGCGGCCCTTGCAGCAAAAAACGCGCATCCGAATGCACAGCTTCTGGTTCATCCGGAATGTGTGAAAGATGTATCTGAAATGGCTGATTACATAGGAAGTACCACAGGAATTATGGATTATGTCAAAAAAAGCACGCACAATGAATTTATTATCGGAACAGAGAACAGCATTGCAACTCATCTGCAATTTGAATGCCCTGACAAAACATTTTATCCTTTATCCAAAAAACTGATATGTCATGACATGAAATTGACAACCTTGGCGGATGTATATCACTGTGTGAAAGGCGACGGGGGCGAGGAAATTATCTTATCCGAGGATTTACGTCTGGCTGCTAAAAAAAGCCTGGATGCCATGCTGCAACTGGGATGATTCTAACAACCAAAAACCAAAGCAGAGGAAAATGATATGAAGACACTATATGTCACTGATTTAGACGGGACTTTACTAAATACAAACAGTCGCATTAATCCGTATAGCCTTGATGTTATCAATAACTTGGTAGACAAAGGAATGCTTTTTACTTATGCAACTGCCAGATCTTTAGTGTCAGCTTCGGTAGTTGCGCAAGGACTTGCGACCAACATTCCGATCATTGCCTACAATGGTGCTTTCATCATAAATCCTTCCACCAATGAAATCTTATCCTCTTCCTATTTTCATAAAGACGAGACCGAAAAGATCATTAAAGTGCTGAGCCGATTTAACATCAGCCCTCTGGTATATTCCTATGTGGATGGTTCCGAAAAAGTTTCCTGGATAACAGAGAAAGAAAATGAAGGAATCCGGTACTATCTTGATACGCGCAAAGGAGACCCACGTTTTCGTCCTCTGGCAGACAGTAGCAGCCTCTATGCCGGAGATATATTTTATATTACCTGCATCGGAGAGCGCGAGGAACTGTTGCCTGTATATGAAATTTTTTCTCAGGACGACCGATATACCTGCAGCTTTCATCAGGAACTCTACCGGCCGGAATACTGGTGCGAGATTCTGCCGAAGAAAGCTACCAAGGCAGAGGCGATTCAAAACCTAAAAAAACTCTGGAACTGCGACCGCGTCGTTTCCTTCGGAGATGCAGTCAACGACATTCCGATGTTCCGGATCTCGGATGAATGCTACGCCGTCAGCAACGCTGTTGACGAGTTGAAAGAACTTGCCACAGGAATTATAGAGAGCAATGATGAGGACGGTGTTGCCAAATGGCTACAGGAACATGTCTTTGCCCGCTGATTTCCGGTTTTTCGCTGGGTACCGTTTCTTCGCTGGGTACCGTTTCTTCGCTGGGTACCGTTTCTTCGCTGGGTACCGTTTCTTCGCTGGGTACCTGTAAAAAAATCTTTTACCAAGACCCAATCTCGGAAAGATTTTCAAGAAATTTTTTCGATATTGGGCATATTTAAAAAAATCAAAAGCAAATACCCACGTTTTTCCATAATATGAGGGTCTGGAAAGTAAGTTTTTTTACCAGTACCCAAAACACAATTATTTCCCCTGAAACTGAATAGATATTGGGTCTGCGAAATCTATTTTTCAATAGGTACCCAACGATGGGGTATTGAAATAATGAAAAATAAAAATGAAAAAGGGAGTATCTTTCCATAAATGGTTGTCAAACCACTTGGTTTAAGATACTCCCTAATTTTATCTATTATATGTTCTGCTATGTATAGAAATGTATAGAACCTACACCATGTATTTCATCGCTGCTGCGTCACCGACAAGTGTCACATCCGGATGAAGCTGAAGCACGGAAGCCGGAACCTGTGGTGTGATCGGTCCTGTAAATGCTTTCTTTACAATCTCAGCTTTGTCTTCGCCGCAGGCTACGATCAAAATCTTCTTTGCCTGCATGATGGATGCGATACCCATCGTATAGGCCTGCTTCGGAACCTCATCCTTGCTTGCGAAAAATCTCGCGTTTGCCTCAATGGTCATCTGTGTCAAATCCACACAGTTCGTTCCTTTGGAAAATTCATCCGCCGGTTCATTAAATGCGATATGTCCGTTGTGTCCGAGTCCGAGAAGCTGCAGATCCACACCGCCCATGCTCTCGATAATCTTGTCGTAATCTGCACACGCTTTGTCTGCATCCGGCTCAAGGCCGTTTGGTACATTTGTATTATTCTTGTCAATGTTAATGTGGTCGAAAAGGTTCGTATTCATAAAGTAACGATAGCTCTGGTCGTTCTCCGGAGACAATCCCTTGTACTCATCCAGATTGACACTCTTTACTTTTGAAAAATCAACTTCTCCCTTTTCACACTTGTCGATCAGCACCTTATAAGCTCCCACCGGAGTGGAACCCGTTGCTAACCCAAGCACGCATTCAGGTTTTAAAATAACCTGTGATGCAATGATGTTTGCCGCAATACGGCTCGCCTCATCATAATCTTTTCCGCAATAAACTCTCATTCGTTTTTCCTCTTTTCTTTTAGAATATAGTACTGCTGATAATTCTGTGGCGTTAAAAAATCCTTTTTTATTATAAAAAAGTCATTTTTAATGCGCAACTATTTCTTTAAAAAAATATGAAAAAAATTTGAGAATTATTACATCATTTTCTTGCAACATGGACAACTTCCATATATAATAAGACTCGTGGTTAAAAAATCACGTAACTTTTTACACGATACTTAATAGAATGAAGGTGTGTTAAATGGAAAGAAAAGTAGGAACTGTATCAAGAGGTATCCGTTGCCCGATCATCCGAGAAGGCGACAACCTGGTAGACATTGCTGTTACCAGTGTAATGGAAGCTGCACAGAGCGAAGGCTATGAACTGCGCGACAGAGACGTAGTTGCTCTTACAGAATCCATCGTAGCTCGTTCACAAGGTAACTACGCATCCGTTCAGAATATTGCGGACGATGTGAAGGCTAAGCTCGGCGGAGGCACCATCGGTGTTATTTTCCCGATCCTTTCCCGCAACCGTTTTGCTATCTGTTTAAAAGGTATTGCAATGGGTGCGAAAAAGGTAGTCCTTATGCTCAGCTATCCAAGCGATGAGGTTGGAAATGCACTTTTAACTTACGATCAGTTAGACGATGCAAACATCAACCCATACTCAGATGTGTTATCTCTTGAAAAATACCGTGAATTATTCGGTGAAAACAAGCACGAATTCACAGGTGTTGATTATGTACAGTATTATTCAGATATTATTACTCAGGCAGGTGCTGAAGTTGAGATTATCTTTGCAAACCAGGCAAAAACAATCTTAAACTACACAGACTGCGTCATCAACTGCGACATCCACACAAGAAAGAGAACAAAACGTCTTCTTCTTGAAAACGGTGCCAAAGTTGTATGCGGAATGGATGACATTCTCAATGCTTCCGTAAACGGCAGCGGTTACAATACCAAATACGGCTTACTCGGATCCAACAAGTCTACAGAAGATTCCATCAAGTTATTCCCGAGAGAGTGCCAGGATCTTGTTGATGACATTCAGGCACAGCTCCTTGAGAAGACAGGAAAGCATGTGGAAGTTATGGTTTACGGTGACGGTGCTTTCAAAGATCCTCAGGGTAAGATTTGGGAGCTTGCTGACCCGGTTGTCTCACCGGCTTTCACAAGCGGTCTTGTAGGAACACCGAACGAGCTGAAGCTCAAATATCTTGCAGATAACGACTTCAAGAACCTCTCAGGCGCAGAGCTCAAAGAAGCAATCTCCAAGAGCATCAAAGAAAAAGATGCAAACCTTGTAGGTAACATGGCTTCTCAGGGAACAACACCGAGACAGCTTACAGACCTCATCGGTTCTTTATGTGACCTGACAAGCGGTTCCGGAGACAAAGGTACTCCGATTATCCACATTCAGGGTTACTTCGATAACTTTACAGATTAATAAGCATAATAAAAGGCAGTATCGTGTACATCGCGATGCTGCCCTTTTTTATTTGTTCATAATGACTTCTCACTGCAATTGTGCTGTTCGCGGGCACTTCTTCTCTTCGCTTGCGTGGTTCGCGGGCACTTCTTCTTGCCTTCGCTTGCACTGTTTGCATGCACTTCTTCCCATGTTGGGTACCTGTGATAAAAATGCCTGCCAAGACCCAATTTTTGGCTATTTTAAAGTTGATTTTTCGTATTTTGGGCACCTGTAAAAAAAGCCTTGTCCCAGACCCACAATCCGAAAGATTTCGTGGATCTTATTAGTATTTTTTCTTCTATATACCCAAAATCGCATTTTTTATTATAAATTCTCATCCATATTGGAATCTCAGCAAGAAATTTTTTCACCAGGACCCAATTTACACAGTCATCTATTTTTATAGCCAGTCTCCAAATCTTTAAAATCTACAATCTTCCGCATCAAATCCCTAATCCTGTACTATATAATTCAGAATTGTGCATTTTTTACGCGATAGTAAAATATCATAAAAAACCTGCGGCTTTATCAGAAGGTTTATCTGATAAAACCGCAGGGAAGGGGGATTTGTGTTATCCTGTTTTAAAGTTTTGTTGTCTTAAATTCTTCTTTCTTTCCGATAGCATTTTTGAAAAGTATTTTATAAGTTTTCATTTTTTTCTTCGGAAGCTTTAACGTAATATCTTCATGAACACCTTTTATAGCATTTGTTCCGACAGATTCTAATTTTGTGCCTTTTACAGTAATATTTTTCAAGTTCTTACATCCGGAAAATGCATTTTTACCGATCTTTGTTACATTTTTACCGATAGTAACACTTGTAATTTTCGTCTTTTTCTTTAATGCATTATTGGCAACAGATGTTACTTTATAAGATTTTCCTGCAATCTTTACTGTGGCCGGAATCGCAACTTTTTTCAAGGAAGATTTTGTCAATGCCGTAAATGCCACTTCCTTTTTATCTGCAGATGTCACTTTGTATTTGTAAGAACCGATTGTAAATGTTGTTCCGTTCTTTACTTTGATTGTAAATTTTTTCGTAAACTTGTCTTTATAATTGTTTTTACCTTTAATTGTAACAACACCTTTTCCGACCTTAACATTATTTTCATACGTTACGGAATAATCGGTACCTTTGACTAACTCTTTACCGTCAAGTGTTACCGTTACCTTTGGCTTAATCGCCTTTGTTGTATATGCATAAGAAGATTTATCAAATTTAACTTTTGCACCTGCAATCGACTTACGTGTTACTTTGAAAGTTCCTTCTGCTGTACCTTTGTAATTGTTTTTCGCAGTAACTGTAATGTTCGCAGTACCTGCGTTTTTGTTATTCTCATATGTTACCGTATAGTCATTCGGCGAAATCACAACCGAACCATAAGAAACCGTTACATTTGTTTTAACCGCTTTTCCTGTATATACCACATTATCTGCTTTTACAACCAAATTGGAAATGCTGATGAACGGTTTCGGATCAATATCAAATGTTAATTCTTTACTTCCCGCATAATATCCTTTTCCGACAACTTTTACTGTCTTTCGACCTGCATTTGTATGGTCTCCGACGTATTCAAAAACATAGTCCTTACCCTCTACAAGTGCAACTTTTGTTATATTTCCTTTCAGATCAGCAGTTGTTGCGAGAGGTTGTCCTGTGTAAACTACATCTTTTGCATATCCGCTTGCTTTTGAAATATCATAGGAAACCGTCACATCAAATGTAGTTTCCGCACCACCGTAAGAAACGGTTAACGTCTGCTTACCTACCTTTTTGCTGTCATATCCTGTAACAATACAATCCTCTGTCGCCACTTCATCCACAACCGGATCTGTCTCTGTCACAAAATCCGCTTCCACAACCATTCCGTCAAGCACGATATTTTCGCCGTACATGTACTGTGTTTTATTCGGAAGCACCGTCACCTCAATTGCTTCCGACGGTCTCCAGTGATGGATGTAGCTATAATTTTCTGTATAATCCGCAACCGCACCCGGTTCGCTGACGAAATAGATATGGTTGTCGTTACTATAGTTGGATGTAAATACTTCCGCAAGGGCAGTATCCGGATTTAAGAATGTCACTTTTTTCAGGTTACTCATCGAATTAAATGCATATCCATCTATAGATATACATGACTCCGGGATGGTTATTTCTTTAATCAAGGTACAACCTTGGAATGCCTGTTCACCGATTGTCACACAGGTATCCGGAATCTTAATTTCTTTCAGCGCACTACAATCTAAAAATGCTCTTTCTCCAATTGACTCGCAGCTTGCAGACAGGGTAATCGTATTTAATCTGTCACAATCTTCAAACGCTGATTCTCCGATTACAGTTACATTGTCCGGAATCACTACGGATGTCAGAGAATCGCAACCATAAAACGCTTTGTTGTTCACAGTTTCGCAGGCCGACGGAAGTTCGACCGATCCGAGTTTACTACATCTATAAAACGCATAAGGTGCTATCTCCTCCACCATGTCCGGAATATCGATTGCCGTAAGTGAAGAACAATCGGAAAACATGTACTTTCCGATAACAAGCGGCTGTGTTCTTTCTGCAAAAGTTACTGTTTTTAAACTGGTACAGTTAGAAAAAACTCCATATTTATCCACAGCTGACTTTCCACCTGATAACTGCTCCACACCGGCCGGAATATACAAAGACGTAATTGCCGTATTACAGAAAGCACCGCTGGCAATGGTCTCACACTCCTCCGGAATTCTGATTACATTAAGAGATGTGTCTCTCCTGCAAAAATCTTCCGGGATTACTTTGACCTGATCCGGAAGTATCATTTCTTCCAAAGCTGTACAATCGGCAAATGTTCTGGCTCCGAAAGATATCTCCTTGGTTCTTTCCTCAAAAGTAACCGTATGCAGACTTGTACAACTTTGAAATGTTCCCGAATATTTATTTTCCGCATTTTCTATACTGATACAAGCAGCAGGAATGGTAACACTTGTCAGTCCTGTACTATAAAAGGCCAATGATCCTATTGATTCAACTCCGGACGGTATCTCACATATTTTTAATGATGTACAATTAGAAAAAGCACTTTTTCCAATCCGTTTCAAAGTATCCGGAAGTACCACCTCAACAATAGTTTTGTTTTTCTCAAAAGCCGAATCTCCAATAATCGTAATATTATATCCTGCGATATCACCTGTCGTTAAATCCACAGTTGAAGCCGTTCCATTATACTCTTTCAACACATACTCCGTACCGGATTCCGGCGGAGTTAAAACAAAATCACCTACCGTGATATCTTCCTGCGTTGCCCCTTCTGCTTCCACCTCTTCGCTTTCAACCTCTTTTACTTCCGTATCCGATGAAGTCTCAACGCTTATTGTGTCCTCTCCCATAACACTGATTTCCACTGTCTCCTCAACAGCCGCTTCCTCCGCTGACACCGGTATACACATGCTACCAAGTACTAACTGTGCTGCAAGGAAAATAAAACAAAAATTCCCTCTTCTCATAGTAAACCTCCTATTTTTTATTTGTGGTATCGTTAAAAGAATACCACTTTAAGTGTTTAATTACAACTCTTATCGTGTGGATTCTCTGTATTTTCTACACAATAAGCGTTGTTTTTCCTACCCTTCGTTACTATAGAGAGAGGGAAACCCCAAAAAGTTTCAAAATATTTTATTTTTTTATAAATTTATTAAAATGAATGCAATCCGTCGGACAGACAGTTGCACATTTTCCACATTTAATACACTCCGGTGAAACCGAAATTTCCTGCGGCTCCAAATTGACGGGACATGCTTTTTTGCAATTCATACAAGAAATACATTTCTCTTTTTCCCAACAGACCTGCACAAGGGAAAAACGGTTAAACCATCCGTAAATTGCCCCGAGAGGACATAAATACTGACAAAACGGGCGGTAAATTTTGATTGATAATACAGTAATCACAATCAGTATTGCCAGCTTCCATCCGAACAAACCTCCTGCTTGCGCACGTAGGTTCGCATCGGCTAACATCAGCGGAACCGCTCCCATAAGTGTTCCCGACGGACAAATATATTTGCAGAATGCCGGAACTTTGGCAAATCCGGTAAAAAGAATTGCAGAACCAAGTATCACAAGTCCGAACAACATCACGTACTTTCCGTATTTGAGCACTTTATGTCCCGGTAACTGCTTTCTCTTACGAAACAGAGGAATTTTGTGCAGCAGATCCTGAAACAGTCCGAACGGACAAAGCCAACCGCAGACAAAACGTCCGAAGATACTCCCGAACACAAAGAAAAAACCGAGAACAGCAAATGGTACCTCCAGCTTACGCTTTGCGAGAGCATTTTGCAGCGCGCCCAGCGGACAGGATCCCAATGCGCCCGGACAGGAATAGCAGTTCAGCCCCGGAACGCAAGTATATTTCAGAGGACCTTTGTAAATTTTCCCGCTCAAAAAACCATATAGATAGCCATTGGTCAAAATCGTATATATAATTTGAAATTTCAGGCGAATGTTTGCCGGACTGATTTTCTTCATTGTACTTCCTTTCAAATGTTCTCAAACAAAAACCGTACCTAACCGATTCCGATACATTCAAGGCAGATCATGATTGCCTTTCGATATATGTCATCGTATTGCCGGGTCAAAAATCCCATGACAAAAAGGAGTAAGCCGACGCTTACTCCAAATATCCATTTTGTATTTTTTCCGGTTATCGGGTTCTTTTTCTTCGAATCAATCATCAAATTTATCTCCTACCGTATCGTCGATATCATCTTTCAATGTAACCCCTTCTTTTATCAGAAGTTCGTCAATAATTTTCTCCCAAGTATCCTCGTCGTTGGCACCTACAACATATCCAAGCATCTCACCATTGCCATTGACAAAAAACGTAGTCGGAACTGAACTTACACCACCGACCAGATTGTCAAAAAGTGACTGATTCAGCAAAAGATGCGGATATTCTGCTTCTGTCTGACGAATCAGATCCTTGGCATTATCTATATCCGCCTGCGACGCATCCTCCGCCACATCGCTGATGATACCGATCAGTTGAAAGTCTTCCTTTCGATATGACTCTGCAATATCACCGAGATCCGGCATTTCTGCAAGGCATGGATTACAATACGTCGCCCACACATTAATCATTGTTACCTTAGACTCACTAAACTGCTCGGAAGAAAACTCTTTCCCATCAATTGTATTGGCTGTAAAACTCACAATATACGGCTCCTTCGCATTTTCACTTGATGAATCCGCAGGATCCGTCTGTCCATCGGTCTTACTTTCGCTTTCCGTAACATTCTGCTGCGTTGTCTCTTCCGGCGCCGCACTCTGCAGCGGCACTTTATCGGAACAACCTGTCAACAACATTCCCATAAGCAACATCATATACAATAGTTTTTTCATACTCATCTCCGCTTTCTATAACGATATTTCTATTTAATTGAGAGATCTGAGGCGCCGCTGATAATAAAGCCGATATCGTTCACTTTGCTTCCCGCAGACACCTTTCCGTTGTAATCCATATTTGTTATCTTTAGTTTGCTGCCGCTTACTGAATAGTTGCCGTTCCATCCGTCGGATAATTCGATATCTCCGTTAAAAGAAATGCTAATCTCCCAGTTGTCGATGTCTTTGCCCGATATATTTTCAAGCTCAAGCACATACTGATAGAACTTCTTGCCCTCGGATTCCCAGCTGCCTGTCACAGTCGCCTTGTATTTAAAGTTATCACTCTCTCCCGACACAGCATCAGCCGTCTTTTTTTCCTTTTCTTTATCGGAATCAGACGATCCTTCGTCCGCGTTCGCAGAATTCGAAGAACTATTCGATTTCGTATTATCTTTGGTTTCCTCTGTTACCTCTGACTTACTCTTATCTTCAGAAACAGAATTTCCAACCTCACGATTTCCGGTTAAAAGCGCATAAATCCACCTTCCGTTCTGCGAAAGGTCATCCTGTGAAAAGCCGGATGTCTTGGAACAACCGTCTTTAAAAATCGAAGATGTTTCGTTCTTATTGGAAAGATTCCAAGTCACATAGCTGACTCCCTTTGCATCCAATGCCTTAATCCATTCATTTGACTGGTATTCATCAAACGCACCGCTTCCGCTGGCATCACATGTTCCGAATTCGGACACAAAAATCGGAAGTCCCGCATCAATTGCCTTATTCATGCGGTCACGCAGCCAATCTGTATGAGTAGTCGCATAAAAGTGAAGCGCATACATAACATTGTCATACTCTGTAATCGGATCTGCTGCTGCTTTGTCCACATCCTGACACCAGGTCGGCGTTCCGACAATAATGAGCGCATCCTTATCATTTGCACGGATAATCGGAATAATCTCAAGGGCATAACTTTTGACATCCGCCCATGAGGTTCCTCCGTTTGGCTCATTACAAATCTCGTAAATCACGTTGTCAGCACCTGCATATTCTTTAGACATTTCTTCAAAGAATTTCTTCGCCTCATCTTTGTAGACATTGGGATTTTCATCACGCAAAATATGCCAGTCAATAATAACATACATGTCCGAATTTGTGGCATATTGAACTCCGTCTTTCACAATCTGCTTTAACTTATTTTTATCTCCGTCCGTGCAATAACCGCCGTTTTCTGCCGTATACATCGCAAGGCGCATCACATTGGCATTCCACTCTTTGTGAAGCTCTCCAAACAGCTCCTGATTTACATACTGCGGAAACCAGGAAAGGCCGTGTGTACTGATTCCGCGAAGCTGCACCGGATTACCCTTGTCATCCACAAGCTGTGTCCCTTCCACATGAAGTGCGCCGGATACTGACGGCGTTGCAAGTGCTGTCTTCCCGGTTGTTTCAGGCTTACCGTCTTCTTCCTTCTCAGTTGTCTCTGACTTACTCTTATCTTCTTTCTCCCCGGAATCTCCTGCTTCGTTTTCTCCGAAAGCCTCGGCCTTATCCGCATCTTCAACTCCGTCTTCAGAAGTCTTTTGGGCTGACTGCGTCTCCACCTGTACATCAGACACTGCATCCTCTGTTTTTTCAGATGGGCTGCACGCTGCAAGACTCAAACATAGTATCGCCGAACATGCGAGCAATAATACTTTTTTCATTTCAAAATGCCTCCGTTCTTATTTACTCCGTTTCACCCTGGCTCTCCAATTCGATCAGGGTTACCGTCACATTGGAACAATACAACGCAATATGCTCCATCTCATCCAAAATTTCATGAAACACAAACTCGCTCTGCTTATTGCATCGGCCGGATTGGATTCTTGAAATATGTGCCATTTTGTACTCGTTACATAACGATCCGACGTTCTTTTTCATACTGCTTACTTCTGCCGCACGCTCTATATCTTCATTGCTGAAAACCTCAATCGTGACTTCCAAAATATTTTTTACAGCATCATTTAATTCAGAGAGCTCTTTTTGTGCTTCCTCAGAAAAGTGCGCGTTACTCTCATGCAACTCATTCGCCACATCTGCAAGACTTACCGCCTGATCTGCAAGACGCTCAAACTCTCCGACCATATATAAAATCTTGGACACCTGCCTACTCTGCGTGATATCCATCTCACCCGTCGCAAGACGCACCAAATATGCTTCCAACTTATCCTCGTATTTGTCTATCAGATTCTCCCTCTTATGCACCTTGCTGTAACGCTCTTCCGAATACTCTTCCAAAAGTTTCATGGAACGGATCAAATTCGAACGAACCTTTTTTACCATTCCGTCCATCACGACCTGACTTTGGCGGATTGCAAGCTCCGGATTTTCCAAAAAATTCTCCTCCAGAAGATCAAAAATTTCCGTCTCGTTTTCATCTTCTCCCTTCACAGGAACGAGAAAATACAACAATTTTTCCATCTGTTTAATAAATGGAAACAGAAATATCGTAAATACGATACGGAACACGGAATTTATTACAGCGATACTAACCGGAGACATGACATCTTCCATAAACGAAAAATGAACCAACGCGTTTGCTCCATAAAATAAAACGGAACACAAAATCATTCCGAACAGGTCATTAACCAGATACGCAAATGCTGTTCTTTTTCCGTTCTTACTGGCTCCGATGGCAGACAAAAGCACCGGACAGGATGCTCCTACACTGATTCCCATAACAATCGGAAATGCAGATGCAAAGTTAATGCTTCCGGTCACGGAAAGTGCCTGCAAAACACCGATTGCCGCAGATGCACTCTGCAGGACAACCGAAAAAACAATCCCAAGTAAAATACCTAATATCGGATTGGAAAACATTGTAATCATACTACGGAATGTTGCACTTTCCTTCAGCGGCGAAACTGCCCCGCTCATCATCTGCATTCCGACCATCAAGATCACAAATCCAAACAGAACATCTCCGATATTTCGGTGCAATTTCTTTTTCATAAACATACGGAAAACAATTCCGACAACCGCTACAACCGCAGTAATCGTTGTCGTGGAAAATATCTGTGTCCAACCGCCGGAACCCTCTATATACGAAAGACAAAGCACCCAGCCTGTCACACTCGTTCCGATGTTTGCACCCATCACGACGCCGATTGCCTGCGACAATTTCATGATACCGGAATTAACAAAACCGACAACCATTACCGATGTCGCCGAGGAAGACTGTATAATCCCTGTCACTGCCAGTCCCAGCATAATTGCACGAAACGGTGTATTTGACAGCCGGTACAGAATCATTTCCAACTTATTTCCGGCAACATTTTTCAGTCCGTCCCCCATCAGAGTCATTCCGAACAGAAAAAGCGCCACTCCGCATAATAAAGATAATAACATTGATACACCCATAATTTTAAGCCTCTGTCTTCCCGGAATACTACATATACCGGTACTTATCTTTCAGTTTAATAATAAATGCCATAGTCAAAATCAGTGCAACTACTTCAGCCACCGCAACCGAATACCAGATACCATCCAGCCCCCAGATGAGCGGCATAACGAGAATCGCCGCCACTTGAAACAGTAATGTTCGCAGGAACGAAATGATAGCCGAAACTAACCCATTGCTGAGTGCCGTAAACAGAGAAGAGCCGAAAATATTGAAACCGCAAAACAGGAAACTTAAAGCATATACACGAAATCCTTTGACTGTCATCTCACATAATTCCTGATCGTAACCCACGAACAACTCTGCTAACATCCTCGAAAAGAAAAGTCCCACAAACAGCAGTAAAACTCCTGCAACCAAGTTCAAATTCATACTCTTTTTAAAGATACTTTTTAGTTCTGATTCATTTCCGGCGCCATAGTGAAAGCCGATGATCGGAGCAGTTCCGATGGCATATCCGATAAAGATAGCCACGAAAATAAAATTGACATACATGATAACTCCATATGCCGCAACTCCGTTTTCTCCTGCATATTTCAAAAGCTGAAAATTGTACAGCATGGAAACGACGGACATGGATATATTTGTCACAAGCTCCGAGGAACCGTTCGTGCATGTTTTGAGAAGTGCCTGCCCGTCAAGCACCGGTTTAGTTAGCCGCAGCAAACTCCTTTTCGGTTTTAAAAAAAAGAAAAACGGAGCAATGCCTCCGACCGCCTGACTGATTGCTGTCGCAGCCGCTGCGCCAATCGTGCCCCATGCAAGCACTCCCATAAACAGGGCATCAAGCACAATATTCGTCACTCCTGCCAGTACTGTCATTACAAGACCGAGCTCCGGCCGCTCCGCCGTCACAAGAAAACTTTGGAACATGTTTTGCAGCATAAATGCCGGAAGTGCAATCAGTATAATACGCCCGTAAATAACACAGTAATTGATGATTTCCCCTTCCGCTCCGAGAAAAATTGCAATCGGTCGCAAAAACAAAATGCCGGCTGCTGCCAGAATACATCCCGTCACAATTCCGACAATCACAAGCATGGAAAAAATCTGATTGGCCTTTTCTTTGTTTCCTTCCCCGAGCGTCTTGGAAACAAGGGCACTTCCCCCTGCTCCCAGCATGAATCCGAGAGCCCCCAAAATCATTAAAAAGGGCATGATTAAGTTTACCGCAGCAAAGGGAATTTTTCCGACATAATTTGATATAAAAAAACCATCTACAACACCATAGATTGACGTAAAAATCATCATCGTGATCGGAGGCCACACAAAGCGCAACAATCTCCGATATGTAAAATGGTCCGATAATTGAATTGCCATTGCTATTTCTCCTGTATTTCTTTTTCTTATTTTTTCACTTCTTTATTCTTGTTTACTTCCCTCTTCTTTTTCTTCCAGTTCTTCCATATAACCGGCGGTTATAATACTTGCCGGAAGTGCCACCACAGCAATTCCCATAATAGAGGAAATCATTGTCACAACCTGCCCCGCCATGGATGTAGGATAAATATCCCCGTAACCAACCGTTGTGAGGGATACCGTTGCCCAATAAAATGCATCAAAAAATGTTTCAAAGGTCTCCGGCTCCACGTTAAATACAACCAGTGATGAAATGAGTATGTAAACCAAAGCTAACCAAACAACCGCCAAAAGCGAATCTTTCTGCCTTTTAAACACTTCAATAAGAATCGCCACATGTCTGGAATAACGGAACACTTTAAAAATACGGAAAATCCGCAACGTCCGCGCAAGACGCGTAATTCTCAGCACCCGAAATCCCGGATTAAGCAGTGAAAGCGAAGGAAGAATTGATAACAAATCCACAACTGCCATCGGAGTAAAAGGATACAGGAAATAGGATTTCACACCTTTTTTTAACTTCAAATCCGCAGTAAACAAACGCAAAATATAATCTATGATAAATACGACAACTGCAACTCTGTCAATCCACACAAACAAAGGCATCTCTTCCTTAAACGCAAGAGGAATAATACTCAGCACAATCATGATCATCATGAAAATATCATAAAAATCATATACAAGATTTGTTTTATTATTTTCATCCGTCACTTCCAAAAGCGCAAATAATTTTTTTCTCATAAATCCCCTGTATCTCCTTTCTCTCCGGCTGTTTTTCACAAGCCAAAGATACATTGCATATATGTTACAATTTTACTACAAGATAAAAAAAAAGAACAGAGAAAACTCTGCCCTGTTTTCCCTGTTCCTCTTTCTACTATTTTCCTGCGATTTATTTCTTTTGGGACGCCGCCGTCTGTACAATTCCGACAATCATAAGTATAATTGCAAAAATTTGTAATATCATCTTTACAGGTCCTGTCATCGTCGCCGATAACGAGTCCGAATTTCCCATCAAAAGTGCACAGGAATTGATTAAAAGTCCTGCCATCAGCGCCGGCGAGAACTGTCTCTCATCTTTCTCCGGATCAACACCTGACTGTCTGGCTTTCAATTCCAATACTGTGTTTTTGGTTTTGACAGCCGCATTAAGAACGACAAATGTAAATGCTCCGACGATGCATGCAAATACCCAGGCGATATCTGCACCGTTTAAAGCCGCCATAATTTCCATAAGAAGACAAAGAAGTTCAATAACGAAAACTACCTTAAACATAGTCAAAATCTTGCTGTAATGTTCAATGCTCGACTCCACATCCGTGTAAAGCTGGAACTCACCCTCCGATGCAAGTTTGCGGAGGATAACCCAGTATCCCCAGTTCTGCACAATTTCAATTCCTGCTTCATTCATAAATTCATGGTAATCTTCTGTCACTGCTCCGAACTTCTCACCAAAGTCTACCTGATATCTCCACTTGCCTTTTTCTGTTTTTTCAAACTTGTAAAAGCCTGCGAAAAATCCGGTCATCGCAAATCCTTCATCTGCCATCTCGTTGAGCCACTTTGTTTCTGCATCTTTATCCCAATATAATCTAAACTTCGTCATCCTATTTTCCCTCCATAAGCTTTGCATTGTCTAAAAGTTCCTGCAGGCGTTTCCTCTCTGCCTCAAAAACCTCTCTGCCCGTGTCTGTAATAATATACTCTTTCTTCTTGCGTGACTCTGTGTCCACACTGTAAATATCGATCCAGCCTTTTTTTTGCAATGTCTGTATCGCTCCGTAAAGTGTTCCCGCTCCGAGTGTCACCCGTCTTCCGGTGAGTTCCTCGACCTCCTGTGTGATGCCGTAACCATGATTCGGTTTACGAAGCGCTAATAATATGTAATACACGGCCTCCGTTAAAGGTAAATCTTTTTCTGCCATTCTGATTCCTCCTTGATTTGTAGTTACTATCTTTTTTCTTTATCTTATAAGATTCTTCTCTTTTATCGAACTCCGATGTATCGGTGCTCGATGTATCGTATCTATAATATATCGCTCGCCGATATATTTGTCAATAGGTTTTTTCAAATTTTTTTGGTTTATTTATGACTTTTATTTTGATTTACTCGCAGGATTTTCTGATTACTCGCAGCTTTCCTTCGGATTACTCGCAGCTTTCATTTCCGAACTGCTCTTTATATCCAGAATGGGTACCCTTGAAAAAAGTAACTTGCCAGACCCAAACTGCTTTCATTTTTTGCCGATTTTTTTTGCAATTTGGGTACCTATAAAAAAAACCACTTTATAGCTCCTGCATTCTGCATAAAACCCTGGATCTTTACTTTATCTTTTTTCTTATATACCCAAAATCAATTTTTAATGCTAAAAATTCTTCTAAAATTGGGTCTAGCCAAAACATTTTCTTTCAGAGACCCAATTTCCGATGACAAATAATAATCAAACCGAGAAATCTAACCGGATGGATGCGCTATCAAGAGACCAAAAGCAAAAAAGCCGTACAGAAAACGATATGCCCTGCCCACCTGACAGAAGCCATATCATTCCGTACGACTTTTATTACTCCACCAGCACCGTCGGCGACGACATCTCGCTGTACTGTGTGGAAATCATTTTTACAAAGCTAATACGCGAGTAAGCTCCGTGTAACTTCTCGTTATATACAAAGAGCCCGGTCAGATTGCTTGCACTCACCCATCGATATCCATCCTCAGTAAAATCCACATTCAAAAGCTCATAAGGATTGTTAAATGCCTGAAGAATGTATTTCTTGCCGCGGTTTTCCAAAAGAAGTCTCTTCCACTCGTCCGGATTCTCATGCTCGACACCTGCATGAACACCGCGCGATCCATAAGAATCCTCCGGCTTAATAATCCAGTTATCCTTGTTCGCCGACACCTCCGACAGCAACTTCTCGTTACCCTCGGCAAACATCTCATCCAGCGCAATTGTATATGGTACATGTGCCTTCACAAACACCTGCTCCCTCTTTGTCAAAAGGTGCATTGTCTCCTCCATATGCAAAATCTTATAAAGCACCTTGTTGTGTGCAATCTGCGTTCGGAAATCACCCAGCAAACATACACGGTTACTTTTCGCAGCTGCAATAAAATCCTGTATCTCATCCATATGAGAAAGTATATCAGAAGTGACTGCACGTCGGTAAATCACATCAACTTCCATGCCTGACGGCGTTGTACACATGTTTCCGTCCCAACAAATATCTCGAATGTCACAGATTTCTGCCTTGCATCCCCGTTTTTCAAACCGCTCTATGAAAATCTTAAACTCGTTCTCCGTTGCACTCTCCATAAAATCAACAATGGCAACATTTGGAAGATCTGCCACTGCTAACAATGAACCTGTGCCATTCTGCAGAGAATTCCCGCCTGCCGCGGCCGTAACATATGTCGTAAACTCTTCGTACAGTTTCAGAACTTCCTCCACCCACGTATCAAACAATTCAAACGACGACAAACGGTGAGCCTTCGCAAACTCCTGATACGCCTTCGTCTGTGAAAATGCAATATTCAGTTCCCGATCCTCATTCATTGCACTGGTTCCATCTGTGTTGAACTCGCAGAACTTAAAATCCCCCGTCTCTTCATCATAAAAAATATCAATACGGGCAATCGGAATATTACAACTGTATTTTTTTTCGCGCAGAATCAGATCGTTTAATTCCGGTGAAAATCCGAACAGCATACGATAAGACTCATTTCTCTCAAACTCTGCATACACTTTGTCGAAAATCCCGTAAAGTTCCTTTACAGCCTGATCAAAGACGCCAATCTCTCTCGGGGTAAAAAGTTTTGGAAGATAAAGTGTTTTCACAACACGGTTGTGGTACTTAGCCGTAGACCGCATTAAATATTCCCGGATTCCAATCGCCGACTCCCTATGCTCACTTTCGTTACCCATGACTAACTCTTTATATTGGTAATTCAGGAGAGGTAACGGCAATGCTTTTTTAATATATGCCTCTTCCTCTTCTTTGTCCTTGCCTGACACACATCCGAGCGCCGACGCAAACAGCTCCTTCATCCACTCCATCACATGTTTGCCATAGACAACCGCGTGAAATCCCATTGTAAAAATCTCATCCTCAGCAGCGAAAATCTCTTCCACCGTCTCAATATGTCCGAGACGCTCATCGAGCGCATTCAGAATATCTTCCTCATACATGAGGTTTTTAATGAGCATCGCAAAACCGATTGCACGCTCTGCAGGCATACTGTCCGCCGCCCGAAATTCCAAATACTTTTTCAGACGAACCATCGGAAAATAAACCGAAATGAGATGTTCGATGTCAGCATTGGAAATAACATCTGCCTCGTCCGAAGAAATAACCGCCTTATTTATATCCACTGGGTTTTTCTCTGATGTCAACAGATTATTTTCACGGAACTGAATGTCTGCATATGCATTCAGATACTTTGCATATTTCTCAAATGAGTAGCCTGTACTAACCGATCCTTCCAAATATCCACATCGCACCGGATCAACATCTCGCCATATCTGATTCCTCAGAAGATGTTTTTTCCATTCTTTTCCTCTGCCGATACCGCTCTTATTCTCTGCAATCAGCGAGAGAATCGGCGCAAGCTTTTGCAGTACGCGTAACTTTTTTATTGCATCTTCCTCAGAAGAAAAATCAATACATACCTGCGTTGAAGCTGTCGCGCGCATCATGTACCTTCCATGGTTTCCCGTTGATTTAAAATGCTCGTCCATCCTTTGGTAACGATCCTTCGGAATTAAAGGGAGATCACTTGGCGACATGTCGCCGTTTTCCACAAGCGGAAAAACTCCTGCTTCCATCATACGATAGCCGCGGCTAACAAATATCGGCTCACACACCGACCGAAAATCCTCGTAAATCTCCCTAATCTCCTGCGGAGATTCTTTCGGATATATACTAATCTCCAGCTGACAGGCCGGCTCAATACTAATGTTATAATCCATACAGAAAATTCCGTAGATCCGGCCATCCTGTCGATACGCCTTTCCACCCGCCTGCGCGCAGATTTCCTCCAGACACTCTGCCATCTCCGCGTATGGAATCGTTTCATACGCATCATTACATATAAAATGCTCCAGCTCCAATCCGACTCTCTTCTGGTCGGTTGCACCGCTTTTTAAATAATTCACAATACTGTCTGTCTTGTTCATGTTACACTCCGATAATATATTTTTTCCAATGGCCGAGCAAATACCTTGCCCCAAAGCAGATACTTCGGAAAATCCAATCCAACACCATCGCATACCAGACACCCAGCGCTCCCATCCCCATCCAGACACCGAACACATAGCTAAATCCGATTCGAAATGCACACATGGAAAAAATGGAAATTAGCATAGGGTAACGCACATCGTTACAAGCGCGAAGCATGTTCGGAAGCACAAATGAAACCGGCCAAAGAAAAATCGCAATACCATTATGAATCATGACAAGGGTATACGCAAGTGCCGTCGTCTCCGCTGTAAGTCCATATAATGATAAAATAGGATTTAAAAAGATAAGAATCGTACTGTTAAGCAAAAACGTTGCTACATAGGTAATTGCCATGAGCTTTTTCGTATAAAAACGGATCTGCTTTTCATCCCCGGCACCGACACAATGCCCAACAACCGTCACCATCGCCAGATTCATTGCCTGCCCAATGATACAGCCCATTGCATCGAGACTGTTCGCAACACCGTTCGCTGCAATCTGCACTGTTCCGAATCCGGAGATAATACTCACAACAACTACCCGTCCCAGTTGAAAAATACCGCCCTCGATTCCGCCCGGAATTCCGATATATAATATTTTTTGAATAATTCCTTTATTTATACGAAAACGTTCACCCGAAAAATATAGCTCTCGCCGCGGATTTCGCAACAAAACATATAAAATCATTCCCATTACTACACGCGAAATAAGCGTCGGGATTGCAACTCCCGCCACTCCCATGTGCAATCCGAAAATACAGATTGCATTTCCAACCACATTGATTAAATTTCCAATCACGGAAACAAGAAAGGTTATGTTTGATTTTCCCATGGCACGGAACATCGCCGCGCAGGCATTGTAGACTCCCAGAAACGGGAACGAAAGCGCCGAAATCACCAGATATATAAGCGCCGCCTGCATGACATCCGCCTCAATCCTTCCGAAAAAAAGACGCAAAATCCCCTCCCTCAGAATGATGACCAGCGCTGCAATTAGTAAGCTGAAGACAACTACTGTAAAAAGCAACTGTTTCGTCCCTTTCAGTGCCTCATCCTTTCTGCCTGCACCGAGACTCTGACTGATTACGACACAGCCACCGGTTGCAAGCGCTGAAAGTACTGTGAAAATAAGCATATTCAGCATGTCCACAAGCGAAACGCCCGAAACGGCCGCCTCGCCCACGGACGAAATCATCATCGTATCCGCCATCCCAACCGTAATCGCCAATGCCTGTTCCAAAATGAGCGGAAAGATCAGAGCCGTAAGAGCGCGATTGGTGAAGAGGGGATTTTGGGGTGTGGTTCTTTCATTTAATTTTTTGTTTTTTGGCTTTTTTACTGTTGTTGAGTTTGGGTTCATGGGATTATTGTAGTACAAATCACCCAAAATAGAAAGTTCAATTATATCGGTTCTACTTGATTGTTGGTGTGTCACCAAAGTCAATATACTTATAAATTCCTTCTCCTAAATCAATAAAATTATAATTGCTTGTTATAAATTCGTATTTACCGTCTTCATCCACATCTTCTAAAGGTGCAACTAATAACTTATCATTATATTCCGATATAACAACATATTCTTTCTCTTTCAGATTAACTGTTTCATATTTTGTCTTATCTTCAATATTAATATTCAACTTAAATATTGTTCCATATACCATCAAAACAAAACTCAGAACAAACGACAAAACAAAAAACAGGGTTATAGTCTGCTGTATCCATTTTCTCTTTATACCATTGATTTTATCCGCAATAGCTAATCCTATTGGTGTTGCAATCCCCAATAATACAACTACCATCGCGGTTATATTTGCATTTTCAAGCAAACATATATTAAAATCTGTAAAAAAATCAGTTGTCTTTTGCGTTTGTTTAATAATTTCATCCAAATTATATACATTTATAACGCCTAAATACAACCCGGTAATCCCAGCAGGTAATATCATCCATTTTGTTAATATTTTATTTTCTTCATCATTTTTCTTTATGTACCATGGTATAATACAAATTAATATTAATATAATTATGCATGCCAAATATAACATCCTACCATTTATATTAGACGCAAAGTATTTATTTGGAATATTATAAAACATTTCGCACTTTGCTTTATAAATGAAATCATAAATAAAATTAGTTATTGGATATGCAACAGCAATTCCTCCTGTTATTATACTTAATAACTCTTTTCTAGACCAAATTTTTTCTAGAAACGTTTTCTTTTTTGTTACATTTTGGTTTCTTTTGCTCATTTTCTTTCTCCTTTGTTTACAATAAAAATTTAGAACAGCAAACAAACCCCCAAAACCTTCATTCAAAGATTTTGGGGGTATACATACATTTTTACCATTAAAAATCCCCTCAATATTTTTGCCCTCAGGTTTCCCAGATGTTTTGTTTACATTTAAATAAATTATATCATGCTATGAATCATTTTTCAACTCGTCCCATCAAAATCACTCACTCTTCCACTTCCACTCTCCATGTGCTATAATCCCCTCAAACATTAAAATCAACATGAACAAAAAACACAATCGAGGTAAGTCACATGATAAATTTTCAGGAACTTATGCTTTCCCCGGAGTACGATTTTTTGCGGACGCACGAGCGGCTCGGGAAGCGGATTATTTTGCTTGGACTCGGCGGAAGCCATGCGTACGGGACCAGCAACGAAAATAGCGATATTGATTTCAGAGGAATTATGTTAAATCTCCCGTCGGATTTGCTTGGGCTGACCGAGTTTGAGCAGTACGAGGACACGCACACGGACACGGTCATTTACTCGTTTAACAAGATCGTCAAACTTCTTTTGGAGTGCAATCCGAACACATGCGAGATTCTTGGGCTGGATGAAGACCAGTACCTAATCAAGACAGCGCTCGGGCAGGAAATTATCGACCATACGGATCTTTTCCTTTCCAAACGCGCGGCAAAATCGTTCGGCGGATATGCAAGTGCGCAGCTTCGCCGTTTACAGAACGCGATTGCGCGGGATTCGATGCCTCAACCGGAGCGCGAGCAGCACATTTTAACTTCCGTAAAAAACGCACTCGACGACTTCAACCGCCGCTACAAAAACAGCGATCCGGGCAGCATTCGCCTGTACATTGACCGCGCCGTGACCGAAGGGCTGGAGAGCGAGATTTTTGTCGATGCCGACTATTCGCATTTTCCGCTGCGCGACTATGAAAAGATGTTTTCCGCGATGAACATGGTCATCCGCGAATATGACAAGATCGGAAAGCGCAACCGCAAAAAGGACGACAACCACTTAAACAAGCATGCGATGCACCTGATCCGCTTATTTATGATGGCCGTCGACATTCTTGACCGGGGAGAAATCCGGACACACCGCACGGGTGACCTTGAACTTTTGCTCAAAATAAGAAACGGCGGTTTCCAGAAGGATGACCACACGTTTTCCGGTGAGTTTTATGATATTTTGGCACATTATGAATCGGAGCTTGAGCGCGCCACACGCGAAACTTCCCTTCCGGACAATCCGGATATAGAAAAGGTCGGCGCATTTGTGGAGTATGTAAACCGAAAAGCAATTGAGGGAGATTTTTGATGGACATGATTGCAAAGATTAACGAAAAACTAAAGGAAATTGAAGACAAAGAAGGCGTGAAAATTTTGCTCGCGGTAGAATCCGGAAGCCGCGCCTGGGGATTTGCTTCGCCGGACAGCGACTACGATGTGCGTTTTATTTATGTGCGCCCGCAGTCAGATTATCTGCGCCTTGACGAGCCGAAGGATGTCATCGAATGGCAGCTCGACGAGGTTCTGGACATTAACGGCTGGGATCTGAAAAAAGCTCTCGTGCAGTTTCGCCGGGGTAACGCCACTCTCTTTGAGTGGAGCAATTCTCCGATCATTTATCTCAAAACACCGCAGTGGGATGCCATCTACGCGGTAGCCAAGACTTACTTTTCCAAGAAGGCTGCTCTCGGGCATTATTACGGAACTGCCCGCAACACGTTCGAATCTTACCTACAGGGCGAGCAGGTGAAGTACAAAAAATACTTCTATGCGCTGCGCCCGCTTCTTGCCGGCAAATACATTCAAGCTTTCGAATGTCCGCCGCCCGTGCTATTCGACGAGCTGCTCACGCTCCCTCTTTCTGAGGACTTACGTGCGGGCATTGAGCATCTTCTTGCTGTAAAAAAGGTCACCGAAGAGAAGGATTTTAATCCACAGATTCCGGTCATTTTTAATTTTATTTCCTCTGAGCTTGCGCTTCAAAAGGCGCTCGCGGATGAGATGACAGATGACCACAACCACGACTGGGAGCCGCTGAATCGGGTGTTTAGGAATGTGATAAAGGGTGTATGATTTTCCCCCACTCCTCGCAAAGTCTCTCCAACCTCCACGCCGCATTCGCCGGACTCGTCGAAGGCAATTTGATGATTTCTATGCCTGTCTGTGAAAGCGCGTAAGTGTTGTACAGGCGCTCCGCTGTCGCGCCATTGGCAACAATAGTTTTTATATTTGTTTTCTTTAATAGTCCTGCGATGTCATTTGCCACGACGTTCTTGATGGAACTGTCGCTTGAGCCGATGATCTCGCAACTTTTTATGACATCCCATATCGCGATATGGTTAGCCAAGAGTAACTTCTTCTTTTCCTCGATTGTCTCCGGAACTTCACTTCCCGTAATCACAGCAATCATTTTCCAGAATCGATTCTGCGGATGACCGTAATAGAAATTCTGTTCCCGCGATTTAGCTGACGGGAAAGTCCCAAGGATCAGTATCTCAGAATGTTCGTCGCAGACCGGGGCAAATGTGTGTGCGAGGGATTGGTAGGTTTTGTTATTCGATGTCATGTTCTGTTTTCCTTGACTGAATTCTTTTAATTTCTTCTTTTCAATAGTTTTTATACTTTTTTGTGGCGTAGGAAGATCTTCTGGCATGAATTTCCTTTGCACCTAATCCACCATATAGGCCCTGATGTCCTCGATTCTGAAAAATAGCATAGTCTCTCGGTTCAACGATACCGGCATTTTTTGCTGCTTCTGCCAATGACTTATTGTGTTCTCGAATTTCATTCCTAATGGCCAACCGTTTTTGATCTTCACTTAATTGTTCATAGTCATCAATCAATTCCTGCTGTCTGGTCTTTACAGCAAAATATGTTTGTCCTAAAGCAATAACTTCTTTACGCGGATCTCCGTTCATTACAACCAAATAGCACGCATAACGAGTCATCATATAATCTTCAACTTCACGTTCAGCTCCGCTTCCAAACGGAACCATTTTGCCAACCTCGGCAAAATGGTCTCCAGCCATATTTCCACTTGTTACGCAAGCTTCTTTTGCCCGCTCAATGTTTTCTTTAAAACGTCTCCACTGTGTATAGTTCAATGCAACTTGTAATTCTCTTGCATACCAAAATTCCTGTCCATATTCATTAACATGCTTAATATTTTTCATCTCTCTTTTCATGGAAAAACACTTGCCCGCCGCTCCCCTTAAAGTCATCCGCCGTTCCCTCTTTCGCGCCGACGATATTGGATTGGCAGAGTCCGTAAATAGTTCCGCCAAGGGCATTTACCACTCCGAGAATGAGTCCGATGATAATCCCTAATACTATTTTTACCATGTGATATCCTCCCTGTTGTTCGCATACGAAGTCATATTGGTTGCAGACAGACGATATAATCCCTGCTTATAATTTTTGTACGCGTGAATACCGTTGTATACCATAATGGCTGTGACTGCTGCCGGAATCATAAAAACTGGCGGTACAAACAATCCCAAATAAGAAGTAAATATCAAAATCGGACAAGCTATCAGCGAGTTTATAATAAATTTCCAGATAAATTTTTCCTTTTCAAACGGAAGATTTCCGACTACCTTTCCTGTCTGTCCGTTTACGATTACCAACTGATTTCCCATCTCATATTTTAGATTTACAAAGTAAGCCGGGAGCAACGCATAGTCTGTATGTTCAATTTGATATTCTTCACTTATCAGTTTTTTCCCGTAATTACGTATACTTCCCATCGTCACTTTATTTACGCGTGGACAACTGTCAAAGATGGCATCATCCAGGTACGCACGACATCTGTCTAAATTTGTGTTTATCAGAGCCTCTTTTTCCACATCATACTTATCTGCATAGAATCCGGACAAATATGCCACGTCAAATTCTACAAGCTCGTCCATATGGAACGGCTCTAATCGGCGGGACATTTCGTTGTTCAATCGCATAGATGCATCGAGGGACACATTTTCATAGTGACAGGATGCATCTCTGGTATATTTGAACGTAACATTATTATCCGTGTAAGCATCTACAATCATTTTCCTGCGCAGATAGGTCTTAAACAGCCAATAAGGCATATAAATCGCATGCACCTTGTCCACTGTCAAATTTTTGATTTTCTTTGGAATATAGGAACCTTTTTTAAATCGTTTCCTGATACATTCCAGGGCCTGGGCTTCGGTAATCTTAAACGGAATAATCCATTTTGGCCGCAGTTCCTTGGAAACGCGGTCAAATACGATTGTCGGAGATCCGCAATAGCTGCAAAACGTGGACGCTTCCGTACCGGTAATCATCAAGTCGGCCCCGCAGGATCTGCAGTGGTAAATATTAGTTTCCATATATTCATCCACATCCGGCTCAGGTTTCAATTCCGGCTGTACATTTTCTTTATCGTATGTTTCTCTTCCTGCCAGCTTTGAGAAATCTTCGGTCGCTGTTTTTCCTTCGCAGAATTTGCATACTATTTTTGCCTGTGTCGGGTCATAAACAACCGGTCCGCCACAGTTTGGACATTTTAGGCTCATGTTAAACTTCTCCTCTATCGCCAGAATACAAATTTAGAATAAAATATATTTTCCGGCTTTTCAAGAGCAAAACCGGGGCAACCCGCAAGTCTCATCTTGAAGGTTCCCCCGTTTCTTAACCGATATGCTGTTGTAAATATTTTTCTTTTGTCGCAAGACCTCCCCTGATATGTCGCTCGGATTTGTTCACATCAAGTACTTTTCGCGCTTCTTTGGCCAGTGCATGATTAAACAGCGGCAAACGCTCTGTGACGTCTTTATGTACCGTACTCTTGCTCACCCCGAACGCCTTCGCCGTCTGACGTACGGTGGCATTTTGCTCGATAATGTAGTTGGCGATGCCGATTGCCCGCTCCTCGATATATTGTTTCAAAGTCTCCCCCTGAAATCATTGTTTTTACAATGTATGCAGGGGAGGGGAGGGAATATGACAAGGAGGGAGATTTGTTGCGTTTTAAACCTTTCCTTTTATCTCCCCCACCAGCTTATGTACCGTCGTACACGGACACATCTCTGATGGTTTCGTTTTGCCTTCTCGTTCACATTGCTCCAGCTTCTGCTGGGCTATCTGGATTGCCTTTTCTTCATCACCGGCCATACAAAGCTTTCCATACATCTTTTCATCAGATTTGGAATACTTCTGTCCGGTTTTGCTTTCGTATACTCGTCCAAATTCTGAGCAGCATGTCCACGAATCTTGAATCGCAGGCATTAAACCGAAATAAGAATACATCCAAATCTCGAAACACAGATTTGACCAGCCAACTTCTATATCTCTACGTTCTGCTTCTGCAATAATCTCATCAAATCCTTGTGCCTGATCTCTATCAAACACAATCCATGGAATACGGTATTGTGCTTCATAAGCAGTAAGTTCCAGGCATTTATCAATCATAGCACGTGTCTTTGTCTCCACAACTTTAATAACAAGCTTATCTCTAACCTCTTCGGGCAACGCCTGATGAAGTCCGGTAAAAAAACAGCGCTCTGTAGCTTCTGTATCTGTAACAATTAAGTAGTATCCCAATTCAGGCACCTTGAATTGCCTCATTCTATCACGTGGTTTTCTATTACCTGTTCTATCCTTTTTTGCCATGCATTTCTCCTTCAATAATTATTGATGCATAAGCCCGCAAGCACTCCTTTTGTTCCTCTTTTAATATATCTATTCTCCTCAATTCAGGAATTGCACCGTACTTTCCAAGCAAATAGTTCTTTTCGTAATTCTCATCCTTACGGATACGATCACCATCCTCATCTACAAAATCAGCCAATGAATACAACGAAGAAAGTCCGGTATTATCCTTTTCTACAAACCAAATCTCATCACGGCGCAACAACTGATTTGACAACTGCCATGTATCATGAGTTGTAAATAAAAGTTGCGCATGATTTTCATTAATTTCCGGATTTAAGAATATCAGCAAAAAGTTCCTTACAAGTAATGGATGCAAACGTGCATTCAATTCATCAACAAAGAATACACTCCCCTTTGCTAATACTTCCTGCAACTCCGGATACAAAGCAAACATCTTTAAAGTTCCTGCAGACTCTAATTCTAAAGGAATATCCACCATCTCATCCGAATCAATTTTTTTATGAAGTGCATATATTTTGTATTTTTCTTCTTTAGATTCACCTTCTAATGGAACATTTTCTATTATAAACTCTTTAATATGTTCATCAAATGATGCAAGATAATTTACAACCTTTTGCTGAATATTCTTGTCTTCTACAAATCCCTTTGGCAATCTACGTGATAAGAAAAAGTTTGTAACCGGATCTCCAAAATCAGCAAATTCGTTTGCCAAAAACCAATCACGAACGTCCTTACATTTACCGACTTTTAACTTAGCACCCAATGAAATAATAAGCACCTGCTTTTCAAGTGCAACTTGAATATTATCTCTGCTACTTTTAGGAAATCCTGACAAATCTAATTCATCATCAGAGCCTCCACGATAAAATACAGTACTATACTTTCTCGCAGTCTTAGCCTTAGAATTCAACCATTCTTCCGTTACGCCTTCTTTATCTACACAAAATCCGTAATTATAAACTTTCTCTGATTTGTCGCCCGGCAATGTGAAATACACCTCAAAACTCGACTCTGCATCTGCAGATGTAGAGTCAAACAAAAACGGAGTCGGTCTGAACTCTTCAAACTCTTCTTCCTCATCTCCGTATTTAAAGGAATCAACGACATATTCTGACATATATCCAAACGCATTATATATATTGGACTTTCCACTTGCATTTGCTCCATAAATCGCAGCAACCGGCAACACTTTCTCTCCGCCAATCGCTACAACTCTATCCGAAAACTCAGTCATCTTAGTTGCAGATAAATCTAAAGCAGCTTCTTCTCTGAATGATTTGAAATTTTTAAAATTGAATTGGATTAACATAATTGCTACCTCACCTTCTTTTCTACCATCTATTATATGCTGTTTTTTGCAAAAAACAACACTCAAGTGAGATTTTTTCTCGTTTCGCCGCGTTTTTGTTTGAATAATTGAGAAAAGCAAGGTTCTTCTGCCTTGCCCTTCTCTAAGATATTATACACAAAACCATCAATATTACTTGTATCTACAATAAAAGGAGAATGCGCTGCTGCACATCTGTCAGGTCAGAGCGCAGTTCCCATGTGCTAAGTAAATTTTCCGACATTTGCATAGACAGAATCAGATACTCACGCTGACCGATTAAATTCTGATTATCTATGATATAATCTTTCATTTTCTTAAATGTGCGAATGAGGGCTTTGCTCTGTTTTGTTGCCAATTCTCCACGCAAAACTGTCATCAACATATAAATTCCTTGTTCTGTAAATGCATATGGAAGATATCTCGACCCACCCCAACTTGAGGTCGATTTTTTCGACCTCAAGTTTTCCCATTCTTCTTTTCTTAGTTGAAATCTAAAATCTTCATCAAATTTCTCAATATTATTCTTTACCTGCTCATTAAATCTCTTTGTCGAATACCCATAAATCTCCGCCAACTCAAAATCCAACATAACCTTCTGGTCACGAACCACATAAATTTTTCTTTTGAACATCTCTTCATCAATTAAAATAATTTACACGGAGGTTACTTTCCTAATATTTTGTAAAGTATGTCATATAGCAATTTACCTTCTTCAGCAGTGATATTCGTACAATTCACAATCTGCATAGGTATATCGACCGCTTTTTCTTTCAGTTTTTCACCCGCCAATGTAATTTCAACAATTAAATTTCGTTCATCTACTTCCGAGCGTTTGCGGGCTACTAATCCTTTCTCTTCAAGTTTCTTAAGCAGTGGCGTCAATGTACCTGAATCTAAATATAAGCATTCCCCAAGCTCCTTGACATTCAAGCGCTTTTTCTCCCACATAACCATCATAGTAATATACTGTGTATAGGTAAGATTTATTTCATCTAAAAATGGTTTATATCGTTTTACAATTTCACGCGAACACGCATACAGTGGAAAACAAAGTTGATTATTTAGTTTTAATGCATCATATTTAGAATCATTCATTATTGGTCTCCATTCAAATCTAATTTATTTCATTGTAAGCCATACGAACCGCAATCGCAAGTTGATCCGTACACGAGGTAGGTCTTCTACCGCAGGTATTTCCGAGAAGTTTTTCCTCTATTTCTTCAACAGTAGCACCTTCCAACAATTTCGATATTGCTTTCAAATTCCCATTACAGCCACCATAAAATGAAATATTTGTAATACGATTCTCTGTAATGTCAAAGCTTATGCTTTGAGAACAAGTATTTTCTGTCTTATATTCATAATGCATTATAAACACTCCTCGATTCTTTCTTTTAATGATTTCATATCTGTCGGTTCAAATCGAGCTATAATTTCACCATTCCTATCAATTAGGAATTTTGTAAAATTCCATTTAATATTGCCATTGTTCTTATAGTCCTTATCTGCTTTTTTTACAACGCCTGAAAGCATCATACCCATTGGCGATAAACCAAAGCCTTCAAACTTACTATTCTCCGTAAGCCATTTGTAAAGAGGACTCGCATTTTCTCCTTTTACATCTATTTTGGAAAACTGAGGAAAAGTAATTCCATATCTTCCTGTACAAAAAGAATGAATTTCTTCATCATCGCCGGGGGCTTGTTCTCCAAACTGATTACAAGGAAAATCAAGAATTTCAAAACCTTTATCTTTAAATTCGTCATATAGGTCTTGTAATTCATCATATTGTGGAGTAAAACCACATCCTGTCGCAGTATTTACAATAAGCAACACCTTTCCTGCATATTCAGATAGAGAAATCTCGTTCCCATCCTGTGTTTTAACATTAAAATCATAAATATTCATATTACACCTCCATTTTTAATTGCGCGCAATTATATTGTATGCAATTAAATTATAATATCTTCAATTCTATGTCAATACTATTTCAAGAAATATTTTAACAATTTTATTTTCTTGCAAACAAAAAAGAGTATCATAAGACTTTATAATTATATCTGCTTTATGACACTCTCTATAAGATTAACCTATTATGGGTAAAACCGAAACTATAAATCTTCCGCTGCTATTTTTCATAAAAAACCAATGTCAGCTTATCATTTATCACTTCGCTCTTACCGGTTCTGTGATATCCCATTTTTTCATACAAATAACAATTCCCCTCTTCCTGCAAGATGGTGTCTAATTCCCACTTCTCGCAACCATGTATGTCCTCACATAACTTCATAGCCTTTTGCGCAATTCCTCTGTTTTGATACTCAGGCAATATAAATATCGGACTTATTCTTTTCTTCTCACCTGTCTGCTCATCAATAACCCGGATTGCTCCGACCTTAACATGATCTACAACTATAAAATAATAAAATGTTTCCTTTTGATTTAATTTATGTATCATTTTTTCTAACGGCTCGCTTGCCGGGCTGGTTTCATAATCCTGATATTTATCGAGCAGTGCCTGAAACGATTTCACTTGCATTTCCCATAACTGCGCAGCGTCTTCCTCGGTTGCTCTGATTAATTTTATATTCACAATACTTTACCTCTCACACAAATACAAATTTACTTTAACCCATCCCTAATTCTATCGGCAATTTCAGAATTCACAGCTTTCGCATCTTCCCCATAAGTCCAACCGAATCCGTTTTCTTTATAGCGTGGAAAGATATGTAGATGATAATGACCTACATCATTAAACTCCCCTCCGTTTTGCATAATGCTGTAACCATCAGGTTTATATATTTCTTTCAAAACAGCCACAATTTTCTTCGACACTAACATCAGGTGTGTTAAGATCTCATCCGGCATTTCATCCACATCGAGATAATGCTTCTTCGGAATAAGCAAAACATGACCTTCATTTATTGGATCCATATCCATAAATGCCATCACCATGTCATCTTCATAAACGATATCTGTAACCAGTTTTTCTTTGTGACAAAAAACACATTCCATCATCATCGTAACTCCATCTCATCCTTCATTTTTACAAAACCATATTTTTCATATAATGGTCTGCCCATATCTGTGGCTTCAAGGGATATCGCATTTATACCTCTGGTCTTGGCATCTGCAACAAGTAATTCCAAGGTCTTATATGCCACTCCTTTTCTTCGGTACTCCGGAACTGTATACATATTCATGATATATGCTTTATATCCTGTTGGATTGTGGTATGTAGGCATGACTCTGAAATAACTTATTCCACCAGCACCGATAAATCTATCGCCACAATAAACCAAATATGCTGCGTGTGTATTTTCTGTTAGTGCACTTTTATAATACTCATAAGACTGCTTTTCCACTTCTTTCATATCCACAGCAGCGTCTAATTTATTTGCCGCTCGCAACACTTCAATTCTTGTCTCAACCAATATATCAATATCTTCTGCAGTTGCTTTTTTGTATGTAAATTGCATATTAATAGTTCCTCTGTTTCCTCGTATAAACTACCCTCGTAAATTTGATATCCTCACCGCCGACTTCTCCGATCGACACATCAAATTCATCCGCATCAAATTCCGGGAAAAACACATCCCCATCTTCAACAATCAAATCAACTTCTGTGACATACATTTTATCTACCAGAGGAAGGGCTTCTTTAAATAGTCCATATCCACCAGCTACATAAATATCTGCATCACCTGCAGCTGCAATTGCTTCGTGTAAGGACGAAACAGTTTCCAAGTTCTCTCCTTCAAACTTTTTTGTCCCGGACACGATAATGTTTCTTCGCTTCGGAAGGGGATGACCGATCTCTTCATAAGACTTTCTTCCCATAATCACTACGTTTCCCGTTGTAAGTTCCCTGAACTGTTTTTGCTCACCTTTAATCTTCCAAGGGATTTCTCCATTTTTACCTATTACATTATTTTTAGAGCGTGCGACGATTAAACCGATCATCTTTTTTGACCTCCTATAGTAAGACTTTCTAAAAACTCTTCCATACAACGATTTACAAACTCCGGATTGTCCACATTTGAATTGTGCGCCGCATTCGGAATCCAAGTTATTTTAATTCCTGTTCTCTTTGACCACGCCTTATTGTATTGCTTTACTTTTCCCGTATTGTCCTTTTCTCCCACTAAAATCAACGCGGGACATGATAATTGTAATTCCCGGTTGTCATCTAAAAATCCTGCATATCCAATACCCATCAAATGACATAGTTCTTCTTTTTCATAGTCACTTACCATTTCAAGCATGTTCTCTCGTCCGGCCTTTGTGACGGCATTTTGTTTTGCCATTGAAACTTTAAGCAGTTTTTCAGAAAATGGTTTACACATCCATTCGATTTGTTTTAACCACCAAATATCTGACCTGGAGTAATAATCTCCAAACGGAGTGGAATCAATCGAAACAAACCCGATTACCTTTTCCGGATGCCTTGCTATAAAGGACTGTGCTATATAGCCGCCCATGGATTGCCCGATTAGTATAATCTCCTTGATTTGCAACTCATTTATAATTTGTAACAGTACAGCTGCTGCATTACCATACGCAAAATTATTGTATGGTCTTGATTTCCCGTGTGCAGGCGCATCCCAGACAATCACGTTATAGGTATCTTTGAAAAAATCCACCTGCTTTTCAAACATCATATGATTCGCTGTTAATCCATGCAAGAAAAAAAGAGTTTTCCTCATCGGATCAATCTCTGTATTCCAATAATATACAGTTCCGTTTTCGTCTTTTATAAATGATTGTTTCATATCCGGCATAGCAATTCCTCCGCTTTCACCCCATTATACCAAAAACACCCTCAAGTATCTACTTGAAGGTGTCCGTCATTTTCCTATTCAATCACCCAATACAGAGCCGTTACAAACCGTTCCCCTTTGTTACAACCACATGTACCGTACTCTTGCTCACCCCGAACGCCTTGGCCGTCTGGCGCACGGTGGCGTTTTGCTCGATAATGTAGTTGGCGATGCCTATTGCCCGCTCCTCGATATATTGTTTCAAAGTCTCCCCCTGAAATCATTGTTTTTACAATGTATGCGAGGGAGGGACTGTCTATGAGTAACAACATTAAGAATATCCGTTTTTCATCTTGATGTCGAAAAAATCGACATCAAGATTATTACACCCCAAAATCTATTGACAACTATTGGATATCTCCCTACAATATGAGCAAAGAAACGAAGTTTACTACCGTGTAACAATTTATTGTTCAGACGGGCTGCTCGTTTCTTTTAAATTTATCTTGATTTGTGTTATGAAACATATTATAATCTTAATCAGAAGAAGCGGGTTTCTGACCATTTGACCTCGTTGTCCAAGATGGGTATCTCGTTTCTTTTTTTATGTTTTGAATATCGTATAAATACAATTTTCCATCAGAAGCATATCTAACGATTAACACAGCTTGAAACGTATTATAATCAATAATCTCACCACTTTCCGTTGTAACCGGCAGCGCAAACCGGGTATTATATCGAAACCATCCATTTTCCGCACGCTTTTTGTGCTTCTTCTCAAAATCTTCTTTCCATCTTTTACTTGTAGCTATTTCTATCATTTGCGGTAATCCCTGTGACATATTTGCCTTTACCTTCGGAAGAGCCCCTACTAATTTTTTTGTATAATCAGAATTGGCATATTCATCTACAAACGTTTTATCAATACAAATTAAATCTTCAGTTTCTGCTACTTCAAAAATTTCTCCCACATAGCAAAGTAAATATTTTTCCACTTCATCCCATGAAATTGTCCTTTTTCCTTTAAAAATCACCTGAGGGATTACAACTAATTTTTTACCTTCTGAATCCGTTACAATTAGAAAGGCACAATACCGTATCGAAACCCGGAACGGGGGTTTTGATAACTATCCAAACAGTACCTTTGCTGCTCCTTCTAATGCTTTACGCTCTTTTGTATCATCATAAGACGTTTGCTTATCATCTATTCCTTTCACAACATTAATAGAAAATAATCCCTCTCTGTTGCAATAGAAAAGAATCCTTTTCACGCCATTTATCTTTATCCTCGCCTGCGCATCTCCCTCCGGATATAGTTTTATCATCTGAATTTTATCCGATGACAATGCGGCAATAAAAGAAATATAATGCTGTTTCGTCATGTCATGCTCAATGCGAATATAATATTCATCTTCTACGCGCTCTATAAAAATCATATGTCTCTCATCTGTTTCTTCTGCCTGACATGGTGTGAGCATTATACCGTGGCATTGAATAACAGCCTCCCCCATACTGTGAATGATATTTCCACAAACCGGGCACACATAAAACTTTGAACGCATCATGTTGGCGGAAACATTCACATTGCTGACTGCATTCCCTGAAATCAGCTCCGCAACCGATATGTCAAAAACCCGTGCTATTGGTTCAAGCAAAGAAATATCCGGATATCCTTTTGCCGTCTCCCACTTTGAAACCGTTTTATTTGAAACGTTCAGTTTTGCAGCAAGTTCCGCCTGTGTAAGATGATATTTTTCCCGCAGTTTTTTAATCACTGCTCCTGTTACATATTGATTCATACTCATGTACCTCCTATGAAAATATCATAAACGCAGAAAGAACTATTTACCATCTACGTAAAGTAGAGAAGCTTTCTTCATTCTCAATTTTATATTAAGTTAATAAAAAAATCACAATCCGTTCCCGAATGTCATTTCCTCCAAACAAATCACCACATGCTATCTCATCATAAAATTCCAACTCGTCCACTGTCATAAGATATGAAATATACTCCTCCGAAGGATAATAAAAAAACAAAAACATTTCTCTCGGCTTTTCATAATAAGATTCTATAATTCTTGCCATCACTTTTCGAAGTAACTCTACAGAAAAAGGATTGAAAAAATAGTACCTATTGACTTCTGATGGTACTTCATACTCTTCTGCTTTTGCCAGTACAAATTCTGTCTTTGTTCTCGAAACGGCAATCTTCTGATTTTCCAGCGCACTCTTATAAATTCGTTCATCATATTCAATCCCTATGGTATTTGCCTTGGTATGATAAGATAGAAAAAAATCGACACGCCCCTTCCCACAACCATAGTCTAAAACCACATCTCCTTTACGGATAAATCCACTATTCGCTAAACGCTCCAAAACACTATACGGTGTGGGTTCATAGGGGTAACGATATTGGTCAGAATTTGAATCATCCCGGCCTGGTGTTTTTATTTGCAAAAGCTTATCCCATGTATTTTCGTTATCTATCATTGTACGCCTCTATCCATATTACAAATTTTACATCTTTCCCCATTATACCAAAATGCAAATACTTTTGCCGTGATATTCGATAATTATACAAAATAGTCTCTATTTTTGTTTACACCTCAAACCGGGCATATTATAATTTTTTTATATTATTGTATTATATATGGGAGGATTATTATGGGAAGACATGGCGGCGGATCCAGAAGCGGTGGATCCAGAGGTAGCAGCAGGAGCGGCAGCTCCGGAGGCAGCTCTGTAAGAACATCCAGGACACCTTTCCGCGGATGCTACAACAGGTCCTATTATGACAGACACGGAAGATATCACAGTTATTACACCAGCAGCCGTGACTTCGGTACGACCCGCGGATGGAATGCGTCAACTATCTTTATTCTGGTTTTTGTCACGCTGCATATGTTTGTGATGCTTTCCGGTTTTTCATCGGATTTTATTCATTTCGGCAAAAAAGTCAGCGGCGACACCGACCGTATCTATATTGAAGATCATGCAAACGCCCTGTCTGCAGACGAGGAAGCCCAGGTTCTTGCATTGCTGCAGGAGGTATACGAAAAGTCCGGAATGCCTGTAACGGTCTACACGGATGACTTCTCTTGGCGCAATCACTATGCGAATATCGAGGTGTATTCCGAGGAACTTTATTACGCCATCGGTTATGACGAAGATGCCATGATATTGTTGTACACGACAGATAACGGCGAGGACTACTATGACTTTGAATACGATTTCTATTGCGGTGATGACACGGCCCGCTGCTTATCCAACGCGTCCTTCGACAAATTAATCGACAATTTCCACAAAGGAATGTCCGGTCTGAATCTGTGTAATGCGATAGACTATTCTTTCCGCTCTATTATGGATGAATTGGCTGTATTTTCCATCCGCTGGATGGGTGCACCTGCAGTATTGATGTTGCTTGCCTTCTACAGTATTTTCTATATTTCCATTTTAAAAGGCGTTATGAAGAAAAATACTGCTTATCGCTACTTCCAGGAGCATCCGGAAGAGTTATCTTCCGAGCCGATGGTGTTGTACAGCACCTGTCCGAACTGCGGCGCACCGAATTCGGAGCAAAGCGAGGTTTGCCCGTATTGTAACGGACTTTTGAAGATCAGCGACGGAAAGACAAATTTCGTTAAACCAAACTAAATATAATGGGCTGTCCGTCGGACAGCCCATTTCAGTTTCATACCCTTAAAGAAATTTTCTAAAACTGCAACAATCCGTTATCATCATATTTAAAATCCGGTCCCCAGGCAACTTCCCAATAATATCCGTCCAAATCCGCAAAATATGCATGATAACCACCCCAGAAAACTTCCTGAGGTTCTTTTACAATCGTTCCGCCTGCATTTCTTACCAGTTCAATAACATTGTCAACTTCTTCTTTTTTCTCCACATTATAAGTTAGTGTTATGCCACCAAACCCGCTTCCTATTTCCGGCGGATTATTTTCGTTTATGTCTATTGCCAATAAATCTAATGGATATAATTCAAACTTTGTTCCGGGCGTATCAAAGAAACATACCTGTGGATTATCTTCTTTGCAATCCGTTTTATATCCCAGTCCGTCTCTGTAAAATCTGATTGCTCTCTCCATACTTTTTACGCCTAAACAGATACATGTAATTTTATTCATTTTGACCTCCGCTGACCTTTAATCCCATTACAAATTATCCTGCAGCCATTGCTCTACTATCGGTCCATCTTCCTCATCCATAAAAGGATGCTCACTATTTTTCGATACCGTTAGTACACAGTTAAAGTTACCGACGAAATCTTTCACAACTTCCAATGACTGCAAAGTATCTTTCCCCGCAAAAAGAATATAAGTTTCAATATCCCAATTTTGCACAGGATGCTCTTTCACATACTGATAATAATCCCAGGTCATAGTGTCAATGGGCGTATCAATCTCCTTTTCTCTTGCAAGGCGTTCTTCTGATACCTCAAACCATACCATCATCTGCTTAATCAAATACTCCATGTCCAAAATGGGAGATTGAAAAAGACATTTCTTTATTCTGCGTGTATGATAGGCATTTAAGCAAAAATATGCACCCAAACTGCATGCATAAAGTGATACTTCTTTCCAGTTTGCAAACACATAATCTCCTATTACCGTAAGGTCATGTATTCCATTCCATATATCACATCGTTTATCCTCATCTTTTCGCTCCCCATGCCCGGGCAAATCAAAACTTATTGTCTGATATCCTCTTTGCGCTGCTATATTTGCAATTCCTTCCACAGATTCCTTGGAAGACATTTTTCCGTGTACACATAAATACACTTTATCTGATTTCTCTCCCCACACGAGTGCCGGGATATGGTTAATTTCTATTCTGATTTTCTTCATGAATTTGCTTCCTCTGTAGCAGTTTTCTCATTTAAAGACATAGTCCAAAACAAAAATGTGAGTCCCAGCAATACCCAAGGCGTTGCTTCGCTTAGAAACTCAATGACAGGATTGCCATCAAAAACATTATCAAGTGTAAGTAAAATAACACCCACTAATATAGAAATCCATGCATACTTAATAATCTTCTTTTCCATCTTTCTTATTTCCATGTCTTTTTCAATTTTATCCATCATATCTTTATCTACTTTCAATAATTCATCCAGACTTATTTGGTAGAGTTCGCTCATTCGAATCACACTCAAAATATCCGATAATGATTTCCCGTTTTCCCAATTAGAAATTGTTTGTCTGGAAACCATCAAACTTCTTTTCTATCAAAAGGTCTTTACAAAAGAAGATAATACGTGTCAAAACTCTTTTACATTATACCAAAAACACTCTCAAGTATCTACTTGAGAGTGTCTCATCTTCCTCTATTCCTTCCAATAATCCAGGGATTCCTGTGGTGTTGTATCAACCCCGAACAACTGCCACATAAAATCCTCCTTCTCATGATAAAGATTGATTATTCGAATATAGTTCTCCTCAATTCTATAAAAAACATAATTATTAGACACAAATATGTACCGATAATCAGACACCACGTCAAACATTTTCGATACCTCGGGACCTTTTTCTTCATAATCACAAAGTCCCCTTATTGCATCTGTTATGCTCTTAACTATTTTCTTAGCCTTTTCCGAACCATATTCCTGCGAGATTGCTGTTTTTAATGCACGTAATTTATCCGCCGCATCAGGAGTATATTTTATCTTTTTCAATCAATTACCCCCAATTCCCTTTCTAAATCATCTGCATCAATCCAGCCCTCTGCGTCGGCACGTTCCTCAGCCCTCTTTAAATCAAGCATAAGCATTGCAACTGCCTGCTCTCTCAATGCTTCCTTGCTATTCTTAGTAACAATAAAAGGAAGACCTTCCACATTTAAAGATTGCTGAATGAAGATATTAAATGCATCCGTCAATGTCATTCCGGTTTTTGCATAAATCTCCTCGACTGCTTTCTTGATTTCTGAATTTATTCTCACTTGAAAAGTTGAATCTTTTGGTGCAATAGCAACATTCAAATTTGTATCCACAAGACATACCTCCTCACTATTTTATTACATCATAGCACTTCTATTTCTTGCATGTCAATACATTGTCATTACACCCGTGTCATGTGACTTATTTAAGAACGTAATGCACTAATATTATCTGTCCTTGATTCAATATTCATTCCAAAAACACCCTCAAGTATCTACTTGAGAGTGTCTCTATTTTACAATACCGCGATAAACCTCTTAAACGCTTCCCGTCCTTCCTCCGTGCGCTTATATACTCCTGCACATTCCAGTACCTGAACAAATACATTGGCAATTTCATCCTTGAGAATCTGATTTATGTTTTCAGAATTAATTTCATAAGTATCGCGCCACTGCTCCACCCAGTCTGCATGCTTCTCAATTTCTTCCATGGCTCTGATATCTTTTCCTGCTACAACAGCATCTGCAAGCATACTCATTTCCTTCTTAAGTCTTGCCGGCAAAACTGCCAGACCCATAACTTCAATCAGACCTATGTTTTCTTTCTTGATGTGATGAAGCTTCTCATCCGGATGATACACGCCCCAAGGTTTTTCCTCTGTCGTAATGTTATTCCGAAGAACCAAATCCATTTCAAACACAGCACCACTTTTGCGGGCAATCGGTGTAATCGTATTATGTGGTACGCCTTCTGTCTCGCTGAAGATAAATGCTTCCTCATCGGTATATCCGCGCCACAGATCTAAAATGTGACTTGCAGCATCAACGATGCTATTTGCATTCTCACTCTGCAAGCGAATGACTGACATCGGCCATTTTATAATACCGGCTGTCACATCTTTATAACCATCCATTTCAAACATATATTCATAAGGTGCTTTTGCCATAGCAAATGTGTATGCACCGCCCTGGAAATGATCATGACTTAAAATAGAACCGCCTACAATCGGTAAATCGGCATTAGATCCAACCGTGTAGTGTGGGAACAATGTGACAAAATCCAGTAACTTCGCAAACACTTCCTTATCAATCTTCATCGGTACGTGTTCCTTATTAAAGACGATACAGTGCTCATTATAATACACATATGGAGAATACTGTAAAAAGTAATCCTGTCCGTCCAGTCGCAGAGGAATGATTCTATGATTTTGTCTTGCCGGATGAGAAAGCGTTCCTGCATAGCCTTCGTTTTCTTCACAAAGAAGACATTTCGGATAGTCACTTTTTGCCTGCTTGGCAGCATTTGCAATGTCTTTCGGATCTTTTTCCGGTTTGGACAAATTGATGGTGATATCAACAAGTCCATAGTCCGTCTGCGCCTGCCACTTCTCATCTTTTGCAATGCGGTCTGTACGAATATAATTTGTATCCTTGCTGAATTTGTAATAAAAATCGGTCGCCATCTTAGGGTTCTGCACATACAGCGCATCAAATTTGTTTCTTACAACCGACGGCATCGGCGTTAAAATTCCCATAATCTTTGTATCAAATAAATCTCTGTTTGTGATGGTATTTTCCTTAAGAATTCCTGTCTTAACCGCGTAATCCACCATATCAGAAAGAATCTCATTTAAAGCTCTTGCGTCTGTATCAACCCATTCAAAGGCAGTTAACTCAAACAATTCCAAAAGTCTGTTGACGGTGTACACTTTATCTCCTGCATCAATCAAACCACAATTCATACCATATGTAACAAGTTCTGATATTAATTGATTCATGTCAATACCTCCCCAAAAATCATTTGTATCCGTTCGGATGATTTACATGCCATTTCCAAGCTGTTTCGATAATGGTATGCAAATCCGCATATTTTGGTTTCCAGCCGAGAATCTCTTTCGCCTTTGTACTGGATGCGATAAGAGACGATGGATCTCCGGCTCTTCTCGCCTCTTCCTTTGCCGGAATCGGATGCTTTGTCACCTCTCTTGCAACATCAACAACTTCTTTTACTGTAAATCCAACTCCGTTTCCGAGGTTAAAAATATCACTTTCGCCGCCTTCGGCTAAGTATTTCATTGCAAGAATGTGGGCCTGCGCCAGATCATTTACATGAATGTAATCCCTGATGCAAGTACCGTCCTTTGTATCGTAATCATTTCCAAACACGGAAATATACTCACGTTTTCCGTTTGGAACCTGTAAAATAAGCGGTATCAAATGTGTCTCCGGGTTATGTGCTTCTCCGATTTTGCCATTTGGATGTGCTCCGCATGCGTTGAAATATCTGAGTGATACATATCGTAGGTCATGTGCTTTGGATGTCCATTTGAACATTTTTTCCATAGAAAGCTTCGTCTCTCCATAGCAGTTTGTCGGAAGTGTCCGGTCTGTTTCTAAAATAGGAACATTTTCCGGCTCTCCATAGGTTGCTGCTGTAGATGAAAATACAATCTTATCAATGCCATGCGCAACCATGCTTTCCAAAAGCACTTCGGTTCCGCAAAGGTTATTGCTGTAATACTTCAGCGGATTTGTCATACTCTCTCCGACCTGTGAGCTTGCAGCAAAATGAATAATTCCGTCAATCTGCTCTTTCTCAAACACATCATCTAAAAATTGTCTGTCGCGAATATCTCCTTCATAAAATTTCGCTTCCGGGTGAACTGCTTCCTTAAATCCGGTTAACAGATTATCGATCACAATTACTTCATGTCCTGCATCAATCAGCTCATAAACCGTATGGGAACCGATATAACCGGCTCCGCCTAACACTAAAATTCTCATCACCTATAACCTCCTCTTATAACACCTTGATACCACCATATTTCCGGATTCTCAAATCTTTACATGAACCTTCTCCGAAAATATGATCCATATGATCTTTATAGGTTTTTACAAAATCATTTTTTACAAATGCCTGAATTGTTCCTGCAAAACCACCGCCATGAACCCGGCTTACACCTTCTGTCCTCAGCAAAATATCACTCATCATGAGTGCAACCGAAACATTCTGATGCTCGACATCATGATTGGAATAGACATTCTGCAAGTATTTGTATGACGAATCACCGGATGCTTTTACATTCTCCAAAAACAGATTCATATCCCCTGCTTTTAAGGCAGTTACTTCTTTCGCCACTCTCTCATTTTCACAAAGGAAATGCATCGCTCTCATTACGCTTCTGTCACCCAGTGTATTTCTGAGCAGGGCTATCTCTTTTACAACCTCGTCATAAGTAACATCGCGGAGTACCTCTTTTCCGAAATAGTTAGCTACTGCTTTCATCTCCTTCGGAACTGCTGCATATTCATCCGTCAAATCTGCATGGGAACCCTTCGTATCTGTGATACATAAACTGTATCCATGTTCACTCATATTAAAATCCAATTTCTCAACTTTCGGATTTTTCGGGTTTTCAAAATCAATGTGTACCAGATTTCCGACAGAGCAAGCCATCTGATCCATAAGACCGCAAGGTTTTCCGAAATATACATTTTCTGCATACTGTCCGATGATTGCAATTTCAATCGCAGACACACTCATCTCGTTATACAAACCGGAAAGTATCGTTCCGATTAAGGTCTCAAAAGCTGCGGATGAAGATAATCCTGCTCCGATCAGTACATCACTGGTGGCATATGCACAAAATCCGCCTACATTATGTCCGCCCTCCGCAAATCCGGCAACAACTCCTTTTATCAGTGCTTTCGTCGTTTCTTTTTCTTCTTCTTTTGCTTCCGCATCATCTAAAGAAATAACCACTTCATCGTAGTCATCCGAAATGATTCTGATCTGACGATCATCCGTTGCTCTTACTACACCAATCGTATCCAGATTGATGGACGCAGCAAGCACCTCTCCATGCTGGTGATCTGTGTGATTTCCTCCCACTTCACTTCTTCCCGGCGCACTGAAAAGCTCTGCTTCCCCCGCGCCGTAGTGGCTTTCAAATTTCTTTATGGCTTTTACATAGCGCTCTTTCTGATATGCAAGTTTCGCAGCATCTACGTAAATATCCAACAGTCTTTCATCCAAATCCCCATGTTCAATTGCCTTTATCATACCTTCTGTCTTCATCCCAATACCTCACTTTTTTCTAACAAATTACAAAGGAATATGTGATATCTTCTTCTGCACTGATATGATACGCAGATTCCACATCACTTCCCCAACTGTCAATACCTCCGACACCTCTTACTGCTCCGTAGACACAAAGTACAGTTCTTCTGGCCGGCGGCAACTCTTCCTGGTGCATCGCATTCTCAATCTCACTTGCTGTATAAGGAAGGCAGGAGAATGCAAATGTATCTTTTTCTTTTTCAATTCTTAAAACCTGATCCGAATTGTCTTTTCTGCTGTTATCAAGACTGGTATGTCTTGTTACTTCCAGCCAATCGGTATCCATTCTCATACCACACTCTTGTGGCACAAGGTAAGGCGTCAGACTCAAATCATCTATTTCATACACCCCTTTTACCGCTCCTGCCATGCGATCCGGATAAGTTTCCCCGGACAGTCCTTCATACATATATTTATCTGCCAATGTCGGCATGATAAACCTTAATCCAAATACCGGAAGCTGCGGCAATCCCTTTGCGCCTTTGTAGGAAACATTTACTGTGATTTTTCCTTTTTCTCCAACATGATATGTCACATCTACCGTTGTTGCAGGTGTTGTTACTGTTTCATATGTGTATTTCACGGTAACCTCATCTGCAAACACATCCCCGCCGTATTTATTGTTTTCCGGAGCGCAAGGCTTTCCCTGTGATACGCCGTCGGTAATCACCTCTACGTCCTTACAATCAATAAACATATCCGCTGCAAGCCAGCTTCCGCTCTTAATATGAAATTTGCTTCCTCTGTCGTTATCGGTAAGCGCTCTCCAAAATGTCGGTTTCGGACAGCGGTAAAGCCATTCATATCCGTTTTTTACAAGTGACTCCAGTCCGCCCTGGGCATAAGAGAAAATGTAATCAAACCCCTCTCCATGAACGCCGAGTGTGAAATCGCCATATACAACTCTCAATGATTTAGATGTACCTTCCATAGTAATACCTCACTTCCTGCATTGCCGGTTTTTCTCTTCTATCTGCAAAAACAATTCCGTTGGCGGAAAATTCATAATCCGCCGGTCTGTCCTCGAAGTCGCCGCCGTAGCGAAGAACTTCTTTTCCTGTCACTTCATCTTTTACTAAGATTGCCTGATCAATGAAATCCCAGATAAATCCGCCCTGATACATATCGTATTTATCAATCAGCTTCATGTAAGATCCAAGACCACCCATGGAGTTACCCATGTCGTGCATAAACTCACATAAAATATACGGCTTCTTTGCACTGTTTGTCAGATAATCTTCCACATCCGCCGGAGTTGCGTACATACGGCTTTCCATATCGGAAATGGTATCTTCATATGCTCTGTTATAATAGGAGCTCTCATAATGAACCAATCTGCCGTCGTTCTTATCCTTAAAGTATTTGTTCATCGCTTCGATATCATCGCCGGCATAAGACTCATTGCCTAAAGACCAGAATAACAAAGAAGTATGATTCTTGAACGTCTCGAAGTTATTTCTTGCCCTGTCGATGACCGCTTCTCTCCACTCTGGAATAGATCCCGGTACATTGCAGGATGGTTCGATGGCACCCAACTTTTGAAAGGAACCGTGACTTTCCAGGTTTGTCTCCGACATCAGATAAATACCTTCTTCATCACACATATAGTACCAAGGAATCTGGTCCGGATAGTGACACGTTCTTACTGCATTGATATTATTTCTCTTTATGCAATTCATGTCGGAAACCATTTCTTCCAATCCGATTACCCGTCCGGTCTTTGCGCTCCATTCATGTCTGTTCACACCGACAAGAATTAATCTCTTACCGTTTAAGTGCATTACCTTGTCAATGATTTCAAGTCTTCGGAATCCAACTTTGTACGGAACTACTTCCACAAGCTGTCCGTTTTCATATAATTCAATGTAAGTGCTGTATAAATATGGGTTATGATTATCCCACGGGATCACCTTATCAACATCCACTTTCATGCTGCCTTCTGAAGTTCCTGCAGCATCTGTCAGTGCAATTTCTTTATCTAATACTTTATTTCCGGATTGATCTGCAAGAACAAATTTAGCACTCTTTGTACCTTCCTTGACCGCAGACACTTTTACATTTACTGTTATTACGCCACTTTCATTGTCCTGATTTAAAACCGGTTGAATCCACATATCCTGCATATGTGTATCCGGAATTGCTCTGAGCGTTACATTTCTGAAAATTCCGAAGAAACGGAAGAAATCCTGATCTTCCAAAAAGGCTGCAGTGCTCATTTTATGCACTTCCACCGCCAACACATTGTTCTTTTCTCTGATGTACGGTGTCAAATCAAATTCAGATGGTGTAAAGCTGTCCTCTGCATAACCTACGAACTCACCATTCAGCCATACATACATTGCCTGCTCTACGCCTTCAAAACAAATATGAACGCGTTTGCCACGCAGATTTTCTGACAAATCGAATCTTGTCACATAAGAACCTACCGGGTTGTACTCTGCCTCACTGAACATTCCTGCGCCATCACCGGCGTTTTCCAAAGAATAAGCTCCTCTGCGGTACTTCTTTCCTTCCCAAGGATACATCGTATTGATATAACGGATTTTATCATAGCCGGCCATTTCGATATGTCCCGGAACCATGATTTTATCAAAACCACTCACATCAAAGCTTTCTTCATAAAAATTTACCGGTCTTTCTTTTGCATTTATGCTGAAACAGAAATCCCAACATCCGTTTAATAACTGTATCAGCCCACTATTCTTTTGTTCTAAATCTGTGTAATTCAGATAATAAGCGTGATCACTATGTGCATCTATTTGATTTACTCTGAATACTTCCGGGTTATCTAACCATTTAATATCTGCGTTCATACTATCTCTCCCTTAATTTTCTGTTTGTCTCCTCTACATTCATAAATGAAAGGACAATTGTGATAAGCAAATCCAAAATGAATGGGAGCCAAAGATACATAAAGTACATCATCTGAATACAACTGTCCGGTTGGATTGCTGCATCACCATTGACAAATCCGCTCAGGTCAAGCATCCAGCCTGAGAGCGCCATACCAATACCACCACCGATTTTTACACCTAATGATGTGCAAGAGTACATGGACCCGTCAATTCTTTTTCCGGTCTTAAGATATGTATACTCTGAACAAGAAGCAATTACTGCATTCATATCTCCCTGCCAAGGTCCCTGTCCCAGTGCTGCAACTGCTGTGAATAGCAGCATCAAAGGAACACTTCCCATATAACCTGCAACAACCACCAAAAGGCGTGCAACCGTTGCAAGCATATAGCTGTATTTGTTTAACCTATACATTCCTTTCCACTTCGTCACCAGTGTCGGAGTAAATACAAGTGCGATAATTAACGGTATATTAATCGCCCATGAAAATACGCCGAATAAATTTTTATTACAAAGCACATAGGTCATGAAGTAAATACCGATATTTATCATTGCTCCGTACAACTGCTGAAGAATGTAGATTACACAAATCATAACATAGTACTTATTTGTGAACAATAATTTTGCCGCTTGAAGAAGTGTGAGTTTATCATCTTTCTTTTCATCATCCATATTCTCTTTGTCAAGCTCTTCTTCCGGAAGTTCCTTAACAGAAAATACAGCAATTGTATTCGTAATAACTCCGACGATACAATAAATGATTGCAATTGCTCTCCATCCTTCTGCTCCACCGCCAAGTGCATCTACCGCTCCGACTGTAATTGTCTGGATAAGTAAACTCGTTCCAAACGCAAACATAAATCGGAAAGAACCCATCTGTACACGTTCTCTGCTGTTTTTCGTTACAAGTGCTGTCAGCGCTGAATATGCGATATTATTTGCTGTGTAAAATACTGCATTCAGCAAAGTATAAGCAATGAAAAACCAAGCATACTGTGCTTTCTGTCCTATGTCAGCAGGAATTGCAAATACCCCGAAGAGTGTCAGTGCACATCCAAAGAACCCCCAGAACATCCACGGCCTTGCCTTACCCATTTTGCTCTTTGTCTTATCAATCATCGTTCCAAAAAACACATCTGTAATTCCGTCAAAAATTTTTGATACTGCAATAATTGTTCCGACAATTCCTGCATTCAATCCGACCGTATTGGTCAAATAAATCATTACGAAAGAAGATAAGAATGCATACACTACATTTCCTGCAACATCTCCTGATCCGTAACCCACCATGTTGTACCATTTCAGGTATTTCCTTTCCTCCATAATTCACGTACCTCCTTAAACGTCATTGCGTTATTTTGTTATAATCAGTATAGAAAAACCGGCACCCCAAATCCATATCATATATTGGACAAAACATGCACAAAATGATACAATCAATAAAAAGTTGTCGCGGAGGGATTTCATGTATACAAATAATGCCTACCTTAACAATTCGACATTGGACATAAAGGACAAATCGAAGCCCTTAATTGTAACCAGCTGCGGAACATACCACCTTTATACCAGACCGAAATTGCCCACCTGGAGGCCGAGAGGACGACGTGACTTTCAGTTACTTTATATTGCATCCGGAAAAGCACATTTTCACTTTAATGGGAAAGAACAAATTGTAACTGCCGGTCACATGGTGCTTTATCGTCCGAAAGAACCTCAAAAATATGAATACTACGGTGAAGATCAAACGGAAGTATACTGGGTTCACTTTACCGGCGGAAATGTCACAAACATTCTACGGTCATACGGAATAACCGATGATAAAAAAGTTTTTTACTGCGGCTCCGGTCTTGATTATAAAAACCTGTTCCGTTCCATGATAAACGAATTGCAAATGTGCAAAGAAAATTATGCAGAAATGCTGGAAATGTATCTGAGACAAATTTTTATCATGCTTCAGCGATATTTTACAGATTCATTGAAAACAGACAATACTCATATCATAGAGGAAATTGACAAAGCAACTTTATATTTTAACGAGCATTACAGTGAAGAAATCAGCATTGAGGAATATGCACAAAATAATCATTTCAGTGTCAGTTGGTTTATCCGCAACTTCAAACACTGTACCGGTTCCACGCCGATGCAGTATATTTTGTCAAAAAGAATCTATAACGCAGAAATCCTATTGCATGATTCTACCTATAATGTCACAGAAATTGCAGAAATTGTTGGTTATGACAATCCTTTATACTTCAGCCGTATTTTTAAAAAGGTAAAAGGTCTGTCTCCTTCTGAATATCGAAAGAATATTAACTCATAAAAAAGAGGCAACGTATGATATTTCATACGCTGCCTCTTTCTGTGTGAAGAATTTTTTATACCATATATGGAGATAATGCAGTAAGAATTTTATCTGTATTCTCTTCCGTATTGATATTTAAGCAAATCGGTTTTCTGATATCCAGACTGAAAATACCCATGATTGACTTCGCATTCACAACGTATCTTCCTGAAACCAAATCAAAGTCATTCTCAAATCTTGTAATCGCATTGACGAAAGATTTTACCTTCTCTACGGTGTTGATAGAAATCTGTACTGTTTTCATAAAAATTACCTCCTTAAAAGTGTGTGTGTTGTTGTAACCTCTTTACAATACTGATTATATTGGTTTTTATACCGGAAATACATACCATATATCACACAAAACATGCACAAAATGATACAATTACAATATAATTAATAAGAAAAGCGTGGCACCTCATCCGGTACTACGCTTTTTATAACCTTATTTCCATCTATTCAATCGCCCAATACAGCGCCGCCTGTAACCGTTCCCCATTGTTACAACCGCATGTACCGTACTCTTACTCACCCCGAACGCCTTCGCCGTCTGGCGTACGGTGGCGTTCTGCTCGATAATGTAGTTGGCGATGCCGATTGCCCGCTCCTCGATATATTGTTTCAAAGTCTCCCCCTGAAATCATTGTTTTTACAATGTATGCGAGGGGTAGGATGGAATATGACAAGGAGGGGGATTTCTGTTGCGCTATCTGGATCTCCTCTTCTTTATCACCGACCATACAAATCTTTCCATACATCTTTTCGTTACTTTCATTCTTCTTGGATCTCGTATCAAATGTATTCAAAAATACCCTGAATAGCATCAGATACATTAATCATTTCTGAAATTGGCAATCTATCCACTTTCTTATATCCGCGAACCGACAAATCCAACAATGCAAGTTTTTCACATTGTATATAACCTTCATTCTCCTCCGTAGCCATCCATATATGAAGAGGTCCTGGATTAGAATTAGTAATAATTGGACATCCTATTATTTCACCACTGGAATTAAAGAAATCCTTACTAACTACCAATACGGGATGTTTTATTTTTTCAATTTTAAGAATTTCTCCTTGATGCAGCAATTCCATTACCATACCTCTCTTCCGACAGGTTCACCCCAATCATATTCACCATCCAGCATTAACTTTCCATCAAACTCAGCCGCTCTTTCTTCCAATGTTTTATGACGGAATGGTTTCGCTAAAGTTATTACTCCATTCGATACCGTGACATCTAAAATCTCATTCAATGCAATTCCTGCACTTTTCAATACTTCTTTTGGTAACCTGATTCCTTGACTATTACCCCATTCTTTTACCTGTGCTTGCATATAATAACCTCCACACCATTAGTATATACATAGTATATACCCCAAAACATAAAATATCAATTTATTTTTGTTCTCCTCAGTCATTAATTCTGTTTCTTTTACCACTTTTAATAAATCCCGGCATAGCAATTCCTCCGCTTTGACCCCATTGAAAACCTCTTCCACGCGGTTATGATAGTTTTCCCTATCATCCGGATGTATCCTTTCCTCCCAGATTCCGCCTGCATTGTACATATATTCTGACGGAAGTCCATAATTATCTACCACTTGCTTATCCCATCGCGAAAAATCATATCTTATATCACAAAAGAAGATATGTCCCTTTCCGGACCCTACTTGGAATACTCTAAAAAACGAATCCAGACGAGCTTTTCTGATTGCCGGTATTTTGATTATTAAGGATTGTTTGTCGCAATCTATTAAATAAATTTATTCTCTCCTTATAATCCTCATCTTTTAATAATACTACAAATTCATCTCCTCCGATGCGATATATCGTGCTGTGTGAAAACATATTGTGCAAAAGGCGGAAAACAAACTGCAGAAGTTCATCACCGGCTTTATGTCCCATAGTGTCATTAATTTTTTTCAAATTATTCACATCGCATACAACAATTCCGAATTTCAGTTCTTCGTCTCTGTCTATCAGAGTCTGATATTCTTCTTCCAATTCCTGATAAGAATTACATCAAAACACCCTTATCAAGCTGATTTATCGTTCTTTCTGACGAGACAAACAACATACAACATTGTCTCTACTCCCATAAACAAAGCTATATTTAAAAATGGCATGATTATCGGTGCAATGCGCTCCGGCAAAATATAAAACGGATCCTGTACCACAAAAAACCAATTAAAGAAATGAGTCTTTCCCCAAGCCTGTCCGTTGTACAAAGTATTTCCCAAAAGAGCCCATGCGGTCATGGCAGCCACAACTACTAAGTCTTTCTTCCATTCTCTTTTGTTATCCTCAAATAAAAGCACCAACAATCCATATCCTGCCATAATTCCGTGAAATAGCAATGTCTGAATTACCCGATAAGAAAGAGGATGAACCTGATACCACATCAATCCGGCCGGATAAATCAAGTACACTAAGTTCGAAACAAACCCCAACATAGTAAATTGCAGTCTGAATTTTTTTAAAAAAGGATGGTATCTGCACCAAAAGCACATAACGCACATAGCAGTACATGCATGAAATGGTAATTTTTCAATATCGATTTCTCCGTAAGCAAATGGCATAAGAAAGAAATCAGCAATATATATAGCAAACGCACAATTGATAAAGTAAGAACTGAACTTTTGACGTTGCGACTTTTCTTTCTTTTTTGCATATAATATAACGGATGTAATTACAACACTCACCGCAAGCAAATAGCAAAGATGCCAAATTCCAAAACACGAAAATATTGTTTCACCTTTCTTATCTGATAAAATGTTGCTCAAAATTCCATACATGATATTTTTCTCCTTATCAAATTCCTTGGCTATCAACATCGAAATCGGAAAGATATCCTAAGTCTAAAACCACATCGTTTTTTGAATAAATCCACTATTTGTCAAACGCATCAGAACACTATACGGCGATGGTTCATACGGGTAACGGTATCGGTCGGAATTTGTATCATCCCGACCGGCTGTTTTTATTTGCAATAGCTTATCCCATGTATTTTCGTTTTCTGTCATTGTCCGCCCCCAACTATAAAACTCAAACCATACCCCGCCAAAGTACAACCGGTATATACCACTATCATGCTCACAATACAAACCGTAATCTTCCCTTTGTTTTTTACTTTTTCCCATATGAGCAATACGATTTGACCAATCAGGCAAAGCGCCCAGAAATACCAATATACCATCCATCCCACAACAAGAATCCATTGGAAGGCATCTACACCGTAAATCGGGGTCTGGTCCCCAAAAAATCCTACTACACAGCCTTCATGTGCACTTATTACTCCGTAGATAAGCAATAGTATGTATGGAAAAAATAATAAGTAGAAACATATTTTTGTCTTTTTCATTGCATGCCCTCTTAATAAATCCATAGCAATCTTTCATTCATATGCATACTGAACCACAACTTCTCAAATCCAAGGGAATCGTCTTTATACGGTGTCAAATAATAATATAGTTCCTTCCCTTTCAATGTTATTGTCCCGTCAGTCTCAACATACCACAAAACTTCAAGATAGTCATCTTCTGTTTCAAAGTAGCCGGTTCCGTCCTCTGACAACTGCAGAGTAAATTTCGGGTAATAGACGGTCTCTCCGGATTGTGGATTCACCATCATATACGCATAATAGGTATCCGGTATCTGCTCAAGAAGCGGATCTTTCGCTTCCACCGGATCCAGACTTTCTATATCCATAGCATTCTCCGGATCCGGTTCCACGTCATAATATTCCGCGCTTCCCTCCTGAATAGAATTCTCTTCCGGCACAGGCATACCATCCGCTCCGACCATGTAATACTCTGAATCCTGCGCCTGACTGTCATAATTGTCCAAAAGCATATGATTCGGATTAAGCGGCAATACAAAGTGATCGGAAGATATATACGCCGGTGCAATATTCATATCTCCGATTCTTGTAAGCGCGCCACCGTTTACGTTGTATACGACCAGCATCATCTGTCGGTTTCCGCTTTCACTTTCCTCACAGAACAGATAAATATAATGGTTTCCATCCGTTGTTTTTACATAGTATGGCTGAAAACCATATGCAAACAGGTCCTCATAATGAAAAGAACCTTCAGAATCCGTATAAATTCCAAGCTGCGAATAGAAGCGGTCTGTTTTATTATAAACTCCTGAACAATTCAATTCCTCTAATGTTCCGTCCCCGTCTAAATCGGTAAAAAAAGAATGATCCAACGGAAGTTCCACCATATACGACTCCGGGACGTTTGTATACTTTTCATGAAACAGTTCCGGATACTCCGCAAAAGAAACGGTTGCTGACAAACAGCCATTTCCCGGTTCTTCGAGATCTCCGTCTCCAAAATAGAAAGTTACTCCATTATAATCCAGTGTCCAACTGATGCCATCCTCCGGCGTATTTTTGAAATAGTCCCCTACTACGTTTTCCGAATAACCTTCACCGGCCCAAAGATGGCTATTCAACTCTTTGAGTACAGCTGCAGGAATCGTTTCCATATCCGTGATGACATCCGCCAAAAGCAATTCCTTCCCTGTCTGCACATCATAGTTACTTCCCTGCAATCCTCTGAAATCTTCAATAAAACCATAGTCCGCATAGGAATCGGTCAGGTAACTTAACACGATACTGTCTGCTCTTCTGACTTGCACATCCAACGAGGAAATCTGTGTCTCAAAATTCTCTGCATCTCCGTCCAACATTCCCATCTCCGTGGCAAAACTTAACATATTGTCTGCCTCCTCTTCCAAGGTACGAGTTTGCATACCTTCTATCTCAGACAATGTGCGATTCATTTCCGGATACTTGTCTGCGCCTTCCCAAAAAGTCACATTATTAAACTCACTGATCAGCAATAATTTCTCAAAATCATTGATTCCTTCATATCTCGCATTACGCGACTCCTGCAAAGACAATATCTGCGGCAACTGAACTACTTCTTCATTTTCGCTTGAAGTATCTTCTTGCAATTCTTCTTTATCATCAATTTCCACTGTTTCTCTTTCCGATGTATTATCTTCTGCAGTTTCCGGTACGCTTGTCGGTTGTGCACTTTCCTTTCCGCATGCTGCGCATACGCCTATAAAACATATCATCCATATAATCAAAAAAAATTTCTTCATTACATCCCTCTGTTTTCTTACAACGTCGTAAGGGAGCCTGAGCTCCCTACGACAAATTTTTTATTTAATTTTGGCTTTCTTATGAATTCCTTTTTTCACAAGGAATTTTTTATAAGCTTTTAAAGATTTCTTCGGTACCTTTACCGTTGCATTTTTCGGAGTTCCTTTAAATGCACTGCTTCCTACTTTTTTACTTGTAAGTTTCGTTGTTTTGATTGTAATATTTTTCAGTTTCTTACAACCATAGAAAGCTGACTTACCGATTTTGGACACTTTAGACGGAATCGTAACTGTGGTAAGCGCCGTGCACTTATAAAAAGCTTTATCACTTATAGTAGTTACCGCAGATCCGATTTTTAAGGTTTTCAGTTTACTACATCCCGAAAATGCACCGGCTCCGATTGTCTTTACTTTCTTGTCAATGGTAACGGATGTCAATTTTGTACATCCCGTAAATGCATTCTTTCCGATGGAAGTTACATTACTTCCGATTGTTACCTTCGTAATCTTTTTATTCTTTTTAAACGCATTTGCTTCGATGGCCGTTACCTTATATACAATACCGTCTATTGTAACAGTATTCGGAATGGTAACACTTCCGCTCACCTTACTGTTTGGTTTTTTATACGTCACGGTTCCGTTTTTTGCATCTGACTTGGTAACTTTATAACTGACTCCTTTTTTATCCTTGACTGTTTCACCTTTCGGCGCCGGTTTCTTACCTACTGCAGAAAGTACTTCCGTCTTGGTTGCCCCACATACGCTACAGGTATATGTCTTGATACCTGTTTCGGTCTCTGTCGGCTGTTTTGTCACAACACCTGCATTATAGGTATGGGCTGCAAGATTGCCATATTCAAAGGTTTCTGCTGTTTTTTCTCCACATTCACAGGACATATAGAATCTTGCTTTCACCTTACAGGTTGCGTTCGATGCTTTGTAGTCATCTGTTGCAACTTTCCGGTCAAATACATGAACGTGCGGGATTTCTTCCCAAACAGCAGTGATGATTGTATGCGCCGTAATATCAACCATATCTCCGACAGCCTTTTCCGCACCGCCTACGCTCCATGCTTTAAACCTCATTCCGGAAGGCGCGGTAAATCCGCATTCCGGAAGTGTATATTCTCCGAGAACTCCGGTTACAGACGCCATCGTTCCGGTGCCGCCGCCTGCTGCAAAGGATACAATACATGCTCCGACGATTTCCGGTGAATAGACCGTAACATATGCATCTGTCTTTTTGCTGTTTTGCATCGTGTCATAATCAACGGTCCATGAAATGTCATTCACTTTTAAGGTAACCGTATCTGCAAGCGTGCAGGTCGTATTCTCCCCGTCCATCTTCAGAGTTGTCTTATAGCGGTAGGTAGCTCCGGCCTCAATTTCTCCGGATACTTCTCCCCAGTCCTCTCCGTTTTTCTTCTGCCACACACCGTTTGCATCCAAAACTGTTTCGCCCGGCTCTGTCGTATAAACAAATCCGGAATCCGGAGCAGGCAGATTTTCTCCCACTGTGAGCAGGGACGGAAACTCTCCACAGGTTGCTGCAACATCGCCGATCATATACACCAGCTGCACATCTACATGTGTCAAATCCTCCGATGCCACCGTAATTTCTCTCTCATAAGTTACATGATCTTTTTTGCTGACTCTTAAAATATGAGTGCCTGCTGCCACGCCATCGAAGAGATACATTATGGCATCACCTTTTTTAATTATCTCGTGTTTTACCTCTCCATCCTGAAGCAGTTGAATAGTATTTTCATCACTTCTGCTACCGGAGCTTTCCACATAACCGCTGATTGCAACGCCGCCTACTTCTACAACCGTAACCGTAAACTCCTTGGTTGTTTCCAGATAATTATCATCCTCTGCAACAGTTACCTGCACCGTTACTTCTCCTGCCTCAGCTCCGGAGGTAAGGAATCCGGAATTAATCTCACAACCAAGACTTTCCGTTTCCTCTTTAATACAGTAGTTTGTGGTAACGCCCTCTTCTCCTTCTACTCTGTCCTCCAGATTTATTTTCTTGCCGTTGATACCGACAATGGCATCTCTTACGGTAATCGGACGATAAACTTTATTTACGACTAAGGTACCGTACAAAAATCCTTCGGCCGCCTCGTAGTTATCTCCACTGTATACACCGAAGGTAAGCTCATATTCACCGGCATTTTTTACATATTGCTGTACATATATTTCTCCCATACCGGATTTGTCGGAAGTCGGAAGAGGTACATTAATTTCCTCTCCGGTGTAGTCTACCGGTGAAAGCACCGGTATCTCGAAATCGGAAAGCTGTGGCGTTGCCTTTGCAATGTCAAATAAAACCTCCTTCTCTCCGGTAAAATTTCCCTTGAACGCAATCTTCAAATAATAGTTTCCGGCATTGGTCTTCACGTTGTCCGTTATCTCATACTCTTCTTCCGAAAATTCATACTCCGAATTATATACTCTCGTAACCGTCTTGGTCTGTGCCGTTCCGTTATAAGTCAAATCCTCTCCGAGCGTAACCGACACGACAGAAACGCTCCTTGGCTTAATGATAAACTCATCACTTCCTGTATAAATGGTATCCCTCGTTTCGTAGGTTACATACACCGTATACTCGCCGGCCTGCGTTGGTTTTGTCCCACTTCTTACATAAGCCTCACCGTTCCATACGGTTCCTTCATATTCTACCGTCTTATGAATCTCCGTCCCCGGTGATGCAAAAGACACATTCGGAATATAGGTCGTGTCATCATAATTGTAAGTTGCATCATTTTGCGTAACCGCAAGCTCTGCGGTCTTCTTTTCTGTTATCGTTACCGTAATCGTTCTTGTCGTTTCGTTATAACCCTCATTTCCCTCAAAAGTCGCACAAACCGTCACTGTACCTACGGTATCTCCGGATGTCAAGGTACCTCCGGCCGATATTGTACATCCCAAGTCATTGCCTACAAAAGAGAAACTCGGCCGGATACCTGTCTTGTTACCTGTATACGCAAGCTCAACATCATTGCCCCCGCGTATTACACTGAACGATGTTGCCATCTCAACCGAATTTTCTGCCTTTATTACCGTGAAATAGCTATAAAACGAAGAAAAATTATAATTGCTGCTCTCTTCACAGCGGACAAAAACATATCCTTTATTCTCACCGACATTATAGGTAGAAGTTACATCTATGCTATAATCTACCCCTTCCACCAGTACGGTCTCACCGTGTTTTACCGTAACAGCAGAAGATTCCACAGTGGAAAGATAGGTATATGGCGCTCCGCTCACCTCTACCGTAGGGGTGATCAGCAAACGTGCCACAGTAAAATCTTTTTCAATTATTCCCTCATAGTTACTCTCTTCATTGGCAGTTACGGCCAAGGTGTATGTTCCTGCATTCGTTACCGTGTTTCCCGTAACCGTTACATCGCCTGCTGCCAGCAGGTCCTCGCCGCCAAGCACCACAGACTTAACAACCATCGTCTGCTCCGAGCCGTTATAGGTCAGTTTATCTCCGAGCGTAATCACTGCATCAGAAATATCTCTCTTCACCGGTTCTACGCCCAGTCCCGTATACGTACCTGCTTTCAAATACTTATACTGCGAAAGGGAAGAAACCAGGTGGTTTCCGTACGGAAGCGTCTTTGCATTTAAACCGTCTCTGTCAGCGTCTGCCACAATTGCTTCGGATTTTACAAATTTATCACTGCCGCCGACAGCACTCGTGTAACCTTTTGCTGTCATAATCGTGCCATTCAGCACAAAATCATAACACCATGTATACAGACCCAAACTTTCTGTTGTATAGGATGAATCGCCTTCTAATGTCAGAGTTCCGCCTGAAAGAGAAGAGCTGTCGCTTGATATGTATAGTCCTATACTGCTGTCGCCTTTTCCACCGATACCGGTTACCTTGGCGCTTGACCCTTCACTCATGTTCAGAGCCTCTCCGACGTAAATTCCTCTGCTCTCTTCTGCTGCCTGACCGCCGGTTCCCGTGACCGTAGCACTGCCCGAAACAGAAATCGTATCTCCGGAGATACCATAACTGGAATACCTCTCCGATATTCCGCCGGTTCCTACAAGCTTTGCATCATTGCTTATCGTAGCTGTACTGTCGATGCGGACACCATAACTTGAACTTGATGCAGTGCCGCCCGTTCCGGTAACCGTTCCGCCGGAGAAAGTTAACGTTTTTATGTAAGTTCCATAGGACGTAACATTTATCGTCTCGCTGGACACATGTCCTCCGTTGCCGGTGACAGTACCTCCGGAAATGACCGCAGTATTCACTTTAACCCCGTAACTGATAGTCTGCACGGTTTCTCCGCCCACTCCGATAAGACTTCCGCCTTCCATCGTAAGCGTTGAAATAACAACTCCGTTAGGCTCATAATATATTTTATCTGCCAATACACCGGTAGAGGTACCTTTCACCTCACCTCCGGTAAGCGTCATATCTGTTGCATACAATGCTTCACGCTTATTTGAGACATTCAATGTTCCTCCGGAAATCTTTGCATTATAAAATTTTGCACCGTATGAAGTTCTTTGATCTGTTACAGCAGATACATTTACCGTTCCTCCGGTCTGCGTATAACCCACTTTCTCTGCTGTATAAGTGCCGTTAAAATAAATACCGAAAGACTCGTAATCTACGGGCTCTGTTGCTACAGCGACAGTTACTTCAGCAGTATCCGCTACCGTTATCGTTTTACTATTTGCAACATACAAACCATAAATATAATCATCGGTAGCTACGTCATTTGTTTTTGCAGTGACCTTTGCCGCTCCGGAAAAGCTGCAATCACCGGATGCATAAATACCATAACAATAACCGTTTATCGTATTTCCTCCGGTTGCGGTAACAGTTCCGCCGGTTGCGGTAATACCACCGCGGATACCATAGCTTTTTTTCACTCTGTGCGAACTGCATTCCCACAACATATCTGCTCCTGTAGCCGTTAAGGAACCGGATGACACAGTAATATTGTCACAGTAACATCCATAACTATACTGACTGTCGGATCCCGAAACGATTTCCCCGCATGTTCCTCCGGTGGCAGTTACCGTGGCACCGGAAACTTCCAATGAGTTATTTGCCTTAATACCATACGCACTTGCCATAAAAGTGGTGGTTGTAGATCCTTCATAAGATGCCTTACCGCCGACAGCATTTACGGTTCCTCCGGAAAGTGTTGCATCCGTACAACTGATACCATAACTGATAGGGGACACATAGCCTTCCGCTCCCGCATCTCCGCCGTAGGCGTTTACGGTACCGCCGGAAACAGTAAGTGTGGTACAGGAAATACCATAGGACTCGTTCTTGCCGGTGCCGCCGGTAGCAGTTACGGTTGCTCCGGCAAAGTCAAAATATAACTTAGTAGCATCATTGACCACACTATTTCTTATTCCGTAGGATTTACCCTTGCTTGCTTCTCCGCCGGTGGCATTGAAGGTTCCTTTGTCAAAAACTGACTCATTCCAAGCAGCACCCTGAACTAAATCCATGCCAACACTATAAGCACCTTCACCACTTACGGTTCCGCCGATAGCATTTACTGTGAAGTTACCATCCATATAGAATCTCGTAGATGCTGCATCTACTGATGTATATATATCTTCATAATTGGAATTGGAAACAGTCTTTATTCCATTCGTTACTTTTATACCGCTGCTTTGCGTAGTTGCCGGTCCTCCGGTAACCGTTAATGTGTCAGCCGCATCATTTTTGCTTCCGAAAATAAATAAATTGTTTGTATAACCGGTGTCAACATATATTCCATAACTTTCTGTTGCATTTGCAGCAGTTATGGTGATGGCATTTTCAGATGCTTTTCCGCTTGTACTTGTGCCTAAAATAATACGCATCGGTTCACTGTCGGCATAATAAATACCCGCATAGCATCCGTCAGTATATTTATAGCCGCTTCCCTCATACACATAATTATCCAGCACAAGCACCGGAGTACCACTCGAAGATATGTATAAAGTTGCCGTTCCTCCTCCGGTACCTTCTACGGAATCACCTGCATATTGCAGAGCTGTTCCGCCCACATATACCGGATTGGCCAGCGGGTTTACCGCTGCTGCCGTCTCCGGGGTTACCGGTTCCGCTATTACCGGTTCCGTAAACATAAAAAGTTCATCACCGGTATCTTCCGGCATCGGGGATGTATTATCGGAAACCGTCATTACATCCTCGGCAGATTCGTTTTCAAAAATTGCATTTGCACTCACCCCGGATTCTGTAACCTGATCTTCTGTCTCTGCATACACCTGCAGTACATTGACCGGCATCATACCAAGTACCAGTACCAAGCATAGAAATAAACTCCCAATTCTCTTTTTCACAATTTTCACTCCTACTACCACTTTTTATCTCTTACCTGTTCTGTCTCTTATCCTTCAACAACACCACCGCAGTATTCACAACATTTGTTGGCAGTCACTGTCGTCTGTGCACCGCAGTGCGGACACATCACTGCCACTTTAGGAGCCTGCGTTGCTACTTTTTCATCTCTCGCCTGTTGTCTTACATTTTTTAAGACCTCTACGATTTCCTCGCCCATTTTCTTATACTTGCGATATTCCATATCCTGTGTAGGATCAAATCTGCCGCCCGGATTCAAAGAAGGACGACCCGGACGAACAGACGCTGTATTCTGTCTGCTTCCTCCTTCCACAGTAACATCGGAAGAATTTAAACGAAACCGGATCTCGTCAAAATATGGATTACGTACATGAATGGTCACATAAAAATCATAATCATATTCATATCTCGGAGGATTATAGCTGATTTCCTCGCCATCTTTACCCTCACGCATCAGTTCCGTACAATCCTCATCAATATCGAGCATACATCCGGTCACATCCGAAAAAGATAATACATCCGGATTTGTTTCCTTCACACGGCCGGAATCTGTTACCATGAACAAACCTGCATCCTCATCAATCAGGACTTTCATACCCTCTCCCAGTGTACGGGTAACGCAAAATTCCTCAACTTTTGCTTTATTTGCTTCTCTGTATTCCAACTGCTCCTCAATCTGGACTACCGTAGAGTGACGACGGTCATCAAACCATGGCGAAAGCTTTTTTGCACATTCTTTACACAGATTACCATCCTCTAATTTTCTGTTTCCAAGCAGACCAATCTCGCCTCCGCAAACACTACATTCTTTCTTCTCAAACAGTTTTCCGAAAATTCCCATTTTGAACTCCTTTCACATGTGCTTATTTTTTTAATTCTTAACAGCAAATTTTGCTGTTTCTTACAAAGTCCGCTCTGTTGACTCAGCCAAAACCTTGTGACATAATACAAATACAGCACCTAATCTGCCGATGGTATATTATCAATTTTTATGCCGCTCCACACTACCCAAAAACATAAAAATGGGTGGGAAATTTAAAAAACAGGGATTTTGGGTGGGAAATGATTTTAAAATTGATCTTGAAAGGACACAAAATAATGAAAAAAATTTCGGCAATACTTATTTGCCTCGTAATTATAATGCCTTATCTATTCGGTTGTTCACAGCAAAAAAAACCAAATCCGGAGAATCCTGTCACTCTTACCATGTGGCACGTTTACGGTAGCCAGACTACATCCCCGTTAAACACGGTAATCGACGAGTTTAATCGGACTGTCGGCAAAGAAAACGGTGTTACAATTAACGTGGTTTCTGTCACAAGCTCCTCCGCAATCGACCATGCATTGGCTGCAGCTGCCGGCGGAGAACCGGGTGCTGAGGAATTACCGGATTTATTTACTGCGTATCCACGTGTTGTTGAAATTATCGGCGAGGAAAATCTTCTTTCATGGAATGATTATTTTACAGAAGAACAGCTCTCTGCGTTTCATGATGATTTTTTATCGGAAGGGTATTTTGATGATGAATTACTGATGATTCCGATTGCCAAATCAACCGAAGCACTTTTCATCAACAAAACCTTGTTTGATCGTTTTTGTGACGAAACCGGTGTTTCCGTCAGCGATCTCTCGACTTTTGACAGTCTTTTTGAAGTTGCAAGCAACTATTATGACTGGTCCGACGGAAAACATCTTCTTCAGCTGAATGATTACTATAACTATGCATATATCGGCATGAAATCCTATGAAAGCGAATTTGTAAAAAACAACCAATTAAATCTTTACGACGATGCTTTTGAACGTATTTGGCTGCCTTTGGCCAAAGCAGCAATTCACGGCGGAATCTGTTTAGACGATGGATATGCTGCCGCAAAATGGAAAACTATCGACATCATAGCCAACACAGGTTCTACTGCAGATGTGTTGTACCAACCGGAAGAGGTTTTTTATCCGGATAACACATCGGAACCCATTACTACCTTAGCATTGCCATACCCTGTATTTGCGGATGACTTTTCTGCGGTCGTTTATCGCGGCGGCGGACTTTTTGCCATCAAAAGCGACAATGAACTCAAAAATCAGGCTGCTTACATATTTGCCAAATGGCTGACAGAAGATGATAACAATCTCAAGTTTGTAACACAGGCCGGTTATCTTCCGGTTAGTGACGGAGCTATGGACTCCCTGTTTCATGACATTTCTATTGTTGAAAACGAAAACTATCACAGTGTGTATGAAGCCGTGGATAAAATGAATCAAACATACGCTTTTTATCCGCTCCCGCTTTACAAAGGAGCCTCCGATACACAAAACGACTTTGAAAATAATGTAAAAGCTGTCCTGCGGACCGCACATGTTCATTATGGGAAACGCGTCTCTGAGGGAGAAGATTCTGAACTTATTTTGAACGAGCTTGCAAAGTCTTCCCTTGCTGAACTCAGAAGTCTGTCCGAAAAGTAGGGGGAATACCAAAACATGAAAACGATTCAGCCAAATAGAATAAAGGCGTTTATAAATCAGCTCAAAACTGAAACTATTTCCATGCGCAGACGTTTTTATTTATTTATCATATCTGCCATTGCCATTGTTTTATCCCTTATTCTTCTGCTGTTCAATTTATTCGGGATTACCAATCCTACCGATCGCCAAATCATGGAGATACTGGATACACAGCTGCTGTCATATACGAATAATATTGAGAGTGACTACAACAACATTGCCGCCCATGCAATTTCCTTTTCCGACCAGCTGGAATCCTCTATTCAGCAGTATTTAACAGAAAATGACATCACCTTTGAAGCTTTGGAAAACAATCCGGATGCTCTTTCCGATTTACAAAATCACTTATATGACGTGGTGTATTTAAATATGCAGCTTGCCCCGTCCAGCGGAGCATTTTATATCTTGGATACGACAGTCAACAACCGCTCCCGGACACCGTATTACAATGGTATCTATCTGAAATATATCAATATTTATTCGGAAAACACGGTAAATAATGATATTTCTCTTTACCGCGGTTCTTACACTACCGGAAAGAATCACAATCTCACATTCCACAGTGGCTGGCAGAACGAAATGCAAACGGACTTTTTTAACAACAGTAATTCTTTATTTGCAGACAACCCTCATTATATCCTTAGTCCTACCACGGAAATCCCGGACACTTGGGAAAGGGCGAGATATGTCTATGTTCCTATCCGCGATTTAAAAGACAATATCATCGGTATCTGCGGTTTTGAGGTAAGCGATTTATATTTTCAATTATCCGAAAAAGTAAGCGACGACAAACTCGGACAGCTTATCGGTGCATTACTTGACGAAAAGCAGGGCTCCTATTCCGGACAGTTTAACTCAAGCCGGTATAATATTGCCGATTCCAACATGGAAGCTTTGGAGAAAAAGAACATCACCGAATTTGACCTCGGTATCGAAACATGTATCGGCAGAACACAAAATATCCAACTTGGAAACAGTGTTTTTACTGTAGCGGTTATGCTCACAGAAGCGCAATATAAAAATCTGCTCGAAAAGGACCGGATGAAAACTGCCGGCGTTATATTTTTTGTCGTGATTTTTGCACTTATATACAGTATTTTCATAAGTAAAAAGTATATTGCACCTATCATCAAAAGCCTTGAACAGATTAAATCAAAGGACGTGTCCGACAGCAATTTAAAAATACGTGAAATAGACGATTTAATCGCTTTTTTGGAAGAAAAAGATATTCTCTACGAACAAAAGCTGCGGGATTTGGAAAATTCTCAAAAAATAGCCGAAGAAGAAGCCCATCGGACAAAATCAGCATATGAAAAAGCGCTTGAAGAATATGCCTTGGCACAAAGCGAGATACAACTTCTTTCCGATGAATATAAAAAAGAAATCGTTTTAGAAGATTACGAGTTCTTTCTCCGCAATCTGAGCAGACTGACTCCTGCCGAGTATAAAGTATATGACTTGTATTTATCGGGCAAAACCGCCAAAGAAATTGTAACTATTTTAGGAATCACAGAAAACACCCTGAAATATCACAACAAAAATATATACAGCAAACTCGGCATTTCATCCCGAAAACAATTACTGCGTTTTGCATCCTTAAAACAACACCAGGATAAAGTAGGAAGTTCCGAGTCATGACACTTTCAGATAAATCAAATAGATTATGACCCATCTAAAACACCCGCAGGTTTACCACCTGCGGGTGCTGTATTATGATTCATTGACCTATCTTTATTACTGTCGCACAAATTCAAATGTGCCTTCACTCTTTACATAGAATTGGTTTCCGCCTGCATAACAGGTTGTATCACCTTCCACCTTCCATTTTCCGCTACCTAGGGTATACGGCTGATTTTTAACCAATTTTACCTTGGATTCGTTTGGAACAACGCCTCCGTCCACCCAAGAGGAAGCCATCGTAATTGTAATTTTCTTTTTGTTACCGGCCTTATCTTTCGCAATAATTTCATATTTAACCGAACCATTCTCAGAATTCAGTGTCACCTCTGCTTTTCCGTCCCGGCATTTTACTTTTTCGCCATTTACCGTCACTTCACTGAGATTCTCATCGGCTACGGTAATTTCCACATTATCTTTGTAGATCGTACTTCCGTCTGTCGCGCCTTTAATTACCGGGGCTTTCTGATCGATCTTTGTATCCGCCAAATCCAACTTGATTTTTGTTGTCTTTTCGCCCGTATCTGCCTTCTTAAGGTAAATAAACTTAACCTCATCGTTATATGTTAATGACTTCGCATAGTTTCCGTCCAACCGGCTTGCTATCAAATACCCTTTGGCCGGAACAATTTTGATATTATCAACAAGGTATCCTCCCTCTCCCTTCGTACCGCTAACGGAATACGGTTGTTCCGGTGCAGGAAGATAAGCAATCTCAAACTCTTTTGTCGTCACTACTTCCGAATAGACACTTGTTTGCGGGAAGGTTGCACGGACCTCATATTTACCTGCTTTTTTCGGTTTTGTTGTTGTGTAGGTGCTGTCTTCTGTTCCCTGTTCCTTATACTCTATCTTCACGTTTGACACACCATTGGTTGACGAGCTTGGAGTTACATCATATGTTCCGCCATAGTAAGAATCAGACACCTGAACAGAACCCGCTCCCGGCTTACGATTTACTGCAAGGTTCAGACTGCAGGATATTGCACCTACATTCTCATTTATTCCGGTGGTTACACTCTCGCGTACAGAAAGCAGATTCATCTCGATTGTTTCGCTATATTCGCCGACTGTTTTACCTGTTTTCGGAATAACCGTTGCAATAATGCTTTCTCCTGCCGGCACAATATAATAATCCGGAACAGGTCCCGCTGTTCCTCCCATTTCTACATTAAAATTATCCGGGAACGGCTGTTCCACCATAATATCTTCCAATCCTTCATTGGAAACAGTAAATTCCACCGCCTTCGGTGTTGTATATCCGGCTTCCTCTTCCAAAAGCACCTGACTTGGAGCCTCAGCCTTATAAAACCCTTGAATTGTTGCAGAACCAACTGTCACAATCGGGTATTTCAATCCGTTATAAAGGATATCTACGTATGCACCACCCGTATTCTTTATCTGCGTGCTCTCTGTCACTTCGATTGCTGTATGAGAAGGTGACGATGCGTTAGACAAAAACTCAACCGCTTCCGTCACGTAGAGCTTGGCATTATCACTGCCGGAGTCCAAAACCTCCGGATATAATGAAAGAGTCTTCAGCGTAACCGTTCCGGACACATTAATCGAAGGCGTATTTGCATTCGTACTCAGATTGGTAATATTGGCCGAATTAAGATGCACAGTAACGTTATCATACATCTGCAGATCAGACACGCTTCCTGATACGGTGACTGTTGAATTTCTACCAGCCTCAATCTTGTTTGCGGCTCCGTTTACAGTTATCTCCGCATAACTTGAACCTTTTCGCATGGTGTTAATCTCACCGGACACTTCACCGCCGGCCTGAATTTCCATTTCACCGACGGACGAGAGGTCAACCCCACCTTCTACCTTGCCTCCATCTGCAACAATTAGTTTACCGCCGCTGATTACATTATAGGTGATATCCGCTGTAGAAATATCTGTAATGGTCACTGTATCGCCATCCTGAAGCGTGTGGGTAGTTGCTGCAAATACCGTAATCCATGTGCTATCCGAAAGAAATTGCATTATAAAGACAAACAAAATTATCAATGCCTGCAATTGTCTGATTCTTTGTTTCATCTTTTCCCTCCTCTTAAAACAACTATATAAAAAATATAACGGACAACTCTGTTCTATGTCAAGAATATTTGCTATAATTACAGAAGTGATTTCATATCAAAATCAAGCAAGCATAAGGATTTATATACGCACATGAAACAATCTGTTTGGAAACAAATAATACTATACATATCCATCTTTCTCTGCCTGACGGTTCTTCAATTGGGCAGTTTGGTTTTGGTTGCTTTTATACCGCGCTCTGCAATTCAATCCAACATGGAAGAATCTGCGGATTATCTGTGCAAAAACTTTGTATTCCGTCAGTTCGACGCCCGTCACCAGGGTTCCATTGTCGACCGCTATGCAGATTCTATTTTGCTCAACATTTTGTACTCCTATGATTCCGGACAACCGGTTTCATCTGTTTTGGATGCTTCCTATTACTACTCAGAAGAAGAAAACGAAAATTTCAATCTCCGTGCTGCTGTCTATGAAAATGCACCTGCAAACAAAAGCTACTCCAGATACTGGCACGGCTCCATTGCGGTTTTACGACCTCTTCTGCTGTTTTTTAACTTACCGCAGATTTATGTTCTTCTCGGTGCTTTACTTCTTTTTCTATTTCTTGTCTTACTTTGGGTCATATATCACAGACTGCATCCAAAGGCAATCCTCCCGGTTGTCCTCGGAAGCATTCTTATGTCCTTTTGGTATGTACCGCTTAGTCTGGAATACACCTGGACTGTTCTTCTGATGCTGCTCACTTCTGTTATCCTTCTGTCTCTGTGCACCAATGCAAAGAATAAAGAAATGCTGTCTGCAGAGAAAGTCCGTATGCGTCTTATGATTCTGTTTCTTATTACCGGCAGCATGACTTCCTTTTTGGATTTCTTAAGCACGGAAACTCTGACTCTTTTGGTACCATTGACTTTTTACCTGGCAATTTCCTTCCAAAACCAACAAATTACGACTTTTAAAACCGGAATTTTGAAACTGCTTCCTATAGGTATTTCCTGGTTTTCCGGTTATCTTTTCACCTGGCTCAGCAAATGGACCATCGCTTCCGTCGTCCTTCAGGAAAATGTATTTGCAAGCGCACTCTTACAAGCCGGAGAACGTATAAACGGCGATATGGAGATTGCGGGATTTGCAAAATATCCGGCGTCAATCCTTATGAATCTAAACTGTATCTGGCCTTTCAATTATGCCGGCGACTATGGATATTTACTTATTTTAGGTCTGTTTCTGATTATCGGAATGATTTATTTCCTGTTCCGTAAAGAGTCCGGACAATCAGCCCTTTGGCTGTTTCTCTTATTGGCTTTTGTTCCGTACCTTCGTTTTGTTGCCCTTTGCAATCATTCCTATATACATTATTTCTTTACTTATCGCGCGCAGTTTACAACTGTTCTTTGCCTGGGCTTTATTCTAATCTACGGACTGGACGACACTCTTATGAAAAAAGAATGGGAAAAAAGACGGAAAAAACGTGGAAAGAAACGGCGGAAGAATTAAAATTATCCCCGATTTTCCTCATTGAGTACTACCAATCTTTCCCCCTTCCAATCCATTTTCATCATATCCGCTTTCTGCAGGGTACTATCCTCATAAGTGCGATAATAGTAAATTCCCTTGTCCAAATTGCAACAGCATGAATAGGTTGTAATTTCATAGTTACCGCCTTCAAGGCGTACACATCCGCGAACCTGTTCAACACTTCCCAAAATATGAAAAAACTGACTGACACTTTCCTGCTCGGATGTGCCTGATAAAGAGTTAGCGCGGACAAACGCCGCACGCACAAAACGCGACATGGATGACACATCTCCCGGAAGACCCATTGCGCCCATTCCGCGGCTGTAAGTCTCCAAAGACAACTTTTGCGAAAACCGGTTTACCGCAGCTTCTGCTGTCAGATTCATATAATTATTGAGATTTGCCAAATGAAACGGAAAAGGCGGATTGTTGGTAAGTACACCCACCGGATTATCGTAAATTTTCAATCCTTCCAAAACCGGTTCGACCACAATGGCATGTTCTTTATCCGCAATCATAAAATGAAGCGAAGAAAGGGGAAATTGGTCACTGAAAGCAACTGCCACAAGACGGGTCTGCGCAAGAAGTTCCCGGACCTGCACAAGATTTTCACACTGCGATAAAATCCAAGGGATAAATTCGTAAGGTGCAATATCTGCTTTGAAAAGCGAAGATTCTCCCGGCTCCTCATAAAACGCATTCCCCACAAAATGAAGCCCTGCCATGGCAAGTCCTTTCTCATTTACGGCATCAAAATATAACGGATATCCGTCAGCAACAACTGCCATTCCGAGCATCGCGTAGTGTCCTATCCCGGCACCTTTTACACTTGACTTCAAAGCTTGTCCGGGAGTTACGCATTTGTACGTAAAAGAATACCTTTGCGGAGTCAGCACGACCTGTTCACCAAAGGTGGTTTCAAAGTCCAGATTTCTCCCAAAATAATGGTCCTTGGTATGATATGTGACAGCTGTACACACAAATAGTTACCTCCTGCTTACTTAGTCAAAATTCCGGCACCCGTCAGAGTGCGTACATGACATGTGAACTAAAAAACCGCAGCCACTTATGTAGCTACGGTTTCATTATTTCCTTTTTTCTTTTTTTCATTCTTCCCGGATGCTTTGAGCTGTTCCTGCTGCAAGACGAACTCAACTTCTCCCTTTTGGTAGAGCAGTTTTCTTGTCTCCTCATCAAGTGTATCCGCCATCTTATATTGCATTTCAAAACCCGCAAAGTTTTCAAGCTCCTGCCGGATACTCTGACCCTCTGTCTGTTGCGGGGACAACGTCTCCTTTTGTCTCCACTCCTCAGACAATTCCATTGCCCGCTCCGGCGTAATCAGCTCCCGAAGACCCACCGTGTGATTTTCCACCGGAATGTATGCTGTTTTATCTTTTTGGTAGACGGAACGCAGTACGTAGTATGAAACTGCACTTCCCTTTTTCGGCGCAAGGCTGGTGATGTCCGCCACCTTGCAGACTCCCATGGACTCGCTGTATATATAATCTTTCTTTTGAAACATTATTTTTCCCTCTTATCTTTAGAATGCTTAGATCACTCGTCTGACTGCAAGGATGGTACGATATGTCGCGTAACCATATGTAATTCCCGTTCTCTCCGTACTTGCGTGAACAATCTGTCCGTCTCCGATATAGAGAGCTACATGACCTGCATAACAGATAATATCACCCGGCTGGGCATCCTCATATGCTACAGCCACACCACAGCTTCTCTGGCTGTAAGAATCACGGGGAATGGAAATACCGAAATGCGCAAACACAGCCTGTGTAAATCCGGAACAATCCGCGCCGTTTGTCAGACTCGTTCCGCCGAACACGTATGGATTACCGACGAATTGACACGCATAATCACAAATCTGCTGTCCGAGAGGATCCGACTCATCATAACTCTCTGACTCATCAAACTCATCGTACTCTTCTTCATATTGCTCTTCAGAACCTTCTTCACCGGAATCATTACCTGAATCTTCGTTGTTTCCGCTTCCTTCTTTTTCTCCGGTATTGACATTCACGGTAATAGATCCATCGCCGTCTTCATCTTCTTCCTGCTGCTGTTGTTGTTCTTTTTCTTCTTTTTCTTTTTTCTTCTTCTCTGCTGCTTCTCTTTTCTTACGCTCTTTTTCTTCGAGTTTCTTAATCCGTTCCGTCTGTTGTTTCAACTGCTGCTGATAAGCCGCCGCTTTCTTTTTTGCATCATCAAGCTGTATATCAAAATCTTCTACTGTTCTTCTTTTCAAAGCAACCAGCATTTCCAAACTATCTCTTTCCTGACGGAGTTCGTATTCTGCCGTGCACATCTGTGATTGCTCTTCCTCCAGAGTAGTTTTAAGACTTTCTATTTCTTCTCTGTTTTGTACATATTCCGCAAGCAGCTTTCTGTCATAATTGTAAATACCTTCGACATACTCTGCTTTGTTCACCATGTCGGCATAGTTAATGGCCCCGAGAAGCGCCTGCATGTAAACCATATTTCCTTCTTCGTACATGAATTTGATACGCTTTTTCATGCTCTCATACTGATCTGTTTCAATTTTCTGCGCCTTGGTCAGTTTGCTCTGCACCATATTGATCTCTTTTTGCTTAAGACCGATTTCTTCTTCCAAAATACCAATACTTGTAAGAATATCAACAAGCTCGTTATTCATCTCTTCATATTCCGAATAAGCTGTATCTCTCTGTGATTGGATATTTCCGATTTCACTGTTGACCTGATTGAGATTCTGCTGCGTCTGATTACGCTGATTCCTAACACCTGAAATAGTGGTTGCCCAAACGGGAACCACTATCTCTATTGTCAATATAACACTTAATACAAGACCGAAAATCTTTTTTTTCATTCTATCACCATTCTAACTATTCTGTCTGAAGAATGAGATCCTCCGTCGGGTCTTCCTCGATATATTCTTCCTCGAGTTCTTCTCCCTCAATAAACTCCTCGTCACCCTCTACAACAATCATGTCATCTTCAGAAACTTCTTCCTCAGAAAGTTCTTCTTCATAAACTTCCTCTTCCTCCGCAAGGATGGAAACCGGTTCATTCTCTTTAATTGTAACACAAGTTGCAAGATATTCATATACTTTATCTGTAAGCACATAATCATAATATGCGCCGGCACCGATATTGGAGAGAAGTGCATCTGCTGACTCATAACCGTAATCTCCATACTCAGCCTCTGCCGATGCCTTTACATCCTCATCCGAAAGCTTAATACCTGCCTTCTTTGCAACTGCAGCAACTGCAAGTCTCTCTTTTGCGGTATCTACAGCTGAGGTCGCGCATTCTGCTTCATACTCCTCCATTGTATAGCCCATGTAAGTTGTAACAAACTCTTCCATGGTTACACCGTAATAAGACGCATACATTTCTGCATTCTTTTTAATGGATACTGCAATATCATCCACCATCTCCTGTGGCGGATCATTAACCTGACAAAGCGCATAGATTGCATCCCATATAGCTGTTTCTCTTTCGGATGCATTTGTTTCATCGCAGCTTTCCTGCAGATAAGTTTTGATATCTTCTTTGTAAGCCGCAATCGTATCAAAACCAAGATCCATCTTAGCAATCAATTCATCTGTCACTTCCGGCATTTCTCTTGTGAAGATTCCGTTGATTGTCACGTCAAAAGTCACTGCTGCTCCTGCAAGGTCTGCATTCTGATATCCTTCCGGAAATGTCAGATTAAGCGTTGTTGTCTCTCCCACACTGTGTCCGATAAGCCCTGATTCAAAGCCGTCAATAAAGGATCCGGATCCAATCTCAAGATTGTGTCCCTGCGCTGTTCCTCCGTCAAAAGCCACACCGTCTTTTTTACCTACATAATCAATGTTGACAATATCGCCGTCTTCAACTACCGTCTTGTCCATCTTTTTGTAATCGAAAAGATCCGCATATTCCACATAATAATCCACTTCGTCTTTGAACTGCTTTTCTACATCTTCGTCCGTAAAGTTTACTACATCCACCGTAATTTCAATTCCGGAATAATCTGCAATTGTTACATAATCGTCCGGATTATAGTCTTTGCTGGAAACAGTTCCCACTTTTGCAGTTTCTGTTGATTCTGTTGCAGCAGTCTCTTCTTTTTTGGAGTTACATGCACAAAGTGTCATTACCATGCTGACTGCAAGAAGCGCTGCCAATAATTTCTTTTTCATATATACTTCTCCTCTTTTTTGCTTTATTAAAAATATTAAAAAACATCTCTTTACTTATACCACATTTTAAAGTCGGGATAAAGTCTTTGAAAAAAATTCATAAAGAATTCATACTTTCTTGCACTTCCTCAAAAAGAATGTTACAATACCTATGTTTTTAATGTTGTTAGGAGGAAAAAAATATGAATACCGGAGCAATCGTACTTATAGTCATCTTAGTGGTGCTGATCGCCGCTGTGATCGCTTTATATTTTGTAGGTAAAAAGGCACAGAAGAAACAGGACGAACAGCAGGAAATGATGGAAGCATCCAAACAGACCGTTTCCATGCTGATCATTGATAAGAAGAGAATGAAAATCAAAGATTCCGGTCTTCCGCAGTCCGTAATCTCCCAGACACCGAAGCTGATGCGCGGAAGCAAACTTCCGATTGTAAAAGCCAAAGTCGGACCTCAGATTCTCTCTCTTGTCTGCGATGAAAAAATCTTTGACAAGATTCCTGTAAAGAAAGAAGTGAAAGCTTCTGTCAGCGGAATTTACATTCTTGATGTAAAAGGTATCCGCAATACCAAATCAAGCGAACCGGAAAAGAAAAAAAGCGCCTTCCAGCGCGCTTTGGCAGTTGCCAAACAAAAAGCCGGCGTAACTCAGGTAAAATAATCTGCTATGCCCTTTATATCATTATAGGACAAAACACAAAAACCACAGTCTCCATTCGGATTCTGTGGTTTTCTTTTTTCTTCCCAGACGGCTAACCGATACTTACGCCGCGTTCCTTTGCACATATCTCCATGTGGATTTCACAGTCTGCCAGGTGATCGTAATTAGCTTCCAGTGAATAAAAAGCATTTACCAAAATACGGTCCTCTTCCTCAATCAGCTCAACCGATGTGGTATCAATCCCAAGCATCATGTCTCCGTATGGAGTTGCGTAGCAGCAATTGTTTTTCCGGCTCTCCTCAAACACCATGTTGACATTAAGTAATCCTTTCTTTGTCACGGTCAAAGCTCCGTCCTTGAATTTCATCATGCTCCGGATCGGTTGATCAAACCCTTCCATCATCTCATCATAAATTACATAATGAAAATCATTCTTTTTATAATAAGTCCCTTTGTTGATTACTTCCATGTGCTCTGTTTCGTCCTGTGCTGACTGAAATGAGGACACGGAAACGAGTACATCCTTCGTCATAGGATTGTCCTTTCTGCATTTGTTTTTAATAATCTTCAATATGTATCGTCTTTGCGGACAAAATACCGTATTTAAGAATAGAGTTAGCAAATGTTTTAAACTTTTCCGCTCCGTCGGAAACAAAAAACTGATAGCGGTTTTCACCTAAGTCCGGTTTTCTGTCCTGCAGGATTCCTTTTTCTTCCAAAAGAAGCTTCAACTCTCTTGCCGTCTCATACGCCGGATTGACCAACGTTACCTTATCACCGACCACTTTCTGAATTGTATTGCGGATCAGCGGATAATGTGTACATCCGAGAATCAGCGTATCAATGTCAATGTCGATAAGCTCAAGCAGGTAGCGCGATGCAATCTCATCCGTAACAGGATCTTCCAAAAGACCTTCCTCGACAAGAGGAACAAACAGCGGACAGGCTTTTCCCGTCACACTTACCTCCGGTTTAAGCTGCTTGATATATGTAGTATAGATTTCGGAACCAATCGTTGCACTCGTTGCAATAACCCCGACTTTTCCGTTCTTTGTCACATCCGCCGCAACCTTCGCACCCGGCTTCACAACACCGATCATAGGAATGTCGATTTCTTTTTCCAGCTCATCAAGTGCATACGCACTGGCTGTATTACAAGCTACCACGATTGTCTTTACATCCTGCGTCTGTAAAAAGTGGGTAATCTGCCTTGAGAAGCGGGTGACAGTTTCCTTTGACTTACTTCCATAAGGAACTCTTGCCGTATCTCCGAAATATACGATTTTTTCATTGGGTATCTGGCGCATGATCTCACGCACCACCGTAAGTCCTCCGAATCCGGAATCAAACACACCGATCGGCGCATCTTTTAAACAATCTGACATAATCTGCTCCTAACTGTTTTTCAGACATTCGTACAGGAAAAAAGTATACTCGATCTCATCCGGTGAATATTCTTCCATCACCCGGATAACATCCTGCTCTTCCGGGATATCTGACGCCGGGGCTTTTTTTCGTCTTAACACATGACGCAGCCTTTGATCTGTTGCCTGACCTGCCTCTTTATCTGTCACACACCTCGGCATTGTTTCCTGCCTATGGCTGCGCGGCGGCTGCACAATTTCATATGTCTCCGGCGAAATGCCGCGGGACGGATACAGCACACCAAAGAAAAAAGCTGCTGAAAACATCAGACTCAAAATCCCGTAAACAAATGTCTCCATATGTTTCATTAAATATTCTTTCATGACATAACTCCTTAAACAATGTTCTATCAGAAGTATGCACATGATTTTACATCTTATTCTTTCTAGCTTAAATTCAGATGCTCCATGATTGTATTGAGCTGGTTATTAATATGCTGTTGTATTTCTTTAACCGCCTGCTCTTTGTCACGGGCAGCAATACTTTCGTATATCCGTCTGTGCTCCTCAATCAAAAGTGTATGATAAGATGAATCTTTGATATATTCAAAACGATACCGGTACATCTGCTCAGAAAGATTGGAGATCATCTGTTGAAGCCGTTCATTTCCGGTTGCCCGGATGATTACATCATGAAGCGCTACGTCTGCCTTTGTTATCACAGTCGCATCTTTTGTTGTCGTCATCTTCGCAAAATAATCACACGCTTCCTTAAGCTCATTAAGACCTTCTTCCGTAATACGCTCGCATGCAAGTTCTGCTCCGAGGGCATCAAGGGCCTGTCTCACCTCAAGTACGTCCTTTAAGTTTTTTGCAGAAATCTGTGCTACCTCTGCACCGCGGCGCGGAATCATTGTAACAAGTCCTTCCAGCTCCAGTTTACGGATTGCTTCGCGGATCGGCGTACGACTGACACCCAACCTGTCCGCAAGATGGATTTCCATCAATCTTTCGCCCGGTTTAAGCTCTCCTGTCAGAATCCCCTGCCTGAGTGTCTTAAAAACAACATCCCGGAGTGGTAAATATTCATCCATGTTCTGCTGCATCATATCTTTCATACATTTTCTCCATTTTGAAAGTTTGTCACGAACAACTGCTTGGCAAGGTTAGCTTCTGCTAACGCGCTGCAGGCTTTATTTGCCGTCTCCTCATCCCGGAAAATGGCAAAGACGCTCGGACCGCTTCCGCTCATGAGTGCACCCAGTGCACCGTTATCCATAAGTAACTTTTTAATTTCTTCCACAATCGGATGATCTTCTATTGTCACAAGCTCAAGTACATTTCCAAGCCGGGCTATGATTCCCTCAAGGTCTTTCTTCTCCAACGCATCAATCATTCCGTCGATATCCGGATGTTCATAGCTTTCTTTTGCATCAAGTTTTTTGTAGACAACCGGTGTCGAAACGTAGATATCCGGTTTTGCAACAACCAGATATGCCTGGGGCGGTGACGCAACCGGCGTCAGTTTCTCGCCGATTCCTTCCGAAAGTGCAGTCCGTCCCAGCACACAATACGGAACATCTGCACCGATGCGGACACTCTCCTTCTGCAGTCTGTTTTTGGTAAGTCCAAGTCCGAGAAGTTCGTTGACTCCCAAAAGTGTTGCTGCCGCATCCGTACTTCCCCCTGCCATACCTGCGGCAATGGGAATTCTCTTTTCCAAACGGATCGTTACTCCGCGCTTATCTCCTGTCAGCTCACGAAGAAGCAAAACTGCCTTGTAGACCAGATTATTCTCATCCGTCGGCAAAATCCCTTCGTTCGTCTCCACAACAATCCTGTCATCCTCTCTCTCGGAAAATGTGAGCGTATCACAAATTCCTACATTCTGCATAATCATTTTTACCTCATGGTAACCATTGGGTAAAACTCCGGTAACATCCAGACCTAAATTGATTTTTGCATATGCATTTCTGGTAATTGTTTTCATATTGTACCCGCCTTGCATTTTGTATACACTGATAAAACTAATATATAACGAATCCATGAAAAAAGCAACCGGGAGTACTTCTCCCGGCGCTCATCTCTCTTTATTCTCTTTCTTTTACAAGCAGTAATTTATCTCCCGGATGAATTTCATCCCCTGTAAGTGCATTCATTTCTTTAATCCTGCTTACCGGCATAAAGTATTTTTTCCCGATTTGCCAAAGAGTATCCCCTTTGGCAACAACATGCACAACAATACCCGGCTGTCTTCTGCGCAGTGTTTTATCCGGTTCCGAAATACGGATATCCGTCACCAGTTCTTCCTCAAATTCTTCAAAAAGTATTCCCGCAATATCAAGCGCAATTTTTGCCTCCAGCTCCCTTGCATCCTGCATGCTGACAGCTAGTTGCTCTAAGGTAACTCTTATGCCGGAAAGAACATCCTCTCCTGCACCTTTTGCTTCCAGCAAATATGCGAACGGAACCGTTTGCTCCAAAGAAGAGTACGGTACTTTGTCATCACTTGTCACATACAAGCATTTGATAACAATCACACCCTCTATCTGTGCGCCCTCCTCTGTTATTGTGCATTCCTCCACATACACGTCTCCTTCACTGTGAATCAGTTGAAGAATCTGAGGGTTGCCTTCGATGTGCAATTTTTCATTTAATCTGCACATACCGTTATTGCGCACAAGAATTCTCCGGAAAGTTCCGTTTTTAACATCGGTTTCAACATCTTTTCTTATACCGTACACATCACTCAATATGGATATATTTTCTTCCTCGTACAGCTTAATGCAAAGATCAAGTACAAGTTCCATCGAGAAGCCTCTTTCTTCTCCGTCAAAATCCGGTCGCACCTCAAAATCTCTGCCCGAAATATTATATTTAATGTCCGGAATCATCATTTCCCGGCTTCCCTGACAATCTATATCCCCCGAAAACGGGATCATTGTCTCATAATACTGTACATTATCATCTTCCTGTGTGCTTTCATACATTATAAAAACAGAAAGTTCTCCGCTCAAACCGATCCTGTCATCCAGCGGCTTAAAATCAATGGACGCTATCTTTACGCTCTGCCAGATCAGCCGGAAAATATTCGGCATATGGGCCGGAAGTTCCAGTTCCTGTCTTATCCTGTGGATATCACGTTTACAGATAGCCAGACGGGCAATCTCCATTTGTTTTAAATGATATTCGATATGGTCTGCCTCCGTCAGATCACAGGCCGCTTCCTCATCGTACAGCATCTCTGATTGTAAGCAGAAGGTAACCACACTTCTTGCACTGAGTTTTCTTGAGTTAATGACGCTGATAGAAAGATCTTCTATCTTCCAATTGACATCCACTGTGTCTCCCGGCTGTGCTCCTTCCACATAAACCGTCTCTTCAAAAGGAATCTTACCGTCTATGCGTGCAAGTTTTTCATCATCGTCTTCCGTCAGATAAAGAATACAAACTTCGAGTGTACCTTTTAGTCCGACATGATCCTTTGTAACTTTCGTGTCGGAAACAACTACATTCCCTTCCCTGAAAATAATCCGGTTCAGGTCGGGACTTATCTCAGGCAGATTGATATCTTCCTCCAGGCTGACCTGGCTGACCGCTTTACATTTTATCCTGTCCATATGTATGTTATTGCGAATGATATTCATATATAACCTCCCAAATTCTTGATATACTATATGCTCCGCCACAGACAGATAGACCTGAATTTGGGAATAATTAAAACAGGCAGGAAAAAATCTGTTATTCTTCCTGCCTGCTCATGTACATACAATGATTTTTCTACTTAACGCATCCTATAATACTGTTGATATCATCAATGCCTTTCTCCTTCATGAAAGCCTCGATTCCTTCAACCGTCTCAACCGTCGCATACGGATTCACAAAATTCATCGCACCGATGGAAACAGCTGTCGCGCCTGCCATCATAAACTCAATAGCATCCTCCGCATTGGCGATACCTCCCATTCCTATAATCGGAATGTTGACTGCGTTCGCCACCTGATACACCATGCGTACCGCAACCGGCTTGATTGCAGGACCGCTCATTCCTCCCGTCTTGTTTGCAAGAGCAAAGGCACGTTTGTGAATATCAATCTTCATACCCGTAATCGTGTTAATCAGGGAAAGTGCATCTGCACCGGCTGCCTCCGCAGCTTTCGCCATCTCTGTAATGTCCGTCACATTCGGACTGAGTTTCATAATAACCGGCTGTTTTGCTTTCTTTTTAATCTCTGTTGTAATCTCGGAAAGCGCCTTCGCATTCTGTCCAAAGGCAATTGCCCCTTCTTTGACATTCGGACAGGAAACATTGATTTCAAGCATGTCCACCGCCTCATCGGAAAGCCGCTCCACAACCTCAACATAATCCTCAATGCTTTTACCGCAAACATTGACAATGACCTTTGTGTCATAGTTTTTAAGAAAAGCAAGGTCTCTCTCAACAAATACTTCAATGCCCGGATTCTGCAGTCCTATCGCATTGAGCATTCCACCGTAGGTCTCTGCCACGCGCGGTGTCGGATTACCCGGCCACGGAACGTTGGCAACACCTTTGGTGACAACTGCGCCGAGTTTATTTAAATCAACAAATTCACCGTATTCCATACCTGAGCCGAAGGTTCCGGAAGCTGTCATGACCGGATTTTTGAATTCGACTCCTGCAATCGTAACTTTCGTATTCATCAGATCATTACCTCCTTTGCATCATAGACCGGTCCGTCGGTACAGATTCTTGCATTCTTTACATGAGAATGGTGATCCACTTCTTTGGTTGTGCACACACAACCAAGACATGCACCTACTCCGCAGGCCATTCTCTCTTCCAGGGAAATATACGCTTCCATCTGGTTAGCCTCTGCAAACTGCTTAATCGCACGAAGCATCGGCATAGGACCGCAGGCAAAAATGATATCGCCCTTCAAATCATTATCCTCAATGGCATTCATAACGGTACCTTTGCTTCCGCTGCTTCCATCCTCCGTCGCCGCATATAAATCAGCATATGGCTTGAAATCCTCATAGAGGAACAGTTCGTTGCGGTAACCGAGAATCGCGCTGATACTCTGCGCACCGTCTTTGCGTTCAGAAAGTTCCTTTGCAAGCTGAAGCATCGGAGGAATACCGATTCCGCCACCCATGAGGAATACCCTCTTTCCGTCTGCTTTTTCCAGCGGGAAACCATTTCCCAGTGTTCCGAGAATAGTAATATTCTCTCCTGTATGATACTTTGAAAACTCCGTTGTTCCTGAGCCTGCAACACGGTATACGATGCGGAGCATCGTCTTCTCTTCATTTACTTCACAAATACTGATCGGTCTCGGAAGGAGCGTTGCCTGATTCTTTGGGTACACACTGATAAACTGACCCGGCTTCGCATCCTTTGCAAGATCTGTCTCGATCCACATATCATAAATTCCGGCTGCGATTTCGTCCTGACGGAACACTCTCGCAATCACTTTTTTCTTCTGTGCCATACTTGATTCCTTTCTGTCTTTCATTTTTTTGATTTTAGTCTCTCATTTAAATTACATCTCTTTAACAGATTACTTTGTGTTTTCATATGCAATCTCGCCCTTGCAGATTGTCATATCAATCGTACCATAAAATGTCTGTCCGAGGAAAGGAGAATTCGACGAACGCGACACGAAATAATCAAAAGTTACCTGCTGCTCATCATCAAACACAATAAAATCCGCATCTGCCCCCTCTTCTATCACGCCATATGGCAGATGATACATTTGGGCCGGCGCATAGCTCATACGCTCAAATAATTGCACAAGTGTCAGATGTCCCGGCTTTACAAGATGCGTTACTGCCAGCGCAAAGGCTGTCTCCAAACCGATAATTCCGCTCGGTGCTTCTGTTATCTCACGGGATTTTTCCTCCGCACTGTGAGGTGCATGATCTGTCGCTATAAGATCGATGGTTCCGTCTTTAAGGCCCTCAATCACAGCCTGCCTGTCTGCTTCTTCTCTCAGCGGCGGATTCATTTTGGCCAGTGTTCCATGCTCTATGGCTGCTTCTTCCGTAAGTGTAAAGTGATGCGGCGTTGCCTCTGCATGAATATTACTTTGTGAAAGCTGTGCAGCTTTCTGCTTAGCCTTGCGGACCAGTTCCACACTTTCCTTTGCACTGATATGCTGCACGTTAAAAATCGCACCCGTGGAAAGGGCAAGCTCCAAATCTCTCTTTACCAGGCTGATCTCTGCCATACGATCGGATCCTCCGATCCCAAAGTACTCCGACGCTTTTCCGCGGTTAATTCCGTTGTTTTCAATATAAGCCGGATCTTCCTCGTGAAAACTCAATGGTACATCAAGTTTCACCGCCTCTTCCATCGCCTTGCGCACAAGATCTTCCGACATAATCGGAATTCCGTCATCCGTAAATCCCACTGCGCCTGTCTTATAAAGTGCAGACATATCCGTCATCTTTTCTCCCTTTAATGACTCCGTTATACTTGCACATGTATGCACATGAATTGCGGTTTTTTCTCCCTTTTCCAGAACATATTTGAGCGTCTCTGTATTGTCAACGGAAGGCTTTGTGTTAGCCATGAGCACCACAGCCGTATAACCACCCTTTGCAGCCGCCCCGGCTCCTGTCTCAATATCTTCTTTATAGGTAAATCCCGGATCGCGGAAATGCACATGTACATCCACAAGCCCCGGACCGATCTTCCGGCCGGCTGCATCAATAATCTGTGCCCCGTCGTAATCCGCAGGATTAATATGCTCTGCAATCTTTTCGATTTTGCCGTCACGGATTAAAATATCTCCCTGATACATTATCCCCTTCTTTGGGTCAACAATCATTCCACCCTGAATCAGTTTCATGCGGAGTTCCTCCTCGTATATTTTATCTTTTTTCTGTCTTTTATCATACACCACTTTGTCAGTCAAAGACAACTGTCATATCCTGATATTCTGTTTTTATAACAATATAAGGTGTTGTCTCCCGTGCGGTTTTTAATTCCGCCTGAGAAGGACCAATCAAAGTTGTTGAAAAAAAGATTGCATTTGTTGTACGGTATACATCTTCTACCTGTATACTGTAGCCTCCCGTCGGACGCGTTCCGTATCCCTGGCATATATAAAGATAATCTCCGTCCTGATACGTCATTTTAAACGACTGTTGTTTCTTTCCGTCAATCAGTACTTTGAGTTCTTCCGGCAGACGGTCTTCGCTGGTCACGGTATATTCAATATCTGTGATCTTCTGCTCATCCAATTTATCAGTTTTACATCCGGCCAAAAGCAATGTAAGCATAAGCAAACCGAGTCCCATGAGCTTTGTTGTTTTTTGTCTCAATTTCGCACTCCATAGAATTATTCTTTATATTGTATGGGACTATTGCGCAAACTATGACGGAGAGTGGGCCGAGCGCTGAAAAGAAGTTGTTATTTTCCTGTATTTGAGATATAATATGTTCTGTTTATATGTATAGAAAGGGTGAATTTCATGTTACGTTTTTTGATCATCATTACTTTTTTGATCACTTTTCTCATTCTTACGATTCCGGTCATGATTGTGGAATGGATTATCAATAAGTTTAATCCGCGGCTGCGGCGCAAAACTTCAAATGCTATTGTCAAATGGGGACTGAGTTTCTGTTTATTTCTTGCAGGAACTAAAGTTACAACAATCGGTCTTGAAAACATTCCGAAAGATCAAGCGGTACTTTATGTGGGCAATCACAGAAGTTACTTTGATATTCTTCTTCTCGCCAAGTACGTTCCGGGACCGCTCAGTTTCCTTGCCAAGAAAGAGATGCTCCGCTACCCGCTGCTATGTCATTGGATGATGCTCATCGACAGCACCTTTATCGACCGCAGTGATATCAAACAGGGACTTAAAGTTATTTTAAAGAATATCGAACTTCTCAAAGAGGGGGTTTCCGTTTCCGTATTTCCGGAAGGAACACGCAACAAGACAGAGGATATCCTTCTTCCGTTCCACGACGGAAGCTTTAAAATGGCAGAGAAATCCAAATGTCCGATTGTCATTGTCACCTATAACAATACAAGAAATATTTTTGAAGCACATATGCCACGGGTAGAAAAACAGCATATCATCATGGAGTTTTCAAAACCATTTTATATGGCAGATCTCTCTCCGGAAGACAGACGTCATATCGGCAAATATGTCGGCAACATTCTGATTGAAACTCATGAAAAAAATAAGGAATTGGTTTAGCATTCACTAAACCAATTCCTTTATTAATGTCTCAAAATGCATTCCGTGTGATGCCTTGATCAGAATCGTATCCCCCTTCTGCAGTACGGAATCTTTCTCTGATAAAAACGCCTCTTTTGTCCCGTAATAACGCAGTACAAAATCTTCTCCGTCAGCATCGGATCCGCCCCGTGAATTTTTTGCTCCCTCATAAATATGTCGGGCATTTTCACCGATACAGATAAGCACATCGATTCCGGTTGCCTTCGCATAACTACCAACTTCTGCGTGAAGAGCATCCGAGTTATCTCCCAATTCAAACATATCACCGAGAACAGCCACCCGTCTGCCTTCCGTCTCGGAAAGCGCATCCAGTGTCGCCTTCATGGAAACCGGATTTGCATTGTAACTCTCGTCGATAAGTGTATATATCCCGCTCTCCGTCACTTCTCCTCTTCCCGCCAAAGCAGTTACACTCCGGATTCCTTTTTCCATCTCCTGTCCGGAAAGTCCGAGCAGCTTTGCCACACAGACGGCTGCCATTGCATTTTTGACCTGATGCACACCCGGCAGACGGATATCCGCATGAATCTCCATATCATCTTTGTGTATTATACATGTCGTTCCAAGTAAGCCTCTGCTAACTACATTCTCTGCATAACATTCATCGGTTCCGAAAAAGCATGTTTTCTTTCCGTTGACTTCCTTCACTGTTATGAGTTTGTCATCCTGACCGTTCAGTACGACATCACCTTCACCCGAAAGTCCTTCGAAAATTTCTGTTTTTGCTTTCAAAACACCGTCTCTGTCACCGAGATTTTCAAGATGACATTCCCCGATGTTGGTTATCACGCATATATCCGGTCTTACCATGGCCGTCAAACGGCTCATTTCACCGAAATCACTGATACCCATTTCTACAACTGCCACTTCATGTTCGTCGCGGATGCGGAACAATGTCAGCGGAACTCCCACTTCATTATTAAAATTTCCTGCAGTTTTAAGCACATTGTATTTTGCCGAAAGAACCCCTGCAATCATCTCTTTTGTACTGGTTTTTCCGACACTTCCGGTAATACCTACAATCTTACAGGAAAGGCGGCTGCGATAAAACGCCGCAATCTCTTTGATTGCCTGAAACGTATCCGGGACAAGAATATAAGGACAATCTGTTTCCGGCACTTTTTCCACCAAAACACAAAGAGCACCTTTTTCCATTACCTGGCCGACAAAGGAATGACCATCCACCCGCTCTCCAACGGTAGCAACAAAAAGCCATCCCGGCTCAATCAGTCTTGAGTCAATTGCGATTCCGCAGACACTCTCCTGTTTTTTTGCCTCCGGTCCGTGGTACTGACCGTGACACGCCTTTGCAATATTTTCCAAAGTCATATCTTTCATCATTATTTATCACCGTTTCAATTATTTATATTTACGAAGGGATACTTCAATCAGCCACTCACAAAGCCTGTTGAAATCATATCCCATTTCCGCAGCTTCCTGCGGAAGGAGCGATGTCGGCGTCATTCCCGGAAGTGTATTGGCCTCCAGGCAGAACATATCGCCGTTTTCATCCATCATGAAATCGATACGGGCATAGGACTCAATATGAAGCGCATCAAATACCTGCTGCGCATAGTCCTGCATTTTCCTTGTAAGTTCTTCGGATATCTGTGCCGGACATGTCTCAATAGTACTTCCTGCCTGATATTTGTTTTTGTAATCATAAAATCCTTCAATCGGTGCAATCTCAATAATCGGAAGTGCCTTACCTTCAATAACACCGACAGAAAATTCTCTTCCTTTTATGTACTGCTCCACAATGACCTGTGAATCATAGGTCTGAGCTTTTTGAATTGCATCTGCGCACTCCGCAGCATTGTTTACCATATACACGCCGACACTTGAACCGCCGTTGCATGCTTTTACAACCGCCGGATAAATCACATCATCCGGAAGCGGATCCCCTGTCTTTAATGTATACCCCTGAGGTGTCGGAATTCCCGATCCCGCAAAAATCTGTTTGGACAAGCCTTTGTCCATGGAAACTGCTGCCCCTAAAGGTCCTGTGCCTGTATATTTGATTCCTTCAAGGTCTAGCGCTGCCTGAACTCTTCCGTCCTCACCATTCTCACCGTGAAGACCCATAAACACAATATCTGCCTGATGACAGATGTCCATTACGTTCGGTCCGAAAAATCCTATGCCGCCACGTTTTTGTTTAATCGCCTCGATATCCGGATTTGACTGACCGATATCTTCGACAGCCTCTGCCCAGTCTTTTTCTACCGTGAAAACATCACTGTCGTCCGCATTATCATATCCCATAAACACATCAAGCAAAATTACCTGATGTCCGTTTTCCTTCAGTGCACGGTATACCATCTTTCCCGTAATCAGGGATACATCTCTCTCTGTACTTGTTCCCCCTGCCAAAACTACTATTTTCATTCTGCATCCTCACTTTCTGCAAGATTTCCGAGAATTAAAAGCAAAGTCGATTTCTGTCTGTGTGATAGATCAATTCCCTCCATATTGTGAAACATGGAATGAATCTGCTCCTTACACACATTTCTATACTCAAAGCTGACAATAATATAATCCGCAATAGCAAGCCATACGGAATTTTCCAGAGAATCCCCTTTCCCTGCAATCCTTCCGAATATACTCTGCGGTGAAGCATTCAGATATCCTCCGCACAGATCCATCATCTCCGCCATCTGTTTATCGCAGATTGTCATATCTGCCCCTTTCAAAGAAGTCATGTAAAACAAGTTGCCCCACAGCTTTGCATTACAAAGAAAACCTCTGTCTTTTGTCAGCATTGTATAACCGGGTTTCACCACAGCCTCATCCTGTCTGTAAGCCTCTTTGATAACTGCATGGTATGTATAGTTTCCGACCGCACGAAACAGGGAAGCTGCTGCCATATACTGCAAATCACCGGTCAATTTAAATCGGGCTGCATTCTGATAAGCTTTCTGTGCCTGTGTCAGACTTTTGGCTGCCAATGTCGCATTGTAAGGCTGGAATACCACATATCCTGCTGCCATCGACGATGCAAACATATAATCTTCCTTCACAATACGCTGCTCAATATCTCCGGGCTTTGCATAATCATATCGCACTCCCTGCTCACGCACCTGAGCATCTCTGTCCGCAAGCACCTGCTCACGCATATCCGACATCCACTGCAAATGTTCTTCCAACTTCTTTTCAAACTCTTCACCGAAAGATTCCGGATAAAGTTGGTAAGCCGTTGCTAACTTCTGGAAACTGTAATAAATCTCCATTCTGTCCCCGGCACTTTTTATTTCACCGTAATATTCATCCGGTGTCACATCCAGAAACTCTTTTTTTAATTCATCGTACTGTGTGTGATATCTGTTCTCATCAATTCGGAATGTATAGGATTGACCGATAACCGCCGTCTGTATGTAATATACGCCGGGCTCCGTGATTTGTGAAAAATCTCCTTTATATACAGATTTTCCTTCCGATTTTTTATTGCTCATCTTATGCATTTTTCCGGTAAAAATGCGCTTATTTGTCGCACTCTCCAATACATAAAAAGACTCGGAAAGATTATCTCCCACGAAGTAGGCATATTTTTTATCTTCCGGTGCATATCCCATTAAATCGACAAATATATTTGAATTAACCTGAGGTCTCGCAAAATTCTGTTCGTATTCTTCTTCACCGACAAAGCCCTCGCGCTGTTCCATCTCTACTTCGTAGGCGCTTTGCACAGTCTCATCCCGGAGTGCTTCCGGATCTGTATTCCCGCTTCCCTGACAACCTTGCAAAAAAGCAATGCAGAACATGCAAAACAACAGGACATTTTTCTTATTCTGTTTTCTCTTTCGCATTCTTAAAAATAACCTCCGCATACCCTTGTATTATACTCCACGAGCCCTGGCAGGTAAAGAGTTAAAGATACATTTCCCCATCACGGAAAACGATTTCTCCGTCGATCATTGTAAAAAGAACTTTTGAAAATATATCAAAGGGATGCCCTTTAAAAAGAACAAGATCTGCCAGTTTATCTTTTTTTATACTTCCCACTTGATGATCCATACGACAGATGCGCGCAGCAGATATCGTAAGTGCTTTTAATCCGCTCTCCAAAGGCAAACCTTCTTTTACGGCGAGGGCCGCGCAAAGAGGCAGTGACTGTATGAGGGATACCGGATGGTCTGTCGTAACTGCAACCGTCACGCCGTTTTTTTCAAGTTCTCCCGCTGTCTTAAACGCCATATTCTGCACCTCAATCTTATTCCTGCTGGCAAGATCGGGACCTATGACAGCAGGAAATCCCGCATCTTTTATCTGCGGTGCAATCAGGTGTCCCTCACTACAGTGATCAAGTGTAATTTCAAGACCGAACTCCTTCGCTATCCGTATGGCCGTCAGAATATCATCCGCCCTATGGGCGTGGACTTTAAGGGGAATTTTCCCCGAAAATACATCCCGGTAACAGCCGTAACGAAATTCATCCGAAATGTTTTCTTCCTTTCCCGGCTCAGGTGTGTGAGGATATTTTGTCACATAATTTCTTGCATGCAGTAATTCTTCCCGGAGCATGGACGCGATTGCCATCCTGGTGTAAGGACTCTTATCCGACATTCCGTAATTCATTTTCGGATTTTCTCCAAAAGCTACCTTCATGGCAGCCGGGGCTAACCGTACCATGTCGTCAATACATCTCCCGTGCGTCTTTACAAATGCAAACTGGCCACCCACCACGTTGGAACTTCCCGGCCCGACCATGGCAGATGTAATCCCCGCTGCCACTGCATTATGAAATGCCGCATCCATCGGATTAATGGCATCAACAGCACGCAGATAGGGCGTCAGGGGATTGACACATTCGTTGCAGTCATCCCCTTCCCTGCCCTTTTTTTCCTCGGTAATTCCCATATGACAGTGCGGCTCAATAAATCCGGGAAACAACTTATTCCCCCGGGCATCAATGACTCTTGCCTGCGGTGGAATTTCGAGATTTTCCCCTACATCACGGATAACACTTCCATCCACAAGAACCGTTCCTTTTTTTATAATTCCAATCTCCTCCATAGTGAAGATCATGGCATTTACAATTGCTATCATATTCTGCTCCTACTGCAAAAGACTGAGTGGGTCTACCGGCTGTCCGTCCTTCGTAATCATGAAATAAACATGGTCACCTTCCACGGAATAATACTTTGTTGTTTTTGCAACATTTCCGATAACCTGACCACGTGATACGACTGTCCCTTCCTGCACCTTTAATGATTCAAGTTGCCCATAGGTAACTTCATAGCCATTTCCGAGATTCATTACGACATAATTTCCCAGCTGCGGAGATTCATCTATCTTTACAACCTGTCCACGTGCAACCGCGCTCACATTGTCCCCCTGCTCTGCACCGATCAGAATCGCAGGATTATATTTGTACTGCATAAGCGTCTCAAAATAGACTGCACTGTCCATGCTGTAATTCAAAATAACATTTCCTGACAGTGGCCATCCCATACCATCTTCTTCGGAGAACGAAAGATCGGATATCTGTGTTACAACGGAAGAAGACGAAACTTCTTTGTCTCCGGACTCGTTTATGCCGTTCTCTTCTTTGCCTTCCGGTTCCGCACCGGTTTCCGGCTCACTTACAACATTATTTGCAGAATCATTTTGCGGTTTCTCATCTTTTACTCCGGATGTTGTTGATTCATTATTTCCTGTTCCGGACGACGGATTCTCCTGCGGATATTCGTTCACCACATCCTGACCGCTCACGCGTGCAAGAGAAGCACCGCTCGAATATTCCGGATCATTTAAAATACTGTTTCCCGTGTCCGGACTTCCGTTCAACTGTGTCAGATCAATTTTATAATCCGTTGCCGTGTTCATTGTCTGATTGACATAGACTGCTGTTGCAATACACCCGGTAATCACTACTGCCGTGGAGAAAATCAGGCTTTTCTTTTGCTTGTTGTTATTATTTTTTCGCATATTTATCACCTCGGTGATAGTGTTTCCCATTTTTTCTACTTTATTCCATCCTATGACAGCTTACATCTGCAAAAAAATAATCAATAATTTCGCGATAATCCTTTCCTTTTTTAGCAAGCACATTTCCGTAATATTGATCCAACCCAAAACCGTGCCCTTTTCCATTTGTCCGGAAAATATAATTTTCACCTTCTGTTTTCCATGTGAAATTGGAGGATGCAAGACCGAGATCCTCCTGCAATTCTTCTCCGGAAATCCTTTTACCGTCCCTTATAATCGACAGCACATACCCCTCTTCATTCATTTCTGCATCACTTATACTGCCCACCTCTTCGCAATCAATTTTATATTCCTTCATATAGTCTGCGGCACTCAGATTTTCCGCACATATAGTTTGCTTTAAGTAACTTTTATTTTCCTCTCCTGATAATTCCTGTCCGTTTCTCGTCTTACCTGCACTCATTCCGGTGTAGTATCCGCTGATGGGTTTTCCCTCCCATTGTAAGTATATTCCCTGTGTTTCTGTCACGGCAGACACACATTTTTTCAGAAGTTCTTCGTAATGTTCTCCCCATCTGTTTTGCATATCCGAATCTGTCCAGTAAGCTCCTTTTTCTCTGTCCAGACAAATTTCTTCCTGACTTTCCGGTATTTTACCCTCTGCTTTTTTCTCTTCTCTCTGCCTTACATACTCTTTCATCAGCGTACTGCGCAGCAATATAACCTGTGCCTTTAACACCTCCGTTTCGTAATCCACAGAGACACTCGCCGCCAACGCACCGACCAAAAAGTTCTCGACCGGTAATCTTAGGGTAACTCCTTCCTCCTTCCACACTACATAATAATGGTTGTTGTGCGGAAGTTCACTCAAATTTTCGTACATATCAAGTATCTGCACATTTACAGGTTTTTCGGTCATTTTAAAGATCTCCTTCTCAAGAGATATATCTTTTTCTTCCCGATAATTTGACCACTCTTCTTTTTGCTCCTTAAACGAAAATGCAAAATAGGGAAATAAAAAAAGAAATATCAGAATTGCCGCCAAATCTTTCAACCAACCGATATTTCTTCGTCTCTTTTTCATATCCTTTGTCTCCTTTTATACAGAATTCCGGATTTCACATAATCTTTATAAATCAAGATGCAAAAAAATTTGCAATCTTCTTAAAAAGATATGCAAAATTAGCCGTGAATATATCTTTCTTTTCTGTTATCATATAGTCAAAGAAATTTATTTTTCAAAACCTGAAAACAGTCTGTACATTTAACAGAGGAAATGCTTATGAACAAAAAGGTTATAGTTGCGGGACATATTTGTATTGACATTACACCGGTCTTTCCCGACAAAAAAATGAATTCCATAAACGACCTTCTTTCTCCCGGAAAACTGATCCAGACAGGGATTGCAGATGTTCATACCGGCGGAGCCGTAGCTAACACGGGGCTTGCGCTGAAGATTCTGGGCATGGATGTGTCACTTATGGGAAAAGTAGGATGTGATGCATTTGGCGATATGATCTGCGGTATTCTGCACAAGTATGATGCAGATAAGCATATGATTCGCTCCGCGGAAGAATCAACCTCTTACTCCGTTGTTCTGGCCATTCCGGGAATCGACCGCATTTTTTTACATAATCCGGGTGCAAACAATACATTCCGCGCAAGCGACATTGATCCGGAATCCCTCACAGATACCGCGTTGTTTCATTTTGGTTACCCACCGCTTATGCGTGCCATGTATGAAAACGACGGCCGGGAACTTGTTACCCTCATGCAATCTGTCCGCGAAGCCGGTGTTTCTACATCTCTTGATATGGCAGCAATCGATCCGGAGACAGAAGCAGGAAAACTGGATTGGAACGAAATACTAAAACACGTGCTTCCCCATGTGGATTTCTTTGTTCCAAGCGTGGAGGAACTTTGCTTTATGCTTGATAAAGAGCTCTTTGCCCGGTGGCAGAAGCGCGCAGCAGGAAAAGATATTACCGAAGTGCTCGATATTGAAAAGGATGTTAAACCTTTGGCAGATATCTGTATGTCCTACGGTGTCAAAGTCCTATTAATTAAATGCGGAGCTCCGGGTATGTTTTACAAAACAGCCGATGCGAAAGCTCTGGCAGACATTTCACCCCGCATCAATCTTGATGTAGTTGCATGGGCAGACAAAGAAGGGTTTGAAGCAAGTTACATTCCTGACTGCATCTTATCCGGTACAGGCGCAGGCGACACAAGTATCGCTGCATTTCTCGCATCGGTTTTAAACGGGGAAACTCCGGAAACCGCAATACAGTTAGCTGCTGCTACCGGTGCAAGCTGTGTCACGGCATACGATGCACTGGGAGGATTAAAACCGCTGGAGGAACTTAAAGATAAAATCCAATCCGGCTGGAAAAAAGTGAGGTAGGCTTATGTTAGTAAATATGAACGATCTTTTATTACCTGCAAAAAAAGGCGGATATGGTGTCGGGTTTTTTAATGCTGTCAATGTGGAAATGGCAAGAGCCGTTATCGAAACCGCTGAGGAACTTCACGCGCCTGTTATGGTAGGAACAGCAGAGGTCCTTCTTCCTGCCATGGATCTTGAACGTGTTGCGGAATACCTGATTCCAATGGCACAAAAAGCGTCCGTTCCTGTCTGTGTTCATTATGACCACGGTCTTACATTCGAACGTTGTATGGAAGCTCTGAAACTGGGCTTTTCCTCCATCATGTACGACTGTTCAACAGAAGAATATGAAACGAATGTTTCAAAAGTGGCGGAAATGGTCCGCATCTGTCACGCAACGAACGTTACCGTAGAAGGTGAACTCGGTCATGTCGGAGACAATGAGGGTTCCGGTAAACTTGCCAATCCAAGTGACTATTACACGGACCCTGACATGGCACTTGACTTTGTTTCCCGCACCGGAGTAGACAGTCTTGCCGTTGCAGTCGGGAACGCACACGGCGACTATAAATTTCCGCCGAAGCTGGACTTTGACCGTATTCAGACAATTTCCGAAAAAACCTCTCTTCCTCTTGTACTTCACGGCGGAAGCGGTCTTTCCGACGAAGATTTCCGCATTGCCGTAAAGAAAGGTATCTGCAAGGTTAATATCTTCACGGATATTGACAAAGCAGGAAAGGCCGGTGTAGAGGCCGGAATTGCCGCAGGCGAAAAAACCATGATGGGATTAATTCCTTATGAAATCAATGCCATGAAAAAAGTTGTAGCAGAAAAAATACGCTTGTTTGGTTCGGAAGGGAAAGCATAAAAAACGTAAATCCATTCCAAAACGGAACCTATAAATAAGTTAAAAAAGGGAGTCCGCTCCATAAGAGATTTCAAAAAATCTTCTTTTGCGGTACTCCCTTTCATTATTTTACACTTACTGTGCCAGATCCAGCTGTTGCATGGTTCCGACATTTCCGTTTTCATACAGGAAAATTCCCGTACTCCGGATTCTTCCGTTTGCCTGATTATCTTTCAGCGAGTTTAAGGAAAAATCTGTCTGTGCCTTTTGCAGACACATTGCTCCGATTCCGGCTTCCTTCAAGGTGTAAAGTTCATCTTTACCATTCTCATCTTTTGCCCACACCAGAAGCTTTTCAAAAATTTCATCATTCTCATCAATCCAGCCGTTTCCGTCCTTATCATACTGCGCAAGGTCTGCAAAACCATCGCCGCTCTTTGTTCCAAACAGTTCCGACCCGTCATTAATGATACCGTCACCGTTCTTATCAAGCGCAAGAAATCCGTTACCCCCGCCTAACTGCGAAATCGTATCTTTGACACCATCACAATCAAGGTCAAACTCAAATCTTTGATCCGAAAGTGTTGTCATATTTGTGTCAAGATTGATTACAAGCGGATCTGTCATCTGCACAAACTCCCCGACCGAAGTTGTCTGCGCATACTCCTGAAAACGCCGACTCATGGATAGTCCGAGATTAAAATTAATCTCTCTCCCATCGGATGTTCTTACCGTTCCGACTGTGCTGAATTCGGTTTTCTCCGTCTCCTCATGGTAATATCCCATGTTCATCTTAAACTGCCCGAACCGGTAGCTTCCTCCGGTATTTTCGATGCTCTGTACATTGTTATTACCAAGGTAGTCATTCATATATCCGTTCATATACTCATCAACTTGTTTTTCCGACTGTCCTCTTCCGGCTCCGATGTTCGTGTAAAGCCATCGGATTAAGTAATGTACACACATCTCCCGAATGGATTCCAAAGTCTTCTTCTCACCGATGGAGGTGATGGAAGCACTTGTCTTGTAGGTTGCCCTTGAAGCAATTACGCGGCTGTTTTCGTCAAGCAGGAAGTTGCCGCTCTCATCCTGCATCCCGGTATTCAGTAACTCTGAAAAGTTGTCACTCATCGGTTGCTGTCCTTGCATTTCCTCCACGCCTACCAGGCTGGCGGTGGCGGTCTTTTTGGTCACAGAAGAATATCTTCTGGCGGATTCCATTCCTATGTAACTGGAATCAATCTTCAAATAATCCCTCCTTATGGATTTTTCAGCCTTGCAAATAAATCTGTTCCCGCATTTTCGCTTGCAGATTCCTTGCAATAAAAAAGCGTGCAATCGCGCTTCCTCGCGCTATCACACACCTTCCGTGGCTACAAATGATGTCGACCGTGCATCACCTGCAATATATATATCGGTCAGATTCATAATTTGTTTAGTTTGCATCTTCTCCAATTAGTAAAAACAGGGTATAGGTAACTGAAAATGTTATCCTATACCCCGTTAAGATCATTTCAAATTATTGAACGGTCAGCCGTATATGAATGTCTCTAAATTCTATTATAATTAATCAGACATCCCTTGAGGATAATCTCGCGCTCCTCGTCTGTCAGACCGCCGAGGGTCATTGTAAACTCAACAAGCTCGTCTTTTACAACGTATGCTTTAATCTCATCCCATTTCTCTTCCACTGCCTTCTTGATATCCGGAATAAAGATATAGTCAAGGTTCTCAAACGGAAGCTCACCCTCCGGAATGATAAACGGAAGCATACCCCAGTTGATAAGGTTGGAACGATATCTCTTTGTTGCATACTCGTTGGCGATATTTGCCCATCCGCCAAGTACCTTCTGACAACTTGCAGCCTGCTCACGCGCAGAACCGTCACCCGGTTTTACCGCAAAGATAGTAGAACCGATACCGAATGTCTCGTGAGTAAGCTCAGGGAAACTTTCTTTAATCTTGTCCATTACCGGTTTGATTTCCGGAAGAATCTGACAAGGTTTCTCTGTTGCCTCTCCTGCAACCATAGCCTCTCTTGCTTTTTCCGCTGCCTGTACTTCTTTTGCTCTTCCTACATACTTAGGATCTTTTCTGGAAAGTGCAAACTCAGCAAGTCCCAGCGGATTAGAACGGTAAGATGATGTCTCACCGGACGGAATCAGTTCGTCTGTCGTTGTTACCGGATCATGAATCTCAGAAACTACTTTAAGAACAAGGTTATCTGTCAATGCAACCATAGCCGGCCAATCCTTAATGTTCGGACCGAACTGGATCTCAACCGATGGATCTGCCACGCCCTTAGAATCAAATACACGGTTTGCGTAAATATTTGCATCATAGTGATATTTGTATTTTCCGATTTCTCCGTCAAAGTCTGTTGCTGCAGTAAGCTGTCCTTTGTTTGCAGCAGTTGCTGCGATGGAACGTGCATCCATAAGCGCAACGGAAGAAATCTGACCGTTCTGAAGCTTAGAACCTTCACGGTTCGGGAAGTTACGTGTGGAGTGACGGATACTGAATGCATTGTTTGCCGGAGTATCGCCTGCACCGAAGCACGGTCCGCAGAATGCTGTTTTCATAACCGCACCTGTCTCCATGATGGTCGCCGCACATCCATTCTTAATAAGTTCCATGTACACTGGCATAGAAGCCGGATATACGCTTAATGTAAATCCGTCGGAACCGATATATTTTCCTTTTAAGATGTCTGCTGCTGCACAGATATTTTCGAAACCACCGCCGGCACAACCTGCGATGATACCCTGATCTACCATAAATTTACCGTTTACAACCTTATCCTGCAAAGAGTAAGGAACTGCATTGTCAAGGCTGACAGCTGCACGCTTCTCTACATCATGAAGAATATCTGTAAGGTTAGCATTCAGCTCCTCAATGGTGTATGTATTGCTCGGATGGAACGGCATTGCAATCATCGGACGAATCTTGGAAAGATCAATCTCGATTACGCCGTCATAGTAAGCAACCTCTCCCGGATTGAGCTCTTTGTACTCGCCGCTTCTGCCGTGGATGTCGTAGAAATCTTTGATTTCATCGTCTGTTCTCCAGATAGAAGAAAGACAGGTTGTCTCCGTTGTCATTACGTCGATGCCGATACGGAAGTCTGCAGAAAGGGAAGAAACACCCGGTCCTACAAATTCCATTACTTTATTCTTTACATAACCGTTGCCGAACACGGCTCCGATAATGGCAAGAGCCACGTCCTGAGGACCGACACCCTTCACAGGCTCACCCTTCAGATACACACAGACAACGCCCGGCATATTAATATCATATGTCTGGCAAAGAAGCTGTTTTACAAGCTCCGGACCGCCTTCACCCATTGCCATGGTACCCAAAGCACCGTAACGTGTATGGGAGTCAGACCCAAGAATCATCTTTCCGCCGCCTGCAAGCATTTCGCGGGCAAACTGATGGATAACTGCCTGATGAGGCGGAACATAAACACCGCCGTATTTCTTTGCACAGGTAAGACCAAACATGTGGTCATCCTCATTGATGGTTCCGCCCACTGCGCAAAGTGAGTTGTGGCAGTTTGTCAGAACATAAGGAATCGGGAACTTCTCAAGTCCTGATGCTCTCGCTGTCTGAATGATTCCTACGAACGTAATGTCATGGGAAGTCAATTTATCAAATTTAATTTTTAACTTGTCCATATTTCCGGAAGTATTATGTTCTTCCAGGATTCCGTAAGCGATGGTCTGCTTGGCAGCTTCCTGCTGCGTCATCTCTTTTCCGGTCTTTGATTTCACTGCTGCAAGTGCTTCTGCTCCGTCCGGAATCAGTTCCGTACCGCTTACCAAATATGCACCGCCGTCATATAACTTAATCATAGTGTCCTCCTTAACGCCTTTATCTTTTCTTTTCCGAATAAAAGTTTAGCACGGATTTGCATTATCTGCAATCTTTCTGCTGTTTTTCTTTCAGTTTTACCCTTATCTGCCCCGGTTTGTATTGACGAAACCCCGAAAAAGTTATAGTATAGATGCATGATGTAGTTTTTTAAACTACATGTCAGATTTATCTGCAACTCAATGCAACATTTTATATAGAAAGGACAGATTTTTGTGAATAACTATGTTTTAAGTTGCTGCTCAACTGCAGATCTTACCAATGAACAGTTTAAAAGCAGAGACATCCATTATATTTGTTTTCATTTTGAATTGGACGGAGAACAATATCCGGATGATTTGGGCAAGAGCATTTCCTTTGATGACTTTTATCAGGCCATGACAAACGGCGCCGATACGAAGACGTCTCAGGTAAATACCGAAGAATTTAAAGAGTACTTTGAAAGTTTTTTAAAAGAAGGCAAAGATATTTTACATCTTACTCTTTCTTCCGGAATTTCCGGCGTTTATAACTCTGCAAGACTGGCGGGGGAAGAGTTGTCCGAGCAATATCCGGAGCGTAAGATTTACATTATTGATTCGTTAGCCGCCGCTTCCGGTTATGGTTTACTTATGGATAAACTTGCTGATCTGAGAGATGAAGGCATGGACATTGATTCCCTTGCGAAATGGACGAAGGAACATTTATTGAATCTCCATCACTGGTTTTTCTCTTCCGATCTGACTTTCTTTGTAAAAGGCGGCCGTGTATCAAAAACATCCGGCTTTGTGGGAAACATGCTTAACATTTGTCCGCTTTTAAATGTTTCTTTTGACGGAAAGCTGATTCCGAGATATAAAATCCGCACGAAGAAAAAAGTTATCCGTGCTATTGCAGACAAGATGATTGAGCACGCAGAAAACGGCACAGACTATGACGGAAAATGCTACATTTCCCATTCTGCCTGCTACGATGACGCGAGAGCTGTTGCAGACATTATCGAAAAATCCTTCCCAAAATTAAACGGAAGGGTAAAAATCTATTCCATCGGTACTGTGATCGGAAGTCACACAGGCCCGGGAACAGTAGCGCTCTTTTTCTGGGGAGATAAGAGAGCCGACTGACAAACCATAATTCATTATTACACACAGAAAGGCTGAATTCTTATGAGTAACTACATTTTAAGCTGCTGCTCCACCGCAGACTTAACACAGGAGCAGTTTGATGCAAGAGACATTCATTACGTCTGCTTTCATTTTCAATTGGATGACAAAGTATATCCGGACGATCTCGGAAAGAGTATTTCATTCGATGAATTTTATCAGGCAATGGCCGACGGCGCGGATACCAAAACATCACAGGTCAATGTCGATGAATTTCTTGAATACTTTGAACCGTTTTTAAAAGAAGGAAAAGATATTCTTCATCTTTCACTTTCATCCGGAATCTCCGGCGTTTACAATTCCGCATGCGTTGCACAGAATATACTGGCAGAGAAATATCCGGAACGTAAAATTATTGTAATTGATTCCCTGACAGCATCTTCGGGATACGGACTTTTAATGGATAAACTTGCCGACCTTCGCGACGGCGGTATGGATATCGACACGCTGGCAAAATGGACCGAAGATAATAAGATGAAAATGCATGTTTGGCTGTTTACTACCGACTTAAAATATCTTGTGAGAGGCGGACGTGTTTCAAAAACATCCGGAGTCGTAGGAAACATGCTTAATATCTGTCCGGTTATCAATGTAAATTTTGAAGGAAAACTGATTCCACGCATGAAAGTCCGCACAAAAAAGAAAGTGATTCAGGCGGTTGCGGATAAAATGAAGGAACTGGCACAGGACAGAGAAAATTACAACGAAAAATGCTATATTGCAAATGCTGCCTGCTACGAAGACGCAAGAGCACTTGCGGATGTCATCGAAGCAACTTTTCCGAACATGAACGGAAAAGTACAGATTAACACCATCGGTACCGTCATCGGAAGTCATACCGGTCCGGGAACTGTCGTACTGTTCTTCTGGGGCGATGAGAGAGTAGATTAAAAAAACAAAAACCTGTTACTTCCATGTTGAGTAACAGGTTTTTCTTTTTATCTCTCATTTATTTTTCCTTTGAAGAATTTCTTTTCTTCTCTCTTGTGTCTTAATCTCTTGTTGTTTCTAACAAAACAATGAAAAATCAGAAAGTTCTTAGATTGAATAAAGAAGAAATGTGCCGAGTATATATTTTGACATATGGCGCTGAGGAGAAAACAGCAAGTAAATGATCTTATTGCACGTCCATTGTACCTCACTTCCAAACAATTTTCTCACAAAATACGGGATATTATTCCTTGACTTTCTCTCCTATTATTTCTATACTCTACTCACAATCAACTTCGTGAAAATCTTATCCTCGGATACTTCTGTATCCATTACACGGAATCTTTGGCAGTTCGCCGCATTTTCACATTAAGTAAAAAAATAATATACAAATAGTATTTCTTCTGTTGTATTTTTGATAGCATTTGTGCTATCATGTAAACAGATGATATTATTTGTTAAAAAAGGAGAGACTATGGCATATAATATCATCTTTTATGAAACCGATAATCAAAAGTCTGATGTAGAGGATTTTCTTGAAGAACTACGAATAAAATCTTACAAAAATAAGGATGCTCGTATTCAATATCGACAAACAATTTTTTACATTGAATTGTTGCAAAATAACGGAACTTATTTGCCAGATAATATCACGAAACATATTGAGGATGACATTTGGGAACTCCGGCCGGGTGTCAATCGAATTTTCTATTTCTTCTTTGATAATGACTCCTTCATCCTTTTGCATACATTTCGTAAAAAGACAAAGAAAACACCTCGTCGAGAAATCGAAAAAGCGAAACAGGAACGAAATGATTACATAAAAAGAAAGGGGAATAAAATATGAAAACCTGGAATGAATACAAGACTTACGCCAAAAACACAAATGCTGAAACAAACAAAGATATATGCGAAATGGAACAACAAGCCGCGATTGTAAGTGCCATCATTAAACAACGCAAACACCTTGGTATCAGTCAACGTGAATTGGCAGCACTCTGCAACATTCCACAGTCTTCCGTTGCCCGCATCGAATCATTTCAAACCACTCCGAATCTCTCAACTCTACTAAAACTTCTCCGCCCCCTTGGCTTGGAATTGACAGTCACAGTCAGAAAATAGAAATATATAAAAAAGAACCGGATGTATTTTACCGAGGGACGTTGAAAACGTCGATCCTTGGGAGCTGTGCGTAGCACACGGTCCCTAGTACCGTTACGTTTTCTCCGTAGCGCAAGCGTCCCGAGGAAAATACATCCGGTTCTTTTTATTATTACTATTTATATTTTTTTATTTCTCTTCTGCTGCTTTCTTAGGTGCTCTTTTTTTCGGAAGAGTCACTTTCTCAAGCTTCCAGATTTCATCGACATACTCTTTGATTGTTCTGTCGGATGTAAACTTACCTGAGCAAGCTACGTTTAAGATTGCGCTCTTTGCCCAACCTGCTTCATCTTTGTAAGCTTCTTCCACTTTCTTCTGTGCTGCTGCATAAGCCTTGAAGTCTTTTAAGATGAAGTATGTATCAGCCTTGGATGTGCTGAGTGTATTAAGCAGAGAGTTGTAAAGGTCGCGGAACAGTTCCGGATTTTCCGGAGAGTAAGTTCCGTTAATCAGCTGCATAAGCACTTTGCGGACATCTGCATCGTTGTTGAAAATTTCCATCGGATCGTATCCGCCGTTCTGCTCAAAGTTAATAACTTCGTCAGAAGATAAACCGAAGATAAATGCATTTTCAGCACCTACTTCTTCTACGATTTCAACGTTTGCTCCGTCCATAGTACCGATTGTAAGCGCTCCGTTTAACATAAACTTCATGTTACCTGTACCGGAAGCTTCTTTGGATGCAGTAGAAATCTGCTCGGAAACATCAGCTGCCGCAAAGATAAGCTCTGCGTTGGATACACGGTAGTTTTCGATGAATACAACTTTGATTTTGCCGTTGATAGACTCGTCATTGTTAATCACATCTGCAACTGCATTGATAAGCTTAATGGTAAGCTTAGCGTTCTTATATCCGGCTGCTGCCTTTGCACCGAAGATGAATGTTCTCGGATAGAATTCCATTTCCGGATGCTCTTTGATTTCATTGTATAAGTACATAACGTGAAGAATATTTAAAAGCTGACGTTTGTACTCATGTAATCTCTTAACCTGTACATCGAAGATAGAACGTGGATCTACTTCTACTCCGTTGTGCTCTAAAATGTACTGTGCAAGACGAACTTTGTTCTGGTATTTGATGTTCATGAACTCCTGCTGAGCCTGCTCATCTTTTGCATAAACAGCAAGTTTCTTAATCTTAGCAAGGTCTGTAATCCAATCTGCGCCTACATGAGCTGTTACCCAGTCAGCGAGAAGCGGATTTCCGTGTAATAAGAAACGACGCTGTGTAATACCGTTTGTCTTGTTGTTGAATTTCTCAGGCATCATCTCATAGAAATCTTTTAATTCCTGATTCTTTAAGATTTCTGTATGAAGTCTTGCAACACCGTTTACGCTGTAGCCTGCTGCGATTGCAAGGTGTGCCATCTTAACCTGACCGTCATAGATGATTGCCATTTTACGAACTTTGTCCTGATTTCCAGGATATTTTGCTTCAATTTCCATCACGAAACGGCGGTTGATCTCTTCCACAATCTGGTATACACGAGGAAGAAGGCGGCTGAACAGCTCGATCGGCCATTTCTCAAGAGCCTCCGCCATAATTGTGTGGTTTGTATAAGCACAAGTCTTTGTTGTAACTTCCCATGCTTCATCCCATGTTAAGTAGTACTCATCCATAAGGATTCTCATAAGCTCTGCAACTGCAACTGTCGGATGTGTATCGTTCAGCTGGAAAGTTACTTTCTCATGGAACTTGCGGATGTCATCATGGTTTCTCATATATTTTGCAACTGCTTCCTGAACAGATGCAGAAATAAAGAAATACTGCTGTTTCAAACGAAGCTCTTTTCCTGCATAGTGATTGTCGTTCGGATAGAGAACTTCTACGATATTGCGGGCAAGGTTTTCCTGCTCAACCGCTTTCTGATAATCACCTTTATCAAAAGAATCAAGCTGGAAGCACTGTACCGGCTGTGCATCCCAAATACGAAGTGTATTTACAATACCATTGCCATATCCTACAATCGGAACATCGTATGGAATTGCGGTTACTGACTGGTAACCTTCCTGTTTGAAGTTGTTGCGTCCGTTTTCATCCTGATAAATAGAAACGTATCCGCCGAATTTTACCTCTTTTGCATATTCCGGACGACGAAGCTCAAATGGGTTACCATCTGCTAACCAGTTATCCGGCACTTCTACCTGATATCCGTCTCTGATTTCCTGTTTGAACATACCGTAGCGGTAACGGATACCACAACCGTATGCTGCATAACCGAGAGATGCAAGAGAATCAAGGAAGCAGGCTGCAAGACGACCGAGACCGCCGTTACCGAGCGCTGCATCCGGCTCCTGATCTTCCACAACGTTGATATCAACGCCGAGCTCCTCAAGAGCTTCTTTTGCCTGTGTAAATGCCTGCATATTAATCAGGTTATTTCCAAGGGCACGACCCATCAAAAATTCCATTGATAAGTAGTAAACCGTTTTTACATCTTTCTTTTCATACTGTTTCTGTGTTTCCATCCAGTTTTCAACGATCTGATCTTTTACCGCGTAAGAAACTGCCTGGAAGATCTGCTGTGGTGTTGCCTCTTCCATCGTTTTACGATACAAAGTTCTCACATTGTAAAGAACGCTTCTCTTGAAGAGTTCTTTATCAAATGTAGGGGAAACAGGAATTGTTGTTTTCTTTGTTGCCATGTCTTTTCTCCTCATTTTTTAGCGTTTTCTTGTCCATTTGGTATTATACAATAAGATTTTTAAAAAAGTAAAGAAGAGGTTCTCCGTGCTATCCCACTGACGGAAAACATTCCGACATACAGATTACACATTCTATACAATTATTTATTAAAATTTTATCTTTACATGTACTTTTTGCATATTTTCATATGTTTTAACATAATTGTTCATGGAACAATTTTATACAAAATGTGCTTTTTGCACGAAAAACTGTCTTTCTTTTACAAATCTTTACTCTCACATCTTTTCTACGGAAATCGTAACCTTCTCGCCGTTGACATTCCATTCCTTGCTGTTAGCAAAGGCTACCTCTGTCGCAAGCTCATCTGCAAGAACTTTACCGCAGATGCTGTCTTTGTTTGCAAGTGCAATTCCTGCAATCTTTTCATTTCCGCTGATGCCTACTTTAATGTGATCCATCACTTCGAATCCGGAATCTTTACGCATAGTCTGAATCTTGCTGATGATTTCATATACGAAACCTTCTTCGATCAGCTCTTCTGTCAGATTTGTATCAAGGACAACCGTTACAGTATTGTCTGCTTCTGACATATAGCCTTCCTTCTGGCTCATTTCAATAAGAAGATCTTCCTTTGCAAGCTCCACAGAAACACCGTCCACATCAAATACAAGTGCATTTCCTGCGTTCAGTGTGTCCATTGCCTCGTTACCGTCCACACCTGCAAGATAGTTTTTGATTCCGCCCAGCTGTTTTCCGTACTTCGGTCCAACTGTCTTAAGCTGCGGTTTAAACGTATAAGTTGTAAAGTCTCTGACGTCATCCGTAAACTTCACGGATTTTACATTTAATTCGTCTTCGATAATCTCCTGATAGAATTCAGAAAGAGCTTTCGGTGCTTTTACAAACATGGTTCCGATCGGCTGACGGTTCTTGATGTTTGCCGTATTTCTGCAGGCACGACCCATCACAACAATCTTCAGAACCGCATCCATATCTTCCTCAAGCTGCTTATCCACATAAGCCGGATTCGCAACAGGGAAATCACATAAATGTACACTCTCCGGCGCAGATGCGTCACTTGAACATACGAGATTTCTGTAAATATCTTCTGCCATGAATGGAATCATCGGAGCTGCACATTTTGCCACAGTTACAAGTGCTGTGTAAAGTGTCATGTACGCATTGATCTTATCCTGTTCCATTCCTTTTGCCCAGAAACGCTCACGGCTTCTGCGCACATACCAGTTACTCATCTCATCCACGAACTCATCCAGCGCCCTTGCTGTCTCCGGAATGCGGTAATTTTCAAGGTTGGTATCAACCTCTGTAATCAGTGTGTTTAACTTAGAAAGTAACCACTTATCCATAACCGGGAGTTTGTCGTAGTCAAGTGTATATTTGCTTGCATCAAAGTTATCAATATTTGCATAGAGTACAAAGAACGCATAGGTGTTCCAAAGTGTACCCATGAATTTGCGCTGTCCTTCCTGCACGGCTTTTCCGTGGAAACGGTTCGGAAGCCATGGTGCAGAGTTAATATAGAAATACCAGCGGATTGCATCTGCTCCGTACTGCTCAAGGGCATCGAACGGATCTACTGCATTACCTTTGGACTTACTCATCTTCTGTCCGTTTTCATCCTGTACATGACCTAAAACGATAACGTTCTCATAAGGTGCTTTGTTAAACAGAAGTGTAGATTCTGCCATAAGTGAGTAGAACCATCCACGAGTCTGGTCAACCGCCTCTGAAATAAACTGGGCCGGAAACTGCTGCTCGAACAAGTCTTTGTTCTCAAACGGATAATGATGCTGTGCAAAAGGCATCGCTCCTGAGTCAAACCAACAGTCGATCACTTCCGGAACACGCTTCATTGTCTTTCCGCAATCCGGACATGTGATTGTAATCTCATCAATATATGGTCTGTGAAGCTCTACCGTAAGAGCTGCTTCATTTCCGCTCATCTGTGCCAACTGCTCGCGGCTGCCGATGGACTCCATATGTCCGCAGTCCTGACAATGCCAGATATTGAGAGGTGTTCCCCAGTAACGGTCACGGGAAATACCCCAGTCCTGAATATTTTCAAGCCAGTTTCCGAAACGTCCCTCACCGATAGATTCCGGAATCCAGTTTACTGTTTTGTTGTTGCGCACGAGGTCGTCGCGCACTGCTGTCATCTTGATAAACCAAGACTCACGTGCATAGTAGATAAGCGGAGTATCACATCTCCAGCAGAACGGATAATCATGCTCGAATTTCGGAGCATCAAAAAGTTTTCCTTCTTTTTCAAGGTCAACGAGGATCGGTTTGTCCGCATCTTTTACGAACATACCCGCATAGTCTGTCTCCTCTGTCATCTCACCTTTTCCGTTTACAAACTGAACAAACGGAAGGTCATATTTTCTGCCCACCTGCGCATCGTCTTCACCAAATGCCGGAGCGATGTGAACGATACCTGTACCGTCTGTCATGGTTACGTAATTATCACATGTCACATAGTGACCTTTTTTACCCTGTTTTTCTGCTGCGTCGCCTGCACATTTGAAAAGCGGCTCATACTCTTTACGCTCAAGATCGGTTCCTACATAAGTTTCAAGTACTTCGTAAGCTTTTTCACCTTCCTCAGCAAGTTTGCCGAGCACTTTGTCAAGAAGAGCTTCCGCCATGTAATATGTGAAGCCGTCTGCGGCCTTCACTTTTACGTAAGTTTCATTTGGATTCACACAAAGTGCCACGTTACTCGGAAGTGTCCAAGGTGTTGTGGTCCATGCAAGGAAGTACGCATCTTCACCAACCACTTTAAAACGGACAACTGCAGAGCGTTCTTTTACTGCCTTGTAACCCTGTGCTACCTCGTGGGAAGAAAGCGGAGTTCCGCATCGCGGACAGTAAGGAACAATCTTGAAGCCTTTGTAAAGTAAGCCTTTATCCCAGATTTCTTTGAGAGCCCACCACTCAGACTCGATAAAGTTGTCATCATAAGTTACATACGGATCATCCATATCTGCCCAGAAACCAACGGTCTGTGAGAAATCCTCCCACATTCCTTTGTATTTCCAAACACTTTCTTTACATTTGGAGATGAACGGATCGAGACCGTATGCTTCAATCTGCTCTTTTCCGTCGATGCCCACAAGCTTTTCAACCTCAAGTTCTACCGGTAAGCCATGGGTATCCCATCCGGCTTTACGCGGAACCATGTAGCCTTTCATAGTTCTGTATCTCGGAATCATATCTTTGATAACACGTGTTAAAACGTGACCGATATGAGGCTTTCCGTTGGCCGTAGGCGGTCCGTCATAGAACGTGTAGGTCGGACAACCCTCTCTTGCCTTCATACTCTTCTGGAAAATGTCATTTTCACGCCAAAATTTTTCTGTTTCTTTTTCTCTCTCTACGAAATTCAGATTCGCGGATACTTTTTCGTACATGTTTTTCTTCCTTTCTCGAATGCTTCCTAATCCGATATGCCTCTAAACGTTAAAAAATCCCCGCCCTGTAACAGGACGAGGATAAAAGGATCTCGTTATACCACCTATATACAGCATACCAACATATGCGCTCCCTGTAACGTGGGACTACGTCAGAACTTACTTGGAACTCTCCGTTCGGTCTGAAACTCAGAAGTGATATTCAATCAATGTTACTCCTACCGGCCTTCCACCATCACCGGCTCGCTGTTCACCCGAAAGTGAAGTTTCATCATTGACCTACTGTCTTCGTCAACGTCTTTACATATCTAAATGTCATTATAGTGCTGTTTTATGGCGATTGTCAAGAGTAGAAGGTTGAATTTAAAGGCATAATGTTTTATTATAATAGTTAGTTTTTTTAGAGATTATAATATATTATCTGAAGGGGAAACGACATGAACAAACAAAAACTGACAAAAACCGAAAAAAGCTGGATTTTATATGATGTGGCAAATTCCGCTTTTATTATGATACTCACAGCTACGATTCCGATTTATTTCCGGGGGCTGGCAACAGCGGCAGGAGTAGAATCGACGCATGCCACCTCTATCTGGGGAACATCTACTTCGATTGCCATTTTAATTCTGGCACTGCTTTCCCCAATTCTCGGTGCTTTGGCTGATTATCAAAATATGAAAAAAAAGATTTTTGTATTCTTTTTGATTCTCGGACTCGGCGGAGGCGCGGCTTTTACCGTTGCATCAACCTGGATTACTTTCCTTGTTTTTTTCATTGTCGCACGTATCGGCTATTCTGCCTGCAACATTTTGTACGACGCCATGCTGATTGATGTCACCACCGATGAGCGGATGGATTTTATATCTTCTATAGGTTATGCCACCGGTTACATCGGAAGTTGTATTCCTTTCGTTATAGGCATAGTTTTGATCTTGGCTAAACCGTTTGGCCTTTCTACAGTAGCTGCAACAAGAATTTCTTTTGTCATTACAATGATTTGGTGGTTACTTTTATCACTTCCTTTGCTGAAAAATGTAAAACAGACCTATTATATCCGCCCGAAAAAGAATGTAGTCAAACACAGTTTCCGCAGACTTTGGGTTACCTTCCAGAAACTGAAACGTAACCGTAATCTTCTTTATTTTATTGTAGGTTATTTTTTCTATATCGACGGCGTTTACACGATTATTTCCATGGCAACTACCTACGGCGGTGAAGTCGGTATTGATTCCACTGATATGATTCTGGCCCTTTTACTGACACAGATTGTTGCTTTCCCTTGTGCACTTTTCAGTGCAAAGTTGGCAAAACGATTCGGTACACTGCGGATGATCCAGTCCTTTATTATCATCTATTGTGTTATTTGTGTTTTTGCATATGGATTAAGCACATCCACAGAATTCTGGATTCTTGCTGTTGCTGTAGGAATGTGTCAGGGTGGCATTCAGGCGTTATCGCGTTCTCATTTCGGAAAACTCATCCCGAAAAAAGACGCCGGCGAATACTTTGGATTTTTCGATATATTTGGCAAATTTGCAGATTTCTTCGGACCGCTCATCCTATCTTTCTGTGCTTTTGTTGTAGGCAACTCCAGAATAGGTGTGCTGTCACTGATTGTACTGTTTATCATAGGCTTTATACTGATTACAAAATCAGAAAAGAAAGCAACTACGGAGGAAAAATAAAAAATGGACAGACAAAATTTAACACTCCTGACCGACCTCTATGAACTTACGATGATGCAGGGTTATTTCAATCACAAGGATATGAATGAAACCGTCATCTTTGATGCCTTTTTCCGCAACAATCCACAGGACAGCGGATATTCTATCATGGCCGGCCTGGAACAGGTAATTCAGTACGTAAAAGAACTGAAATTCGAACAGGAAGATATCGATTATCTTGCAAGTCTCGGTATTTTCTCGCAAGAGTTCCTTGATTACTTAAAAGATTTCAAATTTACCGGTGATATTTACGCCATTCCGGAAGGCAGCGTTATGTTCCCGAGAGAGCCGATGATCAAGGTCATCGCACCAATTATGCAGGCACAGCTTGTTGAGACGGCAATTTTGAATATTATTAATCATCAGAGTCTGATTGCCACCAAGGCTTCCCGCGTATGCTTTGCAGCCAAGGGCGACGGAATTATGGAATTCGGTCTTCGCCGTTCCCAGGGACCGGACGCAGGCACATACGGCGCAAGAGCTGCCATGATTGGCGGTTGTGTCGGTACTTCCAACGTGCTCGCAGGACAACTTTTTGATGTTCCGGTCAGCGGAACACATGCACACAGCTGGATTATGAGTTTTCCGGACGAATATACGGCGTTTAAAGCATATGCAGACATCTATCCGGATGCTTGTATTCTGCTTGTAGACACTTACGATACATTGAAATCCGGCGTTCCGAATGCCATCCGCGTGTTCACTGAAATGCGCGAGGCAGGAATCAAATCTAAAAAATACGGAATCCGTCTCGATTCCGGAGACCTTGCATACCTTTCCAAAAAAGCACGTAAAATGCTGGATGACGCAGGTTTCCCGGATGCGATTATTTCCGCATCCAACGATTTGGATGAGAATCTGATTGACAGCTTAAAAGCACAGGGAGCAACCATTACCTCCTGGGGTGTCGGTACACACCTGATTACAAGTAAAGACTGCCCATCCTTCGGCGGTGTTTACAAGCTTGCTGCCATCATGGGACCGGACGGAAAATTCATTCCTAAGATTAAGCTTTCCGAAAATACAGAGAAAGTGACAAATCCGGGAAACAAAAAAATCTATCGTGTTTACGAAAAAGAATCCGGAAAGATTAAGGCCGATCTTATCTGTCTTGTTGATGATACATTTAACGAAAATGAGCCATTGCTTCTCTTCGATCCGCTTGAACCATGGAAAAAAACAAAGTTAGCCGCAGGTACTTACACACTTCGTGAACTTATGGTTCCAGTATTCCTCGGCGGCGAATGTGTCTACGAATCACCGAAGGTAATGGACATCCGTGCATACTGTCAGCAGGAACTCGAAACACTTTGGCCGGAAACAAGACGTCTTGTGAATCCGCACAAGGTTTACGTGGATCTTTCTCCGCGGCTTTACGACATTAAAATCAGTCTTCTTGACCAAATGAGCAAAGATTGATTTCATCCTGAATCTGTTTTATAATCGATATAGTTTAAGAGTTTTCTTAAGGGGGCATTTTTTATGTTAAAAATTATTACCGATTCTGCCAGTGATCTTCCGAAAACCTATGTGAAAAAACATGGGCTTCATGTCATTCCGACACCGGTTGTCATTGACGAAATCGATTACTTTGACGGAGACACCATTCAGACCGGCGAATTTTATGATATTCTTGATGATATCAAACGTGATATCCGCACCTACCATATCAATCCGGAGATGTTTGAAAACGCCTTCCGTCCATATGCAGAAGCAGGCGATACAGTAATTTATCTTTGTTTCTCCACCGGTATTGCAGGAACATTCAACGCGGCCAACATCGCCAAGACAAATGTCCTTGAGGACTATCCGGACTTTGATCTGACCATTGTCGATTCCAAATGCGCAGCCGTCGGTTTTGGACTTCTTGTTTCCAAGCTTGTCCATATGCTGGAAAAAGGAGCTGACAAAGATACGATTCTGAAAGCTGCAGATTATTATATTTCGCATATTCATCATGTGTTTACCGTACGTACATTAAACTACCTGATTAAAGGCGGCCGCCTTTCCAAAGTTTCCGGAACGATCGGCGAAACTCTGGATATTAAACCTATTCTTATTGTCGACCGTGAAGGAAAACTTTCCGTTCTGCAAAAAGTACGCGGAAGCAAAAAAGCATTCAAAACGCTCGTAGAATATGTAAAGGAACATGCATACGAGCCTTCTTCTCAGGTAATTGCCGTATGTCACGGCGAAGATTTGGACTCTCTTGCTGTTGTTCAGAAATATCTGGAAGAGATGGTCGCTCCAAAAGAATACTTTATCTCCACCGTAGGATGTGCCATCGGCGCCCACACCGGCCGCGGTATCATCGGTATCTGCTTCTTCGATGCAGATGACGGAGAGTTTGCAGAGTATTTTGCAGATTACAGTCCGGCAGAGGAATAATAAGACAAAAATTCATAAGGGAGTTTCACATCTTAAACGGTTGTCAGGCCGTCTAATTTGTGAAACTCCCTTTTTCGTGTCTATTTTATGAAACTTCCTTTTATGCCCCCTCTTCTTCGTGTCTCTTTTATGACCCCCTTCTTCGTGTCTCTTTTGGGTACACACAGAAAAAATGCTTTCCAGGACCAAATATCTGTTGGTTTTTATATTAAAAATCCAAATTTTGGGTACATATAGAAAAACTCTTACTCCAGATCCTCAATTTTCAGAAATTCATGGGTATTTATTCTTGCTTATTTTACATATACCCAATATCCTATTTTTTTACTAAGAAATCATTCAAAAATGGGTATAAGAATAAGTTTTTTTCACTAATACCCACATTATAATCATCCGATTTCAAGAAGTTGTTTTTCCCCCAAAAATCCCTGTCACTGTTCCATCTGTCTCCCAAGAAATCCTGCTGCCGACTGGACAAGCTTTTGCTCAACCTCTCCCATCTTGTCAGTCGCGTCGTTAGACGCCAGAATTACAACACCGATGACATCACCCTCTGTAATAATAGGAACAGAAACAAACTGCTCCAGTTCCGGGGTTTTTTCATCTGAGATTTCGATGAATTTTTTGTCCCCTTTGGCAGCCGTTATGCTTTCACGGTTGGTAATTGCATCTTCCATATCACGGCTCATGGCTTTTCCGAGCAGGCTTTTATAACCTCCGGACACAGCAATAAACTGATCCCTATCGGCAATTAATGCTGTTTTGCCCGATACCTGTGCAAGGCTCTCCGCATACTGCTTGGCAAACGTTGTCATTTCACCGATGGGAGAGTATTTCTTCAAAATAATTTCTCCTTCTCTGTCCGTAAATATTTCAAGCGGATCACTTTCGCGAATCCGGAGCGTTCTTCTGATTTCCTTCGGAATAACGATACGTCCCAAATCATCAATCCTTCTTACGATCCCTGTTGCTTTCATATAAAAAATCCTCCATTTACATTTTCTACGTCTGTGAGTAGTATTTGTAAATGGAGGTATTTTATGCCTAAAAAAAATTGCATTATAAAAAATCTTTCTGTATTTTTACGAAAATTAAGCCGATTCATACCCTTGTTGACAGTATCTTTACATATACATATAATAATCATGTTATTTCTATGGAGGTAGTTATGGTTTTATATTTTTCAGCAACAGGAAATACAGAATATATTGCGCAGGAAATCGCCCGCAGATTGGATGATGAGTGTATTAATTTGCTTGACCGGATAAAAAACAATGATAACCGTGTTCTTCATTCAGATAAGCCGTTCATTATCTGTGCACCGGTATACGTCTGCGAAATGCCTAGATTTATGAGCAAATATTTGAAAAAACAAACATTTACAGGAAACAGAGATGTTTACTTTATTTTTACCAGCGGCGGCTATTGCGGAATCTCCGGACAGCTTGCAAAGTCCATGTTTCGTAAGAAAAAAATGAATTACCGAGGCCATGCGGAATTCAAAATGCCGCGAAACTATGTGGCAAACGACTCTTACCCTATGCTGGAAAAAGAAGAAGTGGAAGAACGGATTTTAAAATCCCACGAAAAGATTTCCTTCGTGGTCGCGGACATTAAGGCCGGCAGAAAGTTAACCGCCAGACACATTTTCCTTTTTGAAACCATCATTACCGTTCCATTCAATCCGGTCTGGTGCAAATATAAGCTTCGCGACAGAGACTTTTACTCTACGGACAAATGTATCGGTTGCGGAAAATGTGCAAAGCTGTGTCCTCTAAATAACATTACAGTAGAAGACAAAAAACCGGTTTGGAACAACCATTGTACCCATTGCATGGCTTGTATCGGAAACTGTCCGACAAAGGCTATTGAATACGGAACCATTACGAAAGACAAAGATCAGTACAATTTTGGAAAATACCACTATGTTGTCGACTCGTTAAACTCTGAAAACAAATTGTAATTTTTTACATAAAAAAACCTCCACTTACATTCCCTGTTTTTGTAAATGGAGGCTTTTTATGCCTTGATATCAAATGCGTGCGATTATTTATCTCAATCTACTGATACATCACGACTTTATTTCTTCCCGTGGTCTTTGCCTGATACATCGCCTCATCGGCATTTTTAATCGCATCATGATAATTTCCGCCCTGATAAAGCGCCACTCCGATGGAAATGGTTACTTTGCAGATACCATTATCACTCTGCTCTGTCTTCTCACGGATTTTTTCTGCCACACGCATAGCCTGCTCGCTGCCGCACCCCGGCATCACAACGAGAAATTCTTCTCCACCCCAGCGGATAATATAATCCGTGGCACGGACACTGTTTTTAAGAAGTTGTGCCAAATGCACAAGAACCTTATCCCCCGCTTCATGGCCGTACTCATCGTTTACTTTCTTAAAATAATCCATATCAATAAGCAACATGCTGACATCCAAGTCATCCGAAAAAGTAAGTTCTCCGGTCATGCTGTCGCTGATTTCTTTCATTTTGTTACGGTTAAACATCTTCGTAAGCTGATCATGCACCACCAGATTCTCCAGCCTGCTCTTTGTAATATACTGCTCCAAATATACGCGCTGCATCATGTTATGCATCACACAAACTGCAATTACAGCAGGAATATTAAACATATACATCATATCCAAATGATCATAGTGTATGAACATATTCGCTACCGCAATGTCTGCAATCAGTAAAAAATGTCCTGCCGTACTGTAAGAAAACGGAGCCGCAAATCCTGCACACACAAAAATAAGATTCATGATAATCATACCTGAAATCGCATGCTGCCTGTCCGGCAAAAGATAGGTCGCCCAATCGGTACACCAAATAATCATATGAATCAGCAGATATGTGGCAGGTACCATAATCCGGTAACTTTTCACTTTTTTCTGCATAATCATATAAATTGTAAAAGGAATTAATATAATAACTCTCGCAAGTACCGTTTCATGGGCAAATCTTCCGAAAATACCGCAATCTGTAAAAAAGTAAGACAGATATGCAGCTACCGCCACAATCGCCATACACAAATTAAACGCCCTGTAATAATCGTATTTGGATTGATAAAATGCTCTTCTTTCCTCTTTTGAAAGCTTGCTTAAAACAAACTTTTCCATATCTCATGTCCCCCTGATGTTATCCTATGTATGTGTGTCAAGACCGCTATGCGGTTTTCTCTCCCTGATCAGGATATTTTTTCATTACTTTTATAAAATTATCAAAATTTTCTATAAATGCATCCACCACTTCCGGTGCAAACTGCTTCCCGCGCTGGGATACAATCTCATCATACGCTTCCTGCGGTGTCCATGCCCGTTTGTAAGACCGGCGACTCACAAGCGCATCAAAAACATCTGCCAACGCCACACATCTTGCATATGGCTCAATATCCTCTCCGGCAATACCCATATAACCTGTTCCATCCCATTTTTCATGATGTTGATGGGCAATTTCCGTGGAAATGCGGAACAATTCCCCCGGTGAAGACTCCAACATCTGTTTTCCGTATTTGGTATGTTTCTTTACAATTTCAAACTCTTCCTTGGTCAGCTTACCCGGCTTTTCCAAAATGGTTTCCGGAACCATAATCTTTCCGACATCGTGCATCATCGCCGCAAGACTGATTTTCCAGCTGTCTTCCTCCGAATATCCGAGACTTTTGCAAAGAAGCTGGGTATACTCCGCCACACGTTTAACATGATGTCCGGTATTTTCGGATTTATTTTCGATAATCTGCGAAAGAGCCAGAATCAGATTTTCCTGATCTGCATAAAGCTCACTGTTTTTACTTGCCAATGTTTTTACAAGATTCTCAATCCGATCGGAAATAAAAATACAAACTACTGTAATTCCGAAAAACTCGATGGTTCTCGGAAGAATTCCGAAGAAAACCACATCACTTACTTCCACAAGCGGTTCATCCGGAACCACCCTTAACATCGTGGACACCAAATGCGATATTATAATCATCGGAACACTGAGTGCCGCCGCAAAATATACGTATTTCTTTTTGTTATATAAACAGGCAATAATCAGCGGAAATACCAACATAATAATTGTATGATAGGAAAGAACCGCATACTGTAACCCTGACTGGAACACGATAATCGTCAGAAACACATATCGCATCCATTCATTATGTATTTTTAATATGTTGTAAAATAATGTCGGAAGGAAAAAATTGAAACAGGAAATCAACACCGTTATATTCAGCGGAATCGGGTTGATCTTAAAAATTCCGATATGATTCAGCAACGAAACAAGCAACATAAACAAAATAAAAAGACGGCAGCTGAGTGCCAATCGCTTGTCCGCGTCTTCTGTATATTCTTTTAATATTTTTTCCGAAAAATCCATATCTCATCCCTCAAAAAACTGTGCGATACCGCATATAGTAACAGTATAGCACAGTCCTCATTAAATTTAAATTATATTATTTTGTTTTTTTAACTTCTATCCGGAAACAATTCTGAAAATCTTCATCCTCAAGGAACATATAAGGCGGGGTGTTTACCTCTGTAACTCCCATAATCTCAATCTGCAAATAGTGGTCCGGTCCCAGTTCCAAAAAGCCGACAAACAAATCCTGTTCCCGGTCCGGCCAAACTCTGTTTTGGGTTTCCCACTCCTGGTATATGATATCATGCCCCCAAAGTTGTACTTCTTGCTCCCATCTATCTCCCCGAGGCGGAATGGCATCTGCATAATTGAACTTAATATCCAAATCCAGTTCCTCACGCGGATCCACATACCTGGTCCGCCATTCACTTTCCGAATCCGGCTGACCTGCTTCCGGACAAGTAACGGTGATACTGTAATCATCGTAAATCATCGTTCCTTCATTCCATGCACCGGTATCCAGCACCTTAGCAGACCCTTTGTCAGGTTCTGCCGTAAAAACAGGAATATCAAGGGCAATCCCCGTAAATGCCGCAAGTACAAACGGTGCAAAAATCAGCATCAAATAAAGTATGCCGATGTGCGGCTGCCAATAATATTCTTCCACCGAAAAGAGTTTGCGCGGTGAATTTTTATAATAAAGGTCTATCGTTTCCGGCGGATAATTGTTGGCAAAATACGTATGGTACTCTTTTTCTTTTCCGTCCAAAGTATAACGATACGTCGCAGCATAACTTGTTTTATGTCGTTCTTTCCGTTCCTGATATGTACCTTTTTTCCGGACCTTAATGCACTTTGCGTTCTCAATCACATGACCCTTTGCGCGCGCCTTGTCTGCTTTCTTTTGAATGGACAAATGATATTCTATTTTGCCGTAAATCTTCACTGCTAAAATAAAACATCCGATCAGCACTGTAAAAACAACGGCCCATTTCACCCAGTTGACCGGGTCATCGGTAAACATTTCAATCAGCGGATTACTTACATTTTCCATATTTCTGCCTCTCACTGTTTCATTTTAATTTCCGTTTTCTATTTTTCCTTTTCAAAAGCATAAAACCGAGAATCCCGGCTGCCACACCGATGACAATATCAAGGGGAGCTTCCTTGTACACCTCTTCGCTGGAAGAAAAACGCACCTGCGTTCCATCCGGGCTGACCCATATATCCACAGGTCCCTCCGGGCGGTAGTCAAGCTGATCCTCGAAATGCTTTTCATACATCTCTCCGTCCATTTCCCAGCAAACATCAAAGTCATATTCTATTCTCAACCTTCCGCGCTGCACGCGCTTTTCATCCTCTTCCACATTCACAATCTCTCCGGTAGTTTTTATATAATCCTCGGAAAGTCCTGCACTATGGAGATTATACAATGCTGCAAGGATAAAAACTGCAGATACAATAAAACAAATGATATGTGGATATTCTTTCAAAAAAGCTATATCTGATCTCATATCTCCCTCTTTAATTTACGCAATTCTCTCTTCTTTCCGTGCACGATTTAAAAGTTCATTGAATTTACCGGACATTCCGGAAAGCTTATCATAAAGATCTACTGTAATTTCTGTCTGCGGAGCCACTTCCATATATGCAGTCATCGTCTGAACAAGAATAAAAGGATCGATAAAAGCTTCTTTTACCGCAACTGCAATCAGAATAGAAATAACCGCAGCAACACCATACGCTTTGGAAAGTCCCAACAAGCTGAAAATTCCGGCAAAAATAAGAAACGGTGCAAACCAGGAGATAAAAGTCAGAACTACAACGAGAATCGCTGTTACAAATGCACTCTTAAGCAAATGTTTTGCATTCTGAAAGTAAATTACTACTCCGTCACATCCGCACTTAAATGCATTTTCACCTTTCTTATAAAAGGTATATCCGAGACAACATTCATCTATGTACCCTAAGAAAATGCGGATAAACACTTTCACTACATCCATCACTTTCTCAAGTCCCGGAATTCCGTCGAGAAGATTGTCAATCTGATTTACAACGCTCTGTAATTGTCTCACCGCACCATTTACCAGGTGATTGATTACCATATATGCATTCGTTGCACCGAAACGCTCCTGCACCATCTGCTTTCCGGCCTCTACCATGTTGTCCGGAATCACGCCTTCCGTAACAGCCTTCGAAATAATCGCTACATGTGCTGCACGAATCATGTATCCCATGTAAGAAAGTGCCAAACGATACGCAATCAACGTGACAACAATCCAAATAAGCAATAACACAAGAGAAAATCCCGAACTCTTGAATAACGCTCCCAGTCCCAGGCAAATAGCAAGTGTCACAAGTGAAACCGCCAAAACCACACCCTGGATTCCCATCTTAATTAATCCGAATTTCAACGTTTTTGTATATATTTCTTTTACGCTCATTTTCTTTATCCCTCTTTCATTTATGTATTATCATACGCTCTACTGCATACTCATCTTGGTCTTAATCTCATCAATGATTGCACTGATGTCATCCAGCATTTTTACAATCTCATCTACACGGCGGCGTTCCATGTCATCAACCACACCATCCTGCATGATATCAACCAGTTCTTTGGAGATCTCGTCCATATCCTGGGCAGATCCCAGAAACTTAAGAACAAGACGGTCCAAACTCTCATCCTTGTTGACTTTAATCTCATCCTTAAGAAGATAATCGATAGTAACATCAAACACCTTACTTAAAGCAACTATTTTATCCGTATCCGGAAGTGTCAGTCCCAGTTCCCATTTGGAAATCGCCTGTTCTTCTGTCAAGTAAGGACTAAAAAAAAATTTATTTTTTTGATTTCTGCACAAGTCCGTATGTCAACCGCACTTGTGCATAGTTTCCAAGTCAAAGAAACCGCTGTCAAAGTTCCAACAGATTTCTATTCTATTGTCGGAATATACATTCACTTTGTCAATCAGCTTCTCCTTTATTTCTTCCGTAAGTTCCATCTGATCAACATAGCAGTTCAACTGACTGATATTCTTTTCTATCTGTTGGTTACTCTCCTGCTGTATTTCCTGTCTGCTCTGAAGCTCATATAGCCTCTGCTCCAGCCTTGCTGTTTCTTCATCGTATTTCTTCTTTTCCACAAGGAAGTCCTCTCTTGATAGCTTTCCATCCGTGTATTGCTCATAGAGTGGCATCCATGTCTTTTTCATTGTAGCTATGGTCTTGATTAAAGTTGCAATCTCCGCACCCTCAGAGTAGGGAATGGTTTTATTCCTTGCATTTTTAGATAACTCTGCTTCTTTCACAAGCAACTGTATCTGTTGCTTCAATGCTGTCAACACAACCTTATCGGTTTCCTCAACTCTTATAACAGCACTTCGGCATCTACACTCTTTTACCAAGTACCTCTGATTACACCTAAGTATGCCCTTATCGCCTTGCATTTTTCTACCACAATAACCACAGTGATAAATATTCCTGCCAGACTTACCACTTGCCCTAAACTCTATTTGTCTCAGCATTGAATTTGCTTTTACATAAAGTTCATACGACACAATGGGTTCGTGAGTATCTTCTACTCTTACCCATTCAGACGGTGGTGTTTTTACACGCTTGCCTCTTACTGTAATCGATGTTGTTTTGAGTGAAATCATCATTCCGGTATATCGCTCGTCTTTTATCATGCAACGGATTCTATCATCCGTCCAATAACACTTAGCACCATATCGACTCCATTGCTTAGTAAATCCCTGCAAATTCTGAAATTCGGACGGTGCCAGAACGCCTCGCTCATTCAATATCTTAGCAACTTTTAAGGGTGAAAGACCTGACGCTACCAATTCAAAAATTTCCTTAACAATCTTCCCTGTCTCCTCATGGACTACCAACTGATGAACATTATACTCTGCTTTCCTATAACCATACATGGCATTTGGAGCATTATACTCTCCTTTTTCAGCCATTCGTCTCCAAGCAATTCTTTGTTTCTTTGAAAACTCCCTGCTATAAAAATCATAAATCATATTTTTGAACGCAACATCAAGTCCACCTGTTGTACCCTCAAAATCCTTGCTATCATAGTTATCATTTACGGAAATAAACCTTACACCGAGAAATGGGAAATACTGCTCAAGATAGTCACCCAGCTCCACATAATTTCTACCAAATCGGGAGAAGTCCTTTACAATGATACAGTTCACCTTGCCTGCCTTTGCAAGCTCAATCAACTCTGCAAACTGTGGTCTGCTGTCAAAATGCACACCTGAATATCCATCATCACACTTCTCAATTACGGTACAATCTGCAAATTCCTCGTGGTTTCTAATGAAATCCCAAAGTAAAGCTCTCTGATTGGTTATACTGTTGCTCTCCGCCTTGTCCGCCCGAAGGGATATATCACGATCCTCCTGTGATAATCGAATATACAAGGCAATTACATATTTGCTGCCATAGCTAACTGTTCTTTCACCCTGCATATCTCGTCCCTCCTTTCCTCAACTACTTGTGCCAATTCCTCAAGTTCGTCTTTGAAACGGAAGCATATCTCTAACCTTTCATCGCTATATACAAGCACCTTACTGATAAAGGATTGGATAATGTCCTCTGTTAAATTGTTAAAGTTCTTATACTTCTCAATAATTGTTTCCAGCTTACTGCCTTCTTTACAACCTTTTTCATACCTCCTTTGAAGTCCCTGTAATTCATTGATTTTCTGTTCCTCAGCCGCAACTTCATTCAGATATTTCTCTTTCGCATACAGATAGTCACTTTCGCTAAGGATACCATCCGCATAATCACTATAAAGCGAGCCTGCTCTGCTCTCTGCCTTGCTTTTTCTCCTGCAAGCCTCAATGATTTCCCTCTGATAACCTGCATTGATTTGTCTTGCCTGTTCTGTACGGTTTAACTGTTCCAGAGCCTTCCTGCCATCTAAAAACAGCTTGATATGAAGTCTGATAGCCTCCTCAACTGCACTTTCCACATCTTTCTTATTCAGACGCTTTCTTGTGCAACCCTTCTCTTTCAAAGTCTGATAAGTCTGGCAGATATATTTATAATATACCCTCGGTGGATTCAGCTTAACTCCGCTTCTATCCCTCCAAAGAGACATATTCTTGCCACAATCCGCACAAACCAAAACACCTTTTAGGAGATTCGGCTCTTTGGAAATGCTGTCGTGCTTACCATAATTGCTATGGAATTTTTCTCTGTACTTTTGCCTCTGCTCATTGATTTTTTCAAAGATTTCTCTTTCTACAATCGGCTCATGGGTATTCTTAACATAAATTCTTTCCTCCACAGGCATCCGGGTTGTTTTCATACCCTTATATAATGCAGTTCTTGCAATACCCTGTTCCATATCACCGATATACACCGGATTTTCCAAAACCCTTGCCAATGTGCTGACCGTCCATAAACCGGACTTTGACCGTACTGATTTAACCCAGCCTCTGAGATATTTATATCTGGTAGGACAAGGAATATCATAATCATTCAATCGTCTGGCAATAGTTGTAAGACTTTCCCCGTCTGCTCTCCAATGAAAGATATTCCACACAATCTCTCTTACATCTTCATCAACAATCAGCTTGTTATGATCTTCGGGAGATTTCATATATCCATACGGAGCTGACATTCCGATAAATTTCCCCTGCTTCTGTTTCATAAGAAATGCTGAGCTTATCTTCCGTGAAAGGTCTTTTGCATAAATGTCATTTATCAGGTTCTTTAACGGAACTATCAACCCATCTTCCGTAAGATTCGGGCAACTGCTGTCATATCCGTCCGTAATTGCTATAAAACGGACACCGAAGAACGGGAATATTTTTTCAAGATAATCGCCTGCCTCCAAATAGTTTCTGCCAAGTCGTGATAAATCTTTTACAATAATGCAATCTATCTTACCTGCCCGCATATCTGCTATCATACGGTTAAAATCAGGTCTGTCGAACTTCGTTCCGGTTACACCGTCATCATAATACTCGTCTACCACTTGAAGATATGGCTTATCCTTCACATAATCTCGTAAAAGGTAAAGCTGGTTTTCAATGGTTGTACCTTCTGACCTGCAATGCTCATCCGCAGATAATCTTGCATATAATGCTGTGCGATAAACCTTGTATTCTGCTACGGAAACCGGAGTTTCCAACTGTGTAACGGTGGTCTGCTTTCTGCTCTTTCTTGCCATTTACACCACCATCCCTTCCACATAATCGTAGTTAGGATTTGCAAAGGCAATTAAGCTGCTGTGTCTCTCTGTTTCCTCCTGAAAATTGAAGATGACCTCAATTCTGTCTTTACCATACACACGTACCTGCTTAACCAGAGCAATTACCGCCGCACGGTCTAATTCTGTGATATTCTCAAATTTCTTAAAAGCCTTAATCCATTCCTGTCTGCTACCCTTGTTATTTTTCAAAAGCTCCACTTCATGCTCATAGGAAGTGATTGCCCTATCCGAAACAGCAATCTGATAGCTGTACTCCTCTTTCATCTGCACATAT
>JAFUOI010000007.1 GCA_017482005.1 Lachnospiraceae bacterium
AATCGTAGGAACCATCAAAAGTAGCAAAGAAACGGGGGATCGCTATATGACGTTGCAGGAATATATTGATTACGAGAAGGAATATGGTTACAAAGATGGATTCCAGCAGGGAATGCAGCAAGGAATGCAGCAAGGAATGCATCGTGGAATCATTCAGGCATGCCAAGTCTTAAATCAGACCAAAGAGAAAACTATAGAGACATTGATGGAACGATGCGGTCTTGTAAGGGAAGAAGCAGTCGAATATATGGATCTGTATTGGCAGAATGAAATTGGTAACTGATTAAACAACCACATCTAAATAGGGAATGACACAACCAAAAAGGAACTGCAGATTATCGGATGAGATTTGTCTCATTCGGTGTCGCAGTTCCTTGTTTTTTTATTTATGAATATGTTATTTTAGCGCCGCCATAATCTCAGCGGTTGTCTTTGGCTTATTCATGGAGTAAATATGAATACCGTCAGCTCCGTATTGTTTTAAATCGAGAATCTGCCGGATTGCATAGTCGATACCTGCCTTTCGCATATCCTCCGGGCTTTCGCCGTATTTTGCGATGATATCAGAGAAGGCTTTCGGCACAGAGGTTCCGGAAAGTGAAATCGTAGTTGAGACCTGCTTTACGGAAGTAATCGGCATAATTCCTGCACAAATCGGAATAGTGATACCGTTGGAAATACAATTTTCCTGAAACTCATAAAAAACATCATTGTTTAAGAATAACTGTGTGATCAGAAAATCACATCCTGCGGCCACTTTGTTTTTCAGGCGTGCTATATCTGCGCGTTTGCTCATTGCTTCAAAATGTTTTTCGGGATAGCATGCACCTGCAATCTGGAATGCTGTGTTTGTTTTCAGATGTTCAATCAGTTCATTTGCGTAGGCAAAATCACGGCTTTCATATTGTTCATCGTTCATATATGCAGGTCGGTCTCCACGCAGAGCGAGTACATGCTGAATGTTAGCGCATGCTAACTCATCACATACCCTGTTGATATCTTCCTTTTTGTTTCCGACACATGTCATGTGCGCAAGTGCATCGATATGTAATGTGTTCTGAATGTAGGATGCAATTTCGGTTGTTTTTTTTGAACGGCTTCCGCCGGCTCCGTAGGTTACCGATATGAAATCAGGATTCAGTTCACTTAATTTATCAAGGGTGGAATATACACCTCCGAATTCGTCATCTTTTTTTGGTGGGAATACTTCAAAAGAGATGGTTGGTTTCTTGTGATCTAATATATCTTTTATCATTTCTTATGCCTCCCCAAAACTGTTTTTCTTGTACAAAAACCGTTCTTATTGTATCATATATAGAGGATTCATACAAAGAAAAAATTCCTGTGGTTTAGCGCGGGGATTATCAGTATATTGAAAGGAAACAGTTAGTTATGGAAAACAATTTTCAATCAACAACAGAATATGTGGCAAGTGAGGAGCTGATGGCCAGTGTCAATGTTGCAATTGCCCTGAAAAAGCCGCTCTTAATTAAGGGAGAGCCCGGTACCGGGAAGACGATGCTTGCACAGGCGGTAGCGAATTCTTTGGGAAAGAAACTGATTGTTTGGAATGTAAAATCGACAACTAAGGCACAGGACGGTCTTTATATGTATGATACAATCCAGCGTCTGTATGATGGACAGTTCGGCGAGGAAGGTGTGGATGATATCGCTCGATATATTAAGCTGGGAAAACTCGGAGAAGCATTCGAGAGTGAGGAACAGGTGGTTCTTCTGATTGATGAGATTGACAAGGCAGACCTTGAATTTCCAAATGACCTTTTATGGGAACTGGACCAGATGGAGTTTTATATTCATGAGACAAAGCGCACGGTAAAAGCAAAACAGCGTCCGATTGTAATTATTACATCCAACGCGGAGAAGGAGCTTCCGGATGCGTTTCTTCGTCGTTGTATTTTCCACTATATTGAGTTTCCGAACCAGGAACTCATGGAGGAGATTGTAAAAACACATTTTCCGAAGGTGGAAGAGAATTTGTTAAAAAATGCGATGGACACGTTTTATTGGATTCGTGATATGCGCGATGTTCGTAAAAAACCCAGCACATCCGAGCTCATTGATTGGATCAATGCACTTCAGATTGCGGGAATTCCGGCGGATAAGATTCGCGAGGAACTACCGTTTGTCGGTGTTGTTGTAAAGAAAGATGAAGATTTGGAAACAGTAAAACATTACGTTTAAGAGGCAGCTATGTTTTTAAAATTCTTTTATGAACTTAGATCAAAAGAATTGCATATAGGACTTACAGAGTGGCTGACGCTCATTGATGCGCTTAATCAGGGGCTTTGCGGAAGTTCCCTGACGCAGTTTTATTATGTGTCGCGTATGATTCTTGTTAAAAGTGAGACAGATTTTGATAAGTTTGACACAGCTTTTGCAGAGGTGTTTAAAGGAGCAGAGGCAGATGAGGAAGTGACATTTCAGATGCTTCGCTGGCTGGATAAGCAGGAACTTACTGAGCTGATTACAAAAGAAGATCGGGAGATTCGTGCAAAACAGAACAGTGAAGATGCACCGATTGATAAAGAGGATGTGGAAACCAAATTTAAGCAACGGTTGAAAGATCAGACGGAGGAGCATAACGGTGGTAGTTTTTGGATCGGAACAACCGGAACGACAGCATTTGGTAACTCCGGAAATTATGTCGGTGGTGTGCGCGTTGGAGGTGCCAGCGGATACCAGTCTGCATTTGAGGTGGTCGGAGCACGGAAATTTAAAGATTTTCGAGATGATAGGGTTCTTGAGAACCGTCAGTTCCAGATGGCACTTCGTAAGCTTCGGCAGTTTTCAACACGTCTGGAGATTCCGAAAACAGAACTTGATATAGATGGGACAATTGATAAGACATGTCAGAACGGAGGCTATCTTCAGATTGAAATGCAGCGTCCACGCAAAAATGCGGTAAAACTTCTTCTTTTGATGGATTCCGGCGGGACGATGATTCCGTATTCACGACTTGTAAATGAATTGTTCCAGACGGTATCCAAGTCGAACCATTTTAAGGATGTAAAATGCTACTATTTCCATAATTGCATTTATTCAAAGTTATATAAAACTCCGGAGTGTGAGAACGGTGATTGGATTGATACGGACTGGATGTTCCGCAATCTGGGAAGTGACTATAAGGTGATTGTTGTCGGAGATGCGGCGATGGCACCGGAGGAGCTGTATTCGCTGACCGGTAATTATCGTGGACCGAATGGTGGATTAAGTGGATATGAGTGGCTTCAGCTTTTAAAAAAGCATTACAAGAAGATTATTTGGATGAATCCTAAAATGGCACCGGGGAATGCTCCGTGGCGTGAAGCGGAGACGGCGATCAAAAAACTTTTGCCGATGTATAAACTGACCGTGCGAGGCTTAAATGAAGGCATGAAAAAACTGATGGAGACGAGATAAGGTGAAGAAAAGACGCATAAAGATAAATGAGATGGCTTTGATGTCTCTGATGGCAGCTGTGCTTTGCATGATTGGTCCGGTGACAATTCCGGTTGGGCTTGTGCCGGTGTCGATACTTCCGGTGGTTTTGTATCTCGTGGTATATGTGCTCGGGATGTGGAGAGCATTTGGAAGTTGTCTGCTTTATATTTTCATCGGATTAATCGGAATTCCGGTTTTTTCCGGTTATTCATCGGGACCGGCGGCGCTTCTTGGCCCGACAGGAGGATATCTTGTTGGTTATCTTTTGTTAACTTTGTGCAGCGGTTTTTTTATACAAAAATATATAAAAAAGGGCTGGCATCTTTTGGGAATGCTTTTGGGATTGTTTTTTTGTTATTTGCTTGGAAGTGTGTGGCTTGCGGTCGTGGCAAAACTTACGTTGTACCAGGCATTTGTAACAGGAGTAGTGCCGTTTGTGATTTTTGATCTGATAAAGATAATATGTGCGCTTTTGATTGGGCCACTGGTTCGCAGACATTTAAAGAAAGCCAATGTAATATAAAAAGAATAGTCATATTTGATACCTCGCTACCATACAATGTAACAAACGCAAGCGGGGTATTTTTTATGGACAACAGAAATGAACAGAAAGAATTTGATTTATACAAGGATATTCAGGCACGTACGGATGGTGATATATATATTGGGGTGGTAGGACCGGTCCGAACGGGAAAATCGACATTTATTAAGAGATTTATGGATGTCTGCGTTTTGCCGAATATGGAAAAAGAATATGAAAAAAAGCAGGCGCAGGATGAACTTCCGCAGAGCGGAACCGGAAGAACAATAACGACAACGGAACCGAAATTTATTCCTTCAGAGGCGGCGCAGATTTGTCTCGGAGAAGAAATACCGGTTCGTATTCGCCTGATTGATTGTGTCGGATATATGGTGGATGGTGCAGCGGGACATATGGAGGAAGATACGGAAAGAATGGTGCGCACGCCTTGGTATGAATATGAGATACCGTTTACACAGGCGGCAGAAATTGGTACATATAAAGTTATTCATGATCATTCTACAATTGGTATTGTTGTCACAACGGACGGAAGTTTTTCGGATATTCCGGCTGAAAATTATGAACCGGCTTTGGAAAAAACACTGCAACAGCTTACGGAGTTACAAAAGCCGTTCATTGTACTGTTAAACAGTGAGAGACCATATGCGGAAACAACGCAGAATCTGGCACGCAGTCTTTCTGATAAATATGGGGTGACGGTACTTCCTGTTAACTGTGCACAACTTAAAGAAGACGATATCCGGAAAATTATGCAGAATGTTTTGTTGGAATTTCCAATCAGCAGTATCGCTTTTTATATGCCTAAATGGGTGGAAATGCTCCCTTCTGATCATGAAGTAAAACAGAGTTTAATTGAAGGGATTCGAGAAAAGATGCCTTCTTACAGCAAGATGAAGGATATTTATGAGAAACCGTTTCTGTTTGAAAATGACCATGTGACAAAAATCCGGATTGATGGTGTGAATCTGGCAGACGGTACTGTAAGTATCGGAATTGAGATGGATGAGGCGTGTTATTATCAGATGCTGACCCAACTGCTGGGGCAGCCGGTTGAAAGTGAATATGATCTTATGGATTACCTGACAGAGAGTTCAAGGATGCGCAGGGAATATGAAAAAGTTGCGGGGGCGATGACAAGTGTACGGCAAAAAGGATACGGCGTTGTAACACCGGAGCGTAGCGAGATCACACTGGATACGCCGGAAGTGATTCATCACGGAAATAAGTTCGGTGTAAAAATCCGTGCGCAAAGTCCTTCCATTCATATGATACGTGCTAACATTGAGACGGAAATTGCACCGATTGTCGGAACAAAAGAGCAGGCGGAGGACCTGATCGCCTACATCGGTCAGAATGAGCAGGGTAACGATGGAATCTGGGAAACAAATATTTTCGGAAAAACCGTTGAGCAGATGGTGCAGGACGGAATTGCTGCTAAGGTTGCAATGATCGGGGATGAAAGTCAGCTTAAACTTCAGGATACAATGCAGAAGATTGTTAACGATACAAACGGTGGATTAGTCTGCATTATTATTTGATGCGAAGATGGAAGCAGAGAACAGAATAGAATGGTTTTATATCTGGTGCAGATAAGCCAAAAAGGAGTATCGATGAATAAGACGGTATTTTGCCGCTTGTTTTTCGATACTTCCTTTTTTGTACCGGTCAACTTAAGGTTGCCCGTTGCATTGATTCTTGGTAAAATAATCTTATGAATTTTGAGTATATGGGACTGAAAAATATAGTTTATAATTAAGATATAATATGTAAAATCAGGTGAGATGAAATGAAACAATGCTATGAACATGTAATCAAAGAGGTTATTCCCGATTCAATCGCAGAAGAGATGGAGATTGAACCGGGGGATGTACTTCTGGAAATAAATGATCAGACGATAAAAGATGTTTTTGATTATCGCTTTCTGATCAAAGACGAATATATAGAAGTTTTAATTCGTAAGCCGGATGGTGAAGAATGGCTTTTGGAGATTGAAAAGGAATTTGATGATGATCTCGGAATTGAGTTTGAGAACGGGTTGATGAGTGAGTACAAAAGTTGTACCAACAAATGTATTTTCTGTTTTATCGATCAAATGCCTCCGGGGATGAGAGAGACACTTTATTTTAAGGATGATGATTCAAGACTTTCGTTTCTTCAGGGCAACTACATTACCATGACGAATATGACAGATGAGGATTTTGACCGGATTATAAAGATGCAGCTTGCACCGATTAATATTTCGGTTCAGACGACCAATCCGGAACTGCGTTGCAAGATGCTCAGTAACCGTTTCGCAGGAGAAAAACTCAAATATTTGGACAAGCTGTATGAAGGACATGTTGAAATGAACGGACAGATTGTCTGCTGCAAAGGCGTCAATGACGGCGATGAGCTGAAACGCTCCATTGAGGATTTGATGAAGTATCTTCCGTTTATGCGTAGCGTGTCGGTCGTACCTGCAGGAATTACAAAATTCAGGGACGGGCTGTATCCGTTGGAACTTTTCACAAAGAAAGAGGCGGAGAAGATCATTGATTTGATCGAAGGATATCAACAGGAATGTTATGAAAAATACGGACTGCATTTTATTCATGCAAGCGATGAATGGTATATTCTTGCAGAACGTCCGTTTCCGGAAGAGGAACGTTACGATGGCTATATCCAGCTTGAGAACGGTGTCGGTATGATGCGTCTTCTGATGACGGAGTTTGAGGAAGCGTGGAATAATCTGCTTGCAGATAAAGTTACCTGTGAGAAACTGAAGCGGGTAAAACGTAACGTGACGATAGCTACGGGGCGTCTTCCTTATCCGACGCTGGCTGCTTTTGCAGGACGGATAACGGAGCATTTCCCGAATATACATGTACGTGTTGTTGCGATACGTAATGATTTCTTTGGGGAGACAATTACTGTGTCAGGACTTATCACGGGACAGGACCTGCTGTCGCAGCTTAAAGAGCTGAATGCAATGGAACAAACGAAAGTGTCCGGCGTGATAACGGAAGACGATGTTGTTTTAATTCCATCCAGCATGCTTCGAAGCGGAGAACAGGTATTTCTTGATGATATGACAGTGGCAGAGTTGTCAGATAAACTAGGTGTAGAAGTAAAGGCGACGGAGTGTAACGGAAACCATTTTTTGGAGTCTGTTCTGAATCCGGACTATGAAATGACACGGAACAATGAAAACTTCGTGTATGTGAAGGCGTATGATTAAATAAATAAAATCAAGGGAGGTATTTCTATGAACCAGGTATATGCAAAACTTCAGAATTGTTTAAAGAGTGTGAGAGAAAAAACGGATTTTGTGCCGAAAGTTGCGATCGTGCTCGGCTCGGGTCTTGGAGATTATGCTAATGACATCCGTGTGGAATGTGAGATTTCCTATGCGGATATTGAAGGGTTTCCGGTTTCTACTGTTCCCGGACATGCAGGTAAATTTATTTTCGGTTATGTCGATGATGTTCCGGTTGTATGCATGAAAGGACGTGTGCATTACTACGAGGGTTACCCGATTTCGGATGTTGTGCTCCCAACGAGACTGATGAAACTGATGGGGGCTGAGATTCTGTTTTTGACAAATGCGGCAGGTGGAGTAAATCCGGCTTTTCAGGCGGGAGATCTTATGCTGATTACCGATCAGATTTCCGTGTTTGCACCGAACCCTCTGATGGGACCGAATATAGATGAACTGGGAACGCGTTTTCCGGATATGAGCGAGATTTATAATAAGGATCTTGCGCAGATTATCCGTGATACCGCAAAAGAAAACAATGTTCCGTTACAGGAGGGCGTATATATTCAGTTTACAGGTCCTTCCTATGAATCGCCGGCAGAAGTACGGATGGCAGGAATGCTCGGCGCTGATTCGGTGGGAATGTCAACGACGGTAGAAGCGATTGCAGCCAATCACATGGGAATGAAGATTTGTGGTATATCATGTATATGTAATCTCGGGGCAGGTCTTTCACCGACACCGTTGACACACAAAGAAGTACAGGAGGCTGCAGACAAGACAGCGCCTTTATTTAAAAAGCTTGTAACAGAAAGTGTAAAACGGTTTGTGTAAAGACATGACATAGTTGAAATGAGAGGTTAGCGTCATGGAACAAAAACAGATTGTGGAGTTAATAGAGGAAGCAAGAAAGGCAAGAGAGTTTTCTTATTCGCCGTATTCAAATTATATGGTGGGGGCAGCACTTTTGACGAAGGAAGGTAAAATATATACCGGTTGCAATATTGAGAATGCGGCATACGGTCCGAGTAATTGTGCGGAGCGGACAGCGATATTTAAAGCGGTCAGCGAAGGCGAGAGGTCATTTGAAGCCATTGCCATTGTCGGCGGAAAAAAAGAGAGTGCAGGTGACTATGCTGCGCCATGCGGTGTGTGCAGACAGGTGATGATGGAGTTTTGTAAGCCGGATGAGATGCAGATTATTGTGGCAAAGAGTCCGGAAGCGTACAAAGTTTTTACATTGCAGGAGCTTATGCCGGAGGGATTCGGGGCTGCAAATCTTGCATAAAGGTAGTTGGTCACGGTATGAATATGACAGATAGAACAGAGAGGAAGAAAGAAAATGAATATTCGTTTTTATAATGCAAGAATACTTACGATGGAGGAACCGATTGAGGTTACCAACGGACAACTTTGGGTAAGCAATGAGAGAATCCTTTATGTGGGTGAGTTGAAAGAAGAATCGCAGATTTATGAAAAAATCGGCGGGGAAAAGCTGACATGGGACAGAGAAATCGACTGTGACGGCAATCTTTTAATGCCGGGATTTAAGGATGCACATGCCCACTCGGCAATGGTTTTATTCCGCTCTGTTGCTGACGATGAGCCGCTTCAGGGGTGGTTGGAAAAGCGTATTTTTCCTGTGGAAGCGAAGATGACAGGCGAGGACGTCTATGAATTGACAAGAATGTCCGTGTTAGAGTATCTGACAAGCGGTGTGACTGCAGTGTTTGATATGTATCTGACACCGGAGACGATTATTGATGCGTACACAGATTGCGGAATGCGAAATGTACAGGTGAGCGGTATTAACAATTTCGGACCGGAACCGCACGTGATGGAAGAACGTTTTTTGAAACTTAACGGTAAGAACAGTCTTTCTTCTTATATGCTCGGTCTTCATGCGGAATACACATGTTCCATGGAACTGCTTGAGACGATTGCGGCGATGGTACAAAAATATAAAGCACCGTTTTTTGCACACAATTCCGAGACAGAACTGGAAGTAAAAGAATGCTTTGAACGTTATGGTATGTCGCCGACCCAGCTGTTTGATAAACTGGGATTGTATGATTTCGGCGGTGGCGGATACCACTGTATTTATTTTGATGATAAGGATTTTGAAATATTTAAAAAGAGAGGACTTACGGCAGTAACCAATCCGGCGTCTAACCTGAAACTGGCAAGTGGAATTGCACCGGTGCAGCGTTTTCTGAAAGAAGGAATTCCGGTGGCAATAGGAACAGACGGTGCAGGAAGCAACAATTGTCTGGATATGTTCCGTGAGATGTTCCTTGTGACAGGACTTGCCAAGTATCTGAATAAAGACGCGGCCAGCGTGGATGCTTTGGATGTACTTCGTATGGCGACGGTAAACGGAGCGAAAGCCATGGGACTTATGGACTGTGATGTGTTAGCAGAAGGTAAATATGCGGATATCATCATGATTGATATGCATCAGCCGAATATGCAGCCAATCAATAATATCGCCAAGAATATTGTATATAGCGGAAGCAAACAGAACGTTAAGATGACAATGATTAATGGCAGGATTTTATATGAAGACGGAAGATTTTATATTGGAGAAGATCCGGAAGAACTTTACCGCAAAGCAAATACCATTGCAGAAAGGTTAAAATAAGCATGGAATATATCATTTTCGGTGCAGCGGTCATTTTATTTCTTATTCTATACATGATCCGCTGCGTACTGGATGAAAAGAGAAGGAAAAAAGAGTTTAAAAAAAAGCTGTATGAAGATTACGGTAAAATATCGGATAAAAAATATCCGGAGGGAAGACTTGCCACGATGGCAAAACGATTGGAAAAACTTCCGGAAACAGAAGGGGATTGTTTTCGTATTGATGCGATTACATGGAACGATTTGGATATGGATCGGGTATTTTGCCGTATGGACTACACTTTTTCAGCCACCGGAGAAGAAATGCTTTATCGCATTTTGAGATGTCCGTGTACGGAGGAAGCGGAATTACAAAAGAGAGAACAGCTGATCCGATATTTCATGGAACAGGAAGATAGCAGAGTAGCCCTTCAAATGTTGTATGCGCAGATCGGAAGAACCGGAAAATATTCCATTTATGAATATATGGATTATTTGGAAAATCTTCAGGAGCGTCGCAATACGAAGCATTACATTGTGCTTGCGGCAATGGTTGCGGCGATAATTCTTTGCTTTTTCAATTTGGGATATGGTTTGACTGCATTGGCAGTGCTTCTTTGCTACAATTTGATAACATATTTTAAAGAAAAGGGTGAAATTGATCCTTATATTACAACATTTGCGTATGTTCTCCGGATACTTAAGATGGAAAGTCTTTTTTCCGGATATAAAATCGGTATTATAAAAGAATATGTGGAGGATATGGACGAGAAACGCCGGAAATTCGGTAAGTTTGCCCGGTTTTCATCCCTTCTTACGGCACAGAACAGTATGAGTGGTAATCCTCTTGATATTTTTGTGGATTATATGCGCATGGGGCTGCACCTGAATCTGATTAAATTTAATACCATGCTTGCCGAGTGTAAAAAATACAAAGCAGATATTATTTCCATTATTGAGACGATGGGATATATTGAGAGTATGATTTCCATCGGGGCATACAGAGCAAGCATGGATGAGTATTGTGAGCCGGATTTTACGATGGCGGAAAAGAAAATGGAAGCGAAAGAAATCGCACATCCTCTTTTGGAACATCCGGTATGTAATTCTTTTGCAATCGAAAAAGGTATGCTTTTGACAGGTTCAAACGCTTCCGGAAAATCCACATTTTTGAAGACGGTGGCGGTGGCGCAGATTATGGCGCAGTCGGTACACACAGTATGTGCAAAGGAATACAAAACGACGTTTTATCGCATGTACACTTCCATGGCACTTCGGGATGATATGGAGAGCAGCGAAAGCTACTTTATTGTGGAGATTAAAGCGTTGAAACGTATTATCGATGCGGCAGATGCGGATAAGGTTCCTGTTCTTTGTTTTGTGGATGAAGTGCTGCGGGGAACCAATACAGTGGAACGTATCGCGGCGGCATCGCAGATATTGGAGCAGACAGCGCAGGACGGCGTATTTTGTTTTGCTGCGACCCATGATATCGAGTTGACGACTCTGTTGCAAAAAGAGTATGTAAATTATCATTTTGAGGAAACTATAAGTGAGAATGATGTAAAATTTAATTATTTACTCAAAGAAGGAAAGGCGACGAGCCGAAATGCGATTAAGCTTCTTGCGGTACTCGGGTATGAAAAAGGAATTATCACAAGTGCGGAAGAGCGGGCGAACAGGTTTTTGCAATGCGGTGAGTGGAAGTAAGACTACGTAATCAGGGCTTTATATATAGTAAAGATATGGTTTGCAGACCTTGACGTTAATGCCTGGAAAGTGGTATGATATGGGAAGTGATTGGAGGTAACAGACAATGAACAATCTGATTTTATTTGTGAATACATTTTTATCTTATATTGTGTTAATGATCGTCATTGCAATTGTAGCAGCGCTAGGTTTTTGGGCGGGTTCTATCTGGAGAAAATCTAAAAATGCCAAGGACGCAGCGATGCTGGAAGAAACGGAAACGACAGAAACGGAATAGTATAAAGCACAGGTGTTCAAAGGGATTTGGACGCCTGTTTTCTTTTTGATGTGAAGGAGTGAATGATAGTTTGAGAGAAAAAAGATACGATATCCTTTTGTGGGATGTTGACGGAACGCTCCTTAATTTTTTGAAATCCGAGAGATGGGCATTGACAGAAGCTTTTTTATCCTACGGGATTGAGATTGATGATGAAGTGATCGCGGTATACTCGGCAATTAACGATTCTTTCTGGAAACGTTTGGAACTTGGTGAGGTTACCAAAGAGCAGGTTCTCAAAGGACGTTTTGAAAAGCTGTTTGAGGAATTTTTGCCGCAGGGACGTTTGGCAGAAAAACGGATGGATGCGGAACACTTAAGTAAGATAGAAATTGCGGAGTTTCAGCATAAATATCAAAGAAATCTGGGAAGTGTTTATTTTTATTTGGAAGACTCTCTTTCTCTGTGCAAAAAATTGAAAGAGGAAGGATTTTTACAGTACATTATCACAAACGGAGTGGAGTGGACACAGCGGAACAAACTTCATTTGGCAGGATTTGATTCTGTGATGGAGGACATCTACATATCGGAGGTAATCGGCTATAATAAACCGGATGTAAAATTTTTTGACCGGTGTCTCCTAAGAATACAAGAGGGGATTGATAGACGCAGGGTACTGGTAATCGGTGATTCCATGACTTCGGATATGAAGGGGGCTGAAAATGCCGGACTTGACAGTTGTCTGTATGCGCCGGGAAGTTTTCCGTCTGAGAAACCGGATTCGGTTACTTATCAAATTGCAAGTTTGTGGGATGTGGAGGAACTGATATGGCAAAATCAGAAGGACAGAAATTAAAACTTCTATATATACTGAAGCTTCTTTCTGAGAGAACGGATGAGGAGCATGCGATTTCGACACCGGAGATTATTAAAGCACTTGAAGGGGAAGAAATCTGTGTCGAGCGTAAAACCGTGTACGCAGATATTCAGGCACTGCAGGAGTTTGGATATGACATTCTTGTATCCAAAAAGCGAGGTAACAGCGGATATTATATGGCGAGCAGGGAGTTTGAACTGGCAGAGCTGAAACTTCTTGTGGATGCGGTCCAGTCGTCCAAATTTGTTACAGCGAAAAAGTCGAAAGAGCTGATCGGAAAGCTGGAGAAACTTTCAAGTCAGCATGAGGCAAAGCAGCTTCAACGTCAAGTGTATGTTTCCGATCGGAATAAAAATAGTAACGAGAGTATTTATTACAGTGTCGACGATATTCATAAAGCCATGCAGGATAATAAAATGATCCGTTTCCGTTATTATGACTGGGGAGCGGACAAGCAGATGCATTTCCGTAAGGACGGTGCATTTTATGAAGTAAGTCCGTATTTTCTTGTATGGAAGGATGAAAACTATTATCTTGTTGCCTTTGATGAAAATGATGCCATTATGAAACATTACCGGGTGGATAAAATGAGTGCACTCTCTGTTGTTAAGAGGGACAGAGAAGGGATGGAGGAAGCTAAGAAAATTAATCCTGCAATTTATACACAGCAGAATTTCGGCATGTTTGCAGGACAGGAGCAGATGATAACCCTTCAGTTTCCGGAAAAACAGATTGGAATCATTATCGACCGTTTCGGGAAAGAAGTTGATATTAGAAACCGCGGAGAAGGAATCTGTTCGGCGAGGGTTAAAGTTGCTGTGTCGAACCAGTTTTTCGGATGGCTTACAGGTCTGGGCGGTCAGATAAGAATTCTGAAACCGGATGCGGTTGCGGAGAATTATTGCGATTATTTAAGCGAAATATTACAGGCATACAGAAAGGAAGGAAAAATATGAAACCATTATCAAGCAAAGTCAGTCAGGTAGAAGAAGGTATTTTTCAGGTATTAAATGAAAAGAAAAATGAAAGAATAAAACAGGGAGGAAAAGTGTACAATTTTTCGGTAGGCACACCGGATTTTAAACCGGCACAGCATATTGTGGATGCTGTAGTGGAAGCATGTAAAAAACCGGAGAATTACAAATATGCACTTGCGGATCTTCCGGAACTTACACAGGCGGTTATAGAACGTTTTGATAAGAGATACGGTGTTGCTTTAAAACCGGATGAAATCACTTCGGTCTATGGTTCCCAGGAAGGAATGGCACACATCGGATTTTGTATGTTTGATCCGGGCGATGTAGTACTTGTACCGAATCCTGGTTATCCGATTTTTGAGATTGGTCCGGCGCTTACGGGGGCAAAGGTGGAAACCTATGATTTGATAGAGGAGAAAGGCTATCTTCCGAATCTTTCTTCCATTAATCCGGAAGTTGTAAAAGCTGCCAAAGCAATTATTGTGTCTTATCCGCTCAATCCGGTTTGTAAATGTGCGCCGCCATCCTTTTATGAGGAATTGATTGCGTGGGCAAAGGAGAACGAAATCTGGGTTATTCATGACAATGCTTATTCGGACATTATTTATGACGGAAGAGTAGGACGCTCATTCCTTTCCTATCCCGGTGCCAAAGAAGTTGGTGTGGAGTTTTATTCCCTGTCAAAATCTTTTAACTATACGGGAGCAAGAATGGGATTTCTTGTGGGAAATTCGGAAGTAGTACAGGCATTTAAGAAAATCCGCAGCCAAATTGATTACGGAACCTTTTTGCCGGTACAGTATGGAGCAATTGCGGCATTGACCGGTCCGGTCGATAATATTTTGGAACAGTGTAAACAGTACGAGGAGAGAAGAAATGCTCTCTGTGACGGATTTACACAAATCGGATGGGATTTTGAGCGGAGTGAAGGAACCATGTTTGCGTGGACAAAGATTCCGCCTGCATATGGACAGGATGATGTAAAATTTGTTATGGACCTGTTTGAGAAGAGTGGTGTTCTCTGTACACCGGGAAGCAGCTTCGGCAGTCTCGGTGCAGGACATGTGCGTTTTGCTCTTGTTCTTCCGGTGGAGACGATCCGGGAAGCAATCGAGTCAGTCAAAAACAGCAAAATGTTTTAGCGTTTTCGGTCAATGTAATAACAGACAAAGGGGCTTGTGATTTGACACAAATTAAGGCTCCTTTTTTTGTGCATTTTTTCCAACCCATTTAAGTTGACATTGGCACATTTGTCTTTTATACTTAGTAACTGTACACCACAAGATATTGTGTTTGTGTAAAAATTAAATCACGATATAGCGTGCTTATATATAAGAAAGGATTTGTAAGTTATATGGGACAGGATGTAGTGGAAAAAGGGAAAAACGGTGTGAATTACGGGGAAATGTTTCAGCCGCGCAAGGATGTAAAAGTTGTTAAAAAAGACGGCAGTCTTGAGAAATTTAATGTCCAGAAGGTTATTGATGCGGTTGGAAAATCTGCATATCGTGCCCTTACTAAATTTACGGAAGAAGAAAAGAAACATATATGCCGGTATGTTGTGGAAAAGGTAGATTCTCTTGAAACGGACGAGATTCCGATTCCGATTATGCATAATATTGTAGAAAGTGCACTTGAAGATGTAAAACCTGTTGTTGCAAAATCCTACAGAGATTATCGCAATTACAAACAGGATTTCGTTAAAATGATGGACGATGTTTACAAGAAGAGCCAGTCCATTATGTATGTCGGGGACAAAGAGAATGCCAATACCGATTCTGCTCTGGTTTCTACTAAGAGAAGTCTTATTTTTAACCAGTTTAATAAAGAATTGTATCAGAAATTCTTTATGACAACGGAAGAGATTCAGGCTTGTCGTGACGGTTATATTTATGTTCATGATATGTCTGCCCGCCGTGACACTATGAACTGCTGCCTGTTTGATGTTGCAAATGTGTTAAAAGGCGGATTTGAGATGGGTAACATCTGGTACAATGAGCCGAAATCTTTGGATGTTGCTTTTGACGTAATCGGAGATATTGTACTTTCAGCAGCCAGCCAGCAGTACGGCGGATTTACCGTTCCGGAAGTGGACAAAATTCTTGTACCGTATGCTGAAAAATCTTATGAAAAAGCCATTGCAAAATACACAAAGCTCGGAATTGACCGCGAAACAGCAGAAGCGGAAGCCTATGCAGATGTTGTTCGTGAATTTGAACAGGGATTCCAGGGATGGGAGTACAAATTCAATACCGTAGCTTCCAGCCGAGGTGATTATCCGTTTATCACGGTAACGGCAGGTATCGGAACTCACCGTTTTGCAAAACTTGCGACAATCTCTCTTTTAAACGTTCGTCGTCGCGGACAGGGCAAGAAAGATTGCAAGAAACCGGTACTATTCCCGAAAATTGTATTTTTATATGACGAAAATCTTCACGGACCTGGCAAGGAACTGGAAGATGTATTTGAAGCCGGCGTGAAATGTTCGGCAAAAACAATGTATCCGGATTGGTTGTCTTTGACAGGAAAAGGATATATTGCAAGTATGTACAAGCAGTACGGAAAGGTAATCTCTCCGATGGGATGTCGTGCGTTCCTTTCTCCGTGGTATGAGAGAGGCGGAATGCATCCGGCAGATGAAAATGATTCCCCGGTTTTTGTAGGACGTTTCAATATTGGTGCGGTTTCCCTTCATTTACCGATGATTCTGGCAAAATCAAGACAGGAGAGCAAAGACTTCTATGAAGTGCTTGACTACTATCTGAATTTAATTCGTCAGCTTCATATCCGTACGTATGCATATCTCGGTGAGATGCGCGCATCTACTAACCCGCTTGCATATTGTGAAGGTGGATTTTTAAACGGAAATTTGCAGCTGCATGATAAAATCAAGCCTCTTTTGAAATATGCGACAGCATCCTTCGGAATTACGGCGTTTAATGAATTGCAGGAACTTTACAACGGAAAATCTCTCGTGGAGGACGGTGCGTTTGCACTTGAGGTTCTTGAGCATATCAACAATAAGATTGCAGAGTTTAAAGAAGAGGATGGTAACCTCTATGCAATTTACGGTACACCGGCAGAGAATCTTTGCGGTCTTCAGGTAAAACAGTTCCGCGCGAAATACGGAATCGTGGAAGGTGTTTCTGATAAGGAATATGTATCAAACAGTTTCCATTGTCATGTGACAGAGGGAATTACCCCGATTGAAAAGCAGGATTTAGAGTATCGTTTTTGGGAACTTTCCAACGGAGGAAAGATTCAGTATGTAAAATACCCGATTGATTATAATTTAGATGCCATCAAAACATTAATCCGCCGCGCGATGGAGATGGGATTCTATGAGGGTGTCAATATGTCTTTGGCCTACTGTGACGATTGTGGTCATCAGGAGCTTGAGATGGACGTATGTCCGAAGTGCGGAAGCAGAAATCTTACGAAGATTGATCGAATGAACGGTTATTTGGCATATTCGAGAGTACATGGAGATACACGTCTCTCAGATGCAAAAATGGCGGAGATCGCAGATCGTAAGAGTATGTAAAGGAAGAGTATTATGAGGTATCACAATATTACACATGATGATATGTTAAATGGAGACGGTCTCAGAGTCGTTCTCTGGGTGGCAGGCTGTACCCATTGTTGCAAGGGCTGTCAGAATCCGCTTACATGGGATCCGGACGGCGGACTTGAATTTGATGAGGCTGCCAAACAGGAGATTTTTGATCAGTTAGAGAAAAGTTATATTTCCGGAATTACGTTTTCCGGCGGGGATCCGCTCCATGCGGCAAACCGTGTCGGTGTCCGCAAATTGATGGCGGAGATCAAAGAAAAATATCCGGATAAGACAATTTGGTTATATACCGGTGATGTGTGGGAGAAGGTTCTTCATTATCCGGCCATGCAGTATGTTGATGTGCTTGTGGATGGCGAGTATGAGGAAGCAAACCGTGACGTAAAACTCCTTTGGAAAGGAAGTTCCAACCAGCGCGTCATTGATGTACAAAAAACATTAAAGCAGACAGATCCGACAGTTCCTGTATTGCACTGTGGGGACTATGCTTAAATTGATTTGTGTTTTGAGATGAGATGGGCTCATGTTCGGGTTTTAAGAACTTGAATATGAGCTTGTTTATTATAGATTTTTTGCGGCGGGCGGAGTTTTTTGTTGGCCGGGGGAGTTTTTCGAGAAAGGCAGAAGACTTAAAAAAAGCAGATAGTTGGGTATATATGAAATAACATTTTAATAGTACCCACAGTTTTGGCTAAATCGTGGGTATCAGCGGGAGATTTTTCGGCATAGACCCAACTTGCGTTTTAATTGTATCAAACAAAGACTTAATTGCAGAAACCAAAGAAAAAGTCTGGAATCCCTTGATTTGCTGTAGGGATAAGGTAGACAGAAAGGGATATAAGTCATGAGCAAAGGTCGTATTTTAGTCGTAGAAGATTATAAAGAAATCAGTCAGATGCTTGCTGATTTTCTAATGGCGCATGATTATGAGGTGGAGTGTGCGTATAACGGAAAGCAGGCGTCGGAATTGTTGAAGAAAAATACATACAAGGTTGTGCTCATGGATCTGATGCTTCCTTACAAAAGCGGGGATGTGCTGATTGGTGAACTGCGGGAGCACTCAAATACGCCGGTCATTGTGTTGTCTGCCAAGTCTCAGGTGGAAACAAGGGTTGATGTGCTTCGCATGGGAGCGGATGACTACATTTTAAAACCGTTCGATTTGGATGAAGTGCTTGTGCGGATTGAGGTGGTACTGCGCAGAAGCGGCTTGGCTTCAAAAGATGAAAAAAAGGAAGAAAGCGTGCTTTGCTGCGGCGATTTGAAATTATATACAGAGCAGAACAGAGTTGCTTACGGGCAACAGAATATTTCGCTGACAGCAAAAGAAATGCACCTGTTACAGCTTTTCTTAGAACAGCCGGAAAAAACGTATACGAAAGCAAATTTGTACGAGACTGTCTGGAATGATGTATATTATTACGAAGACAATACAATTAATGTTCATTTGAGTAATCTTCGTAGTAAATTGAAAAAAGCAACAGGGCAGGAGTTTATTGAGACCGTTTGGGGAATTGGATACCGGTTGAAGAAATAGGAGGAGCCTTATGTGGATAGCAATTAGTGTAGTTTTACTTCTTTTTTGTGTGGCTCTTTTTATGTATCTTAGTGCATTAAAACGGGAAATCAGAAATTGCAGGGAAGAACTGAAAAAAACCAAGGAAATGTCTTATAACCGACAACTTACCATTTCATTATTTGATAATGATTTGACAGATTTGGCATCGGGAATAAATGAAAATCTGGATTATCAAAAGGAAATGAAGCTTCGCATAATGAAAGAAGAAGAAAAATGGAAGCAATCCGTATCGGATATTGCGCATGATCTTCGAACGCCGCTGACTGTTGTAAAAGGAAATCTTCAAATGTTGCAGCAGGAAGGAAATCTGACTGAGAGACAGCAAAGCTATTTGGAAACCGGACTTCAAAAAACCGAAAGTCTCAAGCAGATGATGGATGAATTCTTTGAATTGGCGATGATGGAAAGTGATTCAAACAAGGCGATTTGTTCCAGACTTGATATAACGGCGCTCCTCATACAGTTTGTCGTGGATCACGAGGGTGTTATCAAAAACTGTAATTTACATCCGATTATGCATATTCCGGACAAAAGTATTGTGATAGACGGAAATGAAGACTTGATTCTTCGTATGTTGGAAAATCTTTTGACCAATGTCCTTAGATATGCAAAGGAAAGCTTTGAAATTTCATTGGTAGAAACAGAAAAAGATGGTAGAAGCTGTGAATTATCTTTTGCAAACGCACTTGTGTCGGGGCAGATGGTGGATGAGACCAGGCTTTTTGACAGAACGTATCGGGGCGAAGAGGCTCGCAGCAACCAGGGTACCGGCTTGGGACTCTATATTGTGAAGCTGTTGGCCATGAAACAAGGGGCGGAAGTATTTGCAAGAAAAGAAGAAAGCAGCTTACGCATCGGAATTAGATTTAAAAAAGAAATTTAAAGAATTTAAAAAATTTAAGAAATTCTTTAAGTTTCTTTTTTATTCTAAAATAGGAACTGAAAATAGAGATACTTTGGAGGAGATTATGAGCAATATAATTATCGAAGCAAAGGGACTTACCAAGCAATATATGGACCACAAGGTGGTAAAGGATGTAGATTTTCAAATAAGAGAGGGGCAAATTGTGGGATTGATTGGACCGAACGGTGCTGGTAAGACTACGATTATGAAAATATTAGGCGGTCTGGTGCTCCCGACGGAAGGAGAAATATCTATTTATGGGGAGACTTCGGAAGAAGGACTGGCGGGTGCGAGAAGCCGTATGAGTTTCATGATAGAAACACCCTATGCGAAAGAGAATTTAACTGCCAGAGAAAATTTGGAAAAACTCCGGATTATGAAAGGGATTCCAAATAAGAACAGAGTGGAGGAAGTGCTGGAAATCGTGGGACTTTCCGACACAGGGAAAAAAACAGTAAAGAATTTTTCTCTCGGTATGCGCCAAAGACTCGGAATCGCTATTGCCCTTATGACAAAGCCGGAAATCATGGTGCTTGACGAGCCGATTAACGGTTTGGATCCGGAAGGGATCGTTGAGATTCGAAATCTACTATTAAAGCTGAATAAAGAAGAGCATATCACCATTATGATTTCTTCACATATTTTAACAGAGTTATCGTTGCTTTGCAGTGATTATATTTTTATTCATCATGGGGAACTGATACAATCGGTTTCCGCAGATAATCTTCGTAAAATTTGTAAGGAATACTATCATATTCATACCGATAATGATGCCAGGGCACTTGTGATTTTACAGGAAAAAGGCTTTGCCGGTCAGGTTGAGGTGGAAGACGATGGAAGTATCAGGCTTTATGAGGGGCTTGACGATGTGACAAAAATTTCAAAGGCTTTATATGACGGCGGAGTAATACCGGTTACTTTGCACATGGTAGAAGCAAATCTTGAAAAGTATTATATGGATATGGTAGGTGAACAAAATGTGGAATCTGATGAAGGGGTTAAATTTTCAAATAAAAAGAGATAATTTTACAATATATGCAATATTATTCAGTAGTTTATTTGCGATAGGAATCAGCTTTTATGAAGCTTTAGTAGAAGAAGGAATGGCATTTTCGGAAATAAACGCAGGATTTTTTTTGGCAAAAAATGCGGAGTTTATGGTTGTGGGATGTCTGGTTTTATGTTGTGTACTGGTTGCCAGAATTGTCGGATGGGATATGACCGATAAAACAATTAATTATGAAATTCTGGCGGGGAATTCCAGAAATCATGTGTTTGGCGCAAGAGTCATTTTGACGTTTTTATGGTGTTTGGGAATCAGTGTCATTTATTTGGTAGTGCCCCTTGTTGTGTTGTCTTTTTGTAACGGCTGGGGACCGAATATGGAGATAAAGGTTGGAGTTTTATGGGTGCTGATATTTATGTTATTGGTATTCCGATTGGTTTGTGAACTTATTTTGCTTACCGTTCTTTTGAAAAATTGTTTCATATCCATGATCATCGGATGGATATTAAATGAATTTGTGGTACTGGTAACTTTAGTTTATGAAGAGATGATAGGTGAATTTCCGATTTTTCTGTTTTCACTGTCCGGAATGTTTCAATTCAGTTCTTTTCCGTATAAATTTGAGTATATCGGCGGAAAAGATATTCCGGTATTCGGACCGCCGATCGGAAGCGGGGAAATTATGCAGATTATAATATCTGTGATTGTGGTTTCCGGGCTTACACTTTTGGTGGCAAAAACGCAATTTAATAAACAGGATATGAGATAGATTGGGAGAGATAACATGAAGCAGATTATGAAAGCACAGCTGTATCAGCTTAGAAAAAACAGAATCCTATGGCTGATTTTCTTTGTGATATGCATGATGCAAATCACAGGGCCATCGGGCGAAATGTGTTATTACGAAGAAATGATGGCGGGATCAAAATACATAGCGGATTTCGGTTATACGGTATTACATGTTGCAGTTATTTTTGTGCTACTTCTTACGGCAGAGATTTGCGGGGGAGATTTTATGGATAAAACCAAGCACTATGAATTGATGGGGGGGTACACGCGAAAAAAAATATATTTTTCCAGATTCTGGCTGAGTTTTCTGTTGAGTGTGCTATTTGTGATTGTGATAAGCATGATTGCAGTGATTACGGCAGTAGTTCTCGGGGGCTGGGGAGATGAGTTGTCCATTGGATGGTGTCTTGTGCGACTTGCGCTTGTGATCTTTCCTATGTTCCGTCTGATTTGTGAGTTTGTTTTTTTGAGCTATGTGGTAAAAAATGCCTATGTGGTTATGGGAGCGGGTACTTTCGTATTTTTTGCGGGTATGGTTGGAAATAATCTGATTCCGGAAAAGGCGAGATTTTTCAGCGGGCTTGGAACTTTATACGAACTGACAGATTTTCATCCTTGGAGTACCTTTACTCTGGTAGGTGAAAAAATGATTACTCTTTATGATGCGACTATGAATGCATCTCAAATTGCAGGTGTGATAGGTTCGTCCATGGTCTTTGGGCTGTTTTTCTTATGGCTTGGTTACAGAGTTTTTTTGAAAGATGATATAAACTAGGAGGCATCTATGGTTACTTGTGATATTGTGTGTGTGGGTTTGAATTTGATTCTGGCAGTTTTTTTGTTTTGGCTGGCGGGATTTGCAGAAAAAAGGAGAAGCGTAAAATGGCGTTTGCTTTATCTGCTGCCATTTCTTGTAACGCTGGTTTTGGTTGCGATATATGAGTTTGAAACATGTATGCTTGGCGTTTATTTTGGGGCTTTTCTTCTTGTTTTTGGCATGGTCAGGCAAGAGAAAAAAGAGCGCTGTATTCTATGTTTTGTCAGTGCAATATTTGCGTTTTTATCCCTCGGAATCTGTCTTTTTTCTCCGGGGTACAGAAGCTATGATTATGCAGCAGACTTCAAGTCCGGATTCGAAGAAATGAAACTGCATTATGTGCTTTCCGAGCATAAAAGCATAGATTGGGACGGGCTTTATGAAAAGTATCTGCCGTTATTTGAGGAGGCTGACAAAGCCCATGATGAGGTGGAAGCATCCATTGCATGGACAAAGTTTGCTATGGAATTTCAAGACGGACATGTCGGCTATGGAATAAAAGATGAAAAAATTGAAAAAATGGCCTACGAAAAAATGTACGGAAATGACTATGGTCTGTGTACTATGAAGCTGTCTGACGGAAAGATAGTGGCTGTTATGGTGGAGAGTGGCAGTGAGGCTTACAAAGCAGGTATTCGTAATGGCAGTGAAATAACAGCCTGGAATGGTGAGCCGGTTGAAAACTTATCCGGAACAGAAAAGGTTTTCTCGTTTGCAGTGGAAGAGAATGAAGAGTTTTACGAAGCTCTTTCCATCGCAGGTATGGGAGGTGAGACGGCGGAGGTTTGTTTCATTGCCGAAACAGGTGAGAAGAAAACAGTTACGCTTTCAAAAATCGGGAACTATTATGATAGAATGATGGATTGTATTGAAGATGTCATCGATAAAGGGGCTGAAATTTCGAATTTGGAATGGATGCGCGTGGATGATAGTTCTGCACTTCTCCGTATGAGATTTATGAATTATGATTCCGAAGAGAATTTTTCTGAGATGGAGACAACGTTGCGGGAGGAGATGCTTGCTTTAAAAGCGGAGGGGGTAACGAATTTGATTTTTGATCTTCGCTCGAATTCCGGAGGGTCCGGAAATCATGTGAAGCATATTTTGAAATTGATTGCACCTTCCGGAGAACATGTATATGCTTATGATGCGGTGTTTGATAAGAAAACACAAAAGTATAAGATAGACAGTGTTACAGATGACGGAAGTGTGACCTATCAAGTCGGACAGTGTGAGACCTATCAGGGTGAAAATCTTTGGGGACATGGGAAGATTATAATACTCGTCAATGCCAATACTGTCAGTGCAGGAGATCACTTTACGATGGCGGCTTCTGCTTATCCGAATGTGACTGTGATGGGATTTACCCACAGCAACGGAAGTTGTCAAGGAGTAAATTCTGTGGGATTTGATTATGGAATGTTGACTTATTCGGGAGCACTTTTGTTAAATGAGGATGGTAGTGTATTTGTGGACACAGATCATTCACGCAAAGCGGTGGTGCCTTTGGATGTGAAAATTCCGTTTGATTTGCAGGCGGTTTCGTCGCTGTTTGATGTGGGAGAAGATTATGTGCTAGAGAAAGCGATGGAGGAGTTTGGGAAGTAAAAATAAAAAATCAGGCAACAAAAGTTGTCTGATTTTTTTATTTAAAAGTAAATAGAAATGTGTTATGCTTATTAAAATGGAGGGGTCACATGAGTAAAACAAAACTTATTATCAGTGCACTTACTAAATACATAGCCGGTTTACTTATGGTTACACTTATGCTGTTTTTACCGGCCGGAACCTGGAATTATTTTAACGGTTGGTTGTTTATGGGATTGTTATTTGTTCCGATGTTATTTTTAGGAATTGTTCTTTTGATAAAGAGTCCGGAGCTTTTGGAAAAAAGATTGCGCAGCAAGGAAAGTGAAGGAGAACAGAAGAAGGTAATCGGTGCATCGCTGATTATGTTTTTGGCAGGATTTATTCTGTCGGCATTGGATTTTAGATTTGGTTGGACATATGTTCCGTTTCCGGCTGTGATTGTTGCGGCGGTCATTTTGCTTGTATCATACGGCCTTTATGCAGAAGTGATGCGTGAGAATGTATATCTTTCACGCACAGTGGAGGTGCAGGAAGAACAGAAGGTGATTGACACCGGTCTTTACGGAGTGGTACGTCATCCGATGTATTTTTCAACGGTGCTTTTATTCTTGGCTATTCCGGTAGTGCTTGGTTCGTGGATTGGATTTGCGATTTTCTGTATTTATCCGTTTTTGCTTGTAAAGAGAATCAAGAATGAAGAGAGTGTTCTGGAAGAAGGACTTGCAGGATACAAAGAGTACAAAATGAAAGTGAAGTATCGTATGATACCGTTTGTGTGGTAAGGGAGTGTTTGGATGAAAAAAGGGTTATTCTCATTTTTTTTTGTATGTTGTGTGTGCTTGTTTTTGTTTGTGACAGGTGATGATGCTTATGCAGCAGGTCAGACAACCATGTATGTCGGTGATACTGAAACATTTAATGCAAATATTAATACATATAAGACGATTAAATCGTATAGTTGGACGATTTCAGGAAGCGGTGCAACGATTTTAAATAAAAGTGCACATAGTTGTCAGGTGGCAGCGACTTCTTCTGGCAAATCGACGTTGAATTATTCTGTGACGAGTACGTATACGTATTATATTTATACAGATGTACAGCGGACAAAAAAGAAATATATTACGAATACACAGGTAAATCGTGCAAGTTGGGTTATTACAGCGGGAACACCTGTAACAGTTACGTTTGATGCATGTGGCGGAAGTGTCGATACAAATTCAAAGACAGTTGCATGCGGCGGCGAGGCAGTTTATGGTGAATTGCCTGCGGCAAGTTATAACGGATATGTGTTTGACGGCTGGTATACTGCTAAGACAGGCGGAACATTGGTGACAAGCGCGACTAAGGTCAGCAAAAACACGCCGCATACTCTTTATGCTCATTGGATTGAAAACTTTTCTTATACAATACATTTTGACGGAAACGGAAGTACCGGCGGAACGATGCAGGATATGACATGTCAATATGGAGAAGCCTATTATCTGACGAATAATGCATTCATTAAAAAAGGAAATCGTTTTGTATGTTGGAGCACAACGCAGGATGGGACAGGAACAAAATATGCAAACAAAAAATTGATCAAAAATATGAGGAAAACAGCAGGAACAGTTACGTTGTATGCTGTATGGTCGGATGAAAATATTGCGAGCGGAACGCATGGAGACAATCTGACATGGATTATTGATGCAGAAGGAACGCTTATCATAAGCGGCAGCGGAGCAATGAGTGCAGTAACCCCGTCTTGGCATAGTTATATTGAAAAAATAAATAAAGTGGTAATAGAAGAAGGGATTACCACGATTTCGGAGAAGGCTTTTTCTATAAACAATAATACAATCAAAGCTGTTGTAATTCCGAATACAGTAACCACGATATCGACAGGGGCATTTTGGGCATGTCGTGGTTTGGAAAGCGTAAACATTCCGGATTCCGTAACGTATATCGGACAGAATGCATTTTATAATTGCAATAGTTTGTCATCAGTAACTCTCGGAAACGGTGTAAAAACAATTGGTGAAAATGCATTTGGTGAATGCAACTTTAAGAAAATTCATATACCGGCTTCTGTCACATATATCGGTGGGGCTGCGTTGTCACTATATTCGCTGAAAGAAATTACGGTAGCAGAGGGTAACGCATATTTTTGCAGTGATGACGGGATTTTGTTCGATAAATCAAAAACAACGTTGGTTGCATTTCCTTTCGGTTACGGGAAAAGCACTTATATGATACCCGATGGTGTGACAACAATCGGTGACGGTGCTTTTCAAAAGACAGGCGGAACAAAGACTATCATTTTCCCAGAAAGTGTTTCGGTGATAGGTCTTGATTGTTTTTGTGATAATACGTTTATACGTCATCTCTATTTTAGAGGCGGTGCCCCTTCTTTGAAGAAAGAGTCATTAATAGACGGAGCACCGGCGAGTAGTGCAGCTTTTAATAACGTAACAGCCACAATATATTATCCTTCCGCCAAGAGTAGCTCATGGGTAAGTGTGAAAGGTGAATACAATTCGGCTTGTCTGTTTGATTCGCCGACTCTTACATGGACACCGTATACGCTCAATACTTCTATGCAGAATTGTACAGTACAGAGAGTGGATGATGAAATATATTCTTACGACGGAAACGAGAAGCAGCCCGCTGTGATTGTCTATGATCAGGGAATGTTGCTGTGTGAAGGAAAAGATTATGAAATTTCATATTCAAATAATGTAAATGCGGGGGAAAATACGGCAAAGATAATTGTATCGGGACTTAATAATTATGCAGATACAACCAATGAACTTGCCTTTTCCATTGAGAAAGCGCAGCAAATGCCTACATTTGCAATTGAATCAGAAACCGTAAAATCCGGAAATAGTATTTGTGTTGAACATGCATCAGGATATGGTGAAATCACATATCTTTCAAAAAATCCGACGATAGCAAGTGTCAGCCAAGATGGTGTGATCAGTGGATTAAAAGTCGGAAGTGCAGTAATTGAAATAACAGCCGCCGGTGACAGCAATCATGAAAGCGGTACAGAACAATTAAAGATTCAGGTGATTCATAATGACGATTTGGTACCGGATTCCATTTCGGCGGAAAAGAAGGAACTGCAGTCCTGTGTCGGCAAAAAGATTGATTTGTCCGATTTGGTTGTAAAAGCAACTTATTCGGACGGTTACACAGGTGAAGTGAGCGGATATACAACAAATGCAGAGGCGATTACTGTTTCGATAATCGGCAAAAAGACTTTAAATATTACGTATAAAGAAAACGGAAAGACAGTAGAAACAAGTCTTACAATCGAAATAATTAAGCACAAAGAAGCTGCGCCGATAGTGGAAAATCAGGTGGCAGCGACAACAAAAAAAGCCGGAAGTTACGATAAGGTGGTTTATTGTACCAAATGTAAAAAGGAACTGAGCCGTAAACAGGTTATCATTCCAAGGTTGTTGGCAAAAGGTGAGAAAGTGACGGATAAAAAATCCGGCGGCGTTTATGTGGTTACTAAGGCATCGGCTAAAAGCGGTACGGTTGAATACAAAAAGCCGCGCAAAAAGACGACAAAAAGTATTCGCATTCCTGATACGATTACCGTAAACGGTGTTAGCTATAAGGTGACATCGATTGCGAAAAATGCCTTTAAAAACAATAAGTATGTTACAAAAGTTACCATCGGTAAAAATGTGAAAAAAATCGGCGCATATGCATTTTATAAATGTAAAAAGTTGAAAACGATTACGATTTATTCAACAAAACTGAATATGAATTCTGTTGGTAAAAATGCATTTAAAGGTGTTAAGAAAAATGCAGTTGTGAAAGTTCCGAAGAAGAAGTATTCGTTGTATAAAAAGGTTCTAAAAAAACGCGGCATAAGTAAAGTGGCAAAATTTAAGAAGACGTGATAAGATAAAGTTAATCCGGTCGTAAGACCTGATGTATTAAAATTTTATTTATAAGGAGAGTGCTTGTTTGAAGAAGTACAACAAAAAGGAGACGGTAGCATAACCGGGAGGTTTGCTAACGTAACAAACCTCCCGCGGGAAGCAGTTGAAAGATAACAACATTCAGGAGGAAAAAAATAATGAATAAAAACTATATTATACGTCAGGAAACAGAAAAAGATTACAGCGTAGTAGAAAATTTAACAAGAGAAGCGTTTTGGAACGTGTACAAAGAAGGATGCGATGAGCATTATATGGTACATGTGATGCGCGGACATGAGGATTTTATCCCGGAACTGGCACTTGTGCTTGAAGTGGACGGCGAGATTATCGGAAATGTCATGTACACGAAAGCGATGTTGAAGGATAAGGACGGAAATGAGAAACCTATCGCAAGCTTTGGACCGGTCTGTATACATCCCAATTTTCAGCGCATGGGTTACGGTCGTATTTTGTTGGAACATTCCTTTGAGATTGCAGAAAAACTCGGGTACGATGTGATTGTGATTTTCGGTGATCCGGCAAATTACGTGGCACGTGGTTTCCGCAGTAGTCACAGATATCATGTCTGTATGGAAGGTGACGTATATCCGGCGGCTTTGCTCGTCAAACAATTGAAAGAGAATGCACTGGATGGGAGAACTTGGTATTATCATGAAAGTCCGGCTTTTGAAGCTATGACAGAAGAAGGACTTGCACAGTTTGAATCTCAGTTCCCGCCGAAAGAGAAGGCTTGGAGACCGAGTCAGGAAATCTTTTATATTCAGAGTCATTCGACCGTAAGGTAATTATGTGAAAAAGGGCTGTTGCTCCGCATTGCGGGGCGACGGTTTTTTTTCTTGTTTGTGCGTTGGGAGCATGACGGCGCCGCCTGTGTTGAGGTTTTGTGCTTGAGGCGCCGCCTGTGAGGAGGTTTTGTGCTTGAGGCGCCGCCTGTGTTGAGGCGGTATAATTGTTGGTACCGCTTGGGTGGAGGTTTTTGGGTTGGCGACCGTAAAATATGAAGAGGCTTACGGTCGGATTATCGCCGCAGGCTGATTTGACCGTAGTATAAAGGAACAATTACGGTTGGCTTTGTTTTTTATACGTTTTAGACCGTAATTATAGTGAGTTGCTTACGGCTCAATACCTTTGTAACCTGAAATAAACCGTAAAGCATAAAAAATATTACGGTTTAAATTATGAAAAAAATAATTCAACCGTAAAGCCGCAAAATTCTTACGGGTGGAACGATTAAAATTTGTGCATTAACCGTAAACAGGTTGGTTTTTACATGGTATATAGAAGAAAGATGTTGTATAATAGAGATGAATTTGTGTTATTGCATTTGAGGGAAAAGAAATGAAGCATTTTATTAAGTTGATGGATTATACAGCAGAAGACATTTATGATTTTTTTAAACGAACGGACGAAGTTTGCCAAGGAAAACATGCAAATGCTTTAAAAGGGAAAAGTGTGGTTTTGTTTTTCCCTTCGTCAAGTATCCGGACGAGAGTGACTTTTGAAAAAGGAATCTGTCTTCTTGGCGGTCAGCCGATTTTGTTTCCGACAGAAACATTGGATAAGAAAGAAGACTTGAAAGACGTTTGCGGGTATTTAAACAACTGGGCAGATATGGTAATTGTGAGACATAAAGATATTGAGGTAGTAGAGCAGCTTGCCATGTATTCGAAGATTCCGGTAATTAATGCGATGACGGACAGCAACCATCCATGTGAGATACTATCGGATATGTATGCGCTCTCGAAGATACGGGAAGATTTTACAAAAGATCATTATCTGTATGTCGGAAAGAACGGAAATATCGGTTTGTCGTGGAAAGCGGCTGCGAAAATCATGGGATTTTCTTTGGAGCAGTGTTGCGGAAACGGGTACGAGATAGAAGGTATAAAAACATATGACAATATCAATGATGCAATTGTCGGAAAAGACATTGTCTGTACGGATTCATTACCCGGAAATGTACTTCCAGAGTTTAAAAATTGTCAGGTGACAAAAGAAATCATGGATTTGGCCAATGACGGCGCAATCCTAAATCCTTGTCCGCCGTTTTATCGGGGCGAGGAAGTGTCGGAAGATGTGATAGACTCAGAGTATTTTGTAGGATATGAGTTTAAAAGGCATTTGCTTGAGGTTCAACAGGCGATAATGGTCACATGTTTTAAAGAATCATGAGGAGCATTTCCGTAAACCTTTGGAATATGCTTTGGATGTGATTGTATTTAAGTATATTTATGATTTGTCAGAAGTAGAGTCTTAGCAGCAAATAAAAGGGGAAAAATGAAGAGATTGAAAAGAAAACAAAAAGCCAGAGTAATAACACTGGCAGTTATCGTATTATATCTGTTATACGGAACGTTGGCGTATGCATGGGAAGTGCGTATGCAGACACCGCAGATTGATTATGTGGACAGTATGCAGGTGGATGGATCGGATTTTTCCGGTATTGCAAATTTATTTGTGGCAGGAACGAATGGATTTGTTGTTTTTTTAACTATGATGTTTTCTGTTGTGGCAATGCTGGTGATTGCATTGATTCTTCTTGTGCCGTGGCGATGTATTGCTATACGAAAAACTTCTGTCATAGCGCAGGAAGAACATAAGAGGGCGAAATGTTTATGGATCGGGTATTGTATATGCTCTCTGATTGGCGGACTGATTATATTGCGGTTTACAAACCTACTATATATTTTGATAATGACAGGAGTATTGGCGTTTTTAATATGGATATTTGCGGTTTGGCCGCTGGGGAGGAGAACGGATGAAGAAGAAAAGAGAGAGCATTAAGAAGTATTATGGGGGGAAATAAATGGCAGTAGTTTTACCGATGGTATATATTATGATTTTTGTGTGTCAGATTGTTTTTTTAGTAAAAGCAATCAAGAAAAAGAACTGGAAAACGTGGACGATTTTGTTTGTTTTGGAAATCGCTTCGCTTATTATAGCTCTTAGCCTGATGGTTTATTATGAAAATCTTCCCGGCTACGGTTTTATGCCGGGACTTTCCTACTTGGGGGAAGTGTTAGCGAGTTTTGCGGCTGCGCTTCTGTTTTTTGTGATTTTCCTTATCTCTGCGATTATTTGTATTGTGATTTCGGAAAAGAAGAGAAGTGTATCCCCGTTTTTGACAATTGTGGTGTTTGTATTATTTGTGGTCGGAATTGGAGCTATGGGATATGAAATCTATTCCAACGGAGATAAAGTGAAAACAACAGCAACTGTTGTAGATTTTCGTGAGACAAGAACCGGAGTCGGAATTGAATATTGGCCGATTTATGAATTTGAGGTTGATGGACAGGTCTATGAGGCTGATTACCCACCGGTGGAAGAACTCAGAATAGGCGATAAAGCAGAGGTTTATTGTTTTTTGCAAGGTGATACCTATGAGGTTACAAGGTATTTGGTCAATACGAAATGGATTTATATTCCGGCCTTTTGTGTTGGAATCTTTGTCCTTATTTTACGCAGGAGACGTATGGTTAGAGGGGAGTAAAAATAAGGAGATGTAGGCTTAACATGAAAAAAATAGCAAGTTTTTTATTTATATTATTTATGGGCATTCTTACCGGTTGCAGCAGTTTGCCGAAGGAAACTTTTACATATAAAACAGAGGATGACCTTTCAGTGTCTATCCTCAAAACAAAAGTATATGAAGACAAACTTGTGGTAAAGTTTTCTCAGGATGCGTTTTCAAGTGTAGAATCGATTCGTTGTTATGATGAGAATTTTGAAGAAATTCTTAAAGAGGTTACGTTTAAAGGAGAAGACAATGTGATAACGATTTACACAGAAGAGGCGGATCAAATCAGTGGTTTGAAAGTGACTGTGAATGACATGTTGTATTATCAGATCCGCTATCTGGATTCGGATTCGTATGCGATGCTTCAGGGAGACTGGGCGTATGATTACGGTTATTTTGTGTCCGGAGATGAGGATGCATTTTATACCGAGGCAGAAAAAGAGAAACAAAAACGGTTGCAGGAAGAACGCCTTGCAGAGCAGGCGAGGGCTTATGCGATGCTGGAAGGTCAGTGGGATAGTGAGGACGGCCTGACCCGAATTGTTTTTGCTGACAGTGATGAGCTTTCGATGGAGATATATAAATACAGCGAAGGGAACTGGGAGTTGTCTCAATCTATCAATTGCTATTCAATAAGTTTAGACGAAGAGGCGGAACCGGTTTGTATATCGATGGAAGAAGCGCGAGGCTATAGTATGTTGTATTCTTTTTGGTTTAATGAGGATAAGACAGAGTTTACATGCAGTTGCGCAGAGGGGAATTTTTGTAAAGTAAGCAGTGAGGAAGCGGAATGAAATTTGATGTCAACGAATTAATATGGACAAGAGAACCGGAAGATTACAGTATTTCGGAGGAGAAAATAGAAATTATAACAAAGCCGTATACGGATTTGTGGCAAAGAACGTATTACCATTTTCGCAATGACAATGCACCGGTGCTGCAAATGGAGACGGAGGAAACTTATTTTTCGTTTGTTGTCAAAACAGAGTTTGAGAGCAAGCACCGTTTTGACCAGTGCGGCGTGGTTATGTATTTGGACAGTGAAAACTGGTTAAAAGGGTCGATAGAATATGAAAACGATGAATTTCAGCATTTGGGCAGTGTTGTGACAAACAATGGGTATTCCGATTGGGCGACGACGGCTATCGATGCGTCTATAAAGTCCATGTGGTACCGTTTTAGCCGCAGGGAAGATGATTATTGTATAGAATGCTCAACAGACGGTACAAATTTCAGTCAGATGCGGATTTGTCATATGTGGAACGGGAAAGGAAACATCCGGTTCGGTATTTATGCATGCAGTCCGGAGGATTCCTCTTTTAAAGCCACGTTTTCAGAGTTTAAAATAACAGAGTGCATGTGGAAAGCACATGACGGACAAAAGGCGGATGAGGAAGAATGAAGATAGTTTTTATGAGTTTATGGATATTGTCTTTGGTAATTGCGCTCGGAAGTATTCCAGCAAGTATGTTATGGTTTGAAATCCCGGAATATTTCACAGTGATTTTTGCGGTTGTGATCGTAATTTTTGCAGCCGGTTGTATTCGGATTATTTCGAAAAGAAGAAAGCGAATTGCAGTGATTATCATCAGTGTAGTTGTTATTCTGATTTCGGCTTTTGGAAATTACTGTAATCCATATTGGAACCAAAGTGTTACATATTCTGAGACAATGGATACGATTTTGACAAACAAGGAGACAATTGAAGATTTAGAATGTGTGATGAAGCATTTGAAAAAATGTCATCCTGCGTTTTATCAAGGAACTCCGGAAGAAGTTGAAGTAAGATATCAAGAGGTGTTGAAGCAGCTTGGCGAAACGGAAACGGTTACTGTGTGCCGGTTCAGCCAAAAAGCGGAGTATATTTGTTCTGTGCTGCGTGACGGTCATACCTATGTGAAAGAAAATCCGGAAGTTCGTCATTATATGAAGGATATTTATAAGTTTAAGAAAAAAAATGCACAGTTAGTTGCAATTAACGGTTTGGACATGAAGAAGCTTTTGGAGCAGACGAAGGATCAATACAGTTATGAGGCAGAGAGCTGGCAACTGCATATGTTGAAAAACGATCTTTCGTCGTCAGAGGGCCTTATGTTCCTGGGAATAGATACTGACGCCGGCGTAGAATATACATACGAACATGCGGATGGAACAAGAGAGAGCAATACTTACTATACTGCGGATTTTTTGACCTATGACGACTATGTGTCTTATAACAATATTGAGCAGGAAACCGGTGAGGAAGAACCATTTGTATCGTTTGAAATTGATGAGGAAAAGAGCCTGGCAATATTGACATTGACTTCCTGTAATTATAATAAAGAGTACAAAGATTGTCTTTCGCGTATGTTTCGGGAAATAAAAGAGAAGAACATTCAAAATGTGGCCGTGGATTTGCGGGATAACGGAGGCGGCAGTTCATTAGTCGTTAATGAATTTATCCGATATTTGAATGTAGAAAGTTTTGAACAGGGAACCAATGATTGGAGATGGGGATGTTTTATGATACCGTTTCACCAATCTACTGTAAAAAACAAGAAGTATGAGGAGCTACTATTTGAAGGAGAGGTATATGTTTTGACATCTTCGGCGTCATTTAGTTCGGCGATGTTGTTCGCGCAGTGGATAGTTGATAACAATCTCGGTACTTTGATAGGGGAAGCCCCGGGAAATGATCCGAATGGTTACGGTGATGTGACAATGTTTACATTACCGAATTCTAAATTATTTTTGCAGACTTCAACGAAAGTATTTCGCCGTGCAGACAAAGATAATCCGGATGATTTGGTGGAGCCTGATATTTCATGTGATGCAAATGAGGCAATGGAAGTATTATTTGAAGAAATAGGCAAGTAATGAGGAGTTTTTATGATTAAATTAGTCAGACCGACATTAGAAATGAAAGAAGAAGCACTGGCTTACCGCCAGTCACATTTTGACGCAGGTGAGCATGAAATCAGCGGAAGCGAACTTTTGGATCAGACGGAAGACTATGCACAGTGGGTGCAAAGTGTCGCGGCAAATACTTCGCCGGAAACCGTAAATCCTGCGTGGGTGGTGACGGATACGTTTTTTGCAGTAGATGAAAATAATAAGATTGTCGGTATCATTGATCTGCGTCACTCATTAAATGACTTTTTACAGGATTTCGGTAATGTGGGATACAGTGTGAAGCCTTCGGAGCGAAGAAAAGGATATGCGACAGAGATGTTCCGTCAGGTAAGAGAAATCGCACGATTGGCAGGAATGAAAGAACTTCATATGGCAGTGCATCGAGATAATGAGCCGTCTGTTAAGACAATTGTAAACGCAGGGGGCGTGGCTTACCGAAGTTTTATTGCGGAAGAAAAATGGGCGGATATGTATTTGGTGCGTTTGTAGACGAAAGTTACGAGATAGCGAAATGAGGTAAAGATTATGTTCAGAGAACTTTCTAGAAAAAATAAGGCGATTTCCGAGGCGGAATGTGTGAGACTTCTTAAAGAAGAAACAAGAGGAGTGTTGTGCGTGCTCGGTGATGATGAGTATCCGTATGGAATGCCGATGAATCATTTTTATAATGAAGAGGATGGCTGTATTTATTTTCACTGCGGAAAAGCAGGGCATAGATTGGATGCGCTTCAAAAGCACGATAAGGTCTCATTTTGCGTGTATGATAAAGGGGTGCGCGAGGATGGAGATTGGGCACTTCATGTAAACAGCGTGATTGTATTCGGTAAGCTTGAGGTAATTGATGATATGGAAACAATCATGGATATATCTGCGCGGCTCAGCCGGAAGTTTACGCAGGATGAAGAGTATATTCAGAAAGAAATTGAGCTTTATGCGAAGGCGACGCTTCTGCTTAAACTCAGACCGGAGCATATGTGCGGAAAAAGAGTGAAGGAGTCATAGGATATGGAGCAGGAAAAGTTTTATATTGTAACAAAGATGGAGCAGGAAGATCATAAGAAGTTTATGTATATTACTACGTTTGTCAAGAGAAAAAGCGGGTTGATAATAACGGCGGTAATGAGTTTGTTGGCCGGACTTGCGGTTAGCTGGATACTTGATAGAGTAACGCCGGGGATGATAGCACTGATTGCCGTTGCATATTTTTTTATGATTGTCGGTATCCAGTGTTACAAGATAAATAAAATGAATAAACAGCGTGCAAAAACGGATCGGGCAGTTGGTTTCGGCGCGGAAAATCATTTGCACTTTTATGATGACCATATTTTGATGGAAATGCCGGTGACTAAGTCGTCCGGACAGCTTCGTTATGATCAGATTTATGAAATTATGGAGACGAAAGAGTTTTTTGCAGTTTATACATCGTCACATCAGGCTTCTTTAATCCGAAAAAAAGATATAAAGCAGGAGGAACTTGCTGCATTTATAGCATTTTTAAAAGAAAAGATGCAAAAGGGCTATAAGACATTGTCGGTTTAGGAGGATAGCATGAAAATTCTTGTCATCGGAGGAACGAGGTTTTTTGGAATACATATGGTTTATGTGTTGCTTGAAAAGGGACATGAAGTGACAATTGCGACACGCGGTCAGGCAAAAGATCCGTTTGGCGATAAAGTTAGCCGTATCTTACTGGATCACTCGAATCCGGAAAGTATCAAAAGGGCTTTGGCAGGAAAGCATTTTGATGTTGCCATCGATAAAATCGCATATTGTTCCAATGATATCAAATATTTGATGGATGCTGTTTCCTGTGACCGGCTGATTTATATGTCAAGTACAGCAGTTTACAATTTAGATCATATGGACGTAAAAGAAGATGAGTTTGACGGCAAAGCCGGATTGCTTAAGTGGTGTAACCGGCCGGATGCTTCTTATGCAGAAGTAAAACGCCAGGCGGAATATGCGCTATGGCAGGAATATGGTGATGGGAAGTGGCTTGCAGTCCGATATCCGTTTGTGGTCGGCAAAGATGATTATACAAAGCGTCTTTTGTTTTATGTGGAGCATGTAATGAAAGGAATTCCGATGCAGATTGACAATCTTGATGCACAGATGAGTTTTATCCGTTCTGATGAAGCGGGACGATTTCTCGCATTTTTAGCAGAAACCGAGATGACCGGAGCAGTCAACGGTTGCGGTGGCGGAACGGTTTCGATTCGGGAAATTCTAAATTATGTAGAGGAAAAGACCGGAAAGACAGCGGTTCTCAGTGTGAATGGAGAGGCAGCACCGTATAATGGAACTGTGGGATACAGTATAAATACGGAAAAGGCACAAAAAATCGGTTATCAGTTTTCAAATGTCAGGGATTGGATGTTTGAACTTGTGGATGAATATATTAAGATGTGTGTGGAGGAAAAATAATGCCATTTGATTTTAAGAAAGAATACAAAGAATTTTATATGCCGAAAAATAAACCGGCTATTGTCGAGGTACCGAAGGCTAACTATATTGCTGTCAGAGGAACAGGTGATCCGAACGAGGAAGGCGGTGCATATAAGCAGGCAATCGGAGTACTGTATGCAGTTGCATATACTCTGAAAATGAGTTATAAGACGGATTATAAAATCAAGGGATTTTATGAATATGTGGTTCCGCCGCTCGAAGGATTCTGGTGGCAGGAGGGAGTAACCGGTGTTGATTATTCGAACAAGTCAACATTTCATTGGATTTCTGTTATCCGTTTGCCGGAATTTGTGACAAAAGAAGACTTTGACTGGGCAGTTGAGACTGCGACAAAGAAGAAAAAGATGGATTGCTCTTCGGCAGAATTTTTGACGATAGAAGAAGGACTTTGTGTGCAGATTATGCACCTTGGCTCCTATGATACAGAGCCGGAGACAGTGGCACTTATGGATGCATATTTACAGGAAAACGGGTATGAGAACGATATAAATGATCAAAGACGGCATCATGAGATTTATTTATCCGATCCGCGAAAGGCAGAACCGGAGAAGTGGAAAACGGTAATCCGTCATCCGATTAAAAGGTGTTAGGGAAAACATTACCATTACTTGTTTTCAGGGGGCAAATATGTTATAGTTATAAAAAGGTGGTACTAAGTTGTGCCCCTTGGAATAGTGAAGTCAAAGAATAACCGCAGTTTTCCAGACAGGGCGGTTATTTTTTGTCTTTATGGCATATCTGATAAATCAGACCTATGAGTGCGATTATGAGCATTCCAAACTGGAACAGTGCATCATATGTAACAATCTGCATAGGCAACCCCCCCTCTCTCAAGGGTCAACCGTTCCCACCAATAATAATATATAATAGAAAGCGCAGTAAGCCGTAGACAATTTTTTGTTGCATGCAGTAATTTTTATAAGTACAATAAAAATGTGTTGTAGTTATAGAAGATGGAGGTACTTATGTACATAGAACACATCGCAATGAATGTGAATGATTTGGAAAAGGCCAAGGACTTTTTTATAAAATATTTTGCGGCAAAGAGTAATATAGGATATCACAATCCGACTACGGATTTTCGTTCTTATTTTTTAACGTTTGATCAGGGACCGAGGTTAGAGCTTATGAGCAGACCTGATATGACAGATGAGGTTAAAACCGCGGGAAGAACAGGGTATGAACATGTGGCGTTCCGTTTAGGAAGTAAAGAGGCGGTCGATGAATTGACGCAACGCTTAAAAGCAGATGGATATGAGGTGTTGAGCGGTCCGAGAACAACCGGTGACGGTTATTATGAAAGCTGCATTGTCGCAGTGGAAGGAAATATCATTGAGATTACGGAGTGAAAGCTATGTTATATATTAAAAAAGTAAATTTAGAAGACAAAGAAAAAGAATATGCTTTTGTGTCCAAAGTTCCGGAAGATGAAAACGGATTTATCAATGAATGGATAAATATTCCGGAAATTGATTTTGAAGAAAAAGCGCTGAAGGTTATGCTTGCACAGGAAAGCGGAGAAAACTTACCCAAAGGTTATGTTCCTCAAACAATCTTTTTCTTGTGGGATGATGAGAAAATCGTCGGTCAGTTTAATGTCCGCCACTATTTATGTGAAAGTTTAGTGGAAGGAAGCGGTCATATCGGATATTTTATTGCAGAAAAATACCGAGGAAAAGGATATGCGACAGAAGGGCTTCGGCTGACGCTGCAGTTAGCAAAGGATATCATTCCGGAGGATGAAATTTATCTTCGGGTAAATAAGGATAATCCTGCATCGCTTCGCGTTATGCAAAAAAATGGCGGATACATTCATCATGAGGATGAGAGCAAATATTATGTACGGATAGTAAAAAAAGAAATTTAGGGTGAGTATTATGGTACTTTTAGTTGTTGATACGCAGAAGTTAATCACAACAGACAAGGTTTATAATTTTAAGGAATTTGAAAAGCGGATAAAATCCTTAATCAGCAGGGCAAGACAAAATGGCATCGAAGTGATTTACATCAGACACGATGACGGTCCGACGCAGGCGTTGACCAAAGGTACGGACGGTTTTGAAATTTATGAAGGATTTGCACCTGTAAAGGGTGAAAAAATTTATGATAAGACCGTAAACAGTCCGTTCAAAGAAACCGGTTTGTTAGAGTATTTGAAAGGGAAAAAGGAACAAAATGTGATGGTAGTCGGTCTGCAGACGGATTATTGTATGGATGCAACGATTAAATGCGGATTTGAGCATGGTTTTCATATGATTGTTCCGGAATATACGAACAGTACCGTAGATAATGATTATATGACTGCAGAGCAGACATATAGATACTATAATGAATTTATGTGGAACAGAAGATATGCACAGTGTGTTTCTTATGAGGAAGCGCTGAATATGATGACGAAAGAGAATAAAAAATGAAGTACAATATAATAAAAATACATGAACATAGTGAATTAAAGGAAGCAGCAGCTAACTGGTTTCATTCCAAATGGGGTGTTCCGAGAGAAGCATATCTTGAGAGTATGGAAGATTGCATAGCAGGAGATACAGTGCCGCAGTGGTATGTTGTTATGAAAGACACAGAAATTATCGGAGGTCTCGGAGTAATTGAAAATGATTTCCATGACAGAAAAGATTTGACACCGAATGTTTGCGCAGTCTATGTGGAGGATGGATATCGAGGAAGGGGAATTGCAGGTGAAATGTTAAGTTTCGTTTGTGAAGATATGAAACGTCGTGGAATAAATACGTTATATTTGGTGACAGATCATACTTCATTTTATGAAAGATATGGTTGGGAATTTCTTTGTATGGTACAAGGGGATGATGAACCGGAAATGACAAGAATGTATATACATAAAGGACAGGAATAAAAATGGACGAAAGAACATTATTTGAAAAGTTTGCAAGTCAGCTTTCAAACTGGTCAAAAACGGGAGAAGAACCGAAACTAGGTGATTGGAATATCCGTGCGTATTTGGATTTACAAGAACAGCGGTTAAAAGAAAAAGAACTGAAAAGAACTTTTGAATATAAGATTGACGGAAAAGTTTATAAAGTCGGTGATTTTGTAATCGGTCAGCTTTTGAATGCATATAACAAAAGGCTTAATTATTCACTCGGAACCAAGAAAATAACATATGAAAAGAACGGGAAGATTATTTACAAAGAAAAGATAGAGCTACCTCTTTATCAGCTTGTAAAATGGCCGGTTGAAGATAAAGGTGACTGGAAAAAAGATACCTATGTCTGTGATAACTGCGGAAATATTGAAAAGATAGAGGTGTTGGAAGAACAGGGATGTTCTTACTGCGGAACACATTTTACAGTTTCCGAAATGTATCCTAAGGTAACTAATTTTTATATGCTTGAGACGATGCCGGATAAAAAATTGACCTTTGATAAGTTGTGGAAGTTAGCATTGGGTGCTCTTGTAATGGCACTTATCTCTACTGTTAGTTTGATGATAAACGGAACAGGCTCAGATAGAATTTATACATTCGGCGGAACATTCCCGGCTGCATATATTATATGGTTCTTAGTAAGTCTGTGGTTTTATCCGGTGATATTTAATATTGCAGAATCCATACCGGTTTCATTCGGAGTTATGGGAGCAAAAACAAAAATTACGTCAAAGCTTCGAAAATATGACGAATCCTTCAGTTATGATTATTTTGAAGGAAAGGCATTGTCGCTTCTTCGGATGATTATTTTTGCAAAGGATGCAACACAGTCTGTGCAATACAGAGGGAATAAGTTAGCTGAGGCTTATGCAGATATTGTAGATATGGATTATCGAGGCGGATTAAACGTGGTAAACATCGAACAGGTAGGAGAGCATATTGAGGTGACACTCAAGATTTATATGAAGAATACATATTTCAGGCATGGTAAATGCAGAAAGAAAAATGATACGATGTATGTACGAATGCGTCATAATATGACGTGGAAAGTTGAGCCTGATTTCTCTATAGTAAAAGTTGCCTGTCATGGATGCGGCGGAAGCTTTGATGCAACAAAACATCGTAACTGTCCGTATTGCAGTCAGGAATACGATGCAGGAAGAGATGACTGGGAAGTGATGGAGATTTATGGATAGTAAGAGTAGAAAACTTATTGTAAATTTTATATATACCATTTTGCACTGGATTCTGGCAGAAGTTTTATGCGTTATTTCGATTGTAATACAGTTTTCTTTTTTAAAGGATACAGAGGAAACATATTCCGGGATTATTTTCAGTGGAAAGGTTTATGAGATTAACTATTTGATGTTTGTTTTGGGAACAGCGCTGTTTTTGGCAGGTTTTTATATCATCTGGAAGAAATGCCTGCTGGTTGACTGGAAAGCATTTAACGGAAGGAATATTCTGTGGAAAGCAGCATATTTCCTTGTTGCACTTGTATCAGCAGCGATAATATTTGTAGAAGAAGTATTAGGGATTTTTCTTGTTGTCGGATTTACGGATGATATTCGGCCGGAGTGGACGACATGGGGATTTGTTTGGTTTCCGGTTTATATATTAGCGGTGATGATCATTGGATTAATTAAAAATAAACAATCAGAAAAGGAGAAAAAAGATGCCAGAAATTTTTAGTGAAAGTAATATGAAAGAGCGATTAGGAAAGCACATTCCGGAAGGGGAAACGTTACTTGCGGGTATTCATTGTGTGAATAAGGAACTGCACGTATTCCGCTATTATCAAAACAGTGTTCCGCATGAAGACAGAGTATACAAGCTTGACGATGTAGAGCCGAAGGTGCTTCAGGTTGCAAAAAGTAAATATTCTACAGATGATTTATATATTGGTATCACACAAAATCATTTTGTGTTTGCTACCTGTCTGGAACGCAAATATCTGTATGAGTTTGAGTTTGTAAAGGATGATCAGCCGCATGAATTAGAAGATATTGATGAATATGTTTATTTAAGAGATATCGGACATTGTTTTAAACTTGAGGATATTGCAAAGTGTGAGATGAAAAAAGGAATGTTCGGTTCTGTAAAATGTAACCTTGAGTTTAAGGATAAGAGCACGTTCAAACTTCTTTTGCCCAAAATGGCAGGAATGGGAAAAGGAATGCCAAATCATGCGCAGTATAAAGAGCAGATTATGGCTCGTCTTATGAAGTAAGGAACGGTATATGAAGTATGCGATTGATAAAGATTTAAAAAAATATATGGTTAAAATGCCGTTTTACGGCTGGTTATGTAAAATGACGCATAAGCCCATGGATATCATGCTTGCCATGACTAAAGTTCCGGATGATATAGAGGTGCGCAATTTTTATATTAACGGATATAAAAATGAGCCAATCAGAATAAAAGAAATCATACCGAAAAATCCGGGGAGTGGTGCCATCTTAGTTCTTCACGGAGGCGGTTTTGGATATAAGATGTCGCCGTATCACTTTTTTAATGCCTGCCAATATGCAAAGAAATTGCACTGCAGGGCATATCTGCCGGATTATCATTTGTTGCCGGATTATCCGTTTCCGGCGGCATTTGAAGATGCAATGGCAACATATCGATATATGGTGACGAAGGCTTTGAAAATAGGGATTAATCCTGAAAAAATAATTATTCTCGGTGACAGTGCAGGCGGAGCTCTTGCGACCAATATTTGTAACATGGCACAGGAAAGAGATATGCCGATGCCGTGTTGTCAGGTGTTGATTTATCCTGTGACGGATAATTCCATGGAAACGTCGTCAATGAAATGTTTTACGGATACACCAATGTGGAATGCAAAAAATAATAAGAGAATGTGGGAGATGTATGTAAAGAATTTGCCGGATGAAGAATTGCATAGAGCAGTTCCGATGAAAAATCCTAAACCGGGCAAGCTTCCGCCTACCTACATTGAGACAGCAGAATTTGACTGTCTGCGCGATGAGGCAGTTATATATGCAGAGAGTATTCGGGGAAAAGCAAAGACGGTGGAGCTATATGAGACTATGGGGACGGCACATGGATATGATATTGCATCAAAACATCCGCTGGTAAAGGAAAGTATGAAAAAAAGAATTAAGTTTATGAGGAATTGCTTATGAAAGATTATTGGCGCGAAATGTTCAGTTACCCAAAGCTATATTATAAATTAGCGAAGGTAAAGAAAATAATAGAACCAAAAAGAATTGAGTACGGTAGTGATAAACATCAGTTTTTTCTGTATTTTAAACCGGATAAAGATGTAAAAGATAAGGTGATTGTGTGGATACACGGAGGAGGCTGGAATGCAGGAAGTCCGGATGATTTCAGATATGTCGGACAAAGCTTTGCGATGGAAGGATATCATTGCGTATCACTTGGATATCGTCTGTCGCCGAAGAACAAATATCCGGTACAGATAGAAGATGTATGCGCTGCATACGGGAAAGCGATGGAATATCTGAAAAAGCAGGGCGTTGACTGTTCAAAGGTTATTGTAACAGGTCCTTCGGCCGGAGCGCATTTGTCTTCTATTTTATGTTACGGAAAGAAGTATCAGGAATCGTGTGAGATTGATATCCATAATATAATCGGTTTTATCGGTGTCGCCGGTCCGTATCTGTTTCATGAGAAACTGTCAAATACATTGAAAATTTTGTTGGGACAATTGTTTGCGAAGGGCTATAATCGAAAAGACGGTGAGCCATGTTCGTTGTTTGTTGCTAACCATATTCCGATGTTGCTGATACATAGCAGGCATGACGGGTTGATAGAGTTTTCTCAGTCGGAAGCATTATATGAAAAGGCAAAAAGAGCAGGAATGAAATGTGAGCTTTATGAGGTGGTTGATGAAATAAATACACATTCTGCATATAGTGCAGGAATGTTTTTAGAGACAAGAGAGACAAACCGTGCACTGGATAAATTATTCACATGGATTGAAGACTTGTAAATGTGGAAGATAAGTTTTTCGGCGTTTTTCGGAGCGGAGAGATTATGGGTATATGTGAAAAAATGTCATATCGGGACCCAAAATTAAGTGCGGATTATGACTAAAAATGTGATTTTGGGTATATGGCGGAAAACATAATGAAAAGACCCACGGAATGAAGCAAATAGTGGGTCTGAAACGGAAATTTATTTGAGGGTACCCAAATCAAAGAAAAATCCGATATAGAGAGCACAGTTATTGGGCCCGGAGGATCAATTATTTTACCTGGACCCAACAATAGAAGACTCAGAAAAATTGAAAAAAATTGAAAAGAAAAAATTCAAAAGAAAAAAGTGTCAATATATAAGTTAGCATCCGCGCCGCCGGTAAAAAGAAGCTTATATAGAGACATTTTTTTATTTGTAAAAATAGATTGACAACTGTATATATACATGTCATACTGTATATATCGTATATATACAATAATAACAGAGGTGCACTATGGTAATTATTTTAAGTAATTCATCCGATGAGCCGATTTATCAGCAGATTGTGACTCAGATTAAAGCGCAGATCATGAGTGGTGAGCTTACGGCGGGGGAGGCGCTTCCTTCGATGCGTATGCTTGCTCAGCAACTGAGAATCAGTGTCATCACAACAAAACGCGCTTACGAGGAACTGGAAAAAGATGGTTTTATTGAAACTATTGCAGGAAAAGGTTGCTATGTAAAGTCGCAGAATACAGAGTTTCTTCGGGAGGAGTCTGTTCGCCAGACAGAAGAGATGTTAGCTAAGGCTTGCGAAAAAGCACGCATGTGCGGACTTACCCTTGAGGAAATGAAAGAGATTTTGGAACTTGTGTATGGAGGAGATCAAGATGAGTGAGAATGTGAGTGCCCCGGCTACATATGAAAATGCAATTGAGATAAAAAATCTTACAAAAAAATATGACGGATTTACACTCGATGATATCAGTTTTTGTGTGCCAAAAGGGAGTATCATGGGATTTATCGGTCAAAACGGAGCCGGCAAATCAACGACGATTAAAGCGATTTTGAACATTATAAAAACAGACGGCGGGCAAATCAGTCTGCTTGGTATGGATCATCTTAAGGATGAGGCAGCGGCCAAAGAGCAGATTGCTGCTGTGTTTGATGAGTGTCCGTTTCATGACTCATTCAAGGCAAAGCAGCTCAGTATCATGTTTAAAGGGTTGTATAAGAATTGGAACGAGGAACTGTTCTACAGCTATCTTGATCGGTTCAATTTGCCGCGAAATAAGAAAATCGGGAAGTTTTCCAAAGGTATGAAGATGAAGATGCAGATTGCGACAGCACTTTCACATGGAGCAAAACTTCTCATTATGGATGAAGCAACGACCGGTCTTGACCCGGTAGTGCGAAATGAAATTTTGGATATTTTCCGCGAATATCTGAGTGATGATACAAACAGCATTCTGATGTCTTCCCACATTACAAGTGATTTGGATAAGATTGCGGACTGCGTGACATTTATTGATAAAGGTAAGCTTTTGCTGACAGGATACAAAGATGACATTCTTGAGTCGCACGGTCTTATCAAATGCAGCGAAGCTGATTATAAAAAGATGGATACGGAAGATGTTGTGAGTGCGAGAAAGAGCGATTTTTGCGTTGATATTATGGTTTCTGACCGCATGGAATGTAAAAGAAAGTATGCATGGGCTAACGTTGAGAAGACCAACTTGGAAGAAATCATGCTTTTCTATGTAAATAAAGAAAAGAAGGAGTGGTCGTAATGAGAATAAGATCTCTGAAATATTTGATTTACCGGGACTTCTTTTTGGCAAGAAAAACTATATTTATTAACGCTGCACTTGGATTTTTTTTGATGCTTTTCGGGCTTTTGGTATCACTAAGCGGCAAATACGGAAATCTGGCACTTGTTCCTGAGAGTTATCAGGAGATTCTTGATGATATGATGTTTATGTTCTCTTGTTTCATACCGGTTTATGCATGTGCCGGTGTCGGTGTTTCGGTAATAGAAACGATGCAGTTTGAATGTGATAAGAAGTGGAAAAGTTTCCGGCTGACTACACCGGTCAGCGGATATATGTATGCACTCGCAAGATACATAGTGATACTCAGTGCGGTCGGTGTCTGCATGGGAATAGCCCTTTTGTATATGTGGGGAAATAGTTTGATCACAGGAGAACCTGTGTCGGGAAAAAGCATTGCATTTATGCTTGTGCTTACCTTTTATTTTATGATATTCAGTTTGCTTATGCAGATTTTGATACAGGTACTCGGTTCAGCCGACAGGGCAGGAATTGCAATGGTAATTCTTATGATTCCTGCTATGTTTGGTGTGATGTGGTATGTCGAAAAACATATGCTGATACCGGTAGATGCAGCGGTGATGCCGTTTTTGGTTAATTTGTGTGCGAAGCATTTGTCGAAGGTAGCAGTTATTTTTGTAATTGTTCTTGTTGTCAGCTTTATTTTGACAGCAAAATTGTATAAAAGGAGGGAAAAGTAATGCGAGGACTTTTATACAAAGAGTTTTACCAGTTTAAAATTGATTTATATGTCATGAGTATTCTTGCACTGGTATTTTTGACATTGGGAATTGGGACGACAGCGGATCCGGAAGCGGAAGCTCAGAGTACGTGTATGTTACTATCAATGATTTATTTATTTGTCATAGTGCTCGGAAGTATCATAAGCTCAGAGTTTTTTACAAAGGATGAAAAAAGACCTTGGTGTAATTTTGCATTTGTGCTTCCCCAGACTGAGAAAGGGCAGGTGGCTGCAAAATATTATGCGGTTTTGATATGGCATTTGGCACTGTTGTTTTTGTGTTTTATAGAAGATACCATCGCTATAGCTGTTTACGGGAGTGCAGAGATAAGCGCAGTGATGATTGCAGTCGAGGTTTTTTCTTTCCGTATGCTTGTGATGGCATTTGAAATTCCGTGCATGGTCCGTTACGGGGCGACAACCGGTATCAATGTAGAGGGAAGTGTCGTCGGCATCTTATTTATGTTGGCCGGAATTTATGCCTTATTCGGTGATATTTCCTTTTTCTTGCAGGAAAATGTAAGAGACGCAATTTGGAATTTCCTCATGAGCGGAAATGTGATATGGATCTTAGCACTTTTGCCTTATGTTGCAGGTGTTGCATATTATATTTCTTATCGCGTGTCTTTGAGAATGTATCGAAAGGGGGCAGAAAGTTATGGACAGTAAAAAGCTTACGATAAAGCGTATTGTGATTTTTTATATCCTTGCATTTTTGCCGCTTGCGATTGTCACACCTGTTTTATGCATGTACTATGATGAGATGGTTTATGTTTCAAAGAAAGAAAATGTTGCTGCAGTAGTCTATGCGCTTGGTGCTTTCGGAATGTTTGCGCCGGCGATTGCAAATCTTTTGACAAGGTGGATTACGAAGGAAGGAATGGAGAAGTCTTATTTGGCACTAAACTTGCGCGGGAACGGGAAATATTACCTGGCATCTGTCGGAGTGAAATTACTTGAGGCAGTGTTTGGAATGTTTCTTGTATGGAAAGTATTTTTCGGGGATGTACCTTTGAAGGAAATGTTTCCGGGGGTAGATATGAGTACAAAACTGGCAGGATTTGTGCTTCAGCTTGCATTTTCAATTATTGTATTTTTCCCGGCGTTCGGTGAAGAGTGGGGCTGGAGAGGGTATCTTAGTCCGAAACTTGAGCAGATAATGAGTAAGCCGGCGGCAATTCTTGTCGGAGGTGTTCTCTGGGGACTTTGGCACGCACCGCTTACGATAGCCGGTCATAATTTCGGAGTGGACTATCCGCTATATCCATGGCTTGGAATCGGAGCGATGTGTCTGATGTGTACCGCCATGAATGCATTTTTAACCTTGCTGACAGAGCGGACGAAATCAATTTATCCCGCATCTTTTGCACATATGATAAATAACAACTGCTCGGTTATGGTTTTGATGACACTCTTTTCGACAGAAGAAATATTTAGCAAGATGCAGAAACTCCAATCCATAAAAGTTTTTGCAGTATTTATGCCGTTATATTTGCTGGTAGGAATTGTGAGTTTTGTAATATATATGAAAAAAACAAATAATACACGAAGTGCGTTATAAAACGTCGGTACTTAAAGAGTGGCAACCAAATGGATTGGTTGCCACGATTTGTTTTTTAGTTTTTTCCCGTACTTCCAATTCCGCCACGGTTGCTTCCGTCTAACTTTTCTACTTCATCAAAAACAAGTTTCGGCTGATTTTCCATGATACGGAACTGACAGATGCGGTCATTTTTGTGAATTACAGTATCTCGAAGAGCGTAAACCGGCATATACCACCAGTCGTCAGGACCGCAGTAGGAGCAGTCGATGATTCCGCAGTGGTTGGTCTGGATGATTCCGAAGTTTTTGTAGGTAGAACTGCGAGGAACCACATGGGCTTCATAGCCTTCCGGTAACTGCATGGCCACGCCGAGGTGGATAAGTTTGAATTCTCCGGCTTTAAGTTCTACATCCATAGCACTTCTAAGGTCAATCCAATCGGATTTTCCGTCTATGTACGTTAATTTTTCAATGGTTTCATCTAAATATTGAATACGTATTTCTTTCATGGGTAATCTCCTTATGTTTAATTTATAAAACTATACCAAGTATAGCACAAGAAGATTCCAAGCACTAGCGCAATCTTGTAAATACAAAAAAAGCCGCATATTTTTCCATGTTTATGACAAACTAATTCATATTAGGAAGAACATAAACGATATGGAGGCGGAAAAGAGAAGATGGAACCAATCATATTAGAGAGCAGAATCAGTAAGAGTGTAAAGGATAATCGAAAGTATTTTCACGAAAAACTGAATGTAGATACCAATTTTGATATGCTGTATCGGGATCTTGTTATCGGTGGAAAGGACAGCGTAATCTACTTTATAGACGGTTTCTGCAAAGATGAATTGATGATGAAAATGCTTCAATATTTCATTGGATTGAAAGAAGACGATATTCCGCAGGATGCAGCAGGAATGTTGAAGCAGAACATGCCTTATGTGGAAGTTGATATGGAGGATCGTAAGGATAAGATTGCGACAGCGATTCTTTCCGGACAGCTTGCACTTTTTGTTGATGGCTATGATAAATGTATTTTGATTGATTCTCGGACATATCCGGCAAGAAGTGTGTCGGAGCCTGATAAGGATAAAGCGCTTCGGGGATCGAAAGACGGATTTGTTGAGACCATCATCTTTAATACAGCGCTTATTCGTCGCAGAATCCGAGATACGGATCTGTGTGTAGAAATGCTTCAGGCAGGAACAACATCGAAAACGGACATAGCACTTTTATACATGGGGAAAAGAGTAGATGAAAATTTTCTGATGGAAATCAAGAGTCGTATCAAGGGGATGAAAGTGGATGCATTGACGTTAAATCAGGAATCGCTGGCGGAATGTCTGTATGACAGAACATGGCTCAATCCGTTTCCGAAGTTCCGGTTCACGGAGCGACCGGATACATCCGCAGCTCAGATTTTAGAAGGAAATATTGTAATTCTTGTGGATAATGCGCCGCAGGCGATGATTTTGCCGACTTCGCTTTTTGATATTACAGAAGAAGCCGATGATTATTATTTTCCGCCGATTACCGGAACATACCTGCGATTTGCAAAGTTTGTCATACTGGTGTTTTCGTATTTTGTTACACCACTTTATTTGTTACTTTCCAACAATCCCCAGTGGATACCGGAAAGTTTTGCGTTTATACAAATGAAAGATCCTTATAATATACCGATATTTTGGCAATTTATTATTTTGGAAGTAGCACTTGACGGCCTTAGGCTTGCAGCGGTTAATACCCCGAATATGTTAAGTACACCGCTCAGCATTATGGCAGCTTTGATTTTAGGAGATTTTTCTGTAAGCAGCGGATGGTTTAATGCAGAGGTTATGTTATATATGGCGTTTGTAGCGTTGGCTAACTATACACAGACAAACTATGAACTGGCTTATGCTGTTAAATTCATGCGGATTTTGAATCTTATTTTGACGAGTCTGTTTGGGATTTACGGATTTATTGCAGGCATAGGAATATTCATTCTGTCGCTAATCAACAACAAGATGATTTCCGGAAGAGCGTATTTGTATCCGCTGATTCCATTTCATTATAAAGAATTAAAGAAGCGTCTTGTACGCAGACACATAAGAAACGTATAAATCATATGAACGGGATTTCGTAAATATGTCTTGGGACAATCCGAAATTCCGTTTTTTTAATTTCATCATGTGTCAATCCGACAGAATGCTACATACTATGATAATAAAAAGACAGGAGAAAGACCATGATGAAAAATTACTATGAACATATGCAGACGGAAGAATTTCCGTTGGCTATGGCATATGTACCGTGGCAGAAACTTGATAAAATATATGAAGATCTGGACGATGCGTTTCATGAAGGAACTATTTTTCCGGAATTAAACAAACCGTTTTGCGGAAGGAGATGTGTAAAGTGATGAGAAATATGGATATGTCAAAAGCAGCATTGCTTCATGAGATCAGCAAGGTCGATTTTGCGGTTGTAGAAATGACATTATATTTGGATACACATCCACATGAGTGTGAAGCAATCGCATATCTTAACCACTATGTAAAACTGAAAAATCAGCTTGAAAAAGAGTATAGCTACAAATATGAACCGCTGTCAGTGGCATATGCACCTGAGAGTGATGATAACAAGTGGTTGTGGGCTCTTGCCCCGATGCCTTGGGAAGGAGGATGCAGATAATGTGGAGTTATGAAAGGAGATTACAGTATCCTATTAATATTAAAGAACCGAATGCGAAGATAGCACAAATCATCATCAGTCAGTATGGTGGACCGGATGGCGAACTTGGGGCGTCTATGCGTTATCTTTCTCAGAGATACACGATTCCGTATAACGAAGTTGCAGGGCTTTTGACAGACATCGGAACGGAGGAACTGGCGCATTTTGAACTTGTAGGAGCGATTGTTCATCAGCTTACGAGAAACCTTTCTAAAGAAGAAATTGAGAAATCAGGTTTTGCACCGTATTATGTGGATCATACATTGGCACTTTGGCCACAGGCTGCCGGCGGAATTCCGTTCAATGCATGTGAATTCCAATCGAAAGGTGATCCGATTACGGATCTTATGGAAGATATGGCGGCAGAGCAGAAGGCGAGGACAACATATGATAATATTCTTCGCATGGTAAAAGATCCGGATGTATACGACGCCATTAAGTTCCTTCGTGCAAGGGAAATTGTACATTTTCAGAGATTTGGTGAAGCGCTTCGCAGGGTACAGGATAAACTCGATGAAAAGAATTTCTATGCATTTAACCCGGCTTTTGATACATGCAATGTTAAAGACATGAAAGAAAACGGATAAAGATCGTGTCAAAGGCCTGACACTTGATATAGATTGCAAAGCCGGTGTATTTCCTGTAGGAATGCACCGGTTTTGCAGAATTGGTTCGTTTTGCGACAGAATTGGTCGCTTCGACGTGTTGATATTGAAAAAGTTTCATGCTAAACTATGTATATAAACAAGAACAATCCTTTTTAGGAAATATGGGTATAGGGAGTGTGAACGTATGAAATGTTTAATTTGCGGAAGTGATTCTTCAAGTGAAGTTTGTAACAAGTGTATTCGACTTGAGAAGATTATTTATCAGAAAGAGTGGGTTTCAAGAGAAGGTGGACTCATTAAGAAAAGCGAGGATTTCCGTGTGGCAATTTCCAATCTTCGTATCAGCGGTCGTGTATCTCTTGCAGATAATCCTAAGGGAACAAATGCCCGCCTTGACAATTTCTCTCACTATTTAATGAATGTAAGAGAGTGTTCGCAGGTTACATACGGCGGAAAGAAAACATTAATGGTTACAATCGAGAATAAAGGAGAAGGTGCATACACAAGATATTGTTTCCTTCCTGGATTTGATGAAGGTGACCAGTTTGTAAATGCCATTTTCGATGCTAAGACAAAGGCGGCATCTTTGACAGAACGTATTCGTCAGAGTAGTGGTCTTGCAAGTACACCGGTTGAAGTAACACAGACGGTTGCAAGTTCTGATTTCCGTCTGAATGCAGCAGCAACTGCAGCAGCAGCGGTTTCAAGACCGGCAGCAGCTCCGACAGCGGCTCCGAAACCGGCAGCAGCTCCGGCAAGTTCTGATACGGTTGCCCTTGCAGGTATTGCATCAGATATTTCTGAATTTGAGACAAAGATTAAGAAACTGAAAGTATTACGTGACAACGGTATCTTAAGTGAAGAAGAGTACGAGGCAGAAAAGAAGAAATTAGTAAGTATTTTCTAACAGAAAATAAGGAAAAGGTGAAATTTATTATATACAAGGGCTGTTTGATGAATTCAGGCAGCTCTTTTCGTTGTTTTGGCTTGCTTTTCCACTATATTTTGTATAAAATGATATGTGGTTTTACTAACGATTTTTTGGGAGGATGGAAATGCGAGGAATTGACACAGAAGTTCGCAAAGTGCGTAAGCGGGTGTTTAAAGAAGTTGCCAATCTGGCATATAATTCTGAAAATTTAATCGATGATATGGAAGCACTTCCATATAAGATTGTAGATAATGAAGATACAGAATATTGGGAGAGTTTTTATAGAGAAAGGGCTGTTGTCAGGGAGCGTATTCGTCTTGCAATGGGAATGTCACTGCGTCCGGAAGATGCACCTGTTCATGTATCACAAGGTGTGGAAGAGAGTAATATTGCCGAGAAGTATTATGAACCACCTCTTATGCAGGTTATTCCGTCGGCATGTAATTCCTGTCCGGAAAACAAGTACGAAGTGACAAATAAATGTATGGGTTGTCTGGCTCATCCATGTAATGAGGTTTGTCCGCGCGGAGCCATATCAATGAAAAACGGTCGTTCTTATATTGATCAGGAAAAATGTATCAAATGCGGAAAATGTAAATCAGTTTGTCCGTATGATGCGATTTCTCATCAGGTTCGTCCATGTGCAGCAGCGTGTGGTGTCGGTGCAATTAAAAGTGATGAACGTGGAAGAGCAAAGATTGACAATGATCTTTGTGTATCTTGCGGACAGTGTATGGTAAGTTGTCCGTTTGGTGCCATTGCAGATAAATCTCAGATTTTCCAGTTGATTCGTGCGATGCAGTCCGGTAAAAAGATTATTGCACAGGTTGCACCTGCGTTTGTTGGGCAGTTTGGTAAAGATGTCACACCGGATAAGTTTAAAACAGCATTAAAACAGCTTGGCTTTGCCGAGGTATATGAGACTGCAATCGGTGCAGATCTTGGGGCACTGGCAGAGGCGGAGCACTATGTAAAAGAGGTTGCGACAGGAGAAGTGCCGTTTCTATTAACCAGTTGCTGTCCTTCTTGGTCAGTGCTTGCTAAGAAATTTTTCCCGGAGACCATTGATAAAATTTCAAATGCCCTTACTCCGATGGTGGCGACGGCGCGTGTCATTAAGGAAGAGCATCCGGATGCAAGTGTTGTGTTTATCGGTCCTTGCGCATCAAAGAAACTGGAAGCATCAAGAAGAACCGTGCGTTCAGACGTGGATTTTGTTATTACATTTGAAGAGCTCGTTGGTATGTTTGAGGCAAAAGGCATTTTATTGGATGAGATAAAGGCGATGGATAAGATGGAGGATGCAACAGGTGCGGGCCGCGGATACGGTGTCGCAGGCGGAGTTGCTTCTGCCATTGAAGATGTAATCAGAGAAAATTATCCGGATGTTGAGGTGAATATTGAACATGCGGAAAGTTTAGCAGAATGTAAAAAGATGCTGATGCTTGCCAAGATGGGCAAGAAAAACGGTTGTTTGATTGAGGGTATGGCCTGCCCGGGCGGTTGTGTAGCAGGAGCCGGAACGAACATTGCTGTTGCACAGGCAACCAAAGAGGTTAATAATTTCAAGGCAAATTCGGAGCAGCAACTTCCGAAGATGGAGGGACAAAATGAGTAAGACAAGAACAAGATTTGCACCGAGTCCGACCGGACGAATGCATGTAGGAAATCTGCGTACGGCATTATATGCGTACTTGATTACAAAACATGAAGGAGGAGATTTTATTCTTCGAATAGAAGATACCGATCAGGAAAGATTGGTAGAAGGTGCGGTTGATATTATTTACCGTACACTTGCAAACACGGGACTTGTGCATGACGAGGGACCGGACAAAGATAAAGGATTCGGACCTTATGTACAGAGCGAACGACAGGAAAAAGGTATCTATCTTGAATATGCAAAGAAACTTATTGAAAAAGGAGAAGCATATTATTGTTTCTGTGATAAAGAAAGACTTGATTCACTTCATCAGGTGATTACAACAGCAAGTGGTGAGACAAAGGAAATCAATGTATATGATAAACACTGTCTTTCACTTTCGAAAGAGGAAGTAGAAGCAAAACTTGCATCAGGTGTTCCTTATGTTATCCGTCAGAATGTACCTCGCGAGGGAACAACGACATTCCATGATGAACTTTACGGAGATATTTCCGTGGATAATGCAGAACTGGATGATATGATTCTCATTAAGTCCGATGGATACCCGACTTATAACTTTGCTAACGTTGTGGATGATCATTTGATGGAAATCACACATGTAGTTCGTGGAAATGAGTATTTGTCATCTTCTCCGAAATACAACCGTCTGTACGATGCATTTGGCTGGGAAATACCTAAGTATGTTCATTGTCCGCTGATTACAGATGAAAATCATCAGAAATTATCCAAACGATGCGGACATTCTTCTTATGAAGATTTAGTTGAACAGGGATTTTTGACAGAAGCGATTGTTAACTTCGTGGCACTGCTTGGATGGAGTCCGGCGAGCAATCAGGAGATTTTTTCCTTGGACGAGCTCGTAAAAGAATTTGACTATCTTCATATGTCGAAATCACCGGCTGTGTTTGACTATACAAAACTAAAATGGATGAATGGTGAATACATTAAGAAAATGGAGTTTGATGCGTTTTATGACATGGCGCTTCCATACATTAAAGAAGTTATTACAAGGGATATTGATTTAAAGAAAATTGCCGAGATGGTTAAGACCAGAATTGAAATTTTCCCGGATATCAAAGACTTGATTGACTTCTTTGAAACACTGCCGGAATACGATCCGGAAATGTATGTTCATAAGAAGATGAAAACGACCAAAGAATCTGCGCTTGAGGTTCTTAAAGAACTTCTTCCGATTCTGGAAGAATTGGATGATTACAGCAATGATTCTTTGTATCAGACATTAGTCTCTTATGTAGAGAAAAAGGGATGCAAGAACGGATTTGCCATGTGGCCGGTTCGTACAGCGGTGTCGGGAAAGCAGATGACACCTGCAGGTGCGACAGAAATTATGGAGGTTCTCGGAAAAGAAGAATCTCTGATCCGTATCAAAAGAGGTATTGCGTTATTAGAGCAGAGCTAAAGGCGACCCGGAAGCAGTGGGAAGCCATCACATTCACGGAAGGGACCATGCTTGTATTGGCTGGTCCCGGAAGTGGGAAAACCCATGTCATTTCACAACGGATCCGCTATCTTATTGAGAAGTATGGCGTTGATCCGACGTGTATTCTCACCATTACGTTCACAAAAGCTGCGGCATCGGAGATGAAACGACGCTGCGTAGATATATGTCCGCGGGCAGGCGCGGCAGTCTTCGGAACCTTTCATTCCGTTTTTTATCATTTTTTACGCAAATCAGAGAGATATCAAAAATTTACCCTAATTAATGAAAAACAAAAGAAGCAGATTGTTCAAAAATTACTTCCGCTTAAAGATAAAACAGAGTTGCAAAAGAAATATGCTGTTGAGATTATGCTTCAAAGAATCAGCAGGTATAAAAACAGTCAAATAGAGTCGGAGGAGACGGACAGCACATTTAAAAATGTATTTGAACAGTATTGTCATATATGCTATGAACAGGAGTTGCTTGATTTTGATGACATGATTCTTTTATGTCAGAAAATGTTTGATGAATGTCCACAGGAGAGAGAAAAATGGCAAAAGCGTTTTTTGTATGTCTTGGTGGATGAGTTTCAGGATGTAAACGGCAGACAGTATGAACTTACAAAACAATTAGTTGCCCGAAACGGTAATCTGTTTGTTGTGGGAGATGACGATCAGGCTATTTATTCATTCCGAGGGGCAGATCCGGGATATATGAAGCGTTTTTCGGAAGATTTTCCGGATTGTAAGACGATATGTTTAGAGGAAAATTTCCGTTGCGGAAGCCGGATTGTTGCAGTGTCGTCTGAGAGTATCGGAAATAATGGACAACGATTTTTAAAGACAATTCGCTCTTCGGTAAGTTATGAGGACAGCGTGATTTTTCAATCTTTTGAAACAAGGGAAAAAGAGATGGAATATCTGTCGGAAATTATTTTGAAGTTTTCGGAAAAGCAGAAACAAGAAAATATATTGCCGGATAAACCGATAACAACGGCGGTTCTTGTAAGAACAAATCAGCAGGCAGAATATATTGCGGAAATACTTCGCTATGAAAACATAGATTGCATAGTCAGAGAAAAAAGAAGATGTTTTTATGAAAATATATGGGTGCAGGATATTCTTGCAGTATTGCGTTTTGCAACACAAGGATATAACAGAAGAGATTTGATTGTTTTTATGAATAAGCCATATCGCGGACTTACGCGCAATATGTTGAAATCTGAGAAGGTAGACTTACATAATATATATGAAAATGCTGTGAAAATAGGGCAAAAAGAAGTGGCAGAAGATATTAATAAGCTGGAGAAGCAATGTCGTATATTACAGAATATGGATGCATATGGAGCAATTCTATTCGTATTGCGTGGAATGAAATATCAGTCCTATATGGAGGAGACAGCAGACGGGGAAGAAAGCATTTGGGAGCACATGAATGTCGTTATATGTGAATTGGAGGAAAGGGCAAGGCGGTTTCAAAATGTATCGGATTTTTTGAAATATGCGGATAGTTATGTCAGTGCATTTGCGGAGGGTGAACAGAAGAAAAATGATGCAAAATTGTCACAAGATAACCAATCAGAACCGGAGAACATGGTTCAGATTATGACCTATCATGCTTCCAAGGGGCTTGAATTTGACAGAGTATTTTTGCCGATGTTATGTAATGGAATAGTGCCTCACGGTCATATGTTGAATACAGAGCAAATGGAGGAAGAACGACGGATGTTTTATGTTGCTGTGACACGCGCAAAAAAAGAGTTGTATTTGTCATGGTATGGGAAAGAGCCGGATAAAGATGCCTCTCTGTTTATTAGAGAGATAAAAAAGGGCTGTTCGAAAGAACAGCCCGGGGATTACAGTAGTTCATCAAACTCTGCGTTGTCAAGGTATTCATCAAAGGCGTCGGAAACTGCTTCGTATTCCGCGTCATCCTCAATGAAAAAGAGTTCCGGTTCGGCATTTGGATCGCTTTCATCCTCTTTGTAGCCGTAAATCCATACTTCTCCGTCGGTATTTTCGCCCTTTTCGTCAAGAGGAAGGAGAACAATATAGTCTTTTGAAGCTACAGTAAGAATTGTTATAATCGCACATGTGACTTCTTCACCGTTATCGAGTGTCATGGTCACAGTCATTTCTTCGTCATATTCATTATTTTGGATGCTTTCTTTTTTGCTCATAAGAATCAATCCTTTCTTTTTTTCGTTATCATAGCATGAATTTTTTGAAATGAAAAGGATAAAACAAGAAAGGAAAAGAATTGTCAGAAAATTATCGTTAAAACGCCGTGTTTTTGTGCAAATTAGCAGAAAATTATTGACATTTTGCACAAAAATATATACAATATTTGAAAGGGAGATGATAGTATGACGATACAAATGAATCCAACAGAAAAATGGAATATTGATGAAAAAATTGATTATGCGAAAAGAATTATATCGCAGTCAGATAATATAGTATGTTTATCGGGAGTCGGTGTAGTAATGGAATGCGGCGCATTAAATTTTAACAGAGATGATGTTGCCTACCGCATTGAAGAGGAGTATGGCAGATGTCCTGAGGAAATTATGGCTTCCGTTTTTTATAATGTCAGAATGAAACAGTTTTATGATTTTTATAAAAAGGAACTTTTGAGTTTAAAACTTGAACCGTCTGCAACATACGAAGCACTACACAAATTACAGGAAACAGGAAAGCTGAAAGCATGTATTACATATAATATTTACGGTCTTGCAGGGCAGATGGGAATCGATCATGTATACGAATTAGATGGAAGTATACACAATAATTGGTGCAGTAAGTGCGGTAAGACATTTTCCATGGAATATCTTCGTGATAGTGAAGGCGTGCCTCTGTGTGATTCGTGTAAAGGAGCAATCCGACCGGGAATACGTTTGCATGGTGAGCGGATGAGAAACAATTTGTTGACCAAAGCTGCCAATGCATGTGCAGAAGCAGATGTTCTCCTTGTATTAGGTACCAATTTGTTTGATGATATGGTACAGTTTGCAGTAAATCATTATCAGGGGGACAAGTTGATCCTTGTGACGGCGCATGATCATTTTACGGACAAAGCAGCCGACCTTGTAATTCATGAGTATGTAAAAGATATCCTTCCAAAGATTGTGCCGTAATCTTTTTTGTGGTACAATAGTGCTGTAATTTTTGTTATAAAGTTCAGGGAGAATTAAATGAAATTGGAATACAGCACGAAACTCGGATATCCGTACCCAATGGGTTTATCAATGCGCGATGGCGCAATTAATATTGTAATTGAGTTTCCGCACAGTCCGAAACGGGGATGTGGTATCATTTTGTGTACCGCAAATCATGAGGCTATGCGGATTCCTTTTTGCGAAGATTATCGTATAGGCGACTTATATTGTGTAAAACTTGAAGGAATCCGAGTGAAGAAATTCACATATCAATTTTATGTAGATGATATTGTTTTTTGTGATCCCTATGCGCGCAAGATAGCAGGCCGTGAAAAGTGGGGCAAACCAAACGGTGAAAAAGCACAATTGTTTGCGGAGTTTGATACAGAGACGGATACCTTCCAGTGGGGAGACGACAAATGTCTTTGTATTCCTTATGAGGACTCGATCATTTACAGTCTGCACATGCGTGGATTTACGAAACATCCTTCCTCAAAGGTTAGATATAAGGGGACATTTGAAGGTTTAACGGAGAAAATTGAATATTTAAAGGAACTTGGTGTAACAGCTGTTGAGTGTATGCCAATCTATGAATTTAATGAGATTATATATAATCCCGCATATACGACTTTTAAAGTACAGCAGCTTCCTTTTGCAGAAGAAAAAAACATATGGGAATATCGAATCAATTATTGGGGATTTTCTGAGAAAGACAATTATTATTTTGCGCCGAAATATTCTTATGGTGCAGGAAACGATCCGGTTTCTTCCTGTAAACAAATGGTACGCATGCTGCATAGCCGGGGAATAGAATGCATTATGCAGATTTATTTTTCAAAGGATCAAACGCCGGCATTTATACAGGAAGTTCTACGTTTCTGGGTGATGGAATATCATATGGATGGATTTCATTTGCTTGGAATCGGATTGCCTATGGAACTGATTGGAAATGATCCTATACTTAAACGCACGAAAATATACTGCGAAACGACTATGGCAGACAGGGTTTATGCGGAGCAGGCAAAGGCTCCTGAGTTCCGTAATCTTGGATGCTATCGGGAAGATTTCCGTTTTGACAGCCGTAAATTCTTAAAAGGTGATGAAGATATGCTTAGCCGTATGGGGGCATATATGAAAGAAAACAGCGAGAAAGAGGCTCAGATTCATCATATCACGGATTATAGAGGATTTACGTTGCTTGATCTTGTTTCCTATGACAGGAAGCATAACGAGGAGAACGGTGAAGAAAACCGTGACGGAAGCGATTACAACTATAGCTGGAACTGCGGTGCAGAAGGTCCTTCCCGTAAAAAGGCGATACAATCGCTGAGATTGTCACAGCGTAAAAATGCACTTTCGTTTTTGCTTTTGGCACAGGCTACTCCTCTTTTGATGGCAGGGGATGAGTGCGGACATTCCACCGGTGGAAATAACAATGCCTATTGTCAGGATAATAAAGTCAATTGGCTGAATTGGAATTTTGACAAACAAGGACAGGAACTTTTTGAATTTACAAAAAAAGTAATTGCATTTAGGAAAGAACATCCGATTCTGCATTCCAAAAAACTTATGCGTGCGGCGGATTATGAGTCTAAGGGATATCCGGATGTTTCATATCATGGAGAGCAGGCGTGGTATGCGCAGTTTGAAAATTATAATCGCCATTTCGGGATTATGTATTGTGGTCTTTATGAACAGAAGGAAGATAAGTCTCCGGATGATTTTGTCTATATCGCATACAATATGCATTGGATTACCCATGAGTTTGCATTGCCTATACTTCCGAAGGATTATGATTGGGAAATAGTATATACTACAAGAGCTCTTGCAGATGATAAGCGTGCAGGAGAGCTTTTGTCTGCGCAGGAAAAAGATCAGAAGAAGGTAACGGCTGCTCCGAGAAGTGTTATGGTTCTCATAGGTCATAAAACAGCTGCCGAAAAACAAGCCGGGAAAGAAGAATAAAGAGAGAATGAAAGCGTTACAACATTTTAAAACAATCACATATCATAAATATCTTGTTATGCAGGGATGCTTTAAGGTGGGACTGTATTGGCAGGGGCTGACCCATGATCTCTCGAAATATATGCCGTCAGAATTTTTGGTGGGTGCAAAATATTATCAGGGAACGAGAAGCCCAAACAATGCAGAACGGGAAGATAAAGGGTATTCTGCTGCATGGCTTCACCATAAGGGAAGAAATAAACATCACTATGAATATTGGATTGATTACAGTACCAAAGAAATCGAGGGTGGTATGCGCCCGGCACAGATGCCTGTACGATATGTTATTGAGATGTTTATGGATAGAGTGGCCGCAAGTAAAGTGTATAATAAAGAGACATATAAAGACAGCGATCCGCTTAAATATTTTATGAGCGGTAGCAGTTATGATCTTTTACATCCAAAGACGAGAAGACAATTGGAAATTCTGCTTCGTATGCTTGCGAAACGTGGTGAAAAAGAGACATTTGCATATATACGCAAACGTATTTTAAAGAAATCTTATATATTATAAGTGTTCAAGGTATATTGGAACGTGAAACAAACCTCTTTCATATCTTAATGATAAAGAAGGAGGTTTTTTATTATGAATTGTTTATGGATTTTATTATTGCTTTTCTGTTGCAATGGAAATGACAGAGGAGGAAATGAAGGCGATTATTGTAGCATGGGTAATCGCTGCGAGAGAAGAGAAAGAAGAGAATGCGGGGAGCGTATGTACCATGGTAATACGTGTCCGCGCCCGCCGTTTTCACCGGAGTATGATAGAGAATGTGACCGGAATGATGACAGAAACCGGGACAGAGGGTGTGAAGCGGAGAGAGACCGTGATTGCAGTTGCAGAGCATCTGAAATAGATCATGACGATTGTGAAGAATAGGATTGTGAAAACAAAAATGAAAAAGAGCAGGCTATAGCAGCCTGCTCATATCATTTGGTAATGGCGCGGTAAAATTCATAGTTTTTCCGGTGATGGGATGACGGAAGGAAAGACTGTTTGAATGTAGAGCCTGCCTTTGAATCCTACTGCAGTCTGACGGATAGAGAGTGTCGCCGATCAGAGGGTGACCGATATGTTGCATGTGTACACGAATTTGGTGCGTTCGTCCTGTTTCAAGTTTAAGAGATAAGAGGGAGTAACCTGTTTCCTCATAAAATCCTACAACGTCATAGTGTGTAACCGCACGATCACCGGTGAGGAAATTTACTTCGCGTTCAATGATGGATTCATCTTTTCGCGCAATCGGCGCGTCAATTATGCCGTGTTGTTCCGAAAAAGATCCTTCCACAAGAGCGAGATAGGTACGATGAATCTCTCTATTTTGCATTTGTACAGAAAGTATACCTGCACTGATGGCATGCTTGGCAAGAAGAACAAGACCTGTGGTGTCACGGTCCAAGCGATTGATGCAGCGGAACGTAAAAGTTTCGTCTTTTTGCAGATAATAATACATCAGTGCATTGGCCAGTGTATTTGTATAGTTTCCCTGTGAAGGATGTACAGGCATATCTGCGGGTTTGTTAACTACAAGAATATCTTCGTCTTCATACACAATTGAAAGTGGAAGCATGGTAGGGACAATCTTTTCGCTGGTGTTGTCCTCAGTGTATTGAACTGTGAGGGTATCACCGGTTTGTAGTTTGTATGTGACATGCTCCCATATGCCGTTTACCAATATACTTTTTTCGATTTTTTTTAAGGCTACCACATTCGAAGATGAGTAGCCTTTGTTTTTTAGAAATTGTAAAATTGTAAGATTTGCATCCTCGGATGCAATTTCATAATGAAATGTCCGTTTCATAGTTTAGTCAGCAGATTTAACCTGTTTCCAATATTCATTGTAAATTTCATCGCCTTCGGAACCGAGATATTTAAATGTCTCCATATTTTCATATTTTGACAAATCAGGAAAGGCGATTTCGCTGTTGCGGATTGCTTCGTCTTCAATTAAAGCGCGTGCTTCATCATTTGGTGTAGAGTAGGTAATGTAATCGAAGTTCATAAGTGCGATGTCTTCACGGCACATAAAGTTGATAAATGCTTCCGCATTTTCCTTGTTCTGTGATGCTTTCGGAATTACCCAGCAGTCAATCCATACATTAGAACCTTCTTTTGGAATTACATATTCAAGATTCGGATTTTCGCGCTGTGTGTAAATAGCCTCTCCGGAATAAATTACACCGATGGCTGCTTCGTCACCAATCATTTTGTCACGAACCTGATCAACTACATAAGCCTGGGTAAGAGGTTTTTGTGTGATAAGTTCATCACGGGCCTGCTCAAGCTGTGCAGTATCCAGGGAATTCATGGAATAACCGAGTCGTTTTAAAGAAACCATAAATGCGTCTCTTACAGAATCCTGCATCAGAATATTGCCGGCATATTTTTCATCCCAAAGAACATCCCAGGAATCAATCGGTTCGTCAACCATTGTCTTATTGTAAAGAATACCCACGGTACCAAAACAGTAAGGAACAGTGTATTTGTTTTCCGGATCAAAGGATTTTGCCTGCTCATAGTATTGAGCTCCGATTTTGTCTTTGTTCGGAATGTTATCGAAGTTAATCTCTGCAAGAAGATCATTTTCGATTAGTTTTTCAATCATGTAATCGGAAGGGCAGAGCACATCGTAATTGCTTGTGCCGGATTCTACCTTCGGATACATAATTTCGTTTGTTTCGTATTCATCGTAGATAACCTTGATACCGGTTTCTGCTTCAAACATGTCGATTGTTTCAGGGTCAATGTACTCGCCCCAGTTGTAAACAATAACTTCCCCGTTTTCACCGCCTTTATCACCGCCGCAACCGGTAACAAGTGCAGAAAACGCAATCATAGATGCGAGTAATACAATAAATTTGTTTTTTTTCATTTTTTCATTCTCCTCGTATAAAGTTTTAAACTCTTTTTTGTGCGTTGTCTTTTTTTGACGGGCTCTTGTTAATAAAGAGAAGAAGTGCTAAAACAACGACAAATATGATAGTAGAAAGGGCATACATTTCAGGTTTGATGCCTTTCTTAACTTCCGTGTAAATTTTAGTGGACAATGTATCGACGCCGGGTCCCTTGGTAAAGTGTGTAATGATAAAATCATCAAGGGACATTGTAAATGCCATCAAAAACCCGGTAAAAATGCCGGGGAGCAAATCCGGAAATACAACTTTAAAGAAAGCGTATATAGGACCGGCACCGAGGTCGAGTGCAGCCTCATAAGTATGTTTGTTAAGTTGTTTCATCTTTGGCATGACGCTCAATATGACGTAAGGTATATTGAAGGTAATATGCGCCAGGAGTATCGTGGAAAAGCCGAAACTCATCCCGAAACTCAGGTATAGGAGCATAAGTGAAATACCGGTCACAATATCAGCATTAAGCATAGGAATGTTAGTGACACCCATGAAGAATGTGCGCCAGGCTCTGTTCATGTGATTTATTGCGATGCATGCTGCAGTACCGATTACGGTAGCAATGAGAGCGGAGAGGAGTGCAAGCCACAGAGTGTTTTGCAGTGCCTCCATAATGATCTCATTTTCAAACAATTCTACATACCATTTGGTTGTAAAGCCGCCCCATTTTGCTCTTGTTTTGCTCTTGTTAAAAGATAAAACGATGAGAGTAGCAATCGGAGCATATAAGAATACGAATATAATAGCGATATAAAAACGCGAGATAAACTTTTTCATAACAGCGTGCCCTCCCCGTCTTTGTCAAGAATAGCTGAGATGATCATGCTGATGATAATAAATACCATAAGCACGATGGAAAGTCCGCTGCCGAGATTCCAGTTGGAAGCTTGTGTAAATTCCTGTTCGATAACATTACCGATAAGGAGGATTTTACTTCCGCCGAGAATCGAAGAAATAACGAAAGTTGTCAATGCCGGTACAAAAACCATTGTAACACCGCTTACTACACCCGGTATACTAAGTGGGAATATGATGCGGCAGAAGGTTTGAATCCAGTTTGCACCGAGGTCATGGGCTGCGTTGATGACATCGCGATCCATTCTGGCAAGAGAGTTGTAGATCGGAAGTACCATAAACGGAAGGAAGTTATATACCATACCGAGAATAATTGCAGCTTCTGTATTAATAATATTAAGGCTTGGCAGAGAAAAGAAATTCAGAATCATGTTAATGACACCGTTTTTTTCCAAAAGTGTCTGCCATGCAAGTGTGCGAAGTAAAAAGTTCATCCACATCGGAAGGATGAAGACCAGCACAATAAACTGGTTTTGGTTAACGCTCATGTTGGCAAGTATCATGGCAAGCGGATAAGCAAGCACAAAACAAATGATTGTGCTGATCAGTGACAGACGCATGGAAATCCAAAGTGCTTTGCTGTGTTCCGGCGAGGCGATTGCAGCGATGTTTTCGAGGGTGAAAGCGCCGCTTTCGTCAATAAAGCCATAATAAAATACCATGATAAGCGGAATGATAATGAAGGCGATGGACCAGAAAAGATACGGCCCTGCCAGCAGGGAACGTTTACTCTTCAATTTGTACAGCCTCCTCATCTTCAGATTCCGGTTTGTTCATAATCTGGATGTTAAAAGGATCCACGCTGATGGATACTTTTTGACCGACCGTAAACATGGAAGTGGAATGTACAAGCCATTCGTAACCGCCGGCCATAACTTCCATTTCGTAATGGACACCTTTAAAGATTACGTGAGTTACTTCGCCGTCCAAGATGCCCTGACCGGCATCTTTTAATACGATATCTTCCGGACGGATAACAACGTCGACCGGTTTGTTGTTTCCGAACCCTGTATCCACACATGCCCATTTGCATCCGAGGAAGGAAACAAGTTTATCCTGTACCATAGTAGCATCAATAATATTGCTGTCACCGATAAAGTCTGCAACAAACGCATTTTCCGGTTCGTTATAAATCATTTCCGGAGTACCAATCTGCTGGATGTAGCCCTGGTTCATGACAACAATTGTGTCAGACATGGTAAGGGCTTCTTCCTGGTCGTGTGTAACATAAATAAATGTAATGCCAAGTTCATTTTTCAAACGGATCAGCTCGTACTGCATATCCTGTCTAAGCTTCAAATCAAGAGCACCAAGCGGTTCATCGAGAAGAAGAACCTTCGGCTCGTTTACGATGGCACGTGCAATTGCAATTCGCTGCTGCTGACCGCCGGAGAGCTGGTGCGGCATACGTTTTTCGTAGCCGTCAAGGTTGACAAGCTTTAAGGCATATTTAATCTTATCATCTATGTAAGATTTGCTTTTGTTTTTAATCTTTAAACCAAAAGCAATGTTTTCGGCAATTGTCATATGGGTAAAAAGTGCATATTTTTGGAAAACAGTATTAAGCTGACGCTTGTTCGGAGGAAGATTGGTAATATCTTCGCCGTTGAAAAACACCTTTCCGCTGTCCGGAGATTCAAAACCGCCGATGATACGGAGGGTCGTTGTTTTGCCGCAACCGGAAGGGCCGAGGAGAGTAAGAAACTCATTTTCTCTGATGTATAAATTGAGGTCGTCAAGAACCATAGTTCCGTCAAAAGATTTATTAATACCTGAAAGATTAATCAGTTTATTGCTCATGGAAAATATCCTCCCTTAGAAGCTTGGCGGACTGGTCACCCAGATGACAGTTGCACCGGAGCGTCCTGCTTCCAAATAGTGTTTTTTTTCAGGGACAAAGTAAAATGCGTCTCCCTTTTTGGCTGTATGTGTTTTCGAACCGAGATGAATCTTAATACTTCCGGTCAGTACATATCCGAATTCTTCACCTTCATGGGGAAGGTCCGGATAAGTGGAACCACCGGGTGAAAGAGTGAGACGGATCGGTTCCATCTCGTTTTTCTGTGCGTTTGGAATAATCCACTCAATGGTGTTGCCCAGTTCCTGATCTTCTTTTTCAAAAAAATCTTCCTGTTTGAACACAATCTGAGAGTCGTCTTCCTCACTGAAAAATTCATTTAAGTTTGTTCCGAGACACTGCAGAATGTCAGTCAGCGTTGAAATGGAAGGAGAGGTAAGATTGCGCTCAAGCTGGGAAATAAATCCCTTGGAAAGTTCTGCGCGGTCAGCCAATTCTTCCTGGGTCAATGCTTTCTGAATTCGCAGCTCTTTTAATTTAAGCCCGATATCCATTTTGGCACCTCTTTGTGACAATTAAATAAACTTTGAGTTTAGTTTTACTAAACAATCTGTTCTAATTATATATTTCTTATAATAAATGTCAATATATTTAGGCCGTATTTTGTAAAAAAAGAGAGGAAAATTAATATCGAATTCTTAACAAAAAAAAGCAGATGTGCTACAATGATACAAATTGAGCTGATGCGGAGGTAAGACGAATGGCAAAAAGTAAATACGTAGCTTATGTATCTACTTATACAATGGGAGATAATCATGGCATTAAAATATATGATGTTGATGTTGAGAATGGAAGACTGATTCCGAAGGATCAGGTTGAGATTACCAATTCTTCCTATATTACAATTTCCCACAATGGGAAATATTTGTATTCCATTACGGATTTTGGTGTGGAAGCATATGAGATTGCAGAAGACGGCAGTCTTTCCTGCATTAACCATGGATCTATTAACGGTATGAGAGGCTGTTATCTTTCTACGGATTATGAGGAAAAGTTTCTTTTTGTAGCAGGATATCATGACGGGAAGATTACTGTTTTACGTGTGCGTGAGGATGGCGGTGTCGGAGAAATCACGGACGAGGTGTATTTGAAAGGAATGGGAAGTGTTGCGGAACGCAATTTCCGACCACATGTAAATTGTGTGAAAATGACGCGGGATAATAAGTTCCTGATGGCAGCGGATATCGGAATGGATCATGTGGATGTGTATGAACTTAATCACATAACAGGAAAACTGAAACTGGTGGACGTGATCCGAAGTGAAATTGAGTCAGCTCCGCGCCATGTTAAAATGACCAAAGACGGAAAATTTGTGTATATCGTACACGAATTGAAAAATTATATTGATGTATATTCTTACACGGTGGAAGATAACAATCCGTTTTTTACAAAAATACAGAACATATCGACGCTCAATGATTATCATGCAAGTAATTCCGCAGCGAGTGCCCTGAATTTCTCTGTAGACGGAAAGTATCTTGTCAGTTCCAATGCGGGAGATAACAGTGTGATTGTATATCGTATCGATCAGGAAACAGGAATGCTGGAGAAGGTATTCTGTCTTCCGATAAGCGGTGATTATCCGAAAGACGCGGCTCTGTTTCCGGATAATAAGCACCTTCTCAGTTTAAATCATGAATCAGGTACCATGACATTTTTTAACGTGGATCTTGATAAAGGATTGCTTGTTATGAATGGAAAAGAGATGAAGATTAACAAACCAAACTGTGTGATTTTCCACTGTTTGAAGTAATAGAAAAGAGTATCGGAATGCAGGATTATTGCCGTTGGAAATGATTCCTTAACCGATACTCTTTATTATTTTTTCAGCTTTGTAACTGTTCCCATTCTTCGTATTTTGCTTCCAACTCTTCAGAAAGAGAAGTCTGTTCTTTAGAAAGTTCCTGGAGCCGGGCAACATTTGTTGCCACTTCCGGAAGAGCCATTTCTTCTTCGATTTCACTGATACGTTGTTCTAATTCAGCGATGCGGTCCTCACATTTTTTGAGCTGATTTTCCAGCTTACGTTTCTGTGCCTGTAATTCTTTTTGCTGCTGCCAGTCAAGCTTTCCGGCGGAGTCTTCCGCAGCATTTCCGACAGTGGAAGCAGCAGAAGCCGTTGTGCCTGCTGCCAGCGGAGCATAAACAGAATTACCGGTGGAACTTGCAACAGCAATTCCTTCTACCGTTTCTTTCTTTTCTAAATAATAATCATAATTACCACCGAAGGAATAAAATTTATGGTTTGCCAGATCAAGAATCCGTGAGGCGGTCTGATTGACAAAATAGCGGTCGTGGGAGACATATAACACTGTTCCCTCATAGCCGTTTAATGCCTGTTCCAAAATTTCCTTTGAGGTAATGTCCAAATGGTTGGTTGGCTCATCAAGAATCAAAAAGTTAGCATTGGATAACATAAGCTTTGCGAGCGAAACACGTCCGCGTTCGCCGCCGGACAAATCGCCGATGCGTTTGAATACATCATCACCCGTAAACAGGAAGGCTGCAAGTGTATTGCGTATTTCAGTATTAGTTAGCGTAGGGTAATCATCTGAAATCTCGTCAAACAATGTTTTTTCGCTGTGCAGAACATGATGTTCCTGATCGTAATATCCGATTTCAACTTTGGTGCCGAGAATAAACTCACCTGCATCTGCGGTTTCTAATTCGTTTAAAATTTTAAGTAATGTGGTTTTTCCGGTTCCATTGTCACCAATAATTGCAACATGTTCTCCGCGCTTGATTTCCATATTGACATCAGAAAACAGAAGATTGTCGCCAAAGCTTTTTGAAAGTCCGGATACGGAAAGTACATCGTTTCCGCTTGTAATTCGCGGTGTCAGGGTAAAACGCATGTCATCGCGAAGCTCCATGGGTTTATCAAGTATATCCATTTTGTCAAGCATCTTTTCACGGCTTTCCGCACGTTTAATTGATTTTTCGCGGTTGAATGATTTTAATTTGTCAATTACCTGTTGCTGGCGGCGGATTTCGTCCTGCTGTTTTAAGTAGGCTTTCATCTGTGCATTTCGGATCTCAGCAGATTTTTCTGCAAAAGCAGAGTAGTTACCGAGGTACATGCGGCTGTCCCCGTTTTCAATAGAAAGCACCTTGTTTACAATACGGTCTAAAAAATACCGGTCGTGCGATACAATGATAACCGCACCTTTGTAAGTGCGAAGATAATTTTCCAACCAATTGATGGAAGAGATGTCCAAGTGGTTTGTCGGCTCATCAAGAATAATAAGATCCGGTGAAAGTAATAATAGCTTGGCAAGAGAAACACGGGTTTTTTGTCCTCCGGACAGCGTTGAAATCTGTTTTGAAAATTCTTCTTCTGCAAATCCGAGACCTTTCAGAACTCCGATAAGTTCGCTGCGGTATTTATATCCGTCCTTTGATTCAAAAGCATGAGTTTTTGAAGTGTATAATTTCATCAAATCTTCAAGCTCTGAGTCCGATGCATGTTTCATATCAAATTCAAGCTGTCGTAAATCTTCTTCCAGATTAACCAGTTCCTGTTTGACAGAGAGCAGCTCTTCGTAAATGGTGTTTGAACTTTCGGAACCATCCTGCTGTGCAAGATATCCGTAGGTTTTATCTTTTGCAAATGCCACATTTCCGGTGTCAGGGGAAAGTTCTCCTACAATCATTTTAAGAAGGGTGGATTTTCCGGCTCCGTTAATACCGACAATAGCTACTTTGTCGGTGTCTTCCACCTGAAAAGATGCCTGACGTATAACTGTATGATCAACAAATGTTTTGGATAAGTTCTGGCATGATAAAATCATTGTTTGTACCTCCGCTGTATACCACAAACAATATAGCAGAAAAATGGAAGAAATGCTATATAATAAATTTTTTGACAGATATTTAACAAAGATATATAATATTTCTATCATAAGCAGGAGGCAAAAGAAGTGGAAGAAAAGGAAATATCACAGGCTGTCATCGGTCGTCTTCCCCGTTACTTCAGATATCTTGGTGAGTTAAAGGATGAGGGCGTGGAACGTATCTCTTCCCAGGAGTTGTCGGGAATCATGAATGTAACAGCATCCCAGATACGTCAGGATTTTAATAATTTTGGCGGTTTCGGACAACAGGGATATGGGTATAATGTAGAATATTTATATACAGAAATCGGTAAAATACTCGGTCTCAACAAGACGCATAAGTTGATAATTGTCGGCGCAGGACATTTGGGACAGGCTCTTGCAAATTACATGAATTTTGAGAGACGCGGCTTTTTAATTCAGGGATTGTTTGATCAGGATACTTCTCTGACGGGTAAATTAGTTCGTGGCATTCCGGTTCGTCCGATGGAAGAACTTGAGAATTTTATTGTAGAAAATGAGATTGATATCGGTGTTCTTACAATTCCGAAGGAAGGGGCGGTTTCCGTATCCGGACGCCTTGTAAAATGCGGAATCAAAGCAATTTGGAATTTTGCACATGTGGATCTTGAAGTTCCGGAAGGAGTACAGGTGGAGAATGTGCATTTGTCGGACAGCCTGATGAAACTTTCTTATAATATTACGAGGTTTGAAAAAGAACAGAGGTGATTTGATGTCACGTAAGGAAGAAATCTATAAACCGGCATTGGCCGGCAAAAACATACCGATTCTGACGCTTGATAATAAATGGCACAGGCTTTTTACCCAGACGGAAATCAGCCCGCAGATTATTGAGAAAGAAAAACAGCTCAAAGAATTATTAAAGCGGCAGGGGAAGTTGAATAATGAATGTAAAAAACTCCGAGGTATCAAAACAAAGCTCAGAGATGAGATTGTGAGTCTGATGGATGGCGGCAATGAAAGTGCTGCGGCACAGAAAAAGCAGGAGGAAAATAAGCGACTGATAGAAGATTGTAACGACAGGCTCAAGGCGGATCAGGAGGAACTCCTCGATGTTGAAAAAGATATAAACAGTGTAAATTATGATCTGATGCTTCTTTCCATGGAGGTCTGTTACGAGGCAATCCGTGATAATACGGCGGAGATTGAGCAAATCGATAAATGGATCAACCAGATGCGTATAGACTTGAAAAAGAATGTGGTACGTAAACAGGAAAAAGAAATTTATAATCAAAATCTGTACAGTTATATGCATGATATATTCGGTCCGGAAGTGATTGAAATTTTTGATATGAAATATAATCCGGCAGAGAAAGCACCGGTGAAAGATAAGAAGTCATAGAATAAAAAAGGATGCGCTTCGTATCCTTTTTTGGCGTTTCATCCCAAAAGGGAGAGGTAAATAAATGAAATATGTAGTTACGGCTGAGCAGATGCGTGCACATGAGCGGTATATTATGGACGAAATCGGAATTGATGCAGTGATATTAATGGAACGTGCTGCGCTATTTGCTGCCGGAGTAATAAAAGACAGAGCAGAAAAAGAGAAATCAATACTGATTGTGTGTGGTGCGGGAAACAATGGCGCGGACGGCATTGCGGTTGCAAGAATTCTGACAGAGTGTGGGTATAAACCGGAAGTTTTACTTCTCGGAAGGGAAGAGAAGTACACCGATCTTCGGCAGAAACAGGAAAACATATTTCGGAAGATGCTTGGTGAGCAGGCGGAGAATAGAATTCATACTTCGCTGACAGACACGAAAGCAACAAGAAGAGAATATTCTGTTATTGTAGATGCTGTTTTGGGAATCGGTACAAGCAGAGAACTTTCGGGAGAACTTAAAGAAGCGGTTGATTGGATGAATGACAGGGGTGCGATTAAAATTGCACTTGATATTCCGACCGGCATCTGTGCGGATACGGGAAGAGTCCTTGGGACTGCATTCCGTGCGGATATAACGGCAACATTTGGATTGCATAAGCAGGGGATCTTGTTGGGGGAGGGAAAAGTTTTTGCCGGAGAGATTTGTTATAACTCGTGCGGAATGCTATATCCGTTCATGGACGAAAAACAGACTTTTGTTCTCGATAAAAAAACAGTAAAAAAATATTTAAAGCGTAATCCGGCCGGAAATAAATCAACATTCGGGAAGCTTGCTTTCTTTTCCGGCAGTGAGACAATTACGGGTGCGGCAATTTTGAATGTATGTGCCGCATTTCGAAGCGGAGCGGGATATATTAAGCTTTGTACCCATGAAAAGAATAAAGAAGCGGTACTGAAGGCGGCACCGGAGTCGGTGCTTGAACTATATGATACAGATACACGGGAATTATTGTATGAGAAGGTAAAGCAATCTGTAGAGTTTGCAGATGTGATTTGCGCAGGTTCCGGCCTTGGCAGGAATATAACTTCCAAAGCGATCGTAGAAAATTTGACAGAAATAATAGCAAAAAGCCAGAGGAAGACATACATTCTGGATGCGGATGTGCTGAATCTGATGTCAGAGGATGCGGAATTATTAATGAAACTGTCAGAAATCGGCAGACCGTTCATTTTGACACCGCATGTGCTTGAGTTTTCAAGAATCAGCGGATTGTCAGTGGAACAGATTAAGGAAGACAGGGTAAAATCAGCAAGAGATTTTGCAAAAAAATATCAGTGCATTCTTGTGCTGAAAGATGCACAAACTGTTGTAGCCGGTGCAGACGGAAGAGTTTGCATTTCGGCAAAAGGAAATAACGGTATGGCAGTGGCGGGAAGCGGCGATGTGCTTGCGGGTGCTATTGCGGGTATTGCCGGACAAATAAAGGACCCGTATATGGCCGCGTGTATTGGTGTATATGTACATGGTATGGCAGGTGATATGGCGGCGAAAAAATATGGAACACATAGCATGTTACCGACAGATATGATACACTGTCTGGAGAAATGTATGAAAAAACTTGGAAAAGAGGCTATATAACATGAAGCGGCATGAAAGAGCGTGTGCTTATGTCAATTTAGATGCAATTATAGGCAATCTTGAGCAGATGAAACAAAACTTGTCGGGAGAAGCTAAGATTGTTGCGGTTATTAAAACTGACGGATACGGTCATGGGGCGGTACCGATTGCAAGAGAACTGGAAAAGATTCCTTATATATTCGGATATGCAACTGCAACGGCGGAGGAGTCGTTTGCACTGCGCCACAATGGTATAAAAAAACCGATTCTGTGTCTCGGATATACGTTTCCGGAAAGTTATGAAAAACTTGTAATACAAGATATCAGGCCGGCGCTGTTTCGTGAAGATCAGGCAAAACAGTTTTCGGAAGCTGCCGTAAAGGCAGGAAAAACCGTAAAGGTTCACGTTAAGGTAGATACGGGAATGTCGCGCATCGGTATTGCGCCGGACAGTACGGGCGTTGATTTTATAAAGATGGTTATGGGACTTCCAAATGTAGAGGTGGAAGGAATATTTACACATTTTTCAAGAGCGGATGAAGCGGATAAATTGGCCGCAGAGGAACAGCTTGGGCGTTACAAGGAGTTTTTGGAACTTGTGGATAAACAATGTTCGAAAAAGATTCCGTTCCGTCATATTTCCAACAGTGCAGGTATTATTGAAATGCCGTATGCACATATGGATCTGGTTCGGGCCGGCATTATTTTATACGGATTATGGCCTTCGAATGAAGTGGTTCGTGACAAAGTATATCTGACACCTGCACTTTCCTTGAAAAGCCATGTTGTTTATGTGAAAGAGATTAAGAAAGGAACTCCTGTCAGTTATGGGGGAACATATGTAGCGGATTGCAATCGCAAAATTGCCACGATTCCGCTGGGATACGGAGATGGATATCCGCGCAGTCTGTCCAATAAAGGCTATGTGCTGATCCGCGGACAGAAGGCACCGATTGTGGGCAGAGTTTGTATGGATCAGTTTATGGTAGATGTGACGGACATTCCGGGTGTGATTTGCGGTGATGAGGTAACACTGATCGGTACCGATGGTAAGCATACACTAACCATGGAACAATTGGGTGAAATGAGCGGAAGATTTAATTACGAATTTGCATGTGATCTTTCCAAGCGCATTCCCCGTGTTTTTACAAAAGGCGGTAAGGTTATAGATACAATAGAATATATCGGATAATTCGGTTGAAAACGGAATACAACAGATTTTTTTGGCAATACTTTGGAAAAGATTTGAAAAAAAGGAGTGTTGTATTTCATGAAACGCGGTGATGTATATTACGCAGATTTAAGACCGGTAGTCGGCAGCGAACAGGGAGGGATACGTCCTGTGCTGATTATTCAAAATGATGTAGGAAACCGTCACAGTCCGACGATTATTTGCGCCGCTATTACTTCGAAAATGAACAAGGCCAAGCTCCCGACGCACATTGAATTGCCTGCGGAGCGTTATCATATGGTAAAAGATTCGGTGATTCTTTTGGAACAACTTCGTACAATCGATAAACTTCGCCTGAAAGATAAAATCTGTCATCTTGACAGTTCCATAATGCAGAAAGTAGATCGTGCGTTGTTAATCAGTCTGGCTCTGAATACATAAGGAGAGAATAGGTGCAAGATTGACGAACGATAACCGAAATGATATATTAAAAAAGATGTTTAGCGCTTTTGTGCGCTTATGCAAGACAAAAAGAGAAAATCAGAAAGAGGAGAATCACTCATGTCAGGACATTCAAAGTTTGCGAACATTAAACACAAAAAAGAAAAAAATGACGCTGCAAAAGGTAAGATATTTACGATTATCGGTCGTGAAATTGCAGTAGCGGTTAAGGAAGGCGGACCGGATCCGACCAATAACTTTAAATTGGCACAGATTATTGCAAAAGCAAAAGCTAATAATATGCCAAACGACACGATTGAAAGAGGTATTAAGAGAGCATCCGGAGATCTTGGAAATGTAATTTACGAACATGTTACATATGAAGGTTACGGACCGAGCGGTATTGCAATTATTGTTGAGGCGCTGACAGACAATAAGAACAGAACAGCGGCTAACGTAAGAAGTGCATTTACAAAGGGATCCGGAAGTATCGGAACACAGGGTTGTGTATCTTTTATGTTTGACAAAAAAGGACAGATTATCATAGACAAAGAAGAGTGCGAGATGGACGCAGATGACCTCATGATGATCGCGCTTGATGCAGGAGCAGAAGACTTTGCAGAGGAAGAGGACAGCTTTGAGATTATCACAGATCCGGATGATTTCCAGGCAGTTTATGATGCATTAAATACAGAAAATATTCCGATGGCATCAGCAGAGGTAACTATGATTCCGCAGAATTATGTGGCTCTTTCGGACGAAAATGATATTAAGCAGTTGAACCGTACACTTGATCTTTTAGATGAGGATGATGATGTACAGGCGGTATATCATAACTGGGATGAATAAAAGGAATTCAAAATGAAAAACAGAAGTATGCGGGATTTAAAAAACATCAAAAAAGGTATAGTGCTTGCGATGGCACTATGCCTTTGTTTGCTTATATCAAAAGAAGCAAGGGCAGCGGAATACGGTGAGCAGATTTTTGCTGTAACATGTACCAAGGGGGCTACAATTACGCTGTATGACAGTGATGGAAACCAGAGTGCGGACACATTGGTTGTCAGTGGAAGTGGTGCGACGGATAATTACAGTTCTAAAAAAAATGAAGAGACCGGTTTAAGATATGCAAATACACCATACATAGAGTATGCAAACGATATTACGAAGGCGGTCATCGAAAAAGAGGTATCAGGTCTTGGGGACAGAGTATGCTATATGATGCCGAATTTGGAAGAGGTGTTTTTTGAAGAGGGATGTCTTACAACCATTGGACAAGGTGCGTTTAATGGTTGTGCTAAACTCGAAAAAATCGAGATACCAAAGAGTGTCGTGACGCTCGGTATGGAAGTGTTTAGCAGTTGCGCAGGGTTGAAGGAAGTTGTTTTTTTGAGCAATGAAACGGTTACTTCCGCCGGAGGCTACTGTTTTTCGAATTGTACTTCATTGACAGAAATAGATCTTCCGGACAGTATAACAACCATCGGAAGTAATGCTTTTCAGTTATGTGAAAATTTAGAAAAAGTTGAGTTACCTGCTAATTTGACCGGAGAATTAAAGAGCACATTTTTATATTGTGATAAACTGAAAACTATTCAGATTCCAGACGGAGTGACAGGGCTTGGGAATAATACATTTAATGCCTGCTATTCGCTGCAGGAAGTGATTTTTTCTGAGAACACGCAATGCGCCACGATAGGTGATTATGTTTTTTCGGATTGTGATGCGCTGGAGGTACTGATAATACCTAAGTCGGTAACGACAATCGGAAAGAGAGTGCTTGAACGCTGTGACGGTCTGAAAATTGTGATTATAGAAACCACGCAGTTGACAGCAGAGACTGTAGGACAGGACTTTATCGCCGTCTCTGAGGTGGGAACGATTGTTTATCCGGAAAAATACATGGAAAATAACAATGAGATTCTCGATTTGATTAATGTAGATAGTATAAAAACGCAGTTGGCGACAACGGAGGAAACGGATGGAACCGTTTCTTTAAAAGTGATTTGTGTGCCGGACGGAGTAACAAGGATTGAGTGTCCGGATGTGATTGGCGGAAAAGAAGTCGGAACAATTACATATGCAGATGGTATTAACGGGAGCGGAATTACGATTGGGTGTCATGTAAGCAGTTGGCAGTTGGATGCGCAGGGGCATTGGCAGGATGAGATTGTGTGTCTATTGTGTCGTGAAACGATGGAAAAGATAGAGAAAACACCACATGTATATCCGGAAGGAGAGATAACCTGTGCCTGCGGGTTTGTTAAGCCGGTTTCCATTACAAAACATCCAAGTTCGAAAACGCTTACATACGGATATTCCTCTTATTATCTGATGAACGGAGCAGGTGAAAAGAATGTGGATGCGACCGTTTCATATTATTGGACGGAAAATGGTGAAGTTGTTTTGAAAGGCGACAATGAATATAAATTTGTGACGCGCAAGGACGCGGGGGAGTACACGATTATATTTCATTTACAGACACAAAAATATGAAGTTAACGGAACAGAGGTAGAAGGCGAGGCGTACAAGTTTATTGCACAGAGTAGTCCGGCTGTAGTGACGGTAAAAAAACGGCCGATTACGGTACAGATATCTGATGCGACCAGATATGCAGGGGATGAGAATCCACAGTTTTCAGTTGAAGTTGTAAGCGGCGGGTTGGCATACGATGACACAGTAAATGATCTGGCATTGAATTTTCATACAGCAGCAACTCGAGACTGTGCCTGTGGAGAGTATGAGATTACAGCGACAAGCAATAGTGGAAACTATGAAGTGACAGTGCTTCCGGGAGAGTTGATCGTTAAGGAAAGACCGGTCGATACATCCGGGGATGAGGAGTCCGGGGGAGAAGATTCCCCTGCAAAGGAGGAACAGACACAAGTTTCATTGCCGAAAAAAGGTGATGAGGTGTTAACTTCGAATGCGGTTTATAAAGTTGTAAAAACGGGAAATTTGTCCGGGAAAATCGGAACTGTCACCTATGTAAAAACGCGTAAGAAGACGGCAAAGAAAATTACGATTCCTGCCACTGTAACGATTAGCGGAATCAAATATAAGGTGACATCGATTTCGGCAAATGCGTTTAAGAAGAATAAGAAGATAACGAAGGTGACAATCGGGAAGAATGTAACATCTATCGGAAAGAATGCTTTTTCAGGGTGCAGCAAACTCAAAACAATAAAAATGGGATCTGCGGTAAGAACCATAGGCGATAAGGCTTTTTATAAGTGTACGGCCCTTACCGCTATTACGATTCCGTCTAAGGTATCCAAAATCGGTAAGTCGGCGTTCTATGGTTGTAAGAAGTTGAAAAAAATAACAATCAAAACAAAGAAACTGACAAGTAAAAAAGTGGGAAGTAAGGCCTTTAAAGGAACATCGAAGAACGCAACAGTAAAAGTTCCGAAGAGCAAATATAAGTCATATAAAAAATGGTTTAAGAAAAGAGGATTCGGCTCAAAAATAAAGGTGAAGTATTAGTGAATTCCTTGATTTATTTTTATTGTTTTGCTTCCCGCGATATGGTATATTTATTAAGGTGATGTCAGACATGTGGCAAGTGAATGAACTGTTTGAAAACCGCGAATATTATTTGGAGCGGTTCAATAAAAAAGATTATGCCGAAACGTTTGAAGAATATGAGAAGACGTATCGTGTGTTTGATCGGGTTTGCATGCAGTATTATGAAGAATGCGGAGATGTAGACAAACTTTGCAAGGAGGCTGCGGATGCGATCTGTGTGTATGTGATGCAGCTTAGCAAAGAACAGGCGTTTAAAAATGCCCGCCAGGAGGCAGAATGGCAGGAACAGATGAATTTGTTCGTTGTTACATATTTGTTGCCCTCGGTTTTAGAATGTCGGAATGATTACTATAAACAGTTAGCAAAAGAAGTTGAAAAGAAATGGGCTAAAACTTTTAAAGGATATAAAATTAAAGCCGGAACCTTTGAGACGGTAAACAGCGGATTTCAAAAGAAGGCATTCGGATTGTTTTAACGGGTTTTATAAATGATACAGGACAGTTGATATAGGAGGAGAAAACATGAAACCAATGAGCGAATACGGAAAAGGAACACAGTGTATTCAGGGAGGATGGCAACCGAAAAACGGTGAGGCGCGCGTGCTTCCGATTTATCAGTCAACAACATTTAAATATGAGTCTACAGAGCAAATGGGACGTTTGTTTGACCTTGAAGAGAGCGGATATTTTTATACAAGACTTCAGAATCCGACCAATGACTGTGTAGCACAGAAAATTTGTGATCTGGAAGGCGGAGCGGCAGCGATGCTCACTTCTTCCGGACAGGCGGCAAACTATTATGCTGTTTTCAATATTGCCGGAGTTGGGGATCATGTGATTATGTCCTCAAGCGTGTACGGCGGAACATTTAATCTTCTGACGGTTACAATGAAACGTATGGGGATTGAGTGTACTGTAATTGATCCGGACTGCAGTCCGGAAGAACTTGACGGTGCATTTAAAGAAAATACAAAATGTGTGCTTGCAGAGAGTATTGCCAATCCGGCTCTTGTAGTTCTTGATTTTGATAAATTTGTTTCGGCAGCACATGCCCATGGGGTACCTATGATTGTGGATAACACATTCCCGACCCCGATTAATTGTCGTCCTTTTGAGTTCGGTGTGGATATCGTGACACATTCTACCACGAAATACATGGACGGTCATGCGATGGCAGTGGGCGGATGTATCGTAGACAGCGGTAATTTTGACTGGACAAAATATCCGGATAAATTCCCGGGACTTTGTACACCGGATGAGTCTTATCACGGAGTGACTTATACAGAGCGTTTTGGTAAGGGCGCATTCATTACAAAAGCGACGGCACAGCTGATGCGTGACCTTGGATCTATCCAGTCACCGCAGAATGCATTTTTATTAAATGTCGGACTTGAAACGTTACACCTGCGCGTTCCGCGTCACTGTGAGAATGCACAGAAGGTGGCTGAGTTCCTTGAAAATCATCCGAAGGTTAAATGGGTGGAATATCCGGGACTTAAGAGCAGTAAATATTATGAGAGAGCACAGAAATATATGCCAAACGGTACTTGCGGCGTTATTTCCTTTGCGGTAAACGGTGATAAGCAGGATACGGTGCGCTTCATGGATCAGCTTGGTCTTGCAGCGATTGTGACCCATGTGGCAGATGCGAGAACCTGTGTGCTTCATCCGGCCAGCCACACCCACAGACAGATGAATGAACAGCAGCTTGCTGAGGCAGGAGTCGATCCGGGAATGATTCGTCTTTCTGTCGGAATTGAAGATGTGCAGGATATCATTGCAGATCTTTCTCAGGCACTTGATATAGTTTAAGATGCTGTGATATCAAAGGTTATAAAACAAAACACGGGAAGTTGGAGAGATAAAGATGGACAGATTGGCAATTGTGGTTCCTTGTTATAATGAAGAGGAAATGCTTCCGATTACAACAAAAGAACTGACAGGTGTTCTTGAGGATATGATCCGAAAAGAGAAGATTGCAAAAGACAGTTACATTTTATATGTGGATGATGGAAGTAAAGATGCCACATGGGATTTGATTGAAAAATTGCACAAAGAAAACGATAGGGTTTTCGGTCTTAAGCTTGCAGGAAATGTGGGACATCAGTTTGCGCTCACAGCAGGAATGATACACGCGAAAGATAATTCGGATATTATGATTTCCATTGACGCTGATCTTCAGGATGATACCCTTGTGATGGAAGAGATGGTGGACAAATATCATGAGGGGAATGATATTGTTTACGGTGTTCGGAATGATCGGAAAAAAGATTCGTTTTTTAAAAGAACGACGGCACAGATGTTTTATAAAGTGCTTGCAGCAATGGGTGTAAAAACCGTGTATAATCATGCGGATTACCGCTTAATGAGCAAGCGTGCCATCGAACATTTTTCAAATTATGAAGAGGTCAATCTTTATCTTCGCGGCATTATGCCGCTCATCGGATATAAGACGGACTGTGTATATTATGAGAGAAAAGAACGTATCGCCGGAGAATCCAAGTATCCGCTCAAAAAGATGCTTGCCCTGGCATGGAACGGGATCACATCGTTCAGCGTTAAACCGATTAATTTTATTGCAGTACTTGGGATTGTTATTATTTTTATGTGTATTTTTGCAGCAATTTATGCATTCATCTCATATTGCAAAGGTTCGGTTGTTGCCGGGTGGACATCACTGATTTTATCTATTTGGCTTCTCGGAGGTCTGCAATTGTTTGCAATTGGAGTCATTGGGCAGTATATCGGCAAGATTTATATGGAAGTAAAACACAGACCGAGATATAACATTGAGACCTATTTGACACATGATAAGCAGTTGTAAGATATTGCAGCCATGTGTAGATTTATGCGGAGGGCAAGAGAATGGAAAATTCTATGAGTGAAAAGAAAGCAATAAAATTTATAGAGAATCCTCTTCCGGGACCGAAGCCCCATGTCAAAAAAGAAATGACTTATGATTATGAAGTGCCGGCGGATAAAATGCATTTTGACATTGAGAAACCGTCAAACAATTATTATGATATAAAATAGAAAAACGGAAATACTAAGAAGGAATCGCGAAAGCGGTTCCTTTTTTGTCGGATTAAATTTGATAGTTCATAATATTTGCCAGGCACTGCATGGCCGGAACAAGTCCATAAGCAGGTACTATGAGGCCGTCGGTACTTAGGCGCTGTTCTTTAGCGCCTTAGTACCCGCTACGAGCCGAGTGTAGCGCTAGCGTGCCTGCGTTGGATTGTTCCGGTCATGCAGAGTAATATACAATCTTGTGTTTTTCAGAAGGGCCATGATAGTAAGAAAGGAGATTTTAGAATTGAGAAAAGACAGTGTGAAGAATCAGGAGAAAGAGAAAAAAGAAAAAGTCGAAAGAATGCAGGCGGAAGCAGAATATATTGAGGAGACGGGCTCAGTCAGTCTTGAAGAAAATGAAGAAAAGCACAAGATTGAACTTATCACGATTATCGGAGAAGTGGAAGGGCATGAAAATCTTTCCGGGTCTTCCAAAACGACGAAGTATGAACATCTGCTCCCGAAGCTTGCACAACTGGAAGATGCATCAGATGTGGACGGCGTACTTGTGCTTCTCAATACAATGGGCGGCGATGTGGAGGCGGGACTTGCTATCGCTGAGATGATTGCATCACTCAGCAAACCTACGGTGTCACTTGTTCTCGGAGGCAGTCATTCCATCGGGGTTCCGATTGCGGTCAGTGCAGATTATTCGTTTATTGTAAAGAGTGCGGCAATGGTCATTCATCCGGTGCGAATGAGCGGAATGGTAATCGGAACACCTGCAACCTTTGACTATTTTAAGTCCATTCAGGACCGCATTACCGGATTTGTCGTAGATCATTCAAAGATTGACAAAAAAACTTTCGAATCGCTTATGATGGAAACTAAAATTTTGACCAAAGATGTGGGAAGTGTGTTAAACGGTGAAAAAGCAGTGGGATATGGAATTATAGATGCTGTCGGAGGGCTTTCGGAAGCAATGGATAAACTGCATGAAATGATAGATGAGAGAATAGGATAACAGGTAAAGGGCGGTTAATAACTTACAGATGACATTTTTCAAAAAGAATGCTATACTTGAGGTTAGAGTTTATTCTGAAATTGAGAAATCGGAGTGAAAACATGGCAACACAAAAAGGTAGAAAACCTGCTTCTTCCCGCAAGTCAGGCGGAGGAAGAAAAACAAACAATAAAAATCAGCAGTCATTCAGCAGCGAAGTCAAGGATGAAGTAATTCTTCTGATTGCGATTGCGGTTACCATCCTTCTTTTTTTATGTAATTTCCATCTTATCGGAAAAGTGGGAGATGCGTTGAGCAATGTGATGTTCGGGCTCTTTGGACTACTTGCATATATTGCACCGCCGGCATTGTTTTTTGCGCTGCTGTTCGGAACAGTAAATCTCGGAAACCGCACGGCAATCATAAAGCTTGCGTCTGCGATTGTTTTATTTATTGATATGGAAGTTATCCTGGCGCTTATGACCGGAATTGAAAAGGTCGGAGACAGTGCAGGAAGTTACTATGCATATGCAACGGATCATATATTCAGTGGCGGTGTCATCGGTGCTGCGATTGCGGTTTCTGTTACCGGACTTATCGGTATTGTGGGAACCATTGCGGTTGTGCTGATTGTTATGATACTTTGTCTTGTTCTCCTGACAGAAAAATCCTTTGTCAAGGGAGTGGCAAACGGAAGCCGCAAAATGTATGAGACAGCCAGAGATGATTATGACCGCCGTATTGTTAAAAATGAAGAGTTGTACAAGCAGCGGATGGAAGCACGCAGTCAGAGGGAACTGCAAAAAGAAGAGCGGAAAAAGAAACGTATGGAGCAGAAGGTGTCCGGAGTTTCCGTGGATACTGCGATTCCGAAACAGATGGATATATCAGAACATATTATGCCGGATGTAGATGATGTCCGTGAACAGGAATTGTTTACAGAAGCAGATGAACTTGACAATATTACAATTAAAGGAATTGCGCCTGCAGAACCACAAAAAGAACCGACAGCGCGTGTACATAAAGTGAAGGTGCTTGAGAAGGAAGAACCTTTGGATATGCAGAAGATTTCTTCTGCCCTTGAAGCAAGTGCAGACCGGTTCGGACAGGATGCGGAAGTGGTCGCAGAACAGAAGGCGGGTACCGGAGTTGCATCGGATCAAATCGCAATAAATCCTGCACCGGTACGTAAAAAACCATATAAAAAACCACCGATTTCACTATTACAGAAAAACAGCAAATCCGGTGGCGGAAATTCTGAAAAGCAGCTGAAAGAAACGGCAATGCAGCTGAAACAGACATTAAAGACGTTTGGTGTCAATGTGACAATTACGGATATCAGTCAGGGGCCGGCGGTAACCAGATATGAACTTCAACCTGAGATGGGGGTGAAGGTCAGCAAGATTGTTAATTTAACAGATGATATTAAGCTGAATCTTGCGGCAACAGACATTCGTATTGAAGCTCCGATTCCCGGCAAAGCAGCCATCGGAATTGAAGTGCCGAACAAGGAAAACAGTATGGTTGCCCTTAGAGATCTGTTTGAGACGTCTACATTTAAGGAATTCAATTCCAATATTGCCTTTGCGGTTGGAAAAGATATTGCGGGACAGACAGTAGTTGCAGACATTGCGAAAATGCCCCATGTACTCATTGCAGGATCTACCGGTTCCGGAAAAAGTGTATGTATCAATACTTTAATTATGAGTATTTTATATAAAGCGACACCGGATGAGGTAAAACTGATCATGGTGGATCCGAAGGTTGTGGAACTCAGTGTATATAACGGTATTCCGCATTTGATGCTTCCGGTTGTGACGGACCCCAAAAAAGCTGCAGCTGCACTCCATTGGGGTGTGCAGGAGATGACGGAGCGATATAAAAAATTCGAGGATCTCCATGTAAGAGATTTGAAAGGATATAACAAAAAAGTCGAAGAGATGACAGAAAACGGTGGAGAGGAACTTCCGCAGAAGCTCCCTCAGATTGTAATCATCGTGGATGAGCTTGCAGACCTTATGATGGTAGCACCGGGAGAGGTAGAAGAATCAATTTGTCGTCTGGCACAGCTGGCAAGAGCAGCCGGCATTCATCTTGTGATTGCAACGCAGAGACCGTCGGTTGATGTCATTACCGGTTTGATTAAGGCAAATATGCCTAGTCGTGTTGCGTTTGCTGTTTCATCCGGTGTGGATTCAAGGACCATTCTTGACATGAACGGCGCAGAGAAGCTCCTCGGAAAAGGAGATATGCTCTTTTATCCACAGGGATATCCGAAACCGGTACGTGTACAGGGTGCATTTGTTTCAGATAAAGAAGTTGCCGATGTTGTTGATTTCTTAAAAGCACAAAACACCGGTGATGATGCAGATATACATGCAATGGAAGCAAAGATTGCGTCCATGGGAATCGGATCGGATTCATCCGGAGCCAAAGGTTCCGGCGGAGACGAAAAGGATATATATTTTGCAGATGCAGGACGATTTATTATTGAAAAGGAAAAGGCGTCCATCGGAATGTTGCAACGTGTGTTTAAAATCGGATTTAACCGCGCGGCCCGCATCATGGATCAGCTTTGTGATTACGGAGTAGTCGGGGAGGAAGAAGGAACTAAACCGAGAAAAGTACTTATGACGCTGGAACAGTTTGAACAGCTGTTGGAAGAAATTTAAAAATGAGGTAAGAAATATGATGACAGATATTGAAATTGCTCAGGCAGCAAATCTTCTGCCTATCACAGATGTGGCGGCAAAGCTTGGAATTGAAGCCGACGATCTTGAGTTGTACGGAAAATATAAAGCAAAACTTTCTGATGATTATATAAAAAAAGTAAAAAATAATCCGCAGGGTAAACTTATATTGGTAACAGCCATCAATCCTACGCCGGCAGGAGAAGGAAAGACAACAGTAAGTGTCGGACTTGGTGAGGCATTTCACAAATTAAATAAGAAGACATTAATTGCATTAAGAGAGCCGTCCTTAGGACCCTGTTTCGGAGTGAAAGGCGGGGCGGCAGGAGGTGGCTATTCGCAGGTTGTTCCGATGGAAGATTTAAATCTCCATTTTACAGGTGATTTTCATGCAATCACTTCTGCCAATAACCTTTTGGCAGCACTTCTTGATAATCATATCCAGCAGGGAAATGAACTGCAGATTGATACAAGGCAGGTCGTATGGAAAAGATGCGTGGACATGAATGATCGCGCGCTTCGAAATATCGTTATCGGTCTCGGAAATAAGATGGATGGTGTAGTACGTGAAGATCATTTTGTTATTACGGTAGCATCTGAAATTATGGCGATTCTTTGCCTGGCTGAGGATATGGAAGATTTAAAACAGCGTCTGGGACGTATTATTGTTGCTTATAACATCAAAAATGAGCCGGTGACTGCAGCGGATCTCGGTGCGGTTGGTGCAATGACAGCACTTCTCAAAGATGCTATGCAGCCAAATCTTATTCAGACACTGGAGAATAATCCGGCGATTATTCACGGCGGACCGTTTGCTAATATTGCACATGGATGCAATAGTGTCAGAGCGACAAAAGCGGCGCTGCATATGGCTGATTATGTCATTACGGAAGCGGGATTTGGTGCAGATCTCGGTGCGGAGAAGTTTTTTGATATCAAATGTCGACTTGCGGGACTGAAGCCGGATGCGGTTGTACTTGTTGCAACGATTAAAGCACTTAAATATAACGGTGGAGTACCGAAAGCGGAACTTACAAATGAAAATATAGAAGCATTAAAGAAGGGAATTGTAAATCTCGAAAAGCATATAGAAAATCTTCAGAAGTATCATGTTCCGGTTGTGGTGACATTGAATTCTTTTATTACGGATACAGATGCTGAAAAGAATTTTGTGAAAGAATTTTGTGAAAGCAGAGGGTGTGAGTTTGCCCTTGCGGATGTATGGGGACGCGGCGGTGAAGGCGGTATCAAGCTTGCACAGAAGGTAATTAAAACACTGGAAGAAAAAGAAAGCAAATTCGAGCCGATATATAAAGATGAGTTTTCTTTAAAAGAGAAGATTGAAACAGTTGCAAGAGAAATTTACGGCGCAGACGGTGTAAATTTTGCACCGGCAGCGGAGAAGCAGCTTGATAAACTAACGCAGCTCGGATTTGGCAATATGCCTGTGTGTATGGCAAAGACACAGTATTCGCTTTCCGATGATCCGACGCTTCTCGGAAGGCCGGAAGGATATATGTTACAGGTAAGAGAAGTATATGTATCTGCGGGAGCAGGATTTGTCGTTGTGCTTACGGGTGCAGTTATGACAATGCCGGGACTTCCAAAACAGCCTGCAGCATTTTCGATTGATGTAAATGAAGAAGGAACTATCACAGGTTTATTTTAACATGACTGGAGAGATGTTATGAAATGTCCGAATTGTGATGCTCCGATGACGGAAGAACAGGTTTTTTGTGAAGTGTGTGGTAAGGAGAGACAGCTCGTTCCCGTGTTTGAAGCGGAGATTGACGAGACGATGGAAAATGCGATTACAGGAATTGCAGTTGATCTTGCCGGCACGCGTGAAATTCCGATTATAAGACCGGAACGAAATGTAATTACGGAGCAGACGGAAGAGGAAGAAGAGGAAGAATATGAACCGGAAACGGACAGAAGAAGCAATCATCGTTTTCTGCTGTTTATGATTGGCGGAGTATTATGTGTTGTTTTACTTGTTTTGCTGGTTGTATCCATGTTTCATATAAGGGAACAGTCTTCTTATGATTATCATATAAAAAAAGCAGAAGAAATGTGTCGGTTGAGTGATTATGAGCAAATGCTCGATCATGCGGAAAGTGCAAGAAAGATTGCTCCGAATTCATCCGACGCAAAAATGCTGATTGCAAGAGCCTATGAAGGCATGAATAATGTCAGGTATGAGAAAGAAATGTTGGAAGATCTTTTGGCAGTGGACAGTGCCTATGCACCGGCCTATGATATGTTGATTCCGCTTTATGAACAGGAAAACGATTATCAGAAAATAGCGGATCTTCTTTCAAAATGCTCTCAGCAGAATATTTTGGATCGATATGTGGATTATTTAGCATCCCCGCCGCAGACAAGCCAGGAGCAGGGGACATATGAGGAAGCAATTGCCCTGAAACTGATTGCGCCCGGAAACGGAGTGATTTATTATACTTTGGACGGCAGTGATCCGACACAGAAAAAAAAGGAATATATTACACCGATTCTGCTCCATTCCGGACAGTATACGCTGAAAGCAGTATATGTGAACGGATATGGTGTACAAAGTACGGTAATGCAGGCGGATTATTATATAGATGAGGTGGCGTTAGCTGCGCCTGTTATTTCACCGGAAGAGGGGATTTATTCAGAACCACAGTATATAACCGTCGAGATTCCCGATGACAGCTATTTTGTATATTACACAACAGATGGTTCGCAACCGGGCATGCAGAGTACCTTATATGAAGGTGCGATTCCCATGCCTATCGGTGAGAGTGAGTTTGCTTTTGTTATATATGATGAAGGCGGTAGGCAGGGAGAGACTGTCTATGTGAAGTACAGACTTGACATGAATATAACATTTACAGGAGAACAGGCATCGCATATGTTGGTGCGTACCTTGATGACACAAGGGATAATTATGGATACCGAGGGGCGCAGTGCAGATATGGAAGGAACGAGACAGTATGTCGCGGAATCTGTCATATCTGAAAATGACCAGTATTACTATCTTTTGGAAGAAATATATATATCACCGGATGGAATGAGACAGAAGACCGGTAGCAGATATGCTGTCAGTATAGTGACAGGAGAATGTTTTATTGCAATGCGCAATTCTTTTGGGACTTTTGATCTTAAAAGAATGCAGTAAATAAAAAAAAGATTGCCATTTATAAATAATTCTATTACTATAAAAAAGATGTAGCCGGAGTATGAGTTCCGGTATAACGAGGAGGATAAAAATGTATAAAATTGTAAGAGCCGAGGAACTTACGACAAACATTTATCTTTTTGAAGTAGAAGCAAAAAGAGCAGCAAAATCATGTTTGCCGGGACAGTTTGTCATTGTTAGAACAGAGGAAGATTCAGAGCGTATTCCGCTTACAATCAGTGATTATGACCGTGAAAAAGGAACGATTACTATTGTGGTACAGACAATCGGAGCAGGTACGATGGCTATGGCAAAGTTAAAAGCCGGAGATGCATTCCATGACTTTGTAGGACCGCTGGGACAGCCTTCTGAATTCTGTATGGAAGATTTGGAAGAACTGAAGAAGAAAAACATTATTTTTGTTGCCGGAGGTCTCGGAACTGCACCGGTATATCCGCAGGTAAAATGGCTTCATGAAAACGGTGTGGATGCAGATGTTATCATCGGTGCAAAGACAAAAGATCTTTTAATCTATGAAGAAGATATGAAAAAAGTTGCAGCCAATGTATATCCGACAACGGATGACGGTTCTTACGGAAGAAGCGGAATGGTTACAACAACTTTGAAAGATTTGGTAGAAAAAGAAGGCAAACAGTATGATATCTGTGTTGCAATCGGACCGATGATTATGATGAAATTTGTTTGTCTTACGACAAAAGAATTGGGCATCAAGACGATTGTTTCCATGAATCCGATTATGGTTGACGGAACGGGTATGTGCGGTGCATGTCGACTTACCGTTGGCGGAGAAGTGAAGTTTGCTTGTGTAGACGGCCCTGAATTTGACGGACATCTGGTAGATTTCGACCAGGCAATGAAACGCCAGCAGATGTACAAGACAGCAGAAGGAAGAGCGTTATTAAAACAGCAGGAAGGTGATACGCATCACGGCGGATGCGGACACTGCGGAGGTGACAAATAATGGACGTATTAAAGAAAGTACCTGTCAGAGAGCAGGATCCACAGGTTCGTGCAAAGAACTTTGATGAAGTGTGTTTAGGTTATAATAAAGAAGAAGCGATGGAAGAGGCAAGCAGATGTATCAACTGTAAAAATGCGCAGTGCGTAAAAGGTTGTCCTGTTTCTATCAACATTCCGGGCTTCATCGAGCAGGTAAAAGAAGGAAATATAGAAGCTGCATATCAGGTGATCAGCGAGTCGAGTGCACTTCCTGCAGTTTGCGGTCGTGTATGTCCGCAGGAGAGCCAGTGTGAAGGAAAATGTATCCGCGGTATCAAAGGTGAGCCGGTTTCTATCGGTAAGTTAGAGCGTTTTGTAGCTGACTGGGCTTCCGAAAACGGAATCAAACCTACTGTAAATGCAGAAAAGAAGAATAAAAAAGTAGCTGTCATCGGTTCCGGCCCTGCAGGCCTCACCTGTGCCGGAGATCTTGCAAAGATGGGTTATGATGTGACGATTTTTGAAGCACTTCATGAAGCAGGCGGAGTACTTGTATACGGTATTCCTGAATTCCGTCTTCCGAAGACAGATGTCGTTGCAAAAGAAATAGAAAACGTAAAATCTCTCGGCGTTAAGATTGAGACAAACGTGGTAATCGGTAAGTCTACAACGATTGACGAGTTGATGGAAGAGGAAGGTTTTGAAGCGGTATTTATCGGTTCCGGAGCAGGTCTTCCGAAGTTTATGGGTATTCCGGGAGAACAGGCAAACGGTGTGTTCTCTGCCAACGAGTACCTGACAAGAAGTAATCTTATGAAAGCATTCAAAGAAGATTCTCCGACACCGATCATGCGCGGACAGAAAGTAGCGGTTGTCGGCGGTGGTAACGTTGCTATGGATGCTGCAAGAACAGCTCTTCGTCTCGGTGCGGAAGTACATATCGTATATCGTAGATCCGAAGAAGAACTTCCTGCCAGAGTGGAAGAAGTGCATCATGCAAAAGAAGAAGGCATTATCTTTGATCTTCTTACCAATCCGATTGAGATTCTTGCAGATGAGAACGGTTGGGTAAACGGAATTAAATGTGTGAAGATGGAACTCGGTGAGCCGGATGCATCCGGAAGAAGAAGACCGGTAGTAATCGAAGGCTCTGAGTTTGTAATCGATGTTGATACCGTTATCATGTCTCTCGGTACATCACCTAACCCGCTGATTTCTTCAACAACAAAGGGACTTGATATCAATAAATATAAATGTATCGTTGCAGAGGAAAACGGACAGACAACCAAAGAAGGTGTGTTTGCCGGCGGTGATGCGGTAACAGGTGCGGCTACCGTTATTCTTGCCATGGGTGCAGGAAAAGAAGCTGCAAAAGGTATCGATGAATATTTAAGCAACAAATAAGGAGAACGATTATGCCTTGGTGTCCGATATGTAAAAATGAATATGTAAAAGGATATACACGCTGCAGCGACTGTGATGCAGAGCTGGTAGAATCTTTGGAAGATGTACCAAAACCGATTATTTTCGGCGAGGAAGCAGCAGTTGCAGAGATGGCTGACTTTTTGAAAAAGAGCGGAATTGACAGTGCGGTCACACGTTATGATGAGAAAGAAAAAGTACATGAACTTTTTGTCTCAAAAGATCATATGGATGAGGCGAAGCGTCTGATTACGCAGATTATTCAGGCCCAAGCGAAAGCGCAACAGGAAGCAGGGGTTGAAATGGCGGAAGAAGAGGAAGCTGCTGAAGAAGAAGTGAAGGAAAAATCTCCGGATCGCAGAAAAGGCGGATCCTACGAAGATAAGAGTGCGAAGGCGGAAGAATACAAATCAAGCGCGGTTGCGCTTATCTTAGTCGGTGTCCTCGGCGTGATTGCCCTTGTACTGTTTTGGATGGGAGTTTTACCGTTTAAAATGTACGGTATGGGTAAAATCATGTTTACCGGAGTTATGGGATTTATGTTTGTCGTATTCCTTGTTATGGGTATGAATGCGATTAAAATGTACAAGACTTATTTGGGAGTTGCATCCAAAGAAAATACGTTGATAGATGATATCAATGCGTATATGGAGGCCAATCTTCAGAAGGACCAGATTGATGCTGCTCTTCGTATAAGCACGATCGATGCTCAAAATGATGCTATGGAAGCACAGCTTTATTTTGCCCGTGCAGAATATATTAAACGGCAGCTTTTTGAGGCATTTCCGGAATTGGATATGCCACTTGCGGACAAAATGTCAGATGACTGGTACAGCAAACAGTATGATTAGTTTATCCCAAATAGGAAGAATGAAATGAAAATTACAATAATTACGGTTGGAAAAGTTAAAGAATCGTATTTCAGAGGCGCTATAGAGGAATACTCTAAGCGCCTTTCGAAATATTGCAAGCTTGAAATTGCAGAGGTGGCAGATGAAAAAACGCCGGATAAGGCAAGTGAAACAGAAGAAGAACAGATTAAGGCAAAAGAAGCAGAGAGGATTATGAAATATATCCGTGATGATGCCTATGTGATTGCTCTTGCTATTGAGGGAAGACAACTGGATTCCGTGGAACTTGCAAATAAGATGGAAATACTCGGTGTGCAGGGAAAAAGTCATATTCAGTTTATAATCGGAGGGTCATTAGGTCTTCATAAATCTGTACTTTCACGTGCAGATTTTAAACTCAGTTTTTCAAAATTGACATTTCCGCATCAGCTCATGCGTGTTATACTGTTAGAACAGATATACAGAGCATATCGGATTATAAATAAGGAACCTTATCATAAGTGAAAGGGAAGCGATGAGAAAAAAAGATCTTGCAAAAGTGGTAATTGAGAGATTAAAAGCAGAATATCCGGACACCGGTTGTTCGTTGGAGTACGAAGAAGCATGGAAATTGCTTGTCAGCGTGCGGCTGGCAGCACAGTGTACGGATGCGCGTGTGAATGTTGTTGTACAGGAACTGTATAAAAAGTTTCCGGATGTGGATACCCTTGCAGACGCGGATGTTTCGGAGATTGAAAAGATTGTGCGGCCCTGTGGCCTCGGCAACAGCAAGGCGAGGGATATCAGTGCCTGTATGAAAATGCTCCGTGATGATTTTGATGGCAGGGTGCCGGATACAATGGAAGAACTTTTAAGATTGCCCGGCGTCGGTCGTAAAAGTGCCAATCTTGTACTCGGCGATATTTACGGAAAACCGGCGATTGTGACGGATACCCATTGTATTCGGCTGTGTAACCGCATCGGTCTCGTGGATGATATGAAAGAACCCAAAAAAGTGGAAATGGCACTGTGGAAAATCATTCCGCCTGAGGAGGGGAATGATTTATGTCACCGTTTTGTGGATCATGGGAGAGAAATCTGTACTGCAAGAACGACGCCGTACTGCAATCGCTGTTGTTTGAATGACATATGTAAAACAGGAAAAAAGAACATAAAGTAAGAGGAGGGTATAATCTATGAGAATGTATGATTTAATTATGAAAAAAAGAAACGGTAACACATTGTCTCAGGAAGAAATCCAATTTATGATAAACTCTTACACAATGGGAGAGATACCTGACTATCAAATGTCTGCAATGATGATGGCAATCTATTTTCAGGGTATGACGAAAGAAGAAACATTGGCACTTACCATGGCGATGGCAGAGAGCGGAGATACGCTGAATTTGTCCGGAATTGCAGGGGTTAAGGTTGATAAACACAGTACCGGCGGAGTCGGAGATAAGACGTCGCTTGCTCTTACTCCGATGGTTGCGGCATGCGGTGTAAAAGTTGCCAAGATGAGTGGCCGTGGACTCGGTCACACGGGAGGAACAATTGATAAGCTGGAAAGCTTCCCGGGATTCTCTACGGAAATAGACATTGATGTATTTGAAAAGAATGTCAATGAGATTGGTATTTCAATCATGGGACAGACGAAAGATTTGGCACCGGCGGACAAAAAATTATATGCGCTTCGTGATGTAACCGCGACGGTCGATCAGATTTCACTGATTGCAAGTTCCATCATGAGCAAGAAACTTGCTTCCGGAGCGGATGCGATTGTGTTGGATGTTAAGACAGGAAGCGGTGCGTTTATGAAGACCCTTCCGGATTCGATAGCACTTGCGGAAGAAATGACACGTATCGGTAATGGCGCGGGCAGAAAGACGATTGCTGTAATTTCAGATATGGATCAGCCACTGGGATTTGCTGTGGGTAACATATTGGAGGTTCAGGAAGCCATTGCCACATTGCGGGGGGAAGGACCGGATGATTTTACACAGCTTTGTATGACTCTGGGAAGTTACATGCTAATGGCAGGAGGAAAAGCTGACAATGAGGCGCAGGCAAGGGAAATGCTGCAGGAAGTAATCAAGAACGGAAAAGCATTGGATAAACTTGCGCAGTTCGTGGAAGCGCAGGGCGGTGATTCCTCTTATGTATATGAGCCGGATAAATTTACGCTTGCATCAATCGCGGAAGAGATTTTATCGCCGGAAGGCGGCTTCGTTCAAAAGATTATCTGTGATGAAATAGGAATCTGCTCATTGATTCTGGGTGGAGGCAGAGAGACGAAAGAGAGCGATATTGATCTTTCGGTTGGTCTTGTGCTTCATAAAAAGGTTGGTGATAAGGTGGAAGCCGGGGAAAGTCTTGCTACAATTTATGCTGCGGATGCAGATAAATGCAGACAGGCGAAAGAAAGATTTCTTGCTGCATACACAATTGCAGATTGTCCAAAGGAGTGCGGAGAACTTATTAAAAAGGTGATTCTTCCTTCCTGAAGGAATGAAAACGCTGTTTTTTTCATATAGTGAAGTATGAGAAAAACAAGATTGTTTGAAAATGCAAAAAATCAAATGATAGACACATTAAAGCTTCCGAAGGATCTTGCAAAAGGCGAAGCATTAATCGGACTGACAGGAAGAGAAGAAGTGTTTATCGAAAACTATAAAGGAATATTGGAATGTACATCAGAGGTAGTCACAATCGCAACGGGAAGATGCAGAGTGCGGATTGTGGGAAAAAATCTGAAGGTGAATTATTATACGAACGATGAGATGAAGATAGAAGGATTCCTTCAACAAATACTATTTTTGTAAAAAGGAGTTAGTATGATGAATTATGTTCGTTTAATTCGCGGATATGTCAGGATACGTGTGGTCAGTCCGACTCCCCAAAGGTTTATAAATCTTTGTTCCGTGCATGATATCTCTCTTTGGAATATAGTCTCGGAGGGGGATGTATTTGAAATGAATATATCAGTCAAGGATTTTTTTGATTTAAGACCGATTATAAAGAAAACAAAGACAAAGGTAGTCCTGAAAGAAAAAAAGGGACTGCCTTTTCGCGTACAGAGGTGGAAAAAAAGAAAAGTATTTATTTTATGCAGTATGTTATGCGCTTTGTGTCTCTACGGCGTGTCACTTTTTTTGTGGGATATACAACTGGTAAAGGAGGGACAGCTGACAAATGAAATGCTGCTCACTTTTTTGCAGGATAACGGAGTGTCATACGGAAGTTATAAAAAAAGTATTGATATTGATTTTATCGAAAAGAAGCTGCGTGATGAGTATCCTTTTATTATATGGACTTCGTTCAAAATAGAAGGAACCAGGCTTTTTGTTGATGTAAAAGAAAATGAAAAAACTGTGGCAGCGATAGAAACAGATGAAAAAGCGTGTGATCTGAAAGCAACTGTCACAGGAAAAGTGGTTTCCATCATTACAAGAAGCGGAGTGCCACAGGTTAAAATCGGAGATGAGGTAAAGAAAGGAGATGTACTTGTCACCGGGCAAGTGCCGATACATAACGATGATGATACCGTCAGAGAATATATGTATGTGCGGTCGGATGCAGATGTACGACTTGAAACGGAATTATCTTACAGCAAAACTCTGCCCCTGACCTATGAGAAGAAAGTGTATACGGGGAACGATAAAAAGGCATATTATTTCAGGGTGTATAAAAACAGTTTTTCGACAACACGTCTGCCGGAATTTGAAACATATGATATTGTGACAGATTTAAAGCAGGGAAAGATTCTTCATGATTTTTATTTGCCGCTATATTATGGGACAATAACGTATCAGGAATATCATTTGAAAGAGTTTGTATATACTGAAAAGGAAGGAAGAATACTTTTAGAAAAAGAATTTAAAAAATTTTGTAAAACTTTACAACAAAAAGGGGTTCAAATAGTAGAAAAAAATGTTAAAATAGAAAAGAATGGGCAGAGTCTGCGTGCACGGGGAAAGATTCTTGTTGAAATGTCAGACGGAGAACCGCGGGCAATTGCTGAAAAGGACGATACGGGAGAAACAAAGATTGAGTGAATATACAACGCAACTTGAACTGGATATGGAAATTATGCAAAGTATTTTCGGGCAATATGATTCTTATATTGCAAAAATAGAAAAAGAATTGCATGTTATGGTTTTAGACAGAGGCGGAGCATTACGGATCAAGGGCGCAGAATCCGATGTTGAGAAGGCAGAACGTTTAATTATGACACTTGCGGATTCAGTAGCTAAAGGAAATCCTTTGGAAGAACAGAGAGTAAATTATGCACTGGAGTTGACGGAAGAGGGAGAAGAAGTTGATCTTGATGTTATTGACAGCACCTGTATCTGCCATACCATAGCCGGGAAACCGATCAAACCCAAAACCATCGGGCAGAAGAAATATGTTGATGCCATGAGGGATCACATGATTGTCTTCGGTCTCGGACCGGCAGGAACCGGTAAAACCTATCTTGCTATGGCTATGGCGATTACTGCGTTTAAAAACAATGAAGTAGAGAGAATTATTCTTACAAGACCTGCGATTGAGGCGGGAGAAAAATTAGGTTTTTTACCCGGAGATCTGCAGAGTAAGGTAGATCCGTATTTAAGACCGCTTTATGATGCGCTGTATCAGATTATGGGAGCGGAAAGTTTTCAAAAGAATATGGAAAAAGGATTGATTGAAGTGGCACCTCTTGCATATATGCGCGGGCGTACACTTGATAATGCATATATTATTCTGGATGAGGCGCAAAATACGACGGAAGCACAAATGAAGATGTTTTTGACCCGTATCGGTTTCGGCTCCAAGGTTGTTGTAACGGGAGATGCATCCCAAAAAGATCTTTCTGCGGGAACGAGAAGCGGTCTTGATGTTGCGGTGAAAGTTCTGACAAAGGTGGATGAGATTGCATTCTGCAATCTGACCAGCAAGGATGTGGTGAGACATCCGCTGGTACAAAAAATTGTAAAGGCATATGAGGAATATGAAAGAAAAGAAACAAGAAAAACAAATGCAGGAAAAACACGAGAAAAAGGCGGATACCAGGGAAACCGTAAACGTTAAGAGTATACTTGTATCTGCGGCAGCGGCTGTTATGCCGGTCGTTGTATATTTTATATATTGTTTTATGGCAAACTGTCTGAATGATGAATTTGTTGCCAACGCGATGAAGTTGATTCTTTTCGGAGTTGTACTTATGTTTGTATTAATCCTTGCATTTATCCAAAAAGGATTTTTTTACAACAATGAAAGACATCCGGGACGTTTTATTGTCGTTTATACAGCAGGGCTTTTGCTTGTATTACTAAACAATTTTATTCCGGACAAGTTGTGGCTTTTTCTGCCGCTGGCAGTTATGTTGATGCTTACGTCAGGACTCCAGACAGGAGTTTGCTCGTACATGCTGATTTTGTATTTGCAGATGATGATTACGGGATCTGAGCCTTCTGTCTTTTTTGCATATGCATGTGTCGGTATGATCGGAATTACTTTGTTTTCGCATCTGGACATTGAGTTTTTGTTTGGAGTACCGCTGTTTTCAGGGCTTGTACTTGTGTTTGCGGTACTTTTAACGATGGAATTTGTATCCTGCGGATATTTGCATTTTGATGCGTTTTTATATGCAGCCATCAATGTGTTTGTCAGTTTTCTTATTTTGACATTTGCGCTTAAATATATCAGTTATCATATTTTGCACAAAAATCGTGATAAATATCAGGAAATTAATGATCCTGAATATGCACTTTTGACAGAACTGAAAAAAACATCCCAGAGATCTTATTATCATGCGGTACATACAGCGTATTTCAGCGAGAAAATTGCCCGTATGATCGGTGCAGATGAAATGCTTGCAAAAGCAGGTGGTTATTATCACAAGATCGGGAAAATGAGAGGAAGCAATAATCTGAAAAATGCTCTGGAGATTGCCAATGAGTATCGTTTTCCGCCGGAACTTATTCAGTTGTTGAAGGAGTATGGCGGTAAAAATACACGTTTGCGTTCAAAGGAAGCGGCTATTGTTATTCTTGCTGATGCTATGGTATCGTCGGTAATGTTTTTGTTTGAAAAAGATAAAAATGCAACCCTTGATTATGAGCAGATTGTATCTGTGGTGTTTAAAAAGCAGATGGACAGCGGTATTTTGGATTATTGTGATTTGACAATGGAACAAATGAAGCGGATTCAGAAGATGTTTGCGGAGGAAACATTATATTATGACTTTTTACGTTGAGAAAGAAATAGAAACAGATTTCCCGTTTTCTGTAGAAGAAATATTGGAGAAGGTTGTATGTGAGGTGTTGGACAGTGAAGGATGTCCCTATGAGGCAGAGGTTAATTTGCTTATTACCGATGCGGAAGGAATCAGGGTATACAATCGTGAATATCGTGAAATAGACCGGGAGACAGATGTTCTGTCTTTTCCGGCAGTGGATTATGAGAAACCCTCTGACTTTTCGTTGATGGAGGAGGATTTGAGTTGCTACATTAATCCCGATACACAGGAACTTATGCTTGGTGACATTATATTGAATGTCGACCGTGTTAAGTCGCAGGCGGAGGAATACGGACATTCGCTGCTACGGGAATTTTCTTTTCTTGTCACACATAGTATGTTTCATCTTTTGGGATATGACCATATGACGAAAGAAGAAGAAAAGATTATGTTCGCAAAACAGGAAGAAATCTTGAAGCGTTTAAGTATTTCCAGATAATGATACATTCAGAGGATAAATTATGAGTGAGAGAAACAGAAGAACAAATTATATGAAACAGAGCGGTGTCAGAGGTGTGGCTTCGTGGCTGATTCTGCTTATGTTTGTTATAAAGATGATTTATATGTCATATAAAAATGGAATGTTCGGCATGACTTTTTATGCATATTCTTCCGCATTATTTATGATGGTTTATATTTTGTGTGGTTTTGCTGTTGTACCCATTCTGAAAAAGATGGTTTTTTTTCAGATACATCATGGGAGCTATCGCAACGGGACGAAAGTTTACAGAACCGTATCAGGCGTGATGTTGACCGTGGCAGGTGTAATTGCCGTTATACTGTTTTTGTTTTCGGCAAAGATTAGTTTGGTGCTATTTGGAACAGGATTATGTTCCTTCATGATTAGAATAATGGCGATTGCAATTATGTTTTGGATTCCGGCCCTTTGTCTTAAGGGATATATGGAAGGGCTTGGAAATTCTATGCCGGGAATATTTTCAGATGTTGTAGCACATAGTATCGGACTTGCGGTTACCATTCTTTTTCAACCGGCATTTGCAGAGTACGGAAGGAAAGTTGCAGCACTTGTAAGACAGGATTCTTATGCCTACGCGTATGCAGCATGCAGTGGCGGACTTGGTCTTTTAATCGGAGGGATTGTGAACTTTCTGCTTCTTTTATGTATTCGGACAGTATTTGGAAAAGAACTCAGGAAACGTATTCATGGTGAAGAAATGCGAAAAACAGATTCCACTCAGGATATTTTGTGGAATTTTTTCGGCAGTTATATAAAAACGGCTTTTGTAGAACATATCGGAGTTGTGCTTGCTTTTGTTTTACTTGTTTTATACGGAAGAACGCCGGAAAAATCCGAAGCCGGAGCAGGAATGATTTATACGGGAATTTGGGTAATCATACTTCCGGCAGCACTTCTTGCATGGCAAATTGTAATGCCGTTTGTAAGGCATCTTTCTGCGATAATGAAACAGGCGGATTTTCACCATGCAAAAGAAAGGATGTCTTTTTATTTAAAATTGCTATCTTATAGTATATTGCCGTATTTTTCAGCTGTGTTTGCTCTTGCACCGTTGCTGGGAAAAGTATTATTTGATACGGAACAGACAGATTTTATTTTGTTTATGCGGATTGGCGCGGTAATCGGATGTCTGCTCTGTTACGGAATCTTTTTCAGGCAGGCAGGGAATGTTCTGTTAAAACCTTATGTCCGGAATATTTATGCAGGATTGCTTGGAATTTTAGGAGTTATTTTTTGGTTTGTTTTGGACCGTAGCGGTATGAATCCGCAACTATGCTTTGTATATGCATATATGTTGGCATGTTTGTCCTATATCCTTTTAACAGGATTTATGACATTGAAAAAAATACGTATATACAATCGATTATTGCGAAGCGTTGTGTTACCTGTTGCTTCGGCAGTTTTTGCCTCGGCAGTTGTGTTTGGTGTATATATTCTCATGGAGAAAATACCGGGATGGATTACGGTATTGGTCTGTGGTGTGGTTGTATATTTACTGCATAATATTGTAATTGTGCTGTTTGATGTGTTTGAACAGCATGAGTGGACGGAGATACCGGCAAAGAAATTTCCTGTTTCATTTGCAAGATTAATCGGAAAGTATTAAAAAAATAAATACGGTAATACTGATACAAGAACGAATTGCAAGGAGTGCACATGAAGACTGTTTATCGTATCAGTATTATATTAAATGTTTTGTTTGCAGGATATATTCTCATTAGGGGAAGTGAAATCCTGATAAAGGAACACCTTATAAATAATGCAACTTCAGGACAACAGATTGAATATGAGGAAAATAAAGTATCCGAAACAGCAGCTGCGGAGGAACATATTACATGTGATACTGTTTATACAATCTCAGAGTATGATCTTTCTACCGGAAGACAGGAAGTATATCAGCATCTTCTTCCGACATCATTTATCGGGATGAATAGGACGCAGCTTATGGAATGGATGGAAGATTATAACCGACATGCATCTCTGGAGGATTTAGAGAAGGGTTTTTTATCCATGGAGCTGTTATCTTTTTCTGAACAGGAAATCCGGGTACGTAAACGTATAGAAAGTGCACGGGATGAGGTGACACCCATTGAGCAACCGGAGCAGATGGTATTGACCGGACTAAATGAACCGGAGACTGTTTCGCAGAACGGAATCTGTTATGGATATATTTTGGCACAGGATGGATTACTTACTGTGTATGACGGAAATCGGCGTCATGTAATTTTATATACAGATATTTCTTTGTTTGATCTTCCGGAAGAGATACAGCAGGAAATTCTGGACGGCAAAGAAGTCGCGTCGGAGCAGGAGTTATATAATCTGCTCGAATCGTACTCCAGCTAATGAGTACGCAGAAAGGAAACAACATGCGGATAGGAATCATAGGCGGCGGTGCTGCAGGTATGATGGCTGCAATTTTTGCGGCAAAGTGCGGCGGCAACGTTACAATTATGGAACATACAGGAAGAATTGGTAAAAAAATATTATCCACCGGTAACGGAAAGTGTAATTTTACAAATCAGCAGCTTTCGAAGGATGATTATAACGGGAATCATCCTTCTTTTGCGGAAAAAATACTTGCTCGTTTTGACCAGTTTGCGGCGGTTGATTTTTTTGAATCAATCGGAATGCTTACGGTTTCGAAGAGAGACGGATACTATTATCCCGAGACGGGACAGGCTTCCACTGTGTTGAATGTTTTGAGATATCAGTTGGACAGTCTTGGGGTCTGTATTATGACAGAAACTTACATAAAAGAAGTCCGTAAATGTGAGAACGGATCTTTTCTGGTGTTAACCCGGGAGAAGGACTATCGGTTTGACAAACTGATACTTGCCTGCGGCGGAAATGCAGCACCGGCGACAGGTTCAGACGGAAGCGGATATAAGCTTGCAATAGAATTCGGACATAGAATTATCAGACCATTACCGGTACTCACATATTTAAAGAGTAAGGAACCTTCTTTAAAGGAATTGGCAGGGGTCCGTGTCAATGCAGGACTTTCATTGTTTGCAGATGATGAACTCCTGCAAAAGGAGGCAGGAGAACTTCAGCTTAACAAGGACAATATTTCCGGAATTCCGGTATTTCAGCTCAGCCACGAGGCTGTGCAAGCTCTTGCAAAAAAGAAAAAAACAGAAGTTTTTGTAGATTTTCTGCCGAAATTATCGGAGGAAAGTGTATATAAGCGTATATATAAATTGAAAGAAATGTATCCGCATCTTCCGGTAAGCGATGTGCTTTGCGGAATGCTTCATAAAAAAGTGTGCGGTGCGATTTTACATTGCAACAATCTATCGTTTGAAAAAAAGATGGACAAATTGTCGGAGAAAGAAATAAAAGCTCTTGTTTCATGTATAAAGTGTTATACATTCCTTATTTCCGGATATCCGGGATTTGAGGCGGCACAGGCAACGATGGGCGGTGTCGATACCGCCGAAATAGATGAGAATATGATGTCAAAAATAGTAGATGGGCTTTATTTTGCCGGTGAGATCGTCGATGTTGACGGAAGATGCGGCGGATACAATCTGCAGTGGGCATGGAGCAGCGGATTCGTTGCAGGATGTCACAGTGTAAACGGAGAAACGCCATGTTACGAATCAGTCAGTGTAAAGTAAATATCGGATATACGCAGGAAGATGTATGTCGGAAGATTGCGTCAATCCTTCGGATTCGTCCGGATGAGATTTTAAAGTTTGAAATCAGGAAAGAGTCATTGGATGCCAGAAAAAAACCGGATATTTTTTATTCCCTTACGGTCGATGTCTCTGTAGCACAGGAAAAAAAGGTGATAAGCAGATGTAAAAGTAAAGACGTACAGCGTCTGACAGAGAGCGCCTACCGCTTTCCTTTTCCGGAGAAAGCAGCAGTTTTGAAGAGCCCCGTGATTATAGGAGCCGGTCCGGCAGGACTTGTCTGTGCGTATTATCTGGCAAAGTGCGGGTTTGCGCCCGTGGTACTTGAACGCGGCAAATGTGTTACGGAACGTATGGAAGATGTGGAGAAGTTTTGGAATACAGGTGTTTTGAATCCGGATTCCAATGTACAGTTTGGGGAAGGCGGAGCAGGAACTTTTTCCGACGGAAAGTTAAATACTCTCGTCAAAGATAAATTCGGAAGATGCAGGGAGATTCTTGAGCTTTTTGTAAAGATGGGTGCACCTGCAGATATTATATACAAACAAAAACCCCATGTCGGAACGGATATGCTTGTGGATATGGTGCAAAATCTCCGCAGGGCGATTGTGCAGTCCGGTGGAAGTGTGTGCTTTCAAAGTCAGGTTACGGATCTACAGATTACTGATGGAAAAGTCAGTGCTGTTGTCGTGAACGGGACGGAGCGGATAGAAACAGACCGGGTTGTACTTGCAATCGGACACAGTGCCCGTGATACGTTTCAGATGCTTCTGGAAAGAGAACTGCAAATGCAGCCGAAGTCTTTTGCTGTAGGATATCGTGTCCAACATTTTCAAAAAGATATCGATTTGGCACAGTACGGAAAACAGGAAGATGATATATATGAGATGCTTGGTGCTGCACCATATAAACTTACAGCATCATCTTCCTCAGGCAGGGGCGTGTATTCCTTCTGCATGTGTCCGGGAGGATATGTAGTTAATGCATCCTCAGAACCCGCTCGCCTTGCGGTAAATGGAATGAGCTACCGCGATAGAGACAGCGGTGTAGCAAACAGTGCGATTATTATTTCGGTAACACCGGATGATTTTCGTGACAAAGGACCCCTTGGTGGTGTAGAATTTCAGAGGGGACTGGAAGAGGCAGCTTATGAGCTGGCAGACGGGAAAATACCGTTGCAGACGTTCGTTGATTATAAAGCAGGGAAGAAAACAACAGATATCAGTGATTGCCTTCCGGTACGTGTGAAAGGACAATACGGCGGTGCAAATCTGAGAGGATTACTTCCGAAAGAACTTGAGGAAGCATTTCTTGAGGGAATGGAACAGTTTGGAAAAAGTATTGAAGCTTTTGATGATGATAAGACAGTTCTTGCGGGTGTGGAGAGCAGAACATCCTCCCCGGTAAGAATTGTGCGAAATGAAACCGGGCAATCCAATATTATAGGAATTTATCCGTGCGGCGAAGGTGCAGGTTATGCGGGAGGTATTACTTCCGCGGCGATGGACGGACTTCTCATTGCTGAGAAGATTGCATGCTCTTTCAGCAGGTATGACACAAAATAAACACAGAAAGAAGATATGATATATGAATCCGAGAGAATTTTTGAAAGACAAACAGAGAATTGTAGTTAAGATTGGTTCTTCATCTTTGCAACATGCAGAGACTGGCGATTTGGATTACATTAAACTGGAAGTGCTTGTGCGGGAACTTTGCAATCTCAGAAATCAGGGAAAAGATGTTATTCTTGTTACAAGCGGAGCAATTGCAGCCGGAAAAAAGGCGGTCCATATTGACAAAAAAGACAATCCGATTGCAGTGAAACAGGCGTGTGCAGCCATCGGACAGGCGCGACTTATGATGACATACCAGAAGATTTTTGCGGAGTATAATCAGGTTGCGGCACAGATATTGATGACAAAAAATACGATTGTGGATGACCTTAATCGTTTCAATGCAAAAAATACATTTAATGAATTGTTGAAACTCGGCGTAATTCCGGTTGTAAACGAGAATGATACCGTTGCAACGTATGAGATTGAATTCGGTGACAATGATACACTTTCAGCGATTGTTGCATCTCTTGTCGGGGCAGATCTTTTGATTCTTATGTCTGATATTAACGGACTTTATACAGATGACCCGAACCGTAATCCGGATGCAAAGTTTATTGATGTTGTGGACCGTATTGATGATAAGATTATGGGAATGGGAAAAGAAAGTACGGGAAGTAATGTTGGTACCGGCGGAATGAATACAAAACTTTCGGCTGCGAAGATTGCGACCTGTTCCGGTGCAGACATGGTCATTGCCAATGCGTCGGATATTCGTATTCTTCATCGTATTATGGACGGAAGAGACGAAGGAACGGGAACGTTGTTCAAAGCACATAAGGATGAGAATTTTGATTTGATTACATATGTGGAAAATATGCATAAATAAAAGGAGACAGTTATGGAAAAATCCAGAATTGACCGTATCAATGAGTTGTATCACAAATCACAGGCGGAAGGTCTGACGGAAGAAGAAAAAAAAGAACAAAAACTTTTACGTGAGGAGTATATTGCAATCGTAAGAGCTAATTTCCGCAGTCAGCTTAACAACATTGATATACAAAACGAAGACGGTTCAATAACCAATCTCGGAGAGAAGTATGGAAACAAAGAAGAAAATTAGACGGGAGATTTTAGCACTCAGAGATAAACTTTCCGGAGAAGAAAGAATTCGCTTGAGCAGTGAAATTTTCCGAAGGATAGAAAACCTTCCGGATTTTCAGAAGGCGGATAAACTTCTTTTGTTTGCGGGCTACGGATCGGAACCGGATACATTACCGCTTCTTGACAAATGTATCGCAAGAGGAAAAAGAGTGTATTGTCCGGTTGTACTCGGCGATGAGATGGAATTTTACCGGATTACATCAGTGGATGAACTGAAAATAGGCTATAAAGGTATTTTAGAGCCCTGTCCGTCCAAGGAAGGAAGATATATTCCAGGTGATTATGATTTTATGCTTGTTCCGGGGACGGTTTTTGACAGGCAGGGAAATCGTATCGGTTACGGAAAAGGATTCTATGATAAGTATTTATCCGGCGGTTTTCCCGGAAAAATGGCGGCTGTTGCTTTCAGTTTTCAGATTGTTGAAAACGGAAGGATTCCGACAGAGCCGACCGATCATAAAATCAACTGTATTGTGACGGAGAATGAGATTATCAGACTCTGAGAAAGGATAGAAGATATGGAATTAAAAGAACTCGGAAAACGTGCAAAACAAGCAAAATATGAGGTGGCACTTCTAAGTACTGAAACCAAAAATGATCTTTTACATAAGATTGCGGAGGCGCTTGTGGCCGATGCGGATAATATTATTGCCCAAAATGAGATTGATATGGAAAACGGACGTAAAAATAATATGCATCCGGGACTATTAGATCGTTTGATGCTTAACCGTGAACGCGTCGAGGCAATTGCAGAGGGACTGGAGCAGGTTGCAATGCTTCCGGATCCGGTTGGAACTGTGCTTGAAACATTTACGCGCCCGAACCGTATGGTAATCGAGAAAGTCAGTGTTCCGATGGGGGTTATCGGTATAATATATGAGTCACGTCCTAATGTGACGCCGGATGCCTTCGGTCTCTGTTTTAAGGCCGGAAATGCCGTAATCTTAAAAGGTGGATCCGATTGTATTTATTCCAACAAAGCAATTACGGACTGTATTCGAAAAACATTGTCCGAGAGCGGCCATAATCCGGATATGATTCAGCTGATTGAGGCGACGGACCGTAGTGTTACAGCAGAATTTATGAAAATGAAAGAGTATGTGGATGTGCTTATTCCGCGCGGTGGTGCAGGACTGATCCGTGCTGTTGTGGAAAATGCAACAATTCCGGTGATTGAAACCGGAACAGGAAACTGCCATGTATATGTAGACAAAGATGCGGATATTGAAAAAGCCGTTGCTATTGTAATGAATGCAAAGACCCAGAGAATCGGTGTGTGTAATGCATGTGAATCGCTGGTGGTACATGAAGATATTAAGGCAGAACTTTTACCGGTCTTGGCAAAAAAGCTTCAGGAGAAAAATGTGGAAATCCGTGCGGATGAAGCGGCAAGGGAAGCGCTCACACAGTTGGAAGGTATTCTTGATGCAACGGAAGAAGATTTTGGTACGGAGTATTTAGATTATATTATTTCCGTAAAAACAGTCGGCAGTGTGGAAGAAGCGATTGCTCATATTAATAAATACAATACCGGTCATTCCGAATGTATTGTAACGGAAAATAAAGAAGCCGCAGACAAATTTAAGCAGCAGGTAGATGCTGCATGTGTATATGCCAATGTTTCAACACGATTTACGGACGGATTTGAGTTTGGATTCGGTGCGGAGATCGGTATCAGTACACAAAAGCTTCATGCGAGAGGACCGATGGGACTTCGCGAACTGAATTCTTATAAATATACGATCTCAGGCGACGGCCAGATCAGATAGTATACGAGGTTTTACATGATCAGAAAAGAAGACTTGGAATTAAAAATGAAAGAGATTGATCTGTCAGTGACACCGCTGGCAGATGAGCCGGAACGCCAGTATTTTTATATTGCAAAAGCAAAGAAACTGGTAGAAGAGATGACACAGCGTCTGGGCAGAAAACCAACCTTCTGTGTGACAACCTTTGGGTGTCAGATGAACGCAAGAGATTCGGAGAAACTATCCGGTATTCTTGAGGAAATCGGTTACATAGATAACGGCGGAGATGAAAAATCGGATTTTGTGATTTATAATACATGTACTGTACGTGACAATGCCAATCAGAGAGTGTACGGAAGATTGGGTGCGCTGAGTAATTATAAAAAGAAAAATCCGGACATGAAGATTGCTCTATGTGGCTGTATGATGCAGGAAGACAGTGTTATTGAAAAGTTAAAAAAGAGTTATCGGTTTGTTGATTTGATTTTCGGAACCCATAATATTTTTAAATTTGCGGAGCTTGTATGTGATATGCTCGAAAAGGATGGTATGATCGTTGATATTTGGGAGAAAACAGATCAGATTGTGGAAGACCTTCCGATTGTGCGGAAATACCCGTTCAAATCCGGTATTAATATTATGTTTGGATGTAACAATTTCTGCAGTTATTGTATTGTTCCGTATGTGCGGGGGCGTGAACGGAGCCGCACGCCGGAGGATATCATCCGTGAAATAGAGATGCTCGTAGCTGACGGCGTAATCGAGATTATGTTGCTCGGACAGAACGTCAATTCTTACGGGAAAACACTGGAAAATCCAATCAGCTTTGCGCAGCTCTTGCAAAGGATTGAGCAGATTGAAGGCCTTGAGAGAATTCGTTTCATGACATCCCATCCGAAGGATCTTTCGGATGATTTAATTGCTGTGATGCGCGATTCAAAAAAGATATGCAGACATTTGCATTTGCCTCTCCAGTCAGGTTCTACACGCATTTTGGAGAAAATGAACCGGCGATATACAAAGGAGCAGTATTTGGAACTCGCTCTTAAAATTCGCAGAGAGATTCCGGATATTTCCCTGACGACAGATATTATCGTCGGATTTCCGGGAGAGACGGATGAGGATGTGGATGACACGATAGATGTTGTACGCAAAGTCGGTTATGACAATGCATTTACGTTTATATATTCTAAACGTACCGGAACACCGGCTGCAGCAATGGAGAATCAGGTGCCGGAGGATGTGGTAAAACGTAATTTTAACCGTGTGCTTGAAACGGTGCAGGAGGTTTCAAAAAACAGGACACTTGTGTTTACCGGACAGGTGACGGAAGTGCTTGTGGAGGAACAAAACGAGCATGATGAAAGTCTCGTAACAGGAAGGATGTCCAACAATACGATGGTGCATTTCCCGGGAGATATATCGCTTGTCGGAACACTGCAAAAGGTACATTTGGATGAATGTCACGGATTTTATTATACAGGACACAGAGTTTAAGATTGATTTTTGTATGAAGTGAGGCAAATAATGGCAGATTTAACACCGATGATGAAACAGTATATGGAAACAAAATCCCAGTACAAAGACTGTATTTTGTTTTATCGTTTAGGTGATTTTTATGAAATGTTTTTTGAGGATGCAATCACCGCATCCAGAGAACTTGAAATTACACTGACAGGAAAAAATTGCGGACAGGAGGAGCGCGCGCCTATGTGCGGCGTTCCGTATCATGCTGCGGAAGGGTACTTAACCAAACTGGTCAATAGAGGCTATAAGGTAGCCATATGTGAACAGGTTGAAGACCCGAAGGAAGCAAAGGGAATTGTTAAACGAGAGGTTGTCCGTATTGTAACACCGGGAACCAACTTAAATATCCAGTCACTGGAGGAGAGTAAAAACAATTATCTGATGTGCATTGCTTACATGGAAGAAAAAATCGGTATTTCCGTCGTGGATGCTTTGACAGGTGATTATTATGTGACAGAAGTGTCCGATATAAATAAACTTCAAGATGAGATTATGAAATTTATGCCGTCGGAGATTGTTTGCAATGACAATTTTCTTGTGAGCGGTTATATGGTGGACGATCTGAAAGAGCGTCTCGGAATTACAATTTATAAGTTGGATGCATGGTATTTTGATGAGGTGAATTGCAGACAGCTGTTGATGAAGCATTTTCATGTAAGTACGATGACAGCGCTGGGGGTGGATGATTTCGGTGCCGGGCAGATTGCTGCCGGAGCGGTTCTTCAATATCTTTATGAAACACAGAAAACCGGCATTTCTAATATTACGAGATTAAATCCTTATGTGGCGAGCAAATATATGCTTCTGGATAGTTCGACACGGCGTAATCTGGAATTGACGGAGACGCTCCGTGAGAAGATGAAGCGGGGATCGCTTTTATGGGTTCTGGATAAGACAAAAACTGCGATGGGAGCCAGAACACTGCGCAACTATATTGAACAGCCACTCATAGAACTTGATGACATTGTGATGCGTCAGGATGCAATTGAACAGCTGAATGCCAATGTTATTTCCCGTGATGAATTGAGAGAATATTTAAATCCGATTTATGATCTGGAGAGACTGCTTGGGAAGATTAGTTACAAAACAGCTAACCCACGAGATCTTATTGCATTCCGCAATTCTTTGCAGATGCTTCCGCCGATACGGACGGTGCTCAGTGATTTTTCTTCACAACTTCTGCAAAATATCCATGAGGACGTAGACGGCCTTGAAGATCTTTGCGGTCTGATTGAGGACGCCATTGAGGAGGAACCGCCGATTTCATCCAAAGAAGGCGGTATTATCAAAGCCGGTTTTTCGGAGGACGTAGATCATTTCCGACAGGCAAAAACGGACGGAAAAGCATGGCTGGCAGAGTTGGAAGAATCGGAACGTCAGAGAACCGGTATCAAGAATCTTAAGATTAAATACAACAAGGTGTTTGGATATTACATTGAGGTAACCAACTCCTTTAAAAATATGGTGCCTGAAGATTACATCCGTAAGCAGACGCTTGCAAATGCGGAGCGATATACGATGCCGCAGCTCAAGGAAATGGAAGATACCATTTTAAATGCCGAGGATAAACTTTACGGGCTGGAGTACGATCTGTTCTGTGAAATCAGGGATGCGCTTGCAGACAATATGGAGCGTATCCAGCGCACGGCAAAAGCTGTTGCGGCTCTTGATGTATTCTGCAGTCTTGCTTATGTGGCAGAAAGAAACAATTATGTAAGACCGAAATTGAATACTAAGGGAATTATAGATATTAAAGACGGGCGTCATCCGGTTGTTGAAAAGGTAATCAAAAATGACATGTTCATTTCGAATGACACTTTTCTTGATAATGATAAGCATTTGATTTCCATTATTACGGGACCGAATATGGCAGGAAAGTCAACCTATATGCGTCAAACGGCACTGATTGTTCTTATGGCGCAGATCGGGAGTTTTGTTCCGGCGAAAAGTGCTAAAATCGGAATTGTGGACCGTATTTTTACCCGTGTCGGTGCATCGGATGATCTTGCAAGCGGACAGTCCACATTTATGGTAGAGATGAACGAGGTGGCAAATATTCTCAGAAATGCAACGTCAAAGAGTCTTCTGATTCTTGATGAAATCGGACGGGGTACATCAACTTTTGACGGTTTGTCCATTGCATGGGCGGTTGTGGAGCATATCAGCAATCGAAAACTGCTCGGTGCCAAGACTTTGTTTGCAACGCATTACCATGAACTTACGGAACTGGAAGGCAAGATGAACAATGTCAACAATTATTGCATTGCTGTCAAGGAAAAGGGAGACGATATTGTATTTTTGCGGAAGATTGTCAAGGGCGGTGCAGACCGTAGCTACGGTATTCAGGTTGCAAAGCTGGCAGGTGTTCCGGATATGGTTATTGACCGTGCGAAAGAGATAGCAGAACAGCTTTCCGACAATGATGTAACGGAAAAGATACAGAGTATACAGGCGAATATCAGGACAGAAAAAACGAAAGTAAAGAAATATGACCAGGTGGATCTTGCGCAGATGTCCCTGTTTGATACGGTTACGGATGCGGATGTAATTGACGAACTTTCTAATATTGACATTCAGACACTTACACCGTTGGATGCGCTTAATACCTTATATAAACTTCAAAACATGATCAAAAACAGATGGAGTAACACAGATGAATGAAATTCATATTCTGGACAATAATACGGTGGATCAGATTGCAGCGGGAGAAGTTGTTGAGAGACCGTCGTCCGTTGTAAAAGAGCTTGTTGAAAATGCCATTGATGCAGGAGCAAAACATATCACGGTAGAGATTAAGGAAGGCGGTATCAGTTTTATCCGAGTGACGGATGACGGGTGCGGAATTGACGAAAGTCAGCTTTCTAAAGTCTTTTTGCGTCATGCAACGAGCAAGATTACCGCGGCGGAGGACTTGGAGACCGTTATGAGTCTCGGATTTCGCGGCGAAGCTCTTTCCAGTATTTCTGCGGTTTGTCAGGTGGAAATGATCACTAAGACGGCTCAGTCATTGACGGGATACAGGATATGTATCAATGGTGGAGAGGCAGAGCCACCGGAGGAAATCGGTGCGCCGGGCGGAACGACGATAGTGGTCCGAAATATTTTCTTTAACACTCCCGTGCGCCGGAAGTTTTTAAAGACGGCGGCGACGGAAGGCGGTTACATTGCGGATTATATGCAGCACATGGCCATGTCGGTACCGGAAGTTGCATTTCAGTTTGTCATGAATGGGCAGACGAAGTTTTTTACATCCGGGAACGGTAAGATAGATGAAATAATTTATCGTATTTACGGTAAAGACGTTGCGGCGGAAATGCTGCCGATAGAAGCGGAGGGTGAAGGCATCCGCATTACGGGATTTCTCGGAAAACCGGTTTTGAATCGTGCCAACCGCAGCTTCGAAACATTTTTTGTAAATAAAAGATATATTAAAAGTACTCTGATTTCTTCGGCAGTAGAAGAAGGATATAAGACATTTTTGATGCAACACAAATATCCGTTTGTTGTTCTGCATTTTGAAATTGACCCGACAAAGATTGATGTCAATGTGCATCCGACGAAAATGGATATCCGTATGAATGAGCCGGGATACTTCCTTTCGTTTATCCGTGATGCGGTAAAAGATACGCTGGCCGGGAAGAATTTTATTCCTTCCGCGGAAGAAGTTCCGGAACCTGAGAAAAAAGGAGATAAGGCGGAGGAAAAAGCACTTACATCCGTGCTTCCGCAGCCTTTTGAGGAGAAAAGACGGTCAGAATACCCGATGCAGCAAAAAGCAGGAATTGTCCGTGAAGAAAGCGGTTATGTATCTGCAGACGGAGAGGAAAAGCTCCGTATATTTGGTACAGACAGGACGTTTTTAAAACATATGAATCCGGAGCCGAAACCAATCGCGCGCTCAAGCGGAAATATTATTAAGAACAAAGATGTAGTTTTGGTAGAAAAACCGGAACAGCTTATGCTTTTTGATAAGGAACAGCCGGGACGGGATGAAATTGAAAATTTCAGGATTATAGGTCAGATATTTGATACGTATTGGATTATTTCCATGCCGGAGAAAATATATTATGTGGATCAGCATGCGGCCCATGAAAAGGTTATGTATGAGCGATTAATGAAACAGTACCGGGAAAAGGAAATTGCATTGCAGTCATTGAATCCGCCCCTTGTCATTACATTGACGCCGAAAGAAAAAAATGTGCTTCTTACACATATGGACAATTTTGCAGCACTGGGATTTGAGATGGATGAGTTTGGTGAAGATGCATATGCCATCCGCAGTGTGCCTACGGATTTATATGGCTTGAGTGAAAAACAACTCTTTTTGGCTGTATTGGATGAATTGGTGGAGTTTCCCGCAAAAGGGGATTCCGATGCTGTGCTTTCAAAAATTGCAAGTATGTCGTGTAAGGCAGCTGTAAAAGGTAACCAGACGCTTTCTATGCAGGAAGCGGAAGCTTTGATGAAGGAATTGCTTGCCTGCGAAAATCCTTTTAATTGTCCGCACGGAAGACCGACCATCATTTCCATGACAAAATACGAGTTGGAGAAAAAATTTAAAAGGTAGTATTATGACAGAAAAGAAAAATCTTGTTATTTTGACAGGACCGACAGCAGTCGGAAAAACAAAGTTATCGATCGAACTTGCAAAAAGGATCGGCGGAGAGATTATCTCCGCCGATTCTATGCAGGTTTATAAGTATATGGATATCGGATCTGCAAAGATTATGCCCGAGGAGACGGAAGGTGTCTGCCACCACCTGATTGATGTACTTGAGCCGACGGAGGATTTTGATGTATTCCGTTTTCAGCAGATGGCAAAGGAAAAGATGCAGGAGATATATGAGAGAGGAAATATTCCTGTTATTGTTGGCGGAACAGGTTTTTATATTCAGGCTCTTCTTTATGATATTGATTTTACGCAGCAAAAGGATGATCCGGAGTTGCGCAGAGAACTGGAAAACCTGGCGGAATTAAAGGGGGCGCATTTCCTTCATGAGATGCTTGCCCAGGTGGATCCGCAGGCGGCACAGGAGATTCATGAAAATAATGTAAAGCGGGTTATCCGTGCCATTGAATATAACCGGCAGACGGGGGAAAAGATATCACAGCACAATATGCAGCAGAGAGCCAAAAAGTCACCGTACAATTTTTGCTATTTTGTTTTAAATGATGATAGAGCTAAGCTTTATGAGCGCATCGATAAGCGGGTGGATATCATGATTGATGCAGGTCTTATTGGGGAGGTTGAAGGCCTTCTTGCCATGGGATGCAGACGTGAAAGTACTGCGATGCAGGGGCTTGGCTACAAAGAAATTATTGATTACCTGCAGGGAAAAACAGATTTGGAAAGAGCAGTCTATCTGATCAAAAGAGATACACGACATTTTGCCAAACGGCAGATAACATGGTTTAAAAGAGAACCGGACGTTGTATGGGTACAGAGAGATGTACTCGGCCGGGAGGATGAAAAACTTCTTGCTTACATGATGCAGCAATTAAAGATGAGAAATATTCCGGAGGAAAGTTAAAATGACACAGTTACAAGATATATACAGAGGGTTATCTATTGATGAGGATGTACTTGCGTTTGGAGAGAAAGTCCTTGAGACATGCAAAGAACGTTTTGCACGTATAGATGAGACGGCGGAGTACAATCAGCTGAAAGTAGTTAAGGCAATGCAGGATGCAAAAGTTAGTGAAGCGTGTCTCCTTGGAACGACCGGCTATGGATACAACGACATTGGCCGTGATACGCTTGAGCAGGTGTATGCGAATCTCTTTCATACGGAAGATGCTCTTGTGCGTCCGCAGATTACATGCGGAACCCATGCACTGGCACTGGCGCTTATGAGCAATTTAAGACCGGGGGACGAACTTCTTTCTCCGGTCGGAAAACCCTATGATACATTGGAGGAAGTGATAGGAATCCGCGAGTCGAAAGGTTCGCTTCGGGAATACGGCATTACTTATCGGCAGGTAGATCTTCTTGAAGACGGTGAATTTGACTGGGATGGAATCCGAAATGCCGTAAATGAGAAGACAAAAATGGTAACGATTCAGCGATCCAAAGGATATGAGCCGAGAAAAACTCTTTCGGTAGAGCGGATTGGCGAGCTGATTTCATTTATTAAGAAAATCAGACCGGACATTATCTGTATGGTGGACAATTGTTACGGTGAATTTGTACAACGTATTGAGCCGACGGATGTGGGAGCGGACATGGTTGTCGGTTCACTGATTAAAAATCCGGGAGGCGGACTTGCACCGATCGGAGGCTATATTGCGGGGAAAAAAGAGTGTGTGGAAAATGCCGCGTATCGCCTGACTTCGCCGGGACTCGGAAAAGAAGTGGGAGCATCTCTCGGAGTACTTTCCTCGTTCTATGAAGGTTTGTTTTTGGCACCGACCGTTACGGCTTCTGCGCTGAAAGGCGCAATATTTGCCGCGAACATTTATGAACGTCTGGGTTTTTCTGTTGTTCCTAATGCAACAGAAGATAGATATGATATTATTCAGGCAATTACTTTCGGAAATCCGGAAGGTGTGATTTCCTTCTGCAAAGGAATTCAGGCGGCGGCACCTGTCGACAGTTTTGTGACGCCGGAGCCGTGGGATATGCCGGGGTATGATGCACCTGTTATTATGGCGGCTGGAGCTTTTGTTTCCGGATCGTCCATTGAGCTTTCGGCAGACGGGCCGATTAAGCCGCCGTACGCTGTTTATATGCAGGGCGGGCTCACGTTTCCGCATGCCAAGTACGGAATGCTCAGAACACTTCAAAGTATGAAAGATGACGGAGTGATAGATGTGTCCAAACTCACAATAAAGGATTTTTAGTCGAAAAAAAAACCACGAATTTTATATACATACTTTTTGGTGTGTGTTAAGATATATCTAGTGTTTTGCAAATGAAATCTGGAGGATACAAATGAGAGGAAAAAACAATTGGGCCTGTTTTCTTATGATTTTGGCAGGCATTGTCATCGGTGGTTTTATCGGATCGCTGTTTCCGAACTCATTCTTAAATTACGGACAGAGTTTCGGTCTTACATCACCGGTTGTTCTGGATCTCGGAATCATGGTTCTGACATTCGGACTTACGATAAAGATCACGGTGGCGAGCATCATCGGCATTTTGATTGGGATTATTATCTATCGTTTTTTATAAAATCTGTTTGTCTGAAGAACAATCAGGTAAAACTATGTATCAAAGAAAAGAAAACGGAAAAATACAGCTTCTTCCTTACGACAAATTTTTGCAGTCCGGAGCAGAGTCTCTCAGTGATGAAGAACTTCTTGCCATTATCCTTCGTACCGGTACAAAAGGCGAGGATGCGGTTACATTAGCGTGCAGAGTTTTAGAGGCGTGCGGGGAGAGACGCGGTATTGAAGGGCTTCACCATGTCACTTTGAATCAGCTTATGGAAATCGGAGGGATAGGGGAAGTCAAAGCAGTCAAACTGAAAGCAGTCGCAGAGCTTTCAAATCGGATTGCAAAAGCAAAGGTAAAAAATGATATCTGTTTCCGGCGTCCGGGTGAAGTTGCGGATGCATATATGGAACAGATGCGGCATTTGGAAAAGGAACATTGTGTTGCAGTCTATATGGACAGTAAAGACAGCCGGATTACGGATGTAAGGTTATCCATCGGTAACTTAAACGCGTCTATTCTGTCTGCCAGAGAGATATTCAGACAGGCACTCATGTGCAACGCTGCGTCTGTGATTCTGTTGCACAATCACCCAAGCGGCGATCCTTCGCCGAGTAAAGATGATATTGATTTGACGAAGCGGCTGAAAGAAGCAGCGCAAATCATGGAAGTTCCCCTGCTTGACCATATAATTATCGGGGATAATACGTACATAAGCTTAAGAGAGAAAGGAGTTTTATAATGGCTTCCAGTGCATATGGTATTGATTTAGGTACCTGTAATATTAAAATTTATGAAAAAGGTGACCAGAATATATTCTGTCAAAAAAATATAATTGCGATTGAGAACAAGGATTATCTGTTTGCCTATGGAGATGCTGCTTTTGAAATGTATGAGAAAGCGCCGGCAAATATTCATATTTCTTATCCGCTGTGCAACGGAGTTATTGCGGACATCAAGAATATGCAGACACTTGTGAAGTGTTTTATTTCGGATCTTTGTGACGGATCGGTAAAACCGGCAGATTATTATATTGCTGTTCCGACCGATGTGACGGAAGTGGAAAAGAGAGCATTTTATGATCTGGTTAAGAATGCCAATGTGAAAGCGAAAAAGGTTATGGTTGTCGAGAAGGCGATTGCAGATGGACTCGGCCTCGGAATTGATGTTAAAAATTCACAGGGTGTTCTTGTTGTCGATGTCGGCTATGACACAACGGAAATCTCAATTCTTTCTCTCGGAGGTATTGTTTTAAGCAAACTGATTAAGGTCGGGGGACAAAAATTTGATGATGCAATCCGTAATGCAGTCCGTAAAGAATACAATCTAATTATCGGCGGGAAGACAGCTGAAAAAGTCAAGATGTCCCTTGCACAGCTGGAGGAAGAAGGAAAAGGTGCTGTCGTGTACGGTCGCGATATTGTGACAGGTCTTCCGGTGGAAAGAGAAATTCCGACACAGCTTGTTGTAGAGTGTTTAAAAGAACATTTCAATACGATTATTGATAATATTAAAGTGATTTTGGAGAGAACTCCGCCTGAACTTGCGGCAGATATTTACAGACAAGGGGTTTATCTGACGGGAGGAGCCTGCCAGGTCAGCCATCTGAGCCAGTTGATCAGCAATGGAACAGGACTGAAAGTCAATGTTTCCGAACATCCGGTGGAAAGTGTTGCAATAGGTCTTTCCAAGGTAATTGCAGATGACAATTATAAAACAGTAGCATATTCCATCGAAGGTATGGGTAACGGAGGAAGATAATGAGACGAAAACGGCAGAAGTTTACGATTCCAAGTAAATACTTATTGCTGATTATGACAGTTATCTGTGTCCTTTTTATGGCAATCACATTTTTTACAGATTTTTTCGCAGCTCCGCTCAGCAATTTTGCCGGAGCTGTCGTTATTCCGTTTCAGTCCGGAGTCAGCCGGATCGGAGAATGGATGTCAGATCGTTCCGAGGAACTGGATTCTCTTAAAAATGTGCTTGCGGAAAATGACAGATTACAGGAACAGGTAGATGCCCTTACGATTGAAAACAATTCCCTTCAGCAGGACAAATATGAACTGAACAATTTACGCCAATTGTATAAACTGGATCAGGAATATGCCGAGTTTGAAAAGGTCGGTGCAAGAGTTGTAGCTAAGGATTCCGGAAACTGGTTCCATACGTTTGTTATTAACAAAGGAAGTAAGGACGGTATTCAGATTGATATGAATGTCATGGCGGGAAGCGGACTTGTAGGCCGTGTGACGGAAGTGGGAAATGATTGGGCCAAAGTGCTTTCAATCATTGATGATAACTCAAATGTCAGCGCCACTGTACTTTCAACGGAAGATTCCTGTATGGTACAGGGAAATCTCGAAACAATGGAAAAAGGTGTGATAACATTTTCCAAATTGGTCAACGGTAAGACGGCTGTAAAAGAGGGCGACAAAGTAGTTACCTCCCATATCAGTACAAAGTATCTTCCGGGAATACTTATCGGATACATATCGGCCATCAGTGCGGATGCAAATAATCTGACAAGTTCGGGATATTTGACACCGGCGGTGGATTTTGCACATTTGGAAGAGGTGCTTGTAATCACGGATTTAAAAAAGGATTATTCGGAAGAGGGACTGAAAAAATGAAACGTAACATCTTTATAACAGTTATGGTCATCGTATGTTTCGTTCTGCAGTCTACTTTGTTTCGGACGATATCTTTCGGTGGTATTTCCCCGAATCTGCTTATTATTCTGACGGCGGCATTTGGATTTATGTGTGGAAAAACATGTGGACTTCTTGTGGGATTTTCGGCAGGACTTCTCTATGATATTTTTTTTGGAGATGTGCTTTGTTTCCATGCGCTGATTTATATGTATATAGGATATATTAACGGAAATTTTAAGCAGATTTTCTATAAAGAAGATATTAAACTGCCGATTGTACTTATTGCCACCAGTGATCTGGTGTTTGGCTTTGTTTATTATGTTCTGAGATTTCTGCTCAGAGGAAGATTTCAATTCACACATTACATGACTCATATTATGATACCGGAGGTTGTGTATACGATTGTAATAACACTGATGCTTTATCCGTTTATCCGTTTTGTCATGGGAAAAATGGAACAGGAAGAAAAAAGGAGCGAGGATAATTTTGCTTAGGGCGATCAAAGAATCTGTTCTGAATATGATAACATCCAGAATTTTTGTCTTGATTATCACCTTCACGGCTTTGTTTGGAATTTTGATCTATCGTTTGTTTGATCTCCAGATTGTTAACGGAAGTGAATATTTGGATAATTTTAAATTGACGATTCGCAAAGAGAGGACTATACCAAGTACGAGGGGTAATATATATGATCGAAACGGACAGCTTTTGGCCTATAATGAGCTGGCCTATTCCGTGACGATTGAGGATGTCTTCGAGTCGGGCAACGGTAAAAACAAACGTCTCAATGATACGATTTCGACGCTGATTGATATGATAGAAACAGGCGGAGATCGTATTGAGAATGATTTTGATATTATTTTGGATGAAAATAATAATTTCGTTTTTACGGTGGAAGGATCGCAGCTTCTGCGTTTCCTTGCAGATGTGTACGGACAGGCATACACGGATAAACTGACTTATGCACAGCGAACCGCAACGGCACAGGATGTCATTATGTATCTGGCCGGTACAAAGAAATTTGCGGTCGGAGAATATATGGATCCGGGGGATACGGATTCGGATTTTGTTGTCGGAAGCGGTTATACGAAGGAAAAATTGCTACAGATTGTTACAATCCGTTATGCCATGAGTTTGAACGGGTATCAGAAATATATCGCAACAACGGTAGCCAAAGATGTTTCGGAAGAGACGGTTGCGATGGTTATGGAAAACAGCGAAAGTCTTGATGGAGTTTCTGTGACGGAAGATACAGTGAGAAAATACGTAGACAGTGTATATTTTTCTCATCTGATCGGTTATATCGGTAAGATATCCAATGAAGAATATGAAGAGCTTTCTCAGGAAGATGAGAAATATTCACTCAGGGATATTGTCGGAAAATCCGGTATTGAACAATATATGGAAACAACTTTGCAGGGAATAAAAGGTACTGAGGTTGTTTACGTGGACAATCTGGGAAAAGTAATCGAGACCAGTGACCGTAAAGAACCATCTGCCGGAAATGATGTTTATCTTACAATAGATAAAGATTTGCAGAAGGCTGTCTACAATTTGCTTGAACAAAAAATTGCGGGTATTCTTGTTTCCAATATTGAAAATACAAAAGAGTATATTCCGCCGGAAAATGCATCAGCATCCAAGATTCGTATTCCGATTTACGATGTATATTTTGCATTGTTTAATAACAATGTTATTGACACGGGTCATTTTACCGAACCGAATGCAAAAGAAACGGAAAAAGCGGTTTACAGCGCGTTTGAGACAAAACAGCAAACGGTTGTTGACAGTTTAAAAAATGAACTTGAGACAGTGGCAACTCCGTATGACAGACTTCCTTTGGAATATCAGGTGTATCAGCTTGCAATTGTTGATATGCTCGAGGAAAAAGATGTCATAAAATCAAGTGAAATTGATAAGGAAGATGAAACTTATCTTGCTTGGAAAGTGGATGAAAATATAAGTTTAAAGGAATATTTGAATTATCTGATTTCAAAGGGATGGATTGATATTACCAGATTGGATTTGGAGTCTCAATATTCTGATTCCGAAGAAATTTATCTGAAACTGATTGATTATATTACTGAGAATATTGTTCTGGATTCTTATTTCAATAAGCGTTTGTATAAGTATATGTTACTTGAAGACCGTATTACGGGAAGGCAGGTATGTCTTCTTCTGTTTGAACAGAATGTGATTGACGGAACAGATGAAGAGAAGGCGGCCCTTCAGAGCGGTGCAAAGACATCTTATGCATTTTTAATGGAAAAAATCAGGAATCTTGATATAACACCGGCGCAGCTTGCCCTTGATCCATGCTCGGGCTCCTGTGTTGTTACAGATGTAAATACAGGGGAAGTCCGTGCCTGTGTAACATATCCGGGATACGATAATAACCGTCTGACAAACTCCATTGATTCAGAGTATTATAACAAGATATATAACGACCTTTCACAGCCGATGTGGAATTATGCTACCCAGCAGTTGTCGGCTCCGGGATCAACATTTAAGATGGTGTCGGCTGCTACGGCTCTGGAAGAAGGTGTTGTCAGTCCGGGGGAAGATATTATTTGTAAAGGGACATGGGATACAATTAAACCGGTTGCGAAGTGTTGGATTGCGCCGAGTGCGCATGGTGCACTTAGCACGTCGGGAGCTATCGGTAATTCATGTAACTGTTATTTTTATGAGACGGGATATCGTTTAAGCCGTCTGGACGGTGTGTATGACAGTGACACAGGTTTATCCAAACTCGCGTATTATGCGGATGAGTTTGGTTTATCAGATAAATCCGGAATTGAGATTTCGGAAAGTGCACCGAAGGTGTCGGATTTTGATGCGATTCGTTCTTCCATCGGACAGGGTAATAACAACTATTCTACAGTCGGACTTGCCCGTTATGTGACAACGGTCGCCAACGGCGGAAATTGCTACAATCTCAGCCTTCTTGATAAAACGACAGATTCGGAAGGAAATCTTCTGAAAGACTATACGCCGGAGCTTCGTAATACGTTGGAATTATCCCAGTCCACATGGAATGCGATACATTCCGGTATGAGGCAGGTGGTACAGGATAAAAAATATTATGAAGGTTTATCGGTCAATGTTGCCGGTAAAACCGGTACGGCGCAGGAAAACAAAAAGCGGCCGAACCATGCGTTGTTCGTATGTTATGCGCCATATGAAAATCCTGAAATCGCCATTGCAACACGTATTGCGTACGGATATGCATCCGACAATGCGGCGCAGATGACAAAAGATGTGATTATGTACTACTTTAAGCTTGAAAAAGAGGAAGAATTAATCACAGGAACAGCGGAAGCTGAAAATGCAACACAGGTGACCGGAGATTAGACTGAGGAAGGATGATGGCATGAAGGAAAAGGTCAGACTGAAAAGTTTTTCGAGCGGGATCAAGATTGTCATAGATGATCAGGCAACTATGGATGAGGTTCTCTCTGAAATAAAAGAAAAGTTTAAAGAGTCGGAAAAATTTTTCGGGAAAGCAAAACTTGCAGTCACATTTGAGGGCAGAAAGAATACTGAAGAGGAAGAAAATGCTATTTTGGATGTAATCCGGGAGACAAGCAGTGTCAATATTGTCTGTGTGGTATCCGGAGAAAGCGATGAAGTTTTTGATCGTGCGGTAGGACGGGTGCAGGAACTTCTGGAAGGGGATTGTGCACAGTTTTTTAAAGGAAATCTGACCGGGAAAAATGTTCTTGAAACAGAACAGAGTGTTATTGTTCTCGGTCATGTGGAAAAGGGAAGCTGTATCATATCCAAAAAAGACATTATTGTACTTGGAAAGCTGGAAGGTTCCGCGTATGCCGGTGCAGACGGCAAACCGCATTTTGTGGCGGCGTTGTCCATGAATCCGGAGTCTTTACGCATCGGAGAGTACAAAGGAATCAACAAAGGAAAAGGATTATGGGGCAGAAAGAAACAGACTGCTCCGCAAATGGCATACCTGAAAGGAGAAGAAATCGTTTTTGATGATTTGACAAATACGGAAGAATTACTGCAGTTTCTCAGTGAGTAAGCTGCGGGGGACAAATATTTCATGAAAGTTGAGGAAAAAATATGAGTGAAGTAATTGTCATTACATCCGGAAAAGGCGGTGTAGGTAAAACTACAACGACAGCAAACATAGGAACAGGACTTGCCTATTTAGGGAAAAAAGTTGTACTGATTGATACAGACATCGGTCTTCGTAATCTTGATGTGGTTATGGGACTTGAAAACCGGATTGTTTATAATCTGGTAGATGTTGTGGAAGGTCATTGCAGGGTTAAACAGGCTCTGATTAAGGACAAACGTTATCCGGGATTATACCTTTTGCCGTGTGCACAGACGAGAGATAAGACGGCGGTTAATCCGGAACAGATGAAAAAACTGACGACACAGTTGAAAGAACAGTTTGATTACATATTGCTGGATTGTCCGGCGGGAATAGAGAGAGGGTTTCAAAATGCCATTGCGGGTGCGGACAGGGCCATTGTCGTGACGACACCTGAAGTTTCTGCAATTCGTGACGCAGATAGAATTATCGGACTTTTGCATGCTTATGAAGTCGGAAAAGTGGATCTTGTTGTAAACAGGCTTCGAAGTGATATGATACGTCGCGGAGATATGATGAGTGTGGCGGATGTTGTAGATATTTTATCGGTAGATTTGATTGGTGCAGTATATGACGATGAAGAAGTTGTTGTTTCTACCAATCACGGAGAACCCCTTGTCTGCGGGCAGAGCATTGCAGGCAGAGCCTACATGAATATATGTAACAGAATATTGGGAGAAGATGTTCCGATCTTTGATCCGGAAAAAGAAAAATCTGTATGGTTCCGTTTTGCCGGAATATTTCAGAAGAATTAAAGGAGGATCAGGGCATGAGCATAAAAAGTTTGTTTCACAAAAAAAGATCAAAAGATATTGCGAAAGACAGACTGAAAATTCTCCTGATTTCGGACCGGTTCAATTGTTCTCCGGAAATGATGGAGTTGATAAAAAAGGATATTGCCAAAGTATTGTCGCGTTATATCCAAATTGAACCGGGCAAAATGGAAATAGAAGTCAGTAAACGAAAAATAAATGTATTTTGGTGAGAATATGCTAAAGAGATATCGTGTCAGAGATTATGATTTTAAGTTAATACTCATGTTGGTTGCACTGACGGTCATCGGAATTCTTGTCATCGGAAGTGCGAACGAATCCTATCAGTCAAAGCAGATTCTTGGATTTGTAATGGGATTGTTTTTGATGATAGTTATTTCGCTTTTTGATTATTCAACATTTCTGCGGTTTTATTGGGTGATATATGTTGCGAATGTGCTTTTGCTTCTTTTGGTAGAGTTTTTCGGTGAATCGACAAATAACGCACAGCGTTGGGTTTCTATCGCGGGTATTCGTTTTCAACCGTCAGAAACAGCCAAAATTATGTTGATTTTATTTTTTGCACAGTTTATTATGAAACATAAGGAATCTATCAGTTCTCTGAAGACGATATTGATGATGATAGCACTGTTGGTTCCGCCGCTCTTGCTTATTTACAGACAGCCCGATCTTTCGACGAGTATTATGATTGGTTTGCTGTTTTGTGCATTGCTTTTTATCGGCGGGCTGAGTTACAGAATCATATTCGGAGTCCTGGTTGTTGTTATTCCTGCGGCGATTATTTTTCTCGCAATTGTGCTGCAACCGGATCAGGAACTGATCAAGGATTATCAGCAGACGCGTATTCTTGCATGGTTAAATCCTGAAGAATATGCGACGACGCAGGGATATCAGCAGGACAACTCTAAAATTGCCATCGGAAGCGGACAGCTTTTCGGAAAAGGTTTAAATAATAATGAGATCAGTTCCGTTAAAAACGGAAATTTTATTTCGGAGCCTCAAACGGACTTTATTTTTGCAATTGTTGGAGAGGAACTCGGATTTTTCGGGGGATGTACAGTGATAGTATTGCTTCTTCTGATTACACTTGAATGTCTGATGACGGCAAGAAAGGCGAAGGATCTTGCAGGAACACTGATTGCGTCGGGAATGGCAACGCTGATCGGGTTTCAAAGTTTTATCAATATTTCGGTTGCGACAGGTGTTTTGCCTAATACCGGAATTCCGTTGCCATTCGTCAGTTATGGGTTAACATCACTGCTCAGTTTATATATCGGTATGGGGGTAGTACTGAATGTAAGACTGCAGTGTATAAGAAAATATACATAATGTGAGAGAGGGTATTACATATGAACATTGCACTGATAGCACATGATGCGAAAAAGAAACTGATGCAGAACTTTTGTATTGCGTATCGTGGTATTTTAAGCAAGAATGAATTATATGCTACCGGAACGACGGGGCGTCTAATTGAAGAGGTTACAAATCTGAGCATTCACAAATACCTTGCCGGACATCTTGGCGGAGAGCAGCAGCTCGGTGCCCAGATTGAGCATAATCAGATTGACCTTGTAATCTTTCTGAGAGATCCGTATACACAAAAGATTCATGAGCCGGATGTTAATAATTTGGTGCGATTATGCGATATGCACAACATTCCGCTTGCAACTAACCTTGCTACAGCGGAACTTCTCATTAAATCATTGAGTAGAGGAGACCTTGAGTGGCGTGAAATGTACAAATAGAGTGAGCGCGGTTACATTAATATTGTTGGTGTCATGCCTTGTGCTTGGTGGATGCAAGGGGACTGAACTTCCGATGTCATATGACCCGGAGGTAAATGTCAGTGCTTACCGCTTTGAGAAGAGCAGTTCCAGTGTCGGCGAAGCAGGAAAAGCAGACTCCTTTGCCGATGACTTGTGTCTTCGTGACGATACTACACTTGCATTGGATGCAGTAGATATGTCGCAAGCACTTTCAGGTGTACTTTGTGATGTCAATGGCAATCGGATTGTCTATGCAAAAGATGAACATATGCAATTGGCGCCGGCGAGTCTTACAAAAGTTTTGACAGCGCTTGTTGCACTGAAACATGGGGAGCTGGATATGGTTCTCACGGCATCGGAGAATGTTAAGATCAATGAGAGCGGAGCAACTTTGCTTGGACTGGAAGCAGGAGATACCATGACTCTGGATCAGGCACTTCATGCTTTGCTGATGCAGTCTGCAAACGATGTTGCAATCATGATAGCTGAAAACGTCGGTGGTACTGAAGAAGCATTTTGCGAGATGATGAATGAGGAGGCATTGGCTCTGGGAGCGACCAATTCTAATTTTAAAAATCCTCATGGTCTTACACAGGATGAACATTATTCCTGTGCGTATGACATGTATTTGATTTTTCAGGAGGCAATAAAATACTCTGAATTTACCCAGATTATTCATCTTGATACATACGAGACAATCTATTACAATGCCCAGGGAAATCCAAAAGAATATACCTGTGGGACAACCAATCTTTTCCTGCGTGGGGATTATGCTCCGCCGGAAGGAATCAGCATTGTCGGGGGAAAGACAGGAACCACTGCTGCGGCTCGAAACTGCCTGGTTCTTTTAAGTAAAGATTCTTCCGGAAATCCGTATGTTTCCGTTATTTTAAACTGCAGCGAGAGACAATTTTTATATCAGGAAATGACCTCGTTGCTGGATCAGATTTAAATTGACAGGAAACTATAAAAAAAGTGGAAAATGGTTGTTTTTTATTAGGATATAATTTATAATAAACAATATCGGAAGAGTGCAAAGAAACATCAAATTGCACAAAAATTCCGAAATGATACTTATCAATAGGAGGGCTTACATATGGTTCAGTTAATCGTCGGAAATAAGGGTAAAGGAAAAACAAAACATCTATTGGATAAGGTAAACACACAGGTGCTTGAAGCTACCGGTAATATTGTATACCTTGACAAGAATAGCAAACATATGTATGAGCTGAATAATAAAGTCAGACTGATCAATGTATCTGATTACATGATTGCAACAAGTGATGAATTTGTCGGATTTCTTTGTGGTATTATTTCACAGGATCATGATCTTCAGATGATGTTCCTTGATAACTTTTTAAGTATTGCATACCTTGAAGATAAAGATATTACACCGATTATCGATAAGCTGGAAAAACTTGGCACGACATTCGGAATTGACTTCGTACTCAGTGTCGGAGTGAATGAAGATGAGTTGCCGGAGGCATTAAAAGAAAAGGTAATCGTATCTTTATAATAAGAATGAATATTAGGCCTCGGATCCTTGTCCGGGGCTTTTTCTTGAGGAGACGTAAGTGGCAGAGAAGAAAAACAATATTACAAACATAAGCGAATACAGACCGGGTAAGATTCAGATGAATCCGGGAATGATTGTTTTTGCAGTTATTCTTGTGTATATGGTTATTTGTATAATTATGTATTTTAATACGAAACATATTGTCGGATATGAAGTTGTGGAAGGATCCCTCAGTTTGCCGAATGTTTATGAAGGAATTGCACTTCGTGATGAGACGGTTTATTCGGCTAACGGAACGGGATATATTAATTTTTTTGCCAGAGAGTCGGAGCATGTTGCTTGTGGTGATTTGATTTACACATTGGATAGTTCGGGAAAAATTGCAGAGATGATGGAAGCCAATGAGGAGGAGATATTGTTTTCGGACAGGGATCTGAGCGATATTCAGAATAATGCCATTCATTTTCAGAATGCGTTTTCCGGCAGGGATTTTGACAGGATATATGATTTTAAAGGACAGGTTGACGGTATGGCATTGAAACTGTCCAATTACAATATGCTTAGTAATATCAATTCCATATTGGGCAGTTCGGCGGATAATGTATCTTTCCAGTATGCGCCTTCCAGCGGAGTGGTGGTATATGGTATAGACGGATATGAAAATCTGGCTGCTGAAAATGTCTCAAAGGACTTGTTTGGTGATGAGAGGAAAGCGCAAACTCAGTTGGAGTCGAATCAGCTTGTAGGAACGGAAGATAAAGCATATAAGCTTATACGTTCTGAAAATTGGTCAATTGTTATTCCGATGGAAAAAGCCCGCGCGGAAGAATTATTGGAAGAAGAGTATGTTGAAGTGAAATTTTTAAAAAACCAATACACTTCGTGGGCAAAAATCAATGTTCTGGAGAATGCAGACGGAACCTATGTAAAACTTGATTTTACAAATTCCATGATTACGTTTGCGACGGATAGGTATATCGATTTTGAAATATTGTATCAACAGGAAAAAGGGTTGAAAGTACCAAACAGCGCCATTGCCGAACAGGAATTTTTTTTGATACCGATGGAATACCGGCAGGATTCATCAGGCGGCGGGACAACGGGCAAATTTCTTCGCGAAAGTTACAATGAAGAGGGTGAACTTGTGACTAAAAATATAGAAGCGAAGATCTATTATGCTGATGATGAGTACTATTATGTAGATACAAGCAATTTTAAAATTGGTGATCACATCTGCAAAACAGATTCGTCACAAAAGATGCAGATCAGCAAAGTAGGAACGCTGATTGGCGTTTACAATATAAATAAAGGTTATGCTGATTTTACTTCTATTACGATTTTGTATTCCAATGAGGAATATTCCATTGTGAAATCCAATACAAAATACGGTTTATCGGAGTATGATTATATTGTTTTGGATGCATCGACAGTAAATGCGGATGATTTTATTTATGAATAGTTGTTTTGAAGCAACAGAAGGACGGAAACATGCTTACAAAAAATTATGATACGCTACATGAGAATATAGAAGCGGCTTGTGAAAAGGCAGGGCGCAATAAGCAGGAAATCCAGCTAATTGCTGTGAGTAAAACGTATCCGGCAGAATCAATTAAAACTCTTTATGAGCATGGATGTCGTGATTTCGGTGAGAACAAAGTGCAGGAGCTTGTGGAGAAATACGAAACCCTTCCGAAAGATATCCGGTGGCATATGATTGGACATCTGCAGCGGAATAAAGTGAAATATATTGTAGATAAAGTATACCTTATTCACAGCGTTGATTCGCTTCGCCTTGCGGAGGAGATCAGCAAGGAAGCGGTAAAGAAGAATGTTACGGTCAATATATTAATTGAAGTTAACGTGGCGCAGGAAGCGTCAAAGTTCGGACTGAAAACAGAGGAGACAACGGAGCTTGTGGAACATATTTCCAAACTTCCGGGTATATGTATTAAGGGATTGATGACCATAGCACCTTATGTTGAAAATGCGGAGGATAATCGACAGTATTTCCGAAATTTAAAACAATTATCTGTTGACATAATGCGTAAAAACATTGATAATGTATCTATGGATTCTCTTTCTATGGGAATGAGTGGTGACTATCAGGTTGCAACGGAGGAAGGAGCTACTTATGTCAGAGTCGGAACGAGTATTTTCGGAGAGAGAGATTACAGTCAGAAAAATGTCAATGTGTAAGGAGAAAAATCATGGTATTAGATAAGCTGATCAATTCAATGAAATTAAATCCGGATGAATATGATGATTATGATGATGAATATGATACAGAGGAAGAATATTTAGAGGAGAAACCGAAAAAGAAAGTTTTTGCCAAGGCAGAGGAAGAAGAGTATTTAGACGAGACGCCGAAGGCGAAGACAACACCTAAGATAACACCTATGAAACAGCAGCCGAAAAGAGGGGTGAGTGGAATGGAAGTTTGTGTGATTAAACCGACAACAGTAGAAGATGCAAGAGAAATTACCGAAACATTACTTGCAAACAGGACCGTAGTTCTTAATCTTGAGGGCCTTGATGTAGATATAGCACAGAGAATTATTGACTTTACATCCGGTTCATGTTTTGCCATTGCCGGAAATCTCCAGAAGATTTCACATTATATATTTATTATTACTCCGGCAAGTGTTGATATTTCAGGCGATTTTCAGGATATTCTGGCAGGATCATTTGATGTTCCTTCCATTAATTCTGAATTTTAAATCGCAGGTCAATTTGAAAAGATAATACATATGAGATATCTGCAAAACTTCCTGTCAACGGCAGGAAGTTTTGTTCGGTAATAAGGAGGAAAAATTTTGATTACAACATTAGAATCAAAGGTTATGCAGGTAAGTAAGGACAAGAAGTTCTGCTATCCGATTATATTTGAGGAAAGTTTTGACAATCTTTTGGAAGTATGGAAGGAATATGAACTTACCGCTGGCAAAATTTGTATTGTAACAGATTCCAACGTAGAACCGCTTTATGCGCAGGAAGTAAAAAAAGAGCTGGAGAAGGTTTGTGAAACATGTATTGTTTATGCATTTCCGGCAGGTGAAAACAGTAAAAATCTTGACACGGTTCAGAAGTTGTATGAGTTTTTGATTGAAAACCATGTCGGCAGAAAAGATATGTTGATAGCCCTCGGAGGAGGAGTGGTAGGAGATTTAACCGGCTTTGCGGCAGCGACCTATCTTCGGGGTATATCTTTTGCGCAGATTCCGACCACTTTGCTTTCACAGGTGGACAGCAGTATCGGTGGTAAAACAGGAGTTGACTTTTTACAGTATAAAAATATGGTCGGTGCATTTTATATGCCGAAATTTGTTTATATGAACTTAAATACTCTTAAGTCACTGCCGGAGAGGCAGTTCTATGCGGGGATGGGTGAGGTTCTTAAGTCTGCCCTAATTAAAGACGGTACATTTTATGGTTGGATTATTAATAATCTGTATGAAGTATACGAGAAAGATCCTGAAGTAATCCGCCTGATGGTATATAACTGCTGTAATATCAAACGTCTTGTAGTTGAGAAAGATTGGGCAGAAAACGGAGATCGTGCATTGCTCAATTTCGGTCATACAATCGGTCATGCAATTGAAAAGGCAAAAGGTTTTGAACTTATGCATGGTGAATGCATAGCACTGGGGATGGTTGCAGCTTCCTTTATCGCATATAAAAGACAGCTTCTTTCTTTTGATGAGTATTATGAAATCAGGGATATGTTTGTTCCGTTTAACCTTCCGATTACCGTGGAAGATATCAATCCACAGGAGATTGTTAACTTAACAAAGAGTGACAAAAAAATGGAAGATGGAAAAATCAAATTTATACTTTTGAAGAAAATCGGAAAAGCATATATAGATACAACTGTGACAGAGGAAGAACTTCTTGCGGCTGTTAACGAGATTTATGTAAGTGACGAGGAAAAATATGACTAAAAAATTATCTCCGAAAAAGAAAAAAATAGTTCAACTTTTAATTGATTTGCTTGCTTTTATCGTGCTGGCAGCACTTGATCAGGTGACTAAATTTTTTGCCGTAAAACACTTAAAAGACCAACCGGCGATAGAACTGATTCCCGGAGTTTTCAAGCTTCAATATCTGGAAAACAGAGGAGCCGCATTTGGTATGTTGCAGAACGGAAAGGTATTCTTTGTGTTTGCGGCGGTTGTCATGTTGACAGCAATTGTTTTTGTGCTGATGAAAGCACCTGTATCGCGTAAGTATCGTCCGTGGCACGTATTTCTTGTCATGATAGGTGCAGGCGGAATCGGAAATATGATCGACAGACTTCGTCTTGATTATGTGGTTGACTTTTTCTATTTTAGTCTGATCGATTTTCCGATTTTTAATGTGGCAGATATATTTGTGTCTGTCGGAACCGGTTTGTTTATTATTTTTATTTTGTTTTTCTGCAAAGAGGAGGATTTGCAATTTATTTCCCTCAGTATCCAGAAAAAAAACAGTTATCGCAGGCCGAAATAAACAGGGGCAATAAAACGTGAAAGAAGAAAGAATCGTACTTGATGTTACAAGTGATATGGAAGAGGAAAGAATTGACAAAGTACTTGCACAGAGCATAGATACCTTGTCTCGTTCTTTTCTTCAAAAGTTATTAAAGGACGGCAAAGTTTTTGTTAACGGAAAAGCCGTAAAACCCAATTATAAGGTAAAAGATGCGGACAAGATAGAATTTATGATACCACCGGCAGTGGAACCGGAAATTATAGCGGAAGAGATTCCGCTTTCCGTGTTATATGAAGATGAGGATATCCTTGTGGTAGACAAGCCAAAAGGTATGGTGGTACATCCTGCGGCAGGACATTACAGCGGAACCCTTGTAAATGCTGTCATGTATCATTGTAAAGACAATCTTTCCGGAATTAACGGGGTTCTTAGACCGGGGATTGTACATCGGATTGACATGGATACAACGGGATCCATTCTGATTTGTAAAAATGACCGTGCACATAACGATATTGCACAGCAGCTCAAAGAACATAGTATTACCCGCAGGTACCGTGCGATTGTCTGTGGAGTAATAAAAGAAGAGGAAGGGACCGTTTCCGCACCCATCGGACGTGACAAAAAAGACCGCAAAAAAATGGCGGTAACGCCGGATGGAAAAGAAGCGGTGACGCATTACAAGGTTCTTAAAAGATTTCGGGAACATACTTATATTGAATGCGAACTTGAAACCGGTCGTACACATCAAATCCGTGTCCATATGTCCTCCAAAGGCTATCCGCTTTTAGGCGATGAGGTATATGGAAGAGGAACGTCAAAATACAAGTGTCAGGGGCAGTGTTTGCATGCAATGACCCTGGGATTTGTTCATCCGGTCAGCAGAGAATATATCGAAACAAATGCTCCGCTTCCCGCATATTTCGAACATTTGCTTGAAATATTATAGGAAGCTGTGCGACGGAGTGATATTGGTTTTTTGAAAGGTTAATATATGACAAAAAAAGAATTTAATGCATTATGTGAAAAACAATATATTTATCTGGACGGCGCCACAGGATCAAATTTGCAGGAAAAGGGACTTGTAGCGGGTGAATGTCCGGAAACATGGATTTTAGAGCATCCGGAAGCACTGATTGAGTTGCAGAAAGCTTATGTGGAGGCGGGAACAAACATCCTGTATGCACCGACCTTTACGGCAAATCGTATTAAGCTTGCAGAGTACGGCCTTGAGGAGCGCGTCGATGAGATGAATCGGAATCTTGTTTCGTTGTCAAAAGAAGCGGCAGGTTCGCAAGCTTTTGTAGCAGGTGATTTGACCATGACAGGTCAGCAGCTTGCCCCAATGGGTACTCTTGATTTTGAGGAATTGATCGATGTATATAAGGAGCAGATTACGTCACTTGTCAGTGCCGGAGTTGATCTGCTTATTATTGAAACTATGATGAGCCTTCAGGAGGCAAGAGCTGCGCTTATTGCAGCAAAAGAAACATGTGATCTTCCTGTTATGGTGACTTTAACCTTCGAATCGGATGGAAAGACATTATTCGGAACAGACCCGGTAACGGCGATGGTTGTGTTGCAGTCACTGGGGGCAGCTGCAGTCGGTGTCAACTGTTCTACGGGGCCGCAGGAGATGGCGTCTGTAGTCAGAAGTATGAAAGAGGTGGCACAGGTTCCGGTAATTGCGAAACCGAATGCAGGGCTTCCTTCATTGGATGCGGACGGAAAGACTGTTTATAACATGAATCCGGACCGGTTCGGCGAGGAGATGAGACAACTTGCAACGGCGGGTGCTTCCATTATGGGAGGATGTTGCGGAACAACTCCCGAGCATATCGCAGCCCTTGTGAAAGAAACCAACGTTCTCTATGAAGCAAATAAAGATAATATCGGTGAAAAATCCGGCTTACGACATCTGTCAAGTGAGAGACAGACAATCAGTTTTGGACTGGATGATAAATTTATTTTGATTGGTGAACGAATTAATCCGACCGGTAAGAAGAAGTTTCAGGAATTGATTCGAAACGGCGATCATTCCATGGTTGAAGAGTTTGTTGCGCAGCAGGAAGCTGCCGGCGCACAGGTGCTTGATATCAATATGGGAATGAGCGGAATTAATGAAAAAGAGACCCTTCTTCAGGTGATGGAAGAAGTTTCCCTTCTTACAACGCTTCCTTTATGCATTGATTCTTCTTATGTTGAGGTGCAGGAGAGTGCTCTTCGCAGATATCCCGGCCGTGCACTTATTAATTCAATCTCATATGAGAAAGATAAGTTCGAACAGCTGCTGCCGCTTGCAAAAAAATACGGAGCCATGTTTATCCTTTTGCCTCTTTCGGATGAAGGTCTTCCGAAATCTTTGGAAGAGAAGAAAGAAATTATACATAAAATATTAGATCGTGCATTGGAACTTGGCATGAAAAAGGAAGATATTATTGTGGATGGACTTGTGACAACGGTGGGGGCTAATCCGAAAGCGGCACTTGAGACACTTGAAACAATCCGCTATTGTAAACAGCTGGGGCTTGCTACCGTCTGTGGTCTTTCCAATATTTCCTTCGGACTTCCGGAGAGAGGTTATATTAATGCGTCATTTTTGACAATGGCCATTGCAAACGGACTGACAATGGCTATTGCAAATCCGAATCAGGATCTTCTGACAAGCTGTATGCTTGCAAGTGATTTGCTTTTGGGCAAAGAGGAGGCGGATCTGCGCTATATTACGACGATGAATACCCGCAAAGAGAAAATGTCTGCACAATTCGCTTCTGATGGTGTCACATCGGTAAAGGCGGAAGTACAGTCACCACAGGAGAAAGTATATCAGGCAGTGTTAAAAGGAAATAAAAAACAGATTGTTTCTTTGACACAAAGTTGTTTGGAAAGCGGAGTTGCGCCAAAGACACTTCTTGATGAAACATTGCTTAAAGCAATCAATGATGTCGGAGAGCTTTTTGATAAAGGAATCTATTTTCTGCCACAGCTTATTGCCGGTGCAGAAACCATGAAGATGGCAGTAGAATACATAGAACCGCTTTTGCTTGAAAACAATGATGCAGCGCCGAAAGCGACAATTGTGGTTGCGACGGTGGAGGGAGACATCCACGACATCGGTAAAAATCTTGTTGTTCTTATGCTGAAGAACTATGGCTACAGAGTTGTTGATTTGGGGAAGGATGCCTCTAAAGAACTGATTGTGGAGACGGCAATTGCAGAGAAGGCACAAATGGTTGGTTTGTCTGCTTTGATGACAACGACTATGCAACAGATGAAACTTGTGATAGACTATGCGAAAGAAAAAGGCGTCAAAGCCAAGTTTATGATTGGCGGTGCCGTGATTACACAGGATTATGCGGATGAAATCGGTGCAGACGGTTATGCAAAAGATGCAGCCGAAGCGGTCAGAGTGGCCATGAAGCTGCTTGAAGTATAAAATTATTGTATAAAGGACAGGTGAAAAGAATGTTAGGAGCAGATGCAATGGTAAAATGTCTGGAGATGGAAGGTGTGACTTCCGTGTTCGGATATCCGGGTGTAGCGATTTGCCCGTTTTATAACAGTATTTTAAATTCAGAGATTGAAAGTATTCTTGTGCGTACGGAGCAGAATGCAGCGCATGCAGCCAGCGGTATGTACCGTGTGTCCGGAAAAGTCGGTGTCTGTGCCGTTACAAGCGGGCCGGGAGCGACGAATCTGATTACAGGGATTGCAACTGCATTTGCGGATTCCATCCCTATGATTTGCATTACGGGACAGGTGGACAGTGAACTTCTCGGAAGTGACGTGTTCCAGGAGGCGGATATTACAGGCGCGGTGGAAAGTTTTGTAAAGTACAGTTATCTTGTGCGTGATGTAGATGATATTCCGCGTATTTTTAAAGAAGCCTTTCATATTGCAACAACAGGCCGTAAAGGTCCGGTTCTTATTGATGTTCCGATTGATGTTCAGAATGCGTCCCTTTCTAAGTTTAAATATCCGGAAGAGGTAAAGCTGCGCACTTACAAACCGACAGTAAAAGGTAATATGGCGCAGATTAAAAAAGTGGTAAAAGAGCTCTCTGAAGCAAAACGTCCGCTTATCTGTGCAGGAGGAGGAGTTCTTCTTGCAGATGCGCGTAAAGAACTTTTTGAATTCTCTCATAAGTTTAATATTCCGGTTGTCTCCACGATGATGGGAATCGGAGTAATGCCGACGGAAGATGATATGTATTACGGAATGGTTGGTAATAACGGAAAGCCGTATGCCAACCGTGCAATGAATGATTGTGATCTTCTGATTATGGTTGGTGCACGTGTGGCAGACCGCGCAATCAGCCAGCCTGACCTTATTATCAGCAATAAACTTTTAGTACATATCGATGTCGATCCGGCAGAAATCGGTAAAAACGTGGGTCCCCATATTCCGCTTGTGGGAGATTGTAAATCGATTTTTGAAGATTTGCTTCAGCAGGAAATTAAAGGTGATTTTACAGAGTGGAAAGCGATCTTGGATGAATATACAGAGACAATGGCAAAAAAACGCAATCCATCAGCAGACTTTGTGGATCCTGCATCGTTTATCCAGATGCTTTCAAGAAAACTTCCGGAAGACGCCGTTTATGTAGCAGACGTGGGTCAGAACCAGATTTGGTCCTGCGGATATCATATTGTAAAACAGGGAGATTTTCTTACCTCCGGTGGTATGGGAACCATGGGATATTCGATTCCGGCTGCTATGGGAGCTAAATACAGTATGCCTGAAAGAGAAGTTGTCGCTGTCTGTGGTGACGGTTCTTTCCAGATGTCCATGATGGAACTAGCAACAATGCGTCAGCACGGTATAAAGGCAAAAGTGATTGTACTTCGAAATAATTTCCTCGGAATGGTACGTCAGTATCAGCATTTTACTTATGAGGATAACTATTCCGTTGTTGATTTGACGGGCAGCCCGGAACTTTCTTCCATTGCAGCAGCTTACGATATGCCATATTTCCTTGTGAAAAACAGCGGGGAAATGGAACAGAAGATTGATGCATTCCTGAAAGAAGATAAGGCATGTCTTATGGAATGTCTGATTGATCCGATGGATCTGGTATAAGGAGGAAAAACGATGAAAAAGATTTATTCTATTTCTGTTGAGAACCGTTCCGGTGTTCTTTGCAAAGTGGCGGGGCTTTTCTCAAGAAGATGTTTTAATATTGATTCACTGGCCGTTGGAGAGACGGATCATCCGGATATTTCCTGCATGACAATTGTCAGCAGCGGTAATCAGAGAACTTTAGAGCAGATTGAAAAACAGCTGAATAAAAAACTTGATATAATCAAGGTTCGTACTTTCAAGGAAGAGCAGAGTATTTCCAGAGAACTTATGCTTATGAAAGTAAAATATAATCGTACAAACCGTAAGGATATTATGGAAATTTGTGATATTTTAAAGGCGGATATCGTGGATATGTCTAAGAGTTATATGATGATTCAAATCTGTGATACGCCGGAACGTATTAAGCTTTTGATTCAGATGATGAATTCTATCAGTGTTGTTGAGTGTGCCAGAACCGGAACGCTTGCGCTTATGAAATGTTCCGAAAACGAATAATATATATTTGTGAGATAACTGTAGGTTATGACATGCATGAAACAATGTCATACGTTGACAAAGCATGGAAACTACTGATACAATGCTGATAAAGCAAAACAGAAAGGGTATGAAAACCACATGCAGAAAAAGGTGTTTCAGATTTTAGTAGACAACACATCCGGTGTATTGAGCCGTATTTCGGGACTGTTCAGCCGGAGAGGTTACAATATCGAGAGTATTACAGCCGGTACGACAGCAGATCCGCGCTATACACGTATCACAATCGTTGCAAGCGGTGATGATGCGATTCTTGATCAGATTGAGAAACAGGTGGCCAAGCTTGTTGATGTCCGTGATATCAAAGAGTTGAAGCCGGAGTGCAGCGTTTACAGAGAACTTGCAATGGTAAAAGTGAAGGCGGATGATTCGCAGCGTCAGGGAGTGATTGCCATCGCAGATGTGTTCCGTGCTAAGATTATTGATGTGGCACCGGATGCTCTCATGATTGAACTTACCGGTACACAGGAAAAGATTGAAGCGTTCATTAATCTGTTGGGCGGATATGAGATCTTAGAACTTGCCAGAACCGGTATTGCGGGTCTCGGACGGGGAACGGAGAATGTTACATATCTGGATGATTAATCGCAACCGATTTGTTTTTTGTCGGTAACAGAGTAAAGTAATGCTGCGAAAGGCAGCTAACTATAAAAGAAACAAACATTTTAGGAGGAAATAAAAATGTCACAGGAAGCTAAAATTTATTATCAGGAAGACTGTAATCTTGCAGCATTAGAAGGAAAAACAATCGCAGTGATCGGTTACGGAAGCCAGGGTCATGCTCATGCATTAAATGCAAAAGAGTCAGGATGCAACGTAATCATCGGTCTTTACGAAGGTTCTAAGTCTTGGGCAAAAGCAGAGGCTCAGGGATTTGAAGTTTACACAGCAGCAGAAGCTGCTAAAAAAGCTGATGTTATCATGATTCTTATCAATGATGAATTACAGGCTGATATGTACAAAAACGATATCGAGCCAAACCTTGAAGCAGGAAATATGTTAATGTTTGCTCATGGTTTCAACATTCATTTCGGATGCATCACACCGCCGGCTGACGTTGACGTTACAATGATCGCACCAAAAGGACCTGGACATACAGTTCGCAGCGAGTACCAGGTAGGAAAAGGTGTTCCTTGTTTAGTAGCTGTTCATCAGGATGCAACAGGAAAAGCGCTTGAAAAAGCACTTGCTTATGCACAGGCAATCGGTGGAGCAAGAGCCGGAGTTTTAGAGACAACATTCCGTACAGAGACAGAGACAGACCTTTTCGGAGAGCAGGCAGTTCTTTGCGGTGGTGTTTGTGCACTTATGCAGGCCGGTTTCGAAACATTAACAGAAGCAGGATATGACCCAAGAAACGCATACTTTGAGTGTATCCATGAGATGAAACTGATTGTAGACCTTATCTACCAGTCAGGTTTCGCAGGAATGAGATATTCTATTTCTAACACAGCTGAGTACGGTGATTACATTACAGGACCGAAAATCATCACAGATGAGACAAAGAAAGCTATGAAAAAAGTTCTTTCAGACATCCAGGATGGTTCTTTCGCAAAAGAATTCTTACTTGATATGTCTAATTCAGGACGTCAGGTGCACTTCAAAGCAATGAGAAAGCTTGCAGCTGAGCATCCGGCAGAGAAAGTCGGCGAAGAAGTTCGTAAACTTTACAGCTGGAACGGCGAAGAGAAATTCATCGACAACTAATTTGCAGTACATTCCCCGCGACTACTTGTGTTCGCGGGGATTTTTTTGTATGAAATGATTTTTTGTATAATAACTCTTTCTAATCCGTAAGAAATAGCCGATATATATAGTGAAACCAATCAAATATACATCCAGGGAGGGATTATCGGATACGGAGATTACGGTATATTAAAAGTGGATTCAATTGTAATTATTACATCTATGAACGGAAAAACCAAACGTGAACGTCCTGCAAACAAAGATAAGAAGGAAAAGAAGAAAAACTTCGAACAACTTTTCAGGGAAGCACGTGAAGAAACGACCGGAAGATTTGATATGAGAGCATAAGAGAAAAAGAACTTCTGAAAAAAGGAGTTCTTTTTTTGTGAAATCGTGGTATACTCATACTTGTGGGTTTCCACATAACCCCAATTTACATATGATAATAAAAACATACGAGGTAAAACGATATGATTTATGATAATGTATTAGCCTGCATGGGGCAGACGCCGTTAATCCGCTTAAATAAAATGCCGGATCCGGAAGGTGCAGAAGTTCTCGTGAAATACGAAGGACTCAATGTTGGCGGATCTATTAAGACAAGAACTGCTTACAACATGATTAAAAAAGCTGAAAAAGAAGGAATTATTCATAAGGATTCGATTATTGTTGAACCGACCAGCGGTAATCAGGGAATTGGGTTGGCTTTGATTGGGGCAGTAAAGGGATACAAGACAATAATCATTATGCCTGACTCCGTAAGTGAAGAGCGCAGAAAACTTGTCAGACATTACGGCGCAGAAGTGATTCTTGTCCATGATGCAGGCAATATCGGCGATTGTATTGATGAATGTATGAAACTTGCATATGAAATGGCAGAAAAAGATTCGAACGTCTATGTGCCTCAGCAGTTTGAAAATCCGGCGAATCCTCTTGTTCATAAACATCATACCGGCCTTGAGATTTTAGAGCAGGTAGCGGGACCGGTAGATGGTTTTTGTTCCGGTATCGGTACGGGCGGTACGATAAGCGGTGTCGGCGAAGTGTTAAAACGTCAGAACCCGGATGTTGTAATTTGGGCAGTAGAGCCGGAAAATGCAGCTATTTTAGCAGGCGGAACCATCGGAACACATCTTCAGATGGGTATTGGTGACGGTTTGATTCCGAAAAATTTAAATCAGGAAATTTATGATGATGTATATATTGTTTCTGATGAGGAGGCATTACAGACGGCGAAAGATCTTGCAAGGCTTGAGGGGCTGATGTGCGGAATCAGTAGCGGAACTAACGTGGCAGCTGCACTGAAACTTGCCAAAAAATTAGGAAAAGGCAAGACCGTTGTGACAGTCCTGCCTGATACAGCAGAGCGTTATTTCTCAACGCCGTTATTTGAAAATGAGTAGTTTTGCAAATAAAACATAGTTTAATGCTATCAATAGAGACTAAATCAAAGATTCATTTCCTGTTTGTTCCGTAAAATAGGAAATGAATTTTTTCATGGCGTCGGTCATAATCGTATCATCTTTATATACAAGACCGATTTTTCGTTTTGGGATGGTTCGGCGGAAGGAAAGTTCTTTTAAAGTTCCTTTTTCCAAATCATCTTTTACAAAATCTTTAATAACACATGCGATACCAAGGTCAATGCGCGCCAGCTCAATCAAAAGATCCATTGTATTGATTTCGATGATGTTGCTCATGGAAATCTGGTTGGATGACAGATACATATCGACATATTTACGGGAAATATTTTCTTTGTTCAGCATCATAAACGTTGCATTATTTAAAATCGTACCTTTGTCGTTGCCTTCCCGGATGCGCAGATTTTCAAGATAACGTTCTGTTGTTACAAATGTATCCTGGATTTCGCGGAATGGAATATAAGTAAGATTACCGGGCTGGTTCGGAATGCCGACAATACCGATGTCTGTCACGGAATTATCGATGTCACGGATGGTTTCCATGGAAGGATGACAAGTAATCGTCACCTTGATATGTGGGTTGTCTTTGACAAACTGCTGAAGATACGGTAAAAGCACATATTTGCATAATGTAATACTGACACCGATGGAAAGCTGGGAAACGCCAAGTTCATTGACGCGTTTTATCTGTTCTTCGCCATGACGGATTGCGGAAAATGCCGTACGGACCTGTTCGTATAACAGTTCTCCCTCCATAGTAAGAGTCACACCTCTTGATGAGCGATGGAAAAGCTGTACATCAAGGCTTTGTTCCAGTTTGGAAATCGCTTTGCTGATGGCCGGTTGGCTGATGTAGAGTTCTTTGGCTGCGCCAGAAATGTTTTTGTGCTGTGCAACCGTAAAAAAAATATGATATAAATTCAGATTTGTATCCATAGAAAACTCCTTTTTTCTCAAACCGGTTACCCATAACATTCCAAAATGGGCTCCGATGCGCGGCAAAGTCGCCCTTATTTGAAATATTATGGATAAAATGCTTTGAGAAATAATATTTAGCGTTATAATATATAAATCATACCATAATTAAAATTTATAGTAAATATAAACAATATGTATTTTATTTATAGAAAAAAGTTTGCTATACTCGTAGCATAGAAGTAATAGGAGGTTTGGGTCAATGGGAATGACAATGACACAAAAGATTCTTGCAGCACATGCGGGTCTTGAATATGTAGAAGCCGGACAACTCATCGAGGCAGATCTTGATCTTGTACTCGGAAATGATATCACAAGTCCGGTGGCGATTAAAGAAATGAGTAAAATGAAGGTGGATGGCGTATTTGATAAAGACAAGATTGCGCTTGTACCGGATCATTTTGTTCCGAATAAAGATATCAAATCCGCAGAGCATTGCAAATGTGTGCGTGAATTTGCATATCGAAATGAGATTACAAACTATTTTGAAGTGGGTCAGATGGGTATTGAACATGCGCTTTTGCCTGAAAAAGGTTTGACCGTGGCCGGAGATGTGATTATCGGTGCTGATTCTCATACATGTACATACGGAGCGCTGGGTGCATTCTCAACAGGTGTAGGAAGTACGGATATGGCAGCCGGAATGGCAACCGGAAAAGCGTGGTTTAAAGTTCCGGGGGCAATCAAATTCAATCTGACAGGCAAGCTTCCGAAGTATGTGAGCGGTAAAGATATCATTCTTCACATTATCGGAATGATCGGTGTGGATGGAGCTCTTTACAAATCCATGGAGTTTGTCGGTGATGGTGTGGCAAACCTTTCAATGGACGACCGATTCACGATTGCAAATATGGCAATTGAAGCCGGCGGTAAGAACGGTATTTTCCCGGTAGATGAGAAAGCAATTGCTTACATGAAAGAACATTCTACAAGAGAATTTAAAGTGTATGAAGCAGATGAAGATGCTGTTTACGATGAAGAATATACCATTGATCTTTCTACATTAAAATCAACGGTTGCATTCCCGCATCTTCCTGAGAATACACATACTATTGATGAAATTGACAAAGATATTAAGATTGATCAGGTTGTCATCGGTTCTTGTACCAACGGACGTCTGGATGACCTTCGCCAGGCTGCAGAAGTGTTAAAAGGACGTAAAGTTGCAAAAGGAATGCGCCTTATTGTAATTCCTGCAACACAGGCCATTTACCTTCAGGCAATGGAAGAGGGACTTCTTAAAATTTTCATCGAAGCCGGTGGTATTGTAAGTACACCGACATGTGGACCGTGCCTTGGCGGATATATGGGTATTTTAGCTGAGAATGAGAGATGTGTATCTACCACAAACCGTAACTTTGTCGGGCGTATGGGACATATAACAAGTGAGATTTACCTTGCATCTCCGGCGGTCGCAGCGGCTTCTGCCATCACAGGAACTATCGCAGGTCCGCTTAATTTAGAGTAGGATAGGAACAGATTTTGATAACAACGGAAAGGAAAATTTGATATGGAAAATGCAGTAGGAACTGTTTTTAAATACGGAGACAATGTAGATACGGATGTTATTATTCCGGCCAGATACTTGAATTCTTCGGATCCGGCGGAACTGGCTATGCATTGTATGGAAGATATTGATACAGAATTTGTTAAAAACGTTAAGAAAGGCGATATTATCGTCGGAGAAAAGAACTTTGGTTGCGGATCTTCGCGCGAACATGCCCCGATTGCCATTAAAGCAGCCGGTGTAAGTTGTGTCATTGCAGAAACATTTGCACGTATCTTTTATCGAAATGCAATCAATATAGGACTTCCGATTATTGAGTGTCCGCAGGCGGTTGCAAACATCGATAACGGCGATGAAGTGGAAGTAAACTTTGACACCGGTATGATTTATAACAAAACAAAAGGGACCGAGTTCAAAGGGCAGGCATTCCCGCCGTTCATGCAGAAGATTATTGCTGCGCAGGGTCTTGTAAATTATATTAATAATAAATAAAAGTGACGCAGGTGATTTTTCACCTGCGTTTGTAATTTGTTAAAATAAAATATGGTGGCAAAAGTGTAAAAGCTGTAAGAAATGATTGCATTTCGTTAACAAATATTATATAATGAACACATGTTCGAAAAAAAGAATGCAATTCATTTTATAAAAAAGTATTTAACAGTGATTATCATTCTCTCATTTTTTTCGCTTGCACTTGTGATTTATGCGATTTCGCAATATTCATCAGGATCTTACGGTAAGATCATCGTTCTGATAGACGGACAAGAGCGGGGGGAGTATTCCTTGTATGAGTCACAGGAGATTCGGATTGAAACAGAGCAGGGGAAGAATATTCTGGTGATAAAGAACGGACAGGCTTATGTTCGGGAAGCAGATTGTGATAACCAGATATGCGTGCATACGCAGCCGATTACGGAATACGGAGGGCAGATTATCTGTCTTCCTCACAAAGTTGTTATCCGGTTAAAAACGACAGAAAAGAGTGAAATAGATGCAGTCACAAACTAGAAAAACAGCAGTCCTTGGACTGTTTATAGCGCTTGCGCTGATTTTTTCATATGTGGAGAGTGTCATACCGGTTCCGTTAGTTGTTCCGGGGGCTAAGCTTGGACTTCCCAATACACTTGTTTTGCTATTGTTGTACGTGTATGGTGTACGTGAGGCAATGCTTGTAAATGTGACGCGGATTTTACTTTCCGGATTTATGTTCGGAAATCTGTTCAGTATTTTATACAGTCTTGCAGGGGCAATTTTCAGTTTTGTATTCATGGTGTTTGCAAAGCGGACAAGGATATTTTCGATGAAAGCAGTCAGTATTCTCGGCGGTGTTTTTCATAATATAGGGCAGATTATTGTTGCAGCGTTCCTTGTTTCGGGAATATCCGTGATGGCTTATCTTCCTGTTTTGATTGTTGTCGGAGTTGTTACCGGACTTTGTAACGGTGTTTTGGCAGAAATTATATATAAAAGAGGTATTTTATGATCGGATATGTAAAAGGAATTCTTGAAGAAATCGAAGAGAGTGCGGTGGTTCTTGATGTTGGAGGTATGGGGATCCGCATATACATAAGCGGAGGATTTTTGTGTGAACTTCCGTCCTACGGAACAGAAATGAAAATATACACATATACAAATGTAAAGGAAGATTCGTTTACTTTATACGGATTCCGTAATAAGGACGAGCTGGAATTGTTTAAGAAATTGATTTCTGTTAGTGGTATCGGTCCGAAAGGCGGACTTGCCATCTTATCCGTGTTAAGTGCGGATGATCTTCGATTTGCAATCTATTCCGGTGATGTTAAGTCAATTGCTAAAGCTCCGGGTATCGGCAAAAAGACAGCGGAACGTGTTGTTTTGGAGCTGAAAGACAAGGTAAGTCTGAATGAAACAGGCGCAGACAGTCTGCTTTCGCAAATCGGAAGAGCGGAAGACAATGCAATGTCAGAATTTGCAGGTAAACGTAAGGATGCAATAGATGCGCTGACAGCGCTCGGTTACAGTGGAACAGATGCAGCAAGAGCAGTAAAACAGGTCAATCCGACAGAAGAAATGACGGTAGAAGAAATTTTAAAAGTTTCATTGAGATATTTGTTATAAAAATAATGAACCAAATAGCTTATGAATAAAACAGAGGATAATTGAGGTGGATTATGGCTCCCAGAATGATTGAAACCAATCTGACAGCGGAAGATGTTAAAGTAGAAGATACACTTCGTCCGCAGATGTTGGATAATTATATTGGACAGGCGAAAGCAAAAGAAACATTAAAAATATATATCGAAGCAGCAAAACGCAGAGAGGATGCGTTGGATCATGTGCTTTTGTATGGACCGCCGGGGCTTGGAAAGACAACGCTTGCGGGGATTATTGCCAATGAAATGGGTGTAAATATCAAAGTAACAAGCGGACCTGCCATTGAAAAACCGGGGGAAATGGCTGCAATATTAAACAATCTTCAGGAAGGTGATGTTCTGTTTGTGGATGAAATTCACCGTTTGAACAGACAGGTGGAAGAAGTTCTTTACCCTGCAATGGAGGATTTTGCGATTGATATTATGATAGGAAAGGGAACCAGCGCACGTTCTATCCGTCTTGATCTGCCTAAATTTACATTGGTTGGGGCAACGACAAGAGCCGGACTTTTGACAGCTCCGCTTCGTGACCGTTTCGGAGTGATTCACAAGCTTGAATTTTATACGGTGGAAGAACTTAAACAGATTATTTTTCACTCGGCAGATGTCTTAAAAGTAGAAATTGAAGAAAAAGGAGCATATGAACTTGCTCGTAGAAGTCGTGGAACGCCTCGTCTTGCGAACCGCATATTAAAGAGGGTGCGTGATTTTGCCCAGGTGAAATATGACGGCGTGATTACGAAAGAAGTGGCGGATACAGCTCTTGATTTGCTTGGTGTAGATAAACTGGGATTGGACCATGTGGATCAGAATATCATTCTTACAATGATTGATAAGTTTAACGGTGGACCTGTGGGACTTGATACGTTGGCGGCTGCAACCGGTGAGGATGCGGGCACGGTAGAAGATGTCTACGAACCTTATCTGATTTTAAACGGACTGATTAATCGTACGCCGAGAGGACGTGTTGTAACACCGGCAGCATATCATCATTTTGGCCGAAGACTTCCGGAAGAATAATCATGCATTTGCCCGTACATCTGCAATGGACAAAAAAACATTGTTTTCTCTATAAAATTTGTTATAATAGTGAAATAGAAGTTGTATGAAAGGTGTGCACAAATGACAGCGAAAACAGATACCGAAGTTTTAATTGGCGGAAAAGTATATACATTAAGCGGATATGAAAGTGAAGAATATTTACAGAAAGTTGCACTTTATATTAATAATAAGATTGCAGAATATAATAAAATTGAAGGTTTTCGCAGACAATCAATGGATACACAGGCGGTGCTGCTTGAATTAAATATTGCAGACGATTATTTTAAAGCAAAGAAAAAAGCTAAAAATCTGGAAGAAGAAATCATTTCCAAGGAAAAAGAACTTTATGATATGAAACATGAGTTGATTTCGACACAGATTAAGCTTGAAAGTGCGGAAAAGGCTCTTAAAGCCATGCAGACTGTAAAGAAAGATATACATTAACCAAAAGCTGTCGTAAGGCAGCTTTTTCCATGAGAGGATTCAGATATGACAGAATTACTTGCGCCGGCGGGAGATAAAGAATGTTTTAAAGCAGCGCTCTGTGCGGGGGCGGATGCAATATATGTCGGCGGGAAAAAATATGGAGCACGTGCATATGCGGGCAATTTTGAACAGGATGATTTGATAGAATGCCTGAAATTTGCACATCTCTACGGCAGAAAAGTATATCTTACCGTAAATACTCTGATGAAAGAATATGAGTTGGAGGAGTTGGTGCCTTTTCTGTTACCGTTATATATCGAAGGTCTTGACGGGGTAATCGTTCAGGATCTTGGAGGACTTGCTGAAATCCGGGAAGCTTTTCCGGATCTTGAATTGCATGCAAGTACACAGATGACTGTAACGGGAAGTTATGGAGCGTCTCTTTTGAAAGAGTGGGGGATATCCCGTGTTGTACCGGCCAGAGAGTTGTCTTTAGCAGAGATTCTTGAAATAAAAAAACAAACGGGACTTGAAGTGGAAACATTTGTTCATGGTGCAATGTGTTACGGATATTCCGGTCAATGCCTGTTTTCAAGCATGCTCGGGGAACGCAGCGGTAACAGAGGCAGGTGCGCCGGACCGTGTCGACTTCCCTATGATGTCAGCTATAGCGGCCGTGTATTAAACAAAGCCAGTGAGAAATATCCTCTCAGTTTAAAGGATCTTTGTACACTGGAGATTCTCCCTGAACTAATCAATGCCGGAATTGATAGTTTTAAGATTGAAGGCAGAATGAAAACTCCCGAATATGTATCTTTTGTAACGGGAATGTATCGGAAATATATTGATTTGTATAAAGCTTCACCAAAGAATTATCATGTATCAAAAGAAGACATGAAACTTCTGCAAAATCATTTTAGTCGTGGAGGCGTACAGACCGGATATTATTTTGTTCACAATGGCAGACAACTTGTCACATTGGACAAACCGGGATATACAGATTCTGAAATATCATGTTCGGAAAGGGAACCGAAGCGCATTGACCTGGTTGGTCATTTTGTTGCCCGGAAGAATGAGCCGATATCTTTTACGGTAGCAAAGGGAAATATGCCTGAAATAAATGTATGTGTAACGGGAGATGTTGCCTGCGCTGCGCAAAAATGTGCAGCGACCAAGGAGGATGTTTGCAAACAGCTGTGTAAAACGGGAAATACATTTTATTCCTTTTCGGATATAACAGTCTTAATGGATGAAGACCTGTTTTTGCCGAACAAAGCGCTAAATGAACTGCGTCGGACAGCGATAAGCCTGTTGGAGGATAAGATGCTCGGCCCCTATCGCCGTTTGAATAAGAATGCTGATTTGACACTTCCTGAGAAAAATATCGGCAAACAATTTGAAGATAAAAAAGCGTCAAAACAATCCGGACGATGTATGCGTGACGTTCAAAGATATCTTCATGTTGAAGTCAGGACGGAAGAACAGCTTGCTGAAATAAAGGAATCCGAAGAACTTGCAGCAGTGTATCTTTCTTCTGACAGTATTACAAAGCATGCGGATCAAGCTAAAGAGGCTGCTGAAAGAATCAGTATGCATATCAGACGGATTCGCGGAACAGGTACAAAGATATATATTAAGCTTCCGCCTGTCTGCAGACAAAAAGCCATTAAAATTTTGGATAAATATCGTACTCTTTTTGAGGAACTGTCACCGGATGGTTTTTGTGTCGGTAATCTGGAAAGTCTTTCCTATATCAGACATAACTATCCCGGTACTGAGATTGTGACAGATGCAGGAATGCATTTGTTTAATACGAAAACGGCTCGCTTTTATGAAAAATACAATATCAGAAAGCATATTCTTTCTTTTGAGATGCATCAAAAAGAGATTTGTACGTTGATTCAATCCGATGAAACAAAAGAGCATTCGTTTATTTTACCGATATATGGATATATTCCTGTCTTGGAAAGTGCCGGATGTCTGTTAAAAACAAACGGAATATGTCGAAGTGAAGAGGGAAATGAGAAGGTTACGTTGACGGATCGTCACAGAAAACAGAGAATAGCAGTGACACACTGTGACCGCTGTGAAAATACGATTTATAACAGTGTACCGCTTTCTCTTCATAAAGAAACAACAAAAATTCTGGATATGAATTTATCGGGAATTATGTTAAAATTTACAATTGAAGATTCGGTTGAAACAAAAAAACTTTTAGATTTCTATTCCGGAGAATACCGGTCAGAAAAGAATAATGTTGCTGATTGCAAACGTAATACAGCTGTTTTTAATGTACCGGTACATGATTTTACGAAAGGACACTTCGCGAAAGGTGTTGAGTGATACAGAATGGCGCATGTAATATCAGATTTATCAAAATATGTGATTGTATTTTTTATGGCACTTTATACAATATTGTGTGTTTTTTGTGTGCGTGATAAAGAAAATGATAACCATGGATGGATTTATGCTCTTCAAATTGTGTGCATGTTTTTGGTGCATTTTCTTGGTTTTGCTGCCATATGCCTGGAAACGGGAGATATATCCTATATTATTTTTTATGGTTTTCAACAAATTCTGCTCTTTGCGACAATTGCGCTGTATAGGGTTGTATATCCGGCAGTCAGTAAACTTCTCATAAACAATATGTGTATGCTTTTGACAATCAGTTTTATGATATTGACACGTATTTCTTATGAAAAGTCAATAAAGCAGTTTATGATTGTAACAGCATCGCTGATTGTGGGTCTGTTTATACCGTATTTTATCAAAAAAATGCGTTTCCTGAAACATCTTACATGGATTTATGGAATGATAGGTATATTACTTTTGACCATTGTCGCGGTATTGGGGGCAGTTACCCACGGGGCAAAGCTTTCTTATGCAATTGGAGGAATATCCTTTCAGCCGTCTGAGTTTGTGAAGATTTTATTTGTGTTTTTTGTCGCAGGAATGCTAAAAGAATCCAAATCGTTTTTGCAGGTTGTAATTACCAGTCTGATTGCGGCTATTCATGTGTTGACGCTTGTATTGTCCAAAGACTTAGGTAGTGCACTAATCTTTTTTGTGACTTATCTTGTGATGCTGTATGTTGCAACGAGAAAATTGTATTACATACTTGCAGGAGCGTTGTGCGGCAGTGTGGCTGCATATGCAGCGTATCATTTGTTTTCGCATATTCAGGTGCGTATTATTGCATGGCAGGATCCGTGGAATCACATTAATGATGAGGGATATCAGATTACCCAGTCGCTTTTTGCAATCGGTACCGGAGGATGGTATGGTATGGGAATTTACCAGGGAAATCCGACGGCGATTCCGTATGTTGAACAGGATTTTATTTTTTCGGCCATAGCAGAGGAATTGGGCGTCATATTTGCTATCTGTATGATTTTGCTGTGCATCAGCTGTTTTGTTGCGATTATGACCATTGCCATGCGGCTTGAAGAGGAATTTTATAAATATATAGCTGTCGGAATCGGAATGATTTATATTACACAGGTATTTTTAACAATCGGCGGAGGAACAAGGTTTATTCCGCTGACAGGAGTAACGCTTCCGCTGATCAGTTATGGCGGAAGCAGTGTTCTTGCAACCATTATCATGTTCTGTATTGTACAGGGACTATATTGTGTCAGAGAGCAGGAAGGAATCAGACATGCAAAAAAAGCAAAGCGAAGAAAAACGACAAATACAACGGTCCGCGAAATCGAAGCTGACGACCGGGATTCATAATGGAGAGATTATTTTCATAAGTGTATGCATGGTTGCCCTGATGTTTGCTGTCATATGGAATATTGTTGATTTCATGCTTCATGATAAGGAGGAGGCAATCAACAATTCATTCAATCCAAGACAGGAACTTCTTGCAAGCCAGAATATACGCGGTTCAATTTATTCAAAGGACGGAGATGTGCTTGCGAAAACCCGTGTGCTTGAAGACGGAACTGAACAGCGTTTTTATCCGTATGAAAATTTATTTGCACATGTGGTTGGGTATTCAACAAAAGGAAAAACAGGTATTGAATATTCAGAGAATATGAAAATGCTTACTTCCCATGCATCTTTATCAAATAAGATCCAGAATGAGCTTAATGCCGAAAAAAATATCGGAGACAGTGTTGTGACTACACTTGATGTGTCATTACAGCAGGTGGCATATGAAGCGCTCGGCGTATATGCAGGTGTTATTGTAGTGACGGAACCTTCTACCGGCAAAATATTGGCAATGGTATCAAAACCGGATTTCGATCCTAACGAAATTGCAACAATCTGGGAAGATTTGGTAGAAGATGATTCCAGCAGTGTGCTTTTAAACCGTGCCACCCAAGGGTTGTATCCGCCGGGAAGTACATTCAAAATGGTGACAGCGCTTGAATATTACAGACAAAACGGCGGTAATATATCAGGATATCATTATTCCTGTGGCGGCAGTTTCTCAAAGGATGGAAATACAATCCGCTGTTATCACGGTCAGAATCACGGATCCATTGATTTTACAAGGAGTTTTGCAAAATCATGTAATTCCTCCTTTGCAAATATCGGAACGTCCCTTGATATTGTATCTTTCCAGAATACATGCAGAAGCCTTTTGTTTAATTCTAAATTAAAGCTTGAGCTTCCTTACAAAGAAAGCCGGTTTATGCTTGCGACGTCCGATGTGACGGATGATGTTATGCAGACATCCATCGGTCAGGGAAAAACACAGATTACGCCGATGCATTTGAATATGATTACGGCAGCGGTTGCCAATAATGGTGTATGCATGACGCCGTATGTTGTAGACAGAATCGAGAGTGCAACGGGGTCTGTTGTGAAAAGAAATTCTCCTTCACAGGAAGCGGTAATGATGACGGAAGAGGAGGCTGCATTTATGACGCAGCTTATGACAGAGGTTGTTCTTTCCGGAACAGCTTCTAAATTAGACGGACTTTCCTACACGGCAGCCGGAAAAACCGGATCGGCCGAGTTTTCCGAAAATAAACTGGATTCCCATGCCTGGTTTACGGGATTTGCACCGGTAGAGAATCCGCAAGTGTGCGTGACGGTTATAGTGGAAAGTGCCGGTTCGGGCGGAGATTATGCGGTTCCTATTGCAAAAAGAGTGTTTGATCATTTTTTTGGTACAAATTAAATAAAAAAATCACAAATACGCTATCTTTTTTTTACAATTTGTTGTATAATACTTTTTGAGTTGTATCAATTTAATTGACAACAGGGAGGGTTACATATGTTTGATCAGATTTTTGGTAATTATCTGGTGTCATCCGGAACAATTACAAAAGAACAGTTCCAGGATGTATTGGAAAGCGAAGGAAAGATCCGTGTTAAATTGGGTCTGATTGCTGTGGCAGAAAAACTTATGACAGAAGCACAGGCAGATGAGATTAATAAGCTTCAGGCTATCATGGATCGTCGTTTCGGTGATATTGCCGTAGAGAAGGGATATTTATCCGACGATCAGGTGACACAGCTTTTGAAGAAACAGGGCAATATTTACATGGTGTTTGTCCAGACTCTTATCGACAAAGGTTATATGACTTTGGAAGAAATTGATTCTGCATTGAATAAATATCAGGAAGAACAGGGATTTACACACAGTGATATGGATGCTCTTGTGAGCGGAGATGTGGATCGTACCGTTCAGTTATTCCTTCCGGCAAACACAGAGTTGGGAGACAGACATTGCGGAATTGCTATTCGTACATTTATCCGTATTATTAATTCATCCGCATATGTTTCCAAAGCCTATTTTGTGGACGAGCTTGCGGCAGATAAGTTTGCAATGCAGGCACTTGAAGGTGATCATAAGATTGTTTCCGGTTTTGTGGGGGCGGGCGATGATTTATTAGCGGTTGCCAATCCGTTTGCCGGTGAAGAATTTGATACGGTTGATTTGGATGCGCTTGATGCAGTGGGAGAATTTACAAACTGTATCAATGGTCTTTTTGCTTCTGAGATGAGCGGGGAAAATGTGGATCTTGATATGCTTCCGCCTGTATTTTACGAGAATGCAGTAACGATTAAGGGAAATCAGTTCTGCGTATTCCCGATTCATGTAGACGGAAAAGAAATCAAATTTGTATTATCGATTGATTCTGATATCGAAGTAAAGTAGGAGGGAAAGGTCACATGGCTAAGATTTTAATTGTAGATGATTCAAGAACATCAAGAAAGATGTTGCGCGGTATTTTAGAGTCTAACGGGCATGAGATTGTAGATGAAGCTGTAAACGGTCAGGATGGTGTACAGAAATTCCAGACATTAAAACCGGATGTAGTTACACTCGACATTACAATGCCGGTTGTTGATGGTGTGGAAGCATTGAAGATGATCAAAGCACTTGACGGAAATTCTAAAGTTGTTATGGTGACAGCTGCCGGTCAGAAAAATAAAATGATTGACTGCATTAAAGCCGGAGCAAATGAGTTTTTAACAAAACCATTTGATCAGCAGGAAATTCTTGATGTGGTTGCGAAATTAGTATAAATAACTAAAAATCCTGTCTTGCATGAATGAGCAATCTGTTTTATACTTAACACGAGTGTTGTGTACACGCCAGACAGGAGGGTTTGCAATGATTGAAGCAACAAGCTGTGGCGGTGTGGTTATATTTCGGGGCAAGATTCTGTTATTGTACAAGAATATCAGAAATAAGTACGAAGGATGGGTTTTGCCGAAGGGGACTGTCGAACCGGACGAAGAATACAAGGATACTGCTCTTAGGGAAGTTCTCGAAGAATCAGGAGCCAAGGCGTCGATTATCAAGTACATTGGCAAGAGTGATTATACTTTTAATGTGCCGGAAGATACAGTATCAAAAAGCGTACATTGGTATTTAATGATGGCAGACAGCTATTACAGTAAACCACAGCGCGAAGAATTCTTTGTGGATTCTGGGTATTATAAATATCATGAAGCATATCATCTTTTGAAATTTTCTAACGAAAAGCAGATTTTAGAGAAAGCATATGCGGAGTATCTTGATTTGAAACGCAGTAATCTATGGGGAAATAAAAAGTACTTTTAAGAAAAGAGAAGGCAGTGATTTGCCTTCTTTTTTTAAAAATCGGAGTTTTGATATGTATGTATATAAAGACCTTGTAACAGATGAGAAGTGCAGAGATAAAAAAAGTGCTGTAATCCGAAAAATCAGAATGAATGCAGGACTTGTGGGAATATATCTTATCTGTCTTGCAAGCGGACGAGATACATTTGATATTATCGATTGTTCTAATTTAAAGCAAAGAAAGTATCCGAAAAAAGACTTATATATTCTTGGCATTGCAGAAGGAAAGGATAATGCGGTCGAGCTTGCAGCGAGACTTTTTGTTACTTTTTCTGCCATATACGGCCGGGAACAATTTAAACAGCAACTTTTGAATCATCAGGATACATTATTTCGGAGATATTGATGCACATTTTACTGTTAATTTTGAAAATAATAGGAATAATTCTTCTTGTGCTTTTGGGCATTGTTCTTTTGCTTGTGCTCCTTCTTGTTTTTGTTCCTTTTTGTTATAGGGCAGAAGGCAGCTATTATGAAGAAAAGCCGTATGTCATGGCAAGAGTTCGGTATTTATTTCCGCTTTTGCAGGTGTTCGTCCGGTACAAAGACGGAGAAGCAGAAGGAAAAGTAAAGATTTTCGGTATAACTGTATATGATTTACTTGCGCCGACAGAACCTAAAAAAGAATCCCAAAAATCGAAATCCGGGAAGAAAAAAACTTTCAATGAAGCGGCTGCTTTCGACAAAGAAAATGATGATGACAACAAGCAGTCTGCAGAACTGACGGAAATAACGGATAAACCGGCAAAAATATCAGAAGAGGATCCACCAAAAGTGGATTCGGACAAAATATCAGACCAGGAAGAGGTTAAATTGTCATTTAATCAAAAGATGCGTCGTTTTATATCATGGATTCGTCAAAAGATAAATAAAATCATCGAATTGTTCCGTCAAATCAGAGAAAAGGGAATTCAGATAAAAGAAAAAGCGGAAGAGTTCAGCAGTAAAATTCAGTTTTATTATGAAATATGGCAGAAAGAAGAGACTAAGCGTGCATTTCAAACGACAAAAAGAACACTTTACAGGTTGTGGAAGCGTATCCGTCCCAAAAAAGGGTTGATAAAAATCCATTTTGGAACGGGAGACCCGGGAAGTACCGGTCAAATGTGCGGATATTTCGGTATGTTCTATCCATTTATCGGAAAGTATGTTATGATAGAACCGGATTTTGAAAAAAAAATATACGAAGGCGACTTTTACTTTAAAGGACACATTACAATGTTTGCGCTGTTAAAAGCCGCATGGGTCGTATTGTTTGATAAAGATATCAAGAAACTCAGAAAAATTCTTATGAATTAAGATAAGGAGGAAGCATATGAACAATAATTTTTCGGATGTAGTAACTTCTCTGCTTGGAGGCGTGGATCATTTTCTTTCCACAAAGACAGTTGTCGGAGAAGCCACACAGATTGGTGATACGATTATTCTCCCTCTTGTGGATGTTTCTTTTGGTGTTGGTGCCGGGGCGACAGCAGGAGAGGTGAAAAACGGCGGATTTGGCGGAGTATCGGGTAAGATGTCGCCAAGTGCGGTTCTTGTGATAAAAAACGGACAGACAAAACTTGTCAATGTGAAAAATCAGGATACTGTAACTAAGATTATTGATATGATTCCGGAGCTTGTCGATAAGTTTACGACAGAAAAGGAAGAGATGGTGAGTGATGAAACTGCAGCTTCCATTGCATTCCCTGAAAACGAAATATAATTTGATTGGAATATAATGTTCTTGCGCCGCATAATATAATAAAAAGGGATGGATTGCATCATCAATGAAACGGATCTGTGGTTTATGTAGTTTTTGTGTTGCCATCGGAATGATACTCATGCTTTTTATTGATAATGTATTTGTAGCGGTGATACTGATAGCGATCCTCATGCTGCTCGGTTATAATTTGTTTGCCGATGGTGGTTGTCGGTGATCGTCCGGAGATATAATATGGAACAAGATAAGTTAGATAATGTACAATTAAAAAACTGGCTTTTTAAAGAAAATATGCGCCTTGAAGATTTGCGCGAGGAATTATCAAGAGCGAGTCGGATGCTTCGTGAGCAGGCGGATATCGTTAAACAGGACGAGCTTCGCCTGGAAGATGAGAAAAAGCGTTTCCAATCAGAAAAAGAAGAATTTAAAATACAGATGCATGATTGGACAGGGAAAATTAAAGATGAGCGTAAAAAGTTAGAAGAAGAACAGAGCTTTTTTGATAAGAAGTTTAAAGTTCTTGAGATGGGGTTTAAGCAGCTTGATGCTGACCGTAAGGCTTTTGAAGCTAAGAAGCGTGCTTTTGAATATAGGAAATATGAGCAGAATTCTGCCGATGGTTTTTTTGGGTTGGAAGATACTGTGAGTGCAGATGAAATGTTTTTCTTTCGCGGGGTTTCTCATCCCCTTGCCCTTAAAAAGCGCTATAAAGATTTGATTAAAATTTATCATCCGGATAATCTTGGAGGAGATAAGACGATGTTGCAGCAGATCAATAAAGAGTACGATCTACTGAAAAAAAACATTACTTATCAAAAGAAAGCATAATAGTCAAAATAAAAAGGAACCATTTTCATGGTTCCTTTGCTTTTTGTCTTCATTTCAAAAATCTAATTAAGCTCTTTCAACTTTGCCTGATCTTAAACAAGATGTACAAACATGCATTGTTTTAGTAGCACCGTTTACTTTACACTTAACATTCTTTACGTTTGCATTCCAAATGCGGTTAGATTTTCTATTAGAATGGCTGACATTGTTTCCAAAATGAACGCCTTTGCCACAAACATCACACTTAGCCATGATCGCACCTCCTAAACTATAATAGTCTTCTAAACTCACAACAAGCATATTTTAGCAGAAAAAATATACGAATGCAAGCAGAAAATAATTTTTTCAATAGTATTTTCAAATATATGTTCCATTTTTCTTTAAAAAAGGGTATAATCTCTCTTAGTAGAATAGATCCAAGGAGGATAATGTATGAAAACTTTAATGAATACACACCTCGGAAATATCACAATTGACAGTGAGGTTATTGCAAATTATGCAGGCAGCGTTGCTGTAGAGTGTATTGGTGTTGTAGGTATGGCGAGCGTGAATGTAAAAGACGGTTTGGTCAAATTATTAAAGATGGATAATCTTTCGACAGGTGTATGTGTTCATGTGAATAATAATAAACTTGTAATTGATTTTCATCTGATTGTTGCATACGGTGTTAATATACTTGCCGTATCTGACAATTTGACAAGCAATGTAAAATATAAAGTTGAAGAATTTACGGGACTTCCGGTTGAAAAGGTAAATATCTTTGTGGAAGGCGTCAGAGTAATCGACTAGAGGAGGAAATAAAAGTGTCATCAAATGTTATAGATGCAAAGATGCTCCGCGCCATGTTTATTGCAGGAGCAAAAAATCTTGAAGCAAAAAAAGAATATATCAATGAACTTAACGTATTCCCTGTTCCTGATGGTGATACGGGTACTAATATGACGCTGACGATTATGTCGGCTGCAAAAGAAGTTGCAGCGCTTCCGGAAGATGCCGGATTAAAAGAGATTTCAAAAGCAATTTCATCAGGATCTCTTCGCGGTGCCAGAGGAAATTCGGGCGTAATTCTGTCACAGTTATTCCGTGGTATGTGCAAGGTAATCGGCGAAGTAGAAGGCGAAATTACAATCGATGATGCAATCCGTGCATTTGAAAAAGCTGTGGAAAGCGCATATAAAGCAGTTATGAAACCGAAGGAAGGTACGATTCTTACGGTTGCCAAAGGAGCTTATGAGAAAGCTGCTGAGTTCGAAGGAACCGAGGACATGGATTTGTTTATTGATTCCGTTATTGCATATGCACAGGAAGTTTTGGATAAGACTCCGGAGATGCTTCCTGTTTTGAAACAGGCAGGAGTGGTTGATTCCGGCGGACAGGGTCTTTTGGAAGTGTTAAAAGGTGCACAGAAGGCATTCCGCGGTGAGGAGCTTGATCTTACAATCGTTGCGGCTCCTGTTGTTAAGAAAACAGGTATCGACACTTCGGATATCGATACTTCCGATATTAAATTTGGTTATTGTACAGAGTTTATCATTTTACTCAACAAGACATTCAATGTGAAGCATGAGATGGATTTCAAGGCTTTTCTTGAGTCAATCGGTGATTCTATTGTTGTAGTTGCAGATGATGATATCGTTAAGGTGCACGTACATACCAACGATCCGGGGTTGGCAATACAGCGTGCGCTCACATACGGTGCATTATCAAACATGAAGATTGATAATATGCGCTTAGAGCATGAAGAAAAATTATTTAAAGAGGCAGAGAAAAATACGGCAGAGTCTCCGGCGGCAGAACCGGAAGATTGGAAAGAGTTTGGATTTATCAGCGTTTCCATCGGAGACGGCTTAAATGCGATTTTCAAAGACCTTGGCGTAGATCGTATTATTGAAGGCGGACAGACAATGAATCCGAGTACGGAAGATATTTTAAGTGCCATTGAATCACTTCCGGCCAAAACAATTTACGTTCTTCCAAATAACAAAAACATTGTTATGGCAGCCAATCAGGCAAGAGACCTGACGGAAGATAAAGAGATTATTGTTGTTCCTACGAAGACGATTCCACAGGGTATCTCCGCGATAATTAATTTTGTTCCTGAATTATCCGGAGAAGATAATCTTGCATCCATGATGGAAGAAATTGAAAATGTTAAGACCGGTCAGGTTACCTATGCTGTACGTGATACGGAAATCGACAACAAAGTAATCAAAGAGAACGATATTATGGGAATCGGTGATTCATCCATCCTTGCCGTAGGTGAGAAAATTTTTGATACGACAATCGAGATGGTGGAAGAAATGATGAAAGACTCCGATTGCGAATTAATCAGCATTTATTACGGAAGTGATGTCGATGAGGAAGATGCGGAAGCTCTGCAGTCTGAGATTGAAGTAAAATTCCCGGATTGCGATGTAGAACTTCAGTATGGTGGTCAGCCGATTTACTATTACCTTATTTCAGCCGAATAGGTGTTTTCATGAAGTTAGAACAATCGATTATGGATTTAAAGGGCATCGGTGAAAAAAACGCTGCCCTTTTTCATAAATTAAATATTGATACGGTTGGTGATCTTTTGTTTCATTTTCCAAAGGAATATCATCGTTATCCAAAATCCGGAACATTGCAAAACAGAGATGTCGACGGCGGAAAATCAGCTGTAATCGCTACTGTTCAATCCGCTCCGCAGTTACAGCGCATGCGGGGGACGAGTATGTTAAAGTTTCACGCCGTTGACCAATGTGGTCATTGTGTGACGGTGACTTTTTTTCATATGCCATATCTGAAAAACAGCATTAAACAAGGGCGGACATATGTATTTTACGGACAAGTTCACCTCAAGAATAATATGGCTTTTATGAGTCATCCGAAAATGTTTTCCTGTGATGAATACAAAAAACTTGAGGGAATGCTTGTGCCCGTATATTCACGTACAAAAGGGCTGACAGATCAGTCTTTATACAAGCATTGTATGAATGCTCTTTGCAATGCAGACAATATGGAAGAATATCTTCCGGAATATTTGATAGATAAATATCATTTTCTTCCGGTCAGGGATGCATTGCAGCAGATACATTCCCCATCAGAATTGTCGGATGCAGTTGAGGCACGCAAACGTTTTTCTTACGAAGAATTTTTGCTTTTTCTTTTGGCTGTGAAGTCTCAGCGCTCGGGACTAAAGACATTAACAGAGTATCCGATGATTGAGACGGCGGATGTTCAAAGGTTGATAGAACAGCTCCCTTATGAACTGACGCCTTCACAGAGACAGGCATATGAGCAGATAAGGTCGGATATGCTCAGTGAATATTGTATGAATCGTCTGCTTCAGGGAGATGTGGGAAGCGGAAAGACAATTGTTGCAATCATAGCGCTTCTTCTTTGTGTTTCCAATGGTTATCAGGGAGCTATGATGGCTCCGACAGAAGTGCTTGCAACCCAGCACATGGAAACGGTACTTGAAATGACACAGATGTATCAGCTTCCGTTCCGTCCTGTGCTTCTGGTCGGTTCACAGACTGCAAAAGAAAAGCGAGATATTTATGCAGCAATTGAAAGTGGTGAATACAATCTTGTTATAGGAACACATGCAGTGATACAGGATAAGGTTATGTTTCATAATCTTGCACTTGTTATTACGGACGAACAGCACAGATTCGGTGTACGACAGCGTGAAAAGCTTGTCAGCAAGGGAAAAAACCTTCACACCATCGTTATGAGTGCAACACCGATTCCGAGATCACTTGCGCTTATTTTGTACGGAGATCTCGACATTACAGAAATGAAAGGACTTCCGGCACAGCGACTCCCGATTAAAAACTGTGTTGTAAACCAAAACTATCGCATGACAGCCTACAAATTTATGCAGGATGAGATTGAAAAAGGGCATCAGGTTTATATAATCTGTCCGATGGCGGAACCCGGGATTATGGAAGAACTTGAAAATGTTGTGGATTATTCAAAATATATCCGTGATTTTTTTCCGGAAAACATACACATAGCCTATTTGCACGGTAAAATGAAACCAAAGCAGAAAGCAGAGATTATGGATCGCTATGCATTAGGCGAAATTGACATTCTTGTATCAACAACGGTGATTGAGGTCGGAATCAATGTTCCCAACGCAACGGTAATGCTCGTTGAAAATGCGGAACGTTTCGGACTTTCAACCCTTCATCAGATACGCGGTCGTGTAGGCAGAAGCGAGAAGCAATCCTACTGTATTTTTATGGAATCCGAAGAAAAGGAACGCAAAAACGAACGTTTGGAAATTCTGAACCACTCTAATGACGGGTTTGAGATTGCAAATGAAGATCTGAAACTGCGTGGTCCGGGGGATTTTACGGGGGTTGAGCAGAGTGGAGCATTTCATTTCCGGTTTGCAGATATCTATCGTGATGCAGATATGCTTCGGGCGGCAGCGGAAGATGCTTCGAAAATTTTAGAAAATGACTCTTTACTTATTGAAGAATCTCATATACCATTAAAAAAGAAAATGGAAACATATGTCACTTCGGGATATATTAAGATTTTATAGTAAGTTTGTTCGTATGTTTTTATAAATATTGGAGGAATGATTTTGAAAAAAATCGCAATACTAACGGACAGCAACAGCGGAATAACACAATCGGAAGCGAAAGAGATGGGGATTCATGTAATTCCAATGCCGTTTACGATCAACAATGATACCTACTACGAAGGAATCAATCTAAGTCAGGAACAGTTTTATGAGTTTCTGGCGGCGGAAGCCACAGTGTCTACGTCACAACCGTCTCCGGACACTCTTATTGTAATGTTCAAAAAGTTGTTAAAAGAGTATGATGAGGTTGTGCATATTCCTATGTCCAGCGGTCTGAGCGGTTCTTACCAGACTGCCCGCATGATTTCGCAGGAAGATGATTTTGCAGGTAAAGTATTTGTTGTTAACAATCAGCGTATTTCCGTGACACAAAAACAAGCTGCTTTTGATGCCCTTGCCCTTTCAAAAAAAGGATACGATGCGATACAAATCAGAGATATATTGGAAGAAGATAAGTTTAATTGTTCTATCTATATTATGTTAGATACACTGTATTATCTAAAAAAAGGCGGACGTATTACACCTGCAGCGGCAGCACTTGGTACGCTTTTGCGTCTTAAACCTGTTCTGCAGATTCAGGGCGAGAAGTTGGATGCATATGCAAAAGCCCGCACTTCCAACCAAGGGAAAACTATTATGATGCAGGCAATCCGTAAAGATATTGAGACAAGATTTGGCGGGTGGGATGCCAAGACGCCTGACAGGGTCTTTTTGCAAGTTGCTCACAGCAACAATGAAGCGGGGGCAATGGCATTTCGCGTTGAAATAGAGAAAGAATTTCCGGGACTTGAAATCCGTTATGTGGAGCCGCTTTCTTTAAGCATTTCGTGTCATACCGGTCCGGGAGCGCTTGGAATTGCCGTGACACAGAAATTGGAACAAACGAAATAATCGAAAGAGGTACAATAAAATGTCGAAAGCGACAGAAAATTATAATGCAGGCAGTATTACGGTTTTAGAGGGCCTTGAAGCGGTTCGCGTAAGACCGGGAATGTATATCGGAAGTGTTTCTACAAAGGGATTAAATCATTTGATTTATGAAATCGTAGACAATTCTGTGGACGAGCATCTTGCAGGACACTGCAGCGAGATTCGTGTTTATCTTGAGAAGGACGGAACGGCAATTGTGGAAGATAACGGACGAGGTATTCCGGTGGATCTTCATGAAAAAGGAATCAGTGCGGAGCGCCTTGTCTTTACTACACTTCATGCCGGCGGTAAATTTGACGATTCTGCCTACAAGACGAGCGGAGGACTTCACGGTGTGGGTTCCTCTGTTGTAAACGCACTTTCTACATGGCTTAAAGTCACGATTAAACGTGGCGGACAAATCTATGAAGATAAATATGAGCGCGGAAATCCGGTTGTTGAACTGGAAAACGGGCTTCTGCCTGTGATCGGAAAAACAAGAGAAACCGGTACAAGAGTACAGTTTCTGCCGGATGACACAATATTTGACCGCACATATTTCAAGTCAGAGGATATCAAGAGCCGACTTCATGAGACGGCATATCTAAATCCTGAATTAACGATTATATTTGAGGACAGACGCGGTGATGAGGTTGATCGCGCCACATTTCATGAACCGGAAGGAATTATCGGTTTTGTAAAAAAGATTAACGGCGGAAAAGAAGCTGTTCATGACGTCATTTATTTAAAAGGCGAGAGCGAAGGCATTTCCGTAGAAGTGGCGCTTCAATATGTCAATGAATTCCGTGAAAATGTGCTCGGTTTTTGTAATAATATTTATAACGCGGAAGGCGGAACGCATCTGACCGGTTTTAAAACCATATTTACGACCGTAATCAACAATTACGCCAGAGAATTAAATATTTTAAAAGATAAAGATACCAATTTCACAGGACCGGATGTGCGAAACGGTATGACAGCCATTGTTTCTTTAAAACATCCTGATCCTCGTTTTGAAGGTCAGACGAAGACAAAACTGGACAATCAGGACGCTTCCAAAGTAGTGGCCAAAGTAGTCGGAGATGAAATAGTACGTTTCTTTGACCGAAATCTTGAAACATTAAAGAATGTCATCGGTTGTGCAGAAAAAGCCGCAAAGATCCGCAAAACCGAAGAAAAAGCGAAGACAAACATGCTTACTAAGCAGCGTTTCTCTTTTGATTCCAATGGAAAACTTGCAAACTGTGAATCCAGAGATGCTTCCAAATGTGAAATCTTTATTGTTGAGGGGGATTCTGCCGGCGGTTCTGCCAAAATGGCCCGCAATCGTATGTATCAGGCCATTATGCCAATCCGAGGCAAGATATTGAACGTGGAGAAGGCCAGTATTGATAAAGTTTTGGCCAACGCTGAGATTAAAACAATGATTAATGCCTTTGGATGTGGTTTCTCCGAAGGATACGGAAATGATTTTGACATTACGAAACTTCGCTACGACAAGATTATTATCATGGCCGATGCGGACGTGGACGGTGCGCATATCAGCACTTTGCTTCTGACCTTGTTCTACCGTTTTATGCCGGAGCTTATCACAGAAGGACATGTTTATATCGCAATGCCACCCCTTTACAAAGCGATGCCTTCCAAGGGAAAAGAAGAGTATCTGTATGACGATAAAGCGCTTGCGAAATATCGAAAAACACATAAGGGACCGTTTACTCTTCAGCGGTACAAAGGTCTCGGAGAAATGGATGCACAGCAGTTGTGGGAAACCACATTGAATCCGGAGACCAGATTTTTAAAACGTGTCGGTATTGATGACAGTTATTTGGCCGATCACGTGACAGAAACACTGATGGGAACCGATGTTCCGCCTCGTAGAGCATTTATTTATGAGCATGCAGAAGAAGCGCTCCTTGATTTTTAAGATAGGATGGATATGTAAAAATGGAAGAGAGAATCATACAGACCGAATATTCCGAAGTGATGGAAAAATCGTATATCGATTATGCGATGAGTGTCATTATTTCAAGAGCACTTCCTGATATTCGTGACGGTCTGAAACCGGTACAGAGAAGAACACTTTATGATATGCAGGAACTGGGTATCAAATATGACAAACCGTATCGAAAATGTGCGCGTATTGTCGGAGATACCATGGGTAAATACCACCCTCACGGTGATAGTTCCATCTATGACGCCCTTGTTGTTATGGCACAGGATTTCAAAAAAGGACTTCCGCTTGTAGACGGTCACGGTAACTTCGGATCCATCGAAGGTGACGGCGCTGCTGCCATGCGATATACGGAGGCAAGACTTCAGAAAATCACACAGACAGCATTTTTGGAAGATCTCGACAAAGACGTTGTTGATTTCATGCCAAACTTCGACGAAACAGAAAAAGAACCGGTTGTGCTTCCGGTAAAGATTCCGAATCTTTTAATCAACGGTGCGGAAGGTATTGCTGTCGGTATGGCTACAAGTATTCCGACGCATAATCTTTCGGAAGTGATAGATGCAACAAAAGCATTTATGCGTGATGAAACTCTGACGACAAGACAGTTGATGAAATATATCAAAGGACCGGATTTTCCAACCGGAGGTATTGTATGTAATCAGGATGATCTTCTTGATATATACGAAACGGGTGCAGGGAAACTGAGGCTTCGCGGTACTGTTGTAAAAGAAAAGGGAAAAGCAGGAAAAACAAATGTTGTCATCACCGAAATTCCGTATACAATGATCGGTGCCAATATTTCCAAGTTTTTATTTGACGTTGCGGCACTTGCAGAAAAGAAACAAACAAACGATATTGTTGATATTACCAACCAGTCGTCCAAAGAAGGCATCCGTATTGTGATTGAACTTCGTAAGGATGCAGATGTCGATAATTTTATCAATCTTTTATATAAAAAGACCAAATTGGAGGACACCTTCGGTGTCAACATGCTTGCGGTGGCAGACGGAAGACCTGAAACATTGGGGCTTCGCGGTATCCTGCAACATTTTACCAAGTTCCAGTTTGAAGTAACAACACGCAAGTACAAAACGCTTCTAGCCAAAGAGATGGAGCGTCGTGAGGTGCAGGAAGGTCTGATCAAGGCATGCAATGTAATTGATTTGATCATTGAGATTCTCCGTGGTTCCAAAGACAGGGCAATGGCGAAGAAGTGTCTTGTGGAAGGCGATGCAACGGGAATTAAATTCAAATACAAAGAATCCCGTATCATGGCAGAACAGCTTATGTTTACGGAGCGTCAGGCAAATGCCATTCTTGAAATGCGCCTTTACAAGTTGATTGGTCTCGAAATAGAAGCGCTGATTAAAGAACACGATGAGACTATGGCAAATATCTACCGTTATGAAGATATTCTTGCCAGCCGTGATTCTATGACACAGGTTATTATCAACGAACTTGACGATATCAAAAAAGAATACGGAAGAAAACGCCGTACACTTATCGAAAACACCGAACAGGCAGTTTATGTTGAGAAGAAGATGGAAGAGATGGATGTCTTTTTCATGATGGACAAATTCGGTTATGCAAGAACAATTGATATGGCGACATATGAGCGTAACAAAGAAGCTGCTGTTTCGGAAAACAAATACGCCTTTACATGTAAAAATACCGGAAAAATCTGTGTATTTACCAACAAGGGGCAGCTTCATACGATTAAGGTAAGTGATCTTCCCTTCGGAAAATTCCGTGACAAAGGTGTTCCGATTGACAATGTCAGCAATTATAACACAGCGGAGGAAGAGATTATCTGTGTTGCAAGTCAGTCAGAATTGAATCTTTATCGCATTGTATTTGTGACACAGGATTCCATGATGAAGATTGTAGACGGCGGAGAGTTTGATGTAAGCAAACGAAGTGTTGCTGCGACAAAGCTTCAGGATGATGATATGCTTGTCAGTGTAGAAGTATTAAAAGAACAGCGTAATATTGTACTTCGTTCCGCAGACGGATATTTCCTTAGATTTCCTCTAGAGGAAATCCCGGAGAAGAAAAAAGCTGCCATCGGAGTACGCGGCATGAAACTTGGTGCCAAAGATAAGATTACGGATGTGTATTATACACAAAACGCTGTAGAACAAACGATAGAATATAAGGACAAAATGCTTGAACTTAACAAAATTAAACTCGGAAAACGGGACGGAAAAGGGGTTAAGGTCAGGGCATAGGAGGTATTTATGCGTGTAATTGCAGGGACAGCGAGAAGTCTTCAGTTGAAAACACCTCTCGGAGACCATACAAGGCCTACAACCGACCGTATCAAAGAAACACTGTTTAATATGATTCAGGGCGAGATTCCGGGATGTGTTTTTCTTGATATGTTTGCAGGAAGCGGAAGCATCGGAATTGAGGCATTAAGCCGTGGCGCGGTATTTGCTGTTTTTATAGAAAACGACAGGAATGCCCAGGCCTGTATTGAGGATAATCTGGCACACACCAAATTCAAACCAAAAACAGTATTGTGCAAACAGGATGCCTTTGTTTCGCTTCAGTCACTGGAGTATAAATATCAATTTGATGTAATTTTTATGGATCCCCCCTACGATCAGGAACTTGAGAAAAGAGTACTGGAGTATCTGACGGTTTCCAGCCTGATTACGGAAGATACGTTGATTATTTTTGAGGCTTCACTGGATACGGATATTTCTTATCTGGAAGATCTCGGATATGATTTATTAAAAGAAAAAAAATACAAAACGAACAAACATGTATTTGTTCAGAGGAGCGTGCGATGAGTAAAGCAATATACCCGGGAAGTTTTGATCCTATGACATGCGGACATCTTGATGTGATCCGCAGATCTGCTGAAATTTTTGACGAATTAACCATATGTGTACTGAATAATGTAAATAAATCTGCATTGTTTTCTGTAGAAGAACGTGTTAATATATTGAAAGAAGCGACAAAAGATATACCGAATGTCAAAGTAGAAAGCTTCAGCGGTCTTTTGATTGACTATGCGAAAAGCAAAAACATTCACGTTGTCATTCGAGGACTCCGTGCAATTACGGATTTCGAATATGAGTTGCAGATTGCCCAGACAAACCGGAAGTTATCGGGAGATTGGCTGGATACCATGTTTTTAACTACTTCGTTGGAGTATGCGTATCTTAGTTCTTCTACCGTAAAGGAGATTGCAAGTTTTGCCGGAGACATCTCCGAATGTGTCCCGGAATTTGTTGCAAAGCTTGTTTATGAGAAATACGACGTAAAACGTTAAGAGATAAAACAAAAGGAGAATTGCAGTATGAGTACAAAGATTGAGCAGTTGATCGATGAACTTGATGATTATATTGAAGGGTGTAAGTATGTACCTTTATCCTCTGTCAATATTATGGTAAATAAAGATGAAATTCAGGAATTGATCCGTGATCTTCGTATGAAAACACCGGACGAGATTAAACGTTACCAGAAGATTATCAGCAATAAAGAAGCCATTTTAAATGATGCGAGACAGAAAGCGGAAGCTCTGATTAACGAAGCGGCAGTTCACACCAATGAGCTTGTCAGCGAGCATGAAATCATGCAGCAGGCTCATGCGCAGGCACAAGAGATTGTGGAACTTGCTTCCAAACAGGCGCAGGAAATCCTTGATCGTGCTACAATAGAGGCCAATGAGATGCGTGCGGCGGCAATCAGCTATACGGATTCCAATCTCGGCGGAATGGAAGATATTCTTGCACATTCTATTGATATTGCTGCATTCAATTACGAAAAACTTATGGCACAGCTCAACGAGATCATTACCGTGATTCAGACCAATCGTGCACAGCTTTATCCGGTAGAGGAGATGGCTGCAGTGGAGGCGGACACTAAGACAGTATATCCTGCAGGCAGCGGAGAAGCAGCCAAGTCAGAGGAACTTGATATTATTTAGATTTGACCGTGTCCCGTAACAGAACAAAACCATACAAGAAAAACAGTTATGCTGCATAATATGATTTTATGCAGCATATATTTTTGCTTTGAGAGTGATGTCCCCTGCATCAGTGCAAATGTCTGAAAATGACAACAGAAACCGTTAAACGAATAAACGGAAAACAGGCAGAGTATTTTGGCAAGAGGGTCCGAAATACAATTTTGCACGCATAAAAGTCCGCCTGAAATTTCCAATAGACATTGTGATGTAATATATAAAAGCGGAATATTTTTGAAAAAAGTGTGCGGAATTACCCGTAGGGCATTAAATAAAACCATATATCCTCCCAATGTCGCAATTTGACGGAGAGCATCCATGACAGCATCCGGCAATACTTGCAAGATATTTTGAGGCTGTTTGTTTAAATATTGTTTTGATTTATAATATTTCTCCTGCAGATATTCCGCATCCAGCGGTTTTCGATACAATGTATAACGCAAAATAAGACCATATAACAGCGGTAATCCGTAAAGACACAGTATTATGACAGACAACGAAACATCCGGTTTTATGACAGCAACAAAAAAACCGAGCATATAGGATGCCCCGATATTGTTTGAAAAACAAAGAAGGTATTCTGCGTTTTCCTTTGAGATTCTTTTGCATTTATACAAATCAACCACACATTTGGCACCGAGAGGAAATCCGCATAAAAAGCCAAAGAATATTACAAATACAGCGTCTTTCGTATTTTTAAACACAGGACGAAGCAGAAGATAAAATGGTTGAATAAAAAAACAGGAAAATCCGGAACGGAGCAATAAATTCATCAATACCATAAACGGAAACAGGGAGATAATCATATTGTCAAACCATGTTTTCAGCCCAATGTATGCAAATTCTGCTGTTTTTTTTGCCTGGAACAGAAAGCAGGCGGCGGACAGTAGTAAAAGAGCTGTGGTAAGCATATTTTTTCGTGAAATTTTCATAAATTAACTCCATAAACACAGCGAAATAGTGTATACTAAAATAGTATTTTTATGTGATTTATATTATTCACAACTTTTCGGAAGAAAAAGAACAGGAGAAGAGCTATGCGTCTGGATAAATTTCTTGCCGATGGGGGCATCGGAACAAGAAGCGAAGTAAAAAACATTATCCGAAAAGGTCTTGTCACGGTCAATGAACTTATCGTAAAAGATCCGGGAACAGCAGTGACGGACGATGATATTATAATATACAAAGATAGGATAGTAGGAGCAAAGAAACCGCGCTATTTTATGATGAACAAGCCGGCAGGATGCGTCTGTGCCACAAAAGATGACGATAAGACGGTGCTTGACTATATAAAACCGGAAGAGCGGAGTGATATGTTTCCGGTAGGAAGACTTGATAAGGATACAGAAGGTCTTCTTCTTTTGACAGATGACGGTATGTTTGCACATAATCTTACAAGTCCCCGCAAGCACGTGGATAAAACATACTATTTTGAAGGAGAAGGAGTTCTTTGCACGGATGCTGCAAAGCAGATGGCAACCGGAATTGACATCGGCGATGAGAAACCGACGCTTCCTGCAAAGCTCTGTATTGACATTGAAAACAAAGCAGCAGGCACTGTTTCTGGCACTCTTACAATCTGCGAAGGACGCTATCATCAGGTAAAGCGCATGCTTGCTGCTATGGGTGTAACTATCGTATATCTCAAACGATTGTCTATCGGCGGGGTTGTATTGGATGATGCACTTGAAAAGGGCTCATATAGGAGTCTTACGGAAGAAGAATTACAACAATTATGCAAAGGAAGGAAATAAGCATGAATCCGTTTTTGCCGATATCACGCAGGGATATGGACCAACTGAATATAAAACAGCTTGATTTTGTGTATGTTATCGGCGATGCTTATGTGGATCATCCGTCATTCGGACACGCTGTGATTTCACGCGTATTGCAGGCGAACGGTTTTTCTGTCGGAATTATTTCGCAACCGGACTGGAAGAAGGATGAAAGTATTACGGTACTGGGAAAACCCAGACTTGGATTTTTGATTTCGGGCGGTAATATGGATTCCATGGTAAATCACTATTTTGTGTCAAAGAAACGACGTCCGGACGATGCCTATACACCGGGCGGAATTGCGGGAAAAAGACCGGATCATGCAACAATCGTCTATGGAAACCTGATCCGCCGGACATACAAGGATGTTCCGATTATTATCGGCGGAATCGAAGCAAGCCTGCGAAGACTTGCTCATTACGATTACTGGTCGGATTCCTTTAAACGCTCTATACTACTTGATAGCGGAGCCGATTTAATATCCTACGGTATGGGTGAACGTTCGATTGTTGAGATTGCAGAAGCCCTTGACAGCGGAATGGATATCTCGGATATCACATATGTCAAAGGTACTGTATTTAAAACGAGAACTGAAGATTCTTTTTATGAAGAATTACGTCTTCCGGCGTATGAGGAGATGAAACAATCCCCCCAAAAATACGCGGAAAGCTTCAAAATACAATATGACAATACGGATCCTTTTACCGGTAAAATGCTTGTGGAAGAATATCCGCACAATGTATATGTAGTACAAAATCCTCCGCAGCCGCCACTGACAACAGAAGAGATGGACCGGATTTATTCGTTGCCCTATACAAGACGTCATCATCCGTCCTACGATAAACTGGGCGGTGTTCCTGCAACAAAAGAGATTCAGTTTTCCCTCATCAGTAACCGGGGATGCTTTGGCGGATGCAGTTTTTGCGCTCTTACGTTTCATCAGGGAAGAACCGTGCAGGTCAGAAGTCACGATTCCATCCTACAGGAAGCAGTTCTGATGACAAAGGAAAAAGGATTTAAGGGCTATATCCATGATGTGGGAGGTCCGACCGCCAATTTTCGTGCGCCTTCCTGTTCCAAACAGACAAAATACGGTGTATGTAAAGACAAGCAGTGTCTGTATCCGAAACCTTGTGCCAATTTGAAAGCGGATCATTCGGATTATGTGACGCTTCTGCGAAAATTGCGTAAGCTTCCGGGTGTTAAAAAAGTATTTATCCGTTCGGGAATACGGTTTGACTATCTTTTGGCGGATAAGAATGAACTGTTTTTTGATGAACTGATAAAATATCATGTCAGCGGGCAGCTTAAAGTTGCCCCGGAACATATTTGTGATACTGTTCTGCGACGCATGGGTAAACCATCCAATGCAGTTTTTGAGCAGTTTTTAAAAAAATATAATGAGAAAAACAAAAAGTTCGGCATGGATCAGTATGTCGTACCTTATCTGATGTCTTCGCATCCGGGCTCCACACTGAAAGAAGCCATAGCTCTTGCGGAATATATACGCGATCTCGGTTATATGCCGCAACAGGTGCAGGACTTTTATCCGACGCCGTCCACCATGTCAACGGTTATGTACTATACAGGCATTGATCCCCGGGATATGTCAAAGGTCTACGTTGTAAAAAATCCGCATGAAAAGGCAATGCAACGTGCACTGATTCAATATAGAAATCCTGATAATTACGATCTTGTTAAAGAGGCACTGATTACGGCGCGCAGAGAAGATTTGATCGGTTTCGGACCAAAATGTCTGATTCCGCCGCGAAAACTGGCATCAAAATCAAATAAGCCGGGTCGAAGACCGAAGCAGGAGCCTGCAAAGAAGAAAAACACTGCAAAAACTGAAAGACCAGCGAAAAAGAGAGGTAGAAAATGAAAATAGCAGTTATTACCGGGGCTTCATCGGGAATGGGCAGAGAATTTGCTTTACAGATCCATCAAAAATGCCTTGGACTGGATGAAATTTGGCTTATTGCCAGACGAAAAGATCATCTGGATGCCCTTTCAAAAGAGTTGACCATTCCGGTCAGAACATTTTCGGTAGATCTGACAGATGATCCTTCCTACACGGAATTCTTACACGAACTGCAGGCATACAGTCCGGAGGTACGTGTCGCTGTCAATTGCGCCGGATACGGAAAAACAGGACCTTTTACAGATATCAGTATGGAAGATTCCCTCGGTATGATTGATTTGAATTGCAGGGCACTGACTAAAATGACGCATCTGCTTCTTCCATATATGCCAAAAAGAAGCTATCTGATTCAGGTTGCATCGGTTGCAGGCATTCTTCCGCAGCCGAATTTTGCCGTATATGCTGCAAGCAAAGCCTATGTTTTATCATTGAGCAGAGCACTGCGCGAGGAACTGCGTCCGAAAGGGATTTGCGTAACTGCAGTTTGTCCCGGTCCGGTTGCAACAGATTTCTTTGCAATCGCAGAGGAGACAGGATCTCCTTTTGCACTGAAAAAATATTTTATGGCACGAAAAGAAAAGGTTGTGGCTACGGCTTTAAAAGATGCTTTTGGCCGCAGAGATATTTCCGTGTACGGTCTTTCCATGAAAGCACTGAGACTCATTGTTAAAATCGTGCCCCAAAAACTGATTTTATATATTTATGCAAAACTGTGCAGAAATGTTTCATAATACAGAAGCTGTTACGAAAGGATACCTAAAATGAAGCAAAAAATTCAAAGACGCGATAAAGGATATTTGGCTTGGAAACGCAAGCGTGAGATCATTAAAACGGCAATTTTCTTTGCCGTTCCTGTTATTCTTTTTATTGCCGGATATATCACTACAAAAACAAGGCTTAACTTACTTACCGTTGTTGCGGTTCTGGGCATGCTTCCTGCAAGCAGAAGTCTTGTTACTCTGATTATGTATTTAAAATCCCACGGAATTACAGAAGAAGATTATGCGGTGATTGCTCCGTATGCAGACAAACTGACAGGCGGGTATGATAATGTATTTACGACCTACGATAAGACATATGAAGTGCCTTCCGTTGTTGTACGCAGCGGAAATGTGTGCGGATACTCCTTCGGAGATCAAAAGATGCTCAATGCACTGGAAAAGCATCTTGAAACTTCAATCAAAAAAGACGGCTATTCCGTCAATGTAAAGATTTTCGACAATATAGAGGCCTATAAAACAAGACTGGAAAGTTTAAATAAATTGGAGGAGACACAACAGGAGAAGGATCTTGCAGTCCTGCAGATTCTGTTTGATATTTCTTTATGAAAGAATTTACGATTACAGCTTCCGAAAGCGGACAGAAATGTATTAAATATTGTGAAAAGGTTCTGCCGGCCGCAGGAACAGGTTTCTTACATAAAATGCTACGCAAGAAAAATATTACTTTAAACGGCAAAAAATCCGATGGAACGGAGCGGCTCTGCGTTGGGGACGTTGTCCGTTTTTTCTTCGCAGATGAAACCTTTGACACATTTTCGCGCTCGCCGGCCGGCCCAAAATCATCTGTAAACGGCCAAAACAAAAGCCACAGTGCAACATGTGAAGTACGCCCGCTCGACGAAAACCGGATCATTTATGAGGATGAGCATGTTCTTTTTTATAACAAACCGGTTGGTATTCTGTCCCAGAAAGCATCACCGGAGGACATATCCCTGAACGAGATGCTTCTTGCTTATCTTACGGATAAAAATAAACACGAAAAAGATACTGTGAGTAAAGCATCCATCTGCAATCGTCTTGACCGCAACACATCCGGTCTTGTAATCTGCGGAAAAACATACATGGGACTTAGGACCATGAACGAACTGATCGCCCAAAGAACAGTCGGCAAGTATTATCATTGCATTGTTACAGGACAGGTCAGACAATCTGTTTCAATCCGCGGATATCTTAAAAAAGACGAAAAAACAAACAAGGTTACGATTTCTAAATCGCCCTTTGAGGGATCTTCTTACATTGAAACCGAAATTCGCCCTATTGTCTGCGGAAGAGATGCATCCCTTTTGGAGGTACATCTGATTACGGGAAAAACACATCAGATCCGTTCTCATCTTGCATCACTTGGACATGCGATTATAGGAGATTACAAATACGGTAACCGTCAGACAAATGACCGCTACCGCAAAAAATACGGTTTAAAGAGCCAGCTTTTGCATGCATACAGAATTGTTTTTCCAAAGATGGAAGCAGAATTTTCCTTTTTGAGTGAAAAAGAATTCATTGCACCGAAACCGGATCTCTTTACAAGAATTGAAAAGGAGGAAATTCATGGCAACGTGGAGTTCCAGAGGTCTTAGAGGTTCTGCGTTTGAGGAACTGATCAACCGTACAAATGAAAAATACAGAGACAATCAGCTTGCTCTCATACAGAAGGTTCCGACCCCCATTACTCCGATCAAAATGGATAAGGAGACCAGACATATCACCCTGGCATATTTTGATCAGAAAAGTACCGTCGATTACATCGGAACCGTCCAGGGAATTCCTGTATGTTTTGATGCAAAAGAATCGGCAGCGGACACTTTTTCACTGCAGAATATCCACGCGCATCAGGTTGCTTTTATGGATGATTTTGAAAAACAAAAAGGGGTGGCTTTTTTTCTGATCCACTATACAAAAAAAGACTTTATGTATTATCTGCCGTTCCGACATCTGAAAGTTTTTTGGGACAGGGCACAAAACGGTGGGAGGAAAAGTTTTCGCATGGACGAACTTGATATGAGCTATGTGCTCCCTAAAAAAAGCGGAGTTTTTGTTCCTTATCTCGATATGCTTCAAAAAGATCTTCTTGAGCGAGAAACTGATGATTGACAATGCAAGATTATTTGTGTATACTTTCGTTAGTTTGTTGTGGTAGCATGGTAGCGAATTAGCACTGCACCACGATAAAGTGGATAGATATAAGATTATCTAAAATAATATATAAAAAGAAAAAAGGAGTTTCCTATTATGGAAAAACGATTACTTCATACACCGGAAGGTGTGAGAGATATTTATGGCAATGAACTGAGAAAAAAACAAAAGGTAGAGAATGATCTGATGACTGCCTTTGACAGTTTTGGATATAAACGTATTCAGACACCGGTGTTTGAGTTCTTTGATGTGTTTAGTAAGGAGATTGGTACAACCAAAAGCAATGAGCTGTATAAATTCTTCGACAAAGAAGGAAATACACTGGTTCTTCGTCCCGATTTCACGCCTTCCATGGCAAGATGTGCGGCAAAATATTATCTGGAAGAAGATATACCGGTCCGTTTCTGTTATTGCGGAAATACATTTACGAACACTTCGGAGCTTCAGGGCAAATTAAAAGAAGTGACACAGACCGGTGTGGAACTGATTGGTGATGGAGCTCGTAGTGCGGATGCAGAGCTTATTCACCTCGCTGTCACAGCTCTTAAAAAGAGCGGATTGAAAGAATTCCAAATTAGTATCGGAGAAATTGAATTCTTTAAAGGTCTCTGTGAAGAGGCCGGTTTGTCGGAAGAGATGGAAGAACAGGTTCGCAGACTCATTTCCAACAAGAATTATTTCGGCGTGGAAGAATACATTACGGAAGAAGGCATAGAAAAGAGCAAAGCAGATGCTTTTCTCAAAGTAGCTGAACTGTTCGGTTCCTATGACTGTCTTGAAGAAGCAAAGACCCTCGTGACCAATGAAAAAAGTTTAAAGGCGGTAAAACGCCTCGAAAAGCTTTATGACACGCTCAAAGAGTTCGGCGATGAAAAATATGTTTCTTTCGACCTTGGAATGGTCAGCAAATACAATTATTATACGGGTATTATTTTCAAAGCATATACATATGGTGTCGGTGACGCTATCTTAAAAGGAGGCCGCTACGACAATCTGCTTTCTTATTTCGGAAAAAGCGCGCCGGCCATCGGTTTCATGATTGTTGTGGATGACCTGATGATTGCCCTGGGCAGCCAGAAGCTGACACCGGAATCTACTTCGGACATTGAGTATCTGCTCTATGACAAATCCATGTACAAAGAAGCTGTCAAAATTGCAGACAAGCGCAGAAGCTTAGGCTGCAAGGTAGAATGTGTTGCCTTTGCGGAAGGAAAACAAACGGAGGATTACGTACGTTACGGCTACAACCATATGGTATCTAAGCTCTACCGGCTGACATCCGACGAAAAAGTACTCGTATACGACCTTGCAGATGACAGTGCGGATGCACTTCCTGTCGACAACTATGACTTAAAAGCTTTTTTAGGGAGGGAAGAATAGATGAGTGAAGATGTGCGCTATCTTACGTTTGCTCTTGGAAAGGGCCGACTTGCAAAAAAAACATTGGAATTATTTGAACAAATCGGTATTACATGTGAGGAAATGAAGGACAAAGACTCCCGTAAACTGATTTTTGTCAACGAAGAACATAAACTGAAATTTTTCCTTGCAAAAGGACCGGATGTTCCGACTTATGTGGAATACGGCGCAGCGGATATCGGTGTTGTCGGAAAAGATACACTTCTTGAGGAGCAGAGACGTGCATATGAAGTTCTGGATCTCGGGTTCGGAAAATGCCGTATGTGTGTCTGCGGACCGGAAAGTGCAAAAGAACTTTTAAAACATCATGAAATGATTCGCGTGGCAAGTAAATATCCGAACATTGCCAAGGACTATTTTTATAATAAAAAACATCAGACTGTAGACATCATCAAATTAAACGGTTCTGTGGAGCTTGGACCGATTGTAGGTCTTTCCGACGTTATTGTCGATATTGTTGAGACCGGTTCTACACTCCGTGAAAACGGACTTGATGTACTGGAGGAAATCTGTCCGCTGTCCGCACGCATGATTGTCAATCAGGTCAGCATGAAAATGGAAGCGGACCGTATCAAAAAACTGATTGCCGATATAAAGGAGATTTTATAAATGAAAATCATCAAACTGACACAGGAATCAAAAGACAGCCTTTTAAACGATCTTTTAAAAAGAAGTCCGAATAATTACGGGCAATATGAAAAAACAGTGCAGGAAATCATTGAAAATGTCCGTGCAAACGGAGATGAAACCCTGTTTGATCTTGCTCATAAATTTGATAAAAATACAATCGATGCAAACAGCTTTAAGGTGACAGATGCCGAGATAGAAGAAGCTTTTTCACTGATTGAGCCGGAATTTATAGAGGTAATGAAAAAAGCTGCCGAAAATATCGCAGAGTATCATCAAAAACAGCTTCGTACAAGCTGGATTGAAACAAAGCCGGACGGAAGTATTCTCGGTCAGAAAGTAACACCTCTTGACAGCGTCGGGGTCTATGTACCGGGAGGAAAAGCTGTTTATCCGAGTTCTACCCTTATGACAACCATTCCTGCAAAGGTTGCAGGCGTAGGAAAGATTGTTATGACAACACCTGCGGGACCGGATAACAAAGTAAATCCGGGAACGCTGGTTGCGGCAAAGATTGCAGGCGTCGATGAAATCTATAAGACAGGCGGAGCCCAGGCTATTGCAGCACTTGCATTCGGAACAGAGTCGGTACCGAAAGTAGATAAGATTGTCGGACCGGGTAATATCTTTGTTGCTCTTGCAAAAAAAGCGGTTTACGGATATGTCAGCATCGATTCTATTGCAGGACCGAGTGAGATTTTGGTATTGGCTGATGAGACAGCAAATGCACGCTATGTTGCTGCGGATTTGCTTTCTCAGGCGGAGCATGATGAACTTGCATCCTCCATTCTCATTACAACAAGCCAAAAACTGGCGGAGGAAGTTTCCGCAGAAGTGGACAAGTTTACACAACAGCTCTCGCGTAAAGAAATCATCGAAAAGAGTCTGGAAAACTATGGCTATATTCTTGTGGCCGAATCTATGGATGATGCCATTGATGCTGCAAATGAAATTGCATCGGAACACATGGAAATCCTGACGGCAAATCCATACGAAACCATGACAAAAATCCGCCATGCAGGTGCGATGTTCCTCGGAAATTATTCTTCCGAACCGCTGGGAGATTATTTTGCCGGACCGAACCATGTTCTTCCGACTAACGGAACCGCGAAGTTCTTTTCACCGCTCTCCGTGGATGACTATATTAAGAAATCAAGCATTATTTCTTATTCCAGAGAAGCATTGGAAGCCGTACACAAAGACATTGAACTTTTTGCACGCAAGGAAGGCTTGACGGCTCACGAAAACTCCATTAAAGTAAGATTTGAAGAGGCTTAAGGAGGTGCACATATGCGCGCTGCTGAAATTAAAAGAGAGACAAGAGAAACGAATATTTCGATGAAACTGACCCTTGACGGTGTCGGTAAAAGCTATATCAAAACAGGCATCGGCTTTTTTGACCATATGCTGGAAGGTTTTGCAAAACATGGTTTTTTTGATCTTGACCTGAAAGCGGACGGAGATCTTCATGTGGATCCGCATCATACGGTGGAAGATGTAGGAATTGTACTTGGAAGAGCCATCAAAGAAGCGGTAGGAGATAAGAAAGGCATCTGCCGTTTCGGTTATTTCATTTTGCCGATGGACGATGCGCTTGCACTTTGCAGTCTGGATCTCGGCGGACGTACATATTTTGATTTTGATTGTGAATTTGAAACCGAGCGTGTCGGATCCTTTGAGACACAGCTTGTCCGTGAATTTTTCTATGCAGTCTGCGCCAATGCGGAAATGAATCTTCACATTAAAATGCTCAGCGGACGCAATGATCACCACAAGGCAGAGGCGATTTTTAAAGCATTTGCCAAGGCTCTTGATCAGGCAGTTACATACGATGACAGGATTACGGATGTTTTAAGCACAAAAGGCACTCTTTAAGGAGAATACAGATGAGTTATAAACAATTTGTTGCAAGTATATATTTAAAAGATAAAAAAGCGATCAAAAGCTTCACGGATAATACGGTGGTTTCCCCGGATCCGGTGGAACTGGCCTGTTTTTATTCCGAGAGCGGAGTGGATGCCATTGTTATTTTTGATATGTCATATAACGATGCCATGCATGATGAAGCTATGACAATTATGAAGCGCATTTGTGAAAAGGTGCAGGTGCCTGTATATGGCTCCGGTCATATCAATAAACCGGAGGATGTAAAGAAAATTCTCTATGCAGGCTGTGATAAAGCAGTTCTAAACTTCGGAAAAGAATGCAGCCAAAACATTTTAGAGGAAGTGTCTAAACGTTTCGGACGGGAGCACATTGCAGCTACCATCGCCAGTGAAGACTCCCTTGTCATTAACAAAGAGCTTCTTGAAACCTATGCAAGTGAGTTGGTACTGATTGATGAGTATGCACTTAAAAATTGTCTCGGAGCCTCACAGCTTCCGGCAATTGTATTTCTTCCGGAAATTTCTCTCGACAAAATGCTTTCCGTTATGGAGCGTGACGGAGTTTCCGGTATTGCGGGCAAGATTGTCAACAGCAACTGCAAAGAGATTACTGCTCTTAAAAAAATATGCAAAGAACGCGGAATCAAAGTACATACCTTGGAAGTTGTCATGGAATTTTCCGAATTTAAGCTCGGCGTCGACGGACTTATGCCGGTTGTTGTGCAGGATTACCGCACGAACGAGGTTCTCATGGTCGCTTATATGAACGAAGAAGCTTACCTGACCACCCTTCGTACCGGCAAAATGACCTATTACAGCAGAAGCCGCAAAGAACTCTGGGTAAAAGGTTTGACAAGCGGACATTTCCAGTATCTCAAAGGGATGTCGGTAGACTGTGACAATGACACGTTGCTTGCCAAAGTATATCAGGTCGGTGCAGCATGTCACACCGGAAATTATTCTTGCTTTTACCGAGACCTTGTACCGATGGATGCAGAAGCAGCTAATCCGCTTACGGTTTTCGAAAAGGTATACGATGTAATCAAGGACCGCAAAACCAACCCGAAAGAAGGTTCCTACACCAATTATCTATTTGACAAAGGAACTGATAAAATTTTAAAGAAACTCGGTGAGGAAGCGACAGAGATTGTCATTGCAGCCAAAAACGATAATTCGGATGAGATTACTTATGAGATTTCGGATTTCCTGTACCACATGATGGTTCTTATGGCAGAGAAAGGAATCCGTTGGGAAGATATTACATCTGAGCTGGCAAATCGTTGATTTATTGAAACATTCTCTGCACACATTTTTAATATCCTCGTATTTTTTCGCAAATCTTCTCATAGATTTAACAAAAAAGACGAGGTATTTTTATTTTGATGAAAACCACTTCCAACGAATCATCCCGAGACAGACGCCTTGCAGTCGCTGCGTTCCTCCGTGACAGTGATGGCCGGAACAAAGAACGCATGCAGCACATCAATTATATTTTAAACGGTCAGCCTTATCCGGCAAAAGAAAACATCCCTGACAAAATGCAGACAGCTGTAAGCGATCCCGAAGAAAAAGCATTCCGGAAGTCATTTCGTATCCGCTGTGCCGCAGCACTTTTGCTGACAACCGGTGTCTATCTCGGCATTATGACGCAAAACCCTAAAATCATCCCATTCATAAAAACAATAAAGACAGAAATCCAAGCCGATTATTCCGAGAATTTGTTTGATTTTATAAAGCAGATACCTTATACTCTTGAGTATGAGAAAATTAATGCTTAAGGATGAAATCCTGTTAAAAATTGAAAAACCCGCACGATATATCGGCGGAGAAGTAAATAGTATCATGAAGGATAAAGACGATGTGGATATACGCTTTGCCATGTGTTTCCCTGACGTCTATGAGATTGGAATGTCACATCTCGGCATTCAGATCCTGTATGATATGTTCAACAAATTTGAAGACACGTGGTGTGAGCGTGTCTATTCGCCGTGGGCAGATCTTGACAAGATTATGAGAGAGGAGAATATTCCGCTTTTTGCTTTGGAATCCCAGGATCCAATCAAAGATTTTAATTTCCTCGGCATTACACTTCAATACGAAATGTGCTATACCAACATTTTGCAGGTTCTTGAACTTTCCGGTATTCCGATGCTTGCAAAAGACAGAACTGCAGAGGATCCGATCGTCATAGGCGGTGGACCGTGTTCATACAATCCGGAACCGATTGCAGATTTCTTTGACTTGTTTTACATCGGAGAGGGCGAAACGATGTACCGCCGTCTTTTGGATTTATATAAAGAATGTAAAAATTCCGGCGTTTCGCGGGATGAATTTCTGCATAAAGCAGGTACGCTTCCGGGAATTTATTGTCCTGCGCTCTATGAAGTGACCTATAGAGAAGACGGAACTATCGCAGCATTTACACCGAAATACGAGGATGTTCCGGCCATGGTAGAGAAGGAAATGATGACGGATCTTTCGGATATGACTTATTATCCTACAAAACCTGTGGTTCCGTTTATCAAGGTGACACAGGATCGTGTTGTTCTTGAGATTATGCGTGGCTGTATTCGTGGTTGTCGTTTTTGTCAGGCCGGACAGCTTTACAGACCTCTGCGTGAGCGTGATGTGGAAGTATTGAAGCATTACGCTTCGGAAATGCTTAAAAACACCGGACACGAAGAAATATCCCTCAGTTCCTTAAGCTCCAGTGACTACTCTCAGCTTCCGGAACTGATTGATTATCTGATTGAGGAATGCAACCGCAAAAAAATCAACATTTCTCTTCCTTCGCTCCGAATCGATGCATTTTCACTTGATGTGATGAGTAAAGTCCAGGATGTCAAGAAAAGTTCCCTTACCTTCGCACCGGAAGCAGGAACACAGCGCCTTCGCGATGTGATTAATAAAGGTCTTACGGAAGAAGTGATTTTGAACGGCGCCAGAGAAGCATTTGAAGGCGGTTGGAATAAAGTGAAACTCTATTTTATGCTTGGTCTTCCGACGGAGACAAAAGAGGACATGGAAGGCATAGCAGAACTGTCCAATGCTATTGCAAAGGTATATTATGAGACGGTTCCGAAGGAAAAACGCCAGGGCAGGGTACAGATTGTGACAAGCACCTCGTTCTTTGTACCGAAACCGTTTACGCCGTTTCAATGGGCTTCAATGAACACAAAGGAAGAGTTTTTGGACAAGGCACATGTAGTAAGAGAATCCGTAAAAAACCAGCTTAACCAAAAGAGCATCAAATATAACTGGCACGAAGCGGATGTAACCGTTCTCGAGGGTGTCTTTGCCCGCGGAGACCGCCGCGTTTCCGATGTCATTATAAAAGCATACCAAAAAGGCTGTCTGTTTGATTCGTGGAGCGAGTATTTCCACAATGATCTTTGGATGGAATCCTTTAAAGAGTGTGGTATTTCCATTGATTTCTACACGACAAGACAGCGCAATGATGATGAAATTTTTCCGTGGGATTTTATTTCCTGCGGTGTGGATAAAGCATTTTTACTCCGCGAATGGAAGAAAGCACTTGGTGAAACCGTATCGCCGAACTGCCGTCAGGGCTGTCAGGGATGTGGTGCCATGAAATACGGTGTCGGTGTCTGCACCGAAGAAAAAACAGGAGCATAAACATGAAACTTCGAATTAAATTTTCCAAGCATGGTCCGATTGTTTTTATCGGCCATCTTGATATGATGCGTTATTTTCAAAAGGCAATGCGTAGGGCAGAAGTCGATATTTCTTATTCCGGCGGTTTCAGCCCGCACCAGATTATGTCCTTTGCAGCACCTCTCGGCGTGGGACTTGCTTCAAACGGCGAATACATGGATATTGGCGTGGATTCTCTGACAAGCGCAAAACAAGTAAAAGATGCATTAAATAACGTAATGGTGGAGGGAGTGCAAATTGAGTCCGTCAAACTTCTTCCCGACAATGTAACTAATGCGATGGCAAGTGTTGCGGCCGCAAAATACACGGTTTCTTTCCGTAGCGGATATGAACCGGACGTTGACTTTTTTTGTCAAATCGGAAATTATCTTTCCCGGGAGAAAATCCTTGTCACCAAAGAGACCAAAAAAGGTCCCAGAGATATGGATTTAAAACCGCATATCTATGACTTTTCCTATGAAAGAGAAGCAAATGCCGTTACGTTGATGGTAGATGCATCAAGTGCCGGAAATATCAAACCCGGATTTGTTTTGCAGGATTATTATAAGTTCTGCGGCAAAGAAGCCGGTGAATTTGATTTTTTAATCACACGCGAAGACACATACACAAATATCGGTACAGAAGATGCACCTTCCTTTGTACCGCTTGATTATGTAGGAGAAGATTATTAATGAACAGTCAAAAGCTTCTGCTGACACATTACAACAATAACGAGGCGGCTTTCTTACTTGAAAATGACCGGCTTATACAGGTAATGCTCGGCAGTTGTTCCCCTTATTCGATTGGCGATATTTTCGTCGGGCGTGTCAAAAATATTGTAAAGGGTATGGATGCTGCATTTGTTGAGCTTTCGCCGGGAAATGTCGGTTTTCTGCCTTTTTCTCATTTTAATCCCAAAACGGTGTTAAACCGTCCGGATGCGGAGCAGATCCGGTGCGGGGATGAAATTCTTGTACAGGTCAGCAAAGAGGCTCACAAAACTAAAGATGTAACACTTACAACAGACATCAGTTTTTCCGGCAGAAATCTTGTGCTTATCCCCTACAGTCACGGAATCCATTATTCCAAAAAATTTGATAGCGGGACAAAAGAACGTCTGCGCACGGTAATCACAGATGTGGTATTGCAGTTGTTTGGCGATATGGATGTTTTTTTGCAAAATTACGGTCTTATAGTCCGCACCAATGCACAAAGTACTCCGGAGCAATCCATCACAAGGGAGCTCCATGACCTTTTTCATAAAGCAGGATCCATCGTTTCTGTTGCGGATAAAAGAACTGTCTTTTCATGCCTTTATAAAGAAGATTCCTTTTTTGAGAAGGTCTTAAACCGCAATTTTATATCGGACGAAACAAAGATCATTACCGATGATCCGGATTTATATCAAAAATTATCCCCTTTAACAAAGTTGCATCTTTATGAGGATACGCAGCTTTCCGTGCACAGTCTGTACGGACTTACAGAAAAACTGAAAGAAGCCACAGCACGGAAAGTATGGCTTAAATGCGGCGGATATCTGATTATTGAGCCGACAGAAGCATTGACTGTCATCGATGTCAACAGCGGCAAAAGCGGGAAAGCACAAAACAAGCTTTCTCCGGAAGAGTTTCATCATAGGGTAAACTGTGATGCAGCCACAGAGATTATGCGTCAGCTCAGACTCCGCAACCTCTCCGGCATCATTATTGTAGACTTTTTAAAGACTAAGGAAACATACAATGATGAACTTATTTCCTTTTTAAAGTTCAAAGCATCTGCAGATCCGACAGAGACAGCCGTAATCGGAATGACAAAACTCGGTCTCGTTGAGATAACCCGCAAAAAAACAGAAGCATCCCTGTACGAAAAGTTAAAGAAAGGAAATCCGTTTCATGAAACTTGAATCCATACAAAAAGTGCACGATGGAAAATATTTAAAAAAATACGAGCTTACGTATTTAAACAAAGCAGGAAAAGAGAAGAAATACGAAATTGTAAGCCGCAAGGAAATCAGCGGACCACAGGAACTCGGCCGAAAGGTAAGCGGAATTTCAATTATTGCATACAAAGACGACAAAATTCTTCTTCTTCGCGAATTCCGCATGGCAATCAACAAAGTAATCTATAACTTATGCGCAGGAATGATTGAAGACGGCGAGACAGTGGAAGAGTGTGTTCGTCGTGAATTATACGAAGAGACCGGACTTACGGTAAAGCGTGTCATTGATATTCTTCCCCCGGCTTTTTCGGCGGTTGGGTTTTCTGACGTACAGACGCACATTGTATTTGTGGAAGCGGAAGGTGAGATCGGAGATCACACATCGGACAACGAGGAGATTAAAGCTGCCTTCTACACCCGGGAAGAGGTTGAGCAAATGTTAAAGACCGAGGAATTCTCTGCCAGAAGCCAGATTGCAGCATATTTTTTCACAAAAAACCATTGACACCGGAAAAGGTGCATGGTATTATTTTAGAGTATGCCGCATAATGAGGTTTAAGTATCGGATATTCTGGTCACCGTAGTTAGCGAGTTAGATGAATAGGAGGTGCCCTATGTACGCAATTATTGCAACAGGTGGAAAACAGTATAAGGTTTCTGAAGGCGACGTGATTTACGTAGAAAAACTCGACGCTGAGGAAGGTGCTGCTGTAACATTTGACCAGGTTCTTGCAGTAAGCGATGCTGATCTTAAGGTTGGCGCTGACGTTGCTTCTTCTACAGTAACAGCTACAGTTGTTGAGCAGGGAAGAGCTCGTAAAGTTATCGTTTACAAATATAAGAGAAAAACAGGTTATCACAAGAAAAACGGTCATAGACAAGCATACACTAAGGTTAAGATTGACAAGATCAACGCTTAATTTATATGCAGGTTAAGAAATGACAACAGTTACTATTTATAACGACAAATCGGGAAAACATAAAGGATTTGAAGTGCGCGGTCATGCGGGATTCGGTTTCAAAGGACACGATATCGTTTGCGCAGCAATCTCAATGCTTGCCACCAACACGATTAATTCCATTGAAAAGTATACGAACCTGGCCATCAAATATGATGCAGATGAGCGCCGGACACGAATTCGTTTTTTCATCAAGGAAGAGCCGAATCATGATTCGGAGCTTTTGATGAATTCCATGATATTAGGTTTGTCGGAACTGAAAAAGAATTACAAAAAATATGTGACATTAAAATTCGAGGAGGTGTAACACATGTTAAATTTAAACCTTCAATTTTTCGCTCATAAAAAGGGAGTAGGTTCTACAAAGAACGGTAGAGATTCCGAGTCAAAAAGATTAGGTGCGAAAAGAGCTGACGGACAGTTCGTAAAAGCCGGTAACATCATATACAGACAGCGCGGAACAAAGATTCATCCGGGCGTTAACGTAGGACGTGGCGGAGATGATACATTATTCGCTTTGGTTGACGGTGTTCTTAGATTCGAAAGAAAAGGAAGAGACAAAAAACAGGCTTCCGTTTATCCGGTAGAAGACTAATTACGAAATTGCGAGGAGCTTCAAACTTTTTGTTTGGAGCTCTTTTCTTTCATGGAGAGAATGATTTATGTTTGCAGACAGAGCTAAAATTTATATCAGAAGCGGAAAAGGCGGAGACGGACATGTGTCCTTCCGTCGTGAAAAATATGTGCCGGACGGCGGTCCGGACGGCGGAGACGGCGGAGACGGCGGAAGTGTATGGTTTGAAGTGGACGAAGGACTCAATACACTTACGGATTACCGACATGTACACAATTACAAAGCCGGGGACGGACAAGAAGGCGGCAAAAAGAACTGCCGTGGCAAAAACGGCGCGGATATCACACTAAAAGTCCCTGCAGGAACCGTAATCAAAGAGCAGGAAACAGGAAAAGTGATTGCCGATATGTCCGGTGACAATACGCGCTACATGATTTTAAAAGGCGGACGCGGCGGAAAAGGGAACCAGCATTATGCAACTTCAACCATGCAGGCACCGAAATATGCCCAGCCGGGACAACCTGCCCAGGAACTGAACCTTTTTCTTGAACTTAAAGTTATTGCGGATGTAGGTCTTGTAGGCTTTCCAAATGTAGGAAAATCCACATTTTTATCCCGTGTAACCAACGCTAAACCCAAAATTGCAAATTATCATTTTACAACGTTAAATCCGAACCTCGGTGTCGTTGACCTTGATAACGGTGGAAACGGATTTGTGATTGCAGACATTCCGGGGCTTATTGAAGGCGCCTCGGACGGTGTCGGTCTCGGGCATGAATTTTTGCGTCACATTGAACGCACAAAAGTCATCATTCACATGGTAGACGCGGCTTCTGTGGAGGGACGCGACCCGATTGAAGATATTCTTGCCATCAACAAGGAACTTTCCGCCTACAGCGAGGAACTGGCCGGAAAACCACAGGTTATCGCAGCCAACAAAATGGACGCTGTATACGGTGATGAAAACGAGATTATCAAAGCGTTGCGCGACAAATTTGAACCTATGGGAATCAAAGTCTTTCCTATTTCCGCTGTCAGCGGTAAAAACGTGAAAGATTTATTATATGAAGTTTCGGATATGCTTCAACATCTTGATGATAAGCCGATTGTGTTCGAGCAGGAATACTTCCCTGAGATTGAGAAGGCATTTATCGAAGAACCGTTTACCGTAGAGTACGATGAAGAAGAAAACGAATATGTTGTGGAAGGGCCGAAGATTGAAAAGATGCTCGGTTACACCAATTTAGAGTCTGAAAAAGGCTTCCGTTTCTTCCAGAATTTCATGCGTGAAAACGGTATTTTGAAGCAACTGGAAGAACTTGGAATTCAGGAAGGCGATACCGTCCGTATGTACGGTCTGTCTTTTGATTATTACAAATAAGGAGACGAGTCTATGACAAGCAAACAGAGAGCATATTTAAAAGGACTTGCAATGAACATCGATCCTATTTTCCAAATCGGAAAAGGAAGTCTTACTCCGGAAGTCACAACAGCCATCGGCGAAGCTTTCAACACGAAGGAACTGATTAAGATCGCTGTTTTAAAAAACTGTATGGATGATCCAAATGAGATTGCCCGCACACTTGCAGAAAGAACACGTTCACAGGTTGTACAGGTAATCGGAAAAAAAATTGTCCTGTACAAAGAGTCAAAGGAGCATAAAAAAATTGAATTGCCAAAATAAAAAAACAGGAATCATGGGCGGAACATTTGATCCGATTCATTATGGACACCTTATCCTTGCCCAGACCGCACTTGAAGCATTTAATCTTGACGAAGTCATGTTTGTACCGAGCGGAACACCTTGGTTGAAGGATTCCACAAAAGTATTATCCCGGAACAAACGTGTTTCCATGACCGGAATCGCCATAGAAGACAATCCGCATTTCGCATTATCAACAATCGAAATCGACCGCGAAGGAAATTCCTATTCCTATGAAACCGTGGAAGAACTAAAAAAAGAGCAGCCGGATACGGATTTCTATTTTATCCTTGGTGCCGATTCCCTTCTTGAAATCGAAAAATGGAAACATCCGGACCGTCTTATGGCCGAATGCACACTTCTTGTTGCTGTCAGAGACGACTGTGATGTAGAGGGCCTGAAAAAACAAATCGCATATTTAAAAGAGAAATACAATGCCGCAATCCATATTTTACCGGCTAAGAGAATTGATATTTCCTCTTCTGATATACGTGACCTTGTTGCAGAAGGAAAATCTGTCCGCTACATGCTTCCGGATCAGGTCATCCGTTTCATCCAAAAGAATCATCTTTACGAAAGAAGTGAGGACGATGAGTAATTCAGCGGAAAAACGCAAAGAATTTGAACATGAAATTACACAGCTATCAAAATGTATAAAAAAAGAACTGGATGACAAGCGTTATTTGCATACTGTTTCCGTTGCATATACCGCGGGCTGTATGGCCATGAGATACGGCTGTGACCCGTACAAAGCTTATTTAGCAGGGTTATTACACGACAACGCCAAAAGTATCCCTCACGAGAAAAAAACAGCTCTATGCGCCAAATACGGCCTCAAGGTCAGTGTTCTCGAACACAACAATCCGGATTTGCTGCATGCAAGTCTCGGAAGTGTTCTTGCACGGAACAAATACGATATCCATGATGAAGAAATCATCTCCGCAATCAAGTATCACACAACCGGGCGCCCGGATATGACTTTGCTTGAGAAGATTATATACATTGCGGATTATATTGAGATTCACCGGAAACCACTTGCGAACATGGAAAAAATACGCCAACTTGCATTTTCAGATTTAGATGCATGTATGCTTTTAATCCTTGAAAGCACCATATCCTATCTTGCAGAAAGAAAAGCATCCATCGATGAAATCACGTTGGAAACTTATGAATTCTATAAAGAGAAAGTTTCCGGCAAAAGATAAATCCGCAAATAATACACCTTCAAATATAAAAGACAGTAGCTATATAAGGAGAACTTTAAATATGACAAACGATATTGCAAAGAAAATGGCATTGGCTGCCATCGATGCATTACAGGATAAGAAAGCAGAAGATATTCAAATTATTGATATCAGCGAGGTTTCACCTCTTGCCGACTATTTCATCATTGCCAACGGTACTAACCGCAATCAGGTACAGGCACTTGCAGACAACGTAGAAGAGCTTCTCGGCCGTCTCGGTTATGATAGAAGACCTGTAGAAGGGTATGACAGCGCCAACTGGATCCTTCTTGATTATAAAGATGTCATCATTCATATCTTCGACAGAGAAAATCGCAGTTTTTATGATCTGGAACGCATTTGGCGTGACGGTAAGCAGGTGACGGAAGAAGATTTGAAATAGAGGGTCCGAAACATTTAAGCAGAAAGTGTTAAATGGGCGAAAGATATTAAGAATTCAAAAGACGAAAAGAAATAAAAAATCCGAACTTCGAAAGCAGTAGCTGACTCGTTCGGATTTTTATTTTTTTTAGTTAGAGGATATAAACAGCCTCTATAATTTTAATAAAAAAATAGAACTCAGGTAAATCAGTGATATAAACGGAAGACTCCGTATACTTTCCCGAGAATTTCACAATTATCTACAATAATCGGATCCATATCATCGTTTTCTGGCTGAAGACGGATATGACCGTTTTCTTTATAAAATGTCTTCACGGTGGCAGAATCATCAACAAGAGCTACAACCGTATCTCCGTTCCGCGCAACATTGGTGCGTTCCACAAAAATCTGGTCGCCGCTGAAAATACCTGCATTGATCATGCTGTCACCTTTGACCTTAAGGACAAAGGACTCTGCATTGGGTGCCATATCTACCGGAAGCGGGAAGTAGCCTTCTATATTTTCCTCTGCAAGTATCGGTTGTCCGGCTGCAACCGTTCCGACGATAGGAATACTTGTCATTTCATGCCGTACAAGCTGGAAACTGTCATCGCAGATCTCGATTGCGCGCGGTTTTGTCGGGTCACGTCGGATGTATCCGTTCTTTTCCAACGTTTCAAGATGGGCGTGAACGGAAGAAGTAGACTTCAAATTAACCGCCTCGCAAATCTCGCGAACCGCCGGCGGATATCCTTTCTCTAAAATACGTTCTTTAATAAATTCTAAAATCTCAGCCTGTTTCTTACTGATCTTACCTGCCATATGTAATAACCTCCCGAACAAAAGTTCATTTGATATTGTTAGTATATCAGATGATTTTTAAAAAAGCAAACATATATTCCGAATTTTTGTTCGATTTTTTGCTTGACATCCGAAAGTTTGTTCGATATAATTCAAATATAACAAACAGGTGTTCGTATCATATGTTCGATTAATAGGAGGATATATTATGGATTTTCAGTACATTCCGGTTACACATGAAATTGATACTACGGATTTATATAGACAACAACAGATTCGTCATAGAAGAGCAGCGAAGAATGCGCGTAAACGTCGCACAAGCGTTGCCCGAATGAAACGTACTTTGGTATTCATTGTTTTTGCCCTTGTGTTAGGTGTTGTTCTTGCGAGTTCCCTTCTCAGTACAAATGCACTTGCCACAGGCGCAGACCAGGCATCTGATTCCTACAAGTATTATAAAGAAGTTTATGTTGAAAGCGGAGATACGCTTTGGAGCATTGCTGAAGAAAATACAGATGGTTCCATGACTGAAATCACAGATTGCATCAGTGAAATCTGTTCTATTAACAATTTAAACCGACTTGAAACATTAAAATCCGGAAGCTATATTATTGTTCCGTATTATTCCGGTGAATATCTTGATTAGAATTTTTATAGCAAAAAACTTCGAACAGGCTACCGTTGTTTATCCTGTCCGAAGTTTTATATATCAAATATATCTTTATATGTAATCACCTGATAATAGCAGAATCCTTTGATATCCTTCGGATCCAAATAATATTTTTCGCCCCAGGATGAAACAACAAATTTCCTTTCATCGCCGGTAATATCGGTAATCGACATGAAATGTCCGTTTTTTACATGTGTTGTCTGCTTTTTGTCATTGGTCATTGTAAAATCACTGCATAAAACAGAAACATATCCCTTTGCAGCATATTTATAAAAATAATGGGGCCGGATTACAGGATAACAATGTACTGTACTTTTAATCCCGTGTTCTTTACAATAGGTTTCCCATCGATATTTCATCTGCAGTTCATTGTTACCGAATGGTTTTTCTGTCCACTCAAATTTCCCGTCTTTATCCTCGTCTTTCCATACGAAGTCTTCTTTTTCAATATAAATATCCCAAGTAAAAAATAAAAACCTTCCTCCGTTATGATTATCTTTTTTGCAATACAGGTCAACAAGAACATGATTGTAATTAAGACTTCCGTCAGAGTCATACATCTCAAAGCCAAACACCTGATAAAATTTCTCAGGACGATCAATAAAAAAATCAAAAAGAGAATTGATCATGGCAACATATCCGCAACCTTCTTTACGAAGCCTCAGCAGAAGAGCATCAATCTGTTCCTGTGACATCTCCGGAAAATGAGATTTAACAATCGTACAAAGCTGATGATATTCCTCCGGATCAGCAGTTGCAGCAAGATAAGGAGCGCGCTGATTTGCGCCATATTCTTTTGTTGGATTATATACTATTTGGCTGTATATTCTTTTACTTTCATATTTTTTCATATTTTATTAAATAACTAAGGTTCACGAAGCTTAACCGCTTTTGCAGCCGCGCGACGATGTTCTTCCTCCATGGCAGCATAGTGTTTCCTTGTTGTATCCACACTTTTATGTCCCAGTACATCTGCAACAAGATAAATATCTCCGGTTTCTTTATATAAATTTGTTCCGTATGTACTGCGAAGTTTGTGAGGCGTAATTTTCTTAAGAGAAGTAACTTTAGAAGCATATTTTTTCACAAGTTTTTCTACCGATCGTACACTTAACCTTTTATTTTGCATCGAAAGAAAGAGTGCTTCTTCATGCCCCTGGGCAGGCATTTTATGCTTACGCTCATCCATATAGTCCAACAATGCATCCTCCACTTCCTGTCCAAAATATACAATTGCTTCATAACCGCCTTTTCGACGTATTTTTATTCCGCCATTCCTAAAATCCACATCATTAAGATCAAGACCGACACATTCCGAAACACGGATTCCTGTTCCGAGCAAAAGAGTAAGAAGTGCCAAATCGCGTACTTTAGTTACTCTGTGATAACGCAATTCTGCCGCTGTAAGATTATCACCATTTTCCACTAAATCAAGTAACGTTGCAACTTCTCCCGGATCTAAGCGAATAATTTCTTTTTGATGAAGTTTCGGCATCGGAACAAGCGATGCAACATCTTTTTCAATCAGTTCACTTGTATAAAAATAATGATAAAAGCTGCGGAGAGAAGCAAGTTTCCGGGCTTTTCCGCGCTCATCGTTGCGATATTCCTTATCATCTTTATAATATAGTTCCAAATACTCCAAATATTCCTCAATATCTTCTTTTGTTAATTGATCAAGAAGTGAGAGCGGGTAATCCGTAATGGGCGTTTTGCGAAGCGATAGATTATTTTCCTGAATAAATTCAAAAAATATACGCAAATCAAGTGCGTATCCCAGTCTTGTACGTGTAGAAGTTGTATGCTCGATTCCACGGAAAAATTGTTTACAAAACCTCGGTAATTCTGCCAGAACAGCACGCATTTTTTCGATATTTTGTTTATTTATCATATCATGATAATTATTGTAATCTGCCATATATTTCACCTGTATTTATACTTTTACCATCGATTCCCTTTATATTCCGGCCATCCGGAAATATTTCCTCGTACGATAGCAGTAAACATACGCTCTTTGACTCCCGGATTTTCCTCTGTAAGTTTTTTTAATAATTCTTTGGTATATTCACGTTTGGTATAACCGTCTACCGGACATTGACTTTTGGCAACCGGCAGTTCATATTTGTTCATAAAACCGATGACATCCGCTTCGTTTACATACATCAGAGGGCGTATTACCGTCAAATCCATGCGGTCCAGGTATGTGAGAGGAGAGAAGGAGTGAAAGCGGCCTTCGAAAATCAACGACATTAACATAGTTTCAACAACATCATCCTTATGATGTGCATATGCAATCTTGTTACAGCCGAGCCGTTTCATTTCTTCATTCAATGCCCCTTTGCGCATTTTTGCACAAAGAGAGCAGGGATTGGATTCCTTGCGTTGCTGAAAAATGATATCTGCAATATCGGTTTTAACAACAGTATAAGGGACTTCCAGATGATCACATAGCTCCTGGATCTTTGTAAAATCCTGAATATCAAAGCCAAGATCCACTGTAACTGCATAAATTTCAAATTTTTTCGGATAGAAACGTTTTAAACCGTGCAGTGCATATAAAAGAGTCAGGCTGTCTTTGCCTCCGGAAATACCGATTGCAATTTTATCGCCTTCCTCAATCATTTCATAATCATCGACTGCACGCCTTGTATAACTCAATAATTGTTGTAATTTCATATTAAGTAACAATCCTTTTTATTTTATCTAATGTTTAATTTTTATATCAATATCTCTATGAAGTATTATCTTAAGTTTACGAAGGAATTGCAAGAAGAATCGCGACATATTTCTAAAAAAAATGCGATGTTATTGATACAATGAGAGAGGTGTAACTATTCGCAAAACAACAGTTTAACGAATAGTTTTACTTATTTTACAGCATATATATAAAAACAGCGATCTCCCTCAATAAAATGGCAATCGCTGTTATTTTCTACATTTATTAACTATAAATCATTTGAATCAAGTACAATGGTAAACGGTCCGTCATTTTCAAGCGTCACTTTCATATCCGCACCAAAAACGCCTTTCTCGACCACGGAAATTTCTCTTTCACACATAGAAATTATATATTCGTACATTTCTTCCGCCATATCCGGTGATCCTGCAGATGTAAATGAAGGACGGTTTCCTTTTTTACAATCCGCATAAAGCGTAAACTGAGAAACAAGCAACAATTCTCCGTCAACATCTTTCAATGCTAAATTTGTTTTTCCGTTTTCGTCGCTGAAAATACGCATTCCAATCATTTTACGCACCATTTTATCAGCAATCTCATGTGTATCCGTCTGACTGACACCAATCAAAACAAGAAATCCCTTTTTAATTTGCCCTACGATCGCATCTTCAACTTTTACAGATGCATGATTCACACGTTGTATCACAAATCTCATGATTAATTAAACATCATCTTTCTTCTTTGATTTTAAAGTGTTTTTAGCTGTCTTCATCTTTGGCGGCGGTAATTCTATATACTTATTGTTTCTTATTTCCGATAAATTCAAATACTCACTTGTATCTGTTGAAAGGCCCTTTTTATTAAGCGATCGATTAATAAACGCTTTCCATGCTGCATAAAGCACTGCAAACACAGGAACACCGACTGCCATACCTAAAAATCCCCAATATCCGCCAAACAAGGTGATTGCAAAAATAACCCAGAAACTGGACAATCCGGTCTTGTCTCCTAAAATTTTCGGCCCAAGAATATTTCCGTCAAACTGTTGCAATACAAACACAAAGATTGCAAAATATAATGCCTGTAACGGATTAACCATGAGTATCAGTATGATACTCGGAATGGCACCAATAAACGGTCCGAAGAATGGGATTATATTCGTAAAACCAATAATCACACTGACTAAAAGCGGGTAAGGAAGATTCAACAGTGTCATTCCAATAAAACATAACATGCCGATAATCAGAGAATCTACAAGCTTACCGCTGATAAATCCGCCAAAAGTACTATGAACAAAACGGATATTTCGGATAAATGCATTGGCACTATCCTCTTCAAACAATGCATAAATAATCTTTTTTCCCTGTCCGGCAAATAATTCTTTGCTCATAAGCAGATAAAGTGCAATGATAAGACCGATAAAGAAGTTCCATACCATAACAAGTACATTGAGAACACTTGAAAACACGGTTGAAGATACCGACTGCACAATTTCGTTGAGCTGCGGAATCAGTTTATTGGTCGTTGTTTCCTCGATCTGACCGGAATATTGAACAAAAATATCATTTACAAACACACTGAATTCCGGATTTTTTTCAAAAATATCCTCCAACCAACGAGTCAGATTTTTGATATAAATAGGTAGCTGTCCGATGATATTCTGTATATTTTCTACCACTTGAGGGATGATTAAAACACAGAACCAATATAATAACATCACAAGAAGAAACAGCGTGATCAAAGAAGTAAACAGACGAATTCTTTTCTTGGCTTTTACGTCAATTTTTTTATTGACTTTTTTACACAGTGGAAAGAGCCATTCTCTCTCCATATAATTAACGACCGGCGCTAATAAATACGCAACAACAAGTCCGTCAATAACAGGCATACAGATTTTAACAGCACTGCCAAACGCTGTTTTAATATTTCCCATATGAAACACAAGATAATAAAACAATATGGATGCAGCAATGACACAAAAAGCCGTCAATCCCCATGCTAAATATTTTTTGTCAATATGAAACTTCATAAAATATCTGTATTCCCTTCAGTATATTCAAGCATTATTTGTTTTCAAAGTCAGTAATAAATTGTTTCAATAAATCAACAGTACCGTCAATACCGAGAATATTACTATTGACAGAAAGATCATAACTGTCACTGGATCCCCATTTTTTAGAAGAATAATAGTTATAATAACTCTGACGCTGTCTGTCCTTTTTAAGAATCATATCTCTTGCTTTATTCTCCGTAAGTTCATATTTTTCCATGATGCGCTTCAATCTGCATGGCATATCTGCATGTATAAATACACTTAAACAATTATCATAGTCCGCCAATGCATAGTCTGCACAACGACCGACAATAATACACGGACCTTCATCTGCCATTTTTTTAATTGCATCAAACTGCGCAAGAAAAACTTTTTGACTGATAGGCATATCAATCATTCCTGCAGCATTATATCCAAAAGAATAAGTATCCATTACAAGATTATATAAAAAACTGTTGGTCGGTCTTTCATCATGGGTCTGAATCAGTTCTTCACAAAAACCGCTCTCTTTTGCTGCTCTTGATAAAAGCTCTTTATCATAGCACGGAATACCAAATTCAGCAGCCAGTTTTTCTCCAATCTCTCTTCCACCGGATCCAAACTGTCTTCCGATTGTAATGATTGTCTTCATATATCTACCCTCTTTCTATAAATATTGTTTTTCAAAAGCTGCAACATCCATTGGTTTTGCAAAATAGTATCCCTGGAACATGTCGCAACCAAAATCAGATAAATACTGTACCTGCTCTTTTGTTTCAACACCTTCGGAAATAACAGGCATTCCAAGCTGTTTTGAAAGATTAATGATCATATGTAAAATCTTTTTAGAACGCTCTTCATCTTTTGATTTCCTCAAGAATGCCATATCAATTTTAAGAATGTCTACCTGAATATCTTTTAACATATTCAGCGAGGAATATCCGCTTCCAAAGTCATCCATCTCAACAATAAAACCATAATTACGCAATCTTTCAATAAGTTCAAGCTGACGTTCAACATCCATTGCAATGGCTGTTTCCGTAATCTCCAATTTCAGATTATGAGGTGGTATGTCATATTTTACCACGAGATCGGTAAATACCTGGTAAATATTCAGGAAATAAAAATCTCTCGGTGAAATATTGACGGAAATATATAAATCCTCTTTCCCTTCACTCCGCCATTTACAAAGCTGTTTACAAGCAAGCTCCCAAATATGTTTGTCTACCTCGGAAATTAATCCGTTTTTCTCAAATACCGGAATAAAATTGCCCGGCATAATCATTCCCTTTTCAGCATGTTCCCAACGAACAAGTGCTTCTGCTCCAAGCATCTTTCCGTCACTTGACATCTGCGGCTGCAGATACATCTTAATTTCACCGGTCGCAATCGCATGATCTAAATCCGTAATAAGTTCCTGCTCATACATAATATTGTCTCTAAGCGCATCATTATAATACGCCACACGTTTTTGGAACGATCCCTTAATCGATGTGATTGCCATTCTTGCACGGTCACACATAACCGATGCAGGAATTGAACGATCCGTTATCTCATATACTCCGATATAATTAATGGTAGGGAACGAAATCCCGGTATCAATACAGGATTCAAAAGCTTCCTGCGCCATGGCCGAAAATTTTTCTTCATCATATTTTTCCTTTGTCATTAAAATACCGAAAATATCGTTTTCAATACGGCCATATATACTTGCATCCGAAAGCTGACTGCTGAGCATTTTAGAAAAATTAATCAGAACCTGATCGCCGATTTTTGTCCCAAAGAAATCGTTGATCATCTTAAATTCACGAATATCCGTACAAATCATAAGAAACTCTTTGTTGCGATGGAAATTAATATACTGTTCCGTTTTTTCATAAAAATACTGCCTATTATACAGTCCGGTCAAACTGTCATGGGATGCAAGAAACTTATCCTTATTAAGCTGTTCCAACTCTTCTGTGGAATCCTTAATAATATAATAGGTTCCCTCAAGGTGCTTTCCATCATCCTGAATCATCTGCATCTGAATATCTAAAATTCGAGGAATATCATTTCTGTAGAGGGTTTCCTGTTTATTAAAGCTGTTTTCCTTTTCATAGAAATTATCCCTGCATAAACTTTCAAGCGTAACACCATACAAATTCACATACGGATTTTCATCGTCCAATAAATGTTCTGCCTTTTTATTCTTGTACAGAATAGCCCCTTCTGCATCAAATACGACAATTCCGAATGTCATTTCATGAGCGACCTGAAGAAGTGATTTCGGAAGAAGCTGCTGCGGAGTAAAAACAAAAACGCAATAATATATGCATATCCCTTCCAGAACATATGCAAATACCGATAAATCAACTGCTTTATCCACTGTAAATATGTTTAGAACAACAATAACAACCAAAAGACTCGCTACCATCAGATATTTTTTGCGATAATAAGCAGCTGCTCTAAATACCCGATAAAATAAGCTGACAAAGCAGAATATAACCAGCATTAATGAAATTCCGTAATGCACATAAAAAAGAGGCTTTAATTTTACATTGAAAAAACAGTCTCCGAACCATTTAACCGGAATCAAATCAAACATATGTAAAAAACAGGTATTCAATGCAACAGACACTGAATCCACCATTAACACAGCGATCATCAGACCGCGATTCACATGTTTTTCAAATCTGCTTCCGATAAATTCGACAGAAAATTTCAACAAAAAATACAAAAGCCAATTACTTAAAATAAAATACACACTATATGCAATGAGACTAGGAAACTTTGACGGAATAAAAAGATTTATAATATTAAATAAAACAATAATAAAACCGATTTTGAGAATCCATGCCACATCATGCGCTATCATGGTATCAGTCTCTTTGATTTTGTTATGGGTTTTAAAAATATAATGTCCGATAACAAACAATGTTATCGTCAAAATTGTTCCAAGTAATAATCTCATATAGCCAACATCCTTGTCTGTTTCCTGTGTAAAAACGTTGCTTATAGTTTTCAAAACTACATCAATTATAGGATATACCATTTTCACAAATCAGTCAATGAAAATCGCACTTTGTTTGGCAATTTTAACTAAATATTATATTCATAATACAACTTCGACAGCTTGATCAATCAATAGTCCGTCTTCCGTCACCAAACAGTCCATTGCCAACAAATTCACACCTTGTTTTTCTGCTTCTTTTAACGTCTCGCCAAACACTTTATGAGTCTGATAATTTGGTTCAAAGCGAACAATTCCCTTCATTTGGATTACAAACAGAACATTCGCCTCATATCCTGCTTTTTTTGCTTCTATAAGTTCCTTAATATGTTTGACACCGCGCCCTGTCGGCGCATCCGGAAATTTTGCGATATTGTTAATCTCCAATGTGACCCCTTTTACTTCTACAAACCCCTTCTCTCCGTTTTTTCTTTCATAATAAAGATCAAATCTGGAATTGCCGTATTTTTGTTCTCTTTTTAACAATGTAATATCCGGATACAAGCCGCCGTTTTGTATCCACTCATAAGCCACCTGATTCGGTGCCTGTGAATCCATGTTGATTAGGCGCCCTTCTTTGACAACTTTCACAAGGGAATATTGGGTTTTCCGGTCTGACCGCCCGCTGTGGTCCTCTAAAAATATTTCTGCTCCCGGAACAAGAAGTTCTTTACATCTTCCCGTATTTTTTACATGGCATTTCACAATCTGTCCATTGAGATTTGCATAAGCAATAAAACGATTGGGCCTTTCTATGAATTTTGCTTTTACAATTTTTTTATATTTCATAATAATACTTCCACGCTATAATCATTGATTAAAATTACTCAAAACACCCGGAATGAAAAAGTCAGGATGTTCTCCGGACCATGCGGTCTGCGGCATACATTCCACCATATGCATGTCTTCCCGAGAAATTTCAAAATCAAAAATATCCATATTATCTTTCATACGTTGCAGGCCGGAAGCTTTCACTAAAGGAATCATATTTTTTTGTAATAAAAATCTCAGACAAATCTGTGCCGTACTTTTTCCGTACTTGTTAGCAAGCGCATGTATAAATGGATCTTCCAGCAGTTTGGCTCTTCCCAGTGGGCTCCATGCCTGCAAGACGATGCCTTTACTCTTGGCATATGAAACAGCTGCCTCCTGCAGATATCCCGGATGTAGTTCCAGCTGATCCACAACCGGCATAATCTTGCAATTATCTAAAACCACATTCAAATGATGCGGCAGAAAATTACTCAGACCAAGTGCTTTAATTTTTCCTCGGGCATATAGTTCTTCCATTGCTCCCCATGTATCAACAATTTTCTGCTTCCAATTCGAATCATTCTCTGAACCTTTCGGCCAATGAATCAAATACAAATCCAAAAAATCCATCTGCAGTCGTTCCAAGCTGCGATCAAACGCCCGTTTTGTTTCCTCATAACCCATCTCATCCGTCCACAATTTGGATGCAATGAACAACTCTTTTCTCTCTATACCACTTTCTTTTACTGCACATCCAAGCGCACGCTCTGTTTCATATAAAGATGCAGTATCAAAATAACGGTAACCGACTTCAAGCGCCGTCCGGATAAGCGTTACGTTGTCTCCGCCTTGCGGATTATATGTACCAAAGCCTAAGCACGGAATTTTAATTCCGTTTGATAATGTATATGTATCATGTATCGATTTCATATGATCCCCCTTAAAAACAGGTTTTATAAATGTCTCTCCTCGGAATATTAGTATATGCTAATTTTACAAAGCATTCAAGTTTGTGTTTTATACATAATAACAAATATTGCCTTCTAAATTTTCCGAGCATATAAAAACACGACATAAAGTAAAAAATGCCGTGTTTTTGTAAATTGGGCAAAATGACCGGGTACATTTTTTCAATAGAACTATTTTCCGCCTTCGCCGCCCGGACCATCCTTACGCGGAACTTCGTCCGGAATCACATCCCGAGGCAGATCCTCTTTCGGAATATTTCCGTCATCATAGTCGTTTGTAAGTTTTTGTTCCAAAGAGCGCGCAGACATTTCCTGTTTGTTTTTTTCCATATAACACCATCCTTTCAGAGATAGTGTTTGTAATAGCATTAAAAATATGCACTTTATCTCCTCAAAAAATTCATAACAACACTGATAAACCAATCGTTTACTCAATCTATTATAAAGTTTTTTTCAGGCATCGCATGCAAATTGCGCATCTATTTCTTCTCCTGTATAGGCATCAAACACAATACAGTAAACAAGTGAGTTTTCAGAATACACATCGACTTCCCATACCAGATCCCATTTAATTCTATCATTCTTAATCCACTCTTTCTCATTCATATCCAAACAAAGTCGACATTCTTCTATCTCATAATAACCATATTCTTTATCCATGTATGCCAAAACATCTTCCTTTGTAAATTTCGGTTTGACAGATTTTATATTTATATCCTCCTGTGCCTCAACCCGAATCGTGGCAGAAATTGTATTTCCTTTGTCATCTACCCTCACATAAACCCTACCATAGTTAACACAGATCCCTTTATAATATTGGTAAAACATATAGGTGTCACATGATTCACTCTCGCCCCTCTTTAATTTCTTTCCATAGAGGAAAGTATCTGCATCACAACGAATCCCCAAATATTTCATTAAAGCACATGCCGTATTGCGTGCATCATAAATATTTTCTATTTTCTCTCTATTACATCGGCCATTCACATCAAACTCATATTGATTATAATTTTTGTCTATGTCATGGCTAAAATAGGAAAATTCCCATTCAGATTTAAATTCCTCTACTTCTTTCTCTGTCAGCGCCTGCACCTTCTCCTTCATTGGTCCGAGATAATTTTCTGTTCCGTACAGTTCCTGCACACTCGCCTCAAAATCCTGTCTGTGCTGTTTATATATATGTACAGCTATATGTACAGCAGCGATGGTAGCGCCTATCAGTCCGATCAAAACCAAAAGGATAACAACTATAATTTTCAGCTTCTTTTTCATTTGTTTTCCGCCTCATTTCTTTTTTGTTTATTTAACCATACCCTCCCCTTGAACGCAATCAGTATCTATACTTCTAAATCAAGTACTATTTTTATAAACCTATCTCTTTTTCAAAATATTGTAACGTTGAATATTTCACCAAATTCTGATTAACCGGTTTGCTCAAATCCTTCTTCGCCTTTTTGTAATCTTCTATGTATTTTTCCATCTTCGTTTTTATTTTATAATCTTTTCCTCTAAGTGCATCGAATTCATTTTGCCTTAAATGTGGCTCAAGGGTAGAATCAATATAACTATCATCTTTAATTACAACCGCCTTTGAGAAATCTACGCCACAATGATTCGCTTTATCTGTCCAAAACACATGCGGATGATGTATGTCAGACCTTAACGGAATCGCATACTGCACACCATTAATTTCCACACAAACCTGAATATAAGGACGATTCTGTTTTTGCTCCATCTCCGGATATTTTGTAATCGGATATTTATTATAAAATTTGTTTGATAAAAACACAAATCTCTTCTTTGTCATTTATTTCTCCTATACAAAACAACTCCTGTTTCCAGGAGTTGTCTTCTCAGTGAACTTTTCTTTAATTTTACTTGGTCGCGTTCTACGACCAAATCTTCTGTTGAACTTTCTTTATCCTCACGTTCTATGAGCATTATCTAATCATAATATACCATATTATATGCATTTTTTCAATAAATATTGAATGTTTTTAACACCATATTTTTATGGTATATTTCAGGCAAGTCAGTGCCAAACCTATTATTCTAATTGTCTAATTTGTTCTATAAAGATTATAATATCAACATTCTCTTTGGTTAAATAGTTGTCAAAATCTTCATTCTCAACCACAATGCCTTCACTAATAAATTGTCTTAAAATATTAGTCCTTACATCTCTAAAGTTATTAATAGTTATATTTTTTCTCTTCTCGAATTCTCGATACATTGCTGAAATATGTGAACACTTTGCTTTGACAATGCTTCCCGATAATTTTTCCTTGTTTTTATCCCTAGGACTTACGATCTTTTAATTCTATATAAATATCAACTCACCCCTCCTTTTTTAATTCATGCTTAAATTTATACCAACACGAATCCATGTCATATCCTAATTTTTTCAAAAAAGGAATTATAACATAGTCCTTAGTTGTTTCTTCATTTAGGTCAAGTTCACCCGTTATGGCATCCCAAACAGTATTTAGTTCATTTATTCATTCGTACATTTTTATCTAACTCCCATTCAACACAATAAAACGTTTCAATCATAGGCATATACAAAGATTCATTATATATCAATATATTTTTCTATATAATCCCTCCCATGTGTCTTGTGTGTGATTTGTAGCAAACACTACCAAACCATCCCAAATAAAATAAGGACTTCCCACACCGCATGTAAACGGTTAGGAAGTCCTTTGATTTTTTATTAAATTACTTTCAGTCTAGAACTTGCCTGCTGTAGCAGCTTCTTCGATAGAAACTGCAACTGCAACTGTCATACCAACCATCGGGTTGTTACCTGCACCGATGAGACCCATCATTTCAACGTGAGCCGGTACAGATGAAGAACCTGCGAACTGAGCGTCAGAGTGCATACGTCCCATAGTATCTGTCATACCGTAGGAAGCAGGACCTGCAGCCATGTTGTCCGGGTGAAGTGTACGTCCTGTACCACCACCGGAAGCAACTGAGAAGTATTTCTTGCCCTGTTCGTTACATTCTTTTTTGTATGTTCCTGCAACCGGATGCTGGAAACGTGTAGGGTTTGTAGAGTTACCTGTGATAGATACGTCTACGCCTTCTTTGTGCATGATAGCTACACCTTCACAAACATCGTTTGCACCATAGCAGTTAACTTTTGCACGGAGACCTTCTGAATATGATTTTCTGTAAACTTCTTTTACAGTATTTGTATATGGATCGTACTCTGTCTCTACGAATGTAAATCCGTTGATACGAGAGATAATCTGAGCAGCGTCTTTTCCGAGACCGTTTAAGATAACGCGAAGCGGTTTCTGACGTACTTTGTTTGCTTTCTCAGCGATACCGATTGCACCTTCCGCAGCTGCAAATGACTCATGACCTGCTAAGAACGCGAAACACTCTGTTTCTTCCTCTAATAACATTTTTCCGAGGTTACCATGTCCGAGACCTACTTTACGTGTGTCTGCAACAGAACCCGGGATACAGAAAGCCTGAAGACCTTCACCGATTGCTGCAGCAGCATCTGCTGCGCGTCTGCAGTCTTTTTTGATTGCGATTGCTGCACCTGTAATGTAAGCCCAGCAAGCATTTTCGAAACAAATCGGCTGGATACCTTTTACCTGATCGTAAACGTTAAGTCCGGCGTCTTTTGTAATTTTTTCTGCTTCTTCAAGAGAAGCGATTCCATAACTGTTTAATACCGCATTGATCTGGTCAATACGTCTTTCATATGATTCAAATAAAGCCATTATAGTTTCCTCCTTCTCTTATTTCACTTCTTCATCTGTTCTTGGGTCGATAATCTTAACAGCATCAGCAACACGTCCGTACTGTCCGCAAGCTTTTTCGTAAGCTGTGTTAGGGTCATCACCTTTTTTGATGAAGTCTGTCATCTTACCAAGGCTGACAAATTTATATCCGATGATCTGATCATCTGCATCAAGAGCGATACCTGTTACATAACCTTCTGCCATTTCGAGGTAACGAGGACCTTTAGCAAGTGTTCCGTACATAGTACCAACCTGTGAACGAAGTCCTTTTCCTAAGTCTTCAAGACCTGCTCCTACCGGAAGTCCGTCTTCTGAGAATGCAGACTGTGTACGACCGTAAACGATCTGTAAGAATAATTCTCTCATTGCTGTATTGATTGCATCACAAACTAAGTCTGTATTTAATGCTTCAAGAACTGTTCTTCCCGGTAAAATTTCAGATGCCATAGCAGCTGAGTGAGTCATACCTGAACATCCGATTGTCTCGATCAGAGCTTCCTGAATAATTCCTTCTTTAACGTTCAAAGATAATTTGCAGGCACCCTGCTGTGGTGCACACCAACCGATACCGTGTGTGAAACCTGAAATATCTTTTACTTCTTTTGCTTTTACCCATTTTGCTTCTTCTGGGATAGGAGCACAACCGTGACTAACACCCTGTGCTACTGGACACATTTCTTCCACTTCTCTTGAATAAATCATGTGAAATCTCCTTTCAAAATGTAATTTATATTGTGACAAAAGATATCTGAAATATCTTGTCAAAATCACTCCTACTATTTTCGCATATTTCCGACAAAAAATCCACAGTTATTTTAGTAAATCGGAGTATCTTTTTTGATTTTAACCTTCTGTACCACTTTACCGCCTGTCTTATAGATGGAATCGGCATTAATCAGACCTCTGACATTACAAAGCGGATAAATATTTGTGTTACGTCCGATGATAGTGCCCGGGTTGAGAACCGTATTACATCCAACCTGAACATTATCTCCGACAACCGCTCCGAATTTACGAAGCTTTGTATCCATTCTGCCCAGGGCAAAATTCACTTCAACATTTGATTTGTCATTTTTAATATTGGATGTGATAACACCTGCACCAAAATGTGATTTATATCCGAGAATACTGTCACCGACATAGTTGTAATGCGGAATCTGTACCTCGTCAAAAATGATGCTGTTCTTTACTTCTGTCGAGTTACCGATCACACAGTTTTTACCGATCACTGCACTTCCACGGATAAAAGCGCAATGTCTGACTTCTGTTCCCGCATCAATAATACAAGGTCCCCCGATATAGGCTGTAGGAGCCACGGTCGCAGATCTGGAAATCCATACATTTTCGCCGCACTGCTCATATTCTTCTGCAGGAAGCATCGGACCGAGCTGTTCAATAAAAGATTTAATCTGCGGAAGAACCTCCCACGGATTATCCACTGTATCAAACATATATTTTGCGATTGTGTGTTCTACATCGAGATATTTTGCTACCTTAAACAATTCCATAAAAATTACCCTCCGTTTTTCTTTGTTTTTGCCGGTTGTTTATAAAAACGCGAAGCATCATTAAATTTTCGCGTCAAAACACTCTGCTGATTCGTCTGCTTGACGTATTCGGTACGTCTCCGGATAAAGCCTTCCAGTTTATCCATATACTCCTCAGGTGTGATTACCCCCTCCGCCACCTGCGTCAGTCCCTTCTCCCAACTTGCAGTCAGTTTAGGGTCCAAAAGTGATTTGATGGAACAATCTACAACATCATAAATGCTTTCCCCAAGCAGTGTCGGTGTAATAATCTGCGTTTTTTTATTCAGCGCCAGATATTTGTTCGATACAAGCTTCTTTAAAATCTCCGCACGGGTTGCAGAAGTTCCGATACCGCTTCCTTTAATCTGCGCCCGAAGCTCTTCATCTTCAATAAGCTGTCCCGCATTCTCCATTGCAAGTATCATCGAACCTGAATTATATCGTTTCGGCGGAGAAGTTTCCCCCTCCTTGATAACATAATCATTCACCTGTATTATATCATTTTTTTTCAAACTTGAAAGGAGATTTAAGAAATTCTCATCACAGGTTGTTTCCTCCGTCTGTTCGCTGTTCTTTGCTTCATCGGAAACATCATTTCCCTCGGCTTTTTCTCCGTTTTTATCTCCTGTTTTTTTACTGAAAGAATAATTCAAAAGCTCCTGATATCCTGCAGTGGAAAGCACTTTAAAGTTTGCAAAAAAATGCTCCGCATCTTTTTCAAGATTCAATGCCACTTTCTGATATATCGCCGGCGGACAAAATATCCCGAGAAATCTTCTCACGATGACTTCATACACCTTTGCCGATGTAGGGTGAAGACCGGCAAGCGCCGAAAGTCCCTGTCCCGTCGGAATGATGGCATAATGATCGGTAATCAGTTTATCATTCACGTATTTGGTCTTTGCAAGACCTTCATATGTTTTCTTTTCAAGAATATATTTTACATACGGTGCAACGGACGGTATTCCCGAAAGTCCCCGTATATTTTTTGTTATTTCTTTTGCCACCGCACTTGAGAGAACTCTCGCATCCGTTCTCGGATATGTAGTAAGTTTCTTCTCGTACAATTCCTGTACCACTTGAAGCGTCTGGTCCGGACTAATCTTAAACAGTTTTGAACACTCATTCTGGAGTTCCGCAAGATTAAACAAAAGCGGCGGATTTTTCACTTCTTTTTTACGTTCTACACCGGCAACTTTAAGCTGTAACGGTTGTTGCGACGACAAAGTAGTAATAAGTTCCTCCGCACTCTCTTTTTTCTTAAATCCGTTTTCTTTGTAAAGAAGCGGAGATTCAAAATATTTCGAACCGGACACTGCCTTCCATTCTGCTTCGATCGACCTGTCTCCGATTGCAGCATTTGCCATCACCCTATAGAACGGTGTTTTTATAAAATCGCGAATCTCACGTTCGCGGTTAACTACCATTCCCAGCACGCATGTCATGACACGGCCAACCGAAATCACCACACGGTCCTCGCCAAGGAAATTTTTGACGTTATATCCATACTTTAGTGTCAGTACTCGGGAAAAATTAATTCCCATGAGATAATCTTCCTTCGCTCTCAAATAAGCCGAACTACTGAGATTATCATACGCAGCCAAATCTTTTGCTTCCCGGATTCCACGCAGTATCTCTTCCTCAGTCTGTGAGTCAATCCAGACACGCTTGCGTTCTTTTCCCGTGACATTGGCCTGCATTTCCACAAGGCGATATATGTACTCTCCTTCGCGTCCGGAGTCTGTACAGACATAAATTACATCCACATCCGGACGGTTTAAGATACTACTGACAATCTTAAACTGTTTTTTTACCGGTTCAATTACCTCATACTTAAATTCCTTTGGTAAAAAAGGAAGCGGCTCCATGGTCCAGCGTTTCCATTTTTCGTCATAGGCTTCCGGATAGCTCATGGTAACCAGATGACCGACACACCATGTGACAATGGCTTCTTCTGATTCCAAATAGCCGTCTCTCGACTTCATATCGTATTTTAATGCTTTTGCAAACTCTCTGGCTACACTGGGCTTTTCGGCAATAAATACACTTTTTCCCATAAATTACAAATCATCCATTTCTAATAAAATAACATTTCCTTTTACTTTGGACTCAAGACTAAGCTTCTCTTCAAAACGACCACCGGCAAAAAGATAAATCTGCTCCGCCTTTATTCTTGCCTGTTTCAGAACACGAAGATTCATTTTATAGTCTTCAAAAGTAACCATAGGCTTAGAATAATAACAAAACGCAACAATTGATTTGCCGTTCTCATCCTGACCGATATAGTCAATCTTGCCTTCTTTTCCGTCAAACAGTCCGTGTCTGTCCGGTTTTATCGCAAGTGCACCTTTGCTCGCGGATAATATCATATATTCGCGGCAAATTTCCGAAAAGTATTCATTACAATAAGTGTTTAAATCCGCTTTTATATATCTATTGTAAAAATCCTGCGGTTCCATCACCATACATTCACCGAAATTCGGATATATATATTTAAACCAAAAATGAACATAAGGGTTAGCAATACGGTAAACGCCCTTCTTCTGGCTTTCTCTGCCGGGAGTATCCACAGAAAAAATCTTTTCTACGATTTCAAGTTCCATCAGATTTTTAAGATAAACACTGATTTTTGCGCGTGAAAATCCCGTATGGGAATACAAATCATTTAATTTCTGCCTTCCTTCCGCAAGCGCAGACAAGATTGTGTAATACACGGATGTCTCCCGCAGTTCTTCCCGCACAAAACGGCCGCCTTCCTCCAGAAGAAAACATCCTTTTTTTAATATATGCTCACAGATATTGTCTTTTACCGACAACTTAGGATCAAAATACTCCCATAATCCCGGTACTCTGCCGAGAACTGCATACAGTTTTACACATTCTTCCATGGAATAGGATGGAAAACGCCGGATTAAATCAACAAATTTCAGTTCTTTTATCTTCAAAAATCCGGAAATATCCAATGCTGCTTTACCTATCTTAGAAACAAGTCCGTTTTCAATAAAGCCGATGGAAGAACTACACAGAATTATCATAGAGTCATTTTCACTGTACACATGATGCAAAAGACGAATCAAGGAATCCATAAAACTTGTATCCGCTTTAATCATATGCTCCCATTCATCAAATACATATATTTTCTTCCGTTCAATGGATGAATCTGACTGAAGCATGGTAAACACTTCATCAAAATCCGGATAGTCTGAAACTTGTGGATATTTTTCCTGTAACTTTCTGCCGAGCATAAACTGTTGTTGACGGGTACTCGCAGGCACTGCTGTATAAAAAAACACATCTTTATCTTCTGTAAAATGGCGTAGAAGTGTCGTCTTACCGACATTTTTCTGTCCGTATACAATCAGCATACGACTGCCGCTATCCTGATATGCTGTATTCAGATATTGTAGTTCATTTGCTCTTCCCAATAACATATATTTCCCCATTTAAAACCATTAAACAGCTGCAAGAAGTTTCTCAATTTCAGAAGCCGGCATCGGCTTTCCGAGAAGAAATCCCTGAATGTTGTCGCATTCGACTCCCTTCAGGTATTCAAGTTGTTCTTTTGTTTCCACACCTTCCGCTACTGTTTCACAACCTAGCTTTTTGACCATGGCAATAATTGATTCTGTAATAACTCTGGTCGATGTGTCATCAATTACAGTGTCAATAAATGTTTTATCAATCTTAAGAGTATCAATCGGAAGCCCCTTTAAGTATGACAGTGACGAAAAACCTGTACCGAAATCATCCAGCGAAATCTTAATGCCATACTCTTTCAGGGTATGCAGTTTGTTTACTACCGTATCAAAATCATCAATCAAAACACTTTCCGTAATCTCAAGCTCGATGAGCGTCGGATCAATTTCATATTTTTCTATCAACGAAAGTAATGTGTGAACAAAATCTCTCCGATTATATTGAATCGCAGAAATATTCAGCGAAAGCATCATCGGATATTGATATTTGTCGTACCATTGCTTATAGGATCGGATTCCTTCTTCCAACACCCAGTTTCCTATTTGGACAATAAGACCGTCTTTTTCAGCAATCGGAATAAATACACTTGGGCTTACCATCCTACCTTCACGGTTTTTCCAACGAAGAAGCGCCTCAACACCTCGTAATTTTTTTGATACAGAATCAAACTGCGGCTGGTAATACAACTCAAACGCCCCTGATTCTACAGCAGATTTGAGTTCATTTCCGATTTGAACATTTTCAATAAAATCTGTAAGCATCGGGGTCTCGAAATAAGCAATACTGTTTCTTCCGCGCTCACGTTTCTGCTGCATGACAACCTCTGCATAGTTAATCAAATCAAGCGAATTTTTACCTGATTCCGGATATTCCGCAATCCCTACACTAACGGTACTCCACACTGCTTCTGTCATTGATAACGCAAACGGTTCTTCAAGCCTTGAACATATCTTTTTGAAAATACTGTCCACACTGTTTGCTCCAAAAGGATTATACAGCGCAATATAATAGATATCTTCATAGAAATGTGAAACAATCACATCCTCACATGAAAAATCTTTTAAAAACTGACCGAAAATCTGAAGCAATTCATCTCCGGATAAAAGACCCATAGACTCATTAATTTTTCGGAACTGATCCAGTTTGACGCATAACACTGACACTTTGGTATATTCATCCTGGGCCTTACGCACCCATTCACTCAAAAGTCTTACGAAATAATTTCTGTTATACAAACCGGTCAACGCGTCGTAATACGCCATATACTTGAGATCTTCCGTCTGTTTCTTTGTTTTGGTAATATCTCTTACACGAACAATTTTTTCACTCGGCATACGTCTTTCATCGTAAGAAACTGTCACCTCAAATTCAACCCATTTGCTTCTGTCTGCCAGCTCACATTCCGCTGTCATTGTTTCCAACCCATTTCTTTCACAATACAGCGCATTTTCCAGTTCTGATACATATGCCTCATTTATACTTTCCGTAATGTATTTTAAATCTGATACGGAATTCACCGGAAAGTCAAAATATTGTTCCCAATTTCCAAGCGTTTCAAAACGATGATCCGAAAAACTGTAAAATAAAAAGGCATTCGAAGATGTCCCGCAAATCATGCGGAACATCTTATCGTTGCCTAATAATTTTTCGTTCATTGCTTTTAACAGATCAATCTGATAATTCATTTCATCCATTTCAAGAACCCACCCAAAAAATACAAGTCTATTTCTTTGTAATAAATCCTTTTGCTTTTAAAAGCTCTGCACAAAGCACTGCGCCACCTGCAGCACCGCGGACAGTGTTATGTGAAAGACCTACAAATTTAAAATCATATATGCTGTCTTCACGGATACGTCCGATAGAAACACCCATTCCGTTTTCATAGTTTACATCAAGCTGTACCTGCGGTCTGTTATCTTCTGTCATATAGCGCATAAACTGCTTCGGTGCTGACGGAAACTGAAGTTCCTGCGGAGCACCGCTGTAGCTTTCAAGCTTTTCGATAAGCTGTTCTTTTGTCGGTTTCTTTCTGAATTTCACAAATACAGCTGCTGTATGTCCGTTGAGAACAGGAACACGGATACACTGACATGTAATCTTCGGCTCCTGCGCTTTCACAATCTCACCATTTTCAACTTTACCGAATACACGAAGCGGCTCCATCTCACTCTTTTCCTCTTCACCGCCGATGAACGGAATAATGTTTTCTACCATTTCAGGCCAGTCTTTGAATGTTTTTCCCGCACCGGAAATCGCCTGATATGTAGTAGCAACCACTTCATACGGTTCAAACTCTCTCCACGCATATAATACAGGTGCATAACTCTGGATAGAGCAGTTCGGTTTTACTGCAATAAATCCTCTTGTTGTACCAAGACGCTCTTTCTGCGCTGCAATTACATCCGTATGAGAATCATTAATTTCCGGAACGATCATCGGAACGTCCGGTGTCCATCTGTGTGCAGAGTTGTTGGAAACAACCGGTGTCTCTGTTTTTGCATATTCTTCTTCGATGGCTTTGATTTCATCTTTTGTCATGTCAACAGCAGAGAATACGAAATCAACCTGTGAAGCAACTGCTTCCACTTCGTTTACATTCATAACTACGATATTTTTTACCGCTTCCGGCATCGGAGTTGTCATTTTCCATCTTCCGCCGACTGCTTCCTCGTATGTTTTACCTGCCGAACGTGGACTTGCTGCAATTGTTGTCACCTCAAACCACGGATGATTTTCAAGCAAAGAGATGAATCTCTGTCCAACCATTCCTGTTCCGCCTAAAATTCCTACTTTTAATTTTTCACTCATTTTTTCTATCTCCTCGTATATTATTGTATTTGCAACCGGACGGCGCCGGATGACTGACATACTGTATGGTAAGCAACCGCTTACTAATCGTTTAAATATTTTTCACAGATTTCTATTACCTTTTTCATTGCCTCAGGCCCCGGAGCTCCGATGGTCAGACGCTTTTCAACGCAGGTCTTTAAAGATACCGCATCATAAATATCCGGTTCAAACACTTCGCTGATCTCCTTAAGCTCCTCTATGCTCATCTCATGAATGGCTTTATCCTTCTCGATACAGGTGAGCACAAGCTTACCGATAATACTGTGTGCATCGCGGAAAGGAACACCGTGATTCACGAGATAATCTGCTGCATCCGTCGCGTTTGTAAATCCGTTCATGGCACTGTCTGCCATAATCTCTTTATTAAACTTCATCGTGCGGACCATTCCCGTAAAGAGCGCAAGACAACCTTTTACCGTATCAATCGCATCAAATGTAAGTTCCTTATCTTCCTGCATGTCTTTATTATATGCAAGCGGAATGCCTTTCATTGTCGTCAAAATCGACATAAGCGCGCCATACACACGACCTGTCTTACCACGGACAAGTTCCGCAATGTCCGGATTCTTCTTCTGCGGCATAATACTGCTTCCCGTCGAATATGCATCATCAATCTCTACAAACTGATACTCATTTGAATTCCAAATGATGATTTCCTCACAAAAACGGCTTAAATGCATCATAACGGTAGAAAGTGCCGAAAGAAACTCAATAATATAATCTCTGTCCGAAACCGAATCCATGCTGTTAAGGGTCGGTCCCTCAAAACCGAGAAGCGACGCCGTGTAATCACGATCAAGAGGATACGTCGTACCTGCCAACGCTCCGCTTCCCAGCGGACAATAATTCATTCTTTTGTATATATCCTGCATTCTGCTGCGATCACGTTTAAACATCTCAAAGTAGGCACTCATATGATGCGAAAGTGTAATCGGCTGCGCTTTCTGCAAATGGGTAAATCCCGGCATATAAGTTTCTGTATTATCTTTCATGATGGCAAGAAGAACAGTAAGCAATTCCTTTAACAGCTCGTCCACTGCCATAACTTCTTCTCTCGTATACAAACGCATATCCAGTGCCACCTGATCATTACGGCTGCGTCCCGTATGAAGCTTTTTGCCGGCATCTCCGATCCGGTCAATCAGATTCGCCTCCACAAAACTATGGATGTCTTCATATTCATCCGTAATCTCAAGTTTACCGTTGTCTACATCCTCACGGATAGACGTCAGTCCTTTCACGATTGCATCTTTCTCCTCCACTGTGAGGATTCCCTGTTTTTCTAACATTACAACATGAGCAATACTGCCTTCAACGTCCTGGTGAAAGAACTTTTGGTCGAATGAAATGGATGCATTGAAATTATATACTAACCGGTCTGTATCCTTTGTAAAACGGCCGCCCCATAACTGAGCCATATCATAGTACCTCCATCATATTAAATCTAAATTTGATATTACCATAAATAAGACGCGAGTTCAAGGAATTCTACACCGAATCCATCTTTTTCTCATATGATAATAAAAAAAGAATTGAGGCAGATCATGTCAGAATTGTTGTTAGAATGTAAAGACCTGTCGTTCTCCTATCATACTCCCGACGGGGAAATTCCCGTTATTTCACACATGAATTTTGATATTTACAAAGGGGAATTTGTCTCTATCGTCGGCCCGAGCGGTTGCGGAAAGTCAACACTTCTGAATCTGCTCACAAACACGCTCCTGCCCGAAGACGGAAGCATTTGTATGTACGGAAATTTTGACGCAAAAAACGCCTTCGGATATATGTTGCAGCAGGATCATCTGTTTGAATGGTATGACATTTGGAAAAACATATGCATCGGTCCTCAGATCAATCATTGTCTTTCGCCGGAATGTGAAGAGTATTTGTTAAAATTGCTGGATCGTTACGGTCTTACTGCCTTTATACACAAAAAACCGTCCGAACTCTCCGGCGGAATGCGCCAAAGAGCTGCCATCATACGTACCCTTGCTATGAAACCGGAACTTTTATATCTTGACGAGCCATTCAGTTCTCTTGATTATCAAAACCGTCTGAATGCAGCCGATGATATCGGTCAGATTATCCGAAACGAGGGAAAAACCGCCGTTCTCGTCACGCACGATATCGGAGAAGCCATCAGTCTTTCCACCCGCATACTGGTCCTGACCAAACGTCCGACAACTATAAAAAAAGAATTTATTCTTCCTTTCCGCGATCAGGGATTGACACCGTTGGAAATAAGAAACAACAACAAATTCGGAGGATATTTTAATGATATATGGAAGGAGCTGAACAAACCATGACACAGTCCTCACGCCTAAGTGACCGTCAGATACAATATCTGCAAAAACAAAAGCTGAAAAAGCGGATTATACAACTTGCACGCATCCTTCTTCTACTGTCTTTTTTGTTTTTTTGGGAATTGGCATCCAGACACGAAATAATCGACTCTTTCTTTTTCAGTTCCCCGAGCAAATTGTGGTTCTGTTTTTTATGGATGATACGTGAACAGTCACTTTTTACCCATATCGGAATCAGCCTCATTGAAACACTTTTAAGCTTCTTATTCATAATGCTGTTTTCGGTCGTAACAGCTTCTCTTCTATGGCGTTACGAATATGCAGCCAAAGTACTGGAACCTGTGCTGGTTATTCTCAATTCGCTTCCGAAGTCGGCACTGGCACCACTTATCATTGTCTGGCTCGGAACCGGTATGAAAACAATCATTATTGCCGGAATTTCCGTTGCATTGTTTGGTTGTATTATTAATCTGTACACCTGCTTCAAAAATACTGACCCGGAAAAGCAAAAATTAATATATATTCTCGGCGGCAAAAAACATCATGTATTTTCAAAAGTTATTTTACCGGCCGGAATTCCAACCATTATCAGTAACATGAAAGTAAACATCGGGCTTGCACTTGTCGGTGTTATGATTGGTGAGTTTCTTGCAGCAAAGCAGGGGCTCGGTTACCTTATCATCTATGCAAGCCAGGTCTTCAAGCTTGATTGGCTGATCTTGTGTATTCTGATTCTTTGTATTATTGCAATCGGCCTATATGAGATACTTCATCTTATTGAAAAAAAAATCTGCACATAATGCAGATCATCCGCAAAGTCATAGCTTTGCGGTACATAATAATAATTAAATCATCTCATCAAAAATAACATGTAAATACACAAAAATGTGGTTGCAATTCCATCTCATTTTCGTTATAATACAATTCGGTGACAATCTTCACCACAAATTATTTGCTGAAATAGCTCAGTCGGTAGAGCACTTCACTCGTAATGAAGGGGTCGAGGGTTCAAGTCCCTTTTTCAGCTTAAAACCGCAAACCCTGATAATTAGAGGGTCTGCGGTTTTTTATTTTTAATATTTTATTTTACATGCACATCCATCTGCGGATATGGTATTTCGATTCCTTCCTCATCAAAGGTTAATTTTACCGCTTCTAAAATACGGCTTCTCGTCGGCCAATAGTCTTCCGTTTTTACATAGCAACGGAGATTAAGAATCACTGCACTTTCACCAAGATCACTGACAAACACATCAATTTCTTTATTTTTAAGCGTTGATACATCTTCTGTAAGGAGTTTTTTTGCTGTTTCCTTGGCAAGTTTTAAATCCGCCTTATAAGAGATACCAACTGTCATATCCAGTCTTCGGATTCCGATATCCGTCACATTGGTCAGGGAGGAATTGGCAAGCGTTCCGTTGGGAAGAACAACCGTCCTCTCATCGGGCGTTGTCAGTTTAGTGTAGAAAATCTGAATTTCCGTTACAGTACCTTCGTTTTTGTTTGTATCCTCAATTATATAGTCACCGACTTTAAATGGTTTTAAGAGAAGAATCAGAACTCCGCCGGCAAGATTGGAAAGACTTCCCTGCAAAGCAAGACCGATTGCAACTCCCGCAGATCCAACCACTGCCACAACACTAGTTGCATCCAACCCAAAGCTTGACGCAATCATAAACAAAAGCACAATATATAATGCAGCTTTCACAAAGGAATCAAGGAACTGCACAACTCCGATGTCCGCATTGGCACGCAGAAGAGATTTTTTTAAAACTTTACGTATGATTTTGATAACCTGCACTCCCACAAAGAAAAATACAAGTGCAAGCACTACTCTGATTCCCAAACCAAGAGCTTTCTGCGGCAATGTCTCAAAAAATTGCTGATAAATATTGAGTTTTTCCGTCACGTCTTCTCCAACAGCCTGACTCATAGTTTCTGCAACAGCATCATTCATATATTTCTACAACCTTTCTGTTATACAAATTTTGCCTCGTCTTTTACCTTCTGACTCTCATCTGCGCGTTTCTTCGCCTCTTTTTCAAGCTCGCGTGCCTCTTTTTCAAGTTCTTCCGCTCTCTTGGCTTCTTCCATTGCATGCTTTAATGCAGCTTTGGCTTCTTCCTGAGCACGTTTTGCCTGCTCCATGGCATCGTTTGCCATTTTGCGCGCCTGGTTTTCGGCTTCTTTTGCCGCCGCAATCTTCTCAAGTTCCATGCGTTTCTGACGCTCTTCTTCTTTGCGCTTCTCAATTGCAGCTATCTCTTTTGCCGTAAACGGTGTATAAGAGAACATCTGCATGGAAAGTGCAGGCATTTTAATGCGGATAGAATTTTCCCGACCGTCACATTCACTTTCATCCGATGCAATCGCACGACCGTTCACAACATTACTTCCTCCGAATTTCCTTGAATCCGAGTTTAATACTTCTTTATATTTTCCCGGGAAAGGCACTCCGATCTTATAATCTTTTCGCTCCTCATTTGCAAAGTTACATACAACAAGCAATGTGTCTTTTTCATTTTCTGCTTTACGAAGGAATACGAGAACATTTTCGTTTGCGGAAATATTATTAATCCACTCGAATCCTTCCGGAGAATGATCCAATGCATGAAGTGCAGGGTAATCTTTATAACATTTATTTAATGTTTTTACAAACTCCTGCATATTTTTATGATCATCATACTGAAGCAGATCCCACTGCACACTTCGATTCTCATTCCACTCATCAAATTCAGCGATATCCTGTCCCATAAACAGAAGTTTTTTGCCCGGATGAGTCATCATAAATCCATACGCAGCACGAAGATTTTTGAATTTGTCCGGAATATCTCCCGGCATTTTTCCAATCATGGATGATTTTCCGTGCACAACTTCATCATGAGAAAGAACAAGCATGAATTTCTCACTGTATGCATAAATCATGCTGAATGTCAATTCTCCATGGTGCTGTCCTCTGAAAAACGGATCATAATGCATATATCCCGTAAAGTCATTCATCCATCCCATGTTCCACTTCAGATCAAATCCGAGGCCGTCTTTTTCTACAATATCTGTCACCTTCGGCCATGCGGTAGACTCCTCCGCAATCATAAGAACACCGTCTTTACGCTTGTGAACAATGCTGTTGACATGCTTCAGGAATTCAATTGCTTCAAGGTTTTCCTTTCCGCCGTACATGTTTGCAACCCATTCACCGTCATTTTTGCCGTAATCCAAATACAACATGGAAGCAACTGCATCCATACGGATACCATCCGCATGATACATATCAATCCAATATAAAACATTGGCGATAAGATAGTTCTTAACCTCCGGTCTTCCGTAGTTAAAAATCTTTGTTCCCCAATGAGGATGTTCTCCCTGTCGCGGATCCATATGTTCATAAAGGCATGTCCCATCAAAACCGGACAATCCCTGGTCATCCTTCGGGAAGTGTGCCGGTACCCAATCCAAAATAACACCGATACCGTTTTTGTGCATTTCATTCATAAAATACATAAAGTCTTCCGGGGTTCCGTAACGTGAAGTCGGCGCATAATAGCCGATAATCTGATATCCCCAGGACGCGTCGAACGGATGCTCCATGACAGGCATAAGCTCAATATGAGTATATCCCATCTCCTTGACATATTTGATAATCTTCGGAGCCAGCTCTCTGTAATTGTAAAACGGTCTTCCGTCTTTTTCATCCGGTTTTGCAAAGGAACCGAGATGTACTTCAATCACAGACATCGGAGAGGTTTCCGCTTTGAAATTTTTACGTTCCTCCATCCAGTCGCCATCTGTCCACTTAAACTTCGTAAGATCTGTGACAACCGATGCAGAATCCGGACGAAGCTGTGCATAGTTTCCGTATGGATCTGCTTTTAAAAATACATTTCCGCCTTTTGTCTTGATTTCAAACTTATAATTATCTTTGATATTGGCACAAGGGACAAAAAGTTCAAAAATACCGGAATCCCACAACCGGCGCATCTGATGCATGCGTCCGTCCCAGTTATTGAAGTCTCCCACAACGCTTACACGAAGTGCATTTGGCGCCCAAACAGCAAAATAAACACCCTTCACGCCGTCAATTGTTTTGACATGTGCACCGAGAAGTTCGTATATCTTGTAATGTATTCCGTTATTGAATTTTTCTGTATCTTTCTGCGTAATAAGTGGTTTGAAATTATACGGATCATAGATTTCTTTTGTCTTTCCGTCTTCCAGTTCCACTTCCACTGTGTACTGTTTCGTTTTGTCAGCCTTAGGCAATAACACGGCAAAGAAACCTTCTTCGTCTGCCATTTCCATCTTGTATGCACCTTTTTCCGTCACAACGGTCGCTTTAACTGCTCCCGGATAAAAAAACTGAATCAGCGTGCTGAGCCCTGACGGATGTGCTCCGAGAATTCGATGCGGATTATCCTCCTCGGAGTATACAATACCTTCAATATCTGCCCAATTCATCAGTTTATATAATTTTTTTGTCATACGCACCCTCCTGATAATTTATCGTAATTTCCCTTTTGATTCTTCTTAATCTTCCAGACTATGTATAAAAATACCACTGCGCAATTTCGGCTCAAACCATGTGGATTTCGGCGGCATAAGAAGATTTGCATCCGATACGGCAAACAGTTCTCCGATGGATGTCGGATACATCAAAAATGCAACTTTGCAGTCACTGTTTGCACGTTTTTCGAGCTCTGCAAGTCCGCGGATTCCGCCAACAAAGTCTATTCTCTTGTCTGTTTTCGGATCTTCGATTCCGAGAACCGGATTTAACAAATAATCCTGAAGAAGAGAAACGTCAAGTCCTTTTACAGGATCTTGTGTCTTGAACTGATCTTTTATCTTCATCTTGTACCAATCCCCACTCAGATACATAGATACTTCACCTTTAGCGGAAGGCTTCAACGCCGCATCTTTTGCGGCTTTATCACCTTGACCATAGGAGTCAACAGGCACTTTTTCATAGTCAAATATTTCGCTTACTTTTGCAAGAAACTCTGCATCGGACAGTCCGTTTAAGTCTTTGACAACACGGTTGTAGTCCATAATCATGAGCTGATCATCCGGGAAAAGCACGGAAAGGAACCGGTTAAACTCTTCTGCACCTGTGTAATCCGGATTTGCCTCACGACGTTTCAAAGACACTTTTACAGCCGATGCACATCTGTGATGTCCGTCCGCAATATAAATTTCATTGATTGCGGCAAAAGCATTTTTGATTGTCTCAACATCTGCTTTCTCATCAATCAGCCATACTTTATGCGTAACATTGTCTTCCTTTGTAAAATCAAACACCGGCGTCTCAGACTTCTTTTTGTCCACGATGGCGTTGATTTCTTCTTTGGAACGATACGCAAGAAAAATCGGCCCTGTCTGTGCATTACAAATATCAACGTGATTAATGCGGTCAACCTCTTTGTCCGCTCTTGTATTTTCATGTTTTTTGATTACGTTGTTCATGTAATCATCCACGTCAGATACCGCTACAATTCCGCTCTGGCTTCTGCCGTCCATTGTAAGCTCATACACGTAATAACATTCTGTTTCGTCCTGAACAAACTCTCCCTTTGCAATCATATCCCAGAGCATATCATGTGCTTTCTGATATACACACGGATCATAGGTATCAACACTGTCATCAAACTGTGTCTCCGCTCTGTCGATTTTTAAAAAAGAAAGCGGTTCTCCTGCGACAACTTCCTTTGCCTCTGCTCTGTTATACACGTCATAAGGAAGTGCTGCAATTTTATCCTCAAGTCCTTTCTTCGGTCTGATTGCTTTAAACGGATGTATTCCTGCCATGATTTTTTCTCCTTTGAAATCATTAATATATTTGCGTGAACATATATTATGTGTAAATGTTTCTGCTCAGACACACTCCCGCTTGATGAAAAACGTAGCGGTACTAAGGATTTTTATCGCTTCACTCAAAAATCCAAGTGCCGACGCTTTTCAACAGTCTTCACAGAAATCTTTTACACATAATATATCCACTGCAAATTCAATGACATTTTTTCAATATCAGAAATATTATAGCAAATTAACAATATTTCGTAAACAATTTTGACAGTTATCCTATAAAATGCTATCATGTTTTTTGTGATGAAAATCTTTGATGATTTTTGTCCTTATACATGGATTAAAATTAACAAAAGGAAGTGTTTATATGACAAACGAAGATAAGATTTTTTTAGACCGTATTACAGAATTTGCAAATGAAACAATGGCAGATATTGATCCGGATCCGACAAAAACTCCGATATCCGAGCAGCTCGAACGTCTAAGACCGATTATGGAAACGCTCGCTGCCGAATCCGGCGATGCCCTTGAGGATGTGTTTATCCGCTACATGGATCTCGCCTCAGAAGCTGCCGTAGAAAAAAACCAGAAACTCAAAGCAGATTATGCGGATTTTGATTTTAAATAATTACTTGTTTAAATCTTCACTAATAAAGGCGAATATTTATGCTAAAACAGCAAAATATTCGCCTTTATCATTATTTTACGGAAATCTTAACCGATTTCTTTTGTCCTTTATTCTTAAATAATTTTTTATAATTTTTTAATTTAGACTTCGGAACTATAATTTTACAATTCTTATGAATTCCCTTCCATGCATTAGAACCAACTTTTTTGACTTTTGTACTTTTTACAGTGATTTTCGTCAGTTTATTACAGTTTTTAAACGCATTCTTTCCAATCGTCTGCAGCTTAGTTCCTAAATTAATATTTTTAAGTGCCCGGCAGTTCTCAAATGCGCTTTGTCCGATTGCAGTCAGTACTTTACTATTGTTTGTAATTTTATTCAGCTTTTTACAATTCTTAAATGCATTCTTTTCAATTGTTTTAACATTCTTGCCTAAAACAACTGTTTTAAGATTCGAGCAGCCTTCAAATGCACTTGCACTGATTGTTTTTACGTAAGCACAAATTTCAATTTCCTCAAGTTTTTTATCATTTTTAAAAGCCTTATTTGCAACGCTTGTGACTTTATATTTTACCCCTTTATGATATGCATATTTCGGAACGGAAACTTTCTTTCGTATAGAGCTGCCGGATATATATCCAACCTCAGGGATTTTCTTTGTATTTCCCGAAAACGTTATTATATAATTGGCTTTTGTACTTTCATCAAAAAAAGTAAGTCCTACTTCGCCTCCGTTTGGTGGTGTTCCTTTTTTCTTGGAATATATTACAGCCTTTTTCACACCGATGGCAGCTTCCGTATATGCAACACCTTTTGGATTTGCCCAATAATAACCCTTACATATCGGAAAATCTATGTAAATCGGTACATTTGCTGCTATCTTAATTTTCGTAAGTGCATTACACCCTTCAAAAATAGAACTCAAATCCCCTTCACATTTTGAAAAATCAAAGTCACTCAGGTCAATTGTTTTCAGGTTCTTACATCCATAAAACAGATGATCCAAATCATTCACATTAGGAGTTTTTAATCCATTTAAATTAATGGTTGTTATACTCTTGCAGTCCCCAAACATATTCCACATTGTTATAACGTTATCGGTATTGAATGTACTCAAATCCAGATTAGTCAAACCACTGCATCCAAAAAACATTTGATTCATATTTGTAACATTATTCGTATCAACCGAACTCAAATCCAGTTTTTTCAAGTTTCTGCAGTCATAAAATAACATTGATATGTCCGTTACACTTTTTGTATCAATATTACTCAAATTCACATTGGACAAATTGGCACAACCCGCAAACATTCCTGACATATCTTTCACTTTTTCGGTATTCAAACTACTCAAATCAATACTCGTCAAGTTCGTACACCCTCTAAACATCGAAGACATATCCGTTACATTTTCAGTGTTAAACACACTTAAATCTATGCTTGTCAAACTCGTACAGCCTGCAAACATACTCCCCATATTTTGTACTTTGCTTGTGTCGGCATCTCCGAAATTTATAGTTTTCAGTTCTTTACATCCAATACTCGTGCCCTCGCCAATGTATTTCTCCCCAAACATTGAACCCATACCGATTACATTACTCAAGTCCGAATCACTAAAATCAACATTTCTGAGTTTGCTGTATCCACTGAAAAATCCACTTGCATCCTTCAAACCTGTTATATTCACATCTGCCGAAATCACTTTATCACTATATTTATCCCACGGAGCGTTAAACAAATAATCATTTGCTTCTCCGTTTAACAAAAGTAACCCCTCCGAATCAATACTCCAGCTGACACCTTCGTATACTCCACTATACAAAACCGTCGCCATGACATCCGTTTTGGCAAATATCAAAAATATAACAATACACACTAAAGTAACAATACCATTAACTGGTTTCCTGTTTTTCATATAGTATCCCTCCTAATATAAGAAAACTGCTATATTTACCTTGCATAAATATAGCAGTTTATATACTATTTCACTACACGCACACGAATTACACCGTCAATTGCCGAAAGCTTTGCAACCATCTCATCTGTGATTGGTTTCTCTACGTCAAGCATAGTATAACCATAATCACCTTTTGATTTGTTTGCCATGTCTGTAATGTTAATTCCTTCATCGCCGAAGGTAGCTGTAAACTTGGTAATCATATTTGCAACGTTCTTATGGAAGATTGCCACACGACCGGCCTGATTACATACACCCATGTCCAGACGCGGGAAATTTACGCTGTTGATGATGTTACCGTTTTCAAGGTAGTTCATCATCTCTTTTACTGCCATTTTTGCGCAGTTGTCTTCGGATTCTTCTGTGGAAGCTCCAAGATGAGGAATTACGATACAACCTTCTTTTCCTACAGTTGTTGTATTCGGGAAGTCTGTTACGTATTTGCGGATTTTTCCGCTCTTAATTCCGTCAAGCACGTCTGCCTCGTTTGCCAGAAGGTCACGGGCAAAGTTTAAGATGATAACACCGTCTTTCATCTTTTCGATGGCTTCTTTGTTAATCATACCTTTTGTGCTGTCAAGCAGCGGAACATGAACTGTGATATAATCACATTTCTCATAAATTTCTTCTACGTTTAATACGTGTTTAATATCACGGCTTAAGTTCCAAGCTGCATCTACGGATACATATGGGTCATATCCGTATACTTCCATTCCGAAGTGTTTTGCTGTGTTGGCAACTTTTACACCGATAGCGCCGAGACCGATAACACCGAGTTTCTTATCCTGAAGCTCTGTTCCGGCAAATTTCTTTTTCTCTTTCTCAGCATCTTTTGCAACATTGTCATTTTCTGTCTGCGCTTTTACCCACTCAATACCGCCGACTACATCACGGGATGCAAGAAGCATACCTGCAAATACAAGTTCCTTTACACCGTTGGCATTGGCTCCCGGAGTATTAAATACTACAATACCTTTCTCTGCACATTTATCAAGCGGAATATTGTTTACTCCGGCTCCGGCTCTTGCTACAGCAAGAAGATTGTCGGAAAGTTCCATCTCATGCATGGAAGCACTTCTTACAAGAATACCTTCTGCCGCGTTAACATCTTCTGTCTTTGCAAAATTGTCATTGAATTTTACAAGTCCGACCTGCGCGATCGGGTTTAAGCAATAATATTTAAACATTTTTATGTCCTTCTTTCTTTATGCGTTGTTTGCTTCGAACTCTTTCATGAATGCAACTAATTTTTCCACACCTTCAATCGGCATAGCATTGTAGATACTTGCTCTCATACCACCAACGGAACGATGTCCTTTTAAGTTCTCAAATCCTGCTTCTTTAGCTTCTTTGATGAATTTTGCATCAAGTTCATCGCTTCCGGTAATAAACGGAACATTCATAAGTGAACGGTCTTCTTTACGGACAGTTCCTTTGAAAAGTTTAGACTCATCAAGGAAATCGTAAAGGATTGCTGCTTTCTTTTCATTGTATTCTTTCATTGCTGCAAGGCCGCCCTGCTTTTTAATCCATTTGAATACTTTACCGCAGATATAAATACCGTATGCAGGCGGTGTATTATATAAAGACTCATTGTCTGCATGGATTTTGTATTTGAGCATCGTCGGTGTTCCCGGAAGAACATCGTCTGTGATGAGGTCTTCGCGGATAATTGCGATAACAACACCTGCAGGTCCGATATTTTTCTGAACTCCGCCGTAGATTACGCCATATTTTTCAACGTCCATCGGTTCTGATAAGAAGCAGGATGAAACGTCAGAAATCAAAAGATGTCCTTTTGTATTCGGTAACTCTTTGAATTTTGTACCATAGATTGTATTGTTTTCACAAATATAAACATAGTCCACATCATCCGGAATATCAAGATCGGAACAATCCGGAATATAGGAGAATGTCTCGTCTGCAGAAGAAGCAAGTTCAATTGCTTCACCGTAGATCTTAGCTTCCTGATATGCTTTCTTTGCCCACTGACCGGTTACAATATAACCTGCTTTTTTATTCTTCATAAGGTTCATCGGAATCATTGCAAACTGCTGGCTTGCTCCGCCTTGAAGGAATAATACTTTATAATTATCAGGAATATTAAGAAGATCACGAAGATCTGCTTCTGCTTCCTTAATAATGTTATCATATGTTTTGGAACGGTGGCTCATTTCCATAACCGACATACCCGATCCTCTGTAATCCATCATTTCTTCTGCAGCTTCTTTTAATACTTCTTCAGGTAAAACTGCCGGACCTGCTGAAAAGTTATAAACTCTTGCCATTTCCTCTTTTCTCCTCTCCTTGTCAGAAATCGTATATTTTTCCCGACACATTTAAACTATATTTTACATTTAATACTTTAATACGTCAACGTGTTTTAATAAAAAATGATAACCGGTGTTCCGATTTCTACCATTTCATAAAGCTTGCTAACTTCTTTGTACGGAGTATTAATACATCCGTGAGAACCGTTCGTTCTGTAAATCTTTCCACCATATGAACCACGCCAAGTGGCATCGTGAATTCCAACTCCTCCGTATACGGGCATCCAGAAATTTACAAAAGAAGCATAACCTTCGCCTCTCAAAACACGGTTGCGCTCTTTTCCGTATACATAACAAACCTTTTCCGGCGTTCCTCTGCCCAAGGATGTATTCCCCGTCACAACCGGCGTATCAATCAAACATCTTCCATTTTGATAATAATACATTTTCTGGTTTGTCATATCAATCTCAATATAAGTCTTACCAATATCGTCATTGAGACTGTACTCCTCTGTAAAGGCTTTCTGTGAAAACTCAGGCTTTCTTGTCAACCGGTTTTTACGTTTAATCATAGAAGATAAATATTCAAATTCAGCTTTTTCATCAAGCTTATATCCATAGGTTCCCGTGTACACTGTCACACGTTCTCCCCGTGTTGCTTTAAACTCTCTCGGTTTATTGACTGTATTATATTTTTCTGCCAATTTCTTGACATATTCCTTGATTTTAGCTTCATCCAGATAAAGTGAACCGCTTTCATCGTATAGTAATTCACCTTTTTCATCTGTAGCTATAAATCCGCTGATCACCGAACCGTCTACCACTTCTGTCCGTTCTCCGAACTCATAGGTAATAACAGATTCAACATACTGGGACAACTCTTCCCATTTTTCAAGGGCATCTTTCATTTGACTTGTATGGTCAACCTCGATGTAACATCCGGAATCAAATAAATCAATTTCATAGATACCTTTTGATAATGTCTCTTCTATGGCCTTAGATGCCTTTTCATGGCTTAACAGATTTCTTGTCTCATCGTACAGATAATATCCGTTATGATTTCTGCGGATTTCAACGATCTTTCCTGTAGGATCGGAATTGTCTTCCAAACACGGAAGAGAGTCTAAATAACTGTGTAATATATCCGCATCATATGTTCTCTCGGGTTCAATGGTCATCTCATCAAACGTAACATCTTCCCCAACAAACCATTTCGCCAAACTTACTACCGATTGCGAAGCATGAATCTTTTTTATCTGCGAAAGATAATCCTGATCATATTTTATCTCTTCCAACGAAAATGTATATTCGTTTCCGTCTTTATCTCTGATCGTAAAATCCGGATATTCCGTATTCTTTTTTAATTCACTGTTTAATTCTTCCGGCGTATAATCTGCCGCATAACATCCGTTAATAAAAATCCCCGGCATAAAGGTATCTTTAAACTGATATCTTACAGCAGCATAACATCCGCCTACAAGAAGGACAGGAATCAGAATCAGAATACTGATTGTTATCCAAATTGCTTTTTTCATATCTTATTTCTCTAAATCTTTTTCGTCAAATACCTGATCGATCGGCTGTCCTGCCGGAACCATAGGAAATACTTTGTCATCCGGGTCTATAACACATTCAATCAATGCCGGACGCTGGTTTGCAATGGCCTGTTTTACCGCATCATAAACTTCTTCTTTTTTAGTAACGCGGTATGCATCACATCCGAGGCCTTCCGCAACTTTACAGTAATCCACCTTGTCCTGAAGAACTGTCTGTGAATATCTGTGGTCATAGAACAACGTCTGCCACTGTCTAACCATTCCCAGCACGGAATTGTTAATTACAACCTGTATAATCGGAATATTATAACGGCTTGCAGTTGCAAGTTCATTCATATTCATGCGAAAACATCCGTCACCTGCAATGTTAATCACGGTCTTGTCCGGATTACCCACCGCAGCACCTATACATGCGCCGAGACCATATCCCATTGTTCCGAGTCCGCCGGAACTTAAAAATGTACGCGGCTTTGTATAATGATAATACTGCGCTGCCCACATCTGATGCTGACCGACATCTGTTGTAATGACCGCATTACCTTCTGTCGCTTTATCAATCTGTTCGATCACATACGGACATGTGAGAACATCCTGATTATAACCGAGCGGGTATTTTTCTTTTAATTCTAAAATACGCTCTCTCCACTGCGGATGTGACTTCTGCGACAATTTTGCATTGATTGCATCAAGCGCATCCTTCAAATCTCCGATCACCGAAGCATCTGTAGGAATATTTTTGTTAATCTCTGCCGCATCGATATCAATATGTACGATCTTTGCACCGGATGCAAATGTACTCGGATTACCAATAACACGATCTGAAAAACGGGCTCCCAGTGCAACCAGCAAATCACATTCGGATACACCGAGATTGGATGCCTTTGTTCCGTGCATACCAATCATACCGGTATACATCTCATCATATCCGTCATATGCACCTTTACCCATGAGCGTATCACAAACCGGACAATCGAGCTTTCTGGCAAGTTCTGCCACCTGTTTTGACGCACCGGAAAGAATTACACCACCACCGATGTACATATATGGTTTTTCTGCCTGTTCCATCAATTCAACAACTTTGTCAATATCATCCTGTGTAAAATGATTTTCATATTCCGGTTCCCCGGCCGGCTCAAATGTATATTCACATGTATTTGCTGTTACGTCTTTTGTAATATCTACAAGAACAGGTCCCGGTCTTCCGCTTTTTGCAATCTTGAAGGCTTTACGGATTGTAGGCGCAAGTTCATTAATATCTTTTACAATATAGCCGTGTTTTGTGATTGGCATTGTTACACCTGCAATATCCACCTCCTGGAAAGAGTCCTTTCCCAGTGCAGGAAGATTAACATTGGCAGTGATTGCCACAACAGGAATACTATCCATATAAGCTGTCGCAATACCTGTAACAAGGTTCGTCGCACCCGGTCCGCTGGTTGCCATGCAGACACCGACTCTACCCGTCGATCTCGCGTATCCGTCCGCAGCATGGGCTGCGCCCTGTTCATGAGATGTCAGCACATGACGGATTTCTTCCGAGTGTTTATAAAGAGCGTCATAAATATTCAAGATTGTTCCGCCCGGATAACCGAAAACGGTATCAACGCCCTGTTCCTTTAAACATTCTATAACAATTTCTGCTCCTGTAAGCTGCATAAAGTAATTACCTCCAAATTTATCTGCTTAGTTATGCTTTGGTACTTCAAGTATTGCACCTCGGTTACCGCTTGTTACCAGTTCACGATATCTGGAAAGATAACCAGATGTTACTTTCGGTTCTCTCGGAGTCCATGCCGCTTTACGCGCTGCCATTTCTTCTTCGGAAACATCAATATCCAGTGTCATTGCAGGAATATTAATCTTGATGATGTCGCCTTCCTGTACAAGTGCGATTGGACCGCCTACCGCTGCTTCCGGTGAAACATGTCCAATGGAAGCTCCTCTGGATGCTCCTGAAAATCTTCCGTCTGTAATCAGTGCAACCGATGAGCCAAGGCCCATTCCCGCGATTGCTGACGTCGGATTAAGCATCTCTCGCATACCCGGTCCGCCTTTCGGTCCCTCATAACGGATTACAACAACATCTCCGGCTACTATTTTACCGCCTGTAATTGCGGCAATTGCATCTTCCTCACAGTCAAACACTCTTGCCGGTCCTTCATGAACCATCATTTCTTCCACAACCGCTGAACGTTTTACAACGCTGCCGTCCGGTGCCAGATTACCTTTTAATACAGCGAGACCGCCTGTTTTACTATATGGATTGGAATTCGGACGGATAACTTCCTCATTTTTATTTTTTACGCCATTGATGCATTCACCGATGGTCTTGCCCGATACTGTCATACACTCTGTATTTAACAACCCAAGCTGAGCAAGCTGATTCATCACTGCATAAACTCCGCCGGCCTCATTGAGATCCTCCATATAGGTCGGTCCTGCAGGTGCCAAATGGCAAAGGTTCGGTGTCTTTTCACTGATGTCATTTGCAAATGCAATATCAAAATCAAAACCGATCTCATGTGCAATTGCAGGAAGATGAAGCATACTGTTTGTAGAACATCCAAGAGCCATATCTACCGTCAATGCATTTAAAATCGCATCTTTTGTCATAATATCTCTCGGTCTGATATCTTTTCTGTACATTTCCATTACCGCCATACCTGCATGTTTTGCAAGCTTTATACGCTCGGAATAAACTGCCGGAATTGTACCGTTTCCTGCAAGTCCCATACCAAGTGCTTCTGTAAGACAGTTCATGGAGTTTGCTGTATACATACCCGAGCAGGATCCGCATGTCGGACACACTTTTTCTTCAAACTCTCGCACCTGCTCTTCTGTCATCGTACCTGCAGCATGAGCTCCGACCGCCTCAAACATGGATGAAAGGCTGCGTTTCTCACCGCACACACGACCTGCAAGCATCGGTCCTCCTGATACAAATACAGTAGGAACATTAACTCTGGCTGCAGCCATAAGAAGTCCCGGTACATTTTTGTCACAGTTCGGCACCATAACAAGTGCATCAAACTGATGGGCAAGAGCCATACATTCTGTCGAATCTGCAATCAAATCTCTCGTCACAAGAGAATATTTCATTCCTACATGTCCCATTGCAATACCGTCACATACAGCGATTGCCGGGAAGACAACCGGAACACCGCCCGCCTGTGCAACACCGAGCTTAACTGCATCTACAATTTTATCAAGGTTCATATGCCCCGGTACAATTTCATTATATGAACTGACAATACCTACAAGCGGTTTGTCCATTTCTTCCTGTGTCATTCCAAGCGCATTTAACAAAGATCTGTGGGGCGCCTGTTTCATTCCTTTTTTGATATTATCACTTTTCATTGTTCTGCCTCCTGTATTATGAAATTCTCTCGCAGATCAGATCTCCCATTTTGGCTGTTCCGACCTGTGTTACTGATTTTTTGCCTTCTTCATCCTGCGGCATAATATCGATTGTGCGATATCCGTCCGTAAGAACCTGCTTTACAGCCTGATCAATCGCATCCGCCTCGCTGTCAAGATCAAATGTATAGCGAAGCATCATGGATGCACTCAGAATCGTTGCAATCGGATTTGCAATACCTTTTCCCGCAATGTCAGGTGCAGATCCGCCACTCGGCTCATAAAGACCGAATTTTGTATCATTTAAACTTGCAGATGAAAGCATTCCGATGGAACCTGTTACCATACTTGCCTCATCCGAAAGAATATCTCCGAACATGTTCTCTGTCAAAATAACATCAAACTGCGCCGGATCTTTAACAAGCTGCATCGCGCAATTATCTACAAGCATATGCTCAAGTGTTACATCCGGATAATCCTGTGCAACTTCTTCCACTACTTTTCTCCAAAGTCTGGAGGAATCCAAAACATTAGCTTTATCTACACTCGTCACTTTCTGACGACGTTTTCTTGCGATGTCAAAACCTTTGATCGCGATTCTGCGGATCTCATTCTCGGAATATGTAAGAGTATCAATTGCTACAAGCTGCCCGTTTTCCTCAACTGTCTTTCTCTCACCGAAATAAAGACCGCCTGTGAGCTCTCTCATGATCATCATATCGAAACCTTTTTCACTGATTTCTGTCTTAAGAGGACAAGCTGCTGCAAGTTCTTCATAAAGTACTGCCGGTCTGAGATTGGCAAATAAATTCAGTGCCTTACGGATTTTTAAAAGTCCGGCTTCCGGGCGTTTCTCCGGCGGAAGCTTATACCAAGGCGATGTCTGTGTGTTTCCGCCGATGGAGCCCATCAGCACTGCATCTGCAGCTTTCGCTGTTGCAATCGCTTCCTCTGTCAGCGGCTCACCATGTACATCAATCGATGCACCGCCCATTAAAATATCTTCAAAATTAATATCATGTCCATACACAGAAGCCACTTTTTCAAGCACTTTCTTCGCCTCTGCCACGACTTCCGGTCCGATTCCGTCGCCCGGAATACATACAACGTTCATATTCATGATAAAATTCCTCCTGCTTATAATTCTCAACTAACACCTAGTTTACATGAAAACCTTGTTATTATCAATCAATTTTATACCAAAACGTCCTAATATAACTTTTATGTATAACGAATATGCTCGCTAGTTATTTTGTCCGGCCAAATGATTGATAAACTGTTGCGCAGTACGTCCGGAAATGCCTCCGTGTGCAAGTTCCCATGCATTGGCCTGCAAATTCAGTTCTTTTTCCGGTATATCGATTCCTTCTCTGCGTGCCAGTTCGTTCACAATATAGAAGTATTCTTTCTGCGTCGGTTTTGAATAGTTGATTGTCACACCAAAACGATGTACAAGAGAAAGTTTTTCCTCCATCGTATCAGAACGGTGAATATCATTTGTATGTTCCATATCATTTCTGTCATTCCAATTTTCCTTGATCAGATGACGTCGGTTGGATGTTGCATAAATCAATATGTTTTCCGGCTTTGTCTCCACGCCGCCCTCAATTACGGCTTTTAAAAACTTATATTCAATCTCAAACTCTTCAAAAGATAAATCATCCATATAGATGATAAACTTATAGTTTCTGTTTTTAATCTGTGCAATAACATTGGAAAGATCTTTAAACTGATGCTTATAGATCTCAATCATCCTAAGTCCTCTGTCATAGTATTCATTAACAATAGCTTTGATACTTGTTGACTTACCGGTTCCACTGTCACCGAACAGTAGCACATTGTTTGCCTTTTTCCCGTTTACAAACGCTTCTGTATTATCAACAAGTTTCTTTTTCTGGATTTCATAACCGACAAGATCCTCAAGCATTACTTTATCCATGTTGTTAATCGGATGAAAGTTAACCGGTCCTGCCGTCTGTTTGTCTTCAATACGGAAAGCCTTATTCAATCCGAACATTCCAACACCGTAATCCCTGTAAAAATCCGTCACAGCATCAAAAAATTCAGCTTCATCCTTTGTATTTTCCAATTTCTCACTAAGTGCCTGAACTTTTTCACTCACATTTTTATTGTACATCAGTTCCTTTTTTCCGATTGCTTTATAATCAGATAAAATGCGGAAACAATCAATTCCCAGTTCCTCTTCGATTTTTGAGAAATCATAAGAAAATAAATTACGGAACACTCTGAAATCATTCTTTGCAAACTCATTTACCGTCCCATCATTAGCTCCAATCTTTTCGCAGGTCAGACTAAATGGGTTCTCATTTGTAATCAGGAGAAAGGTTAAATAGTTATGCCACAGATTTTTATCAAAACCGTAATCTGTTGCCACCTCAAGAATACGCTTAAGCTGCGTATAAATATCTTTAATAAGCTGCGCCTTGTCCGATGTTTTTTCATCGAAACGCCTGAAAATTTCTCCAAGCTGCACAAGAATCGTATCTTCGCTCATATTTCCGTATAGGATTAATTTTGCTGTCTCTTTATACATGGTTACTCCTTTGAATTTTTTTGTTCGAAAATGCAAGCCGGATTTGCAGCCCATCCACACCATGGTTTTTACCGGCGGCACGCTCTCGCTACAGACTCACGTAGCGGTACTAAGTCCCCACTACGTGGTGACTAAGGCCCGACGCTCGTCTAAGTACCGCCGGTAAAAACCATGGTGCGGATGGGCTGAGATAACATAGCGACTGCCTAATCAGCAGCCGCCCTTTTATTATCGGATTTCTTCTCCCGGTTTCTTTTTCTTTTTCTTATCTTCATACATGCGTTCATCTGCTTCTTTCATAAGAGCCGCAAAATCATATCCCTTTTCACCGTATACAACACCTGCCGCAATCACACACTCAATACCATCCTCCAGCGTATTGAGACGGGCAAGTTCTTTCTCCCAGCGTTCTTTTAACTCCAAGACTTCCTCCTCTGTCACATTGCATGCTATCATAAGGAATTCATCGCCGCCCATCCTATAACCGTGCACGGTACTGCTCGTCACTTTACGAATACTGTCCGCACCTTTGATAATCAGTCTGTCTCCCGCTTCATGACCGTAAGTATCATTCATTTTCTTTAAATTATTTACGTCAAAATTGAAAATACCGATGGAATCCAATGTCTGATATTCCGACTCAAGCATAGCAAGATATTTGCCTTTGTTGTACATTCCGGTCAATCCGTCATGTTCGCTGTCGTATATAAGTTTCTCCCGCATCATGCTATTTTCAATATAAAGACGGATCACGGAAAGAAGGGTTTCCTCCCCCATAGATTCTTTATCCATCTTTGCATTTTCCACAAAAAACAAAGCGTACTTTTGCTCAGAGACACTTCCGTGACAAAGTGAATGAAGTTTTTTCAGATTATCAATTCCCGCAAGTATAAGAGCCTCTTTCATCGGCATTGCAAAATCATCTACCGCCACTTCCTTACCAACAGGAATTTCAAAAGCACAAAGCTCATCGTCCCCGGCAGCTATACGTGCATTGCTGTAATTTCCGCTCTTTTTGTTGTAAGTAATCATTTCAATATGCGCATCTCTGTGTAACAGAAAGAACATTTCATCTGTCTTAAAAAAATCTGCAAGCATCGGAAGCAGTTCATAATATGTACTGGATAGTTTTTCTAATATAGCCGTCTGGAATCCTGCAAGTTTTTTAAAAAAAGACATGTATTTTGTCACATCATGATTCAATTTCATATACTCTGTGATATCTGTCAAATGATGCATACAATAACAAATGCCATCCTCATTTAACTGTCTTGTGACAACCTTATAAAAATTATGTTTTTCAATATCTATGGTTTCCCATTCGACAGTTTTCTGATCCTCCGGTATTTTCGGACAATCACCGATCCACATCATTACATCTTCTGCCGGTTCCCCTGTAAGATCACGCCCGTAAATCTTTTCAAAAAACATATCCGCATATGCAATCTTTCCGCTTACCGTTTCAACAACGACAACTCCGCCGATTTCATTTACAACAATTTGAGAAATCTGTTCCTTAAGCGCCATGATATCCTCCCTTTTACTCAATCGTTAATATGTCGGAAAACCCTGTCATTTCAAACACTTCCATAACCATTTCATTTACATTTTTTACAATCATTGTTCCCTGTACACGATTAATGCTTTTCTGGGCCTGTAAAATCACACGTAGGCCGGAGCTGGCAACATATCCGCATTCTGCCATATCAATCACAAGCTCTTTTATATCGCCCTGCAACTCTTTTTCGATTACTTCTCCAAGCTGCGGAGCTGCTGTTGTATCAAGGCGTCCTTCAAGGAAAATCCATTTCTTTGTTCCTTCATTTTTAACATTAACATTCATCTCTATATCCTCCACATATATTACCATTTTTTACCGAATGTTATTTTGTTTTGCGCATCTTCATAACGATATTCCACATAGTCCATGCTCTGTTTTACCATCCATATCCCCAATCCGCCAATCTGCCTGTCTTCCGCAGATAAATGGATATCGGGATCTTCTCTTTCGAGCGGATTAAATTCTTTCCCGGAATCCGTAACAGTGAGCGATACATCTCCGGTTCCTTTTTCAGTATCTGCACTGACTTCAATATCCATTGTACATTGACCACCCTGCTCCGGATATGCATAATTAGCAATATTTACAAAAATTTCTTCCGCCGAAACGCAAATCTGCATGCTTGTCTTCGTCGGACATCCGCCTTCTTCCAATGCGGACTCCAAAAAAGCAAGAACACGATCTAATTGTGATACTTCAGCCGGGATCTTTAATTGATCGTTTATCTGTTTCATATTTTCACCTTTTCTACAATTCTCGTATAAATTGCAAAGATTTTTCCGCATCCTCCGGATCTTTTACTTCAACCAATACAGTCGCCTGCGGAAAATAGGATTCATAAACCTCTTTGAAAAGTTTCCAGTCAATCTTGCCATCGCCCAGCGGCAAATGAAGATCATTTACCAAATCATTGTCATTAATATGTATATGCTTCACATAGGGTGCAAACGCATGCACCCATTTCATAATACATGTTTCATCACCAAAGGCATGCGCATGCGCATAATCAAAACAGATACCAAAATTCGGATAAACGCAAAGTCTTTCTGAAAGCTGCGCCAGCAATTCATAAGACATATCAAACATATTTTCTATGTATATGTTGATATCGTTGTACTTCTCCAGTTTTTTGCTCCAATATGCCTCATTACGCTCTATCCAGCTTGCACAATAATAATCCGTGCAAAAATTCGGAATAAAATTCGTGTGAAAAATCACAGCTTTTGCATGAAGCTGCCTTGCGATCTGTAAACTCTGCTCAATCCGGTAATCCGATACTTCCAAAATTCTCGGATCATCCGATGCAACCGTGACATCAAGAAACGCCCCATGCAATGTTGTATATGACGGACATCTTTTGTTTCCTTTGTAAAAATCAATCCGGGCACGAAGTTCCTTTTCGTTCTCCAAAAAATCAGGTCTATAAAAATCGTTGTATTCAAATCCGCAACCGAAATTTTCAGCAACCGTAAAACTTTTCTCTATTTGATCATAATCCGGAACCATCAATAACTTTTCTATTTTCATACATTTTCCCTCTTTACAGCCGTAACGGAATATACAAAAACACCTTTTGATTTACCTTTTAACGGGATTTCCCCGATTTCTTCCACTTCTACACGGTCTTTTACCCTCTCATAAACCGCATCGCTGATCAGAACCTGTCCTTTCTTTGCGCTGGATTCCAATCTTGCAGCAGTATTGACCGTATCGCCGATTGCCGTGTAGTCCATACGGAACTCACAACCCACATTACCGACAACCGCTTCTCCGCAGTTAACGCCAACGCCGAATCCCACTGTTCTTCCGAATTTTTCAAGCAGTTCTTTCTCCAAAGCGGCTCCGCCTTCTACAATGTCCATCGCCGCACAAACTGCCCGGAATTCATAGTCATCCAAATCAAACGGCGAATTAAACACTGCCATAGTCGCATCTCCGACAAACTTATCCAGCGTTCCTTTGTTTTTGAAGATTGCATTGGTCGTCAGATTAAGATAGCGGTTTAGAATTGCCACCACTTCCTCCGGCGTCAGAACTTCAGACATCGTCGTAAATCCGCGGATATCTACAAATAGTACAGCAATATCCCTGTTTTCTCCTCCTAACTGTATCTTGAAATCACCCTTTTTGGCAATTTCTTCTACAATCTCCGGTGCAACGTATTTTTTTAATGCAGTCAATATCTTACGCTGTTTCAGCTTTTCAAAGATATAACCGCTAATCAGGCAGTACACATACGAAATCACAAGCCCCAACGGTAAATAAAGCAAATGTATTGCATAGTGCTTTTCATTGAGCAGTATTCCGATTCCGATATAAACCACAACTGACACAAACAACAAAATCGTAGAAAGCCAAATCTTACGTTTTTTTAAAATCAAATGTAATAACACACCTGCAAGAGCTGTCAAAAGACCTGTCAAATAAGGATTCGCATTGACGGAAAAACGATTCTGAAACATCGACTGCAAAATATTGGCATGAATTTCCACTCCATACATCTGATCTTCGCCGCTGCACGGAACCTTGAAATTATCCTGCATTCCTGTTGCATATGCACCGATAAGTACAACACTTCCCTGAAAAGCCCTTGGATCAATCTCACCGTTAAGCACATCGACAAAGGACAAACATTCATAATCTCCCGGTTTTCCGGAATAATTAATTAATGTCTTTCCGTATTTGTCCGTCACAACATCACTTATCGGAAGCTTATTTTCCTTACAATACATCTCATATATCTTCTGTGAAAACATTACAACCGACACGTCATCTTTTTGCTCTTTTATTTTGACACGCCTTACAACACCATCCGAATCCTGCGAAACATTGGTAAATCCCTGCTCTGTCACCGATATAAGAGAATCGAAGGGTACAAGATAACTTTCAATCGGGTATTCTACTATCCCACGCTCAGTCATCTCGCCCTTTTCTTTATATGTAAACTGAGATGCGACCACAACATTCCCCGCCTCTTTACATGCTTCTGTAAATGCAGCATCTCCGGCCTCATCGACCTCACCCGAAAAAAGGATATCGAAAGCAATCACGACCGGGCTGTATTCCGCATCAACGTTAAGCTGTGTGAGCAGTTGCGCATACGTTTCTCTTGACCATGTCTGTATCTGACCAAGCTCATCTATTGTCTTATCATCAATGCCTATAATCTTAATTTTACTGTCAATCCCTCTGGGCATCTGATAAACCGCATCTTTTATCATATAATCAAGAGGTGATATTAAATTGAAGATTGTAAGCAGAAAAATAAGTACACCAATCAGAAAAGCTTCCGCTATATCGCGAAACAGTTTCTTTTTTTTCATCGCGAAATTCTCCCCTTAACACTATTTTCTACTAAGACAAAGCATTGTAATATCATCAGCCTGACTCACACCCTGCGAAAATGCATTCACTTCATCATACATGTGATTCATAAATCTGTCAGAATAGTCAATTTCGTCCTTATATCGATTTAGGATTTCCTCCAGACGCTCCTCTCCAAACAATTCATCTTTATTATTCAGCGCCTCTGTCATACCATCTGTGTACAAATATATTACATCGCCGCTCTCAAGCATAATACTCTGTTCCTTGTATGGCATATCTTCCATCATACCAAACACAAGGTTTGCTTTTGGTTTCATCATTTTGAAATCTCCGTCTTTCTTCATCAAAAACGGAGGATTGTGACCTGCATTAATAAACTTCATCTCATTTGTATCAAGATCCAACACGCAGATAAACGCTGTCACAAACATTCCCTCTTCATTTTTATAACACAGCTGATTATTTACACGAAAACCCACTTCCGAAAGTGGAAGACCCAGAGACGCATAGTTCTTAATATGTATCTTTGCCATGCTCATAAACAAAGCAGCCGGAACACCCTTCCCCGAAACATCCGCAATGACAAAACAAATATGGGACTCATCCACAAGAAAAACATCATAAAAATCACCTCCGACTTCCTTTGCCGGACACATATTTGCTGTCACATAGACATCTTTCAACTGATTGAACGCCGTGAAATCATTTTCCAGGGAACCAACCTGTATCTTCGTCGCTATTGCAAGTTCAGACTTGATTCTTTCCTGCTCCGTCACAAGTTTTTCTGTCTTGCGGTATAACATATTCATAAATGTTCCGTAAATCTTACGGTTCTTCTCTGCAATCTCAAAAAAGAGCTGCTTTGAAATATTGGCACAAACAACTGTTCCGACCGCACGGACTGTAGCCCCTCGCTTATCATCGTTAATCAGACCAAGCTCCCCAATAAAATCACCTTTTCCAAGGAGATTAATATGCTCTCCCCGATCATTCAAAACAATCGTGGTTCCTTCGAGAATAATGTACATTCCGTCTTCCGGTTCCGCTCCGTAAGTAACAATATCCTCTCCGTCCGAAAAACAAACTTCATTCATCGCTTCCAGCAGCAATCTGGTTCCTTCAGGAATGTCGCCTTCCTCTTTTACCAAAAAAAACTCCTGCACCGTTGGAATCTTTCTTAATAATTCTGCATTCATTTATTCATCCTCACAGATTTATTTCCAATAAATCTTTGTATCTGCTTTAATCGGTATTGAAAAATCAAAATCCCATGTTCCGGTCGCTGCCGGCATTAATTTCGGTTCACTTGCCAGGCCACCTGATGGAACTGTTTGCGTGGCAAATTCCACTCCGTCACATATAAACGTAACCGTATATGTTGCTTCTGAAGCTTTCGGCAGTGTTACTTTGTTCGTCTGTTCAGACGACTCTCCGGACTGCTGTTCGTTTTCTCCGCCTTCATCATCGGAATCTTCCTCTGAATCTTCGTCTAAATTACTATTTTCCGGCTCTTCCTCTTCTTTTTCTTCCGGCTCTTCCTCTTCTTTTTCTTCCGGCTCTTCCGACTGATCATCGTCTAAATCTTCTTCAAATCCCTTTCCAGAAATGAGCATATCCAGCTCATCCTCCGATATATTCAGCGTAAGCCCTTCTTTTTCCACAAGCCCTTTTAAAGTTTTCAATGCTTCTTTTGCCAATGACTCATATTTGATATCGGTAATACCTTCCAAATAATCTGTATTTACTTCATCCTCAAAAATAACGGTTTCTTTTCCGCTTTCAATATAACGCGGTTCTCCCTTTGTACCGTCTTTGTAGACAAGCTGTGTTTCCACTTTACCATCAAACACAGAAACCCTTGTGTATAAAGTCCCTTCCTCATCATAATAAATTTCAACACGGAAAACAGTACCTCTTACCGACATGGACGAATTCTGTGTATGTACCTCGTACGATGCATCGGAAGCAAGGGGTGACTGGATATCATTTGTGATGGCCCCCTCCAAAAGATGAATACTCGTCTTACCGGATGTTGCATTCCCTGCAGCTTCAAGACGAAAACGCGTTTGTTCCTCAACATAAACATACTTATCCTCATCCAATTTCAGAGTCAGAATTCCCTTCTGAAGATACACTTCGTCTCCGGATTGCAAGACCATATTAGGATACATATCAATTTCACCTGTATCTTTGCGCGTCACTGTTGCTGTCCCATCAAATTCATATATTTTTACGATGCGATAGCTTTCTTTTTGTGTCAGTATAAAAATCAATATAATAGCGGCTAAAAAAGCAATCCCGATTACGACACCTATGATTATTTTCTTATTTGATTTCATATAATTCCTTTCCTCCTTACACTTTCATTTAATTTTACCTTACAGTATAAAAACGTGTCAATAAAAAAAGAAGCGCTGATGCCCTTTCATCAACACCTCTTAATTCATTCATTATTCTGCATCCGGTTTCTCAACCTGTGCAATTGCCGATCTGTCCATCGGAATACGGCAGTTCTTATTGTTACCGAACTCTACGATAACCATATTCTGCTCTTCATCGATGTCAATAATCATTCCATAAAAACCACTGTTTGTAAGAACACTGTCACCTACTGCCATCGACGAATACATTGCATTGAGACGCTTCTGTTCCTTCTTCTGCGGACGTGAAATAAAGAAATAGAAAACAGCAATCAGAACAACAATGTATGAAACAAGCACAAGTCCTGAACCTGCTGTACTCGGCGCTGCAGCAGCTGCATCAGCTGTTAATAAAATTCCCATGTAATTAAACCTCCGTTTCGTTCATTATTTTTCCACTAGAAGATATCATACACAAATTATGGAAGTTGTGCAAGTAAAACCTTTATAAACTATTCCCCCGACGCCATACTTTCCAGCATCTGTTTCTTATACTCTGCAAATCTGCCTTCATCAAGTGCAGTGCGGATATCTTCCATCATATGATTATAAAAATACAGATTATGAAGAACACATAATCTCATGCCGAGCATTTCTTTTGCCTTAAGAAGATGTCGGATATATGCACGATTATAACGTCTGCAGGCAGGACACTGACATCCTTCCTCAATCGGGCGGTCATCAAGTTCATACTTTGCATTAAAAAGATTAATCTTGCCGTATTTTGTATATAGATGTCCGTGGCGTCCGTTTCTTGACGGATAGACACAGTCAAAAAAGTCAACCCCACGGTCAACCGCCTCCAAAATATTGGCCGGAGTCCCGACTCCCATCAGATAACGGGGCTTTTCCTGCGGAAGAAACGGCGCTGTCTCTTCTATCACATAATACATTTCTTCATGTGACTCACCAACGGCCAGTCCGCCCAGTGCATATCCCTGCAAATCAAATTCTGAAATTCTTTTTGCATGTTCCACACGGATATCTTTGTAGATGGCCCCCTGGTTAATTCCGAACAGCCATTGCTGTCTGTTGATTGTATCATCAAGAGTATTTAAACGATCCATCTCTTTCTTACAGCGTTCCAACCATCTGGTCGTGCGGTCAACCGATTGTCTGACATAATTATAATCCGCTTTACTTGGCGGACATTCGTCAAATGCCATGGCGATTGTCGATGCCAGATGAGATTGAATCTGCATACTCTCCTCCGGTCCCATGAAAATCTTACGTCCGTCTATGTGTGAATTAAAATACACACCTTCTTCCTTAATTTTTCGAAGTCCTGCAAGGGAAAAAACCTGAAACCCGCCGGAATCTGTCAATATAGGTTTATCCCACACCATAAATTTATGCAATCCGCCCATTTTATGCACAACCTCATCACCCGGCCGTACATGAAGATGATAGGTGTTTGACAATTGAATCTGTGTTCCGATTGTCTCAAGGTCTTCCGTTCCCACAGCACCTTTGATCGCTGCAATAGTTCCTACATTCATAAATACCGGCGTTTGCACAACGCCATGGGGCGTCATACATTCACCGCGTCTTGCATTGCCCTCCTGCTTTAAAACTTTAAACATACCTTATCCTCATTTCTTCTACAAATCGTTGAGCTGTGCCACAAACTCTTCCAAAGTCAAATCATTATCATATATATATTTTGCAGCCGTTTTACCAACATATCTGAAATGCCACGGTTCAAATGTAATTCCCGTAATATCTTCTTTTCCGTCAGGATAACGTAATATAAAACCATACTCATAGCTGTGCTCAGCCAACCATTTCCCTGCCTCCGTTTCTGCAAATCCTTCTGTCAGCGTTGTATACGTATTCGATGTAATATCCAGTGCCAGACCCACCTGATGCTCTGATGCTCCCGGAACCGTAACAGACTGCGCCGTAGTTCGATAGGACTCCAAATAAGACATCTTGCTTCTCATATAATTCTTTATCTTACGGTTAAACAGATATATCTGTCTTTCGTAATCACGATATGGCGAACGTATTACCAGAGAAACTCCGTCTTTTTGTGCATCCTTCATCATCTGCTGAAGTTCCGGTATAATACGTTCATCGCATTTCATGCTTCCTTTGATTGTTGCTAATGTAAACTCATAATCTTCCGGAACCGGATGTTGCTTGTTAATCAGCATAATCTTCCAGTCGTTTTTATCAAAGGACTCCAGATTAACTTCCCCTTCCGGCTCCTGTGCCTGCTCCTCATTTTCTACATTGGAAGAATCATATTCCATGACATCATCCAATGTATACGTCTCTTCATTCTCAACATTTGCATGGTCGGAAAATTCTGTCTCAATTGCATCATCTGCACTGATTATCAGATCCGAATATATGAAACTATTATTAACTAAAAATACAAGAAACACGCATAACATGCAAAGCATCTTTCGTATTTTGATTATTTTTTTCATCCTTTTGTCACCTTATTCAAGTAATCATAAAATCCATCCTAAATCATATCATAAGAAAATACGCTTTGCAAACGATAGGTGCATATGATAGTATAAAATAATCATTGAACAAGAATTTCGGAGGTATATTATGTCAGGTTCCATTTTCGGAAAACATTTTACAATACAAACATTCGGCGAATCTCACGGCGAAGGAATCGGCGTTGTCGTGGACGGTTGTCCTGCTGGTCTTCCCCTGTGTGCAGATGATATCCAGTATTATTTAAACCGCCGAAAACCGGGACAAACCAAATTTGCAACTCCCCGTAAGGAAGCAGATGAAGTTGAAATTTTGTCAGGTGTGTTTGAAGGTAAAACAACCGGCACACCGATTGCACTTCTGGTGCGCAATACATCACAACGTTCCAAAGATTACTCTGAGATTGCATCCTATTACAGGCCGGGACATGCAGACTATACATTTGATGCCAAATACGGTTTTCGTGATTACCGCGGTGGCGGACGTTCTTCCGGTCGTGAAACAATCGGTCGTGTGGCGGCAGGCGCAATCGCTCTCAAACTTCTGAATAATTTAGGCATTCGGATATGCGCCTATACAAAATCCATCGGTCCTGTTTCCATTGATTATAATCACTTTGATACGAATGCCATTCTTACCACTCCGACCTGTATGCCTGATGCGGAAGCATCTTCAAATGCAGAAGACTATCTCGAAGAATGCATGAAGAATTATGATTCTTCGGGCGGTGTGATTGAATGTATCGCCACGGGTGTTCCGGCCGGTATCGGAGAACCGGTATTTGACAAGTTGGATGCCTGTCTTTCCAAAGCAATCATGTCTATCGGAAGCGTTAAAGCATTTGAGATCGGTGATGGTATTTCTGTTTCAACTATGCGTGGTTCGGAAAATAACGATTCCTTTGTGATGAAAGACGGCAAAATCGTTAAAGAAACCAATCACAGCGGAGGTATTCTCGGCGGTATCAGCGACGGCAGCGATATAGTTCTGCGCGCCTACATAAAACCGACTCCATCCATTTTCAAAGAACAGCACACTGTAAACACTTCCGGTGAAAATATCACTGCTACTATCAAAGGTCGCCATGATCCTGTGATTGTACCTCGTGCAGTTGTTGTTGTTGAAGCTATGACAGCCTTAACACTTGTTGATTTGATGATGGAAAATGCTACTGCAAAGCTTGAAAATTTGAAGAAAATATATGAGTAAAGATATTTAATATAAAAAATATGTCTAAAAAAGAGAGTGGAATTTCTTGACTCAGGACGTCTGAAAACGTCGGCACTTAGAAAGCAGTTGCAAAGCACATGGTCTCTTAGTACCGCTACGTTTTCTCCGTAGCGAAAGCGTCCTGAGTAAGAAATCTCACTCTCTTTACATTGTTATAATAACATATATGATATCAATTTACACGGATTGTCTGAGCCCTTGTTACCGGGTCAAACGCTGCAAATTCAACAATTTCTTCCAGAAGCGGATCGTAAATAAATACGTTAATTCCATTATGTTCCATGGAGAAATTTGATCCATCCATGTAAAGTCCAGCGACGGTTTCGCCGTCTTCATTTAATCCGTAAGATAGTTTATACACATGCCCGTCACTAAGTGCATACTCCCTCTCATATGCATCTGTTACCTGTACACCACAGTCTACAGGTTTCCCGTTTTCAAGAAGCATCAGGTAACACCATTCACCCTGCATGTCATAATCCGGCATGATTCCGAGGTTGGCAAGCGCTTTCCTTTCGGCTTCGTTATAAGTTACTGCCTCAGTACTTTTAAGTGCGAACAGCGTTATCCATTCTTTCTCTGCAAGTGTTTCAAAATACTCCTGCATATCTGTCAAACCGATCTGTATACATTTGTCTTTTTTATGGTAAAAAAACTTCCCATCCTCATGCCATTGCTCATAAGCCGGATCTTTTCGCTTATCTGTAATTTCGTATTGTTCTGTCAGATACTCTCCCATATAACGCGTTACCTTTTCCGCCTGAAGAATATTAATATGCGCTTCTCCGTCGAACATGGTATTCATATTAACAAAAGGGACATTCTGTTCCTGTGCAAAATCTTCCACAGAAAGATACAGTTTCTGGCGCTGTGCATGACCATTCGGCGTCTTAATCAAAATCAGATCCACGCCTTCTTCCCGCGTCAAATCTACAATCTTACGAAGCCATTCCTCCGCCATGGCACCCATCGGAGCCCGCTCTGTTTGATTTACAACCTCCTCCGGGGCGGTTTCTGCATATTCATGAACAACCACAAAGGGAGAATATCCCTTATATACGTTTCTTTCATCCCAAAATGAACTTTTTATTTTATGTGCATCAAGTGTGTTCCATGTATCATGATATTTTACAAGCTCAAAATAGAAAGAAGCCCTGTTTTCTTTCGGAACAGACGCCCGGATTGCCTGAATTTTATTCAAATCCCACGGCAAATCATCCAGATTAATATGGGTTGCCCCCTCCTCTTCATAAGTATCCCCGTACACAGTAAATACATCCAGAATAATTGCTTTTGGATTCTGGTGTTTTAACGCCTCTTTTATATAATAATACGAAACCCACATAGGCTGTTCGTTTGCTGCAAAATCATAGGAAGTAATACCGAATTCTTCAAACAACACATTTGGTGCGATATCTGCATATAACTGACTGGAACCGATAAAAACAAAATCCAATGAATTCTCCGGCTCCTGATAAAACCCCTTTACCTTTGACGTCACGTCGTATTCCAAAACCACACGTTTATCTCTCAACACTTCCGTCACCACGACAAACAGAACGGCAAAAATAAGGATAAAACTTATAAAACGAAGAAATATCGTTGTTTTTTTCATGTTCACTCCTCCTAAAATCCGCCGTAAATAAACTGCGCCGCATCATATCCCGGTCCATAAATTCCAAAGATAAGTATGGCAAAAACAGCCATGTATAACACAACGTAGCGGAACACGATCCCCTGCTTTGCAAACTCTGACCGAAGTGAAACCCTTGCCTGTAACAATTCTACTACAAACAACGTAACCGCACTCCAGAACAACATCCATACATTTTTTGCATCCATTCCAAGCTGATAAAGCGATCCATCCCACAATATCCAAGGATTACATGTCGTAAATATACTTTTTATCATAGCAAATGCCTGAGAAACGGAAGATGCCCTAAAGAAAATCCATGCAACCGCAACCATGATAAATGTAACCGTTACTTTCCACAATCTGTGAGAGAACGATTCCCTGTCTACGCGGAACACTTTTACAATCCAATCTCTGACGGGCATGAGAAAACTTCCCATAATCTGATATAATCCATGCAACAATCCCCATACAACAAATGTTGTACCGATTCCGTGCCAAATACCACTTACAAGAAATGTTATGAGAATATTAATATATTGTACCGTTTTTCCCTTTCGATTTCCGCCAAGCGGAATATAAATATAGTCTCTCAGCCAACTGCTGAGTGATATGTGCCATCTGTGCCAGAATTCCTTAATACTTCCGGAAAAATAAGGTCGGTCAAAATTCTCTGCCATTTGGATTCCCAACATTTCCGATACACCCCTTGCAATACAGACACATCCGTTAAAATCTGCATAAAGCTGCAAACTGTACAGCACGGCCGCAACAACAACATACATTCCCTGATATGTCTGATATTCGCCAAAAAGACGATTAACAAGAATATTGGCCCGATCAGCAATGACAAGTTTCTGGAAAAATCCCCAAATCATCAGCTCAAATCCACCGACAAACATTGCATAATCAAATTTGTGAAATGAAGAAAGCTGTTTTCCAAGCTGCTCATATCGTGGAATCGGTCCCTGAATAATCTGCGGAAAATATGTGACAAATAACATATATTTAAAGAAGTTTCTTTCTGCCTGTATCTTTCCTTTGTAAACATCTGTCATATAAGCGATAATCTGTAATGTATAAAACGAAATGCCAACAGGAAGAAGAAATGCAAAACGTTCTATCTTCAAGTAAGATGCCAGAACAGATCCGCTGGCCGCCATTTTAAGACCAAAAAGAATACCGGCATTACATAAAATTGTCAGCCAAAACATCAGCTTTGAACAGGAAAACCATCTTGCCCACGCATAGGACGAAACTATGCTGATTAATATAAAAACTGCCAGTTTGGGCGAAGATGCGCAATAAAAAAACATACCCGAAAGGAGCAGCCAGATCCACTGCCCCTTTTTTGGTATGCTGTAATAAACAATAACTGTAATTAATAAAAAGAGTAAAAAACTCCCCGAGATAAAATCCATTGATTCTTAACCTGACCTTATAATGTTTCGTAAGTCTTACGTATTTCCTTAATGAAATCCTGACTATTACATACTATAACATCTTTTAACGAAGTAATCAATGCAAGGTCTTTGGTCATTCTTCCGCTCTCAATTGTCTGAATCGTTGCTTTTTCAAGCTTGTCTGCAAACTCCATAAGTTCTTTGTTTCCGTCAAGCTCACCACGCTTACGAAGAGCTCCTGTCCATGCAAAAATTGTCGCAACAGAGTTTGTGGATGTCTCCTCACCTTCCAAATGTTTGTAATAATGTCTCTGCACAGTTCCGTGAGCAGCTTCGTACTCGTAAACACCGCTCGGAGAAACAAGCACGGAGGTCATCATGGCAAGAGAACCAAATGCACTTGAAACCATGTCAGACATCACATCACCGTCATAGTTTTTACAAGCCCAGATAAATCCGCCTTTCGCTTTCATCACACGTGCAACTGCATCGTCAATCAGCGTATAGAAATACTCAATACCTGCCGCTTCAAATTTCTCCTTATATTCCGCATCGTAGATCTCCTGGAAAATATCCTTGAAATTATGATCATATTTTTTAGAAATTGTATCTTTCGTCGCAAACCAAAGATCCTGCTTTGTATCAAGAGCATAGTTAAAACATGCTTTTGCAAAACTTGAAATAGAAGCATCCGTATTATGAATTCCCTGAAGGATACCGCCGTCTTTAAAATTATGTATGAGTTCACGGATTTCTGTTCCATCCTCAGCCGTAAAGACAAGCTCTGCTTTTCCTGCTCCCGGAACCTTAATCTCCGTATTTTTATACACATCACCGTAAGCGTGTCTTGCAAGCGTAATCGGCTTTTCCCAATTACGCACACACGGCTCAATCCCTTTTACAATGATCGGAGCACGGAAGACTGTTCCGTCAAGCATTGCACGAATTGTTCCGTTAGGACTCTTCCACATTTCTTTTAAATTGTACTCTGTCATTCTTGCCGCATTTGGTGTAATGGTTGCACATTTAACAGCCACGCCGTATTTCTGCGTCGCAAGTGCGGACTCAACCGTCACCTGATCATCTGTCTCATTTCTGTACTCAAGTCCGAGGTCATAATACTCTGTCTTAAGATCCACATAAGGACAAATCAATTCATCCTTAATCATCTTCCAGAGAATTCTGGTCATTTCATCTCCGTCCATCTCAACGAGTGGTGTCGTCATCTGAATTTTTGCCATGTGTTTATCTCCTTTTTATACTTTATTTCGTTTCTTCCTGATCAAACATATTAATCAGTCCGTTATTTAACATATTATCATAGGCATTAATCATATGCAGATTGGCAAGTTTTTCCGCTTTTTCAGCCTCACCTGCTCTGATTGCTTCCATAATTTCACGATGCTCATGATTGGAAGCTTTACCCCGCTTTTCACTTGACAGGGTCATCTTGCGTACACGGTACACATACTGGTGAAAATCTCTCAAAAGATGCTCTAACATCTTACTGTCACAGGATTCATATAAAATCTCGTGAAAGCGATTGTCAAGCTGTGCCATCTGATCAAAATGTCCTTTGCTCTCATGGAACTCTGATAAATAGACATTCTCTTCCATCTCATTCATCTGTTCCCCGGTTATATTCTCTGTTGCCCACCTTGCACATAATCCTTCCAAAAGCGAACGGATCATATATATATCCCGAACATCTTTCCGGGTAATCCCGTTTACATATGTCCCCTTGTTCGGAATCATTTTTAATAATCCTTCCAATTCAAGCTGGCGGAACGCCTCTCTTACCGGCGTCCGTGATACACCGAGTTCCTCTCCGATTGTCGCCTCACGAAGTTCTTCACCCTGTTTATATTTTCCGTTCAGAATATCGTCCCTGATTTTGTGAAATACGCGTCCCCGCAAAGAATATTTGTCCGATACCTGATCTTTCAGATTGTAATCTGCCATTGCAGGAAGCCTCCTTACTGCACCACTTCTTCAAAAGCTATTCCAAGTCTTTCGCATGTGTTTTTGAACTCTGCCACGAGTTCTTCCTCTGTCATTACAGTAACACGGCCGTTTTCATACTCCGCATCCACCCATTTCTTAAGTTCAACAATAACCTCATCGTTCTTCTTGAACTGTCTGTCCTGCGGAAGTTTAAAGAAACTGTTAATCCAGTGTGCAATTCCCGCAAGACCGGATGTATTGGAAACCGCACAGAGAACCGGCCGATTCAAAAACTTCTCTGTATCGAATATATTATATATTTCTTCATTTTTCAATAATCCGTCTGCATGAATACCTGCTCTTGTCACATTAAAATTCTTTCCGACAAACGGTGTTCGGGGCGGAATCTTATAACCTATCTCTTTTTCAAAATATTCTGCAAGTTCCGTAATCACCGTTGTATCCATACCGTTAAGATGTCCCTTAAGCTGTGCATACTCAAACACCATCGCTTCAAGCGGTGTATTTCCTGTCCTCTCTCCGATACCGAACAGCGACGTATTGATTCCGGAACATCCATAAAGCCATGCTGTCGTGGAATTAACAACTGCTTTATAAAAGTCATTGTGTCCATGCCACTCAATCAGTGAATGAGGTACGCCTGCATGTGTATGGATTGCATAAATAATTCCCTGAACGCTTCGCGGAATAACAGCTCCCGGATAATTAACACCGTATCCCATGGTATCACAGGCTCTTACCTTGATCGGAATTTTATATTCCTCCATAAGTTTCATCAGCTCCAGACAGAACGGAACCACATAACCGTAAATATCGGCTCTGGTAATATCCTCAAGATGGCATCTTACACTGATTCCTTCCTCAAGGCAATCACGGACAATGCTCAAATAATGTTCCATCGCCTGTTTACGTGTCATTTTCAACTTCAGGAATATATGATAATCGGAACAACTGACAAGAATACCCGTCTCCTTCATTCCAATCTCTTTTACCAGTTTGAAATCTTCTTTACTTGCACGGATCCAGCTTGTTACTTCCGGAAATTCGTAACCGCGCTCCATACACTTATAAACCGCATCCCGGTCTTTTTTACTGTATAAGAAAAATTCACTGGCACGAATCATACCGTTAGGACCGCCGAGTCTGTGCAGATAATCATAGATTGTCACAATCTGCTCTGTAGAATATGGCGCTCTTGATTGCTGCCCGTCACGGAAAGTTGTATCGGTAATCCAAATATCTTTTGGCATATCATGCGGTACTGTTCTGTCATTAAACGGTATTTTCGGTACTTCCGAGTAAGGAAACATATTGCGGAAAACATTCGGTTTCTCGACATCATCGAGAATATACATATGTTCTTCGATTTCTAATAGATTTTTATTCGGATTCATTGTAACCGGTCTGTCTTCAAACGGATTTCTATGGTTCATTTCCGGTTCCTCCTTTGTTTTGCATTTTCGTACTGTATAATTGTATACAATCCATTTTTACATGTCAACCCTAATATAATATATCCATACGACGCATCTACCTGTTTTTATCTTAAAAATCTCTCGGCATTTACCATCCCAAAGCCCTGCAATAAAAAATTTTCTCCCAAATCATCCGTTGTGCGGATCAATCTGCGCTTCATCTCCTCCGCGGATGCGTCCGGTTCTTTTTCATATCCAAGAGCAAGCAGCCCCGCAACAATAGGTGTTGCCATACTTGTTCCGCTCTTTTTTACATAACGGGAAACTCCGGAACACGATATAATGTCCGTACCGGGCGCAACCACATCCGGTTTCCGATAAACAAAAGTGCCCGGACCTCTTCCTGAACAGTCCTGACACTTTTTATCAAATAGAACACTTTCTTTTCCTTCATGGCATCCAACACATATGACATAAGGACTGTCTCCGAGTTTGGAAACAGTGCTTCCGCCCGGACCGGAATTGCCCGCCGCTGTTACAATTAATATATTGCGCCGATATGCCTGCTCAAACAATCGAAATACTTTCTCATTCTCTTTTGAAAAATACAATGAACTGACAGATATATTGATCACTTTTATATTCTGTTTATCCGCTTCCGACAAAAGCCACTCAAGTCCGTGTATCATCATCGAAACATCCCCTTCACCTTTGTGATTCAATATTTTTCCGACACACAAATGACTTCCGGGTGCTATTCCTCTGTATTTCCCTCCTGAAATACGTCCGGATCCGGCAATAATTCCACAGACATGCGTTCCGTGTCCTGTCTCATCCTGTATTTTTTGTCCGCCCTCTAAAGTAAAATTCCGAAAAAGGGCAACTCTCTCCGTAAAATCATCATGAAGTAATACTCCGGAATCAAGCACTCCAACTCCAATGCCTGCACCGGTCAGCTTCCTTTTTTCAGCTGCATCTATATGAAGTAATTTTCGAACTCGCTGCATAAAAAACTTCCGGCTTTTTTGTATTATTTTATGCCGGAAGTTTTAATTCGTTATTTAATTATAATGTTCTGCGAAAAGGAAAACCGATCATAAGCGCAAGACCAATCAGTAATGTTGCAATTGCAAGAAGCCATTTCGGATTAAAAGCTTCACCGGTCTCCGGTGAAATATCCTTTGCAAGCAATTTGCCACTTTCCGCCTTAATCATCTCACCGACTTCACCGATTCCTGCATAAATACCGTATACGGAAAAATGATTGGTGCGGAACACAAAATAGTCCTGTCCTTCCACCGTTTGTTTTGTACCGTAAATCGTCTGCAGACTGCCATCCTCCGCAAGAGTGACCGCACAAATATTCTGTCCTTTCATTGTCTCTGAAATCGGAACACTGATTTCTACCGGTGTATTTCCGAAATTAGAAATCGGAATATTACTTTTTCTTTCCACAAGTGTTAAATCCATTGTTTTAAGCTGACCTTCCACCATGGAACCATATTTATTACTTACTGCATCAGAAAGTTTCTGAGACTCTTCTCTGTCTTCATCTACATAGAGAAGATAATGGTTGTCATCATCAAGAATCTCCGACTTTATCTTTTCTGCATTTTCATATCCTGAAGCAAGAACAATCGTCGTAACATACTCATTTTGTGTTGTTTCTTCCTTGTTATCGTCATTCGAATCTTCTTCGGTCCCATCCTCATCTGTCGGAAGGGCTGTCGAAAAATTAAAATTCGTACTATAATCCGAAAGCTTACCGAGCGAAGGCGGCAAAAGAATACTCTTTATTTCTCCTTTTCCCCAAAATTCATATGTTTCATATGCATCAAAGGCATCCGGCATTGCTCCTGTCAGCTGATAACTCTTACCCCCGACACGAACGGATGACGGTACTTCCACAAGTCCTGTTACCTCATTTGGATACATTGTACAATATACAAGTTTTGCCTGTGTTCCTTCCGGCTCAGGAATTGTTACAACAACACCGCGGAATCCAAGATATCTCTCATCCAATACAGTATTCTTCAGATTTGTATTTGCATCCCCAATCACGGCTGTATTGATATCTGAAAATACAAGACTGCGCATTCCGTCATTTTCCAACCTGGTCGCCGTCTTCTCATAAGATACAGAAGGAAGCACTTCCACATCTGCAAAAACAACTGCGTCAGGCGTAGCAAGTTTATACGCCCCAAGACCGATCTGCTTTATATTTTTACCAATCTTAAGTTCTGCAATCGGACACATTGCAAATGCTCTGTCACTTATTTTCTCAACATTAGCTCCGCCTTTAACCGAAGATAATGATGTACATCCGCTAAATGCCCCCTCACCGATTTCCAAAAGATTAGAATTTAAAACAACTTCTGTGATTTCCGCATGATTACCAAAAACATCCGGAGCAATTTTCTTCACATTGTCCGGAATATAAACCCGAGCATCATCTCCCTTGTATGCAAGTAAAATTCCGTCACCAACCACAAGAAAATCATCTGCATCAGCACCTGTCTTCCACTGTGCCAAATAAGGGGTTTCATCAAATGCCTGCGGCTCAATGGTCTCCACCGTATCCGGAATCTCTACCTGTTCTAAATCATCACAGTGATAAAAGGCACCATATCCGATATGTTTTACTCCTTCCGGAATTACAACATATTCTGCACTGCTGCGCGCAAAGGAAAAATCATCAAGCTTCTCTATTGTCTCATCCATCGTAATTTTTTTGTGAGTAGCGTTCTGGTAATATGCTTTTTTCCCAATCACATGACTGCCATCGTCCTCTGCCGTAAAATCAGCTGTGAAAACTTCTTTTGCAGATTCCTGACTTTCCTGTGTTTGTTGTTGCGGCTGCTCTTCATACATAACAACTGCATTACCTGCCACAACCCTTGTTTTCCCGAGAACATCGGAAGAATCCGGTCCATAATAATCTGATACATTCAGCTTGGACACATCCGACGGATTCAAAGGATTGTAGACATCCGGCACTTCTTCCGTCTTCTTCTCCTCTTCCTGCTCTTCCTCTTCTTTACTTTCAGATTCTGCATCTTCTTTTACCGATTGAACCGGTGCAGAATCTTTGTATACGTCACCAATAGCATTATCACTGACCGACAATTGTTCCTGTTCCATTAACAGGAGATTTGTCGACTCAAAAACTCTTGCAAATTCGTATGCCGCAGTACCTTCCTGTGCCGAAATATTCAAATCATAACACCCGTCAAAGGCTGTTGCATGAATATTGGTAACCGAAGCCGGAAGAACAATATATTCTAACGATATACAATCTTCAAAAGCTTTAGCCCCGATTTTCCGAACAGAATACGGGAAAGAAATATCTTCAAGACAACTGCAATTCGAAAAGGAAAATTCCGGTATCTCAGAAAGATGGGCGGAAAGTTCTACATATTCCAGATTGTCACATCCCCAAAAAGCATAACGCTCAATATCCGCAACCGAATCAGGCATATCAAACACTTCGCCTTTTCGACCGGCAAATACCTGAAACAACTTTGTTTTGTCCCAGCTATACAGTGCACCGTCATATACTGTAAAATAACTATTTTTCCCCAAATCAATTGTTTTCAGTTCATCATCTCCGGCAAATACGCCGGCGCCCAAATCCATAATGGTAGTGGAAAACCTGACTGTATCAAGCTCCGGGCACATAGAAAACGCCCCGCTTTCAATTGTCTGAAGTCCTTCCGAAAAATACACGGAATCAAGTTTTAAACAATCGCGGAATGCACCGTTTTCGATTATTTCCACACTCGCCGGAATTGATACACTCTCAACATAACGATTGCCGGCAAAGGCATCGGTACTGATTGTTTTGATACCTGCAGGAACAGACACGACCGAAGCCGTGCCTGTATATGAAATCAATGTATTTCCATCCCGTTTAAACTCTGCCTGCGGACTCAAAGCTTCTGCAAAAGAAGCCGGAATCTGCGTAAAGGCAATCGCCAGAGCCAAACAAATGGCTCCGGCTATTTTTCTGATTCTCTTTTTCATTCAATCACTTTCACAATCTTGTTTTTGGATCCCTTGCCAAAGAACATAAGCACGGATAAAAGTGCTAAACCAATGGAAAGGAACCATTTCGGATGAATCGGATCTCCTGTTGTAGGAGTTGCATCAATCACTCCGCTTGTCAGATTATCGGTTTCAACATAAATCGCATAAGGCGAGAAATGTGTCGCATCAAACGAGATACATGCTACATTATCGATGGATGTAAGTCTGGAATTTAATGTTTCAAAAGTTCCGTTCTTAACTGCTCCGGCCTTGTTATTTCCTGCGTATCCCGCAAGAACATCCGGCAACGGAAGTGTAATCGTCACAGTAACTCCTGTTGTATCTTCAATCTTTGTTGTTCCGGTAGAATCATACAGGCTGATGTCCATCGCAAAATATTTAATATTGTCAAGGGAACCATACTTCTTAAGAAGTGCAGCCTCCACTTCACTTCTTGCCTGTGTACTGTCCGATACTTTAACAACAAAATTATCATTGGCTCCCGAAATCTTAGCCGAAACCAAATCTTTGTTGGAAATACCTGTCTTTGTTACAACTACTTTTGTTCCGTCATTTGTTTCATAGCGGTTCGGTTTGTTAGTTGTAGTATTTCCGCTCACAACACCTTGCGGTCTTACTGTACTTCCGCCGTTTGATACATTGGCATTACCGCTCTGCGTCTGATTATTACCGGTTCCCGGCGTTGAATTATTATCTCCTGTTCCGCCATTGTTATTATCGGTGTTACTACTATTACCGCCACCGGAAGAAGGTTCCTTTGATGAATCGGAAGATGTATTACCATCAACCTCATCTTTATCAACCTCTTCTTTATATAATGCTTTAATCTGCATATTGGCAGTCACAGGAACTGTTGCATAGTTTGATGGCGACCAAGTAGTAAACACATAACCTTTACGCGTCGGAACAACCGTTGTTTCACTCGGACAATTTCCTGCCTCCACAACCTGTGTATCAAGTACAGTTCCGTCATGATCCACAAACTCTACAGTATAACGTGTTTTATTATCTCCGGAACCACCGTCATTACCTGTGCCGTCACCATTTCCGCCTGTGTTTCCACCGTCTCCGCCTGTATTACCATTATTTCCACCGGATCCTGCATTTTCATCATAATTCGGATCTTCCACATAGTATGCTTTTATAATCAGGTTTCCTGTCACTTCAATCGATGTATAGTTGGAAGGTGCCCAATAACTGAAAATATATCCCGGTCTCGTCGGTGTTACATTCGGAGTGGTTGGCTTAGCGCCTTCTTTCAGATACTGTGTATCCCATGTGTATAAACCATCAAAATCCTGGAATACAACGGAATAAAATCCTTCAATTGTTGCTGCATTGCTCTTCTCGTAAATTGCTTTTGTCACGATATCTTCTTTGACATTGTCAAATTTCTCCGTCCAGCCTACGAGAGCATAGCCTTCTCTTGAAACACGAGGTTCTACCGCACTTGCACCTTTTTTCACTTTCTGGGTACTGAGCACATAATCGTCCCAGTCAATGAAAGTCACCGTAAATTCCTGTGTATATGTCTGTGCCGTAATACCGTCTTTATCCTGACAATACCAATATGCGGTACTGTCCTCTGCACATTCCACCGTCAGACCCTGAATATATTTCATGTTTTCAGGACTATCCCCTGTAACAAATGCAGTATCATCAATACTCTGAACACTGTCCGGAATTCCTATGGTAGACAATGATGTATTGCGGAATGCATATTTTCCGATTTTCTTTGTGGAATCAGCCAGACTGCAATAATATAAAGACTTTGCTCCGTCAAAACAATAATCCGGGATTACGGTCACTTCAGAATCATCCAAATAGGCTTCTCGGATACCGATACAATTTTGGAATGCTGCAGGATCTATCGTCGTGATACCTGCAAAATCTTCCGAACGGAGTCTCGCCGCACCGACAGTTGTACCTCTTGATTCAAGACATTCTACAATACGTGCATTGGTACCGTCTTCCGCTTTTCCTTTTATGATTGCATCCTCACAAACAAAGTTCGGATTTTCATTAAAATTGACTCCTATCAATTTTGTACATCCGGCAAACGGCATAGCTGTTATTTCTGTCATTGAACTCGGAAGTGAAACATTCTCAAGTGCCGTACAATCCTGGAATGCACGTTCACCGAGCTTTTCTCCTCCTGCCGCACCACTGTTTCTCATGATAAATGTATTAAGTGACGTACATCCGGTAAACTCACCATCCGGTACTTCTTCCACCGTTTCAAGGATTACGCTCTGCACCGCCTTATTACCATTAAACAGATCTTCTTTTAATCCACGGATACCATCAGAAATATGTACATGATATACAGCATCAATAACCGCCTGTTCTTCTTCTGTAAGCTCTGTCGGATTTGTCGGATTGCTTAAATTATCCATATACTTACTATATGCAGATGCCACAATAGCATTTTCTTCGCTTTTAGTACGCACATAGTCACTATCCCCATCGTAGGTACTCAAACTATATGTATCACTGTTCTTAAGTTGTTCCTCTGTCGGAATACCGACAACAACCGGATATGCTGATTCAATCTCATTGGTATTTTCATTTTTGGAAACTACCATCTGAATCTGTAAATTCTGCGGGAATCCGCTGGTGTAAGTAATATACTGTGTCGGAGCACCTGGATCATTGTAGTTGTTTGATACATCCATAGCATAATTAAACGGTACACAACTTGATGATATATCTCCGATAAAACAAAGGTTTTGATCCGGAATACCGTCTGAGCCCGGATTTCCGTTTGCATCCACCTTATCAATATCCTCTAACTTGACACCTGTCTTAAATGCTTCATGACCGATTTCTCTTACAGAAAGCGCACTGTCAAAATTAACCGTACGAAGCGAGGTACATCCCTTAAATGCCTGCGGCGCAATCGTTGCTACCGATGCAGGAATATAAAGATACTCCACTTCTTTATTGTTTTGGAATGTATTCGACGCAATAGAACCGACATAATATTTTGCAATATTATCCGGAATGATAACATTGCTTCCGTCATTTTCAGCATCACTTGAGACTTTCTCAAAATTCACAAGAGTATTCGTCTCATCCACACGGAACGCATATCCGTCAACAATCTTCTCATACCATCCAATATAGCCCGGATCCAAATATCCGAATGCCAAACCATGCTTCTGTGCATATGTATGTGCATAAGACTGGGAATTTGCCATGATACAGAACTGATCGCTCACTTCGTAAGTACCTTCGAAAGCGGAATTCTCGCCAAGGTTTTCTGCACCGAAAGTATCTTTGGCCGCTCCTGTCGTTATATCATCATAGTCCGAATCATCCGGAGAACCATCCGGCTTCGTATGCACCTCACTACAATCAAATTTCAAATCATTTGCAGGCGCTTTCACAGTATCTAAGCTACTGCATCCGGTTACATTATTGTATTTAAATATGCCTTTTCCGTTGTCCACAGGAGATGTTCCGGAACCGACTCCGAGACCGGAAACTTTCGGCAATCCAAGATAAGTCATGGACGCACATCCGTACATGGTATATTGTACTTCATCAATATTCGATACTCTCTCAGGAAATACAACTTGTGTCAACGACGCACAATTATAGAACAGACCACTTCCAATCGTGGTAAGAGATGTATTTCCATCTGCATTAACACCGTTAAGACCGATTGCCGAAAGATTCACGCAATCCATAAATGCACAGTTTCCAAGCTTCAGAACCTGATCCGGAATCTTTATGGAAGTCAAATATGTACATCCTGCAAATGCATAATCTCCGATTTCTTTCAGCTGCGTCGGCTCTGCAAGTCCAACCGAAGACAACTGGTTACAATTCTGAAATGCCCCGTTACCAATACATCCGATACCGTTTTCCACCTGTACAGACTGCATCTGGCACCCTTTAAATGCATTATTACCGATTGCAAGAATTGCTTTAGGAACCACCAGTGACGCAAAGTTGGTCGCTCCTTCAAACACGCCCAACTTATCGTTGGTATTGTTTGAATCCTCTGTTACATAAATTCCGTCCGTCGTCTGTCCGTTTTTAAGACGGTTCAAATCCACTTCATATCTGGTGCTTCCGATATACTGCACCGGAATTACAAGCTGCTCTGACACTCTATATCCGGCAGAGTTGTTGGAAACAACTTCGAAATCACCCAAATCATCATTTCCGTCCACAACATAAAGTGTCTGTCCAAGCCATGTTCCCTCCTCCGAAGCTACACAAGGAGATAACTTTTCATTTTGGGCCGGTGTATTAATAGATCCGTCCTCGTTATAGGTTGCATCCGCTTTCGGTTGAGAAACATAATATAAAAACTCATTATCCTTATTTACCGCAATATATTCCGATTTGTCCCAATGATAAAGAAACGCGTTGATTTCACTCGGAATTGTCAGCGACGCATTTGTAACCACGTTATTGATATTATAATAATTGATTACTCCGACTTTGGTACTTCCGTTACTACCTAAAGCAACACGAAAATTGCCATCACCGCTTGCATATACCGGATAATCATTTCCCACATAATCCGGAATATAACCAACACCGTCCATTCCGGCTTTTTTGTCCGGAACCGCCGTTGCCTCATCAATCCATGCCGCCTCCAAATCTGTCGCCGAAACCGCCGCCTTTGATTCCGGAACCGGAATCAAAGCCACAATGACTGCTGATGCCATAAGAACCGCGGAAAGCGTTCCCATCACAGTTCTTTTTAATCGTCTGTTCACTCTTCTTTTCGTTTTCTTTTTCATATTTGCGTTTGCCATATCTGCTCTCCTCTTTCAAGAACTTCTATTGTACACGTTTTGCCACCACAACAAAACGACCGTCATCTTCCCCGTAATCACAAGTCGAAAGTGTCAAAAGCTGATCCCCATAAACAGCCTCTACTCCCGTATTGTAAAGTGCGATTTCCTGCATACTCTTCATATTGGATTCAAATTCTTTTTCCGATGTAATATCAATCATCTGATAATATTTAAAAGTAATCTCATCCTCCGTATATATGCGAGAATTGAAGGCATACATAATCTGATAAATACCTTTTTCATAAATGGTATCGAACATAATAACCGGATGTTCCTTGTAGTAAGATTCCGATTTATATTTATCAAGATTTCCAAACATATTTCCGGAACGCATATTATGACCATAAATGATGAAATTGGAACTCGGTTTTAAAACATCACACTGATAATCCATAAACAATGTTCCGTTCTTATCCGACTCATTATTCACATCATGGTCAAGATAATATTCGTTATCGTCTGTCTGCATGACAGGGTAGTCAATATTTGTATCGGCAATTTTCAGCCATCCGATTAGGTTTTTATTTTGATTTAATAAACTTTTATACTCATCAAGTACTGTATAGACCTTTTCCTGCCCGGTTTCTTCATCCGTATGGGTCACCGTCTGATCCTTAAACATGGAACTGAGCATTTCATTTTCCTTGCGCGATGCAAGTCTTTCATTCTCCTGCTGTGTGCGATACGATTCATAACAATACGCGCCGAAATAAATCAGACAACCGGTTGCAAACAATAAAAGGGCTGTTGTGATTAAACGTTTGATCCGCATCTCCTGCCTGGTCAGCACCACAACTTTTTTTGATTTTATTCTTTTCGCTTTTGCACCGGTTTTTCCGAAATTACCACTTTGTACACCGGCTGTTCCTGTCGTCTGTCTGCGTCCTTCCTTTACCGCCATGGCAAGTTCATACACTTCATCATCAAACGCTCTCTCTTCCGGCGTCACCAGTTTGTATTGTCCTGCCTGAAGTGCTGCATAAAGCGCTAAAATATCACTATCTTTTGTTAAATCATATTTTTGCTTAAGTTCATTAATTACAAAGTTATCCATGATTATTATTTTAACTATATATTGCTTGAAATTCAACCCTTATCCAACATATTGTGTCTGTTTTTTTCTTCCAATCCCATGCACACATTTCATTTTCTGACATATGATACAACATAAAAAAAATTTTGGAGGCTCTAATATGAGTGAATTATCAGCTAGTCAATGTGGATGTCGTCAGGAATCAAACTGCGGTAGCGGTTGCGGAAGCTGGATTTGGATCCTTATCTTATTATGTGTATGCGGCAATAATAATGATAACGGCTGCGGTTGCGGCGGAAGCGGAATCTTCGGCGGCGGTTCCAACAATTGCTGCGAATGGATTATCATCCTCTTAATCCTCAGCTGCTGCTGTGGCGGAAACGGTTCCTGGTTCTAAACTTACAGTTTCCAAACATTGGGAGTGTCGCTAATCAAGTGGTACAAAAGCGACACTCCCGTTCTTATTTACATAAACCCAACATAAAATACTTCAGGAGGATACCATGGAATCTGGCGATACAATACTGACATTTGACACCCTTTATACAACAAACGAGATACAAATTTTAAAACTGGCGCTTCCGTTGCTTTCTGCATCTCTGCGCCCCTATGCCGCACTTTTAATCAAGGGAAAAGAACTGAAATACTGCATGGATCAGCTCCCGAGAACACGTATCGAAAACGCTGCGTTTGAGCTGTCTTATCTTGACGCCTTTTTGGACAATGCTCTCCCATATTGCACTCAAAAACAAAAGGAACTTATTCATCAAATAAAACAGTTCAAACACAGTCTCGATATGTTCGAAAAAATGAAAGGGATGATGTCGCTCTTCGGCGAGGATGGTCCTGAAGATATCAGCTCGCTCTTTCAAATGTTCGGACAACAACATGCAGACAACGAATCCTCCGGTCAATCCCCGGAAGATATGCTCCGGTCTGTTATGTCAGAAGAACAAGCGGATTTGTTTGAAATGTTTAAAAAGAAATTTGAAGAAGAATCGGACGGAAAGGAATCAGTATGACAACTCAAAATTGGATGCGCGATGAACGCATCTCTCACATTGATAAAAACAAATTGGAATTTTTACAAAAACTGGTATTTGAAATGCAGAAGCTTTCAGACAAAGAAAAACTTCCTTTTCTGATGGCCCTCGCAACAAGTACCAAAAAGAAAAACATCTCTTTTTCCGAAGAGGAAATCTCATCTATTATTGAGGTAATCAAAGAATACAGTTCCCCTGAGGAACTTTCAAAAATGAATAAAATTCTTTCTATGTTCTCTCGCAACTGATACATATAAAAAACGAAAGAAAAAGATGCCACAACCTAAGCAGGCTTCAAAGGTTGTGGCACTCTTTTTTCTTTCGTTTATTCTTCTATCATTAATTCGGTTTTACTACAATATTGACAATTCTGCCCGGTACATAGATTTCTTTGATGATAGTACCGGAAAGCTTACTTCCGAGTGCTTCTTTTGCAGCTGAAATCGCATCATCTTTAGATGCTTCCGCCGGAATCGTTACAACAACTTTCGTCTTACCGTTTACCTGTACGGCAATTTCAATCTCATCTTCCTTCATGGCAGATGCGTCGGCACTTGGCCATACTGTATGGAAAACAGAACCGTTTTCTCCAAGCTGTTGCCAAAGTTCCTCTGCAAGATGCGGAGCAAACGGAGCAAGAAGAACAACTGCCGTCTTTAATGTCTCTTTATCCACACCAACGGTTTTCGTCATCTCAATCATCTTATTGTTATACTCCATAAATCCGGAAACAACTGTATTTAAACTGAAACTTTCAAGACGCTGGGTAATGTCATAAACCATCTTATTGCGAAGTTTTAAGGACTCTTTTGTCTCAGCCGCATTTTTATCCTTATTGTCCATCACCATATTCCAGAACTTAGTGATAAAACGATAAATACCATCCATTCCTCTGTCATCCCAGATGGAATCCAGCTCAGGCGGTCCGATAAACAATTCATACAGACGAAGGGAATCACAACCGTAATCTCTTACGATGTCATCCGGAGAAACAATATTTCCGAGAGATTTACTCATCTTTGTTGCTGCACCGGTCTCTTTATCTCTTCCGCAGACCATACCCTGATTGAACAGTTTCTTAAATGGTTCTTCAAAATTTACTACACCGATATCGTATAAGAATTTGGTATAGAATCTGGAGTAAAGCAAATGAAGTACTGCATGTTCCACACCGCCGATGTACATATCCACCGGAAGGTATTTCTCTGCCATCTCTTTGCTAACAAGAGCCTCTTTATTTTTGCTGTCCACGTAGCGCAGGAAATACCATGAGGATCCTGCCCATTGAGGCATTGTATTTGTTTCACGTTTGGACGGTGCACCACAACACGGACATGTTGTATTTACCCACTCTTCAATATCTGCAAGCGGAGATTCACCGGTACCTGTCGGCTGATAAGATTCTACATCCGGCAAAAGAAGCGGAAGCTGATCTTCCGGAACCGGAACCGGTCCGCACTTCGGACAGTGAACAATCGGAATCGGCTCACCCCAGTAACGCTGACGGGAGAATACCCAGTCACGAAGCTTGTAGTTCGTTGTTTTACGACCATATCCCATCTTTTCAATCATCATAGGCGCTTCCTGCTTCAGAACGGATGATTCCATGCCGTTCCATTCGCCCGAATTAATCATAAGACCGGAAGCTTCTGTATAAGCCTCTGTCATATCTTCAATTTCTTTTCCGTCCTTGGCAATAACCTGAATAATCGGAATATCAAATTTCTTTGCAAATTCAAAGTCGCGGTCATCGTGTGCAGGTACACACATGATAGCTCCGGTACCGTAATCCGCAAGTACATAGTCGGAAAGCCAGATCGGAACAAGTGCTTTGTTAAGCGGATTTACTGCATAAGATCCTGTGAATACACCTGTCTTTTCTTTACTCTGCATACGGTCAACATTTGATTTGTTTGCTGCTTCTGCAATATATTTTTCCACCGCTTCTACATTTTCCTCTGTCGCAAGCCCCTTAGCCAAAGCATGCTCCGGAGAAAGCACCATAAAGGTTGCTCCGTGAAGCGTATCCGGTCTTGTGGTATAAACCGTAATCTTCTCATCTCTTCCATCAATCGGGAAGTCTACTTCTGCACCGTAAGAGCGTCCAATCCACTCAGACTGCATCTTCTTAACCTTTTCAGGCCAGTCAAGTGTGTCGAGATCCTCTAACAGACGATCTGCGTATTTCGTAATACGGAGCATCCACTGATTTAAATTTTTCTTTGTCACATCAGAATGACAACGCTCACATTTTCCGTTGACAACTTCTTCGTTGGCAAGACCTGTCTTACAAGACGGACACCAGTTAATCGGCATCTCTTTCTGATAAGCAAGTCCTTTTTTAAACATCTGTACAAAGATCCACTGTGTCCATTTATAGAACTCCGGATCTGTTGTATTAACTTCTCTGTCCCAATCATAAAGTGCTGCAATCTGATTGATCTGCTTCTTGATATTGGCAACATTTTGTGCCGTGGAAACTGCCGGGTGAACTCCATGCTGGATTGCATAATTTTCTGCAGGAAGACCGAACGCATCCCATCCCATCGGATGAATAATATAATGTCCGCCATTGAGCATTTTATAGCGGCTCCACACATCGGAAATAACATATCCTCTCCAATGACCTACATGTAAACCGTTACCGGATGGATACGGGAACATATCAAGACAGTAATACTTCGGTTTCTTTCCGTCATCTACATTGACCGGGTTTGCCTCCCACTGTTTACGCCATTTTTCTTCAATTTCTCTGTGATTATATGGTATTGCCATGTCATCTACCTCTTTATACTGTATTTCAACTGCCCTTCCGGCAATCAATTCCATGCTTAATAGTAAACTTCTGCCATAAAAAAGTCAAGGCAGACTTAGCGGATCAGATCGATTTGTGTTTTCCCGTCCGCACATTTATATTTATATGTAATCTTATATTTTTTCAGCATCCGTACAAAATCCCTATCCAACAACGGAACCCCCGGCGGACATTCCATAAGCAGATGCCAAAGTCCGTATTGCGATGCTGTTCGAAAACGGATTTCTTTCCTTTCTGTCCCCGTCCGGTTTTTAGCCTGTTCCAATGCAAACGCAAGGAGCGTATCATAGACATAGTATACATCCGGAACAGAAATCTCAAATGTAACCGGAATCTCTGCCTTATAACGGAACTCAATTCCGGACGCCTTACACATGTCATCCATATCGGAAATCAATGCAGCGAGCACCGGATGTTCTACGTTTGTCTTATTTTTGAACGAGTCAAGTACTGCCAGCATATCCTCACATTCCCTCTCATCCGGATCAAGACTGTAGCTGAGCTGTTCTTTCATGCGGGAAAGAATCATGTACATTCGGGGAATTTCCTTGTACATCGTCTCAAAATAGCCCCTCTTTAAAAACCAGCTTTTCCATCTTTTGGACAAAACAACATCCATCTTTTCATAATCCTGAAAAGACGGACATCGATCAAAGCTGTTCTTTTCTAAATATTTGCGTTCCATCTCCTTGTACGTCATCTCAAGAAGTTCATCAATCAACACAATAATCTGTGCTTTCATCCGCTTTCCTTCTGCCGCTGCTGTCTCATCCATCCAAAAGAACTGAATAGACTGCATATAGTTGGCGAAATCATGGCGAATCGTCGCCAATTTCTGAAAAAAAACCGTATATGGAGCATATTTTTCTTCTGCCTGTTTCATATCTTCGTAAAGATATTGTGCCCAATTATCTTTTTTTATCTTTATTTGAAACAGGGATAACATCGGATTCCTCTCCTAAATATGTAACGCAATTTTTTCTTTCACATCTTTATAATGACGTCTGCTGACCGGAATACGGCTTCCGTCGGAAACAACGATACCATCTTCTTTTGAAAACAGACGCACTTTAAATATGTTGCATGCAAAACTCTGGTGTGTAAAAATAATATACTCAGGCATTCCCTCCATAAGGTCGGAAAGCTTGGAAGTGACCTCAACCGGCTCGCCTTTGTCCAAATAAATCATACAGTTTCTGTTGTATGTTTCAATATAAATAATTTCTTCCACATTGATACGATGGATACGTCCGCCCGTTCCGGACACAGTCATCATCTTCACCTGCTGGTGCTCAACAATCTCCATTGCTTTCTCCACTGCCGAAAACAGCTTCTGCGGAACAATCGGCTTAGAAAGAAAATACACCGGATCCGCATCAAACACACTGCTGGCAAGCTGCGCGTAACCGGACAATAATATAACTTTAATCTGCGGATAATCATCACGTATCTGTTTGGCTATTGTAATTCCGTCCGCCTCACCAAGCGCAATGTCCAGAATCAGAATATTCGTCTGACCATTATCCTGCTTGTAAATCCATTCATGCAGATCTTCTGCATTATAAATGCACTTACAGGATATACCGGAATTAAAATTTTCATCGAGCAAATCCTTAACATGGTTGGCAATTCTTTGATCATCATCACACACAACAATATGAAACATACTTATACCTCATTGTTTGCTTTGGGTTTGTATATAACTATGATATATTTTAAGATTTTTTGATAAAATAGTCAACTTGTGTTATTTTTTTAATCTACGCCCATCCGCACCACGGTTTCTTCCGGTGGCACGCTCCCTTCTCCGAAAGGTCCACCGGACCATTCTACGCATGCATGGCAGCTACAGACTCACGTAGCGGTACTAAGTCCCCACTCCGTGGTGACTAAGGACCGACGCTCGTCTAAGTACCTCCGGAAAAAACCGTGGTGTGGGTGGGCTAAGTGAAATTAGGACTTACATACATTTAGAAATAATAAATACAGTATTGCCTATCAATGTACAATTGTTACATTTTTGCTATGTTTTAATTTTCTACCAACTCCAAATCATCTGGTAACAGAGTACACTGTGCTTTGGGATTTCCTTCTTCATCTAGTATTTCAACTTCATATGCCTCTCGTGGTTCCTCAAATACCATAAGTATAGCACCGATTTCACCTTTTTTTACACCCTCTTTACAATCTTTCATAATCTTTACTGTATCATATTCCTTAAACTTCATAATCTCTCCTAACTAATCTTTTACAAAAAGTGTTGTTAATTCAGGTATATCTGAACCCGTTTTTATTATCCAACCAGTTCTCACATTCACAGTATTGCCATTTGGTCCCGTAATAGGTATATCAACTGTATATCTCTGACCATACTCATCCAGTTGTCCTAATACTGCCTCACTATTCGGCAATTTTTCATATATTTGTCTCATTAGGTCATCTGCATTCGATTGATTATATCCTAATGCACTTTCAAATACCTTGGCTTTATTTCCTCCTACCGGGTGATTTGGATTTAAGGCATATTCAGTTAATTTCTTGGGATTAATAGTTGCATTTTCAACATTAGGTATTGCATTGTCTATTGCTTTAATGCCACCCTCACTAGCTCCAGCATTCCCTTTCCCGCTTCCACTCTTCAATAGAGCTTTGCATACCAGTTGCATAAAGACGGTAGCAAGGACTTCAAGCCCCATATTTATAGCTATCTGTTCGACCTCTTCTGCCGATGTCATATCTCCGGTTGCAAGGTAATCCGTGTATGCGATGATCATTTGATACGTCAGGACAAATGTAACATAGGTCGATAGAATCGCCATGGCTGTCATG
>JAFUOI010000008.1 GCA_017482005.1 Lachnospiraceae bacterium
AAGCCCCAGCTTCTTCCGCCTTATGGTCAATAAAATAAAGCCTGCAAGCAGACTTTATTTTTTGCCAAAGGCTTGGCTGGCTTCGTAAGAATTTCGTATCACAGCTTTTCCCAAATAAAAAAACTGTCTTACAGATAAGGCGATTTCCTCATACAAAGCACCTTTTTGTAAGACAGTCCGTCACACTGTGATATTCCATTTTCTTACTCATCATCCATATCAAACAGGCTTCCAAGCACATCTTTTGTGGCACTATCCATAGCATTGGAAGTATCTGCGACAAGTTCATTACCGGGAACCGTTGGCTCCGGCACATTCGTTGCTACAGTAGCTGGCATAATATTCGACATTATATTAGGCACAGCAACTGTCATACCATTAGGAACTGTACCAGCCATCTGCATAGGAGCCATAGGATCAACTCCCATATTCATCTGCTGAGCCATCGCCCCCAGAACTCCGGCAAACATATTGTTAGCCACATTCTGTGATGATTCCTGCACCACCTTGGTAAATTCCTCTGCCATGCTTTTGATTGCCTGCTCCATCCACTCCGTGGTTTCTTTTTCCCGAATACCTCTTTGCTCATTTTCCATAGCCGAAAGCAATGCCTGCTTGATAAGCTCTGTCTGATTCAGATATCCCGGCTGGCTTGATTTCTCCTCCAGCCATGCAAGGATTTTTCTGTCATTTTCACATTTCGGATTCAACCGAAAGGATATTGCATTTCCCATAAGAGCCTCCTATCCCAGATTTTCTGCAAGATAACGGTAACCGATGGCATTTGCTTTTACATCCGTTACATACTGGATATTCCTGCCCTGCGTTCTACCAAAACGCTTCATCACACAGGCACCACCGCCCACATATACGATATTCTCATGCAGTAAATCCACCTTAATCCCTCGAAGCTTTGCTTCCACCTCGTCCGCATACTGCTGTAACCCCTTCTCGATAAAAGGAACGAAATCAGCATTTACATTGGACTGCTTTCCACGAATAACATCAATAATGTCATCCTCGGGAATTTCACACTTTAACTTCGGAAGGGCATCCTTTTTGATACGCTCAATAGTGGTAATCAGCCCAAGCTCATAGGTGTAAGCATCCTTATCCATAGGAATTCTGTCACGGACACTTAATACATCCAAGGTCCAGGAACCCAAGTCCACACAACGAAGTCTGTCCATATCTCCCATACGGTTAGCAATGGCAGCATAACACTGGGCATAAATCTTTACCTTATCCATAAAGAAGGAATAATGCACGCCCTCAAAGGCAAAGGAAACTCGCTCCTTGTGCCACAGATAATCACGGAACTCCTTACGCTCCGCACCAAACAAAGTAAGTGGCACGCCTGCATATAATTCCACATGCTCTGCTCCCGCCTTTCCCTGATACTGCAATTCCTTAGCAATGCCAACAAGCGTCAGTAGAAAATAGTTCTCATTCTCCGTCTTTGTTGCCTGTTTTCCAAGTCTGCCCTGTCCCACGATATACTTTTTACCCTTATACTCTAAAAGTCCGTTCTTGGTAAGGGGTTCATAATCCACCGGAACCACGGAAGTCTCCATAAAGGTATGCTCTCCCTTAATGGAACTCCAGCCATGATCCAGTGCAATCTTAACAGGTGCCATAGTTGTTTCATTCATAAAATAATTTTCTCTCATAAAATCCTCTCTTTCTCCGGCATAGAAACCGGTATGCATAAATTTTCCATTCTGTGTTGCAGTCATTCCTGCATTAGTGATACTTGTAAACAATCTCTCCATAAATGACCTCCTCCGCAAACTGCTTCGCCTGCTCTCTTAATTTCCACATCTCCATCGTGGAATGTGTATCCTTTAGCTTATGCTTTGTCAGATACTTCTCTACAATCCTATTAAACATCTCATAAGCCTCTTCATTTACTTCTTTTGCTTTAATCAGAATTTGTCCCATTCTGATATGGTGACGATACCTGTCAGGATGATTTTCTTTCATATAAGAAATCCACAGATGACCATATTTACCGATATCAGCAGATGTCACAACCAAATCCATATCTGATTTCGTATCAGTATCATCCATACCGATATCGGAATATAAAATGCCATCCACCTCTGTATAAGTACCGCCCAGCTTCTCAAACAATGAAATTTCATTACTCATAATCTTAACTCTCCTTCCATAATCCATTTGAATTTTTGATAATAAAAAAGTCCATATACCTGCATTTCTACAAGTACATGGACTTATACTTTTATCATCCTTTTCTGATGATTCCTATTCGTTTGTACTACACACTTTACTACACACTTTTTATGATAAACTACACACTTTTACGATAAGTTACGATACTTTTGCAATTTCTGTAAAAGTGCTGTAAGCCTTGTAAATAGGGCATTTTTCAAGGTTTCGGAGAGTCTTTAAAATGGGACAGCCAAGAATTCAATAAATTCCTGCTTGTAGCCTACCATGTTATTAAAACCTCCTGTATTTACGGGCTTTTCGCCGTTTTCTCTTTTCTTAAAATTGGGTTACTACACCATCCTGCGCTTGCCGAACCGATTTACGAATCTCCCCCGGTAAATTCCGTCTTTTCTCTGAGTGATTCCTTTACCATGTTCTTTTCCCTTGAGTGATTTACCCATATGTACCTTCCATAGATTGGAAAGGATTTCGAATTTCTATTCATTCTACCATAAAACTCCGTTATAATCAATGCACGCAAAAACCGCTGCACAAAAATTTGCAACGGTTTTTGTATGAAAATATTCTTTTTCAATATTAGTTTCGCACAACTGATTTGCGAAGACAAGAGGAGAATGATTGAAACTTGTTGAATATCTTTGAAAACATTCAAAGTCAATAATTCAAAAACATAGCACTAGTTTCCACCACACTTTTCATTAAGTGTCTCTTCATTATCTTGCATATGCCTCGGTGTACTTCCACTTCTTTTTATTAGTTGAATACTTACAACTGTATACACATACTTTTGCCCAATAATCTTTTCCCTCAAAATTAAATTTAAAAAAGATAGTATGATCATCTATAACCGGCCAAGTCAAATCTCCGTTAACCTTAAATTTGATAGTTTTTTTCTTTCCAGGCTTGATTTCCACATACTGTTTTCCATCTGCCAAGTATAAATTTCTGTCAAATTTAACATAATCCTTATCTTGCGAATATGCCCCACTAGAATATATCTTGATTTTCGCCTTACTCATATTCTCAATTTTGAGATAAAAAGTATTATTTCTTGTATTGTATTTAACGGTATATGCAAGAAAATTAACAGGAATAGTTTTTACCGTCACAACACACTTTAATTTCCTTCCTCCAACCTTAGCCGTAATAGTTGCTTTTCCAGCCTTTTTTGCTTTAATCTTCCCTTTCTGATTTACTGAAACTATATTTTTGTTCGAGCTACTCCATTTAACTTTCTGAGAGGTTCCCGTTATCCACAACTCCGCCGTATCTAATCTAGTAAGTGTCATTTTCTTTTTATTGATGACAGGATTCCCATTTTTCACAGTCACTACACATGTACGCTTCGTTCCGTTAGGTAAAGTAGCTGTAATCTTGGCTTTACCAGCCTTAATTCCTGCAAGACACACTGTTTCATCTCCACATCCAGCCAAATAGAAAATATCCACTATCTTTTCATTTGACGATGTCCAATCTGCTTCAAAGACATCATAATTCGATGGCAAGATTGAAGTTGCTGTTATATCTTTCTCTTTATCACAATAAATTGTCATCTTTGATGGAAGTTGAAAATTTTGCGCATATATCGTCACATCTTCCAATTTGAAATTAACAGTAAATTTCGTATCATCACTATATAAGTCCGCATTATTACGAACAATAAGCAAATACTTACCATAGTCCAGCATACAGTTTGTGGTAGCCGTCGAAGAAGTGACATCTATATTTTTTACCAATTTCTTTATGTAATATCCTGCATCTGTATAATCATCTCCGTCATCCCACTCTAATTTATATAAATACATATCTGATCGTGTTATTACCGCTTCAGCATCGCTCGTAACCGTAGATGCTGTGATTTTTACTTTCCTATCACCTTCCACCTCGAAAAGACAGGACTTATATTTATCATAGTACAAATCTTCCCCTGTCAAGGCAATGGACAATGTACTATCTAATGCACATTTTTGTTTATAGTCTTCCTCTTCTACATACCATCCCTTTTGATAAGGCACTTCTGAATATGCCTTTGCATCAAAATGAAGACAAGTAATAAACAAAATTAATAATACATAAAACAAAAGTCTTTTCTTCATATAACCCTCTCCTTTTCCCATAATCTTACTAAATCAATTATCTCACCATATCTACATATCTCAAGATTTGACTCTTAATATCTTCACAAAGTTCAGAAAATGTAACATTCTGCAAAGGTTGTAATGCCAAGAATAATATATTCCAAAGAGTTTCCTTTTGCTGTTCCGGTACAGCCTTAAATATATCTGCAGTCTCAGGAATAGTATTCCATTCAGCATCTCTAACTGCCACCCAAAATGGTGTTTCTACAGATGATGGATTTTTCCACAAATCTCTATCATAATTTAAAGTAATAGAGTATTCATCAATCGTCATACTTCTAGTATAACCTTTTCGATAAGCAGTAGCCTTTGTCCCCTTTTTAGAGGCTTTTATCGTCTCATCTGCCATCAATAATTCTATCACTTCATCTAAAACCATATAATATCGTTCTTCTTTTCTTGCACAAATCGCAGACAAATCTTCTTGCGAGAAAGGAATAAACGCATCACTATCCATTTGATTACAATAGCCTTCTAATTGAGCAATGTCTGCAACATAAGAAATATCTACCGATGCAGCAACTTGTTTCAGCATCTCAATCAACTCACCCCATGTAATGAGCGACATTTTTATTCCATCAACCGATACACAATAATCGCTTATCTGCTCAATCTCTTTGCCTTCACATAATTCTTGCAACTTCATCCAAAGATTCGTTCTTCTTACAGCAGGGCACACAAACATTAATCCTTTGCCCGAATGCTTACGCAATCGTTCCAAATAAGTAAGTGGCTGATTAACTGTTAGCGACGCATAAAACTTCATCTCAAAAAGCAGCACTTCTTTTCCAGTCGAATCTACTCCCACCATATCCGGCCGCTCTTTTTCTTCACTTTCTCCAGTTACTTGACAAGTATATTGCAAAGTATCATCTAATTCAATTTGCATTTCATTTGCCATTCGCTTTGTAAATGCATGATTTAATTTCTCTGATTGTGTCAACAAATATTGTAACGAGAATGTTGCTATATCCTCTTGCGAACCTTTTATGTATGGATATAAATGAGCTAATAATGAATATGCCATTTTGTCTTCCCCCTTTACCAAAACAGTACCTTACTACTTCTAACATCCTGTGTTTTTATGCTTTACAAAAAAAAATAATTCTTATTAGTCATCACTCGACAGATACCACCCATGACTACTATGAATCGGATAACCCACTTCTTCTCCTCCCCACTTTAACTTATCTATTGCGTTATCAAATCTTGAAAGTAAATTCCAACATTGATTTCTATAGTCAGTATCAAAATCCGGATTCACATAATCCAACCTAACAATCTCTCTCGCCTTCTCAAGTTCATCCAAACCAGCATTCTCAAACCATTTCTCGCTATATAGAATTCCCTTTTTCATCTCGCGCTTTAATGAATCCCACAATGCATTAATAGCATCTTTATTTTTTATTCCTAATACTGTCATAATAAGCGCACTAACACTAACCCCAAGCAATAAGAGTTGCATCCTATTTTCTTTTATCCACGCAATTAATCTTCTTTTCTCTGGAACATCATCATTAATTTGTTCTGTTGTTTTTTCTTCAATCATCACTTTCCCCTCCTCTTTCATTACAAAACACTCTACTTTCTTCTAAATTCTTTTTTCTGCAAAGTCAAATTTGTTACTATCTTTATTTTAAATATGCACAGTATTTTCGTCAATCTAAGTCTTTTGTTCCGTTTTATTTTTAGTCATCTTTTATTAGTGATTTTTTCTTAAATCTGTCACGAGCAAGCATAGCACCTATGTACACACAGGTGCGAAATGGACCGTCATTCTTCCGTTCCATGCTTGTTGGGGAAATCCCCAAACCCCTTTTCATTTTCTCCTTCATTGAAGCCCCAAACAGAAATATCCCCGTTCCGATTTTGAGTAAAGGCGCAAGGCCTTGACTAAAATTCGGAACGGGGATTTTTAATCATCAAGAGCTTCAATGAAATTCTATTTGACGAAACCATTTTGGCACATTTCTAGACAGCACACAAAGCTGCCCATTTTTGTATATTGCAAATCTTCTAATCACATCTGTATTGTCATAAACAGATACTAAATCGCATAATTCAATTGCTTTTGATAAGTTTAATAAGCTTTCTGTATATCTTCTATCAACATCTTCATTTGGAATTCCATGTCCACCATTTGCAACACGCTGTTTAATTCTCTCCTTTGCAATTTCAGGAGAATCCAAACCAACATAAAACATTTCTACAATGTATCCCATCTGTTTTGCTTTTACAATATTTTTCAATATGGTGTGTCCACAAAGTGTTGTCTCTTGATTAAAAGAAATATTTTCCGACATATACTTATTGATTTTTTGCACTGCTATCTTGCTTGCCTTCATCATATCAGAATTATTCTTCCAATCACCGAATTCTCTTACAATTTCATCAGAATTGACACGCGCAATATTATATCGGGTATTCATATTATACAGTGTTGATTTTCCGGCCCCATTAACTCCTGCATAAATAACATATTTTTTCATTAAAATTTCCCCTGTGCAATTACTTCCTTTTGTCGTGTTTGCAAAATATAATTAGTTATTACTTCAACAAATTCTTGTTCCTCTTGCGTTTCAGCATTGAGAGCTAAATCAACGGTATCTTCCACATCCATTTCTTTACAGCATCTATACATTTCTTTAAAAGCTTCTACATTAGACATTCTATCACTCCATTTCCTATGACAAATCTATTAACCTTTTCTAATTCTATTATATTCTTTTTGCAAGATAATACAATAATAGAAAGGGCAGATTTATTTCTGCCCTTTCAAATTAGTTTCTAACCTTTTATATGTATTTTGTACAAGCATCAATAATTTCTTTTGAATAGTTATAGATATCATCAATCTTTTCTATGTCATATCGTACACCATTTTTATTTTCATCTGATACAACAATATGTTTTTTACTTCCATCAAGACACACCCTGCAAATCCACTTTCTATTATTATCATCAAGCAGAATTCCAAAATAACTTGCTGTATCCCTATATGCAATTCGCTTGCTATCAACTGTCTGACGTAAAATAGATTTGATAATTCCATACGCTTCGATTTCCTCGATTGTCGTTACAATCTCTTTTTTACTGTCTTCCTGTACCTCTTCAACCGATTCGATATCCTTATTCAATACATTCTGAATCTTTGAATTAATTGTATCATTTATATATTGATTTAATGCTCTTTTCACAATCGGCGTAAACTGATCAATTACCTTTTGACTCTTAACACCATCATATATATCTGAAATAATCATTTTTACAAATCCTGCTGATGGATTATTGGTTTCCCTTTCCATCCATGCTTTAATCATTCCAGTATATTTTAAATCTTCTGCTGAACTCAAAATGTTATTTACATCCAACAAATCCCTTTTGAACTTGCTCAACTCAACAACATCTCTATCCTTTAATTTTAACAAATCAATTGTCAAGAAAGGCGCCTGATCCATAACATTCGTATTGTCAAGATCGGTAAAAAACTTGTATATTATTCCGTTTGTCAGAATAGCAAACTTCGCATCTATTGTGCTATTAAAATACCTAATAAGTTGAGAACTATGCTTATCAAGATTTTCATTGCACGACTTACATTCCACAAAAATCAACGGCTTTCCATCTATCATAATAGCATAGTCCACCTTTTCTTTTTTCTTCAATCCAACATCCGCCGTGTACTCCGGCACAAACTCAAGCGGATTGAAAACATCATACCCCAACAACTGAAAAAAAGGCATAATCATCGACGTCTTTGTTGCTTCTTCCGTCACAATGCTGCCTTTAACAATTTCAATTCTCTCTGCTAATTGTTCTAATTTTTCACTAATGTCCATTTGCTTATCCCCCTTGCAAATATTATTATAAAATAATAATTGCAAAAATGTCAGAAAATGTCAACTTAAAAATAGTCATGCTTACACTATCTAAACCACTCTTATTCTTATCACAAACTCCTCATTTCCTTTTCTAATATATAACTCTAATCTATTCATTTTTCTCGTTCAAAAATGCCATCTGCACATCCAAAATATATTTTTTTCAACACGCAAATCATCAAAAAATATATTTATTTCAATATGCACAAAAAAAGACGAGAAATTCTTCCCGTCTGCGGTGGTCCAAAGAGCTTTCGCCCCGACCAAAATTCGTATTCGCAAATCCTCCAAGTCTACTACACCATTTACTACACCATTTTTGTGAAAACTTATAACAATTTATAACAACTTATGAAAACTTTCTGTTTTTACCCCTCGTCGCAAACGTCAGTAAAATCAACGTTTTGCGGCGTTTTGAGAACTTATAAGAAGTTTTAAAAAGCACAGGAACCCAATTCAATAAATTCCTGCTTGCATGCTTGCATCTTGTTAAAACCTCCTGTACTTTCCATGTTTTGGAAGGGTTTTTAAATACTTGTTTATTTAACACAAACCTTTGCTGTTTATATCCGGATTAGATTAGGTTAAAAAGGTAAAACCGGAGATTTACTCTTAACGCTGAGTCTGAAGACATTTAAGCAAATCTTTTTTCAGAGCCTTTTCCCCCCATTGGCTAAGAATTCCAAAAACTTTATTTTTATCCTACTTTTCTGACACAAAAATTCACGTTTTTCATTTTATGTAAACCACAACTGGGATAAAATCATTAAAATGTGTCATTTTATCCTGGAATTCATATAACAATACCTCTCAACCAAGACATTTTCAGCTAAAACACTGGATAATTTTTTTAAAAAACCAAATCTTATCCTACTTTGCACATGCATCTCGTACATTCTAATCAAAAGGCTATTGTTTTCCCATGATAAAATACATAAAAATCCCAAAATTATCCTATATCATAAAAAATACCACATGGTTGCGTATTGTTTTTCATCAATGTTCGAAAACGTCCTGCTGCTTCCTCTAAACTCCATTATAATATCCTTCCTGAATCGCCAAGCATGTCCAGCATTTCTTCCCCCTCTTTGTGTGCATAGTAGTTCTCTGTTGCTGCATCGGAATTATAAAAACGCTCTTATTAATAACTCCTCTGCGTAATTTGCTGCATTCTCCGGGTAATGATAGCCATACATTTCTGCTGTCATTTTGGCTAACCGGAGAAATAGCGTTTTTGTTTCCAACAATGCAGATACCAAATCCTTTTTCTCGTAATGGGCAAAACACTTTGGCAAAGAATCCTTTATTACGTTATCTGCCCATGTGTCAAGGAATCTTCCGTCATGCCATACATCTGTCTGACCCTTACATGCGCAGTACATTTCTATCATTTTCAATAACTGATTTTTAAGATATGCATCTATACACATCTTAGCCGACCATAATTCACCCCGCAATATCTTTTTCGATGCCCAAACTGTGTGAAAACAAAAATCATTGACCATATTTACAAATCCGATTTCTCCGGTAAGCCATCTCAAAATATTATCATCGATACAAAAGGGCGGGAATTTCTTCCCGCCACCTCAATCCAAAAAGTTTTCGCCAACCGGACATTATACTTTTCGTTTTACTTCAATATTGACCACAGATCCATCGTGAATATCCGTTTCAATAACATAAGAATAGTCTCCGGATTTACCAAAGATAATATGACTTTCGTCTTTTAAAAACTCATCTTTTTTAGCTGCTTCAAATTTCACACCCAACTCTTCAAAAGCAGCGATTGCTTCCTCTTTACTGAGCCCGACAAAATCAATTCCGTTTACCAGCACCGAAGCTTTGCTGAATTGAAAACTCGGATCATAACGAAAAGCGTAAATCTGGCTGTCTTTAAAATCTACGGAATTAACATCCGCATTAAACACATGGAATACAACATTTGCATAATCACTATATCCGTTCTGATCCTTTGCATACACATAATAAAATGTCGATGTATAACTTTCACCCGGAATCTGCGGTTGCGCGTCCAAATCCATATCGCCTTTTCCTGATATGGAATCATCCACGGTAAAACCTGCATCCACCAATTCCTGCACTGTCATATTCACCTTAAGTTCTGTTCCGTTGATACTGACTACCGGCTTAACCAGTCCTTTGATATAAAAGAACGCACCGACACCCACTCCGATAAAAAGAAGCAACAAAAAGAGATCGAACAATTTATTTGATTTCTTCTGCTTCTTTTCCTGTTCCAAATCTTTTTCCTGTGTCAACTCTTTTTCCTGTTCCATAAAAATCTCTCCTTTACAAAAATGCCCCAAACCTCTCTGTCTGGGGCATAAACCTCTTTATTTCGTACCAAGCGCGCCTGCAATGTCCTCAATCATATCAAGTACAGCTGCTCTGGATGCATCGGCATAATTTTCCGGTGCAAATTTCTCTTTGTATGCATCACTCTGGTAAGCCGCAATGATTCCGCGGGAAGAGTTTACAATCGCTCCAAGACCGTCTTTATTAAAGAAATGAACGAGATCTTTTCCTTTTCCGCCCTGTGCGCCGTAACCCGGCACAAGAATGTATGCCTTCGGCATAATATCACGAAGAACTTTTCCCATTTCCGGATAAGTCGCTCCGACAACGGCTCCCACATAGCTGTATGCATCCCCCATATGGTCTGCTCCCCATGCGTCCACCTGCTGTCCGACCCACTCATAAAGAGGTTTGCCGTCAATCAGACGATCTTGGAATTCTCCGCTGCTCGGATTGGATGTTTTTACAAGTACAAAAATACCCTTCTTCTCCTCTTTACATACGTCGATGAACGGTTTCACGCCATCACTTCCGAGATATGGATTCACTGTCACAAAATCTTCGTCAAATCCATAGAAGCTGTTACTTCCCACCTGCACTTTACCAAGATGTCCTGTGGCATAGGCAGCAGAAGTAGATCCGATGTCACCACGTTTGATATCTCCGATTACTACAAGGCCTTTTTCCTTACAATATTTTACAGTTTTGTCAAATGCAACAAGGCCCGGAATACCGAACTGCTCGTACATGGCAATCTGTGGTTTCACTGCAGGAATCAAATCATATACCGCGTCTACAATTCCTTTGTTGTACTGCCAGATTGCTTCTGCTGCTCCTTCCAACGTCTCGCCATACTCTGCAAAAGCCTTATCTGTAATATGTTTTGGAATAAATTTCATCATCGGATCAAGTCCGACCACAATCGGTGCATTCGTTTTCTGAATTTTTGCAACAAGTGTATTAATCATTTTTATTATCTCCCATCGCTTTTTTTATGTCTTTTAAAACGTTTGGATTGTCAATGTAAACCGGAAGTTCTTCTTCCGTAATCCACTCAAATCCGCTGTACTCTTCACTGAGCATAAGAGATCCTTCATCTACGGAAAGGCAGCACAAAAAAGCAACTCCCACACATTGTGTATCTCCCATCATCTGCGACCATGTATAAAGTGTCTTGACAATCTCACCGTCTACACCGACCGCTTCATGTATGCCACGGAGCACTGACTGTTCCGGACTTTCACCTTTTTCCAGCTCGCAGTCAACAAACTCCCATACAAACGGTTCTACAATCCTGTCATCTATCCATCTTTTTAACACAAGATATTTGTCATTCTGTTTAATAATTCCCTTAACTCGAATAAATAAATCGTGCATTGCCTTCTCCTATACCATCTCATGAACAAGGTTGTCTGTGTACTTCTTAATATTAGATGCATTCACATATTTCTTATAAGAATCTCCGTCTACCACAACAAGGGTCGGTGCCTGCATTACACTGTAACGCACGGCAAGTTCGATATTCTCCTCCGCATCAATCGGAACATATGCTACATCTTTCAAATACTCTTTAGCAAGTTTACAATTCGGACATGTCTTTGTTGTAAACAGATATTTGACATTCTCAGGTACACCGACAGAAACCGTCACATTCTCCTGATCATAGTCGGAAAGCATCACAACGCTGGACACCGGTTTCTTGAGAGATGAGTTTTTGATATCATATTCCGTACGATTCTGGTATTCCTGTAACTTACCGTCATTCCAGTTCTGTACAGGTCTGTAGTACCCGGTAATACGGCTGTATACCTCAGTCGGTTTACCGCAATGCGGACAGACTTTTACCTCACCTGCCAGATATCCGTGTTCTTTACAGATAGAGTAAGTCGGTGACAAGGTGTAATATGGAAGCTTATAATTATCTGCAATTGTTTTAACAAGATTTGCAGCCGCTTTCCAATCCGGAAGTTTTTCACCGATAAATCCGTGGAATACGGTTCCTGATGTATATAAGGTCTGCAATTCATCCTGAATATCAAGAGCATCAAAAATATCGGATGTATAATCCACCGGAAGATGCGAAGAGTTCGTATAATACGGAGTATCTCCGAGATGTCCTGCAGTTTTGATACCGGGCCATCTTTTACGGTCATGCTTCGCAAGGCGGTACGATGTACTCTCTGCCGGTGTTGCTTCCAGATTATAAAGATCACCGTACTGCTCCTGATAATCAGACAATCTGTTACGCATATGATTAAGAACTTCTTTTGTGAATTCCTGTGTCTTCTTTTCTGTCATGTCAGCACGGAGCCAGTTTGCGTTGAGTCCCACCTCGTTCATACCAAGAAGGCCGATGGTAGAAAAATGATTGTCAAACTGTCCCAGATAACGTTTGGTATATGGATATAATCCTTCATCCAAAAGTTTGGAAATTACACCACGTTTGATTTTTAAAGATCTTGCCGCAATGTCCATCATCTTGTTCAAACGACGATAAAAATCGTCTTTATTCGAAGAAAGATAAGCAAGTCTAGGCATGTTGATGGTTACTACGCCGATACTTCCCGTACTCTCGCCGGATCCGAAAAATCCGCCTGTCTTCTTGCGGAGTTCGCGAAGATCAAGACGCAGACGGCAGCACATGGATCGAACATCCGACGGCTCCATATCAGAGTTAATATAGTTTGAAAAATACGGTGTACCGTATTTGGCTGTCATTTCAAACAGTAAACGGTTGTTTTCCGTATCTGACCAGTCAAAATCACTTGTAATGGAATAGGTAGGAATCGGATACTGGAATCCGCGTCCGTTGGCATCACCCTCAATCATCGTTTCGATGAAGGCTTTGTTAATCATATCCATTTCTTTTTTACAATCTTTGTATTTGAAATCCATTTCTTTGCCGCCGACAATGGCCGGAAGCTCTGCAAGGTCGTTCGGAACCGTCCAATCGAGTGTGACATTGGAGAACGGTGCCTGCGTACCCCAGCGGCTCGGTGTATTTACACCGTAAATAAAGGCTTCGATACATTTTTTCACTTCTTCATAAGAAAGGTTGTCCACCTTAACAAACGGAGCCAGATATGTATCAAAGGAAGAAAAAGCCTGTGCTCCTGCCCATTCATTCTGCATAATACCGAGGAAATTCACCATCTGATTGCAAAGAACGGATAAATGTGCCGCCGGTGCAGATGTAATCTTGCCGGTAATACCGCCCAAACCTTCTTTAATAAGTTGCTTCAAGCTCCAACCTGCACAATAACCTGTCAGCATGGAAAGATCATGAATATGAATATCCGCATTACGATGCGCTGTTGCAATCTCCTCATCGTAAATCTCAGACAGCCAGTAATTCGCCGTAACCGCACCTGAGTTACTAAGAATGAGACCTCCGACAGAGTAAGTTACTGTCGAGTTCTCTTTCACCCGCCAGTCCTCAACTTTCACATATCCGTTTACGACATCTTTATAATCAAGAATGGTCGATTTCATCGTACGCAGTTTTTCTCTCTGTTTTCTGTAAAGAATGTATGCTTTGGCAACTTCTGCGTAGCCTGCCTGCTCCAGCACACGCTCCACACTGTCCTGTACATCTTCAATGTGAATACACTCATCCTTTACCTTACTCTGAAAATCTGCGGTCACACGCAAAGCAAGCAGATCCACAATATCATTTGTATACTGCATATCTGTTGCAACAAATGCTTTCATGATAGCATCATTTATTCTCTTTAAATCAAATTCCGCCGTACTTCCGTCTCTCTTAATTACGTTTAACATGTAATCTCCCTTTCTCCCTGTTACTATACCCTTCGGCTTTCCTCTTTTACATTTTGCAGGATTCCCTGCATTTTTAAATTAGAATCGACACTCCATAATGCATCTGACCCCTTCGTTGTGGGTTGACATAATTTTATTATCGTCAACCAAAACACCCCGGACGCCGATTAAATTTATTGTAGCATTCGGCATATATAAAGTCAATACAAATACAAAGAAAAAACACTATATCTTATGTTAACATTCTTATGTAAACACAAGATATAGTGTCTTGTTTTTGCATTATTTTGCAGGATTTCCCTGCATTTTATGTGTTTTTCGTCCTACTTCACCTCTTAACGGGTACGCAAAAACTCATATTCACGTACTGCCTGCCGGTCATCCGGATAGCTGACAAGATATCCGTTCATAAGCGATGCCGCCCTTTCAAATTCGCCCAAATATTCATAAGCAACGATCTGATTAAAGCGCAATTGCTGTATATAGTCATTTCCCGTCTCTATGGCAAGACCACTGTTAAACGCATTTAGTGCCGCCTCATATTCCCCGGCTTCTAGTTTACATAACCCAAGTTGGTTATACATCGCCGGATGCGGTCCGACATTCTCGATATACTGATTATACACACTTGCCGCATAGTTGCTGTCTCCCAACTTCTCATATGTCATTCCCAGCATCAATATTATTTGCGTATCCTCTTTTTTACCGTCACTTTTGGCTTTCTCCAGATAACTCTTTGCCTCTTCATACTCTTCCAGATAATAGTGAACGGTTCCTTTTTCATAATCTGTCATGGAATCTCCATGATTTTTCAAAGCAGAAGAAAGATAAGACTTACCCTCCTGTACATAGCCGTAATCCGCAAACACTCTGTAAATTCGGATCGCCATCGACGTATCCCCTTTTGATCCCGCCAAAGCCCTGTCCAAATCCGTAACAGAAGCTTCGTACTCGCCGTTCTCCATCTTGACAAGTCCGCGCAGATAATATACCTCCGGTTCCTTCTCACGCATACCGGCAATAGCATTGAGTGTTTCCAGCGCCGCTTCATTATCTCCCATTTTGTATTGCGCCGTAGCAAGATAATAATTAATGTCAATTTCAGTATCTGACACAAACATTCCGGCATTGCCCAAAGCTTTTTCAAAGGCCTCAATTGCACTCTCATAATCGGTAAGTCCAAGGTAACATAGTCCCTGTCCACGATATGCCAGTTCAAGATCTTCCTTTGCCACAATCGCCTCTTCAAACAGTGTCAGTGCCGCATCATAATCCAGTTTTTCGACAGCCTGCATGCCCTCGTTAATCTTTGTATTTTCTTTGGCGCATCCGCCCAATATCAAACTCATTCCGAGAAAAACACCCGCTGTAAGCAGAGTGATTCTTTTCTTTCGTGTCATAGTATCCTCCGGATCATTATCATTTTAAGTACAGCATCACAGCGGTTTGAAATCCGATGCCGGATGCTTGCAGACCGGACAAATATAATCATCCGGCAGAACTTCACCTTCATAGATGTACCCGCAGACAGTACAGATATATCCCTTTTTCTTTTCTGTATTTGCAGGTGCCGGTTTAATGTTCTTATGGTAATAGCTGTACGTCACAGACGGTTCTTCAGAAAGAACAAGCGCCTGGGTCACTTCCGCAAAAAACACCGTATGGGTCGGAAACTCCGTCTCTGAGATCACTTTTCCCGAAATGTACGCATTTGTCTCATTCAACAAATACGCAATGCCGTTTGCGGCACGGGAAAATTCCACCTGCACTAATTTCTCTGTATCTCTTCCGCTTTGGAAGCCGAAATTTTTAAATGTATCAAAGGATGCCTTTTCCGTAAGTACGGACAAATTAAAGGCCCCCGTCTTTTTGATCATATCATGTGTATAGTTATTTTTATTCACTGCAATCATAATACAGTTGGGACTGCTCGTCACCTGCATCGCCGTATTAATAATGCATCCGTTATCTTTCAAACCGTCCCTTGCCGTCAATACAAAAAGACCGTACGACAAATTATTCATCGGATTCTTTCCCATAAAAAATCCCTCCTTTTCCTACTAATAAACAGCATACCTTGATTTAAAATGAGTGTCAATTTTTTCAACTGTTAATTTCATGTTTTTTTTACAATACCGTATAATTTTCCCCAAAATACATATGACTGATACTATGAAAAAACGAACTTCTTTATTATTTATTATTATAATTCTTCTTACTTTCACGGTTGGTTTCACCGTAAAAAAATATAATTCACAGAAAACACCGGCACCGGCGCCCTCTATTGTTGCCCACCGCGGTGACAGTGCACATGCGCCCGAAAACACATTGCCGGCTTTTGAACTGGCAATACAAAAAGGGGCCGATTGTATTGAACTTGACGTCCGTCAGACTGCCGACCACGTTCCGGTTGTCATACATGACAAAAACATGGCACGTATATCCGGAACAGACTGTAAAGTTTCTGATATAACCTTTCGGGAGCTTGTGGCCATGGACATTGACGATGGATTTGCATCCCAATACAAAAACACTCATATATGCACACTTGAACAGGCTATCTGTCTTTGCCGGAACCGCGTACGGCTCAACATCGACCTGAAAGTTTCCGGATTGGAAGAAGAAATCGTATCGCTTCTGCAAAAATACAACCTATCCGGACAATGCGAAATCACTTCCGGAAAAGCGCAAACTCTCCGCACACTCAAAACATTGGACCCTGACATAAAAACCCTTCTTTTAATGTCATCTGCCGAAGATGTGCGCGACTATTTATACGGAGAAATTCTCTCAAAAGACAGGAAAACTTATATCGACGGGATCAGCGTAAAAGTTGCCCATGTAAACGAATTTCTTGTACAGACAGCCCACAGCCGCGGACAGTCAGTACATGTATGGACTGTCAATTCCGAAGAGGATTTTCATCGTGTATACAACCTCGGCGTGGATGCCATTATTACGGATGACCCTGAGAAGGCTGTTTATTATCTCCACTACGAACAATAAAATGCCGTCATAAACCGAGTCATATGCGAAACATCTTCTTTTCCTGCTGTCTCAAACGCTGCATGCATTGCCAGCTGCGGAAGTCCTATATCCGCGGCCGGAACCGACACACTTGTCAGGGCAATATTGCCCAATGTGGATCCGCCTGCAATATCAGAACGGTTGTGATATGTCTGATAAGGCACTTTTTCCTTCTCACAGATTGCTTTCACATATGCGCCGGAATATGCGCTTGTGGTATATTTCTGTGCTCCGTGATATTTGATAACAATTCCTTTGTTAAGAAGCGGACGATTGGTCGGATCTGACTTTTCCTGATAGTTTGGATGCAGTGCATGGGCATTGTCAGCACTGACCAGAAAACTTTCTGCCAAAAGACACGGAAGAGAAAGTTCCATGGATTCACATATTCTCTGTAAAACAGATAACAGAAAATCCGAAGCCGCCCCCTGCATCGTCTGACTTCCGACTTCTTCATTATCAAATACTGCCAAAAGAGCAATTTTATCCGTCGGCTTACTTTCAATCAAAGCTTTCATACCGCAATATACGCAGGACAAATCATCAAGACGCGGAGCCCCGATCAGCTCTCCGGATAATCCCATAGCAAGGGACTTCTGCACCGGATATAAATAAAGATCTGCACCGAGAACGTCCTCCGCATTGACGGAAAGCTCTCCGGCGATTTTTTGATCCAACATCTCTTTATCTGCTGTTGTCCCTGCCAGCGGTAACAGGTGAAGCTGGGTATTTAACTCCCCTTCTTTCTCCCCGCCCCGCTTCATATGAACGGCAAGGGACGGTATAATAAAAAGAGGCTCTTTCATATCAATAAGCTTCGTCTCAAGGGAAAGCCCTTCCTTACGTACCACCACTCTGCCGGCCAAAGACAGCGGACGGTCCAACCATGTTTCTTTGATCATCCCCCCGTAATTTTCCACATTCAGCTTAAGATAGCCATCCTCCACTGCAATGCCCGCCTTTTCTTTCAGTTTAAAACAAGGCGAGTCGCTGTGGGCACAGACCATATGAAAACCTTTGAGATCTTGCTTTTCCGCCTTTCTGCCGGAGTTTTGAATCTGCGGCACACAAAAAGCAATCAGCGAAGAATCGTTACGTACAATATATTTTTTATCTCCCGGCCGGATTGTCCACGAATCCTTTTCGTATATTCTTTCATATCCTTCCCGCTCCAGGCGCCGTGCGGTTTCCGCCACCGCCTGAAACGCGGTCACGGAACAATCCATAAACTCAAAAAAATCATTCTGCATCATAATTTTATCTCCCATTTTCTTTTATTAACTTTTCTACATCTCCGCGTTCCGGAAGCCCTTGCAAAAACGCGCATGCACTTCCCGCGCAAACCGCCGTACGAAACGCTGTTTCCATCCGCTTCTCCTGCTCATTGGCAGACGTATTCAGCGCAGCAAGAAATCCCGCTACCATGGAATCCCCGGAACCGACAGAATTGACAACCGTTCCTTCCGGAGCATCCATCTCATATTCTTCCCCATCCTCACCGACATAAACAGCTCCGTTTCCTGCCATGGAAACTATAATATTTCCCGCTCCCCTTGTCCGGAGCTTCCGGGCATATATCAATGCTTCTTCTCTCGTATCAATTTGTACACCGAACATTTCTCCAAGTTCATGATGGTTGGGTTTAATCAAAAACGGTTTATATTTCAGTACACGCTCTGCCAAACGTTTCTCTGCATCTACCACAATCCGTACACCTTTTCCGGAAAGCATATTGCAAATCTCTTCATAGACCGACTCCGATACCGATGAGGGAATACTTCCTGCGAGAATCAATGTATCGCCTTCTTTTAGTTTGCATAACTCATCTTTTAGTCTGGATACATATTCCGGAGGAATCTGAGGACCGTTCCCATTAATCTCCGTTTCCACGCCGTCCGCCAGACTATGCATTTTCACATTCACCCTTGAGTTTCCCTCAGGTAACTTTATAAAATCCGTGAGGATTTCTTTTTCCCGGAGCATTGCTTCAATTTTATCTCCCGTAAAACCTGCAACAAATCCGAGTGCCGTGCTCTCAACACCGAGATTTTTCAAAACAACCGACACGTTGATTCCCTTTCCACCGGGAAAAAATGCTTCCTCCTGTGACCGGTTCAATTCACCGTTCTGAAACGACGGGACTGTCACCACATAATCAATGGACGGATTTAATGTTACTGTATATATCATATGTTTTCCTCTTGTTTCCTTTCATAATGCTTGAAGGCATCTCACAAAAAGTATATAATTCTTTTAATTGCGATGCAAGAACAATCCAAAGGAGTTTAGCTATGTCTTTCACATTACCCAAAGACTTTACTGTGCGTATGCAGGAAATGCTCGGCGATGAATATTCTGACTTTCTGCACAGCTATGAAAATGCAAACTATCAGGCACTTCGTATTAATCGGCTCAAGGGAGATATCAATTCTTTCCAATCCGTTTGCGGATTTGCAGACTCTCTGACTCCGGTCACTTGGACCTGCGACGGTTTTTATTACCCTGACCGGCTTCGTCCCGGAAAACATCCGTATCACGAAGCCGGCGTATATTATATCCAGGAACCGAGTGCCATGATGCCTGCGGCTCTTCTTGATGCACAACCAGGCGAAAAGATACTTGATTTGTGCGCTGCTCCCGGAGGCAAAAGTACACAGATTGCCTCAGCAATGCAACAGAAGGGGCTTCTGATCAGCAATGAAATTCATCCTGCCAGAGCCCGGATTCTCTCTGAAAATATGGAGCGCATGGGGATACGAAACGCAATTGTAACAAACGAATCTCCTCAGACACTTGCTCCCCGCTTTCCTTCCTATTTTGACCGCATCATGGTCGACGCACCATGTTCCGGAGAAGGAATGTTCCGCAAAAACGAAGAAGCCGTCTCTCAATGGAGTGTTGAAAACGTGCGCATATGTGCAGACCGTCAGGACGAGATTCTAGATTGCGCCCATCGGATGCTGCGTCCCGGCGGAACTATGGTGTACTCCACATGTACATTTGCACCGGACGAAAATGAAGGCAGCATTTCACGCTTTTTACTTCGTCATCCGGAATACGAAATTATTGAGCAGACAAGACTCTGGCCTCATAAAATCAAAGGCGAAGGTCATTTTGTCGCTGTTCTCTGCAAAAAATCCTTCTCCGGATCGGATGAAAAGGCCAGTAGTGTCGTTCCCGGCAAAAGTGATTTTTGCCTACGTGACAACCGCATAGAAAGCTCATCTTTTTCCGGAAGGAAAAAAGGGAAACAAAAACAGCCGGATGGAACGGATTTAAAAGAATTGCAGAACTTTTTAAATGATACTTTACGCCTTCCCCTCACGGGACGTATAGAATGCTTTGGTGACCAAATATATCTTCTTCCGGAAGAGACTCCTTCTCTCGGGGGACTGCGCGTGCTGCGTGCAGGTCTGCATCTTGGCACCATGCTCAAAAACAGATTTGAGCCGTCACATGCACTGGCTCTCACACTTTCCCCGGAAGATGTCGCATCCTCCGTATCACTCCACTCCAACCTTCCTGATGAATACCGTATCGCCTGCGATTATATCGGCGGTCAGACTTTCTCACTGGAAGGACGTAAAGGATGGCATCTGATTTGCCTTGACAGTTACAGTCTTGGTTGGGGAAAACTTGCCGGCGGCATAGTAAAAAATCATTATCCCAAGGGACTGCGAAAAAACTTGTAATTTACATTAAGATATGAAAAAGGAGCTCTGAGCCCGGTTATCCTTATACCGGTCTCAAAAGCTCCTTTTATTTTTACAGTATTTTATTCATTAAATATACTGCTGCATCTCTTTTACATTTGTTGAATACTGAAGCGCAGTTTCTCTTGTAATCTTGCCCTGCATAACAAGCATCTTAAGATCATGATTCAGTGTATGCATTCCTGCTGCAAGGTTAGACTGCATTGTACTCGGAAGCTGATGCATCTTATTCTCACGAATCAAGTTACCTACTGCTTCGTTATTCAAAAGAATTTCCGTCGCAACCACTCGTCCCTCATCTCCTGCAATCGGAAGAAGCTGCTGCGTAATAACACCTTTCAGTACGCTGGCAAGTTGCATACGCATCTGATTTTGCCCGTGAGGCGGACATGCGTCAATAATACGCTCTACCGTCTGCGGAGCACTTGTTGTATGTAAGGTTGAAAGTACCAGATGCCCTGTTTCTGCTGCGGAAACAGCTGCAGAAATCGTCTCGTAGTCACGCATCTCACCAACCAAAATAATATCCGGATCTTCACGGAGTGCTGAACGGAGTGCCGTAGCAAATGTATCCACGTCACGCCCTACTTCTCTCTGATGAATCATGGCTTTTCCGTGCGGATATATATATTCAATCGGATCCTCAATCGTCAGAACGTGCTTTTTCTGGTTCTTATTAATATAATCAATAATCGCCGCAAGAGTTGTGGTCTTACCACTACCGGTCGGTCCTGTTACAAGAATAAGACCTCTTGGCTCATCTGCCAGCTTACGCACTACATCCGGAAGACCGAGATTCGCGAAAGTCGGCGTTGTATTCTCAAGAAGACGGATACTTGCCGCAAGATTGTTACGCTGATGATATACATTCACTCGCATACGTGCACCGTCCGGCGTAATACCAGAGAAGTCAAGATCCTTACCTGATAACACGCGTGCTTTCTGCTCCTCGTTAAGAATTGATAAAATCATTTCTTCAATCTCTTTCGGATCAGGAACCGGCTCAAGCAGTTCAAGCTCCCCAAAACGACGAACCGCCGTATGTGTTCCTACCGTCAGGTGAATGTCCGAGCAGGTATTCCTTCTTGCATAATCCATTAATTCCAAAAAAGTCATTGGCTGTTTACCCCCTTATAAGTAAATAATTTTTATAACCCACATTACTCTTCTATGTTACAACATCCTGACTTTTCGGTCAATCTTTCTTTTTGAAATACATGAGCGCGTCCATTTTCATATTTCTTATATCGGAAAGCTGTCCCTAACACATAATGCTCCCCAGCCCGTCATGTCATTCGGCCACTGATCATACCCCGGCAACCGACGCGCTCCCCGAATCAAATATGCCTTTACCTTTTCGCCATACAAATACGGATCATTCTCTTTTACGATTCCCCATTCCATTAAAAGTGCGGCAGCGGCCGTGACAAAGGGAGCCGCATAAGAAGTTCCGCTGACAGTTTCAATCCCTTCACTTCCCCGAACACGAAGATTTACTCCCGGTGCCACGATATCCGGTTTTGCAAGTCCTTCTCCTATCTCTGTCGCATTCACTGCAAACCCTCTCCCTGAAAAATCTGCATATGCCCCGAAAAACGTCTGATAGGCTCCGACCGTAATCACTTTCTGTGCCGTCGCAGGAATCGTAAGCGTTACATTGGGATTCGGCAAAAGAAATCTCGTCGCACTGCTGCGCACCACCTCCGAAGGCAAGTACATCTGCACATTCCCGTTTACTACATTGTCGGGATCCATCACAATCTGCCACACCCCTCGGTTTACATACCTTGAACCATCGCCATCCGGAAGAAAATCTAAATATATTTCCTCCTTTGTACGATATGGCTGTGGCTTTCCGCTGTATATCAGTAATCTGGTCTGCTCAAGTACAATCTGTTGTGCACCACCGGTCTCTGCCTGTTGCCCGATTCTGTATGATTCTCCGGCAGGTGAAATAATTGTTATCCTGTAGATATCAGCATAATTTTTCCATATCTGCAAAGATAAGCCGGACTCATAATTACCTACGGCAAATTCCACCCGTGTTGTCTCTTCAATCTGTGCCGAAAAATGCCCGGCAGATGCCCCTTCATTTCCGCTCCCGACACAAATAACATTCCTGCCGATTTCCGATATGTTATCTATAAACCGTTCCAAAAGTGAAGTTCCGTCATGAGAACCATACGTATTTCCAAAACTCAAATTGATTGCAACCGGTATTCCCGCCCCGGCAGCCTTTTTTACAACATAATTAAATGCCCGCATCAAAGAAGTTGTTGCCGGATAACTCTCCTGGTTTTCCGTATTCAGTTTTACGATAATGAATCTGCTTCCGGGCGCCCCCTGCGCGGCAATGGAAGCAACCTTTGTTCCATGCCCTGTCACATCTGTTGACAAAGGTATCGCGCTCTCTCCCGCTTCCAGATTTTCATCAATCTCTTCACGCGTGTATTCTGTACCTTTCCCCTGGTCAAACAGCCAATCTATTCTTGTTGTACCGTCCGCATTGCGAAATACGGGTAGTTTATAATCAATTCCCGAGTCAATGACTGCAATATAGATGTCTTCTCCACTGAGTCCTTTTCCATCCTGCCCTATCGGCAATACATCGCTGAAGCAGGATGCTGCAAATGCAGTTTCTACCTGTGGATAGATACGTTTTGGTTTCTCAATATATTCAATTTCTTCGATCTGTGCAAATGCCGGAATCATACGTTCCGGCAAAATAACGATTGCATATCCTGCAATCAACTCTTCTATCTGTATCTCCTCCGTGGCATAACGCGAAAGATTCCCCGAATGTTTTACAATCAACTCCCAACGCTGTGAAACCGCATCATATCCTGTATTCAAATTCTGCGAAGTTGCACGCAGCTGACTGTCAACATCCAGCGCAAGGCTTAATTGATTTTCCAACTTCTGATTTTCCATATTCTTCATCCCGGCATCCATTATTATCAGTTTATTCAAAAAACTGTTTTTTGCTTTTCAATCGCAAACATTTTGTGATAGGATAAAAACATCAAAGGAAAGGATGGCAAACTGCTGCACAAAGTATGATACCAACAAGTCAAGACCTGAATATCTATGTCCGGGACGATCTGTACGAAACCAAACAACACGGTACTCCGGACTATCCGCTTGCCCTGTACCATGTCGACTCCCAAAACATGTATCTGGAACTGGTCTACTGGCACTGGCATGAAGAATTTGAATATATTGTTGTTACCGGAGGAACGGCTCACTTTTTGGTCGGCGATCAGGATTTCATTTTATCATCCGGCGACTGCCTTCTGATTAACCAGAATGTTATTCACCGGGTCAAACCGTACAACGATTGTGATTGTACCTACTATTCGGTGGTATTCCATCCATCTCTTTTTTTGGATGTAAACAATCCGGTCGTACGCTCGAAATATTTGGATCCGGTTTCTAACTCCCCTTATCTGAAATATTATCTGCTGAAACCCGACAATCCGGACGCTGTTCCTTTTATTCAACTGTTGCAAAAGATTATAAGCATAAATGAGCAGTGTGATTTCGGTTATGAACTTACAACCAAGGCACTTTTATGCGAATTGTGGATCAGTACTCTGCGTAGCGCCCTTCGCCGCATCGACTCCTCTCCACATGCCGAAAATACACAAACCATTTTGGATGAAGATAGGGTCAAAAAAATTCTGACTTATATTGCCACCCATTATATGGAGCAGATTTCTCTGGAAGACATAGCCTCTTCCGTACATATAAGCAAAAGCGAATGCTGCCGCTGCTTTAAACGGCGTCTGCATGTCACACCATTTGAATATTTAATTAAATATCGGATATATTCTGCTGCCATCATGATTGTACAATGTACCGGAAGAATTTCTTTTTCTGATATTGCAATCAAGACAGGGTTTAACTCAAGCAGTTACTTTAATAAAATGTTTCGAAAATATATTGGAAGTACGCCGACTCAATTCCGCAAAATCGTCGGCGGGAATCTTCTTAATATTCAGAAAGTCCTGGAAGGTCACATCCATCTTCAGGACGCCATGATTATAAGCGATCTCATTGCAAAAGAAACACCGGATCTTCCACTGTGATCCGGTGTTTTTATCTGCTATATTCTCTTTTCGTAACAATACCAATCATGCCCATACATATTTACCGATCCGCGATTTTCAAAGGCAAGCTTACGATAGCTGGCAAGTGCCGCCGGATTACCGGGACTTACTAAAAAGTGTATTCCTTCATATCCGCGCTTTTTCAGTTCCTCCATCAGAAACAAAAGCATCCTGCGGGCAATCCCTTTCCCCTGCATATCCTTGCGTACGGCAAGTCTGGCCGCCTCTCTGCTGTTTTGAATCATCCACTTATCAATCGCCTCTACCTGCGCATCGGAATCTATGGAAATCGTTGCCACAATCCCTTTCTTATCCCGCATAAGAAAGAGATTATTTTCTTTGATGTCCATACAGATATGCTCCATGGCAGGATATCCTTCATCCCATGTACATCCGTCCGTTCCGATAAAAGAGTGATAGAATGCCAATATTTCTTCTGCCTCCGCTGACACGGCCGGCACAAAGCTTTCTTTTTCCATCTTTTCCTGCACTCCTTTACTGCTCAATTACCGCAGCATAAAAGCACAGATCGGCCGCGCCGTCATTGATCAGCGTATGTTCATGTCCCTTGGGGCAAAACAATGCCATTCCGGTACATACTTTTCTTTCTTCTCCGTCGTCCACTACTTTTCCCGATCCCGAAGTAATAAATATCACTTCGCAATCCGTTTCATGGGTATGTACTCCGATAGACGCCCCCGGAACAAGTCGTCCCTGCATGATTTTATTGTTACCCTCAAGAAACATTTTAACATCGTACTGTTTTTCACCGCCTTTAAAATTAGGCAAGGCTTTTTCTTCCATTTCCGCAAATGATATTACCATCTTTGTTTCCTCCTAAATTAATACTCTACCCGGTTACGTCCGAGTTCTTTTGCCTTAATTAATTTACTCATCGCTAATCCAATATTGTCATCTGATGAATTTTCAAATTTTATCTCACTGACCCCCATGGACATTGTGACACGTATACTGTAATCTCCGTACACAAACTCTGCCACTTCCACTTCTCTTCGAAGTTCTTCTGCAAAGGCAGCTGCTTCGGTAACACTCAATTTCGGCAACAAAATCAGAAAACAATCTCTCTCCCAGCGAACCGCCTCGTCATCCAGATGTAATTTATACGTTATCAAATCGGAACATTCCTTTAATACAACATCACCGATACTCTTCCCGTGAATCCTGTTAATCAGACTGAACATATCGATATCCGCCATCACTACTGATACTTTATCCTGTAGCAAAAACGGAAGTATCCGTTTGTTATAATACTCATAAAAACCTCTTCTGCTGCGAAGCTTTGTAACCGGATCCATATAGCTGTCATGCTGCAACATGTGCGATTCCAACATTTTGCCGCAATAAACCGCGGCTAACGCTAACCGTTTTTTATCATCTTTTGTAAACTCTCCGAGTTCCCCGTTTGAATCCAGTTTGTTGATGGCCTGATAAGCTCCGATGACAGAGCCGGTGGAATCTGTAACAGGCATACAAAGAATTGATCTTGTCACATATCCCGTATCCTTATCTACATTCGACGCAAAGCGGTAATCCTGAGACGCATCGTTAATCAGTATCGTTTCGTTTTTCAAAATGGAGGCTCCAACAATACCTTTTCCTTCCGGAACGGTAATCTTACCGTTATCCAATGCCACAATCGTGTAATGTTGGCGGTTCCTGCGGTCCCACATCCAAAAGGACGCCCGGTCGGCATTCACAAGCGTCCGCCCCAAGTCGGTCAAAAGCTGGATTGTTGTGGAAAAATCCTTTTCCTCTGTCAGCTGACTCATATAATAAAAAATTTTTTCCAGCATTTCCTCTGCAGAAAGCACTTTATGTTCTGACATGGGACACCTCCTTGACAATTCTCTTCAATATTTTAATTATACACCCAATTCCTGACAATGAAAAGACCGGCAACAGTGAATTCACAGCTGTCATCCGGTCTTTTTTAATCTTTCTATTCTATTCTTGTAATCAGTGCATAGAGAATCTCTGCCAACATGGCATGTCCCTCCGGTCCGAGATGAACACAATCTGTAGCAGACGGTCTGATATGCTGGGCCGCATTCAAAAACAGGCACCCTCTGCGTTGTGCAACCTCTTTAAAATACCCTGCCAATTTTTTTGACTCTCCAACCGCACGCCGCCCGAACGAAGACGAAAATGCCGACATGCAAACTCCCTCTGCGATTTCCGGCGGTGAAACAAGAATCACCTTGGGGGCAAATCCCTGTTTTTCAACCGTAAAACTCTGTATGACATCCACAAGTTCTCCCGCTCCTCGTGCCACATCTTCTGCATCTACGCCAAACACCTCTTTCAGATCATTGGTACCCAACATCAAAATCACGATATCAACAGGCTTGTGCGTATTCAGACACGGACGGAGATAATCGATTCCCCTCTTCCAACCTTCCAACGGATCTTCAAACACCGTGGTGCGGCCGTTACATCCCTCTTCGATGATCATATAGTCATCCCCGAGCAGTCTCTGCAATCTGCCGGTCCAACGTATTTCCTTCGGATAACGTAGACCATTTGCCGGATCAAAACCATATGTATTGGAATCCCCGTAACATAAGACTGTTTTCATAATTTCACCTTCTTCTATATGAGCTTGTCAACCGCGTTTCCTTTCAAATCTTCCGCGAGAAGTTTCAGTTCTTCCAGTACCTTGTCAATTTCCGCCTGAATCTGTTCCTGTATCTGTACAATATCCTCCGGATTCATTGGTCTTGTCGCCTCTTTTGTCTCCTCACGCAGTTCTTCCGCTTGTTGCTTCTGCTCTTCGACCTTCTCCTGCACCTTTTCGATCTGCTCTTCTTTTTCTGCCGTTTGCTCTGCCTGCTTTTCCGCCTCTTCGACCTTCTCGGAAAGTTCTTCCTGCATATGGTCAATCGCGTCACCAACAAGCATTCCTGTAATCACATCGCTCTCCGCATCCAGAACCTTCCTAGCTGCATCTTCCGCCTCTCCGATTGGATTTGTTTTCAATCTCTCACCTTTGATAAAACGAAGTGCAGACCCATTGGCATGGATTGCCATGAGATTTTCCTGCATTTCCGACTGCAGGCGGTTGTTTTCCTCGTATCGCTCCATCATGCGTGACTGATATTCCGTCTTTCCGGCTGTCATGATCTCCTGATATCTTTTTTGTTCTTCCTCGGTCAGCCGGACGGACGGATCATAATAAGAATCATTCTTCTTCATCAGAATCTCTAAATCCTTCTGCTCCCGGCTCTCATCGGATATACCGTATATCTGTTTAAGGTCATCCATCTCCGTCTTATTTTGACTCGTTTGGTCAAGCTTTTCTTTATTTTCTTTTACAAGCCGTGCCGACAAATCACGCAGTTCCTGCATTTCTTTATCTATTTTCTGTTCTCCTGCAAAGGCATCAGAAACAATCTTGCGCGCTTTTTCAAACGCCTGCGCCTTACGCTCTGCAACCGGATCCTGCACTTTGTGTGCCAGAGAGAATGATTTTGGATTTTCACTTGTATTTGCCCTGGCATTGTCTGTACTCACACTTATGCCTGTCCCGATTTTCTGCACATCGGCATTTAAATTTAAATTCATATACATAAAACCGCCCCTTCCATCAGCCCTTGAAATCGATGTGTTGACCGACGGTCATTTCCCTCTCCGTCATCACCGTATCGCTCTGCATCAGAAACATATAATCTTCCACCTTCTGCATCAATTCCTCAATGGAATTTGCTGTTATCACCTCATAGCGCTCCTCCGGATTTTGCACTTTTTTATCCCCGTGAAGCTTTTCGGCAAGTTTTTCATCAATTTTCTCTTTCGCCTCCGCCTTGGCCTCTTTTTTCTCTGCTGCCTTGGCATCGGCCTTTTTTTGCGCCCGTTTCTGAGCGATGCGCTCATTCAAATCCTGAAATGACTTGTCCACTACCGCAAAAAACTGTGCGCGGTTATCCTTGGTAAACTGCATTCCCACCTGCGAAATTCCACTGTTTTTCTGCATCATTTGTGTAAGCTTCGGCATCTGATTTCTCGCCGACATAATCTTATTTTCAATCTCCTGCCGGAACTTCGGGTCGGTTGCCATTTTCTCCAGCTTATCCTCATCAATCAAGACAATCATCTTATTCGGACTGCTCATTCCCGCCGCCATCTGCTTGGCCGTACCGACCATATCCTTTGAAACAAGCGTAAAATCCATGTCAGAATATTTCCTTTTCAGCTCATCGTAGAGCTTTGCCGCTTCCTCTGACAGTTCCGGTTTCCCGATGGTTTTTCCGTAATTTTTCTGTGCCTTTGACGCCGTCAGTTTTTCTTGTGATACTTTCTGCGTCTGTTGCACATAGTTTGCTGCATATGCACCTGTTGCGCCATACGCTTCCGATACATTTTTCATATACATTCCTCCTTGAACTTGTTGTCACGAAATCCATTTCGCTTTTAGATATAGTGTATCATTATCTATATCGGTAATTTAGGGAGGATTCTTAATATTTCTGTTTTACAATGCCTATGGTATTGTGCTTGCTTAGAATATCCTGCTTTCGCATTCCTACCGGTTCAGCCACCAAATACCGAAATTCAGATAAGCTGCAACTGTCAGCCATATAAGATACGGAATATTCAAGTAGCCGGCAATTTTATTTATGTTCAAAAACTGTTTTATCATTTGATATACCAGCACCCAAAGCAATACCAGCCAGAAAAAGGAAAATAGATACCATCCGAAATTAAAAAAGAAAATCGGCCACAAGAAATTCACTACCAGCTGATAAAAGTATAACGTAATTGCCTGTTCCTTTTGGTCAGACGACGACTTAGACTCAGAAATCAGATACGATGAAATGCCCATCAAAGTATAGAGAATCGTCCAAACAACCGAAAACAGCCACGCCGGCGGCGCAAACGGCGGCTTTTCAATAGTTGCGAACTCTGTTACAGCACCTCTTGTCAAAAATGCCGCCACACCTCCGACTGCAAGGGGAATCGCAATGCAAACAACAAGTTTTTTGATATTTATTTTCATGAATCACAACACCTCCGTTACAAAATATGCTTTCGAATTCCATGTTATGTACGTCCACTGCATTTTCCTCATTGTTGCACTTTCTTTGCTGCGGCTCTCTTGTTGCGCTTTCTTTGGGTATATGCGAAAAAATCTTATATTAATACCCAATTTTGAACATTTATTTCGTTGTAAAATTCCATATTGGGTCTATAAAGCAAAAAACATAGCTCAGACCCACAAAATACATCAAAGTGAGGGTATTGAGTTCAGGTTTTCTTATATAGACCCAAAATCAAAATTATGTAAACCAAATGCGCATGAATATTGGCTCCACACACTTCTTTCTTCTGCATATACCCAAAAACAAAAAAAGAGCCGTAAAATAAACGGCGCATATCAAAATCACTGCCATTTATTTACGACACTTTCTTAATTTCATGAATTCGCTTTATTCCATGAATTCATTTTATTTCTTACAATATTTTTTCTCAATCACAAGCACATATACTGCCATAAGTGCCACGATTTCTGCCATGCTTCCCAGCAGCGTAATTACGACAAGCGGAGAATTATCACCTGCCAACAGAGGCACTCCCAGCAACAGGAAGATTATCGCAAACCCGATCCACAACATACCGACAGCCCGATTATATGCTCTCAGGTTCTCAGGCGTCACTTCCGGCTTCTTTCCGTTTGACCAAAATCCCACGACTTCTTCTGCCCGCAGGTCGTAGATTCCAATAATGATAAACACGAAGCTTACCAGTACCCATATGATAAAAGCTATAATCCCTTCTGTCATAATGCACCTCCTACTTTTTCTGCTTCTTGATAAGATATAAACATAAGTCTTAACCAACCAGCCATTTGTACTTTGCCACGCTGTAAAGCGGAATGAGCGGAAGCAAGATAGGTGTCTTTTTCACATAAGCCTGATACTCCGGATCCTCTCCGTAGTTGCGGTTCTGACGAAGTTCCAGTCTTCTTGCACCGCCAAACATAATGTACACAATACAAAGATAACCAGCAAGGGCTGCTGCCCACTGCCATCCGCCGTCAAGTATGTTCACGGAAGAGACAAACACTCCCGTCCAAAACAGCACCTCTCCCAGATAATTCGGACAACGTACAATTTTATATAAGCCTTTGTCACAGAAACGATTTGGATTTACAGCTTTTTGCTTTGATTTCTGCCAGTCCGCCGCCGACTCCAGCAAAATGCCAAGGGCCATAATGACAGCACCCGCTACCGCTACCGGATCCGTGGCTGCGACCGTCTTCATACGGAAAAACACCGGGGATACCTGAAGCGCATAAAGCAGGGCACAACTTACCCAAATGCTTATCTTTGCTACCATCTTCATGTCTTTTCCGTCTTTGATTTCTTTTTTCATAGTGCTGCGATAAGATGCACTCTTAATCTCGCGCACAAGCAAATATCCGCCGAGTCTGCAACCGTAAACGACAAAAAGCAGGCACGCAACGATAGTTGCAATACTTAAGTTTTCCCTGAACATAACCGGCATTGCAATTCCCATTGCCGCAATAGAAAAGCCGTAGCCCAGCGAAATAAAATATACATACTTATAAAATCCTACGCTGCTGACTGCCAGCGCAATCACAATCAGTACCAAAAATGCCATACCGAAACTTTCTGTAAAACCCATGCCTGTTTCCTCCAAGTCAAAATATCATCCGGTACTTTAACCTGCCACTCACCTGTCCTTACATAAAACAATCACTGCCAGTAAGAGTGCCGGTATCATACTGATAATACCGATCGGCGCCGGTCCGAAAATCATCTGATCTATGTACTCCGGCTTTGTCAGATAGATCGCAAGCGACACAGTCCCGTTAATTGCACCGTGCGCCAAAGAAGGCACCCAAATACACTTTGTCTTTTCATATAATACATCCAAAAGGGTACCGCCGACAATAGTAAAAACACAAAAAACAATCATTCCCGAAACCGGTGCTCCCGGATATTCTTTTCCGTATTCATATCCTGCAACCAGCATAATCGGCCAGTGCCATGCGCCCCAAATGATTCCTCCGATGATACGTCCTTTTGTCTTACCGAAAAAGTTCTTCAACTGTGGATACAACATTCCGCGCCAACCGACTTCCTCGCCGAGGGCGGCAAACATATTGATAAACGGCGCATACAATGGTGCCGATGCAATCTGAATAATCAAAAGTTGCTGCAGGGTCATTCCCTGCGCCTGAATCTGTGCCATTCCTTCCTCGCCGAGAGCGGTCGCCAGATAAGCCCCTGTCAAATCAAACCGGGCCGGAAATATACCAAAATATAAGACAGCACCAAGCACTGTAAACAAAAGCGGGCCGATCCATGCCAAAATCATCCAGCCGATATTCCCTTTAAACTTCGGAACCCACCCCATGCCTTTGAGCGGATATTTTGAAAGAAGTACTGCTGCAAAGGGTGCATACATGGAAACCGTAAGCGCCGCGGTGAAAATCAGGTTCCCCAGCGTACTCGTCATACCGGTTGCATCTGTCGTAACATTTGCAGCCGCACCGGCAATCACCTGCAAAATCCACGCAATCGCAAATGCCCAGATTAAATATAGGATTGTTTTCTTTTTCTCCTGTATCATAATTAAACCTCCTTTTCTTCTTCCGATGTAACACCGTACGTTTCCACACAAAATCCCTTATAACTGCAACACGGGCAGGTAAGTTTTCTTGTCTTCGGCGTATGATTTGCCCAAAACCACTCTGATTTCTTCGGTTTAAACACCTCATGACATTCCGGACAAATATAGACTGTATATTTGTGATAGAAATTCATCAGCGGAAAAAGAACGATGAGCATGAGCAGAAGCACTGCCGCAAACAGCCACCAGTTTCCTGTCTTAATGGCATAAATGAAAGCTCCCAGTTCCAATCCGTCCAGCACTAACCCGATACCGAGAATTACCGAATACACCTTCTTCATTTTCTTTTTGTTCTCCATAACATATGCTACATCACCTAAGTTTTCAACGGAGAAATCTGCAATATTTTTCATTTCTTTTTGAATATCGGAAATTCTGTCAAGTTGTGATTTTCGCTCCGCCACTTCCGTCTCAAGCGTTTTTCTTTGTTCTTCCAAAAGAAGATTGATAACCTTTGTCGCATTGTCTGCCTCAAGAATATCTCCCACATGATTAAGACTAAGTCCCAGTTCCCGCAAAAAACAAATCACTTTCAACTTTTTAAGATCATTTTCCGTATAAAGCCTTCTGCCGCCTTCACTGAAATCACTCGGAATAAGAATTCCTCTTGTGTCATAATATTGCACGGTCCGCACTGTCACTCCCGCCGCCTTTGCAAGTTCTCCTGTCGTATAATTTGACATAGCGTTTCACCACCTTTCATGGTCTATTATGGTATATAACGCAGCGTCACAAGCAATACCTGACGCAGCGTCGTCTTTTATTTTTCTTTATTTTTTCTAAATCTCATAGATACCTCTCATTTCTTCTCTCATTATACAACGAACGCCTCTTCCTATCCAGCCAAAAACAAATCTTCCTTGTGTCAACTTAAAGTTTCATTCGGCGCTGATTTGGGAATTACGGTTGCATGCAAAAAAACTTTCGTCCAGTCCGTAAGTTTTAAGGATGAGTACGTTCTTCTTTTGAGATTAATATAAAACGACCGTAAGAAAAAATATGATTTACGGCTTTTTCTATGCTAGTTTTGATTTCGAACGTAATAAAAGCATTATATTTACGTTTCAGATAGATATATATTTAAGGACAAACGTAAAAGACGAAAAAACATACGGCTTAAATGTACAAATTGAGAAATCTGACCGTAAACAGACCTCGCAGTTATGTTCTATTATGACAATAGGAATGTTTATGAACAAAAAACTTGAACGATCTACTTTTTAAAAGCCGCTGACTTAATGACATTACCCTTGCGGCAAATCTGTTTCTTTCGTATACTAATCCTTGGTAAATAAATTTCACTATAAAAAGCAGGAGTTGCACATGAGTAACATCATTGAAATTAAAGATTTTTCCGATCCGGATTTGGATGTCTACGCGCGCCTTAATGAAAATCAGCTGCGCACTTACTACGAGCCAAATCCCGGTATATTCATCGCAGAAAGCCCAAACGTAATTGAGCGGGCACTAAATGCAGGATACGAGCCGATTTCTCTGCTCATTGAAAAAAATCAGCTGGACGGAACCACCCAAAGTCTCGTTGACCGCAACGGTCACATTCCGGTTTTTACCGCAGAAACAGCGGTTATATCAAAGCTTACCGGCTTTGCAATGACAAGAGGACTTCTTTGTGCAATGCGTCGCAAACAACTCCCCACTGTCTCAGATATATGCGCAAATTCCCGTAGAGTCGCCGTCCTTGAAAATGTCATGAACCCGACCAATGTCGGAGCAATCTTCCGTTCCGCAGCCGCCCTTGGTATGGACGCGGTTCTTTTGACCCACGGTTGCAGCGATCCTCTTTATCGCCGTTCTTCCCGCGTCAGCATGGGGACTGTCTTTCAGATTCCGTGGACATGGATCGGCAGCAAAGAATGTGACTGGCCTCTTTCCGGTATGCGAACCTTAAAAGACCTCGGCTTTCAAACCGCAGCCATGGCCCTTAGCGACATAGCGGTCAATATCGATGACCCAAACCTCATGGCAGAAGAAAAACTCGCCGTCATCCTCGGAACTGAGGGGGATGGCTTATGTAAGCAGACCATCGCAGATTGCGACTATACCGTCTGCATCCCTATGGCACACGGCGTTGATTCTCTCAATGTCGCCGCTGCCAGTGCAGTTGCTTTTTGGCAACTCGGCAATAAATAACTACAAAGGATTATAATTATGACACTAACGATAGGAACATTTTTATTTGTATGTCCGCTTTTATTTCTGGCCGGACTTGTGGATGCCATCGGCGGAGGCGGCGGTCTTATATCGCTTCCGGCTTACCTGATTGCAGGCCTTCCGATGCATCAGGCGGTTGCTACCAACAAACTTTCGTCCACATGCGGAACAACATTGGCAACTATACGCTTTATCAAAAATAAACTCGTCAACTTTAAGTTAGCCATCCCTTCCGTTATCAGTGCCATTATCGGTTCTTCCGTCGGCGCAAAATTATCGCTTATGATGGACGAAAAAATCATGGAATACATCTTGTTTGGCGTACTTCCTTTTGCAGCATTCATTGTCCTAAACAAAAAGTTGTTTAAAGACAACCCTGAGGCGGAACTCATTCTAAATGCAAAGACCTACATCACCGCTGTAATTGCAGCTCTTATCATCGGAATGTACGATGGATTTTACGGACCGGGGACCGGAACTTTCCTGATTATTGCATTTACTACCTTTGCCAAAATCAGCGTAGGTTCAGCCAACGCCCATGCAAAGGTGATTAATCTGACAACCAACATTACCTCTCTCATTATTTTTATTTTAAATGGGCAGGTACTGTTTTCTCTCGGATTGGCTGCTGCCGCCTGCAACATGCTCGGCGGCTATATCGGCGCAGGTCTTGTCATAAATAAAGGAAGCAGAATCGTAAAACCTACAATCCTGCTTGTCCTTCTGCTTTTATTCTTAAAAATTCTCGGCGTATATTAGGATGCATTAAATACATCTTTGTTTAATGCTTTTTCCTGATGAGCAACAATAGTTGTACACACAGCATCACCTGTAATATTTACAGCCGTTCTGATCATATCTAAGATACGGTCAATACCCATAATGAGTGCAATTCCTTCCGTCGGAAGTCCCACGGAGTTAAGTACCATTGCCAGTGTTACAAGTCCTACACTCGGAACACCTGCGGTACCGATGGATGCAAGTGTTGCCGTTAAAACAACTGTTGCAAGATTTCCGATTGTCAAATCAATTCCATACACCTGAGCGATAAACACAACCGCAACTCCCTGCATGATGGAAGTACCATCCATATTGATAGTTGCCCCTAAAGGAATTGTAAAAGAAGAAATCTGTTTGGAGACTCCCATCTTTTTCGATAACGTATCAATAGACATCGGAATCGTCGCATTGGATGTTGCTGTTGAAAATGCAAACCCCATAACCGGTAAAAATTTCTTGATAAACTTAATCGGATTTAATCGGGTAAAAACAAACAAGAAAATCTGATAAATCACAAAACACTGAATAACTAATGCCAAAACAACGCTACCCATATACTTGAGCATCGGAGTAAACGCAGAGAAACCAACAGTCGCAAAAGTTCTTGCGATCAGACAGAACACACCAATCGGTGCAATCCCCATGATTGCCATCGTCATTTCCATCATCACATCATTAAACTGACTGAAAAAATTAGCCACTGTACTGGCTTTGCTTCCGAGCTTTGCCAGCATAATTCCCACAAAAAGTGCAAACACAATAATCGGAAGCATGTCCCCATTTGCCATGGAGCCAATCGGATTCTTCGGAATGATATTAAGAAGCGTATCCACAATGCTGGTACTGCTCTGTGCCGCTGTCATTTCCGCCTTTTCCACCGCGTCCATATTAAGACCGATTCCCGGATTAATCATGTAGGCTACAGAAAGGGCAATTGTTACAGCAAGTGCTGTAGTTGCAATATAAAACCCCACTGTCTTAATTCCTACTTTTCCAAGTGTTTTTGTATCACCGATTGCCATACTTCCGCATACAAGCGAGCAAAAAACAAGCGGAACGACCAACATCTGCATCAGGCGGATAAATCCCTGTCCGATGATGTATAAAACACCCTCTACAATAAACTTATCTTTAAAATCACTGGCCGGTATCGCATAGTGAATCACAATACCCGTCACTGCCCCAATGAGCAACGCAATAAAAATCTTGGTCGAAAGACCTAATTTCTTTTTTTCTTTTTTTGCTTCTGCCATTACTCCAGCCCTCCCGTTTCTTCTAAATATTCCTTGAGAGCTACTCTCCACTCTGCCGGTTCTTCCATGCCCGTCAGACGGAGCATCATATTATCAAGTACGCAGTAATCCGGACGAAGCACATCCGTCTTATCAATCGGAATCAATTTTAATTTGTCTGTATTCCCCGTATATTCCAAAATAGCCTGCGCAAACTCATAACGGTTGCAGCTGCCTTTGCAAACTGCATGATAAATGCCGTATTCGTCGTTATCTATAAAATACTGTATTACCTTCGCAACTTCCTTTGTACTGGTCGGTACACCGTAGCGGTTCTGTGCCACATTGAACGTTTCTTTTTTTCCCACAGCAGAAAGTAACTCATCCACAAAATCTTTTCCGATTCCGTAATTCCAGGAACTGCGGATAATAACAAAACGGTTGCAAAGCTGAGTCAATATTTTTTCTCCGGCAAGTTTTGACTTACCGTATACCGACTTCGGACTTGTTTCATCAAATTCATTGTAAGGACGCTCCGCTCTGGAATTAAACACATCATCTGTAGAAATCTGAATAAATTTTGCATTGATTTCCTCTGCTGCTTCCGCCAGATTACGGACACCGATGGCATTGACAAGATACGCCTTATCCGGATCTTTCTCACAAGCTTCTACATCTGTAAATCCCGCACAGTTGATTATGACATCCGGACGATTGATTTTCATGTACTGAACCACCTGATCATGCTTCGTAATGTCCATCTCTTCAATGTCCGTTGTCAAAATACGGTATTCTCTGCTGTCAAGAAGCTGCTGAAGTGCCGAACCTACATGTCCCTGTGCACCTGTAATTAACACATTTAACATAGTTATACCTCCTGTTTTTTTGCAAAGCCCCCACTTCGCAAAGTCTAAAAAAAGGGCAACCAAAAAGCGTTGCCCTTCAATCCTATACAGTGTATCAAATTTTTTATGTTTGTGCAAGTTTTACGCAATGATTCTCCGTCACTTACCACCGCACACCTGCATGATTTTATCTGCTGCGCCTTTTGCTCCGCTGCAGGCCTTAAAACCTTCCGATATCACCTTTGCACTTTCTTTATAGGAAGCGTCACCCATTACTTTTTCAATCGTTTCACGGATGCTTTCCGGGTTAGCTTTAAGCAATCTTTCGCCCGCACCGAGCATTTCCACTCTTGTTGCAACACCGCCCTGTTCCGATGTCTGCGGATATGTCACAAGAGGCACCTCATAATATAAACTTTCATTGACACTGTTCATTCCACAGTGTGAAAGGAATACGTCAGCCTGCTGAAGTACTGCGATCTGATCCACATGTTCCTGTACGGAAATATTTTCCGGGATTTCTCCCAGTTCTTTTTTGTCTATCAAATTACCGACAGACATAATCACTTGATAATCCGTGTCTTTCATTGCCTTGATACAGTTTTTGAAAAATTTCACATTGTCATTCATAACCGTTCCGAGAGAGATGTAGATAAGTTTCTCTCTTTCTTTTGTAATCACGTTTTCTGCCGGTCTTACCGACGGTCCTACAAACGCATACTTTTCGTTAAACGTTTCACTGCACGGCTGAAACTGCGGTGAGGTATAGACAACTGTCTCCGTATTCTCATCGTTCTGAATTAAATCAAGTACACTTTTCACAGGAAATCCCGCATCCTGAAGCCGTTTAATGTCTTTATTGATTTTTCCCATGGAAAAAATCATTCCGAACAATTCGCCAATGCTCTGCTTTAAAATTTTTGCCGAATGCTGATTAAAAGCAAAGGTCGTCGTGGAAGAAACGAACGGAATTCCCATTTTAAGCGCCACTGCTTTTCCCCAGACCGCCATGGAATCTGCCACGATACAATCCGGCTTCAGACGCTCCATCTCTTTGCATACGCTGTCATTGAGCGCAAGCGTGGTGTCAACGAGAAGTCTTGTGGAAAAAGCCAGGTCCTTTCCGACTTTTACTGCATCCTTCGGATCCAATTTCTGCTCTGCATCAAACGCATCACATGCCACAAAAGTTGCACCTGTCGATTCTATTTTTTCGCGAAAAGGCTCATAAGAATAATAGGTCACCTCATGACCTCTTGCGATTAATTCCTTTACCACTCCGAGCGTCGGATTTGTGTGTCCGTGCGCCGGGATACAAAAAAATACTATTTTACTCATACTTCCTCCTGTAATCTACGGTTCATTTTTTTGATAGCCGGGCGGATGGACAAGAAATAAATCATCGTCCAGATAACCGCATAACCGGCGATAAATATGATTGTAAAGAGAAAAATCACCTTAGGCTCACTCTTCAGCCATCCATTCAGCAGATAAATCAATAAATAATCAAAATAAAGAACAATCGCCTGAATAAAGCTCGCCCACATCAGCGGGAGTTTTTCGATCTGATATACCACGCTGACACCGGCTGCGATAAATGCCATCAATGCAGAAGTTAAGATTGCAAGTGCCACCTCATTGACTGTCAGGGTCATTGCCGGGCCACCGCCCTGTATACACAAATAAACAATCGCCAGTATCACCGGGCCTCCGACGGATGCCACCAGTCCTCTATGCATAAAATCTACTACATGTTTTTTCATTTCACATTCAACCTCCTTTTAATATCCGCAAAACATCTTCTGGAAACATATTCCGTATAGCCGCTTTTAAACACCACATCCACGGCTCCCGTATACATTCCGGTGAATCTTTCGATTCTATTCTGATTTGCCAAAGAAGATTTGTTGATTTTAATAAAACACTCCGGTAAAAGTTCCTCCATTTCATAAAGCCGCTGCCTTAAGCGGAACTGTTCTTTACCATCGCATATCGCATATGTTTTTCCGTCGATTACCGTAATGCACTCAATCTCCTTCAGTTTCAGAACTTTGATGTCATCTTCCGTATAGGCTGTAATTTCATCCGAACCGTCGTACTGCATGACCAGTTCTTCTATCTTATCCGTCAGTTCCGACTTCTTATGAACTGTCGCCACAACCTCTTCTTCTTTTGACTTATCAATAACTAATCGAAAGTTCATTTCCTCACCTCCTGAGTGCATTATACCGCCACAAAATTAAAAATGTCGGATTTTGCGGTCATCGGTATTTTTTTCTCGGTAAGCGGTATGTTTTACCGCCGAATCACATTTTTTGCCGCCCAATTTCCGTAAATATCAAAATAAAGTCCACGGTATTCCTCGAAATCCACGTTGCAATTACAACCGAGCAGCTCCATATCCACGCCGAATAAAGTTACCTCAACTCCGAGTTCCTGCATTCCGTTCGCAAGATAAAACTTCTTTCTGCGTTCACGCTCTTCCTGCGTCTTTGCTCCCTCTTCTATGCTTTCAATTTCAAGAAAAAATCTTTGTTCTCCATATTTCTCCTGTAAAACAGCAAGCGCCTGTGAACCGATTCCGCTTCCGCGTTTATCTGAACGAACCGCGAAATAATCAAGCAGCACCAGATTCTCACCGTTCATCGTGATTGCCAGCCCAACAAATTCATCATCCTGTTCCAGCACCCACACGTCGGAGACTTTCTGTTTGCATTTCCACCGAATCATCCAAAATGGTTTCTTTTCATTTGCCGGAAATGCTTCGTTATATAATTTTTTTATATCGCGCCAATCCTTGTGCGAATAAGCCTGTCGTAATTTCATTTTTTCTGTCCTTTAACCCGCATTGACACATCATCAAAAGTTAGCCGTTGCTTACTGCATTCTATTATAATAAAACCAAATGAACAATGCAACCGGACAAACTTGCAACGATAATGCCAAGCATACAGCCTATGGCTGCACCTCTGACATGAAACAATTTGTTTTTATATTCTTTATCCATATCCTCCGTACCTGGAATCCTGAGTTTTTGACTGTGACAGAAAACGCCCCAATCAAGAACCACCATGTCATAAATGTTTACCGCAAAAAACAGTACAAAAACATGGAAAAATGTCTCAAAAAAACTTCTGCATCCGGAAGCATATGCAACTGCTGCCAACACGCCCGCAAAAAAGAAAATCCCGAACACTTTCTTTCCCTTATGCTTTTTCTCTTTTTCCACAGCAACATCTTTGTACTGCGGAAGTTCTGATACTCTTTTTCTGACCTCCGGCGGATACGATGCAATCATGCAAAGCGGATCTTTATACTGCGCAGGCAAAATAATGAGAGTAAAAACTACGCAACACACAATACACTGAATCAATAATAACATCTGCCTACCTCCTACTCTCTCTTACTTGCAATCATACAACAAAGCGGTGCTACTTTGCTACCGACTTTATCATGTTCCATAACCCGAAATCCTTGTTGCCCGATAAACTGTGCAAACTCTTCGTTTGTCGGTTTGATATATGCCTTAAATCCAAACAGTTCAATCAACCCGGTCCGAAAAGCAAACGCAGTCCCTTCCCCATGCACAAATGTCGGAGCATATAATAGACCGTCTTTTTTCAGAACGCGTCGAATTTCCGAAAGCGCTTTCTCCGGCTCCGGCATAATATGAAGTGCGTTCGCAATCATTACCGCATCAAAGCTCTCATCCTCATACGGAAGATTCGTTGCATCCTGCAAGGAAAAGCTCAGTCCTGCAATTTCACTTCCATGCTTTTTATACGATATCTCCGCTTCCTTTACCATATTTTCCGCAAAGTCTGTCGCCTCCCAGCTCTTTACTTTATCTGCCAGGCGAAATGTAAACATTCCGGTTCCGCATGCAAGTTCCAGTACGTTCATATCCTTTTTTAAATAACTGTCTACCTTTGCACATATTTCGTCATAACTTTTGTCCGCACCTCTCATAAGCAGCGAATAAATTGGGGCATATCTCTGCCAAAACTTTTTATTATCGTTCATCTTTATTCTCCTTCCGGATTTTTAAAACTTTCATATAATCACAGTAGATTCTTTCTACAAACTCATGCCTATACATCTTAGTTATAATCATCCGTTCTTATATTCTCATATGAACATATAATCACATATTGTATTGTTTGTCAATAAAAAACAAAAAAATCAACCGATAATTTTCTTACCGATTGACTTTTCGTTTCTACTTATAACAATTTCCGCACTTTCTCTTATCTTGTCCCGGTTCAACTTGTATCGAGTAAGCCTCCGCTTCCTCATAAGTGGCAAAATGGACCGGACTTGTCATCGCATCATCTCCGTTTCCTGTCGCCGGACAGACTCCTACAATGTGTATCTTTCCATTTCTGCTGTTTACTGCATAGTTGCCTGTGACTGATTCCGATTCCGATGTTGTTTCAGCCGGTGGAAAAGAAGACTCTTCATTTTTTGTATCTGCCACCGGTCCCGAAGATACAGAAGCACTTTCCTCCCTCGAAGAATTGCCGGTACTTTCTCCTGCTTTCCAGCTCTCGGACGGCGCACAGTTCCATGTGATTTCCGCACCGTCAGAAATTGCAACTACTGATCCCTGCTCATCCGTACGGAATACTTTTACACCCATGGCACGCAAATTATTCAGTACTTCCGCATGAGGATGACCATAGGAATTGTTTTCCTCACAACTGATAACCACACAAACCGGAGAGGCTGCCTCCAGCAATTCCTTCGTATTTGAAGTACGGCTTCCATGATGTCCTGCCTTCAACACATCGCAGTCTATATTGAATTCATTGGCAAGAATATCCTTTTCTGCCTCTTCCTCCGCATCGCCGGTAAACAGGAATCTGTTCTGTCCGTTTTGCAACACCAATGCAACCGAAGAATTATTCGGAGCAGAATATGTCCGATTCGGTGCTACAACCGTAAAGAATGCATCGCCCAACGCATAAGTATCTCCCACCTCCGGAGTAGAATAAGCAAGCCGCTTTGTCTCCAATGCCTGCATCAAATCTCTGTAGACTTTGTTATCTTTCGGATAATCCCCTATCAAAACGTTACCTATATCAAACTTACTTATGACTACATCTGCACCTCCGATATGATCTGCATCTGTATGCGTAAGCACAAGGTAATCCAGTTTTTCTATCCCTTGATTTTGTAAATAAAGCTGTACTTTCGTCCCCTTGCTGTCATCACCCGCATCAATCAACATCGCGTGATCGCCCGAAAAAACTAAGGTTGCATCCCCCTGACCCACATCGATAAAATGAACTTGAAGCTCTTCAACGGCCTCTTCCTGCTCTTCTTCTGTCGCAACTTCTGAGCTGACATTCATCAGTGACCCGCAGGAAACTAAAAAAAGACACTCCATCGCAATAAAACTTACCCCCAAAAACCGTCCGACAAGGTCTTTTACTACCTGAAACAAATCACTCATTCTCTCCCACACTTTCTTCTGCGTCCAGCATCTTCTCCGGCGGTTTCACAAAGTAAGCAACAAGCAGAGGAATAATCATCACAATCCAACTAATCGGTTCCGTAAGCGCTACGCCCACATAGGCAAATGCCGGAACTAAAAATCCTGCTGACAGAACTTTTACGACCATCTCCATAAAACTGGAGAAAAGCGGAATAATTTTTCTTCCCATCCCCTGCAAAGTACAACGCATGACAAAGAGCGGTCCCAGCACATAGAAAAACCAGACGCTCAGTTCCAGATACATCACTGACGCATCAATAATTGTACTGTTACCCGTGGCTGTTATCCAAATTAACAACGGCTCACCGAGCACATAACAAAATACAATCAACAATGTGGTAATTCCTGTCACAATAAGGTTTGCATGTCTTACTCCCTGACGGACACGCAAAGGTTTTCCCGCTCCCATATTCTGACTTGCATAAGTTGTCATCGCAATACCTACCGTATAGAGCATCACTGTCATAACATCAAACACACGCCTTGAAGCCGTGTGCGCCGCAACAATATCTGTTCCCAGCTCATTAATTGCCCCCTGCAGCACAATGGTTCCTATATTTACAATACATCCCATAAGTGCCATGGACAAACCTGTGGTAAACAGATTACGGTAACGTTCTTTTTCAAATTTCCAATCTGCCTTCCGGGGCAGGATTTCTTTGAACTTAAATAAAATAATCGTCAGACACATAAGCCCGGACAATGCCTGCGCAATCACGGTTGCATACGCCGCTCCCTCAATTCCCATCTTAAAATCCCGCACAAACAAAAGATCCAGCGCAATATTGACAATAACCGCTACCAGAAGGCAATACAAAGGATTTTTACTGTCACCGACTGCGCGGAGTGTATTGGCACACATGTTATAAAGAGAAGACGTTGCCATTCCCGCAATAATTATCCTTACATAAGATGTGGCTGCTTCCATAATTTCGGGCGGGGTCTGTAAAAGTTCCAAAATCGGAACAATAAACACAAGTCCCGCCACCGTCATTATGGCTGTCACACTCACAGTATAGACGATGGAGCCTGCCACATAGCGACGGAGCCCTTGCATATCTTTTGCACCGAAACTGTTTGCAATGAGGATTGAAAATCCCTGCGTCAATCCATTGACAAAGAAAATCATTGTATTAAATACAACCGCTGTAGCTCCGACAGCCGCCAAAGCGTTCGTCCCCACATAGGTACTGACAATCTTACTGTCTGCCATGTTGTAAAACTGTTGAAATATATATCCGAACATAAGCGGAATGGCAAACATCATTATGACCTTTGCCGGATAGCCTTTCGTTAAATCTTTCATTTTAAAAACCTCCACTGTGTGTCCCTTTGCACACCACAGCACATTATATTATATTGCTTTTCCGATTTCAAGATTTTACATTTCCAATACATTCTATATATGTGGCAATTTCGGAATAACCATGTCTTTTTTTGTGAACAATCCTTAATATGGAAGATTTTTCTTCCTTTTAATGTCTGTTTTTGGTATAATCATGAAGAATAGGGAGGCTATGTTCATGAACTATGGCAAAAGGAGCATTCGCCGCAAACAACGGCAGCTCAATTCAAAATCAACTAAATTCAGCAAGATGTTTCTGCTTTATTTTTTCAAAGCACTGCTTGTATGCATCATTGCCGTCGGAATTATAGGCATATGTTTCGGTATCGGAATATTTAAAGGTATCCTGGCATCCGCGCCTGACATCTCCAGTCTGGACGTTCGCCCTACCGGATACGCAACCGTTGTCTACGATTCTACCGGTAAACAAATCGCCAAACTGGTCGGAACAGATTCCAATCGAAGCTATGTTAACATGGATCTGATTCCTCAGGATATGGCAGACGCTTTCGTTGCAATCGAAGACGAACGTTTTTACCAACACAATGGTATTGATATCAAAGGTATTGTCCGTGCTGCTTATGTGGCCGTGCAGAGCCGTGACCTGACACAGGGGGCCAGCACAATTACTCAGCAGCTTTTGAAAAACAATGTATTTGAAGGCTGGGTCGGCGAAAACTCCAACTTTGTTAAGATAAAACGTAAAATCCAGGAACAGTATCTTGCCATTGAATTGGAAAAACGAATGGATAAAAAGAGTATTTTGGAACTCTATATGAACTCCATTAACCTAGGACAGAACACCCTCGGTGTGCAGGCTGCTTCCATGCGTTATTTTAATAAGCCTGTATCACAGTTGACCCTCTCAGAATGCGCCGTCATTGCGGGTATTACCCAAAACCCATCCAAATTTAATCCGATTTCACACCCGGACAAGAATGCGGAACGGCGTGCCAAAGTGCTTCGCCACATGCTTGAACAGGGATATATCACTCAGGCCGAACACGACAAAGCGCTTGCAGACAACGTATATGAACGCATCCAGATGGTCAACGAAGAAAAAGATACCGAATCCATCAACACATACTATGTTGATGCACTTATTGACGAAGTAACTGCAGTTTTGATGGAAGAAAAGGGATATAACGAAACTCAGGCATACAAACTTGTATACAGCGGCGGACTTCAGATTTATGCCGCTCAGGATCCAAAAATCCAACGCATATGTGACGATATTTACAACAATGAAGAAAACTACCCTGAAAATACCAAATGGTTACTTGATTACCAACTTACAGTCAAAACGAAAAACGGGGATTATGTAAACCACTCGACAGAAATGTTTAAAGCCTATTTCCAGCAACAAAGTGCTGCTTACAATCTGCTCTACGACTCACAGGATGCAGCCTATGAAGACATTGCAGCATATCAGGCAGCGGTACTTGGCACAGGCGACAAAGTACATGATGAAAGTATCAACCTGACACCACAGCCACAGGTTTCCATCACTGTACAAGACCAGTCTACAGGTCACGTTGTTGCCATGGTCGGCGGACGTGGTACCAAAATTGCAAGCCGGACCTTAAACCGTGCAACAGATACCATGCGTCAGCCGGGATCAACCTTTAAGGTTCTTGCTGCATTTGCTCCTGCACTCGACAGCGCCGGAATGACTCTTGCCTCTGTTCAGAACGACGCGCCATACACCTATGAAGACGGAACTCCGGTTAACAACTGGTACGGTGAAGCCTATAAAGGTATCTGTTCTCTCCGCTACGGTATAGAGCAGTCTCTCAACATCGTTACGGTAAAAACACTGACACAAATCACTCCTCAGCTCGGATTTGATTATCTGCAGGAATTCGGATTTACAACACTTGTCGAAAAGCGCACTGTCGATACGGCAGATGGCCCGAAAATCTTTACTGATATTACACAATCGCTGGCGCTCGGCGGTGTAACAGACGGTGTTACCAATATGGAATTAAATGCTGCATACGCAGCAATTGCCAACGGCGGTGCCTATATAAAACCAACCCTGTTTACCAAAATTTTAGATCACGACGGAAATGTTCTGATTGATAATACAGTACCGACAACACGACAGGTGATAAAAGAATCCACCGCTTACCTTCTTACGGACGCCATGGTGGATGTAGTAACAAAAGGAACCGGTGGCGCAGTTAACTTCGGAGGCAATATTGCTATTGCAGGTAAGACCGGTACAACATCTGATAATAAAGACGTTTGGTTTGCAGGATATTCACCATATTATACTGCAACAACATGGACCGGATACGATAACAATGTTAAAATGCGTTCTTCCGCCGAAACATCACTTTCAAAAGCAATGTGGCGAAAGGTTATGTCGCAGATTCACGAAAATCTTCCGGCAGCTTCCTTTACAAAGCCAAGCGGAATTGTAACTGCCACAATATGTTCCAAATCCGGAAAACTTCCGATTGCCGGTATTTGTGATGCATATCTTGCTACAGAATACTTTGCGGAAGGAACCGTACCAACAGATTCTTGTACAGTTCACGTAAACGGAATCGTATGTATGGCAACCGGAATGAGCGCATGTACCACATGTCCATACCAGCGTCCGGGAGTAATTGAAATTCCGCCGGGAGATGATGGTTTGCCTGGACTTACCAATTATTGTCCACACACACCGACATACTTCCTTGATCCAAACAATATCGCTGCCATTCAGGCTGCACAGGCTGCAATGCAACAACAGGCACAAGCACAGCAGCAGCAACAGGCACAAGCACAACAACAGACAATTGATGCTCAGGCCGACGCCCAGGAAAACGGAACTACAGAAGAAATACCAACGGAATAGTCAACAAAAAAGATAGGTCATTGACTCAAGGTCATTTAGTTAAGTTAAAAATCATTAAGCTAAGGTTTTAAGAAAAAGAGCACCTCTCACTTTTTTAGTAAAGTGAGAGGTGCTCTTTTTTATGACACTTACCACCAAAAAGAATTTTTCTGTACCCCCGCGTTTGCTTGGTACTTGATTGGTCGTTTACGGCTCTGCGCTGACTTTTTACCAATCCACCCGTAAATATTTTTGTGCCTTACGGTTCCAAGTTCTAATACTGGAAATCCGCCCGTAAATTCTTAGATGTTTTACGTTACTTTTCAATAATATTACCATTACAACCGTAACATGCTTACTGTTATTACGGTTGTCAACCTACAAACCGGAACATAGTCCGTAAAAACTCCTCTTGCTTACAGCCGAAGCAATCGTGATCTCAAATCTAACCGTAATCTCATCCATATCTTACGGTCTTCACCCATAAAAACCTGATATCAACCGTACTAACAGACAAATTCAATTTTTCTATTGTCTCCATTTTAAACCTCCTCGTTTTTTGGGTGAATTTTGAGTTTCCGTTTTTGCAAATTCATTTTGCATCTACTGCATAAAAATCCTTATTTTAGCCTAACGCTTTTATGAAATTTGATATACAAAATATCTTAAACCAAATGAAATATATTGAAAAAAGAAGAAAGGGACAAATCCGAAGATTTATCCCTTAACTTAATATTTTTGAAGCATAAATAAATGACATTAGGTCATTGACCTATCTTTTTTATACCCGTTATTTATATAACTGTATTTTCATCTGTTGTGCCGTTAAGTTTTCCCATGACTCTGATGTTAATTCAATATAGTCAATATACTCTTTCTGCGTCACGTATGGGCTACAGCAGACAGGAATCAGATATCTGTCTCCTTTAAGGGAAAACACAAACTCTACAATCTCACCATCTGCAAGCCCGGAAGCTGTTGTCATGGTCACTCTTGTTACCTCGTCCGCCCCTGCCTTTTCTCTGTCATCCGCAATAGCCTCTCCTTTTATCGCCTCACACAATCCCGAAATACCAATCATGGATAGTTGATCCGTCGGAACAGGATGATCGAATACAATCCGAACCCCGTTTTCCATCTCTTCTGCCCGGGTGGTAACCTTGATCTCCTCAAGCGGCTCCGCCATTTGCTCCGCATTGCTTCCCCATACTGCCGGTAGATAAGCTATATCTTTTTTATGCATAAGCTGCGCGAATGCTTCCCAATCCTGCGCCGCCTGCGGCAACGGATTCTCACCTCTGGCCAAATATATTACATTCTCATATTTGTACGGAACATAATCCTTTGTCATCAAATATCTGTACAACTTCATACAACGATAACTGAACGGTGCATCATCAAAACGGATTTCCGGTGCTGCCAAAATGATATCCGGAAGCTTTTCTTCTAACATAGCAATCGCCTTCTCCTGCATCATCGCATTGCTGATATTGTATGCAGAAGAATATGGTAAATACAAAGGCATGTCAAGTAAAACCGTGTTTGCCACCGCATTGGTAATATCAAATACAGTCTTTCCCTTCTGCTCTGCTGCATCTACAAGCGCATGTACATTTTGGAGACTTGCCAGGGTATTCCCCTGAATAAATCCGGTTCCGAGATTCGGCATCGAAACAAGATCACCTGATACATGCACAACAGGATCTTCTATCTTTCGTCCCATAATCACGGTTTCAACATATTCAGGAACCTCTCTTTCAAAAGCCAGTGTATCAGACGTCACAAACGGAGCGTCATCCGCAAGCAAAGCAGCAAGCGCAATCATTGTCGCATATAATCCGGTCAGAACATTTTTCATCTGCGGCATAACCTCACTTTTCCTGCCGCTCCAAAGAAGTGTCATCGCTGTAAAAAACAGGAAAAAGATTCCGAGCACACCCGCTCGAAGCCCTTCATCGTATCTTACAAATGCATAATTTGCAAGCACCCAGAAAGCAAGAAGATAAGTAACAAACATTTCTCCCGCTCCCATCTTTTCGCGCCGAAACATCATTCCGAAAGTTACGATAAGAGGAATCAAAAATGCAAATGTCACCATCCAGAAATCCCCCTGACTGTTGAGAAGTCCCGGCACAAAGTATCCTGTCGCTTCCGAAACCTCCGATAACATCTCCATTCCGTTCACATACAACGTTGTTCCTGTATTCTCTTTTAAATAGCTGACAATACTTAAAAACAGCGGAAGAAAAGAAACCCCAACAATAAGTAAAGCTCCCCATGCGCACCATGTCAAATTTCTTTTCAGCTTTTCTTTACTATCACACAGCGCCTTCCATTGTGCAGGGAAATCGCGACATACGCGATATACAATAACCGGAAGGAAGGAAAGTGCCGCTGCACCTCCGATAGAAGCATTCCATGCAATTGCAGCAATGGAAAGCAAAATCCATGCATATAAGCTCTGCAGTCCTTTTACCATCCGACCGGAAAACAGGACAAAAAACAGGATAAACATAAACCAATAGCGCATCCCTGCCCCGTTAATCATAAACGGCATGAAAAACCAAACAATGGCAAATGCGTGTCTCCTGTTTTCTACAAACACCATGATGACTGTCGCCAAAACCACTGCCATCAGAATATTTCCTACTACCTTAGCTGCATTTAATGACAAATAAGTTCCATCAAAAAACAGATAATTTATCAGACCGTAATAGTAATCGCACATCCCGTGAATCGGTATAATATCCTTATACGGTACTTTTCCGAAGGATACCAGCTGCTGCATCGGCATTGTAATCTCACCATTGTGGAAATAATCAATATTAAGCATTCCATCCGGCTGTGAAAAAATGCGGATAACCGACGCCGTTATCACCGTAGAAAACAGTAACGTATTCCTTTTTTTTCGGATTTCCATGATTGCGCAGAATAAAAAGAACACACATAGAAGAACACACATCCACTTCCATCTTCCGGAATAAAACAAGTCAATAAGCGCACTGTCTTTCTCATAGCGGTATCTGAAATGAATAAATCCCAGCCATGCAAACGGAATCAGAAGTTGCAGCCATGTAAGCATGAATCTTCTTTCTCTACATGGTTTACTTAATACAAGTAAAAAAAAGACAACTCCACCGGCTATCATTGTAGCTTCTGATGCATAGTCACGGAACCTTCCGACAGCCCCCGAGAAAAAACTCAAACACAGGAACACAGACGCTGTTGCCAGAATAGTAAGTACACTCTTCTCCACGAGATCCGGAAATACTTCCGTCTCCTTCTTCCCTGAAAGAATACAATATCCTGCGAAACTGCACCCCCATAGGAGAAGCCACTGCAAAGCACTTTCTTTTTGTAAATAAAACATACAAAGTACAGCAATATATGTGATTACAAAAGAAATGCCCGCTTCTTTTGCGCGGGCTCCCGCCCCTTTATTCCACCATACATATATTGCGCCGAATAGCAAAAACAGAACAGGCAGACCTATCAGTGCCATCTGCACGATATTCATATCCGCCTGTTTATTATATGCGCTCCATGTTGTAAGACCGCATATCCATTCTGCATATGCAGGCATTCTATTATACATTCCCGGTGCAATTTGTCCCAATATTGCAAAAAGTGTCAGCACGCCAAGAAGCGCACTTAACACTTTTCCTTTTCCGTCAAATTCTGTTATAAATTTATCTTTCAGTTTCATCATCATCTCCTACAGACACATGCAAAGTGCAATCGCCAGCCGAAGTTCATCCTCTTTAATCGGTTTTGAAATCACTTCCGCAAAGCGATTATCATAAAACATCATCTTGGATTCCTCCGTATTGTTGGATGTCATGGCAATAAGCGGAATCTCTTCATAATACGGATCCCCCAGCTGTCGAATTTCTTTTGCAATCTGAAGTCCGCCTTTTACCGGCATCATATAATCCAATATAATCAGATTAAATTCCTTAGATTGTACAACTTTTACAGCTTCCTCCCCGGTTGACACACATACAGAATCCAAACCGTACGATTTCAGTATCGCCGCAACTAATTTTTGGTTCATTTCATTGTCATCAACAATCAAAGCCTTTCCTGCTTTGACATACATAAGATTCTCTGCTTTTTTACGCGACTCCGCAATCAGCATATCCTGCTCTCTCTTTCGGATACTGCGCATCTGATAAACTGTCTCTGTCCCATCCACCATCTGCCGGAAAGAAATAACGTAGTGTGTGCAATAAGGCGCACCTCCGGATTTATTCAGAATCACTCCGTTCAGCTTTTGAATCATATTTTTACCAAGCGCAAATCCAAGTGCATTCCCGTAGCGAAGGTCCTCAGAAATATCTTCTTCACAGTGAATCTTGCATACAACAGTGATATCTTGTCCTTTTTTTGGTGTAATTCCTTTCTCATAGGATACTTCAAAAACAACTTCGCTTTTTTCTGTATATTGTATAAAATCCGACAAAATATTAACCAAAGCAAGCTTAATTTTCTCAGGATCCCCTTTCAAAAGTCCCGGCAACTCATCGTCAATGATTGCAGAAAACTTCTTCGACTGCCCCTGGGTCATGGATTTTACACGATGCGTCACATCAAGAAAAAGTCCTTTTGTATTATAGCGCTCTTCTATCTGCTCCTGAATTACTGCCGCTGCCGTTGTGAATGTACCGTCACCGCGATTTTCCAATTTATATCCGGAAGCTATCATCTCCTCAAAATGCCGTAACAGATAGTATAACGCAACCATAAGTAACGTATACTCCAGAATCAGTGCAACAAACGCAAGATAATCCGCCTGATATACCACATCGGTTTTCATGGATTCCTGATACTTATAAATCATCAATCCTATCTCCACAATCACCATGACAATAAAGCAGTTTCTGGCCGTGCGTACAAAAATCGCCGGATCAACATACAGCAATGCAAGAAGCGGCACGAAAGCGTATAAAATCGTCACATGCACAATCCCGCTACATGCTAAGATACAGATGAATATTTCGATGGCTGACAGGCAAACAACTCTATTTTTGTCCTCTTTGTAAGAATAACGGGAAAAAACAAACGGAAAAAGAGCTAACACGACCATTCCGATACATATTTTTATTAAAAAAGACACCTCAAAAGAAACCATGCCCGCATACTGCGCAATAAGCATTGCCGGACACAGAATTAAAAATGCAATCGGAAACCATCTCAAAATCGTATTTACTTTTCTTTCATTTTCAATAAGATAATTCTTTATTAGAAAAATGTGATTCATCCTGTTTTCTCCCCACACTGATAAATAAATATTACCACACTTCTTTTGCATAATCTAGTTTTTTGTTTGACAAAGATTTCTTTCTTTGATACAATAGCGTTCGGTAATTATTTATGTTTGCTGCCTTGGCTCAGTCGGTAGAGCGTCGCCTTGGTAAGGCGGAGGTCGGCGGTTCGATTCCGCTAGGCAGCTCTGAAGAGATTTCAAGCATTTTTGCTTGAAATCTCTTTTATTTTTTAAACAATTTCCATCAAAAAATGCACCTTCCTCATCTGTGCTTACGCAGATATGGGGGTGCATTGTAATTACCAGTTAATATTTTATCAGAATGATTTATCTCCTTTTTACTCAATATCCTCCAACAGTTTATGAATTGATACACCGAGAACATCCCTAATATCAAGCAATACTTCAAGCGAAAACGGCTGGTCACATCCGCTTGCTTCAATCTTTGTCAAATAGCTGATGCTGATACATGCTTCATCTGCCAACTGTTCCTGCGTCAATCCTTTTTCTCTCCGATACCTCTGTATCGCTTTTCCAATCAATCTATACTGTTCTGAGTGTTTCTGGCTCATCTTCACTTCTCCTCTTCATACAATTTTAAAGGATAATGTGAAAATAAATATTTCAGTTATATTGAAACTATGTTATAATGATATCCAAAAGGAGGGGAGTCTATGCGCACATTTTCTAAAAACAAAATCAAAGGCGCTCTTTACGGTATCGCAATCGGAGATGCCATGGGTGCCACCACTGAATTCATGTCCCAGTTAACCATCAAAACACAGTATAAAAAACGCACTGACATCATCGGAAAAGGGTGGCTGAATCTTCTTCCGGGAGAAGTCACCGATCCGACCGAAATGGCATTTTGTGTTTGTGCTGCTCTTGAAAAAGTATCCAATCCCAAATCATACGCTCAGATGCAAAAATTGTTGGACCGGTGTTGCACCAATTTAGTTGCTTGGTACGACAGCTATCCTATTGATATGGAGGAATGTTGCAGAGATGTTATTTCACATTGCAGAGATCTCAGTTATAAAGAGTGGATTCTATTTTCTCAGAATCCTCACAATTTCAATAACAGCAATCTTTTTGGCTGTGTTCCGCTGATTCTCTGCCGGCAAAACCTGGAATGTGTTTTATTACAAAGCCGCCTGACTCACAATAACACTGTATGCGATAATGCTGTGCGCAGATATCGGGAGTTGCTTCTTGCCTGCCTGAAAGAAACGCAGCTTACTACACAAGTATTTCCTTCGCTCCCTCCCCGCTTTCGTCATATTGACCATACAATTGACAGCGCACTGTATCATTTGGAAACTACTGCAACTTTTGAAACTGCCATACTTGAAGCTGTTTATCATGGCGGAGATACCAATGCCATCGCCGCTCTCACCGGTTCTCTGGCCGGAGCCCTATATGGTTATGAGAATATTCCGGAACGATGGAGTGCCCAATTACAGCCTGCTGTCCGGGAAAAACTGGATCATTACGCTGAGATTCTCTCCGGTTCACCGCAAAATGCAATTGCCTCTTAACATGCTTCCTATATTCACAAATCAAAAAACCTGAGAACATCCGCTCTCAGGTTTTTTGCATGGTTCATTCTTATTTCATTGTCTCATACATTTCAATCTCAATCTTATATGCATCTCTCTGAAGTCTTAATCTCTCAAGCTCACGATCACAGTTCTCAATTTCTGCACGTGCTTCCATGAGATGTTCTTTTACAACGTCGCTTCCGCTGCTCAACAGATACTTTGAAAGACATTCTTCAAACAAATCACATTTTACAACAAGCTCTGTTCTGCTGTCTTCCATCTCTCTGATTTGCTGTTCGATTGTCAAAAATGTTACTTTCAACTCTTTGTAAATCTTCTCTTTAATTCTTGTGTTTGGATCATTTCTCTCTATCATGATTTCCACCCCTTTGATAAATTTTTCCGGTTCATCTATGTAATAGTTACATTGATTGCTACGTTCTTATAGTATACCATTCGTATTGCCTTCGTCAAACTATTTTTGCCTCATTGCCCTGCGAATTTTAGTTTTTGCTCTTTGAAGCGCATTATCTGCTGATTTTTCATCAATACCAAGTATCTTGGATATTTCAACCGTTCCCATCTCCGTCAGATACAGATCAATAACCTGTCGTTCCAACACACTAAGCTGAGATTGAATGATTTGTTCCAGTTCTTCCACATTTTCCTGATCAATCAACGCCTCCTCCGGGTTTTTCTGTTCCGACTCAAGCACGCTGGACAATTCCAATGACTGACCTTCCTGTCCCGTATCCGCCACTTTACTGTAAAAAGAAATATAGGTATTGAGAGGCATATGTTTCTTACGCCCTGAGGCCTGGACCGCCGTGTAAATCTGTCTTGAAATACAAAGCTCTGCAAAAGTATAAAATCCCGCATCCCGTCCAAAATCATAATCGCGCACAGCCTTAAATAAGCCGATCATCCCTTCCTGAATCAGATCCTCGGTATCTGCCCCGAGAATATACATGGACTTTGCTCTGCTGCGGACAAGATTTTTATACTTATCCATCAGATAATCCATGACCTCCTGCTCCCCTTCGCGAAGAAGCATAATCAGTTCTTCATCTTTATAATCTCCATATGATTTTTTCACTTACCTGCTCCCATTCTCTGTCTTACAATCTCATAAGAAAGGATTCCTGCCGCCACCGACGCATTCAGCGAGTCAATGTCTCCTTTCATCGGTATTGTTGCAGTAAAGTCGCATTTTTCCTTTACGAGACGACTGATTCCCTCTCCTTCGTTACCGATTACAAGTCCGATGGGACCCTTCAGGTCAATTTGGTACATCATCCGGCCGTCCATATCCGCACAGACAAACCAAAGTCCTTCTTTCTTGAGTTCTTCAATAGTCTTGGATAAATTCGTCACCTTCGCCACCGGCGTATAGTTGAGAGCTCCGGCTGAAGCTTTCGCCACCGTCGCCGTAAGACCGACCGCACGGTTTTTCGGAATAATGACTCCGTGGGCTCCTGCCTGATTGGCCGTTCTTATGATGGCACCGAGATTATGAGGATCTTCAATATTGTCCAAAAGAATAACAAACGGATCCTCTCCTTTGCTTCGTGCATTTTGCAGGATATCCTGCACCTGTGCATATTCATATGCCGCAGCATAGGCAATCACACCCTGATGCTTTCCGGTCTCGGACATCTGATCCAGGCGGTCTTTTGAAACAAATTTAATCATAACATCATGCTTTTTTGCTTCCCTGCGGATTGTCATCATCGGTCCATCCTGACATCCGTCAAGCATGAACACTTTATCCATCGGCTTACCACTCCGGAAAGCCTCTATCACTGCATTTCTTCCTTCGATTGTAAATTCTTCGTAACGCATGTTTACCTCTTTCTATCGAATTTTTCCATTCTATTATCCGTCATTCGTCTGTATGTCAGATTTCTGTACCAATGGCCGCAAGCCCCTTTTTAACAAGCTCAAATACCCGTTCCATCCGATCCTGCAAGTACAAATATCCGATCAACGCCTCAAACCCCGTTGCTTTTCTATAATCACCTACGGATGCATTTTTAGCTGTAGTATATGATTTTGCATTGCGCCCTCTCCTATATACAGACTGTTCTTCATCGGTCAGTTCCGGCAAAATTGCTTCTATCATCTGTGCCTGCGATTGTGCTTTTACAATCGCGCTCTTGGTTTTATGCAAACCATTCGCCGCGCGATTCCCCCGCTCAACCACTACGGTTCTTATTATAAGGTCAAAAACACAGTCTCCCAGAAACGCAAGCGTCAGCGGAGAAAAGGTACGCACATCCACCGGTTCACATTGAAATTGTTCTTTAATCTGTCCGAGCAGACTTAAGCTCTCTCCCATACGACTCCTTCTCTTGTATCTTTAATAACGATTCCTTTTTCTAATAATTCATCACGGATTGCATCCGCAAGTGCAAAATTCTTCTCTTTCTTTGCCGCTTTACGCTCCTCAATCTTTGCAAGTACATAAGACTCAAGCTCGCTGTCCACGCCGCTGTCTTTTGTTTCCTCTTCTTTTAAAAGATCCAAACCGAGCACGTAATCATAACTGCCAATGATTGCCCTCTTGGTTGCGTCGTCTATATCTGCTTTCAGGACGTCGTACACAAGAGTTACACCCATGGAAGTATTCATATCGTTTCCGACTGCTTCCACAAATTTATCCTTATATTCTTTTACTGCAATTTCATCCACTTTACCCTCTTTGGACAAATCCGAAATGCGTTTCTTTAATTTTTTAAACGTTCCCGTTGCCTGGTCAAGTGCCTCATAAGAGAAAATGAGCGGCTTTCTGTAATGTGACTGCAGACAGAAAAATCTGTATGCCAGTGGATCGTAACCCTTTTCTTCCAAAAGGGAAACTGTAAGGAACTCTCCTTTTGACTTACTCATTTTACCGGACTGGTCGTTTAAGTGATGTACATGGAACCAATAATTACACCACTTGTGTCCGAGATACGCCTCACTCTGCGCAATCTCATTCGTGTGGTGAGGGAACATATTATCCACACCTCCGCAATGAATATCCATATATTCGCCGAGGTGTTTCATACTGATGCAGGAGCACTCAATATGCCATCCCGGATATCCGACACCCCACGGACTGTCCCATTTGAGCGCCTGATCCTCAAACTTGGACTTTGTAAACCAAAGCACAAAGTCGTTTTTATTTTTCTTATTTTCATCCTCTGTCACATCGTCACGTACACCGACCATGAGTTCTTCTTCGTTCTGATTACCGAATACATAATATGTGTCAAGCTTGGATGTATCAAAATAGATGTTTTCTCCTGCCTGATATGCATATCCGTCCTTTAACAGTTTCTCAATCATTTCAATAAAATTATCAATGCAGTTTGTAGCCGGCTCAACGACATCAGGCGTTTTAATATTGAGTTTTGCACAATCTGAGAAAAAAGCATCCGTATAAAACTTGGCAATTTCCATGACTGTCTTATTTTCTCGTTTTGCTCCCTTGAGCATTTTATCCTCGCCTGTGTCTGCATCGGAAGCAAGGTGTCCTACGTCTGTGATGTTCATAACACGTTTTACATCATAATCTGCATAACGGAGCGTTTTTTCTAGTACATCCTCCATGATATAACTTCTGAGATTTCCGATGTGTGCAAAATGGTACACGGTCGGTCCGCATGTATACATATTTACTTTGCCATCCACATTAGGCACGAAATCTTCTTTTTTTCTTGTCAGTGTGTTGTAAATTTTGATTTTATTCTCCATTGACATTTCCTCTCTTTCTCTGTTCCATATTCTCCGGTTATTATTTTCTTCGATTTTATTTACCACAGCCAAGATTCTTCATCTGCTGTTCCAACTCCGTCAATCGGCTGTTTAACGTTGCATTTGTCTGCTGAAGTTGCTGAATCTCCTCACGTACCGGGTCCGGAAGATGTATTTGGTCCATCTCCTCCTGCGGCAGCGATACATTGTTACGCTTTACGACACGTCCAGGGACTCCCACTACGGTAGAGTTTGGAGGTACCTCCTCAAGCACTACACTACCTGCACCGATCTTGGAGTTGTCGCCGATTTTAAACGATCCGAGCACTTTGGCTCCCGCACTGATCATGACATTGTTTCCGATCGTCGGATGACGCTTTCCCTGTTCCTTTCCGGTACCGCCCAGGGTCACCCCCTGGTAAAGCGTTACGTTATCGCCGATGATTGTTGTCTCTCCGATAATCACACCATTACCGTGATCGATAAAAAATCCTCTGCCGATCTGCGCACCCGGATGAATCTCAATTCCTGTCTTTCGCGCTGCTCTCTGGGAAATCCAGCGTGCAAGAAAATAATGTTTTTTCTTATACATCTTGTGCGCAAGACGATAATGAATCATTACCTTAAAACTTGGATATAAAAAAACTTCCATGTTGGAATGAATCGCCGGGTCGCGTTCACGGATCACCCTGATTTCTTCCCTGATTCTGCTGATATAGCCCATATCTATCCTTTCTGTTTGCTTCTCTTTTTATTGATTCCCGAAGGAATATACAATCTTTCGCAAAATGTTGATTTCGGGTTGCGATAGTTTTCTTTCGTACCGCGGTAGTTTTCTTTCGTTCCGCAGCAATTTTCTTTCGTACCGCGCTAGTTTTCTTTCACCTCGCGGAAATTTTCTTTCATTCCGCGGCAATTTGGGTATATAGCATATAAGCTTTAATTTAATACCCAATTTCTATCTGCTTTTACTTGTTTTTTCCCTCAATTGGGTCTATGTGAAAAAATCTAGATACAGACCCATACTTTAGGCCTTTTCGTGGGTCTTTTGAATTGATTTTCTTTATAATACCCAAAAATCTCATTTTCCGCCAAATAATCACTCTGAAATGGGTCTTATGCAGATATTTCCTCATATATGCCCACATTTGTGAATAAAACAGAAATCACTGTCGTATAAAAACATTTCAAAACAAAAAGCCGCCTCTATACAATGTATAGAGACGACAATTATCGCGGTTCCACTCTACTTTCGAAAAACAACCCCTGCCTGTAAATCAACTCAGAAAAACTACACAAGCAGATTCTGTTCTTCAACTCTCAATATCCGTAACGTGGACAATACGGGTCTGTATAATTATGTAAACCAGTATAACTCTTAGCCACACATCGTTACACGTTCCCCAAACCGGCTCCCGAATGCACTTCACTGATACCACATGTTAACCGCTTTCAGCCGATGACGGTTATTCTCTTTCCACCGGTAATTCAGCTACTCTTTTCGTTCTTTGCCTTTAGCTATTACTTCTTTCATTAGAATATGCAAATTTGGGGGATTTGTCAAGGTATCTGTCTCTATTTTCCCGCTTTGCATACGGTTCTATTTCCCTGCTTTACATCCCGTGCATCCTTCGCAGCCTCTTGCCATTACGTCCTCTGCCACAAGATTTGAAGGTGAAATCAGCATACAAATCGCCTGCGAACTGATGCCTTCCATACTACCTGTAAATCCGAGACCTTCTTCTGTCGTCGCCTTCACGTTCACCTGAGACATTTCAATACCGAGAGCGCCTGCAATATTTTCGCGCATCTTATCGATATGCGGTCGCATTTTCGGCTGCTGTGCGATAATCGTTGCATCAATATTCTCGATAAAATAATTATTCTCTTCCAAAAGCTCGCCGACACGGGCCAGCAGTTTTAAGCTGTCCGCATCTTTGAATGCCGGATCCGTATCCGGAAAATGTTTTCCGATATCTCCCAGTGCAGCGGCTCCAAGCAGCGCATCACTGATTGCATGAAGGAGAACATCTGCATCCGAATGTCCGAGAAGCCCTTTTTCATAAGGAATTTCCACGCCTCCGATAATCATCTTTCTACCTTCCACCAATCTGTGTACATCATATCCCATTCCGATTCTCATATTTGTTCCTCCGTCTTCTTACCTATATTTTGCATGTCAATTACTGTGCATGTCATTTCACACATTATACATGCTAATCTCTGCATATGCTGCTTGTGTCAATCCTTCCAGCGGATTGTACTCCCTGACTCGGATTTCTTTACATAAAGTATGTTTCCGATCTGTTGTTTTAATTCCGCGACATGCGAAATGATACCGATCATTCTTCCGCTTCTGCCATGGTCGCCGGTCAATTCCGTCAACATCTGCACCGCCTGCTGCCTTGCATGTTCATCCAGCGACCCGAATCCTTCATCGACAAACATCATGTCCAAATGAACACTTCCTGCCGCACGTTGTACCACATCCGCAAGTCCCAGCGCAAGACAAAGTGCCGCCATAAAGGATTCTCCGCCGGAAAGTGTCGCAATATCCCTGCTGCTTCTTGTGACAGTGGAATACACCATAAGGTCAAGACCTTCATTTGACTTCTGTCCCGCCTCTCCCGTCTCTTTCATTTTAAGCACAAACTGTCCGCCGGACATTTCAAGAAATCTCTGATTTGCCTCATATAAAATCTGTTCCAAATATCTGCGTTGCACATAAGTTTCAAAGTCAAGCTTCGTTTTACCTGCCTGCCTTCCGGAAATGGTACCGTATAAATGTTCCACCGGCTCAAGTTTCCGATATAACTCTTCTCGTTCTGACAAAAGTCCTCCGAGTGTTTTTCTTGCCGCCTGCTTCGTTGTTACCTCAGTGACACACTCACGGATTATTTTTTCCAGGCGCTTTTCTTCCTCTTTCATTTCCGAAATGCGCTCTTTCCATAAGCCTTCCTGCTCACAGCCAAGTACTTTCTGTGCTTTCTTTTTTTGCTTTTCGTATTCTTTTTCCAATGTCTTTAAAACACTTTTCTGTTCCCCGATTCCGCCTTCCAGCTGCGCCTTGAACGCAACCAGCTTCTGCTCCCTCTCAAGTGCATCGGCATAGGTCTTTTCTATCTCTTCCAGACGTTTTTGTAATTCCTTCTGTTTCCGCACTGCTTCTTTTTCGGATGCGTAAAACAACCCTGCTTTTGCATTCTCATAACCGGCTTTTGCCACCGCCGATTCTTTTTCTGTCTCTGCAAGCAGTATCCGCTTTTCATCGAGAACCGCTGTCATCTCCCTAATCTTTGCATCTCCGGTTTCAAGATCAGCCATACGACGCTTTTGCATCGCAACGATATGCGCGGCTCTCTCTTCCCGCTCTTTTGCCACCATAAGACTTTTTTGATACTTCACATACTGATCTGAAATATCCAAAACAAGTTCGTCATCTTTCCTTTGTTCGGAGATAATATCTCCGGCCAAATCGGCAAGTTGCTGCAAAATATATGTCCTGGCAGTTTCATATGCCAGTTTTGCCTGCATGGAGTCTTCGGATGCCTGTCTGAATTTCTTCTCTGCATCCGCTGCTTTCTTCCGCAGTTTCTCCACCTCTTCCCGGCTGGGAATATCACCGGAAAGCACCGTTTTTTTCGGATGCGATGTCGAACCGCAGACAGGACATGCCTCACCGTCGGTAAGTTGCTCTGCCAGAATTCCGGCATAACCCAAAAGGAGCAAATCATGCGCCCGATCCGCCTGCATTCTTGTTTTCTCATTCTCTTCTTTCGCACGGATTGTGCGGTCTTTTGCCGCTGCAAATGCTTCGGCCTTTTGTAAAAGACTTTCTCCGTCCTTCTTTATATTTTCTGCCCTTTTAAATACTTCTTCCTGTTTTTCCCTTACAGACTGCGCCGAAATATAATCCGCTTCGCAATCTTTATTTTCGGAAATTTCTTCCTGCAGTTTTTGTATCTGTAAAGACAGCTTTTTGACCTCATCCGACAGCATCTGCTCCTGTTCCCGGAGTTCCTGTTCTTTTTGGCCGGTGAGCGCTACCTTCAACTTCCATTCGTCACATTCTTTATATTTCGGTAACGTGTTTTTCAAAGAAGCAATATTTTCCCTGATGTCTTCCTGCTCACCGACTTTTGCTTTCTCCGCCTGCACCGTCTCTGCTTTTGCCTGCATAAGCTTCTCGCGTGTTTTCTCTGCTTCTATGTTGGTCTGTTCTGCCAACTCTTTTGCTCTTTGCATCTGCTTTTGCAAACGTTCCAGCTCATCCCCGAGATGCTGCAGCGCATTTTTTTCTTTTAAAACTGTCTCACTTTGCCTGCGGCTTTCCTTTTCGTTTTCTTTCAGAGTCAAAATCTGCTCATCAAGCATGGAAAGAATCTCCTCCCCCCGCAGGGAAAGAACCGATGCAAGGGACTGCGACTGTTGCAAACAGTCATCTGCTCCCGCTTGCCAAAGTTGCTGGCGGCAAAGCGTCCCGTTTGCCTCCAGTTCTTTTTCTAAACTGTTCTTTACATGCTTCAGTCTTTCCTCAAGCACAAAACAAATCTCCGTATGAAACAGCTTGGAAAAGATTTTTTTCTTTTCTTCTGTCTTGGCACGGAGCAATTTCATAAAATCCCCCTGTGCTATCATCGCAATCTGCGTGAACTGATGAAAATCAAGACCTATAATCTCCGCAATCTCCTGATTGACCTCTTTCAGACGTCCTTCGTTTCTCGTTCCGTCCGGATATTCAATCCAAACCTTCTCTTTGATATCCTGTAATTTCGTCTCACCGCTTTTTTTGATCTTCTCAATTCTGTACTGCGGATTTCTGCGGACGGTATACACCTGTCCGTCATAATCAAAGGTAAATTGCACATACGTTTCCTTTGTCGGATCCGCATACTGACTCCGCATCATGTTTCCGCTCCGCTCTCCGCCGCTGGTCATTCCGTAAAGCGCAAATGTAATTGCATCAAAGACCGTCGTTTTGCCGGCCCCGGTATCACCGCTGATCAAAAAAACACCTTCTAAAGCGCGCGAAAAATCAATCTCCTGTTCCTGTCCTCCGTAAGAGCCGAAGGCAGAGACAACCAACTTTAATGGTTTCATTGCTCTTCCTCCCTTACATCCGACAACAATTCCGAAAGAATCTGCTTCTCTTCTTCGTTCATAATCACGCCGTTTCTCATCTCATAAAACTGTGCAAACATGTCAAAATAATTTTCCGACAAAGGTGCCGTCTTCACTTCTCCGAGCATCTGTCTCATAAACGGACTGTCATATCGGATCTCCAAAATATGAGAATACCACGAACTGAGTTCCTCTCGCACAAATCTGCCCGGTTCCTCGTCCGTCACAACAAGTGAAACATAGTCCTCCACGAAACGTTCCCCGTTTTCCGACAATATTCCTTCCTGTCGTGCCAGCGTAATAAGTTCCTCCTTCGTCCCTTTCAGCTTTCTGACTCTTCGAAGGGGCCGAATCGGAATTGTTTCTATCTGTACCGGTTTTCCTTTTTCGGAAAGTGTCACAACCGTAACGGACTTTTCATCCGTCTCTTCGCTCAGCGAATAAGGCATCAGCGTTCCACAGTAACGATAAATGTCTTTTCCGCATCTTTGCGCCCGATGAATATGTCCCATCGCCACGTAATCAAACGGCGCAAGATGGCGATTTGAAATATGATCCAGTGTCCCCACCGTGATAACTTCCGACTCTGTCCGGACAATATCCTCTGCCCTCTCCGGTACAAAAAACTGATGGGTCAAAAGAACGTTCCTTCTCGTTTCATCTATCATTTCGCGGGCAAGCAATTGCTCAAAGTATACTTCGTACTCACTTGTTCCCGTCTCCTTTGCCAGGTTGACATAACTTTCATTTTCTTCCACAGAAAAAAGACCGCGTACATTTCCCGGCTTAAAAAACGGAAGAATATAAAATGTTACCTCTCCGTATGAATCGGTTAGCGTCAGCTTTCTAATCTGCTTCTCAGGTCTATCCGGTGCAGTTCCCACAATGTGCACACCATGTCTTCGCAATATCTCTCCTGCATAGTCGATACGGCTGGCCGAATCATGATTCCCCCCAATAAGGAGAACCGGCATTTGAGGACACGTATCCGTCACCGCTGTCAGAAAACGGTCAAACATCTGCACTGCCTCGCCGCTCGGCACCGGCTTATCGTAAATGTCCCCCGCAATCAGAAGCGCATCCGGTTTCTGTGTGGCAAGCGCATCCAGCACCTGTCCAAGCACATACTCCTGATCTTCTGCCAAACTGTATCCGAAAAGCTGTTTTCCAATATGAAGATCTGAAATATGAAAAAACTTCATCTTCTCCCCCCGTTACATCTGCCACATGCGATGCTCCGTGTATCCCATGTGATATAATTCCCGCATCTGGGCATCTACCGTACTCTCCGGCTCATATGCTTTTGTAATTCGTAAAACTTCCATCATCTGCCCGTCATCCGATACAAATCCTTCCAGACGCGACATAACATTTTCATGCCAGCTTACCATGTCCTGCATACTGTCATCCTCCGTAAGGGACGCAGCTTTTGACAAAAGCCCCAGCGCATATGCACACTCATAATTTCCCAAAAGAATGCTGTTTCCCGTCTTTGACTTGATAATCACTGCCTGCCTTGCGATGCTTGTTACCATTACTTTTCCTCATTTCTGCTGTAACGTACTCCGTCACATACACACAATTAAATAAATAATTTCGAGTACTCTTCGAGATTCCATACCTTGTCCACAAGCCCGTTATAAAACTCCGGCTCATGGCATACAATCAAAATAGATCCTTTGTATTCTATAAGTGCTCTCTTTAATTCTTCCTTTGCATCCACATCCAGATGATTGGTCGGTTCATCGAGAAGAAGGAGATTCGTCTCCCGGTTGATTAGTTTACATAATCTTACTTTCGCCTGCTCTCCTCCGCTCAAAACTTTGACTTTGCTTTCGATATGCTTTGTCATAAGTCCGCATTTAGCAAGGGCACTTCTTACCTCATACTGTGTAAATCCCGGAAACTCTTCCCAAATCTCTTCAATACACGTCTGCTCCCCTGCCTTAATCTCCTGCTCAAAATATCCTTTGTGCAGATAATCGCCAAGCTCTACCTTGCCTTCCAACGAATCAATCATCCCAAGGACACTCTTTAAAAAAGTCGTCTTTCCGATTCCGTTCGTTCCGATTAATGCAATCTTCTCGCCGCGTTCCATCCGCAGATTTATCGGCTTGGACAGAGGTTTTTCCTTATCGTAACCGATGACAAGATCCGTTGTCTCAAACAAAATCCGGCCCGGTGTTCTCGCCTCTTTAAAGTGAAATTCCGGCTTCGGCTTTTCTTTTGCAAGCTCAATCACATCCATCTTATCGAGCTTCTTCTGCCGTGACATCGCCATATTTCTCGTTGCAACCCTTGCCTTATTGCGCGCCACAAAATCTTTGAGATCCTCAATCTCCTTCTGTTGTTTTTTGTACGCCGCCTCAAGCTGCATTTTTTTCATTTCATATACTTCCATAAACTTGTCATAATCACCGACATAGCGATTCAGTTCCTGATTCTCCATGTGGTATATTATGTTAACCACCTCGTTTAAGAAAGGTATGTCGTGGGAAATGAGGATAAACGCATTTTCGTATTCCTGCAAATAGCGTTTGAGCCACACAATATGATGTTCATCCAAATAGTTGGTAGGCTCGTCCAAAAGAAGAATATCCGGTTTTTCCAACAATAGTTTCGCCAACAGAAGCTTTGTTCGCTGCCCTCCGGAAAGATCCGTCACATCCCGATCAAGGCCCAGCGAGAGCAAATCAAATGCTCTTGCAATCTCTTCCACCTTGGCATCAATGACGTAAAAATCATGGCTGGAAAGAAGATCCTGCAAAGTACCTGCTTCCTCCAAAAGCTCTGTCATTTCTTCCTCTCCGGCATCCGCAAGTTTTTCGTATATCTCATTAATCCTTGCTTCCATTTCAAAAAGAAACCCATACGCGGACTTAAGTACATCCTCTATGGTCATTCCTTTTTCTAACACTGCATGCTGATCAAGATATCCTGCCCGGACATGCTTTGCCCACTCTACTTTACCTTCATCCGGCATAAGCTGCCCCGTTACAATATTCATAAATGTGGACTTACCTTCGCCGTTTGCTCCGATCAGTCCGATGTGTTCTCCTTTTAAAAGCCGGAAAGAAACATCATTAAAAATCGCTCTCTCTCCGAATCCGTGTGTCAAATGTGATACGTCTAAAATCATTTGTGTTCTCCTATTATTTTTTCTACTGAAACTATATCAGATTTTATGGTTTAAGACTATACTTTATTTTTTGTATTACATTGCTGCTTCTTTTGTCTCCTCTTTTGTATCCTCTTTTGTCTCCTCTATTGTTTCCCGCTTTTATCTCCTCTTTTGTTTCCCGCTTTTTCGCACGCTCCTGTAAAATGGGTCTATGTAAAAAAATTATGGATGTAGACCCAATTATCACGCCTTTTCTTGCGTTATGTCAACCTTTTTGGGCATATGGTATAAAAATCACCAAAAGACCCACATATTTTAATAATTTGCGGGTCCTATATATAAATTTTATCACCAGTACCCAATATTAAACATAAACTCTATTTACAATAAAAAAGGCTTGTCGCGCCATAGAATAATTCCCCAATATCCAAGCAAAAATTATCCTTTTCACGACATGCCTTCTTCATATATAAGTCTGCAGCTCTTCTGCATATATAAGTCTATATCCCTACTGCATCTCTTCTAAATTCATAAACTCTATATAGCTACTATTTTAATTGATATTTTGCAACCAAAACCTGCTCGCAATCATCCGGATCGTTGTCCGTAAACAACTCCCTCTCGAATTCTCTTCCATCATGGGCCAGGCAAATTTCCAGAAACAGAAGGAAAATACCGATATCAATCCGGTTGTAGTAGGCCACCTTATCTGCCGGCATAATTCCCCGTTTGCCCGGCTTCTTGTATCGGTAAACAAGGAACTCTTCTCCCGTTGCCTCCACCTTCCACGGTTGCGTATTACAGGCACTGGGTGCAAATCTGACGATGTTACCGATTTCCCGGTAATCATTACCGCACCAGATCTCTTCCAGCGGCTTTCTCTTACTCTTAAACATATCCTTCCGGAACTTCTCTGCAGGCATCTTTGCAATGGCAATCATAATGACAAAATCAAGCCCGTTATACTGCAGCTCCGATACTTTCCCGATTCCGAACCATAATGCACCGATGTCACGGGAAGCAAGATACAAATCAAGCTGCTGCCCGATATAGCCGATGTTCGGAAGATAACCTTCCTTTTTTTCGCTGTACAGCAAAATACAATATTCCTGCCCGCGTTTGCAGGTCGTCTCTTTAGACGGTACAATGCGCATTGCAGTTTTTATATCTGCATCCAGCGGCTGCGCGCTCCGATAAAACGCCTCTATCGCCTCAAGTTCTTCCGGCACAATGCATCCGATGTCCTTGAACATGTGAAATGACTTTCTCTTAAAAATCATCTCATAAAACATCTCATTATTCTTCATGTTTTTCTCCCTTTCTTTCGTTTTAAAGGATATCCATGAATTAAGCGTAAGTGAATTAAAAATATTATTCAAGTATTATTTACAATAAATTTCAATCGCCTCGGAAACAAACTCCGCTGTACCTTTTCCGCCGGCTTTGTCGATGTTTTCCGTCATGCTTCCGCCTGCGGCGTACATCTTTCCGAGCCCTGCGAGGATTTCATCCGTGCATGTGTAAAAATGCTCGGTAATATAATCCTGCAATTTCTTTACCTGCGCCTGCACAGGTTCGTCTCCAGGATTAGCCGAGAGCAACTGTCCGAACTCCTTAAAAATCTCCATCATCTCGATGCCCAGACCGTTTTTCTGCTCTTTGCTTAAGCCTTCGGTTTTCTTTTCATACTCTTTGTATGCGTCCGTATCGCCCCATCTTGCCTTCGCCTGCGCTGCGTACTCATCCATTTTCTTTGTATCAAATGCTGAAAAATCCATATCTTTCACTCCCATCAAATGTATTCCACGAGCATAAATAATCAGGTTTTCAATATGTTCTTTTTTCAGTGTCAAAAGCTCAATCTGCTGCTCCAATGCTTTGTTTCTGTCAAAATCAGAACTATCTAGGATTGCTTTGATTTCTTTCAGCGGAAATTCAAGTTCCCGAAACAACATGATATGCTGCAACTTCTCCAGCGCTGTATCGTCATACAGCCTGTATCCTGCATCCGTCACCTCCGTCGGATGCAAAAGTCCAATCTCATCATAATAGTGCAGAGTGCGTATACTCACTCCGGTTAGCCTGCTCACTTCATTCACTGTTTTCATATCGCTGACCTCCTCGTGTAAGTATACCATAAGCTATGACGTAACGTGAGAGTCAAGGGGTTATTTTGCTTTTTTCAGATATACTTTAACAGGCTCATAAATAATTTCTGCTGAAATGTCATGTGGCTGCACCAACAAAACATCCGGCATGTCCATATCTACATAATAATCTGTCCATGATATGGAATTCTCTCTTGTGCTGATTTCTGTCAGCTTACTGCTTCCTCCCGTTGCACCTCCGGGATTTCCTTCCAATCGTTTGCCATTTTTATCCAGCATCCAGATATACGTACTGAAGTTAATTTTATCACTCTGTGGTATGTCTTCTGCCAAATGATAATATGTGGTACACTTAATTCCGAGTTCTGTCTTTACCGCAACAACCTGATCAATCATGATATTCGAATCTTCTACTTCCGCTACTACCTCCGGCAAAAACACATAAGTTGTCGCATTGCTTTTATCACTCATCGCAAATTTTATTTCTTTCGATACCCATTCGTTATTTGTACTTTCACCCCAGACATCAAGATGACACAAAAACTCCTTCTTTTCTCCGTTCATCGGATAATCGTAGGAAAAGATATACTGACAACTCCCATCTTCCCCTGTCGACACACCGCAACTCGCCGTGACACCGCCTTCCACTTCCTTTGTATCACTGATCCATACATTTGCATACAGAATTTGTTTTCCGCTTTTATTTTCCGTTTCTTCTCCCTCTCCAGGTTCCACAATCACATAATTCTCTTTTGCAGGCGTCAGAACTACTTCCACAATACACTGTCCACTGTCACAAAGAGTTTCCGTGACTTTTGCACTCACCAAATCATCAAACTCAAAGTCTGCCATAGCCACGCTTTGCTCCACATCTGTTTCTACAAGCTCCATCTCACCCGCGGACATATCCCGATTCCATGTCATTTTCCAATGCTCCGCAATTCCCCATTTCTTTATCCCTGCATAAATAGTCGTAGAACCCACAATAACCAAAAATGCCAACATCGCCACCCTAAACAAAAACTGTTTCGCGCGGCTAACCTTATATTCCTGTCCTTCTTCCGCCAGTTGCTCCAAAGTAACTTTCAAAGTTCTCTTCATCTTTTCCGGAACTTCTGTTTCTTTATCAATTTCCTGCATCATTTCATCAAACTTACTCATATTTACCCTTCCTCCTTGTATAATTCTTCTACCTTATTTCGCGCCTGCACCAGGTACTTTTTCACACTGCTTTCACTCGTTTTCATAATTTTAGCAATTTCCCGCACCTTGTATCCCTGTGTGTAATAAAGGATGACAACGAGTCTATGTTTTTCATCCAAGGCACTTAGAAACATTTCCCATTCCACATTGAGATATCCGTAATCCTCTGTTCCGTGTTCCTGTATTTTTTCATCTTCACAGACCGTTTTCCGTTCCCGTAAAATAGAATTACACTCGTTGATCAAAATACGGATCATCCATGTTTTGAAATATCTGTTTTTTTCCAGTTGTCCTATCTTCTGCCAGCAAATCAGTGCCGTTTCCTGCAACGCATCCTGCACATCCTCGTCCGTTTTTAGTATCGCCTTGGCAACCTTATACATATCCGTCAGGTTCTGTTCAAAAAGGAATGAAAATGCCTGCTTGTCCTTTCTTTTTGCCTTTTTTATCAATTCGCTATTCATCAAAAACCTCCTGAAGACATCTTTTTCCGGAAATATTTGTCTTTACAATTCATTAGATATTTTTTCTGTTCATTTGGTTACTCAAAAAATAAAAATGCTTCACAGCACTTTTATTTTAGTCACTGTAAAGCATTTTTTTAACCACACATCTATTATTTCAAATATTTATCAAACACCTCAAAATGACACCCTGAAAGTCTCTTGTACATCTCGATGCCATCCATTTTTCCTACCACTGCTGCAACCGGAATCATAAACTTTGCATCCGAAAAGCCGATATGTTTCATATCTTCAAACACCTCGCATCGCGCAAATGCCTCCGTCCGGATCAAAGATCTGGTCATCGTATTATAGTTTTCCTTGCAACAGATTTGCAGAAACGGTTTCTTCATTACCATTCCTTCATAGTCACCGAATACAGCGCCGTCGATATTGATACCGCAGGCAAACTCTTCCTCATGCTGACATAAATAGTACGCAACTGCCCCTCCCAGCGAATGACCGGTCGCGCCGATTCCTTTCGAAAAATCAATCTGTTGTGCATAGCGTTTTTTCAACTCCTGCACGACACACATCGTATCTTCTGCCCAAACGGATATACGCTCTATAATATAAGCACAATATTTCTTTTGGAATACATCGAATTTCTCAAACAACTCCTCCGGCGAACCTTTTTCTTTCAACAACTTTAACTGCACAAACACCAATCGCAAATACCCGAAAAAACTGCCATACATATATTTATTAATATTTTTATCCATCCGTTGAAAACTTCCGTCCTCGTATTCATTGGCAATCTCTTCATACGCATGTCCGATGGATGCCACAATATAACCGCTTGAGGCCATCTCACAGCATAAATACGTGTTAGCCTCTGCATACGCCCCGTACCCATGGTTATAAATCACAAGCGGAAACTTCTTTCCTTCTACATGCTTTACCCCCTCATAGTAGTCTGCTTTCGGAAGTTCCCCTTCCGGCATTTTAAAATGAAAAGCCTTCTGCAAAGCCTGCAACTTTCGCCGCGTAAATATATTCGCTTTTTCCAAACCTTTTGTCGCAGATTTTTCCACCGGGTAATACATGCGGACGTACATTTTTCTCGGCCCCTTCCCCGGCCCTAACACTTCCGTTCTTTTCTCATCAGTTACTGTAAACACTTCTGTTCCGACCGCATACGGTCCTGTTATGTAATGTGGTATCTTCATTTCTTTGCCCATCTTTGTTTCCTCCTTTTACTCCTCTGCTCCCAATAAATAATTTACGGTTTTCGCCAGCACCCTGTGCTGCTGCCTCACATCATACATCTGTGCAATCGGATTTTTATTGTAACAATGATATACAATTGCACATGTCTGAATCCCCGTATACGCTGACGATATATAAGTAATCAGTTCTTCAGGGCTAACCTTTGCCTGTAACTGACCACTGACTAATTTTTTCTGATAAAACTCTGCCATACGGTGCATCAGATATTCTTTATTTCCGACACCGCCGGCGCCTTTCAAAATTTTCTCCACACGGTGCGGTGCGTTCATCGCCAGAACCGACAGTTCAAAATCCACCTTCTGAATTCCCATCAGTTCTGCTTCCATGTGATCTGCCAGCATATCAAAAATAAGATATGTCACCTGCGCTGCCGGAAGCGTCTCTTCCTGCGCAAGTATTTCATCCACCTTTTCTTTGATTGTCACACGCGACCGCATGTCTGCAAGCATATCTGCAAAAATCTCATCAATGTCTTTATAAAATCTGTAAATCCCCCCCTGACTTAGTCCCGTCCGGTTAATAATATCCTGCATCGTCACTGTGCTGACTGTCTTTTCCAGGCAAAGTTCATAAGCTGCATCCGCGATTCTCTTTTTCTTGTTTTCTATATATTCCTCGGTTACCTTTGGCATACTATACTTCCTTTTATTTATTAAAAATGAATGCTGTTTCATTTTTAATCCATCATATCTTACGACAATCCCTTTGTCAAGCAAAAAAATGAAAGCACTTTCATTTTTCTTTTATCATAAAAATAAGTGTCTAAAAAAGAGTTTTTTGTCCGTGATCGGACTCTTTAAAATCTGGGTATCCACTGAAAAATCTTGCGCCAAGACCCAAGATTATGTACATATTTATACAAAAAACAGAATTTTGGGTATATGTAAAAAAAGCGGCGCTAAGACCCTCTGAATGACGTGATTTGAGGGTCTGAAAAGGAAATTTTTATGCATATGCCCAAAACTATAAAAAAACACATAAAAAAAAGCAGATACCGGGTCTAAAGAATTCATTTTTTAACAGGTACCCAATACGGAGAGAATCATCAAACCAAAAAGGAAGCATCGCTAAACAGCTGGTTATCTAACCACTTATTTTGCGACACTCCCTTTTGGGCTCTCATATTATTATTTTAAAATACGTACAATCATATAATATCTTTCCGCATCCAGCTCAAGATCTACACTCTTCACTCCTGCTTCAAGATCAAACTGATAATTCTGATCCATGATTTCAATGTTATCCTGTTCTGCAATATTTGCAACCTGCTTTGTAAAGACCATATTCGTTCCCATATTGAGAGCGTTATCATATCCGTAGCAATCGTTGAAATCCGGTTCCGGACATGTCAGTTCATGCATTCCCTGTTTCAGATATTCATATTCTACATGTATACTTCCGCCCGCCGGAATTGTCACCTCATTTTTTACAAGGAAAAGCGCCGTACCCGTATAGGCATAATATGCCATGTCCGAAAGAGAATTTGAAAAATATGCAGACATGTCATCATACTCTCCGTCTTGCGCATTTCTTCTGACCACATCACTTACAATCTGCGCCGAAAATCCTTCTAAAAGTTTCTTCTCCTGCTCACTGAGTTTTCTCTCTTCTCCCCACTTCTTTGCAACCTGTCCGCTTTCCGTAACCTCATTAAATATCTGACCAAACGTTACGTTGCGCTCGGACCTTTTTGCAGAAATATCATCCACTTCATACTGCTCAAAGAACTCCATGCAGGAATATCCATGCTCTGAGTACTCGGTCGGTGCTTTGCCATCTAAGAAAATAATCGCCGGTTTATCACCGTCAAGCACATCTTCTACATAAAATCCGACATACAGATAACCATCTACATAAGTCACACCGCCGATGTCCCTGAAATAAACATTTTTGTAATCATCTACTTTAAACCTCGCTGCATATGCTCCATACTCTGCCGGATCTTTTTCGCATGTCACATCGGAAAATTCATAAACAAGAACATCTTTCTTCCATAACTCTTCATCCGCGCCACCTACATTCGCATGGGAAGCCACATCGCCGATGATACAATCCATCTCATCTGTCGAGTGTGCAAAAGAAAGAAGCTGCTCATAACCCAAAGAATCCTTTCCGTAATAAGCCCCTGTCTGAATATCCGACATAACCGTTTCACCGTTTACTGTTACTTTCGGTTTGGAACCATTATTCATCTCACAAATCGTTCCCTGGTACGGATACAGAAGTGTCACCGTCTGCTCCTCTTCGGATGCGTTTGTAAATTCATAGTTATCGCGGATTGTTACAAATCCGTTCGACTCCTTCGTAACATCTGTAAAATCGTAGGTCATATCGCGCTGTGCGGTAATCTGATTGTTAGCCTGCGCTAAGGTTACCGGCATCAGCGGTCCCGGATTAAACTCTACAAAAGCATCATACTCATTTGCAACCATCCCGCGTGTGTATTCTATCTCTGTTTCTTCATCTCCGTCACAACCTCCGTCAACAATGGAAGGTCCAACATATGGAATATCCGGTTCGTCCAATCCCGCTCCCACTTCATCGGAAGGTGCTCCCGGAATTCCGTGGCTGCCCGGCATTTCCGGATTCGTCTGCTCCGTCTCCGGCGCAAAAGGTTTCAAAAGTCCTGTCTGATTCATTGCAATTGCTGCTCCAAAAAGCAATGCCATGCAGGCAGCCGTGGCTAACACATTTCGCAATACAACCTTGCTTCTTTTCTTAGCTCTTTTTCCACTTCTTGCAATTAATGTATCATCCATCTCACCGATGGCCTCAAATAATTCCTCTTTTCTCATTATATAAAATCCTCTTCTTTCAAAAATGTGTGTAGTTTTTTACGTGTGCGGGACAAAATCATAAGGACATTGCTCTCCTTAATCTCATATCGTCTAGCTATACAGCTTGTCTCTTCCGCATAAAAATAGCGCCGGATAAAAATATTACAGTCGCGTTCCGGAAGGCGCTTCAAATACTTATTGATAGCCTCCACTAACTCTTTTTGCTCGTACTGAGATTCCACATTCTGCGAACCTGCAACGATCTCCTCAAGTTCGTCAAGGACAACTGAAAACTGTCCACCGCCACGACTTTCGCTGTGAATTGCACGATATTTATCAAACGAAAGATTTCTTGTAATCTTTCCGAGAAATATCCTTAAATACTTCGGTACTGTCGGCGGAATTGCGTTCCACGCCTTCAGCCATGTGTCATTAACACATTCCTCCGAGTCCTCATGACTGTGCAGGATGTTGTTTGCAATACTGAAACAATAGCTTCCGTATTTTTCCGCCGTTTGCTCAATCGCCGTTTCCTTTCTTTGGTTATACAACTCAATAATCTGTTTATCTTCCACGTTTTCCCTCCTTTGTCTTTCAAGGCCTTCACACATATAGACGCAAAGAAAAACAAAGTCTAACACATTTTTGAAAAAAATTTTAAGATTTTATTTTAATATCCCTGCATATCCTGTTTTTTCAATAATTTCCTGCCCTTGGTCAGACAGCACCCACTCAAGCAACAAGTCTACATTTTCGTTCTCATTTCCTTTATAAGTCACCGCATACAACGGACCGACCACCGGATAACTCTCATTTTTAATATTCTCTACCGTCGGTGCAACACCGTCGATGCTGATCATCTTAATATTCGGATTTTGGATAATTCCTTCCACATAATAGCGAAATGAAAATCCTATAGACGCTGTCGTGCTCTTATAATCAGATACACGTTCAATAATTCCTGACATCAGGTCGTTGACTTGTTCGCTCGGTGCTTTCATAATCGGTTTTCCATCCATAAACCGCACAAGCATGCTCTGGCTTCCGCTCCCTTCGTTTCTTTGGAATGCCACAATCTTTTCATCGGCTCCGCCGACCTCTTTCCAATTTTTAATCTCTCCCGAATAAATTCCCTGTATCTGTTCTACCGTTAAAGAATCCACCGGATTATCTTTGTGTACGAAAAATACAAAAGCCTCACTTCCGATTGGCGTGTACACAAACTCCGTCCCCCTCTCTTTCGCGTAGGCAATCTGTTCCTCCGACGGATAAGCGCCGAAAAAAATATCCGTCTGTTTTTCTGCCAGTAACATATAACCGCCCACCGTATTGTTGTACTCAAAGGTACCGTCATAAAGTTCCACCGTATCCGGATAGGTCGCATTGACAAACGCCGAATACACAGGAAAAACCGCCGCTGCACCGTCTACCACCGGAAGGTCTCCTCTCAGCTGTAAACTCGCTTCCTCATCGAGTTTGACAATCTTTGATTCCTCTTGGAACGGCAAATACAGATTCACATCAGTATTCGGCGACGTATCAATGGTAATGCTTTCATTATAAGCATGTACAACGATATTGATAAGAACTGCCATCAAATAAACAGCCAAAAGAATTCCTTGTATTTTCAGAATCTTTTTCTTATTTTTGCATAGCACAAGGGGTATCAAAATTACCGGCATTATAAACGGATTTATCCATGTAAACACCACATGAAGGCCCATTTCCATAGAAATAATAAAGATATACAATCCTGCAAAAAAACTGACAAAAAGAATCAGTGCTGTCAACAACAGTTTCCCAAGGATATGCGAACCACTCTTTTCTTTTTTATTTTCTTTCATACATTTCCTCCTGTATCCCCGCAAACTCCATCGTCTTCCCATACATTCCTCAAACAACTTTATTGCAAAAGACAAAACAGCACTATCCGGAATTCCCGGATAGTGCAGAATAAAACACTCCTATCTATTTTTCAAAAAAAACATACTTGTCTTTTCCTTGCCGTTTTGCCTGATACAAAGCCGTATCCGCACGCAGATGCAACGCCTCCAAAGATTTTCCGCATTCCGGATACACAGCGATTCCGATACTGCTGGAAAGGTTAACATCTTTATAATCACTGCACACCCGCTGAATCGCCCCCAAAAGACTTATGGCTTTATTTTCAATAACATCCCTGTCCGGAACATTACGCATAAGTACAAAGAATTCATCCCCACCTACTCTTCCGATAATATCACTGTCTCGGAAACTGGCTTTTATTATATCTGCGAATTCGATTAAAAACTCATCTCCGACCTGATGCCCGTATGTATCATTTAATGCTTTAAAATTATCAACATCAATCATAAACAGCGCATGTTTATTCATGGTATCATTTTCAAAAATACGGCGAATATACTCCATTGTCGTATCACAGTTTAAGACCATCGTCATCATGTCCATTTTGGCTGCCATGATAAGCTGCTGCTCTTCCTCCATCTCTCTGTCAATATTTTTAGCGGAAAGCATGGCGCATACATGACCGCTGTCCACATCCGTCATAAAACGCACTTCATTGTGTATCCAATGCTTTTCACCATTTGTCAGACACCTTTCATATTTGAACATCACATGCAATCTGCCGCTTTCAAAAATGCTATGCAGAAAATCCTGTGTAAAATTACGATAAAATTTGATTGCTTCGCAATTCTTATCCACTATGGATTCCACAGCAGCCTGTGCAAGCTCCATCAGCGTCTGACAGGACTGCAATGTGCCCTCTCCGATAAGCTGCCTGCGCTGACTGATAATACGCCAGCTGTCAATATCTATGTATGAAACAGCATAAATATCCGTCGGAAGCTCAAACAGATATTTCAGTTCCTTCTGGTAATTCTGACGCGCCATATAATCCTTCGTAATATCACGTGTCACACCCAAGATGCCCAACACGGTGCCATCATCTTCTTTTAAAATATACTTGGATGTAGAACCATATCTATGCTGATTGTCGTCATCCGTAATCGGCTCAATGTAATCGATCAAATTAGTGTCGCCGTCCAAAAGTTTTTTGTCATCCATGACATACCGATCGGCAAGTGTCTTGTCCTCAAATATCTCATGATCTGTCTTTCCAACAATATCCTCCGGGCGAGACTTCCCGACCATTTTCACAAACGGCTGCGAAACCGCGACATATACGAGATTCGCATCCTTTACAAACATCATGTCTCTTGTGCTGTCCAATATCGCTTCAAAAGCGGTACCGATTAGTGTACTTTTTTCCTTTTCTCTCATAAAAATCCCCTATTACAAAATGAATTATTTCTTGCATTTCATTATACTATGTAATTCCATTTCGGGCAACTTGTGTTATGAAAAATTTTAAATCTGTTTTTTCCTCAGTGCAGTGATTCCCAGAAGAATCATCACCGGAAACACAAGTGCTGCCAGAAGTCCTTTTTTCAGATTCCCATCCAAAACATTGGCTGCCATTCCTACAACCGTCGGTCCCAAGGAGCAACCCACATCACCTGCAAGTGCCATAAACGCATACATGGCCGTTCCGGCTGTCGGAAGCTGCATTGCCGCAAGACTGAATGTTCCCGGCCAAAAAATACCAACCGAAAAACCGCAAACTGCACATCCCACCAGACCCATGACAGGACTTTTCGAAAATGCTGCAACCAAATAGCAGACAATACAGAGACTCACACTTCCCACCATAACTTTTTTCAGCGGGAGTTTATCACTGTATTTTCCGTACAACGCCCGCGCCGTTCCCATAAAGACTGCAAATGCACATGGACCCGCCAAATCACCGACCATCTTTGATACACCAAGGGCCGACTCCGCAAACGTTGATGCCCACTGGCTCATCCCCTGCTCCGAAGCACCAGCTCCAACCATCAGCAACAGAAAAACCCAAAATACTTTCTGTCCAAACAAACCTTTCAACGACATTTTTTCATGACCGCCTGCAATCTGATAAATCGGCACCACGCAAAAATAAACCGCATTCAAAAGCGGTATAATCGCCCATAAACATGCAAGAATCTTCCAATTTACAATTCCAAATATTTGAAAAAACAAGGTCGAAAGCAAAACGACACCCACATGTCCCCAACAGTAGAACGAATGAAGCAGACTCATGGCTGCTTCCTTCTTTTTCGTCGGACACGCCTCCACAATCGGGCTGATCAGAACCTCTATAATTCCTCCGCCAATAGCATATAATACAACGCAGATTAAAATCCCTGCGTATGGGGCAGGTAACCATTCCGGAAAATATGCCATCCCGATCAATCCTATCGCTGCAAACACATGCGCTGCCACAACGCTGACCCGATAGCCAATCCGATCAATAAATTTTGCAGAAATCAGATCCACAAAAAGCTGTACTGCAAAATTAATTGTCGTTATAAGTGTAATCTTATCGAGCGACAAATCATACTGACGCGTCATTGTCAAAAATAAGAGCGGCGCAAAATTGTTTACAATCGCCTGCGTAATATATCCTACATAACTTGCATAAATTGTATGTTCATATGTTTTAAAACATCTCATCCAAATTGTTCCCAACTAATTCTTTTCCGATCCAGATTGCCTTAGAGTCGGTTCCGTGTCCGATGTTGCGCGTCATCGCAATCGGAAGATCCTTTCTTACATATTTTTTCAATATCTCTACCTGACTTCCCATTCCCGCTACAGCTTCCAACTTGGTAAATGTCCCAAGAAGAATGCCGGACACCTTATCAAACACTCCCATCTGTGCCAATTGACTCATGTACGTTTCAATTTGTGGCTCAAGTCCGCTGCGGGCCTCCAAAAGAAGAACTTTTCCTGTTAAATCAGGCAAATAAGGCGTGCCTGCAAGTTTTAGAAAACAATGGGTATTACCGCCGACAACAACTCCACAGAGCTCATTTCCCTGTACAAACTCATAGCTGATTTGAAACAAATCAGAATTTTCGCTCCGCTTCCTTGGCTCCTGCACGCTCTCCGATTCAAAAATTGCCCTTTGAAAAGCCTTTGTCTGCTGCTCACTATGGTCCAAACTGACCATATTTCGAATTTGATAAAGCACAGACGCTTTTCCGGTCTTTGCATAAACAGCATTGATCAATGTGGTCAAATCGCTATACCCCCAGAAATGCTTACTACTGCGCGCAATTTCTTCATAATCAAGATAAGGCAGAACACCGTTTGCAAGATTCCCGCCGGAAATATCAAAAATCGCTTTCACTTCCTCATCACGGTAAAAATCCATCAGTACCTGCGCACGCTGCTGTCCTGTCGAAGACCCGAAAATACAGTCACCAGGCACCGGACACAGCTGCATCGCTTTCAATGTCTGTATCAGTTTCTCTATATTGTCCTCCGCTTCCCGTCTCTGTGGATCAGACATAGCTACCAGTGCGACTTTATCTCCTGTTTTTAACATGGCTTCCTTCCTCATCTCTCTGCTCACAATATGTTGCAAATCCTACTCCATTTCCCGCATCGGCTTTCCGCTGTCATCCACATATATCCACTCAATCGTATACTGCGTTTCCGTAACTTTTCCGATGTTATTCACATAATCTTCCAACAATTTCTGCGCTCTTTGCTGCGCCTGCGCAAGCAAAACAGAATCATTCATCGCTGTCAGTTCCATCTGCATCTGCGCCTCGGCAAACGCTTCCGTTAAATCTTCCGCCTTTACATCTGCAGACTTATTCGCTACAACAATAGAATTCGAATCCAGTGACTCTTCGTCCACCGTACATTTCAAAACTTTCGCCTGCGGCATCGTAATACTCACCTTATCATCATTTACCTTGATATTAACCAACGCGGCTTCTATACCGAGTTTGACAACTCCCGAATATTCCATCCAGAAATGCTTGTCTTTTTTCCAAAGCCAGAAACCTTCCGCATCTTCTTCCTTATATTTTGCCACATTGTGATAATAACACTCTAATGTTGCCAGTTCGCAAATCGCCCGCACTTGCGTTTCCTGCGGTTGAATCGGTGTTTCTTCCTTTCCGCAGGCACAGCAGAAAAGCGTTATTACAATAAAAAATACAGCTACTCTCTTTGTCATTTTCTGCCTCCTATTGAATCACAAGTACATATTCTTCATCCATCTGGTTAACAAATGGTTTTATAAGCGCTTCGATTACATTTTTTGCATTCTGCTTTGCCAATTCATAAATCGCATCTTCCTGCGTACACTCATCATTCACATCTGTTTTACAAGCCTCATAAGCAGTTTGCGTTACCGTTTCATTGTTCACCTTTTCGTTCACAAATATATAGTCTAAAGAAGCAATATCAACATCGATGTCATTCAACTGTATTTCGGGCATTGTCACAACAATTTCTTTCGTTTCGTTGTTAACATCGATTTCAATCTGCTCAAAATCAATCCCTGCTTTTACCGTCGCCTCATACGACACATAATATTCAACTTCCTCCGCATTTTTTTCGTTTGTCACCTGCGCCACGCCGTTGTATACCGCTTCAAAGGTAGATAACTCACTAATCTCTATGATTTCTTTCAGCGTAGCTGATGAAATGATCTCCTTCTCTTTTTTTCTTCCTGAATTCACAACAACTATCAAAATCAACGCTAAAATCAATATCAAAGATATTATGCCAATAACAATTGGTACAATTTTTTTCTTCATAACGCATTTCCGTTCCTTTTCTTTTTATGTTCTATCACTATACCTCAATGTCTGTCGTTGTACTCATAACACATGAACCTTTCCCTCATCCATTTTATATCCCCCTTCAAAGTTACCCTTTGCTAACTTCTAACTCTATACAACACCATTCCTCACCGAGTATCTGACACCTCTGTGTTTCTCCTTTATTCTACTTCACATACTTTCCAACCAGTTTGTACATAAGCCCCTCGGCAATATTATCCGGATCCGCATGGAAAACAGCAATCTTATCACTGTCACTGCTTCTTCCCGAAAAAGAAGGATACAAAAATCCCCAGACAGGCTCACCCGGCTCATATTCCCCAACAAGCGGACTTACCGTGCAAATCAAGAAATCATAAACTTCTTCTGATTCCCACAGGCTTTGCTTATCTTTTGCCTTCACGGGAACATCATAGACACCGTGAAAAACAAAAATCGCCAGCTCATGATCCACCGGATATCCGTCCGCAATCTGCTCGTATAACACTTCCATCAATGCATCGTTTTTCAGCCCGCACTCCTGCATTGCCGTAAGGAGCTGCCACATACTGTCTTTTCCCTTTGATGTAATCGGAAAGGTGTATTCTTTTAACTGCTCGTTTGTGCGCGCAAAAGGAATCGCCTTAGCAAGCTCCAAATTCTTTGTCTTTTCAGATGCGGAAAGGTTCCCAAAGTGAACATTAAAACTTTCGTCCACCTCTCCCGTATCACTGATGTAAGCCCCCGCTATCCGGTCAAAGCAACTGCGCGACGGATTCATTCTCCGCGTCAGCTCCAACATATCATTTCTGTTTATCATAAGTTACTCGCTCTCCTTGGCATCGTACATAAAACGGAACGAAAAGTCATCAGAATCTGCATATGCTGTGTGGAATACAAAATATCCCGGTATCTCATCTTTGCTATACCAAATATTATAAGAAATCTCTTCGGAATTCCCGGAAATAAATCTGGACGAGACGACAACTTTTTCTTCAAAATCTCCTGTCGGAATCTGTTCATATCTCTCTTTCGGAACATAAATATACAGATAATTCTCTGCCTCTCCCTCCAGATAATAAGCCTTATCCGTGGCAAATGCAGCATTCGCAAATCCGTGTCCGTTCCAGTCATCCGAATCATATAATTCCTCACCCTCGCTGATGCTGTATCGGGAAGTATCTGCACCGACGCACATATAATAAAAGTCATCGCATTGTCCGATAGAAAACTTCTCCTGCGATGCTTCCCCCTGCTCTACAAACAATGCATCCTTTATATATATCGCATGATTATGTATTGCAGTATCCATCTTTACCCCGGAATGAACAACAGAATTTTCCATATTTTCCCTGCTGTCGTATGTAATAAAAGCGGAATGCACATATTTATCCTCGAACAACGGCGTCTTGTTTTGTTCATAAAGCTGCTCCAAATCCATATCACCGACAAACTCCGCACAGCAGTATAAAATCTCCTGCGTCAACACTTCTTCTAAGTTTGTCCCATCATAATAAGTACTGTAATACATGTCGAAAAATTCTTCACTATTATCAATGTCCGCATATTCATTTTTACCGCCGGAGACATCAAAAAAGTCGGGTTCCGCGCCGAAAACCGCCGTCACTTCCTCTTTTACAGCCGCTACAAGTTCCTCTTTTTGGTAATTGTCCGCCGCCTCATCCATATACTCTTCTTCACCGTCACAAACAACCCGGAACTGCTTTCCCTCATGCTCCATCGTCACAAGCGTCGTCGAGGTCAGCCTTTTGCCGAACAAATCGCCTACCTTCTGTGTCTCACTGTCGACCACCTGCGCCTCAAAACCATATTTCTCTTGTATGTATGTCACCGCATTTTCCTCTGCCTGTTTTCTCCAGCCTTCCGCCTGCGCACGCTCCTCTTCGGATATACAGCCGGTCAAAAACATTAGAATCATTACCAAACAAACAGAAAAAAACATCTTTTTTCTTCTCATAATCTCACCTCATATAAAATACAGCAGCATTCTCGCGCCGTCGTATAACACGATTATACTCTTATTCCTTCCCCGTTACAATGGCTTTAAAGTTGCCTTTTCTCCATTTTCCTCCAATTTAAAAAGCCATAAATATCATTGACAAAAAACGCAATAAAACATACGACCACCGAAACATACCTGCGATCCTGCATACTTGCCAAAATCCACAAAAGAATCAATACAATATCGTTTGATGCGTATGCAACAGCAAAATACGGACTTCTTCGGAACGTAAGATATACCGCTACAAAGCTTGTAGTAACGGACAAAGTACTCGGAACAAGATTTGCTGTATGAAAGTATTTTAAAATGTAATAGAACATCATGGTAACGAGCATTGCCAAAATCCACATAAAGCCCATCTCTTTTTTGCCGATTCCATTCACCCGGACCTCCGATTTATTTCCGTTGTATGGATTCCGAAGCCATGAAATCAACGCAAATACCGCCATAGGCATTGTCATCCCCAGATACGTAATCATTTCGCCATAGTAAGCACAGGCATACGAAATTATTCCGTAAAGTAAGCTAAAGATAACCATTAAAAGTTGTCCCAGCGGATTCCCTTTTGCACTGAAAATCAGTGAAACAACACCGATGAGCGATGCTGCCAACGTCAAATAGTTTTCCCGATCAAACATTAGAAAGGCTAAAACAATAAATAAAACCGATATTCCAAGCAACATTTTCTCCGTTTTTGTAAAATAATTCATTTGTTAAACCTCCAAAAAAAGCATCCGCAAGCATATCTTCTAAGACCTAATGATATGCCCACGAATGCCTTCTGCATTCTTCTACCCGGTGGCAGATAATTCTCTATTCCGTTCCATTATATCTCATGTACCAATTTTTTACAAAGCAATACTAAATTATATCGAATCCCCTCACAGTTTCTCCACTCTCTGTTATCCCACTCTTCCTGTGTCACATCATCACCGCCGTAAATCAGTGCGCCATAGTCAAAGCCTCTAAACTGCGCCACGGCAATACACCCTGCCTGTTCCATTTCAACAATCTTGGCACCTTCTTCTTTTCTGCGAGCAATCCGTTCCTCTGTTTCACGGAAAATCGCATCTGTTGTCCAAACAATTCCACGAAGATGCGAAACCCCTTCCTTCTCCAAATGATTCACAATCTTATCCGTCACTTTTTTATCGGTATAAATATACTTGGATGGCTCTATGTAATGATAAGAAAATCCCTCATCTCGAATGGCACCGTCAACAACCAGAACCTGGCCTACACCGATGGACGGATCAAGCACTCCGCCTCCGCCGCAGAACATCACTTTCGTAATCCCCATTGCATGGAACATATCCAGATTTCCCGCACACGCCGGACATCCGACAAAGCCGAGCGTAAGCAATACATCTGCCTCTTTAAAACGATATATTTCAATCGGATTTTCTCCCGGAATAAGTCTTTCAAGAACCACTTCCCCTTCTTCTTTCAGTTTTTCCACGACTTCCGGAAAAAATGTAATTACAAGCTTATTTGTATCAAAGGACCGGTCTGCCATGGCAATCGGATTTACTTTTGCCTCTTTATCATTGTCAAACTCTAAAATCGGATAGTTAGCTATATGTAACATTTCTCTTCCTTTCTACATTCTTAAATAATTATTCTATTCTTCTGATTCCTCTGCCACAGGACGTTTCCGCACGCAATACACCGTCAGCGCCGCTACTGCAATTGTCATGATATACCTTGCCAAATCAAGCGTTTTCTGTGCCTCAAATCCGCCCAGCACACAAACGAATCCTGCTGTATCTCCCTCTTCAAGCAGCTGTATCATACTGCTTGCTGCAGCAGCTACGCTCACATCCTGAATATACTTCAGAACTGCTGTTGTCAAAACAAAAACACCGGCAAACGCAAAATACCACTTCGGCTGTCTCTTTATTATGGCACGCACACTCATTGTTTCGCCGATAATACTTTTATATATTGCAAAATATACCCAAACAGTAAGTACCCCCGTAATCATCGTTCCGACTGCATAAATCGCCGAAAGAAGTTCCGCATTCGATGCCATTCCTCTAAACACAAACAACGCCGCATAATCTATCAAAAATAGTGCTACTGGGAATAATATAATCCACATCGCCACTTTTCCCGGCGAAGATATCTTGCATTTATACATGATTTTTACACAAGCCGCAACTGCGATGAGTAAAATAATTCTTAATACCTGAACTGACATCATTGTTCTCCTTTGTCTATTCTCAAACGAAACTGCTCTCTTTCAGCCACTCCAAAAACTCTTTTATATATCTTTCATCCGGTGTAATCACACGGATATCCACCTGCGGACATTGCTTTGCAAACTCTTCCAGCATCGGTTGTAAATTCTCTTTGGATTTCATATAATCGCCAACAATATAATCCTCATCCATTCCCGCCCGGACAAGTATAATTGCAGACACAACGCCCGTTCTGTCCTTACCTGCATTACAAAAATACAGGACATTGGTCTTTGCCTCACAAATTGCTGTAATGATTGCCTTCATTTGTTCATCTGCCATTGCTATGTACGATTTCGAAACCTCATCGACAGACCCAGGAACTACATTTCCTCCCGTCACGGGCATACAAAGATATTTAAAACGGTTATCGTCTGCTAGCGTGCATTTTCTTTTTTCCCGCTCAACTTCTGTGCGGAGATCTACAATCGTCGTTATATTTTCCTGCAAAAGCCACTCTGTCTCCTGCTCTGTCAGTTTGTCCGGAACATCACTGCGTATATAGCGCAGACTGTCCGGAAGAATGGCACGCGTATTTAAAGTTGAATTCAGCATACTCATAACTTCAACCTCATATCCTTATAATTTTGCACTTTATCCTCAAAACCGAGTTTCTTATAAATCGGATATCCTTCCTCTGTCGCCATCAAATTGATACGGCAAAGCTCCTTTTCTTTCCCGTATTCGATAAGGTTTTTCATCAGTTGCGAACAAATACCGTTTCCACGATATACCTCTTCTGTATACACGCTGAGCACTTCTCCTTCAAAACCATTCGGCAAGAAAGGATTTGCCGGCTTTTCCACAATCAAAAGGTAAGCCGCAGCTACCAATCTTCCTTCTGCCCTTGCCACAAATGCAATGAGTTCTTTTCCGAGTTTCCTTTCAAAATATTCCGGAAGCTGTGTTTCCATGCAACTTCTTTCATAATCGCTGATTTGCCCGAAATCATCAATCATATATGCAATACGAAGACGTACAAGTTCTCCAATATCCTCTTTATTTGCCTGATCAAATACTACCCTCTGCATATTTAAATTTTTCTCTTTCTCAAAAAATGCCCTGCTTAGCATCTCATATTCTTCCTCAGTACATACACTCTTGCAAGACGGTGTAAATGACGCAGTTACCTCAAAGCAGTCTTTTAGGTTAGTACAAGGATACGCCTTACACTGCCCGCAGCTTGCAATCCCTTTCTCCTGCGTACATGCGATTATTTTGTACCTGCACCAGTTCTCTACTTTACAACCGCTGCAGGAAATTTCCTCGTTTGACACCACATGGTCTCTGTAGCCGATTTTCATCCATAATTCTGCCGTGTGCGTAAGCTCCTCGCCCGTCTTCTCATAGGGCGGCGCCGTATATCTCGGACAGGCCGCACAGTCGTTTCCGCACGCCGCGATGATTTTTTCTTTCATTTTCATATACTTCTTTCGTCTTTTTTCTTTTTATCCACTTCATAAACCACGCACATTAAGTGCCAAAAACCAAATACGCAAATGCCCGCCAATCCTGTCATATACCAGTCAAATTCTCTGCTGTCCGTCCGAATTCCGTCGATGTTGGAATACATTTTCCCTTCGCTGAAATATACGGTATTATCCATATACGGATTGTTATGCTGCAGCTCCGGTGCTAAATTTGCCAAAGCCTCATACCTAATCATCTCACCGCTTTTTACATTGATAAGCTCGTACTTCTTTCCTTCATATTCTACAACGACATCATATACATAAGAACGATATTTTCCCGACGTTCTTCTTGTCTGCGTAGCACTGACAACCGTAACTTTCACCGGCTCATAAGAAAGGTCACGGGTTTGCACTTTTCTGCCTCCGACAAAAAATATCACATTGGATACTATGAAAAGCAGTAGTGTTGCAAAAAGCTGTATTCTTCTTTTCGTCATGTTTTCACCTATAAAAAAACCACGAGCATCATGCCCGTGGATTTAACTTCTGTTTTAGTTTGATTTCCACAATCCGTGCAGATTACAGTATTCATAAGCTGCCACAAATGCTTCCCCGTCTGCAAGTTTAAATTCTGCTCTCGGTTTATCCGTATACTCAAGTTTTACTCTCTGACTGCCATTCGTTGTTTCAATCGCAATCCACTGGATATAATGTGCTTCCATCATCGGATGTTCTACAGAACCGACTTCCACTACAACATTATCCCCGTCTACAGTAACTACAGGTACATGTTTTTCATGTGCTCCGTCAGATGTTCCCGGAATAAGCTCTGTCATCTTCTGACCGCAGCACATAACCGGTACTCCGCTTTCTTTCACATACTCGATGATATTTCCGCAATGCTCACAAATGTAATACTTCATAACACAGTACCTCCTGAGTTTTTATTTATATTCTATATTCTACTTTTCTCTCAAACACATGTCAACGTCCTGATACCACTTTTTCTCTATCACAAGATTCCCGATGGACTTCTCACCCGTCACACGCTCCCCGAGATGATTTGCCCATTTTTCCGTAAAAAAGACTCCATACGGAATTTGCCGCTCTTTTCGTTTTTTCCCAAACAAAAATCCCCACAAGGTTGACGGTATTCCCATCACAATCAAATACAGCGGTCCGAATATCAAAGACTGAATTGTATGTCCGTATTCATGCACCAACAGCCTCTTTGAAAGCTCCTCCTCACTGAACTGCCCTTCAAATTTCTTTACACGCAACTTTGCATTTTCACGTATATTCTATCACCGCTCTTATACAAACTCATTATCTTCTTTCTGTTCCACAGTCATATTTTCTGTAAGTTTCTCACCAAGTTTATATAACTGCAGATTATCAATAGCCATCTGAACCTGAAATTCATTTAGTTCAATCTCAACCTCTTGAATTTTTCCGCTTTGCGGCAAACGAACATGTATAACTGCAAAATGCTGATATTCTTCCGAGGCATAAATATTATCCTCGTATTTTTTTAGGCGGACTACTTTTCTCGATATTCCTTCTACAAGTCTATAATCTATGGCATATATATTCTTCTCCGTATATGCATGTATATGTGTTGTTCCAAGAGCCAGTCCGTTCTTTTTATAGGTTAAAAATCTTGAATTCAAGTAGGACGATTCAAGTCCTCTATAATCAATATCTCCCTTTAACCATTTCCGGACCGGCATTCCTATGTACATAGCCAGCTCAACATAAAAAAGTATCCCAAATAAAAGAATGCCAATAGTCCCCATAAATGGTTTTTGTATCATAAAACAACAGGACGTACAAAGCAAAAGAAACCCCATAAACAGCATCCCTACCAAATATTCTCTCCTGCGAAATCTGGAAAGCAAATCCTGTTTCATATTGTCGTATTTCGGTTTCTCAAAAGGATGCTCATTCAGATAGGCTGTATACTGCTCCTGCCAATTAGCACCTGTAAAATAACTCCCCTCCATCAAATCCTTGTTTTTTACTTCTGCATTTTTGTCTGCCTTTCGTTCTTTTAAATAAGCATATATCATATACAGAATCAACATCGGACATACCGTACATGCACACACTTTTCCTGCGTCGTCTCCCCTCACAAAAAAGAAGTAAATACCTAATACAATCACCGTAATGATATATGCAGTTAATGTTCCCGGTGTCATTGGCGGCACCTTACCGCGATTATTTGGCATTTTGTTTCCCTCCTCTTTCTTTCCATGATTGGATAAAAACATAAAACACTGCTTTTTTATCCAACATTTTCCTTGCTTCTAAAACAAAAACCTGTTCCAAATAAACTCTACATAGGATAAAAATCAAAAAATCTCTTTTCTTATCCAGAGTTTTTTCATCAAATCATGTATTTTCACATACCTCCGCACACATATCACCGCAAAATCCAGGATAAATTCTATAAAAACTTCTTTTTTATCCTACAACTCTCTCCACAACAGCCATAATCCTGCCAAAACCACTTATTTTTGTAGGATAAAATCCGTCAAAAAGATATTTTTATCCAATATCTCAATTCCCCCCGTCTAAAACACAAAAATTCTTAAGCATAATGCGCATGCTCATGGTTTTCACTATCTCCTGCATAATTACATATAACGTTGCAATATTTTTGTCTCTCATACTTTCTCCAAATCTACAAATCCGTATAATACTCCGCCTGAAACGCCGCATTACATTCCACGATTTCTTTCGTTCCGTTGATATAATCTGCATACATATCCCACAAGTCAATATCGCATCCGTCCATCACTTCATCTTCCGGAATCCATGATTTGATAAGCGCAATTCTTTCCGACTTGGTCGTTTCAGAAATTAAATATTTATTCTTCTCCATTTTCTCATCCTTTCCCGCAAATTGCTATTATCATTTTCATAATATACCTACATAAATACACAATTTATTATAAATTCCCTCTCGCTTTTCCGCAACACTGCTCTCGCTTTTCTATATTGGGTAAGTTTACTTCTTTTTCCTACTCAACTTGCCCGCATTTTCGCATCAGCTTGCCCAAAATACTCTGTCATAACCATTGCAGCGGACAAAAAAGGACGACACTTTCATGTCGTCCCTTCCGATTAATTCTCATTCATTTTTAATAATTTTGCCGCCTGGTCTGCTGCGATACAAGCATCGATAATTTCCTGAATGTCACCGTTCATAATCTTATCAAGCTTATAGAGTGTAAGATTGATTCTGTGATCTGTCACACGTCCCTGCGGGAAGTTGTAGGTTCTGATTTTTTCAGAACGATCACCGGTTCCGACCTGGCTTCGGCGAAGTTCTGCCTCAGCATCATGGGCTTTCTGCTGCTCTAAGTCATAGAGTTTTGTACGCAGAAGCGCATAAGCTTTCGCTTTATTCTGAATCTGTGATTTCTCTGTCTGGCTGTAAATTACGATGCCGGTCGGCATGTGAGTAAGTCGAACAGCAGAGTCTGTTGTATTGACACACTGTCCTCCGGAGCCGGATGCACGACAAACGTCGATACGGATATCCTTTTCATCAATGACAACGTCCACTTCTTCTGCCTCTGGCATCACCGCTACCGTAATAGTGGAAGTATGGATACGTCCGCCGGATTCTGTCTCCGGAACACGCTGTACACGGTGAACACCGGATTCATATTTGAGAACGGAATAAGCGCCCTGTCCGGTTACCATGAAGGTGACGGATTTCATACCGCCGATTCCAATTTCTTCCATTTCCATTGTCTCTACTTTCCAACGGCGACCTTCCGCATAATGTACATACATACGATAGATTTCCGCTGCAAAAAGAGCAGCCTCATCTCCGCCGGCGCCTGCACGAATTTCCACGATAACGTTCTTATCATCATTCGGATCCTTCGGCAAAAGCAGAATCTTGAGCTCATTTTCAAGTTCTTCCACGCGTTTCTTAGCATCATTTAACTCTTCTTTGAGCATTTCACGCATATCTTCATCAGACTCTTCTTCCAGCATGGAAAGACTGTCCTCGATTGTCTCTTTGCAACCTTTGTACTCTTTGTATGCTTCTACAATCGGGGTCAAATCACTCTGCTCTTTCATCAGGGAACGGAAACGTTTCTGATCGTCCGCAATCCCCGGGGAACTGAGTTCAAACATAATGTCCTCAAAACGATGTACTAAATCTTCCAATTTGTCAAACATCTTATTTTCCTCCTAAGAATGTACCGTACACGACACGGTCGAGTCCGGCGTAATCCTTTTTTACTTCAATCTCTTTATATCCATGACGTTGCATGAGGGTAACTACATCCTCTGCCTGGTCATGCCCTATCTCAAAGAAAAGCTGACCGCCTCTCTTCAAGTATTTTTCTGATTCTTCTATAATTTTTCGATAAAAATAAAGTCCGTCCGCAGTTCCGTCCAAAGCCATGCGGGGATCGTGATCCCGCACCTCGGGCATTAGGGTTTCAATGACATCCGTGCGAATGTACGGCGGATTGGATACGATAATATCAAACTGCTCATCAATTGCCTCAAACAAATCACTTTGAACAAATCTTGCACGGGGCTGATCGGCAAACGCATCCATATTGGCCGCTGAATTTCCCATCCGCTCAACATCGCCGGCCAACCCAAGTTTCTCTGCGTTAGCTTTTGCTACTTTAAGCGCCTCTTGGGACAAATCGACTCCGATTCCTGTCGTATCATTAGAGTAATGCAAAAGACTTAGCAATATGCAACCGGAACCGGTACACATATCCAGGATATGCACGCCGTCATGCAAATCACGCATGACTTCCTCCACAAGAATCTCTGTATCTTGTCTCGGAATAAGGACATGCTCATTGACAAGAAACTCCAGTCCCATAAAGTCCTGCTGCCCTGTCAGATGCTGCAAAGGAATATGCTCTGCCCGCTTTGTAATCATCTCTTCAAAGCGTTTCTGCTCCTGCGCACTTACTTCTTTTTCAGGATGTGCAAAAAGCGTTGTCCGATCCGTCTGACAAACAAACTCAAGAAGAAGTCTTGCATCAAGTGCCGCCTCTGCAATCTCTGCACGTTCTAACGCCGTTTTTCCCTGCGCATACAAATCAGCGTATCTCATGATTGTTCCTGCTCGTCGGCAGATTCTGCCTCCGCCACTGCTTCCGCCTTCAGTTCCTCGGAAATCTTCCGTGACTTTTCAGAAATCTTCTGCGCATCATCGACGTCATAACCAAACTCTGTCTTAAAATATTCTTTCCAATCAAATACGGCTTCAATTGCCGCAATCGCCACCTCTATCATATCATCGTCCGGCTCCTTCGTCGTCAATTTCTGAAGCCAAAGTCCCGGCGCTGAAATGATACGGACAAATAGATTGTTGCTTCTTCCCGCCAGACGGATGATTTCATAAGAAATTCCCGCAATCACAGGGATGAGAAGCAAACGGACAGCCAGACGAAGTGCCGGCTGGTCAATGCGAATGAAAAAGAACAGTATCACACTGATAAACACAACAAACAAAAGGAAACTTGTTCCGCAGCGTTTGTGCTGGCGTGAGCTTTTCCTTACATTTTCCACATTTAAAATCCTTCCCTTTTCCAGGCAGTTGATACATTTGTGCTCTGCCCCGTGGTACTGGTATACCCTGCGGATATCCTTCATGAGGGAAATCAGCACAACATAGGAAAGAAAGATGATAATGCGGATAATTCCTTCAAACAGCGCAAGCAACGTGTCATTCGCCACCACTTTGGAAAGAAGTTCTGCAAGAAAATAAGGAAGCACCATAAACAGGGCAATCGCCATCACGACAGAAAAAGCCACGGTAAGCCCTGTCAGGACATCTTCGGCCTTTTCTCCGAACAGCTTATTTACAGTCCGGTCAAACTTTGTCTCCTCATCCGGTTCATCCTCCTCGTAGAAGGAAGCGGAATAAGTCAGGCAATTCATACCCAGCACAAGCGAATCTACAAAATTAAACACACCACGGATAAACGGAACCTGTTTCCATTTTTTATCCGCCTTGCTCTTATATTCATCTTTTTTTATTTCAATCTTACCATTGGGTTTGCGTACAGCAACTGCATAGGCATCTTTATTTTTCATCATGATGCCTTCAAGCACCGCCTGTCCGCCGATTCCGCAATAATGATCACTTGCCTTCTTCGCCATTTCTTATGTCAACTCCTTGGTTTTATCCAAATCCAAAAGAATTAGGTTTGGAAAAAAATAAGGTTGAGATAAGAAATCTCAACCTTTTTCGTCAAATTATTTGCTAACAACGCCGTATTTCTTATTGAACTTATCAATACGTCCATCTGCTCTTGCTGATTTCTGCTGGCCTGTGTAGAATGAATGGCACTTAGAACAGATTTCCACGTGGATAGATTCTTTTGTAGAACCTGTCACAAATGTGTTACCGCAGTTGCATGTTACAGTTGCCTGATTATAATTTGGATGGATTCCTTCTTTCATTTTTTTCACCTCTCTATATGAATTGTCTTTACGTTTTACGTCTTTACATAAACAGCTTTTACATTGTATCACAGCGTTTTAGGTATGGCAAGACTTTTTTATACAATTTTTTCAGACAAATTTTAAATTCATCTTATATGAACTTGATTTTTTGAACCATCTTAACAAATTCATCGTTGTTTTTTGTTCGAACAAACATATCCAGAATCTTCTCTACCGCCTCATCCGGCTTCATACTGTTAAGAGCACGGCGCATAATGTTGACCGCCTGCAGTTCATCCTCTGTAAGAAGCAGATCCTCTCTTCGTGTTCCGGATTTCGGAATATCAATTGCAGGGAAAACTCTCTTCTCGGAAAGCTTACGGTCAAGAATCATTTCCATATTACCGGTTCCCTTAAACTCTTCGTAAACAACATCGTCCATCTTGGATCCCGTATCGACAAGGGCAGTAGCAAGAATTGTAAGGCTTCCGCCTTCACGCATATTACGTGCTGCACCAAAGAAACGTTTCGGCATATGAAGTGCTGCCGGATCCAAACCACCGGAAAGCGTACGTCCGCTTGGCGGAACCGTAATATTGTACGCACGTGTCAGACGAGTGATACTGTCAAGCAGAATTGTAACATCCTTCTTAAGCTCTACAAGACGCTTTGCTCTTTCAATCACCATCTCAGACACACGTTTATGATGCTCCGGCAGTTCATCAAATGTAGAATAAATCACTTCCACATTCGGTCCTTCGATTGCCTCACGGATATCTGTTACTTCCTCCGGACGCTCGTCAATCAAAAGAATAATCAGATGCATATCCGGATTGTTGGTCTTGATGGAGCGCGCAACTTCTTTTAATAATGTCGTCTTACCTGCCTTTGGCGGTGAAACAATCATTCCACGTTGTCCCTTTCCAACCGGACTCAAAAGATCCATAATGCGCATCGCAACCGATGATCTTCCTGTTTCCAGACGAAGTCTTTCATCCGGAAAGATTGGTGTCATATCCTCAAAATGCGTTCTCTTGGAAATTTCTGACGGATGAAGATTATTGATTTTCTTTACATATAATAAAGCACTGAATTTCTCGCTCTGCGTCTTTACTCTTGTATTACCGACAATGATATCGCCCGTCTTGAGACCGAACTTACGAATCTGGCTCGGTGCCACATACACATCATTCTCTCCCGGAAGATAATTTGCACTGCGGATAAATCCGTAACCGTCTGACATAACTTCCAAAATACCCTCCACCTCAATTCCGCTGTCAAGCTCGGAACTGAGTTTTTCCGGATCGATCTTACTCTTCTCATCTTCTGCAAGCATCGCCTCCACAACTTCCGCCTTCTTCATTGCAGTCACACCTTTAATGCCTCTTGTCTTGGCAATTTCCTTTAAATCCGTAAGGGCAAGTGACTCATATTTTTCTCTCATACTCGTATCCATACAAAATACTCCTATTCATATAATTAAAATAAAACTTCACAAATCACACTACATAGTTTCTTATTCAATTTTCGTACTTGGGATTTTTCTCGAACTGTCGTTGAATTTTATGATTTGTCTTACTGCCCTAAGTATAAACATTCAACAGCAAATAGTAAAGTCTTTTTTGAATTTTTTCTACATCACACATTGCGTGCCAACCATTTTTGAATTATATTATATAGTGACTATTCAGAGCCATGCGAATTTTCAAGCATGCGGACATCATGCTTGCATGAATGAACGCAGGATTGAAGATTCATATGGCGAGAAGCTATTATGAGCAAAAGAAGAGCCCGCAGGGCGTTTTGCGAATAAGAGCTCTGAATAGTCACTGATTACAGCCATGCGAATTTTCAAGCATGCGGACATCATGCTTGCATGAATGAACGCAGGATTGCATTCACATACATATATGAAAGGAATACAATTATGACAACAAACGAAAAAGCATTACAGCTTCATGAGGAGTGGCAGGGAAAACTGAACACTGTCTCAAAGGTAAAAGTAAATTCAAGGGAGGCGTTATCGCTTGCTTACACACCGGGTGTAGCAGAACCTTGTAAGGTAATCGCAGACGATAAGGAAGCCGCATACAAATATACAATGAAAAGTAATACGGTTGCCGTTATTTCCGACGGAAGCGCCGTTCTCGGTCTCGGAAACATCGGTCCTCACGCAGCCATGCCTGTTATGGAAGGCAAATGCGTCTTATTTAAGGAATTCGGTGACGTAAATGCTGTTCCGATTTGTCTTGACACGCAGGACACGGAAGAACTGATTAAAACAATCACTTATCTGGCTCCGAATTACGGCGGAATCAATTTGGAAGACATTTCGGCTCCGCGCTGTTTTGAAATAGAGGAAAGATTGAAAGCAACTCTTGATATTCCTGTTTTTCACGATGACCAGCACGGAACGGCCATCGTTGTTCTCGCAGGTATTATCAACGGACTTAAAGTAGTGGGGAAAGAAAAAGAAAACTGCAAAGTTGTTGTAAACGGTGCAGGAAGCGCCGGTGTTGCCATCACCAAACTTTTACTTACATACGGGTTTAAAAACATTATCATGTGTGACCGGGTCGGCATTCTTTCCAAAACAACAGAAGGGCTCAACTGGATGCAACAAAAAATGACGGAAACAACAAATCCGGAAGGAAAAACCGGTACTCTCGCCGATGCTTTAAAAGGCGCCGATATTTTTGTCGGTGTTTCCGCTCCGAATATTGTAACCCCGGAAATGGTCGCTTCCATGAATACAGATTCCATTTTATTTGCCATGGCTAATCCTGTCCCGGAAATTATGCCTGATGTTGCAAAAGCAGCCGGCGCAAGAGTGGTCGGTACCGGTCGTTCCGATTTCCCAAACCAGGTAAACAATGTCGTAGCTTTTCCGGGCATTTTCAAAGGCGCATTGGAAGGCCGCGCCCCGCAGATTACAGAAGATATGAAATTAGCCGCCGCAAAAGCACTTGCTGCACTTGTTGCTCCGGAAGACTTAAACGAAGACAACATTCTGCCGGAAGCCTTTGATCCTCGTGTGGCACAGACTGTTGCAAATGCGGTAAAATCAAACATTAAATAACCGGAAATATATGGACGAAAAGAAACCTTATAACAGCCTGAGTGCTTATCTGAAAAAAGAATACGGTGAAAAGATCTATAAGCTCGCTCTTGACGGCGGTTTTACCTGTCCTAACAGAGACGGAACCAAAGGCGAAAAAGGTTGTATTTTCTGTTCTGCCGGCGGTAGCGGTGACTTCGCAACTTCCATCACTCCGGACTGTATTGATGAACAAATTGAAACAGCACTTTGCCTGTTCGGTTCCAAAAATATCGGCCGCAGGTATATCGCCTATTTCCAGGCCTACACAGGAACCTATGATACACCGGAGAGACTGTATACGCTTTACAGCGCTGCTCTTTCTCACCCGATGATTTGCGGTATTTCCATTGCAACACGACCTGATTGCCTCGGACCGGAAGTTCTTGATGTTCTTGCCCGATGCCAAAAAGAGTTTCCTGAAAAATTCATCTGGATTGAACTTGGGCTTCAGACAATTCATAATAAAACCGCAACCTATATCCGACGCGGTTATCCGCTCTCCTGTTTTGAGGAAGCACTTGCTAACCTGCATACACTGCACATTCCGGTTATTGTCCATGTTATTCTCGGACTTCCGGGAGAAACAGATGCAGATATGCTTGCCACAATTGACTATTTGAATAAGCGCTGCATTTTCGGTATCAAACTTCAGCTTCTTCATGTTCTGAAAGATACTGATCTTGCCACCGACTATGAGAACGGTCTCTTTTCCTGCCTGACCAAAGAGCACTATTTGGAACTTCTGACCTGTTGTATTGATCACCTTGACCCCAATATTGTGCTTCACCGTGTCACTGGCGACGGTCCGAAAGACCTCCTGATTGCTCCCAAATGGAGTCTCCGCAAACGTGACATACTCAATTCCCTTCATCGACTGATGCGAGAAGGCGGACATTATCAGGGAAAAGACTTTAAATAAGCTTTTCGCACACAGAAAGGAAATCAAATGACGCAAGATCCACATACATTATACAAACTGATTGTCCTCTATATGTTAAACCGTGTCTCTTTTCCCCTGACACGCGCACAGATTACCGACTATATATTGGACAGAGAATACACCAATTATATGACACTTCAAACTGTGTTTTCACAGCTTTGCGACGGCAACATGATCCTTGAAAAGACCGTGCGTAACCGAACACAGCTCTTTATTACGGAGGAAGGCGAAGATACCTTGCGATTCTTTGAGAATCGGATTTCTTCCGACATAAAAAAAGACGTGGATTCGTATTTACACGAAAAATCCATGTCTCTGAAAAACGAAACATCCATTACCGGTGAATATTTCAAAAGCACCGAAGGAGAATACAAAGCACATCTGGTTGCCCGTGAAAAGGCGCAAATCTTGGTTGACATAACTCTTTCTGTTCCAACCGAAGATTTAGCAGCAACCATTTGTGAAAAATGGGAACGAAAAAATCAGGATATTTATCAGTACTTAACAGAGCAGCTATTTTCATAGCTGCTCTTTCTCATCTATTCCGCTCTTATATACCTTACATCTCCTGTATATCCGTCATCTCTTCCTGCTCGATGCCATCTACCTCACCCAGTACAACGTCCAAAATCCGCGCCAATGTCGGAGCTTCGTCACATAAATGCATCTGCTCAATCTTTGCCCCCTGTTTTACTCCGTATCCGCTCATCATGAAAAATGTTTCATAATCCGGAAGTTCCGGAAGATAACCGTGAGTAGCAAGCATCCTGTGTTCTGTCATTTCCTCTACTCTTTCATATGGTTTTTCATAACTGTTTTGAAAATAATATCCCGGCTTTGCTTCAAGCATACAGATACAGTTTCCGTCGGCACCGAGTCTCTTAGCCTCCTTACGGGAAATAATCCTTGCAATCATTTCCTCAGGAATCTGTTTTAAACATCTGCGGAGCTGCTTCATAATCTCTTCCTGCTCCTGTTTTTCTGCTTTTTTCAATCTTCGCGCTGTTGCCTTATCTGCATATATGTAACAACTGCCGTCACAGTGCTGCGCATAAAAATCATAATCTTTGATCGTTCCGCCTCCCGAAACCCGCAGAAATCCTGCCTGTTTCAGATAGTAATTCGGATATATCACAGTATGTGTTCCAATCTGACAGTGATCTCCCAGAACAACAATCGTTGTCTTATCCATATCCCCTGTCTCTTCCAGCGCACTTAAAAACCGCCCGAGTCTTTCATCATGTCGTTTCATGGCCTCCGTCACTTCCGGAGCATCCAATCCGTATTTGTGCCTGTTCGTATCCACATCCGTCAGATGAATAAGAAACAGATCCGGATTATATTTTCGTATCGTATACTCCGCAGCATCCGTGACAAAATTATCCAGAGCCGGTTGATTTGTTCCATCCAAAAGATGCCCGAACTTACCAAGCAAATCAATCTGATATGGTATCGGTCCGCTTACCGCTGAAATCATAACCTGATTCTGCCACTCCCTGTTGGGAAAAATCTCAGGTACACAGTATTTAATCCTGCTCCTCGCCGAAACCGGCCACAATAAAGCAGCTGTTGTCCATCCTTTTTTTCGTGCCAAATCATAAATTGTATCCGCTTTAATAAATCGTCTCTGCCACAGCCAATCTTCTTTTCCTGCCCGATACGGCTGAATCCGCGTATTGTTAATCACCCTGTGATGATTCGGCATCAATCCTGTCACGATTGTACTGTGCGCCGGATATGTAATCGAAGGATATACACTTCTGACATGATCACAGCAGGCAGCCCGCTCCCTAATCCTGCGGAAGTTCGGAAGACTGCTCATATATGAAAGATCTCTTGTGCCGACCGCATCCAATGAAACGATTAACATTCTCTGTCCGTCTAATCTTCTTTCAGCCATTTCATGTGCTCCTGTACATTGTGCTCATACCCTTGATCTGTCGGTCGATAAAATGCAGTTCCGACCAATTCATCCGGTAGATATTGTTGGTTTACATAATGTTTTGGATAATCGTGTGCATATTGATATCCGATACCGTGTCCGAGTTTTGCTGCCCCCTTGTAGTGAGCATCCTGAAGATGGGTCGGGACTTTCAGATTTCCCGTCGATCTCACGCAATCCGAAGCAGCAAAGATTGCCTCGCAGGCCGTATTACTTTTCGGTGCCGTAGCAATGTAGATTGCCGCCTCAGACAAAATAATCTGTGCCTCAGGCATTCCGACACGCTCCACCGCCAGAGATGCACTGACTGCCACCTGAAGTGCGTGTGGATCCGCCATTCCCACATCCTCCGCAGCGCAGATCATCATGCGCCTTGCAATAAATGTTACGCTCTCCCCCGCATACAGCATCTTTGCAAGATAATATACCGCTGCATCCGGATCGGACCCCCGCATACTTTTTATAAACGCCGAGATGGTATCATAATGGTTGTCTCCCGACTTATCATATTTAATCACACGTTTCTGTATACACTCTGATGCTACCGGAAGTGTAATGTGTATCTTACCATCCTCACTTCGCTCCGTCGTCAACACACCAATTTCAATGGCATTAAGTGCATGACGGGCATCTCCGCCGGCCACATCCGCCAAAAATTCCAGCGCGTCCTCATCAATACAGGCATCATAGGCGCCCATTCCTTTTTCATCATCTTCCAAAGCTCTGCGTAACAGGCCTTTAACATCATCTTTTTCCAAAGGTTTCAATTCAAAAATAATCGAACGCGAAATCAAAGCTCCGTTTACCTCAAAATAAGGATTTTCGGTCGTCGCTCCGATCAGTATGATTGTTCCGTCTTCCACAAACGGTAATAAATAGTCCTGTTGCCCTTTATTAAAACGATGGATTTCGTCAATGAACAGAATTGTCTTCTTTTGATACATTCCCAGCGTATCCTTCGCTTTCATCACAACTTCTTCCATATCTTTCTTTCCCGCAACAGTCGCATTGATTTGGGTAAACTCCGCACTGGTTGTGTTGGCAATCACCTTTGCAATGGTTGTTTTACCGGTTCCAGGAGGTCCGTAAAAAATAAGAGAACTGAGTTTGTCTGCCTTGATGGCCCTGTATAGAAGCTTATCCTCCCCGAGAATGTGTTTTTGCCCCACAATTTCACTGAGTTTTGAAGGACGCATACGCGCCGCCAACGGCGATTCCTTTTCCATTGTGTTCTCACGCATATATTCAAATAAATCCATAATCCGCCTCTGTACTTTCAAAATAATTTTTCATCCGTTGCAGTTAACCGACAATCCGGTTCCGGACTTTGATTCCATTCCTGCCTGCAACTATATAAAAGTATATCTGACAAAACGCTGAAATTCAATGCCGGTCATACAAAATCTCATCCAGTGTCACAAAAGAATACCCCTCTTGCTGCAGACTGTCCACAATAGCAAGAGCCGCCTGCACGCTGGATGTGGAAGCATCATGCATGAGGATAATTGCATTCTCCTTAGCCTCCGGCAATACATTCTGCATAATTTCCCCAACATCGGAAAGCGCCCAGTCTCTCGAATCAATTGTCCAGAGCACTTCCCTCATCGGCGGATCATAGACAATCTCACTGTTTTTACATCCAAAAGGCGGACGCAGCAGCTTCGGATACTTCCCGGTAAGCTCATAGATCACATCGTTTGTCCTGTTCACCTGATTCACTGCTTCCTCACTGCTCAACTTACTCAGGTCATCATGATAAAAAGAATGATTTCCGATCAGGTGCCCATCCTCCGCAATCTGTTTGACAAGTTCCGGGTTTTCGACCGCCCTATGCCCTAAAAGAAAAAAAGTCGCCCTGACATTTCGTTCCTTTAACCCTTCCAACAAGAGTGGTGTGTATTTGTGATTCGGACCATCATCAAAAGTCAGTGCAATCTTTCCCTTAAACGTCGTATTCCCACTGATGGCCGGTTCTTTTACAAATACATCACTGACCGACATACCTCCCCCTGAAGTTGTTACTATCTCTTCTCCCTGTTGTATTCTAAGCCCGACGAACAATACGCAGTCCAGCACGAATAGTAATACAATCCAGATAACCCGGTGGAATTTCATATACCTGCCGCCCACCTATACTTTCAAACTAATATATGTCTATCCCTTCGTCCCATATGTTCCGTCCTTGCTCAATTATCAAATTCCAACATATAATCACGATACCGTAGTGCGCACATCGTCCGTTGGCACTTATAATTTCTCCGTTGCTCAATAGCAATCGCTTTAAAGAAAGTCTTCCACAACCGTTCAAACTCCCGGGAACGCTCACTGCTCCACAGTCGTTCTATTGCTTCCCTATCAATCGGCGACAAAAACCACGGGTTTCCTTTTTCATGAAAAACACCCATCTCACTATTGTCATCTATGATTACAAAATGTTCCTCCGGAAAACGATCCGCAAAATGTCCTGCCATGAGTGGTAAAACCATATTTTTAGGCCGGATTCTGGCCATCAGGACTCCGTTCTCCAATTCTGCAAAACGTAAAAATTCCCGAAAACTGTGGGATTCATTTATCACATTTCTGCAAATCTCAAATAATCTGCATACCTCTTCCCTTCCATGCATATCCGTCACCCCTGCTCCGACCTTAAATCCCAGTTTCAAAAACCGGTAAATGACCATAATCTTGTCTTCCTCAAAAGATAAGGACGCTGCATAAATCTGCCTATATGCCTCGGGAGAAATCTTGCGGCTTACCGACCGCGCAACCTTAACCGCCTTTTCCATATCCGTCTCAACATACCGGTATTCGGCGAACAGCTCCATCGTATACTCGCCATCTGCCAATATCACAAGACTTTCATCCGGGATATGGGCTGCCCATGCATCATAAACTGCCGTAAAAATCCCATCCGGCGTATTTTCACATATGTAAATAACCTTTCCCTGTACCATTCTATCCATCTGTCACCTCCGATATATGGCTATCATTACTCTAAGTATGCTTTTCGTACCTGTCCTCCACGCTTCACGGTATTTACTGCGCTCGGTTTTCAATTAAAAAACTCCGGTCATCAAAAAGCGACAATTGACGGAATGTCACATTATAATCCATTTCCCAGTTTTTCTGTCTGTCAAGATCCAAAATCCTTCTCGTAATATAGTCCTCGTCAATCTTTGTCCTATACATCATTTTTCCGTTACATGTAATAAAATAATGTGCGCGTTTCAACACAACACCGATACGGCGAAGCTGCTCAAAATCAAGTTTAGAGCTCCTGCGCGCCCGCACAATCCTGCGCGCGGACTTGACGCCGATCCCCGGAACCCGTAGCAAAAGCCCGTATGGTGCACGATTGATCTCCACAGGAAAATGCTCCAAATGCCGGATTGCCCACTCACATTTCGGATCCAGATACACATTAAAATTGGGCTTTTCCTCCGACAAAAGTTCCTGTGCCTTAAATCCGTAAAAGCGCAGAAGCCAATCCGCCTGATACAATCTGTGCTCACGAAGAAGCGGCGGTTTCGTACCCGGATCCGGCAAAGCACTGTCTTCATTTAATGCTACATAAGCCGAATAAAACACGCGCTTAAGATCATAATTTTGGTACAATGATTCAGCTACGGTCAGCAGCTGATAATCATTCTCCTGTGTTGCGCCGACAATCATCTGGGTACTTTGTCCTGCCGGAACAAAATCCTGTTTTTTCTTCCGGTCCGGATAATGCGCACCGCCTACCGCAAGTGCCCCCGGTGAATCCACGCAAGCGGATTCTTCCGTTTCATATTCCGATTCATACAGCGGAAGTGCCGGTCTGCTGTCTCCCTTTCCGTCCGTAAGTAACATCCTCTGCCCGTAGATTCCCTTTTGAATCTGACGCATCGGAAGCAAAATCTTCTCCCTGCTCTTGCCCGGTGCCAGCTTCTTAAGACCATCCGCCGTCGCCAGTTCCAGATTCAGGCTCATACGGTCCGCTAAAAAACCAACTGCCTCCACAAGCTGCGGTGAAGCTCCCGGAATCCCCTTGACGTGAATATATCCGTTGAATTTGTACTTTTCACGCAAAAGCTTCAGGGTGATATATATCTGTTCCATAGTCTCATCCGGACTGCGGCGCACTCCGGAGCTTAAAAACAGCCCCTCAATATAGTTTCTCCTATAAAATTGTATCGTCAATTCACACACTTCCTCCGGTGTAAATGACGTCCGCAGCGTATCGTTGGAACGACGGTTAATGCAATATTTGCAGTCATGTATGCACTCATTTGTAAACAGTATTTTCAGAAGGGAAATACATCTTCCGTCCGCTGCAAAACTATGGCAGATTCCGCTTGCCGCAGTGTTTCCTATCATGCCTTCCTTCCCTTTTCGCTCCACACCGCTGGAAGTACACGCCACATCATACTTCGCCGCATCCGACAATATTTCAAGTTTCTGTTCCACCGACAAATCTTCCACAACTAACATATCATCACTCCTTTTACACCTGAGCCACCTTGTTTGTCACTCTGTATCGAACATTTGTTCTATTATTGCACGAATTATATGATTTGTCAATGTTCTTAAATCCCCCGATCTTGACCTTATGTAAAAAACTAAATTCCCTTAAACATAGTAATCTAAAATAAAAAATCGAATCCTTTTACCGGATTCGACCTTTTATTTTTATTCATATATCTTACGGCAGCACAACATCCTTAAACACCGCCATACATTCCCTGAGATAGTTGGTCGGATTTAGCCAACGGACATTGTCCGCACCAAGCCCGGAAACCGAAGTATAACCGCACTCTCGCGCCAAATGGCAGGCGCGGTAAACATGAAACTTATTTGTCACAATCACAACCGACGCTTCCGCCGGAATAAATACCTTGGAAAAAGTAAGATTTTCATTCGTGGACGTAGAACGATCCTCCATAATAATACGCGACTCAGAAACGCCAAGCTCCACAAGCCCCCTGCGCATCGCTTCCGCCTCGGAAATAAGTTCATTCTTTCCCTGTCCGCCGCTGACGACAGCCTTAGTATCCGGATTTTCAAGCAGATACTCCGCCGCAGCATTAATCCGGTTTCTCAAAACAACAGACGGCCGTTCTCCCCTCAGTCCTGCCCCGAGCACAATCACATAATCTGCATTTTCTTCCGGTCCGACGACCTGTTCATGCAGAATCATTCCAAACAGAATACCGAAAAGAAGAAGCCCTGCTGAAACCGCGCTCCAAAAAACTATAATCAGCTTACGCGGAATTGTGAACCTTCCTTTAAAATGCCCATGCCACACTGTTGCAAGCAACAAACATGCTACTCCGATCAGCGGAAACACAAAGAAAAACGGCTGCATTCCTACATAAGTCACGAGCATACCAAAATACACAAAACATAGCAGCGCCGCCAACATAAGCAGCAGCATGATGATACTGTGCCTGATCTTTCCTTTATTTTTCTCACATTTCTTCATTTTTAGTTTCCTCTACCAAAAAGATTCTCGCCGAAAACGGCGCAATGTCCGTAAAAATCCGGTAAGGTTTCCCGTTCAGCGGTTCCGCCGTCACACGAACCTTCATGTCAGCCGGATCCGTATTTCCGCTGTAACAATACCAGTCACTGTTAATCAGTTCACGGAGTCTGCATTCCCTGCCATACCCAAAAGAAAAATCACTCCAATACTGGTCCGACAAATTGAGCATAACAATTACATTCTGTCCCTGTGCACGTCTTTCATATACATAAGTTGAGTAGTCTTTGGCATGCACCTCCAACCAGCAGAAACATTCCGGATTGTATTCTCCGTTATAAAGTGCCGGATAACTAACATAAATCTTAGCAAGATCTCTGCAATACTTGTGAAACGAATCATGCATCGGATATTTGAGCATATCCCAATCCTGCTGCCTGTTTTCATCCCACTCCCGGAGCTGTCCGATTTCATTCCCCATGAAATTCAGCTTTTTACCCGGATGGGTATAAAAATATGCATACAGTGCTCTCGCCTGAGGGAATTTCTGTTCATAATCTCCCCACATTTTCTGTACAATGGTTGCCTTTCCATGCACAACCTCGTCATGAGAAAACGGAAGCAGGAAAAGTTCATTGTAAAAATATTGCATGGAAAATGCTAATTTATAGTGATGTCCCGGTCTGTGTGACGGATGTACTTTAAAATAGTCCAAAGTATCATTCATAAATCCCATATCCCATTTGTAATCAAAACCGAGCCCGCCATACTCAACCGGAGCAGTGACTTTTGGATAATCCGTGGAATCCTCAGCAATTAAAATAGCTCCCGGATGTCTTTCATGCAGCCCGTAATTCATGTTTTTAACAAACATGACACTCCTGTCATTCACTCCGCGATTTTGGTCGCCCATCCAATAAATTGCACGGCTGATTGCATCCATTCGAATTCCGTCAAAATGAAACTCCTTCAACCAGTAATTGGCACTTGACTGCAGAAAGCTTGCCACTTCACCCTTTGCATTATTAAAGTTACATGTTCCCCACTCACTTTTACCTACATCGTCCGTATCATATTCGTACAATGCAGTTCCGTCGAATTTTGCAAGCCCATATCCGTCTACCGCGAAGTGAACCGGAACAAAATCCAGTATGACACCGATGTCATTTACGTGGCAAAGATCGACAAATGCCTTCAATTCATCCGGAGAACCATATCTGGACGTCGGTGCAAAAAATCCTGTGTTCTGATAGCCCCACGAACAATCTGCCGGATGCTCGGACAAAGGCATACATTCGATATAATTAAAATGATTTTCCTTCAAATAAGGAATCAGCTCCTTAGCAATCTCCGCATAAGTCGGAAAATACATCTCTTCTCCTTCCTCACGCTCTTTGACTGCTTTTTCATTTTTCCATGATGCAAAATGCATCTCATATATGTTCATCGGATAATTATAGTTCTTTAAACGCTCTCCGCGCTCTTTTATCCATGCATCATCCTTGAAAGAATACTGATGTAAATCCGTTATAACCGATGCAAATGCCGGTCTCTTTTCCATGGCAAAACCATAGGGATCGCAGTGTTCGCACAAATATCCGTTCCTGTCCTCAATCACATACTTGTAAAGCATTCCCACCCTTGCCTGCGGAACATACAACGTATAAACTCCCGGATCAAATCCATGTTCCATCTGCATTTTATTCCAGTCCGAAAAATCACCCGTCACATAAACTGCCGCTGCATTCGGTGCATAGACACGAAACCAGACACCGTCTCCCTCCATATGTGCCCCGAAAAATTCATAAGCATCAAACGCGTTTCCGCTGTAAAAATCTCCGAAATTCATGAAAAATCCCTTTCCTCTCTAAGTTCCATCGCCTGCAGATAATATGTATTGAAATGCTCTTTCTCCGCAAGATTTATACTTTTTGTAGTCCTTACCATATCCGCGGTCCTGTCGCCGAGCCCATAAAGATATGCCCCTGAAAGCGCTGTGTTCCCGACTGCGGTTGTTCTCTTTTTCCATATAGTAGGAATCAAGCCGATATCGCAAGCTGCTTTCACATCCAGCTTATAACCGAACCCACCTGCCAGATAAACACGCTCAACATCCCTCTCTGATATGCCTGCTTCTTCCAATAAAATTCGAATTCCGGCAAACACCGCTGCCTTTGCCGTCTGCAAAGCACGGATATCCTCCCGGCAAATCTCTATCTGTCCCTGCTTATAGCCCGTTGCAAAATAGCGCTCATCCAAAAGTCCCGTTTCATCTACGATACCTTTTTCCAATAAGTCCGCTACTGCCGCAATCACGTCCGCCCCATACATCCGACCGCCAAATCCACCTTCAAACGCCGGTCCGGCGGCTGTTGCCGTACAAAGATTCCCTTCCGGGGAAATGAGTACCATCTCACCATTCGTGCCAAGATCAATAAACAATGCCCGAGATACCTTATCACTTTCCATTAATCGCCGGCAGACAAGCATTCCTGCCAAAATGTCTCCGCCGACAAATCCTGAAATTCCCGGAACTGTCTCAACCTTTATACCATCCAAGTCAAAAGAAACTGACGCTGTTGTCACCGGAACAAAGGGTGCCATTGAAAGCCCCTCCACATCATAATTCATCAGCAAATGTGTCATCACCGTATTACCCGCAAGAACTATTCTCTCAGGCTGATAGCCTTCTTTCTTCCACTTATCAACAGCCTGTTGCAATATCTCTTTGACCGGATCGGACAATTCACTGCTTTCTCCTTCCATTGCCTTCTCCATGCGGCTCACTACATCTGCACCGTATTTCCTCTGCGGATTCATCGTTTTATATGTATCCAAAATTCTGCCGGTAGCCTTTTCCGCAAGCAATAGTACGATAGTTGTCGTCCCGAGATCTCCCACAATCATTGTTTCTGAAAAGATTTCCTGTGGCAACACCGTATTCTTCTTTTCCAAAAAAAGCACCTGATCAAGAATCATTGTCTCCTTTTGGGAATTCTCATATCCATCCGGCAAAGAAATAGCACAATCCTGCTGTGGTTTTGCAAAGCAGGCAAGTCTCCATCCATCTCTTAACTCCTGCGGCGAAAACCGGCGCCGGTCTGCCGGCAATGGAAGCGGTGCTCCGCTCAAAAAGCGAACACTGCACTTCCCACATGTCCCGTGACCTCCGCAGTGTGACACATCAAACAAATTATTTTCCGTAAGCACAGAAAGAACGTTTTCCCCTTTTTCAAGAGAAAACGTTCCTTCCTTCTGTATTTCTATCGTTATTCTTTGACCATTGTCTCTCTGATTATCCATGACGCCATCCTACACAAACTGATTTCTGTCCGGATCGTAAGAATAGTTAATTCCGGAAAGCTTATCCGACAGTTCCTGTTTGTCAACATCCAAGTCTTCACACATCGCATCCAGAGAAGGATAATAATCTCGCAATTTTAAATTCACAAAACTAAGCAACATTACCGGATCTTTCGGAATCATTTCTCTCACCTGTCCTTTTTTCTTAGCTTACCATGAAATTCTGTGTTTTTAAAGACAAAAACCATTTTTTTAGGATTCTTTCCATGCCACCTGTGCCGTCAGTTCTTCACCAGAAACCAAAATCTCAATGGTGTCACCCGCACGTACCTGATCTCCAAGAATCATCCTTGCTGCCAGTGTCTCCACGTGCTTTTGCATAAAACGCTTGAGAGGTCTTGCTCCGTACACCGGATCATATCCGTTTTCAATAATATAATGCTCTGCTTCCGGTGTCAGAGAAATGCGTATTTCCTTCTCTGCAAGTCTTGCATTAATATCCTCCACCAGCAGCTTTATAATACCTCCGATATTTCCTTTTGTGAGCGGCTTAAACAGAATAATCTCATCCAGACGGTTTAAAAACTCCGGTCGGAAATGAGAACGCAGATCGCTCATTACCGCTGTTTCTGCCTGCTCCGTAATCGACCCGTTCTCCGAAATACCATCCAGAAGATAGGTTGCACCGATATTGGAAGTCATAATCAGTATCGTATTTTTAAAATCTACCGTTCTTCCCTGTGAATCCGTGATTCTTCCGTCATCAAGCACCTGCAGCAGCACATTGAAAACGTCCGGATGGGCTTTTTCAATCTCATCAAACAGCACAACGCTGTACGGACGTCTGCGCACAGCCTCTGTCAGCTGTCCGCCTTCCTCGTATCCGACATATCCCGGAGGTGCCCCGATCAGACGCGAAACGGAATACTTCTCCATATATTCACTCATGTCGATGCGCACCATATTACTTTCATCATCAAACAAGTTTTCTGCCAATGCCTTAGCAAGTTCTGTTTTTCCCACACCGGTCGGGCCGAGGAATAAAAACGACCCTATCGGTTTTGACGGATCCTTAATCCCCGCCTTGGAGCGGATAATTGCCTCCGTCACCTTGGTCACACCCTCATCCTGTCCGATGACTCTCTTGTGTAACTGCTCATCCAAATGCAGAGTCTTATTCCGTTCACCTTCCGTCAGTTTTGCCACCGGAATACCCGTCCATCGTGATACAATCTTGGCAATCTCATCGTCATTGACATTTTCATGGACAAGCGTATGCTCCGTCTCATTTACATTTTCTTCTTCTATTTCCAGCTGCTTTTTGAGCGTCGGCAATGTTCCGTAAGACAGCTCTGCTGCTCTTTCAAGATTGCCTTCACGCTGCGCAATCTGAATCTCATTACTTACCTGCTCAATCTCTTCTCTGAGTTTTTGCAGCTTCTCCACGGAATTCTTTTCGTTCTCCCACGTTGCTTTCTTACCGCTGAGTTCCTCTTTCAGCTCTGCCAGCTCTTTCTGAAGCGCGGAAAGTCTGTCTTTGGACAGATTATCGTCCTCCTTCTTCAGCGCAGCCTCCTCAATTTCCATCTGCATTACGCGGCGGGACAGTTCATCTAATTCCGTCGGCATGGAATCCAGTTCCGTCTTTATAAGTGCACACGCTTCATCCACCAGATCAATTGCTTTGTCCGGCAAAAACCGGTCCGTAATATATCGATTGGAAAGCACCGCCGCACTCACAAGGGCATTGTCCATAATCTTTACACCGTGGAATACTTCATAGCGGTCTTTGAGCCCTCTCAAAATAGAAATCGTATCCTCCACAGTCGGCTCCTCGACCAATACCGTCTGAAATCTTCGTTCCAGTGCCGCATCCTTTTCAATATATTGTCTATATTCGTCCAGCGTCGTTGCACCGATACAATGCAGTTCTCCCCGCGCAAGCATTGGTTTTAGCATATTGCCGGCATCCAATGCTCCGTCCGTTTTTCCGGCTCCGACGATTGTGTGAAGCTCATCAATAAATAGAATAATCTGTCCCTCGCTCTTGCGTACATCCTCAAGAACCGCTTTCAGACGCTCCTCAAACTCACCGCGGTATTTTGCTCCTGCCACGAGAGCTCCCATATCAAGTGCAAAAATCTTTTTATCCTTTAACGTCTGCGGTACATCACCTCGTACGATACGCTGTGCAAGCCCTTCTACAACCGCAGTTTTTCCGACTCCCGGCTCACCTATGAGCACCGGATTGTTTTTTGTCTTGCGGGATAAAATACGGATTACATTCCGAATCTCATTATCCCTTCCGATGACCGGATCCAGTTTTTGACTGCGCGCACGTTCCACAAGATCCTGACCGTATTTTTCAAGGGTATCATAAGTTGCCTCCGGATTATCACTTGTCACGCGCTGATTACCCCGCACCGTAGACAGTGCCTGCAAAAAGCGCTCCCTCGTCAGCCCATATTCACCAAACAGTTTCTTGAGTTCAGAATTCGGATGTTTTAAAAGTGATAAAAACAAATGCTCCACGGAAACATATTCGTCCCCCATGACCTTCGCCTCATCCTCCGCCAACACCAGTGCCTGATTAAGCGCCTGACTCATATAAAGCTGTCCTCCGCTGACTTTCACCCGCTTTTCAACAGCCTGACGACATCTCTGTGCAAAGTGCTCTTTATTTATTTCCATTTTTTCGATCAATTTCAAAATCAGACTGTCTTCCACCATGAGAAGACTCATCAGTAAATGTTCCTGATCGATTTCCTGATTTCCGTACTCGTATGCAAGTTTTTCACAGCCGTTGACTGCTTCCAATGACTTTTGTGTAAATTTTGAAATATTCATAACCTCGTCTCCTCCTGTTTTTCTTATTATTTTTCCGTTTCTAGTTCTTTTTTATACGAAATTGTTAGCACTGTCAATAGGCGAGTGCTAATTATTTTATAAAAATATCGCAACCCCAGTGTTTATGCGGGGTTGCGGTTTCTTAAATTTTTATAAAATGCCATCATCCATCTGCTGATTTCTCTTTAAAAGCTGATCTTTTTTACGACTGTTTTTAACATACATAACCACAGCCCATACTGCCACACAACAGATAAGAACTCCCAACTGTGCCACAAAAAAACTGCCTTTCGCCTTTCCTAACAAAGCAATTGCACACACTATGGAAAAACTTGCTATAATAATGTCTTCACGGATCATCTTTTTAAGCTTTGCAATCTCCATCAAGTTCTCCTCTTTTGCCTGTCTTGTCATTCCTTCGTCATACCACCTCATGACTTTTGTCTGTAACTCTGCATAGCGCTGCTTATCTTCTTCCTTAGCAACTAAAACCATTTTATCCATCAATTTATAAGCACGTTCCACATTTTCACTGATAAAGAGAGTATAATTACGGGTTATTGTGCATATCAATCCTTCATATACTTCCGGTCTGCCCGGATATTCGCGAAGCATTTCCATATAAATCATCTCAGCCTTATGGTAATCCTCCATTTTATGAAATGCCTTCCCTGCATCCAGTTTTCTCAAGAATTCTTCCTCAGCGCTCGCTTCCGCCAATTTAGAGTAACTCACCTCTATAACTTCTCTAATCTGAATCTGAGCACCACAATAAGAACAGAACCCAAAGTCTCTGTCGTCATCCACCTGAATGTTAGCCTCGCAATTCGGACATTTTAATGCTGTAAGTGCCATACTTCTCTTTTCCCTCTCTTTTTTCTCTTCCTTATATCAAAGTGCGGATTACAGTGCTTCTACTCATACACGACCCGGTCCAGCTTTCTTAGCAGTGTCACAACCGGTGCAATCAGAATTCCGACACATAAATTGCCGATTCCATGCACACAATCCCACGGTAAACCGGCAATAATCCATGCAATCATCCCTTTCAGATCCAGTCCGAACACAATTGCCTGCACCGGTGCATACAGCGTCCCATACAAAAAACCATGCGCACTGCAAACAAGAATATATACAACTTTCGGCGCATTCTTCGGTAGCAGCATCGTCACACCCCAGAGAACCGTCCACAAATATAAATATGGTATCCACCACATGTTAAATCCTGCAAACAGCCCGTTTAGCAACACATACACATAAATAGGATACAACGCTTTTTTTCGATAAACAATCGTAAAAGCAATGGTAAAAACCCCGAGAAGATGTATGTTAGGCAGAAATTCCATAAAGATCTTGGAGCAGTACATTACTGCCCCAAGCATCCCAAATAATGTCATTTCCTTGATTGTCAGTTTCATGACTTTTCGTATTTGAAGGTATATGTCTTACCTTCCTCTATATTGGTAGTATCTACACCGGACTGTGCATATTCACCATCTACGTAAAACGCCCAATATGCACCGTCGGTATCAAAATCTGCCGTCACACCGTTTACCGTCTTTACATAAAGGCCGTATTCCCCCTCATCACCGGCAATCAGTGCGCAGTCGAGAAGTGCCTCGCCTACAATTGTCTTGTCTGTATGAACCTCAAATACAGTTTCCGCGCCTTCGCCGTCCACTACCGTAAATACAAATACGGTTGCGCCTTCTCCTACGGCCTGTACATCCGCCGATGCCCCTGCCGTAGTCTCCTCTGACTCTGACTCTGTCTCTGTCGTCTCCGCCGCAGCAGTATCCGTTGTGGCAGCCTGCTCCGTCGTTACGGCCTGTTCTGTCTCCCCGGTCTGCGCGTTGTCATTACAACCTGTTGTAAAAAGTGCCATAGCCGCAATCAGCATCATACAAAGGAATAATGACAGGTGTTTTTTAATTCTCATCTGTTTCATTCTTGTATTCTCCTTTAATGTGTATTCCCTCTCTCCGCCGGCTACCGCAGCGTATCTTGCGATGCGAGAGGCTTCGCTTTCCGGATATTCCGGCTCGGCAAAAATCAGACTGCCTTCTCAGCTTGCGCCAATGACCTGTCCCCACTTTGCGGCAAGCGGGTAAGTCTGATTCTGTCTTTGCCTTACGGCGACGGGCTCGCACAGGTCTTGCACCTGTTTCCCCGAAAAACAAATACATTCTATCACATAAGCAAAAACATGACAAGAATTCCCATAGAACCCTTGTCATGTTTTAGTTGTCACAGTATTGTTATCGTTTTTTTATTCGTGCGCTATTTCATCTTCAATGCTCTCATCGCATTCAATATTGCCAGGAATGCCACTCCAACATCTGCAAAAACCGCCGCCCACATGGACGCCATTCCCAGCGCCGCCAAAATAAGCACCAGTACTTTCACACCAATTGCAAACACAATATTCTGCTTCACAATCTGCAGCGTCTTTCTCGAAATACGCATTGCCTGTGCAATTTTACTCGGTTCGTCCGTCATAATCACAATATCCGCCGCCTCAATTGCTGCATCGCTTCCGAGACCTCCCATGGCAATTCCGATATCTGCCCTTGCCAATACCGGCGCATCGTTCATTCCGTCCCCGACAAAAATCAACTTACTCGTCTCCGGCTTTTCTGCAAACAGCGCTTCCACACAATCTACCTTATCTCCCGGCAGAAGCGAAGCATGATATTCTTTCATCCCCAGGGCATCAGCAACCTTAGCCGCTACCTTCTCCTGATCTCCCGTCAGCATGACAATTCTCTGCACGCCTTCTTTTTGGAGACCCTCAATACATTCTTTTGCGTCCGGCTTAAGCTGGTCCTCAATCAGAATATATCCCATGTATTCTTCTCCGTATGACACATGACAGATGGTTCCGCTTTGCATCTCATCCGGTTTCTGATGCAAGGAATTTCCGATTTCATTCCACTTGTTATTTTTTAATTGACGCGCCATCAGTTTTTCATTACCGACAGCTATCCATTTTCCTTCATATTCAGAAATGACACCATGGCCGGCAATCTCTTCCACCCTTGATTTCTCTTGATTTACATCATTTTCTGACACACTTGTCACGTCGATTTTATCGTCGGTTCCGGATACTTCGTAAGCCTTTACAAGACATTTTGAGATTGGATGATTCGAAAACCGTTCTGCAAACGCCGCATAGAATAACACTTGTTCTTCTTTGCATCCGACCGCTTCGACATGGGAAACCGCAAACTCGCCCTTTGTAAGCGTACCTGTTTTATCCATTACAGCAATCTTTGCACTTGCCAAAGCCTCCAGATAGTTACTGCCCTTTACAAGAATACCGTTCTTACTTGCTGCTCCGATACCGCCGAAAAAGCTGAGGGGAACAGAAATCACCAGCGCACACGGACAGGAAATAACAAGGAAGGACAAGGCACGGTACACCCAGACAGCCCAGTCTCCGGTTAAAAGTGAAGGAACCACCGCCAATATCGTTGCCAATATAACAACTACCGGTGTATACCAACGGGCAAACTTCGTGATGAAGTTCTCCGTTTCCGCCTTCTTTGACGCTGAGTTTTCCACCAAATCCAGTATCTTGGTTACTGTAGATTCACCAAATTCTTTACTTACCTTTACTTCTATCAGTCCGGACAGGTTGATACATCCGCTGATTACATCATCTCCCTGTGAAAGATCCCTTGGCATACTCTCACCGGTCAATGCCATAGTGTCAACCGAAGTCATTCCGCTGATAATCACGCCATCCAAAGGAATCCTCTCACCCGGTTTGATTACGATAACCTCATCCTTTTTAACTTCCTGCGGATCCACAGTCAGGACATCTCCGTCCCTTCGTACATTTGCGTAATCCGGCCGGATATCCATAAGCTCGCGTATGGACTTTCTTGACTTGTTTACCGCATAGGACTGGAACCATTCACCCACCTGATAAAACAGCATAACTGCCACCGCTTCCGGATATTCACTGATCAGAAACGCCCCCACCGTCGCGATAACCATAAGAAACTCTTCATCAAACATCTGTCCGTTGCGGATCTTAGCTGCTGCACCTTTTACAACATCATTTCCTACAATAAAATATGTCAAAAGATAGGCAATCAATAAAATATTTTCGTTTAGAGCCGGTAACATTTTTTCTGCTGCAATACAGAGACCAAAGCAGATGGTTCCGGCTATAATCCTGCGAAGCCGTTTCTTTAATTTCTTTGTCATTATAAACACCACCTGTTATTTTACAACAAACTCTACAACAGGTTCAATCTTCTTTACAATCTTCTCTGCCTCTTTGAGAATAGTGTTCATCTTATCGTCTTCTGCCGTAATTTCCATCTTCTGCGTCAGGAAGTTTACACTACAGCCTTCCACACCAGGAAGCTCTTTTACCGCTGCTTCCATTTTTGCCGCACAATGTGCACATTCCAGTTCCTCAAGAATAATTGTCTTTTTCATTGTTATTTCCTCCTACTACATTTATGTGTTTTATATTCCATATAACCCTTATAACATTTCGCTTGTTATTTATTCATTGATATGTTCTAATCCCTGGCTTAAAATGGACTTGATATGCCCATCCGCCAAAGAATAAAAGATCGTCTTACCTTCGCGTCTGTTTTTCACAAGATCCATCTGTTTCAGCACTCTCAGCTGATGTGAAATCGCCGACTGCGTCATTCCGAGAAGATTTGCTATATCACATACACACACCTCAGAACACATCAATACATATAATATCCGGATTCTTGTCGTATCACCGAACACACGGAAAAATTCGGCCAGATCTGCCAGTTCTTCTTCCTGCGGCATATGTGCTTCTACCATCTCTATCATATCATCGTGCACATGCATACATTCACACCGTTCCGCTTCTTCATGTTTTCTTGCCATAAGCTCCTCCTTCTTTTAAATTGAATATTCTTTCATATGAATATCTGTTCATGTGTTATTATATGACTGCCTTATCTCATTGTCAATGGCCTTAACATACTTTTTTCACATTTTTCCTTTACAATCATTTTAAAGTTCACTAAAATATAAATAAATTACACACAGAGAGGAGTCCATCATGAGTCAGAAAAAAATGGACGCATACAAAAATGCGAAAAAAAACAAAAAACAGATAGAGAAAAAACAGAAACGCAATAGAATTCTTGCATGGATCGGCGGTATTATAGTTGTAGCGGCACTGATTGCAGGAAGTGCATTTCTTGTGTATTATACACAGCAGCAGGCTTCACCGTCAGCTACAGACAGCTCTGATGCAACTGCACAGGATGTCGCAGATATCCTGCAGCAGAGTCTTGGTGATGACGGAAGTTACACCATCACAACAGACCCCCTGGAGGAGTCTGAAGCAGAAGAATCCACGGAAACTACAGAATCCGCCGAATAATTCACTTATTTGCAATAAATCACCCCGGTCAATCACATCCTGATTGCACCGGGGTTTCTATTTAATTTCTATTTTGACCCTATCCTATTTCACATTTCTTTGTTCCTGCCACATTTTGACCGCTTCATACACCATCCGCGTTTCCGTATCATCGTACCCACTCAGATAATAACGCCCGGCCGATGTTTCTATTCGCAAAAACACCTCGTTTCGCGGATCAAGAAAAACCGTACAATTCCCTTCTTCTGTAACACTCCAACTTCCTTTTTTGAGATTTTCCATCGCTGTCCCACTGTTTCTTGACATCTTCGGAAGTTCACTGAGAAGCTCTGCCTTCTCAACTGCAGGCATGGAAATCACATATTCGTTCCTTATATGCGTTGCTACAATCTGATTTTCATTGACTGTAAGCTGAATCGGTGTAAATTCCAGCAAAATAATCCAAATAGAAATAACCGGAAGCGACAACATCGTGAGACCGAAAAACGCAGCAAATCCTTTTCCCACCGGAGTTGCCATATTAATGCTGGTACCGATTCCGACACGCTTCTCCACCGCAGAATGTCTGTCTCGCGGATTGTAGTAAATCATTCCCCAAATCCAATTCTCGTCGTCATCCTCACATGTCATTTTATTGCGTTTGCCCTCATACAACTTATCCAATGCTGTTTTCTTCTTTATCAACCGGACAAGGACGCCAACCGTTGCCGCCATATATACACCTGTTGCCCACCAAAACATAGATGTAAAGGCTCCGCTTTTGTCCACACAAAACATCATCCACGCCATATAGAAAACCGTCACCCACGCACAAAGAACCCAAAAATTCTTATAAAGATTCTTCTTAGCACGGCTGTAATTTACATTGACATCACTATCAGAACTGATAATCTGCGTTTTCTGCCGGTCCATCCACACTGCCAATCCCCAAAACAAAAAGACGGTCACAGAAAAAGTTATCATCGCGATAAACAGTGCCTGTTTACCACCTTCGAGGTCTCTTAATCCGGTTATAACTGTTAAAATGACACTTGTGACACATTGCGGAAACAGGTGGAACCACCTGACACATCGTATCCTACCGGCCGATTTCATCTCCACCTCTATGTCCGTGTTCTCCGGCTTTCCCCATCCTTTTTCCTTTTTAATTTCCTTGAGTTTCCCATTGGCAACACCAAACGGAACAAAGAATATAAAGATGGATATTGTCATCCACAGTATCCATACTGCTGTCACAATCGATTCCCACGGTAAAAACAGTGACGGAATTGGGAATACAATCATCAGCCATAGATTTCTTTTCATCTGTTTACGATAAACCGCTGTAATTTCCTTGACCTCCGTTGCATTATGGTACTCTTTTGGCAGCGTTACCCCATAATAAATCCCCTTCTTAGGCTCCGCCTCATTTTTCAAAAGCACATACATAATCAATACAAACGGATACAAACATATGCACAAAATAAAACCCGTAATACTAATACTCATTTCCATTCCCTCCCTTTTCAAAATATTTGTCTACAATCGCAATAAAATCATCTCTCGACATCCCCTTCACCTTTGCCTCGGATACCAGCCATGCCAGTTCCTGCTCCGCCTCAGCCGTCAGTACGAGGCTCTGCGCAAAGCTTTCCTTTACCCGCACACCATTGCGACGGTCTGTGATAATATAGCCTTCCTGCTTCAGAAGCTGATATGCCTTACTTACTGTCATGGAATTAATACCGATTTCTTCTGCCAGTCCGCGCACGGTGGGCAATTTTTCTCCCGGCGCAAGCCGCCCGTCTGAGATTCCCATTACAATCTGATTTCTGATTTGCTTAAAGACCGGTATCTCCGATCCGTCCTGTAAAGTAATTATCATGTCTCACTCCATCTTTGTTAATTGGTTGCTATTCTTTTGTTTTTTTGTATTATTTATAGTAATACAAATAATACAAGTTGTCAATCAAAAACGGCCTCTTGTAAAGAGACTATCTATTTCCACAGGAGCGCAGACTCTTTAAAATTTGGGTCTCCGCAGAAAAATCTTATGCCGAGACCCAAAATCACATGCAAATCTGAACAAAAAAACTGAATTTTGGGTATATATCAAAAAATGACCTAAAAGACCCACGGAATAAGGTGATTTGTGGGTCTGAAAGGAAACATTTTTCATATATACCCAAAACGATAAAAAACCTGTTGAAGCGACTCGGATACTGGGTCTGATGAGGTGTTTTTTCTGTAGGTACCCAATATTGGCAGACTACGTCGCATTGTCAGACACAAAAAAAGGAGCATCGCTCCATAAGTGGTTATAAAACCACTCATTTTGCGATACTCCCTTTGTTTCATTCTCTTATTTAAAATATGCAACACCGGATTCGAAAATCTTAAGATCCTGCTCACCGTAAATGTTGATTGCAACCGCCTCATCGCGACGCTCTGCATGCGCCATCTTACCGAAGCATCTTCCGTCCGGAGATGTGATACCTTCGATGGACGCGTAAGAACCGTTGACATTCCACTCTTCATCCATAGAAACATTTCCGTCAAAGTCCGCATACTGCGTTGCTACCTGACCGTTTGCAAAGAGTTTGTCGATCCACTCCTTCGGAGCTACGAAGCGACCTTCTCCGTGAGACGCAGGGCTGACATAGGTCTTTCCTACTTCTGCAAGCGACAGCCAAGGAGATTTGTTGGAAACAACCTTAGTGTAAACCATCTTGGAAATGTGACGGTTGATTGTGTTAAATGTAAGTGTCGGTGAATCTTCCTTCTGTCCGCAAACTTCACCATAAGGCACAAGTCCTAACTTAATCAGTGCCTGGAATCCGTTACATATACCGAGTGCAAGACCGTCTCTCTCATTTAAGAGTTTCATAACTGCTTCCTTCATCTTTTCATTCTGGAATGCAGTTGCAAAGAACTTCGCAGAACCATCCGGTTCATCGCCTGCGGAGAATCCGCCCGGGAACATGATGATCTGTGCCTGTGCGATTGCTTTCTCAAATTCATCCACACTCGCGCGGATATCTTCTGCAGTCATGTTCTTAAACACTTTTGTAATGACATCTGCACCGGCTCTCTCGAACGCTTTTGCAGAATCGTACTCGCAGTTGGTACCCGGGAATACCGGAATAAATACGGTCGGGCGAGCCACTTTATTCTTACATACATAAATGTCTTTTGTATCGTAAAGTCCTGTGTTTACAGGTGTTGTCTCTTTTACTGCTTTGGTCGGGAATACTTTTTCAAGTTTGGATGTCCAGCTTGCAAGTGCATCCTCTTCACTTACTGTCACATCTTTATATACGAAGCCGCTTTCGGTTACTGTACCAACTTTTTTGTATGTGACAGTAATGTCACCAAGCATATCCGCCGGTACTTCAGCCACAATATTACCGATTCCGTTTGCAAACAGCTCTTCTACGGATAAGTTTTCATCGTAAGCAACACCGAGCTTGTTACCGAAGGCCATCTTAGCTGTTGCAGCAACAAGACCCTTGGCATCTACGCTGTATGCAGATTTTAATGTTCCTTTCACAATCATGGCATGAAGTGCTTCATAAAGCGCCATTACTTCATCGTATTTCGGAAGATCATATTCATCCTTCGGAATTTCAAATGTTACAAGCACATTTCCTGCTTCTTTTAATTCCGGAGTAAGAATTTCCTGATGTTTTGCCACATCCACAGCAAATGACACAAGTGTCGGTGGTACATCAATATCATTAAATGTACCTGACATACTGTCTTTTCCTCCGATACTAGGAAGTCCGAAACCGAGCTGCGCGTCATACGCACCGAGAAGTGCTGCAAACGGCTGGCTCCATCTCTTCGGATCTTCTGTCATGCGACGGAAGTATTCCTGGAACGTAAAACGGACTTTCTTATAATCACCACCGGAAGCTACAATCTTAGACAGTGACTCAAGCACTGCGTAAACTGCTCCGTGGTACGGACTCCAGCTGGATAAATACGGATCGAAACCGTAACTCATCATAGTAACGGTATCTGTCTTTCCTTTTAATACAGGAAGTTTTGCTACCATAGTCTGTGTCTCTGTCAGCTGATACTGACCGCCGTAAGGCATGTAAACGCTGCCCGCACCGATGGATGCGTCAAACATTTCCACAAGACCTTTCTGGCTGCAGACATTCAAGTCATTTAATGTGTCAAGGATTGCACCTTTGACATCTCCGGCTTTCACATCCTCTGCCACTTTATCGATGGAAACTTTCTTAAAGTAGTTATCCTCAGGATTTGGCATGTCTACAGAAACCGTTGTCTCCTGATGTGCTCCGTTTGTATCAAGGAAGGCTCTGGAAAGATTTACGATTTCTTTTCCTCTCCAAGAAAGAACAAGTCTCGGCTCTGCTGTTACCGTAGCAACCTGTACTGCCTCAAGATTTTCCTCGTCCGCATATTTCATGAACTCGTCCACATTAGACGGATCCACAACAACTGCCATACGTTCCTGTGATTCGGAAATCGCAAGTTCCGTACCGTCAAGTCCTGCATATTTCTTCGGAACTTTGTCAAGGTCTACTACAAGACCCGGTGCAAGTTCTCCGATTGCAACAGAAACACCGCCGGCACCGAAGTCATTACACTTCTTAATCAGACGACTTACTTCCTCGCGACGGAATAATCGCTGAATCTTACGTTCTGTCGGCGCATTACCCTTCTGCACCTCAGCTCCGCATGTCTCAATAGAGCTTGTTGTATGTACTTTGGATGAACCGGTCGCACCGCCGCATCCGTCACGTCCGGTACGTCCGCCGAGAAGTACAATGATATCGCCCGGATCGGAAGTCTCACGAATGACATTCTTTCTCGGAGCAGCACCCATAACGGCACCGATTTCCATTCTCTTAGCCACATAATTCGGATGATAAAGCTCTTTTACATAGCCTGTAGCAAGTCCGATCTGGTTTCCGTAAGAAGAATATCCGCTCGCTGCACCGCGAACGAGTTTCTTCTGGGAAAGTTTACCTTTCATTGTATCTGTCACAGGTACGGTAGGATCCGCTGCACCTGTAATACGCATTGCCTGATATACATAACCACGTCCTGAAAGCGGATCACGGATAGCTCCTCCGAGACATGTTGCCGCTCCACCGAACGGTTCAATTTCTGTCGGATGGTTATGTGTTTCGTTCTTGAAGAAAATCAACCATTCTTCTGTCTTTCCGTCCATCTCTACCGGAACAACGATAGAACATGCATTGATTTCTTCTGACTCTTCCATATCATCCAGTTTGCCTTCTTTTTTGAGTTTACGCATTGCCATAAGAGCAAGGTCCATCAGACAAACAAACTTGTCATCTCTTCCCTTGAAAATCTCTTCTCTTGTTGCAAGATAATTTTCATAGGTCTCAACGATAGGCGCTTTGTAGTAACCTTCATCAAATGCCACATCTTTTAATTCCGTGGAGAATGTCGTATGACGGCAATGATCAGACCAATATGTGTCAAGCACCCTGATTTCCGTCATGGACGGATCTCTCTTTTCTTCGTTCTTAAAATAATTCTGAATATGAAGGAAATCCTTAAATGTCATGGCAAGTCCGAGCGAATCATACAAATCCTTCAGATCTGCTTCTGCCATATCTTTAAAACCGTCAAATATAATCACATCATCCGGCTCTTTGAAATCAGAAACAAGTGTTTCCGGTTTTGTCATTCCTGTTTCTCTCGAATCCACAGGATTAATGCAGTAAGCTTTAATTTTTTCAAACTCTTCATCTGAAACCTGTCCTTCCAGCACATAAGTTACTGCTGTCTGAATAATCGGTTCCTCATCCTCTTTTAAGAACTTTACACACTGTACGGCAGAATCTGCTCTCTGATCAAACTGTCCCGGGAGATATTCTACCGAAAAAACACGAGCGTTTTCTGCTATGTCAAAGCTCTCCTCATATAAAATATCAACCGGCGGCTCACTAAACACTGTTTTGCAGGCTCTCTCATATGTTTCATCGGAAATGTTTTCCACATCATAACGAATCAGTACTCTGACCTTATCGATGTTTATTCCCAGATAGTTTTTGAGATCCTCGTGCAGTTCTTTCGCCTTAACCGCAAAATCCTCTTTCTTCTCTACGTAGATACGTCTTACTTCAGCCATCTGATGACTCCTCCATTTAAAATGTTTTCCTATTATTTATGTCGTACTTTAGAACATACCATTTTCATTATACAAAAACCGCGCTTTTTTTCAACCTATTACATCAACTTCCTTTATATTTCAATTGTTATTTTTTATTCCGTCAATTTTATCTTGTGGTTAACGTAATTGCGAACCACTATATATTGTAGTGGTGTTATTTAACCTTATTTTCCGAGATTTTATGCTTGAGTTACTATTTTAAACCCGTTTTTTACGCTTTATGTAAACCATGGTAAAAATATCTTGTGTTCTTAATCCCTATAATCTTATTGACTAAAACGATTTACAATTTTGATGACAAACATGTCAAAAACGCATATTCTTCTGTTTTTCGGGTTCTGTATCATTCGATATTTTATTTCTGATTTTCTTTACTAATCTTCTCTGAACTCTTTTTTTCTAAATATCATTTGTTGTTTCTTGATTTTCATTATACACATAATATTGTATTCTCCTTGACTCATTGGAACTATATATAGTGTTTTACCTGCTATTTTATTATAGAATGACACCCAATTTTTAAATTTATGTAAACCGCATTTATGTAAACCATTACTTGTGAAACTGCTTGTTAACCCCCAATTTATATTCACCCCCAAAATCGTGGATTCACAAATAGTAATATAGCGATAGAAAAATAAAGCACAAAAATAGGAAACCTAGGAAACATAGCTAATAAAACAGAAAATAAAAAAGGAAATATAAATCTGAAAATGCAGCCGGAACTTGCTTGCGAAAAGAGATAAAAAAAGAAGTAAAATCCCCCCCCAAAAAAACTTGAAAAAGATTTTATTTACGGAGTTAATTTACGGACTTGATTTACGGTCAAGACCAAGGATGAAACTTTTTGGGTACATATGTAATAATGGCTCCGTCAGGCCCAATATCCTATGTCATTTCATTAAAAATTCTTTCAAATTGGGTACCTGTTAAAAAAAGCTTACTACATACCCATAATTCTACTCATTTCATGGGTATTTTTATTAAGTTTTTCTTTATAGGCCCAATTGGTTGACATAATTTTGTAAATCAGACTCCAAACGGGAACTATTTGACTCTTTTTTCTCTATGTACCCAAAAACTGCATTTATCCTACAAATTATATCTTCTCCGCATCACTGAATCTACCTTACAAGCCATATCTTACCCGCTTCACTGAATCTATCTTACAAACACACAGCTTCTCCGCATCACCACAACCCTCTCTCAAATACATCAATCTGCAAGCATATAGCCATCTTTAAACAACCAAAAAGGAAGTGCCGCAAATACGACACTTCCGCTTATACCTCTTATAATCTCTTATAATCTCTTATAATCCCTCATAATCCCCTTATAAATACTTCAAAAGTTCCTCTTTAATCGGTGCTACATGGTCCTGTGTTAAACCGAAGTCCATCTTCTTATATGTCCATGCTGCTCTTCCGATTCCATGTCTCTCAAATGCTTCATGAATATCTTTGTACCAGTTTACAGTACCTGCAAGCGGTGCCTGATCAATAACACCGTACTCGCCGCAATAAAGCGGTACATCGTATTTCTCTGCATGCGCGATCGCTGTTGAGAAGATAGCATCGAAGAATGTGCTGTCCATCTTTGTTACGCCCGGATAACGGAAATGATCTGTAGAGCCTTCCGGGAAATTGTTATCCTTAGCAAGCTTCATATACTCCTCAATTGTAAGAGGATAATCGCAATGGAATCCTGCCGGCATAAAATCCTGCCAATAAGCTGACTGGTGTGTGAAAATCTGCGGATCATAGCAATGGAAATTATAAACAATATTTTCATCAAGCGGCGGATCCAACTGCTGTACGGAAAGTACGTTATTATAATTGATTCCACCTACAAGAATCTTGATATCCTTTGAATGTTTACGGATAACAAGCATAGCTTCTTTTGCAAGCGCATTCCATTCTTTTGCAACATTCGGATCTACAATCTCATTTAATATTTCAAGTGCAAGTCTGTCTGCGTATTTTGCCGCATATCTTGCTGCAAGATCGTCCCAAAGCTTCAAGAAACGCTCCTGAAGTGCTCTGTTTTCAAAAAATCCCGCGCTGTACTCTAAATCATCAAACACATAACCGGCTGTTTTATGAAGGTCAAGAACCATATTTAAATGATATTTCTCACACCATTCCAGACACTTGTCCAAATATTTGTAGTTTTCTTCAATTCTTTCGCCTTCCTCTGTTTCAATCAGGTTGTAATCCATTGGAACACGGATGTGATCTACACCCCAGGAAGCGATTTCTTTGATATCCTCCTCCACAATAAAAGTATCATAGTGCTCGATTTCATGGCAACATTGGGAAATCCAGCCACCCAGATTAATACCACGATAGTAACCTTCGAATTTTTTCATGCTGTAACCCTCTCCTTTATGTTTTATGTTTTTTTATATACCCACTATAATAATACAGCTGATATCTGTATATAAATATTTTGACATTTGTATCAATTCTATGACATAAGCAGATATACAAAGTATACTGCATAACAAACCAGCATTATGATTCCGCCCTTACGCGATAAAATTTGATTTTTCACACATAACACAAGCAAAAGAACCATGGACACAATACAGAGTACCGCATCAAACAAAAATGCCGATGCGAACTCAATCGGTGCAATCAATGCAACAGTACCGAGCACGAACGATACATTAAAAATATTGCTTCCGAGTATATTTCCGACTGCAATATCCGCATTTCCTTTGCGCGCCGCCGTCACCGATGTAATCAGTTCCGGAAGCGATGTTCCGAATGCCACAATCGTAAGACCGATCAAACGATCACTCATACCGAGCAGGGATGCAATGATTTTTGCATTATCGACTGTAATATCACTTCCCCATACAACTGCTGCAAGTCCACCAAGCGTAAATAAAATCAGCGTAAACACATTTTTTGTCTGAGCAGGCTCTTCCTCAGAAGCCTCCGCCATTCCCTTTTTCGCGTCGCGAAGGAGTTTTACCATAAAGAAAATCAGCATCGCCCAAAGTATAATTCCGCAAGCGAGATTTAATTTCCCGAGGAAATATCCCATAGCAAGTAAAATGACAGAAATCACAATATTAAACGGCATATCAAATTTCAGACTTGATTTCTGAATATGGAGCGGGACAATGCAAGCTGTCAATCCCAAAATCAAAAGCACATTCAGCAAATTACTTCCCAATGCATTTCCGATAGCAATTCCTGTTGTTCCCTGCAACGCCGCCGAAATACTGATTGCCGCCTCCGGAGCACTGGTTCCGAACGCCACAATTGTAAGACCGATCACCATCTGCGGAATCTTGAACTTCTCGGCAATACCGGACGCTCCTCCCACAAAAAAATCAGCCCCTTTGATAAGCAAAACAAAGCCGACAATAATAAGTACCACACTTTTTAGTGCAACCATTTGTATATCCTTCTTTCTATAAATATTTCTCCCACTGCTTATAAAAACTCATATAAAAAAACCCATGGGTGATATTCCCACCCATGAGCCTGTGATTCAATTAACCTGCAAATACAGAATCTGCACCGAAAAACATGTCTGCATGATTCACGCCCATCTGCATCTGCATCGCGAGAACTCCTGCAAAATCAGCTGTCTCGCCTCTCTCAAGCGGATTAACCGTCTCTCTGCTGTAATCCGATGTCTGCGCCGGTCTGATATGGCTGCTTGAAACATCATTATTAACAGAAGAAATAGGATTTAAGCTGCTTCTGCTTACGCTGTTCGTATTATAAACATATGGTTGAAATCCCGAAATAGCGCCGATTCCCATACAGCCACTCCCTTCACACACAAATACTTTTATATAGTATACCCTAACTTTAGCTTTTTTTCAATCCTTTTCTCTATTCTATACTTTATTATTATACAAGTAACAATTCCGCATCCTGCGCCTAAGGAAGTTCTTTCTTAATCTATGCCCATCCGCACCACGGTTTCTTCCGGTGGCACGCTCCCTTCTCCGAAAGGTCCACCGGACCTTTCTACGCATGCATGGCAGCTACAGACTCACGTAGCGGTACTAAGTCCCCACTCCGTGGTGACTAAGGACCGACGCTCGTCTAAGTACCTCCGGAAAAACCGTGGTGTGGTTGGGCTGGGGTTCAGGTTAGAAATTACATATGCGGAGACTATAATTTTTTATAATCGCTGTTTAGTTCTGTTAGTAGAATAAAAATTTCTGTTGGAGTTTGCATATTCCATCCCCAAACGGTAAATGCATTTGCAAACGAATCAAGATATCTCTGTTCCTTAACTGGAAGCTTATTATCGTTAATCAATTCTAGTAAATGATATAATTCAGGAAGAATGGTTCCTTCTAACTGTTCTTCTGTACTTTCACCTAATATCTCTTCTTTACGATTTTGTAATTCAATATTACATAATTCTATTGTTCTTAATATTTTTCTTTGAAAATTTTCCATATTTATTACCTTACTGACCTATCAATACTGATGGGTTTGGAACATAATATTGATATCCACCACCAGGTTGTCCAAAATTAGGGGCAACTGTCCCTTCTAATATTGTTGTTCCCTTAGGAATAACATATGTATCCATATACTGATATGTATTTCCCCGCGGCAAGGCTAAATCTGCTGCCGGATTAGCCGTTTGATTTGGGGTAACCCAATAACTAACACCTTTTGAACCGCCTCCATGATATCTATATACTGTCATATCTTGTTTTAAAACTGTAACTCTAATATCATCCATAAACGCATTTCTAACATTCTGTTGAAAGTTAGGATTTACATTCTGCTTAATAAAGTCATCTACTGTCGATGCACTACCACTACCACCAGCATTCCCTTTCCCGCTTCCACTCTTCAATAGAGCTTTGCATACCAGTTGCATAAAGACGGTAGCAAGGACTTCTAGCCCCATATTTATAGCTATCTGTCCGACCTCTTCTGCCGATGTCATATCTCCGGTTGCAAGGTAATCCGTGTATGCGATGATCATTTGATACGTCAGGACAAATGTAACATAGGTCGATAGAATCGCCATGGCTGTCATGATATATCCGCCTACTACGGTAACAA
>JAFUOI010000009.1 GCA_017482005.1 Lachnospiraceae bacterium
ACAGGTCTGTTTTTTTACATAAAATACAATACGATTTCTATTCATTTTTCATTCTCCCCTCATATTTTCGATTTGGTTTTGCGCTTTACTATAGCAAAGTTTATCTTATAGACAATTGGTCGATTTGTCAACTGTTTTTTACAATCCTCTTACCGCTTTCTTCTCAATCAGTGCTTAAAATTTTTCAGCCGCTCTTTCAGCTCCGCGAGCGTTGCTCCATACACTTCTGCCTCTTTTGGGCGGAGTTTTCCGGTTGCTTTCGCCTCGTCAAAAGCGGACTCAAACTTTTTTAAGTTCGCTCTCGCATTGTCTTTGTAATTATTTTCAAAGGCAAGCTGCAGACTTTTTAAAATCTCATCCAGCTCTTTTGCCGCCTTACTTTTTCCGAATCCGAACATTATTCCTTCTCACTTTCCGCGCTTAAAATCACGCCAACCGGATATCACACGATTTACGACACCTGCCACGGGTTCTTTTCACCATTTACAAAGCAGACACAACTCTTAAGGGAATCCGCAACAACCGTCTTAACACAATTATCCGTATAAAAAGCCATATGATGTGTCACTGTCACATTCGGATAACTTCGTAACAGCGCAAGTTCGCGATTATCCAAAACATCATTTTTACGATCATAATAATATAAACCGAATTCGTTCTCCACAACGTCAAGCCCCGCTGCTCCGATTTTTCCGCTCTCAATCGCCGCAAGCAGTGCATCTGCTTCCACAAGAGGACCGCGGGCAGTGTTGATCAGAATCACGCCATCCTTCATCTTGCCTATTGTCTCGGCATTGATTAAATGATAATTTTCATCTGTCAACGGTGTATGTAACGTAATAATGTCTGCCTGCTTCCAGATTTCCTCAAGGGAAACATAGGTCGCATGCTTCTTTACCTCTTCATTTTCATATAAATCATATGCAATCATCTTACAACCAAAACCGCTGAGATTCTGAATCACCGTTTTACCGATTCTTCCGGTTCCGATAATTCCCACTGTCATATCCTTCAGTTCACGTCCGAGATTTCCCTTTAATGTATAATCCTGAATATTTGTTCTCTGCAGAATCTGTTTTGCCTTGCGGATACTCATCAGCAGAAGCATTACCGTATAATCCGCCACACCGTTTGGTCCGTAAGGCGCATTTCCGACCGCGATACCATGCTCTTTGCAGGCTTTCATATCAATGTGATCATATCCGATTGTTCTGGTCGTAATATAGCGCACACCTTGATCTGCGAGAGCCGCAATCAGTTCCGGCGTCATCTTGGATGTCAAAATATCAATACACTCGCTTCCCTTTGCAAGATGAACATTCTCCAATGTCGGGGCATCCTGACAAGTAACAAGTGTTATCCCAAGTTCCTTTGCATACTGTTCAAAATATACCTTCTCATCAAATTCTCTGAAATTGTAAACCGTTACCTGCATGTCTCATCATCCTTTCCGTCATTCCTATTATTTTCCTGTTTTGCACCGATTTGCTTATCCTCCGAAGTCTCTCGAATCTTCCTATAAAATTCGTAATCTTCCTTGTCATACTTTCGAAACGCATTCAAATCCCGGACAAGAATCAAAACACTGTCCTTTGTTGTGTCAAAGACACCTTCCTTGTATAGATTAACAAAAACAAGCCCCACCGGAACTGCCAGAATCATACCGGTCACTCCACTGATCTCCCAACCGATGTATAAAAGAAACAATGTGGGAATTGCCGGCATTCCAAGTGATTCTCCCACGATTTTCGGCTGAATCATCTGTCTGACAAGCTGGCCGATTCCCCATAAGGTAATTAGGATAACAGCTGTTGTGTAATGGCCGCCAATGACTTTAATAACCGCCCACGGAACAAGCACCGTTCCCGTTCCGAACACCGGAAGCAGATCAAGCACTGCAATCCCAAGGGCAACAAGCGATACGTAGTTGACACCCGCAATCTTCAGTCCCACAAAAAGAAGAAGGTACATCCACACCTCTATTTTCAGCTGCGCGATAAGATATCCGCCGAAAGCTTTCTTCAGGCTGTTTCTGACAATATCCCATTTCTCTTTCAGAGGTTGCGGAACATATCTGCGATAATACTCCTGAACCTCCTCTTTATTGGCTACAAAAAAATACGCCGACAGAAGTGCCATAACAATACTCACAATAAATCCGGGAACATTCTTTGCAAACTCACCGACTTTTTCCACCGTCGGTGAGCTAAGATTCCCAATCAGGTTGCCTGCATACTGTGAAATATTGTCTGCCAACACTTCCCATTCTTCCCGGATCTGTTTCGGCATTTTATTAAATATCACTTGTAATCTATCACCCGCCTGTGCAAAGTCACGGGACAGGGACGCCCACATCATGGGCAGATTTTCTATAAACCCGGCAGCCTGCTCAAACAAAAGATGACCGACACCATACAATATAAGAGCCACAAGTCCGACTGCAAGCACAATTGTAAATGCCGAACCTGCTTTTCGTCTTATCCTCATACGTCGTTCCAAAAATTGCACAAGCGGACTTGCACACATGGCAATCAAAGCTCCTACCACAAACGGCATAAAAAAGACCAAAACTTTCGGCAGTACAAAAACTACAAGAAGAAAGACCAGTACCGCTCCTATAAGATTCAACGCAATTTTCCCGAAATGTCTTACTGTCTGCATTCTAAAATATGTTCCTCTATAAAATCATAAATTTCATCACGTCCCTGCTTAGTCTGAGCAGAATACGGAAAAATCAAAGTTCCTTTTTCAACCTGCAACGTTTCTCTGATCAGTTTAATCTGCTTTTGAATCTGTGAACGATTAATCTTATCCAGCTTTGTTGCAATGATAATCGGCTTATATCCATTGGATACAATCCAATCGTACATCTGAATATCATTTGCTCCCGGCTTATGCCGGATATCAATCAAAAGAAACACCTCTTTTAACATTTTAGACTCTTTGAGATATTTTTCAATCATTTTTCCCCACTTTGCTTTTACTTCCACGGAAACATTGGCAAATCCGTATCCCGGAAGGTCTACAAAATAGAGTTCTTTATTTATATTATAATAATTGATGGTCTGCGTCTTACCCGGCTGTGAAGATGTCCTTGCAAGAGATTTTCGATTCATAAGACCGTTAATCAATGAAGATTTTCCCACGTTACTTTTTCCGGCAAAGGCAATCTCCGGCAAAGTATTTTCCGGCAGAGTGCTTGTAATTCCGCAAACAGTTTCCAGTTCTACATTTTTAATAACCATTATGACTCCTTCCCTGCCACAAAAGCATACTCCAATACTTCCTGCATGGACGAAACGCAATTAATATTTAATCCTGTTTTAATTTCTTCATCTATTTCGTAGAGATCCTTCTCATTTTCCTGCGGAATAAGTACATTATGTATTCCCGCTGTTTTTGCTGCAAGAAGCTTTTCTTTTAAACCACCTATGGCAAGTACACGACCGCGAAGGGTCACTTCACCGGTCATTGCAAGGTCCGCTTTAACTTTACGCCCTGTCACTGCCGACAGCATCGCTGTTGCCATAGTGATCCCCGCACTTGGACCATCTTTTGGAACTGCACCTTCCGGAATATGAATGTGCAAATCGTGTGTCTCAAAATATTCCTCTGTAATTCCGTATTCGGATGCCACAGAGCGAACATAACTAAGACCTGCCATCGCCGATTCCTTCATCACGTCGCCAAGCTGTCCGGTCAGCTTCATCTCTCCTTTTCCCGGCATATCATTGACCTCAATCTCAAGCGTTACTCCTCCGACACTTGTCCATGCAAGTCCCCGTACCAAACCAACGTCATTCTTTTTATTCACTTTATCCTGTGAATATTTTTCTTTGCCGAGATAATCTTCCAAATTGTGAATAGTTATCTTGATTTTGGTTTTTTCTTCTTTTAATATCTCGCGGGCTGTTTTTCGGCACACTTTACCGATCTGCCTCTCAAGTTCACGTACTCCGGCCTCTTTTGTATAACCTAAAATTATTTTTTCTAAAGCTTTATCGGTGAAATTAAGCTGTTTTTTTGCAATACCGTGTTCTTTCAGCTGTTTCTTTACAAGATGCTCTTTGGCAATATGAAGTTTTTCATTTGCCGTATAGCTTGTCACCTCAATAACTTCCATACGGTCACGAAGCGGACCGTCAATTGCCTGCAGATCGTTGGCAGTTGCCACAAAAACAATCTGAGAAAGATCCATCGGTATTTCAATATAATGATCCTGGAAATGCTCATTCTGCTCGCTGTCTAATACCTCAAGCATGGCTGATGCAGTATCCCCTTTGTGATCACGGCTCATCTTATCAATCTCATCAAGCAAAATCAGTGGATTTTTCACTCCGGCCTGACGCACTGCCGTTACAATACGCCCCGGCATTGCTCCGACATATGTCTTTCTATGTCCGCGGATTTCCGCCTCATCGCGCACACCTCCCAGACAGATGCGCACATACTCACGATTCATAGCCCTTGCCATACTTCTGGCAATGGAAGTTTTTCCGGTCCCCGGCGGTCCTACCAGACAGATAATCGGTGAACCTGCATCTCCGCGAAGCTGACGAACTGCAAGATACTCCAAAATTCTCTCTTTCACTTTGACAAGACCGTAATGATCTTCTTTTAGAATTTCTTCTGCCCTATCCAAATCTGTGTTATCCTCAGACATACTGTCCCAAGGCAAATCCAAAACCGTTTCCAAATAAGTCCTCTCAACCGCACTCTCCGAAGAGCTCTGTGACACCTGTTCAAAACGTCTTATTTCTTTCTTAATTTTAGATTTAACTTCTTCCGAGGCGTTGATATTCTCAAGCTTCTCGCGAAACATATCCGCATCGGAAAGCGGGCTGTCATCACCCAGTTCTTCGCGTATAAACTTCATCTGTTCCTTAAGAACATACTCCCTTTGGTTTTTCTCCACCCTGTCTTTGACTTTTTTTGCAAGTTCATTTTTTACTTCCAAAATTCCGGATTCTGTCTGTAAAAGCTCTGTCAGTCTTTCAAAACGTTTCTGCAGATGAATTGCCTCTAATATTGTCTGTTTTTTCTTATAATCGACCGGCATCAGCATTGTAATCTGATCCAGCAGCTTTCCGAGCTGCTCGATACCGCTCAAATGCTGCACAATCCCCTGATCCTTCTTATTTACAAGCAGAGAGTACTGCAAATACATCTCGCAAATCTGTCGCTTCATGGCCTCTTTCGTCGCCGCAGGCATATCCTCCTCCAACTGCTGCTCCGACTTTGCAAGTACGATTTTTGCAATAAAATAAGGATCTGAGCTAAAATCTACAACTTTTGCCCTTCCCACGCCTTCCACAAGGACACGGACAATCTTATTCGGCATCTTTACAATCTGCTTTACCCTGACAAGTGTCCCGATTTCATATATATCATCAAGTCCCGGATTGTTATTCTCCGGATTTTTCTGTGCCGTCAAAAATAATTCCTGATCTGTACTCATCGCCTTCTCCAAGGATGCAATGGATTTTTTTCGGCTCAGATCAAAATGTATAATGGAATCAGGAACAACACACATATTTTTCAGCGGAATCGCCGGAATCATCATTTTTTGTACTTCACTCATACTCGCTTCTCTTTCTTAAACACAAAACGCCGCCCTGATGGCGGCGTCTTATTTTATGCTCTTTTTTTATTTTCTGTGGCCTCATCACGTTCCACAACCGGATCACATTTACCATCAACTACGTCTTCCGTAATTATGCACTTAATAATAGATTCATCCGAAGGTATCTCATACATGACATCCATCATAATGCTTTCCATAATGGTACGAAGTCCTCTGGCTCCCGTCTTTTTCTCCATCGTCTGCCTTGCAATTGCCTTGATTGCTTCCGGTGTGAATTCCAGCTCTACATCATCCATCTCAAACAGTTTTTGATATTGTTTCACAATGGCACTCTTAGGCTCTGTGAGAATTTTACACATAGCCTCTTCATCCAATCCATCCAACGAAACTACAATCGGTACACGTCCGACAAATTCAGGAATCAGACCGTATTTAATCAGATCCTGTGAATTTGCCTCATGAAGTAACTCTCCTTCATTTCTCTCAGAATGCTTTCCGATTTCAGCATTAAATCCGATGGACTTCCGGTTCAATCTTGTCTCTACAATTTTATCAAGTCCGGAAAAAGCACCGGAACATATAAATAATATATTGCTTGTATCAATCTGAATAAGTTCCTGATGCGGATGCTTTCTTCCGCCCTGTGGCGGTACCGATGCAACGGTTCCCTCGATAATCTTCAGCAATGCCTGCTGCACACCCTCTCCGGAAACATCTCTTGTAATGGATACATTTTCGCTTTTCTTTGTAATCTTATCGATTTCATCGATATATATAATGCCGTACTGCGCCTTTTCCACGTCATAATCCGCCGCCTGAATCAGCTTGAGGAGAATATTCTCCACATCTTCTCCGACATATCCGGCTTCCGTCAGGGATGTAGCATCTGCAATCGCAAACGGAACATTGATAATTTTTGCAAGCGTCTGCGCCAAAAATGTTTTACCGCTTCCGGTCGGACCCATCATTATAATATTACTTTTCTGCAATTCGATATCTAAATCTTTTTCTGCCGTTACACGTTTGTAATGATTATACACAGCTACGGAAAGTACTTTTTTTGCAGCCTCCTGCCCGATTACATAATCATCAAGAAACGTCTTGATTTCGGCCGGTTTAAGAAGATTGATTTCAGAACCGCCTTCTTCCATTTCTTCTTCATACTCTTCTTCAATGATGTCTGCACACAAATCCACACATTCATCACAAATATAAACACCGGTCGGACCCGCAATGAGCTTTCTTACCTGTTCCTGTGTTTTATTACAAAAAGAACATCTGATTTTCATTTCAGGATTTTTTCCTGCCATTCTTGTGACTCCCTAACTGTAATAATTATTTTGAGCGATTTTCGACAACTTTATCAATCAGACCGTAAGCTAATGCTTCCTCAGCACTTTTCCAATTATCACGCTCTGTATCCGCAGCGACAACCTCGTAATCCTGGCCTGTATTTGCAGCAAGAATACGGTTCAGCTTTTCTTTTGTTTTTAAGATATGCTTTGCTGCAATTTCGATTTCTGTTGCCTGTCCCTGTGCTCCGCCCAGCGGCTGATGAATCATAATCTCCGCGTTCGGAAGCGCCATTCTCTTACCCTTTGTACCACCGGCAAGCAGGAACGCGCCCATACTTGCTGCCATACCTATACAGATGGTGGATACATCGCATTTTACATACTGCATCGTATCATAAATCGCCATTCCGGCTGTAACAGATCCACCCGGACTGTTAATATAAATCTGAATATCTTTTTCCGGATCTTCTGCTTCCAAAAACAAAAGCTGTGCCACTACGATGCTCGCTGAAACATCGTTAACTTCCTCTCCGAGAAAAATGATTCTTTCTTTTAAAAGTCTTGAATAAATGTCATAGGAACGCTCCCCACGGCTTGTTTGTTCAACGACGTAAGGTATTAAACTCATGTCAATTCCTCCTTAACATTCAATCGATCCGATTGATTATTTGCTGCTTTTTGCTTTACTTTCTTTTGCATTTTCTGCCACAAACTCAGCTGCCTTTGAGATTGCAAGATCTTTCATAATCTCTGCTTTACCCATCTCTCCGATCATCTCTTTTGCCTTGTCCACATCCATCTGGTACATACCGGCAATCTTTTCAACTTCTTTGTCGAAGTCTTCCTCAGATGCTGTAATACCTTCTGCTGCAGCTACTGCCTCAAGTACGAGTCTTGATTTGATACGCATTTCAGCCTGTGGTTTAATCTGCTCAAACATAGCATCTTCTGTCTGACCCGTAAACTGTAAATACTGCTCAAATGCTAATCCCTGGCTCATGATTCTCTGTGCAAACTCATCCATCATCTGACGCTGTGTTGTTGTAACCATAGCTTCCGGAATATCCATTTTTGCATCTTCAACTACAGCTTCAATGGCTGCTCTTTCTCTTGCATCCTTTGCTGCGTCTTCTTTTTTAGCCTCAAGGCCTTTCTTTACGTTTTCTTTGTACTCTGCAAATGTTTCGTACTCTGAAACTTCAGAAGCGAATTCGTCATCCAGCTCAGGAAGTTCGTCCATCTTAATCTCTTTGATTTTTACTTTGAACATAGCCGGTTTTCCTGCAAGCTCTTCTGCCTGATAGTTTTCCGGGAATGTAACGTTTACTTCTACTTCTTCACCGATTGATTTACCGATGAGCTGCTCTTCAAAAGTATCAATGAAGGAATGAGAACCAATCACAAGGTCATAATCCTCGCCTTTGCCGCCTTCAAATGCCACACCGTCAACAAATCCTTCAAAATCGATCGTTGCCTTGTCACCATCTGCAACCGGACGGTCTTCTACTGTAATCTCACGGGCGTTGTTCTTTCTTTCACGCTCGATCATCTCATTTACTTCTTCTTCTGTTACTTCTGTCTCGATTTTCTCAATCTTAACACCTTTGTATTTACCAAGTTCAACAGCAGGTTTTAATGCAACTTCTGCCGTAAAAATAAATTCTTTATCCGGCTCTAACTGGATAACGGAAATAACAGGAGCTGATACAATTTCTTCTTCACACTCGCTCACAGCCTTCTCATATGCTCCCGGAATCACTGCATTGGCAGCATCCTCAAGGAACACTCCTTTTCCGTAAAATTTCTCAACCATTGCAAACGGAACTTTTCCTTTACGGAATCCCGGAATGTTAATGCTGTTCTTATTTTTCTGGTATGCCGCATTTACCGCTTTTGACATTTCCTCTGCTGAAACTTCAATTGTAAGCTTAGCCATATTGTGCTCTAATTTCTCTAACTGTAAACTCATTTTATATTTCCTCCTTTTGTGATATCTTTCGTATCACTTTCTTCTTTTTTCTTCTATGCAAAATGGGAATACAAACAGTTTCCCATACTTACAGTCATTTTAAGATTATATCACAAGTCTTTTCTAATTACTAGCACTTTTTTTCGGCGTTTCATCGCGTTTTTACGACAGGATTTTATTTCTTTTTTAACAAAAGTTACCATCATATTCTTTTTGCAAAGCGAACATAATAAAACCAAGATAAGTGAAAAAACAAACACGAAGCCTGAAAGTTCCGGGATAAGTGTTTGACACTTATCTTGGAACAAACAAAAAAACCAAAACACGGAGGTGAAAGAAATGGCAAGTAACAAAACAAATAGAATGGAAGTACCTGAAGCAAGAGCAGCAATGGATCGTTTCAAAACAGAGGTTGCATCTGAACTCGGCGTTAACTTAAAGGAAGGTTACAATGGTGACCTTACTTCTAAAGAAGCCGGTTCCATCGGTGGCGAGATGGTTCGTAGAATGGTAAAAAATTACGAATCTCAGTTAAAATAGCCGCATAATTAAGAAGCGTCGGTCCTGCATGGATCGACGCTTTCTTTTTAATTTTTAATGCATTGCAATTATATTAGTCATTATTTTCCGGTAACTGATACGGATTTTTATCCGTATTGGACGCTGAAAATTCATCCTCCACCGGTGCTGACGGATTAAACATTTCGCCGCTGGCATAATTCGGCGTCGAAGACTGCGCATACGAATTTGCCTGTGCGTATGCTCCCGGATTGCCATACGTATTTGCTGCACCGGAATATGCATATCCGTTTCCTGCAATGCCATGATCATAATAATCCATAGATGAACGATGCTTCAATGTTTCATAAAGCTGTGTATATGTCATATACATATACGGATTTACATAGAAAATAGAAAGAAGCCCGCATGTAAATACCGATAATATATGCCATCCGATAAACGATAGTTCAAGCACCCATGTATCGAATTTGTTTCCGTCCATCATTTCTTTGGAAAGACGGAACGCATCTTCCGTGGAAATCGTCGGATTCTCTGCAAGAATATACGGAATCATGCGATACTCATACGATTTGATAATACCCGGTATAATAAACAAAAGCGACCACAAAAACGTGTACAGTCCCCTGAAAAACATAACTTTCACAACATTGAGATAAACGCCCTTCTTAAAGCCGTGACTGAGACAGTTGTAATCATTAAATGTCGCATCCTTATATGTAGCAGTCACAAAATATCTCTGTACACCTACAATCAACGGATTATAAACAAAAAGAGAAAGTAACGTTCCGGCAATAATCGCCACAAGCAATATCGAACCTACAATTCCCAAAATAACCAAAAATGCAGTCATCGCTTCAGAACTACTACCGATACTGTCAATGGAGTCTGACAACTCCTTCGACGAGCTTGAAGAACCGGAGCTGCTGCCGCCACCTCCTCCGCCGGATAAAAACTGCATAATCAATGCCATAACAACCAGAGCCCAATATCCGCCCTGCAAATTTTCTTTTGCTTTACTCTTTAATTCTGCTCTTGTCCACATATTTTTTCTCCCTTTTTACTTTTGTATAGATTTCTATCATTAAAAAATGATTGCTTTAGCGATTTCATCCGCACACTGCTGCCCCTTGATGCATGCAGTGATTGCAAGTGCAAATTCAATTGCTGTTCCCATACCGCGGCTGGTAATCACATGTCCGGATACTTCCACAGGGTTTCTGCTCACAACAGCCCCTTTCAAATGTTCCTCGAAACTCGGATAACAGCAAGCATTTTTCCCTTCCAAAATACCTTTGTGTCCGAAAATACTCGGTGCCGCGCAGATGGCTGCAATATATTTGCCCAGCTTATCAAACTCCTCCACCTTCTGCATCAACGGCCCACATGCCTCTAAATTCACCGTACCCGGCATTCCTCCCGGAAGAACAATCATATCAAGGGCATCAAAATCCACTTCCGAAAGTACCATATCCGCCTCCACTTTGATTCCGTGCGATCCTGTTACCGCCAATTCATCCGTAATGGAAACTGTTTTTGTATCAATCTGAGCCCTGCGGCAAATATCTACCACCGTCAGTGCCTCGATTTCTTCCATTCCTTCTGCAAGAAAAACACAAATTTTACTCATAAGTTTCTCCTTTCCGCACTATTCAGTGCCTCTTCGCATGATGAGCGACTGCTTCCGCATTCGCATGGCTCTTCCGGCACTATTCAGTGCCATCATTCGCAAAATCGCCCTTCGGGCTTCCCTTTTGCTCATGATTGCTTCTCGCCATATGAATGCGCAGACATCCGCTCATTCAT
>JAFUOI010000013.1 GCA_017482005.1 Lachnospiraceae bacterium
CCCCTCAAGCTCTTCTGCCGTGATGTTTTGCGCATCAAAGGTGACGGAATACATGGAGCCGCAGGTGAGGGTGTTTTTTACTGTTTCCGTCTCTTTTCCGCTTTGCAGCGTCATTATGAAATCCGCTTTTTCACCTAATGTATAGAATTCCTTACCGGTTCCCTTTGCTCTTATTTCTCCGTCTATGGTAAGCACCGGAACCATGTTTACGGCATAGGACGGGATGGAAAAGATATCCGGATAGCTACCGAAGACTTCTCCTGCGTGTGATCTTCCTCTATTATATCACACAGATTTGCTACCGCATCATATTTCTGCACAATATAAAACCGGGGATATCCATAGCAGTCTACGCCGGTGGACAGCCCCGATTCTGTATTTGTATGTAAGTAATAAAAAATTTTTCATTCGCATTACAGCAAATCTGCATGTGTTATGGTATTAACTTGAATTAAATTTTTTGAAAATACATTCCGTGTGTACGCGTTTTCTTAACCCACGCCCATCCGCACCACGGTTTCTTCCGGCGGCACGCTCCCGCTACAGACTCACGTAGCGGTACTAAGTCCCCACTTCGTGGTGACTAAGGACCGACGCTCGTCTAAGTACCTCCGGAAAAAACCGTGGTGTGGTTGGGCTGGGATTATAAGATTCACACTTCTGCCCTTTTGTTATGAGATATTGCTAATGTAATCAGTAACAAAAATTTGAGTTTATTTCTTTAACTCACTTAACCATTTTTCAATGTTATCCTTTACCATCTCTTCTTTTATTTTTTCAACCTTCAAATACTTTTCTTCAAAATTACTTCCTTCAATCGGAAAACATGAATAATCCCAAGCACCATCATCCGAATATATAATACCATCTGTCAGAACAGCTATTGCTATTGCCAAATAACCATAATATAAGCTTACAATGGCCGGTTGCCCCATTATCCTTTTTATACTCCATGAATATCCTATCTCCAAATTAGCATTTATCTTTTCTTTCATAGATTGCGCATTTATATTTTCCTGCAATTCTTCTTTCCAAAAGTCATTATCCACATCTGTTAATTTGTGAAAAAAAACATACGCTTCACCCTCATCATTTAAATTGAATGTAGTGTGGCACTTTTCATTCAAGGTTAAATTAGTGGGATTTATATGTATTTCTTTCGTATCAGATACTTCTATAGCACTAATCTCAATATCTTTGTCTATTTTTTCTCTTTTCAAATAATCCCTAAGTAACCGAACAGAATACCGAATAATCTCATCACATTTTGGAATTTTATTCTTCGTTGGAAATACATCAAAACTCATACTCATTTTTCTTCACCTCTACTTTGGCATCACAACAATATCCTTTATATTACATATTCCGCCATTTTTTTCTATAGCTCCCACTACTCGCGCCAATATATTTCCCAAATCGTCTATTGATACTGTTGTATTTGATAAATCTAATACTATTCCTGTAGTTTGAGTATTTTTTTTAGTTATTGCTCTAATAATTGCAGATGGATTACTTGTTGTCGGTGTATATACATCATAATTAACTCCATTCACTAACAAATCTGATGTTCCACCATCCACTCTTGTTCCTGCTGGTGGTCTCAATACTACGTCATTCCCTAAGTCTGCCATATACTGTGCTGCATTCATCTCACTAGAAGAATAATTTCCACCATCTATAACAGTTAGCTTACCAGTTTTGCCTCCACCACCTACACCAGCATTTCCTTTTCCGCTTCCTATCAGTGAAATTGTCTTTGTAAGCAATTGTAAGAAGATGGTAAGAATCGCTTCCCATTTTAAAATATTTGCAATTCGGATAACCTCATTGGCTGAATTTATATCTCCCGTTGCTAAGAAATCAGTATAGGCAAGGATAAGTTCATATACCATCGCAAGCGTTACATACATTGACACAAGCGCCAAGGTATTTAAGAAGTATCCCCCTACAACAGTAATAAATGGTCCGGATGCCATAATCCCCATCATATCTACGATTCCTGCAATACAAACCACTTCTACATAAAAAGAACAGATCATTCCAAGCAGCATATACAGCGTAACTTCATCCGTTACCGCTCCGCCGCTGATCTCCTCTCCCGTCAGGCCGCCGTTAATCATGTAGGCGCCTGCTCCTGTGGCAGGATCCATGATCATGTAGCCGGTTCCGGTCCATGCACCTTTGGTAAGTTCTTTCTGAGGTATTACGACATGTTTGCCGGAGGCAACTTCTTTGCGGAGTTCTTCTTTTAAATCATCGCTGACTTCTAATGTCTCAAGAGAATCGGCAAGATTGTCTTTCGTCAGGATGCAGATATCGATGCATTCCGACTGTGCCTGTGCAAGCAGGCTCATGGTTGACACGCTTTCGATGCCGGTCAGTTGTTCCCAGACAACGCTTTCGTAGAGTGAGCTCATCATGCCCGTCACTGCTATGAATTCTCTCTCGGTCTCTTTGTGGCCGGTAAGTGACGTTGTGGTCCGTGTATTGGCATCGATGTCGATATACAGGCTTCCTTCGCGGATTCCGGATAGTTGTCCGTACAGGTACTCTTTGCGTACTTCATAGCCGGTCATGCCCGCACCAAGTCTGCGCTCTGCATGTATGTCATACTGTTCCATGGCAACGGTGTTTGCAATGTCAAGCTGGGCAAAGTATTGTTTTCCTGCAAAGGAAAGGAGTTTTCCAAGGTATGTTGTGCTGTATACGTTGCTGATATCCGCACTGTCTGCCGCAGCTACAAGGGCGTTGCCTGCCCCCTCAAGCTCTTCTGCCGTGATGTTTTGCGCATCAAAGGTGACGGAATACATGGAGCCGCAGGTGAGGGTGTTTTTTAC
>JAFUOI010000010.1 GCA_017482005.1 Lachnospiraceae bacterium
ATTGGTAAAGTGCTTGGCCTTCCGGAAGAATTAGTGGAAAAGACACCGATAGATGGTCTTTGTGGCAAGACAGATGAGGAAAATTTGGGATTTACATATGCCGAGTTGGATAAGTATATCAGAACCGGTGTTATGGAAGATACTGAGAAGAAAAGGCGTATTGACTTACTGCATGAGAAGAATTTGTTTAAGGTAAAGCCGATGCTGGGATTTGAAATCTAGTATAAAGAATTGATAAGGTGAGTAATCATTTGATCTTCTGCCTCGGAAAGAATGATATGAAGTTGAATTTTTCGTAGTCTGTTTGGTTTGTTTTTTCGCATTTTTAATCGCTCCTTTTCTGAAAATAAGTGAGGGGTTTGCGAAAAAATGAAGCTTACGTAACTTGGCATAAGTTTTTGTATCTTTTGAAAAATTGGTACGTAATTGGTACGTGAAATGTTCGGGAGCCCGGGCGATGAGAAAAAATGAATATGGAGAATTGATTGGAAGATTAGTGATAATGATTGGCGGGCGATGGCCCGCCTTTTTTGATTTAGTCAAGGGGAATATTCTATCCTGATAATCAATTTTATGTGAATGTTACTTTTTGGGACATAATCGAATATGTGTCCAAAGAAATATTTTAAGAATAAGATATAATAATAGATAGATTAGGAAAGCGAAATTTGTTTGCACAGGCAGGTGAGTTTCGCTTTTTGTTGTGACAATGAGGGAATAAAAAAGGTATGGAGAAAGTAATATATTATCAAAACGAATTAGAAGATGAGTTTTCACAGGCAAAAATTTCCCCAAAGAAAATTGACGGGACCTATCGCTATGAAGGTGGAGTGAGTCGGAAACCGGGAAGAATTATTTTTTATCACATCCTTGCAAAGCCCATTGCTTTTTTGTTTTTAAAGATAAAATATCATCACAAAATTGTGAATAAAGAATGTTTGAAGAATGTGAAAAATACCGGGTTTTTCCTGTACGGAAATCATACAAACGCAATTGCAGATGCGCTGATACCTACGATGATCGCTCATCCTGTCGGGGTATATGTGATTGTGCATGCAAATAATGTTTCCATGCCTGTATTAGGGAAAGTGACTCCGTGTTTGGGGGCTTTGCCGTTACCGGATGATAAAGATGCTATGAAACATTTTAATGCAGCAATAAATAATGTAATTCGAAAGAAACAGTGTATTGCCGTTTATCCGGAAGCACATATTTGGCCGTATTATACGAAAATACGGAATTTCAAAGACAGCTCATTCCGTTATCCGGTCGGATGTAAAGTTCCGGTGTTTTGTTTTACAAATACCTATCAAAAAAGAAGATGGGGAAAAACACCGAAGATAGTTACTTATGTGGACGGACCGTTCTGGCCGGATGAAAAATTGCCGGTAAAGGAGCAAAAACAAAAATTGCATCAAAGTGTTATGAATTCCATGAAGGAATTCTGCAAAAACAGCAATGTGGAAGTCATTAAGTATATCAATAAAGAGGAACAGACAGTATGAATCTACTATTTTCGGGAAATGACAAGGTTTTCGACGGAATACTGACATGCCTGCTTTCGATATTTAAGCGGACAGAAGTAAAAGAGCCGTTTGCTATTTACATATTGACGATGGATGTGTCGAGAATCCGGTCGGAATATATTGCGGTGAAAGATGAGAAAATAGCATATTTAGAAGAAATTGCAAAAGCATACAATCCGGGAAATGAAATTATCAAGATAGATGTGACAGATCTTTATGAAAAAGAATTCGGAGGTTCACCAAATGAGCAATGCTACTGTTCGCCCTATACGCTTCTACGGTTATTTGCCGATTTGATTCCTCAAATACCGGATAAGATTTTATATCTGGATGTGGATATTCTTTTTAATAGGGATATCAAGCTGCTATACGATACTGAGCTGGAAGGGTATGAATATGCGGCGGCCAGAGATCATTACGGTAAATATTTGCTGCACCCGAATTATATCAATGCGGGAGTATTGCTGTTTAATATGAAAGAGGCAAAGCGGACTGGTTTGTTTGAAAATGCAAGAGAACTTATTAAGAGGAAAAAACTTCTTTTTGCCGATCAAAGTGCGATATACAGAAGCACGACGAGGAAAAAGATGTTACCGCAAAAATTCAACGACCAAAAATTTTTGCATAAGCACACAGTAGTAAGACATTTTTCAAAACGCCTGTTTTATCTGCCGTATCCGCATACGGCCAATATAAAACAATGGGATGTAACAAAGGTGCATATGGTGTTCCGGTATCATCAATTTGATGATGTGTTATATGAGTATATTTATTTGAGGGAGAAATACGAGCATGAAAGAGAAAGTTAGGTTATGGAACGGAAAGAAAATAATACCTATTTTTTTGGCTGCAGATGATACCTATGTAAAATATATGATGGTGACGATACGGTCCGTTATTGCCAATACAACGGAAAAATATCAGTATAATTTACATATCCTGCATACGGACATATCCGGAGATAATCAGGCCATAGTACGGAAGATGGAAACGTCAAATTGCAAAATCAGTTTTGTAGATGTAAGCGACGAACTAAAAAAGATTGAAAAGAAAATTTCACTTCGGGATTATTATACGGCAACAACTTATTATCGGATTTTTATCGCAGATTTATTTCCGGAGTATGACAAAGTGATATATATAGATAGCGATACCATTCTTTTGACGGATATTGCGGAATTGTACCAGTATCATCCGGGGAAAAATTATGTGGGCGCAGTCCGTGATCAGCTTGTGGTACAGCAAGATATTTACGGAGATTATGTAGAGAAAGTTCTGGGCATTTCAAGAGGCGCGTACTTTAATGCAGGGGTTGTATTAATTAACTGTGAGCAGTTTAGAGAGAAAAATATGTTAAAGCAATTTATTGAACTGCTGAACATATATACCTTTGTAGTGGCACAGGATCAGGACTATCTGAATATTCTTTGTAGCGACCGTGTTTTATGGATTGATCCCCGATGGAATGTACAAATGATGGGAGAGATTCCGTATAAAGAGGAGAGTATAAAGCTGGTGCATTATAACCTTGCAACGAAACCTTGGCATTATAAGGGATGTCGGCTGGGCAAATATTTTTGGGAATATGCAAAGCAGACGGAGAATTATGAACAGCTGAAGGATATCTTAAACGCATATACAAAAGAAGATGAAGAAAAAGATAAATCTTATGGAGCGAACTTGCAAAATCTTGCAGTAGCCGAAATCAGAAATATCAATAACTATTATAATATGTTCGGTAAAAATGAGCCGATTAAACTGACAAGAACCGAAGTACTTCGCAGGATTGAGAAATACGAAAAGGCGGGTATATTTGACAAGGATGTGGAAGATGATCCGCCGGGAAGAGAATTGCTGCCTTCAGAAGTAGATTATTTGCGAAAGAACATGAAAAACAGATTTCGCACACGGTATGCATTTAAAATTGCGCATTGGTTTATCGGTGTTTTGATGCAGAAAAAGCAATTTGTTATAAAGGAGATTAAGGGCATCGAAAATATGAGAAATCTAAAATGCGGAGCAATCATTACCTGCAACCATTTTAATGCCTTTGACAGCTTTGCTATGCAGCTGACTTATGAAAAATCCGGACAACGTAAAAGAAAGTTATTCCGTGTTATCAGTGAAGCAAATTACACTGCATTTCCGGGATTTTACGGTTTTTTGATGAGAAACTGTAACACGTTGCCATTAAGTTCTAACGGGCTTACCATGAAAAAATTTATGATGGCCGTAAAGAAAATTTTGCAGAAGGGACATTTTATCCTGATTTATCCGGAACAGAGTATGTGGTGGAATTATCGGAAACCGAAACCGCTGAAAAAAGGGGCATTTACATTTGCGGCCGGCAATAAAGTTCCGGTGTTGCCGTGTTTTATTACAATGGAAGATACGGATGTAATGGACGGAGATGGGTATCCGGTACAGGCATATACAGTGCATGTGGCACCGCCGATCTATCCGGATAAGAATAAAAGCAAGGCAGAGAATGTGACTATGATGATGGAGAAAAATTATGCCGTGTGGAAAGAGATATATGAAGAGACTTATAAAATACCTTTAAGTTATACTTTCGAGGAAGAGTGATGAATGCTTTGAAAATGAAAAGGGCGCTGTTTGAAGCGCCCTTAATTTATTACATATATTCAGTGATGATGTCCGGTTAAGCCAAATGCCTTTGCGATTTCCATAACCACTACAGGAATAAAGGCTAAGCCTAATCCTTTCAAGTATAAGTTTGCCGGTAAAGTAATTAATCCAAATGCAATAGATAATGGAGTGAAGAGCACCAGACAAACAAGAAGGATGGAGATGAGTGTTGCCCAGTTGAGTTTGTGGTTTGTAAATACACCGGTTTGAAACAGAGAATGTTCAGAGCGCATATTAAAGGAATGTATAATCTGTGAAAGCGCCAGTACCATAAAAGCCAGTGTTTGTCCGCCTGCAAGCTGACCTGTGACATTTTCGCCCATCCGGAAGCCGATCAGTGATAAGATACCGAACATAATTCCCTGAAGGACAATGCGGATACCGTATCCATGGGCAAAAAGACTTTCTTCTTTTGGTTTTGGCTTTTGAACCATGACATCGTCTTCTACAGATTCCATTCCCAATGCGATGGCCGGTAAGCTATCGGTAACTAAATTGAGCCAAAGAAGCTGCATGGACAGAAATGGAGATTTGTGCCATAAAATCATGGAGGTAAATACAGCAACAACTTCCCCAATATTGGTACCGAGGAGGAATCCGACCGCCTTCTTGATATTGGCATAGATACCTCTTCCTTCACGGACCGCATCTACAATCGTAGCAAAGTTATCGTCGGTCAAAGTCATATCTGCAGCACCTTTTGCAACATCCGTTCCGGTGATGCCCATAGCACAGCCAATATCTGCAGCCTTTAGGGCAGGAGCATCGTTGACACCATCTCCGGTCATGGCAACCACATGATTTTTGCGTTGCCATGCTTTTACAATACGAATTTTGTTCTCCGGTGAAACACGGGCATATACGGCAATGTTCTCTATTTCCCGATCTAAATCAGCATCATTCATATGATCCAGATCCGCGCCGGTAATGGCTTTATCGCCATCTTGAAAAATACCTAATTCTTTAGCAATTGCGGAAGCGGTAATGACATGGTCCCCGGTAATCATGACCGGTTTAATACCTGCTTGGCGACAGGTTGCAACTGCGACCTTTGCCTCAGGTCGCGGAGGGTCGATCATACCCAACATACCCATAAAGGTTAAATCATATTCCAGTTCTTCCGGTTTTGCAGTTACAGGAAGCGAATATAATTCTTTGTATGCTACCGCAATTACACGAAGCGCCTGACTACTCATTTCAGAGTTTATACTTTGTGCGGTAACCAAGTCGCCGCTTATGCATCGGGAAGCCATAACATCAAAGGCACCTTTTACAATGGCAATGTATTTTCCGTTGATTTTGTGTACCGTAGTCATGAGCTTCCGGTCGGAATCGAAAGGAAGTTCTATAAGCCTTGGATATTGTTTGTTTAAATCTTCTTTGTGCAGATTATTTTTATATGCAGCAAGAACAATTGCCGTCTCAGTCGGATCGCCGATATGCTGCTCTTCTGTGTCGTGAAAAATAACAGAACCGTCACAACAAAGGGTGGCATATTGTAAAAGCCTTTTTACGTCAGAGGAGTTGATGTCGCAAATATTTTCAGATTTGTTACGTCCGTCACAGTAAGCTTTTACTAAGGTCATTTTATTTTGTGTAAGAGTGCCTGTTTTATCAGAACAGATGACAGAAGCGCTGCCAAGTGTTTCAACGGCGGGCAATCTGCGTATGAGGGCATTTTTGCTTACCATACGTTGAACACCGATGGACAAAACAATTGTTACAATAGCAGGAAGACCTTCAGGAATTGCAGAAACCGCAAGAGATACTGCAGTCATAAATATCTCAATGGCAGGGATACCATTTGCCAATCCTACAAAAAATATAATCCCACAGGCTGTAAGAGCCAGAATACCAAGATATTTTCCGAGCTGTGCTAATTTCTGCTGGAGCGGAGTTTGCATATTATCCTCGGCATCTAATAAATTGGCAATTTTCCCCATTTCGGTATTCATACCTGTCGAAGTGACAACGGCAAGTGCAGTGCCATAGGTAATGCTGCATCCGGAAAAGACCATGTTTTGCCTGTCGCCTAAAGGTGCATTTGCATCTACAATGACAGAAGCATCTTTTTCGGAAGGAACAGACTCTCCGGTTAGTGCAGATTCTTCACTTTTTAATCCGGCGCTTTTTATCAGTCTTGCATCTGCCGGAATAAAGTCGCCTGCTTCCAAACGGATAATATCTCCGGGCACTAATCGGGAGGCATCTATGATGGACTCTTCGCCGTCACGGATGACACGTGCATGGGGAGCAGACAGGTTTTGTAAGGCTTCCAAGGCTTTTTCGGCTTTGCTTTCCTGTACAACGCCCATGATGGCATTTAAAATAACAATGAATAAGATTAAGACAGGTTCAAAAAATTCTTTTGGATTTCCTTCCATGCAGGCAATGATGAAAGAAATAACAGCAGCAACAATCAGGATTAAAATCATTATGTCTTTGAATTGGTCCTGAAACCGCTGGAAGTTTGTTTTCTGTTTCTTTTCGGCTAATTTGTTTTTACCGTGTTTTACTAATAAGATATCTATGGCGGAGCTGTTTAGACCGGATTCGGGGTCAGAGGATAGCTCACCGATAACTGTGTCAATGGGCTTGCTGTGATATGTCATAAAAGTTACCTCCTTAGGTTTGATAATTATAATTATACGAAGGGATTATGTGGGGTGCATTAGACCAAAAAAGAAGTTTGTCTGAAATTTTCCCTTATATTAAAAATGTTACTTTTTGGGACAAATATACAAAAGTGTCCAAAATGATAAGGACAAAATTTGTTGAGAAAAGGAATTTATAATGGTATAATTGCGACAATAAGGGAGTAGTCAGCACAGAAAGTGTGGCTGGATTCAACATCATGGAACAATTCCTGGACCAGCATGAAATGGCGAGACTTATCTACGATTGTAGGTGAGTTTCGTCTTTTTTTATATACGTCAGATAATGCGGAGGATGTGTAATGAGTTTTTTTGAGTTGTTTTTTATTGCGGTAGGTCTGTCGATGGATGCGTTGGCAATTTCCGTTTGTAAGGGACTTTCGGTGGAAAAGATACAAAAGAAACACATGATAATAACCGGATTATGGTTCGGTGGTTCACAGGCTGTTATGCCACTTGTAGGATATATATTGGGGGCAAGCTTTCAATCTTTTGTGGAAAACATTGATCATTGGATAGGATTTGTTTTGTTGACAATTATCGGAATTCATATGATTAAGGAATCCGGAGAGGAGATAAAAAAACTTGATGATTCCTTTGCGGCGAAGGTTATGTTCCCTTTGGCGATTGCAGATAGTATTGACGCACTTGCAGCCGGCGTGACATTTGCGTTTAGAGAAATACATATTCTGCCTGTTGTTTTGCTGATTGGTATAACCACATTTGTTCTATCAGCATTTGGGGTAAAAGTCGGAAGCAAGTTCGGGGAAAGATATAAATCCGGGGCAGAAGTGCTGGGTGGAATTATTTTGATTATCATGGGCACCTCTATTTTGTTGCAGGATTTAGGAATACTTTAGGGAGACGATAAAATGGCAGATTCAAATATTACAAAACGGGCATTGGCAGCTTCATTGAAGGTATTGATGGAGGAAAAGCCGTTTGAGAAAATTAATGTCGGAGATATATGTGAAAGATGTGATATGAACCGAAAAAGTTTTTATTATCATTTTAAAGATAAATATGATTTGGTGAATTGGATTTTTGACACAGAATTTATTGCGGTGGCGCGTACAAAGAAATATGAAGATATGTGGGATTTATTAAACGCGATGAGTAATTTTTTCTATGAAAACCGGAATTTTTACCGTAAAGCCTTATGTATTAAAGGACAAAATTCCTTTTCTGATCATTTCAAAGAATTAATTGTACCTGTCATTTCCGATAGAATTCAAAGTGTTTCTGATGAAGAAATCCTGGATTTTCAAGTTGCATTTATTGCTGATGCAGTAGTGATTGCAATTCAAAGATGGCTTGTTGAGAATGCTTCGATCGGACCGGAAGAGTTTGTGAGACAAATTAAATTGAGCATAAGATATATCGTTGTCAGATATAAGGATATGGAAATTTAACAATGCATAAGAAATCCCTATTGTTCAATGTGCTTAGTGAACAATAGGGATTTTTGCTCTTGTGCTATCTTAAAATCAGATAAGCAGTATATAAGATATAACTGATAACCATTGTGATACCCATGCTGCGACTGACTTTCTTTGTTTTTGCAATAGGGATAAATGTAACGAGCGATATAATGATTAAGATTCCGATATCATACAAATAAGTATTACTTACATTCATCGGTAGTATCGTGGCAGATAGTCCTAATATAAGAAGAATGTTAAAAATATTAGAACCGATTACATTGCCTACAGCAATATCATTTTCCCCCTTTTTGGCAGCGATAATGGAAGTTACTAACTCAGGAAGGGATGTCCCGAACGCGACAATGGTTAGTCCGATGAAAGCTTCACTCAGACCAAAAGCCCGGGCGATTTCTTTGGCACCGTCAACGGATAAGTCGCCTCCGATAATAATTCCTGCCAATCCGACAAGGCATATAAAAATGCTTTTCCAAAGGGATGGGCTTTGTTTATCTTCTGTTTCTTCTGTTTCTTCTGTTTCTGAGCGTTGTTTCATTCCGGACTTTACTGTCGTGTACATAAAATAGATAAATGCAAGTAAAAGAGTAATACCGTCGATTCTTCCGATTGTCATAGATGAGCTTTGGAAAAGGAACATATCAAGTGAAAGCAGTCCTAATAGTACAGACACCAAAATACAGAGCGGAAAATCTTTCTTGATGATTCCTTTTTCGACGGCAATCGGAGTAATCGCTGCGCTTGCACCTAATACCACAAGCGTATTAAAAATATTTGAGCCTACAACGTTGCCTATGGCAATATCGTTACTTCCCTTGAGCGCGGCGCTTAAACTGACGGCTAATTCGGGAGCACTTGTACCGAAGGCTACGATGGTAAGTCCTATGACAAAGCTCGGAATGCGAAGTTTTGTTGCGATGGAAGCTGCGCCGTCAACAAAATAATCCGCACCTTTTACAAGAAGTAAAAAACCTATAATAAGAAAAATAATTGCTTTTAACATAATGAAATTCGTCCTTTCCGGGTCTGTTATATATTTTTTTTGGGTGTAACAGCACTTAGTATTTCAGAGAGTTTGCGATGAAAAAAGTTATAATTTTGCGGTGTTTGGTCATTGAACAAATAGCACTCTCCTTTTTTAGTAAAACCGATAGAGCAGGCGTCGTCAGAGATGATGCTGTCAATGAAAAGAGTGTCACCAATTAAATCGAAAGGTATGGTCCGATATTTTTGTTCCGTGCGGATTTGTAATATAAGCTGATAGAATGCGGAGCGTTGCTTGGCAGAATATCTTTCGATTCCTGTAAAAATAGTAAATAAGGAGTGCATATTTTCGGCATCACATAAAATATTATCTATATCCAAAGACGATATATTTGTAACCGACATAGGAACGGATATGGAATAGAGCATATTGCGTGAACGCAACAATTCACATGTACTTTCTATGCCTTCCGAATAACGGACAATAAGCATAATATTAGGAATGTCATTTATATCATCCAGCAAAGCAGGAGATATTTCTTCCGGAAGGCAAAAAATCGGAAAAGCGCAGTCGGAGAAATGTTTTGCAAGGTCAAAAACAGGCCGAAGCTTACCACGAGAATGAATCATCCATGTATATATACCCATTTGCATTCCCTGTTCAATCAATGAATGGTAGACGGTCTTATTTTGAGAGTATTCGCTTCCCTCTATTTCCAGGAAAACAGACCAGGGAACGTTGTATTGTTCCTTTGTTTCAGTTTCACGGATCTTTTGAGCACCGGCTGTGTAGCTGTTGTATCCGATGTTCATTCCGAAAGTGATAATACGTTTTTCATCTACATGAGTAACTAAGTCGGGAATTAATTTGTAGTAACAGCTCTGCTCGTTTTTTAACATGGTTTGGGCAGCTGTCAGAAAGTGCTCCTGAAATCTTCCGTTTGTAAAATTAAGAGCCATATCGATGGCATTTCTTATGCTTCTTTCCGGATCGTCTTTTATCTGACGCAATATGTTTTTTATAGTTGTTTCAATTAAAATACCGGTCATGTTTTTTTGCATACGAAACCTCTTTACTAAAATTTCTCGCTAGGCTTAATTATAGGCAGATGTCGATTTTTCTACAAAGGACAAACTTGTGTATTTGTCCCAAAAAGTAACAATTATTTAGTGTGTCAAAAAAAGTATCATTCTAAATATTATGTCCAATGAAAAATAAGATTAGGTTTTCTATAATGAAACAAATACCATCAGAAGGAGAAGGAAAACTATGACTTATGAAGAACTTGTAGCAAATGTGAAGAAAGCTGTGAAAAAGGCAAAGGTCAGTAAAACGGTGGGACATGTGGCATTTCAGTTTAATGTGGAAGGGGAAGCGGAAGGGGCTTTTTATTTGGAGATTGCAGATGGAAAGATACATGTGGAACCGTATGAATACTATGACAGGAATTTGTTGGTTGTAACATCGGCAGAGGTAATTATGCAGATGGCAGAGGGCAAAGTAAAACCTCGTGAGGCTTACGCACAGGAACTTCTCAAAGCGTACGGAGATGTGGAATTGTTAAGTGTGTTGCCGCTGGGATTAAAATAATTGAGGAAATGAAAAATGATACGTAAATATCAAAACACAATATTTCGTATATTGGTGATTGCTGCTTTAATTCTTTTACAGATGTATTTCATTATTATGCTGCCACGGTGGATGAAGATGAATTCACTTGTCGTTTACTTTTTGCTTGAGGCAGCAAGTATGATTTTAATGTTTTCACTTGTGGCAGACAACGCAAATTCGGCGTATCGGATTTTTTGGATGGGTGTTGTACTTCTGTTTCCGATTTCCGGACATGTTTTTTATGAACTGTGGGGAAAAGAAGGGGCGAAGAAGAAACAGCATGCAAAGATTCAGAAGGCAATTGATTATTATTGCGATAAAAAACAGCCGGATGAAGAGTTGCAGAAAAGAATACAATCTGAGTGTATAGAAAACGGAAAAATTTCGAGGTATCTCTGTAACAATTCTTATCCGGCCTATGAAAATACGGAAATGAAATATTACGAAGTAGGAGAGAAGGCTTTTTATCAGCTGGTTGGGGACATTAAAGGGGCAAAGAAATTTATCTTTTTCAGCTTTTTTACGATTGCAGACGGAAAGGTATGGGATACGATATGTAATCTGCTCGTAGAGAAAGCGGCCCAGGGAGTGGAAGTAAAGCTCATGTACGATGATGCGGGGTCTATTTTCCAACTTTCGGATAAAGAGATTAAAAGGTTAAAGCAGTCCGATATCGAAATACGGAAATTTAATGCAATAGAAAAAAATATGCGCAGACAATATTTTCAGTACCGCAATCATCAAAAAATAGCAATTATCGACGGCAATATTTCATACACCGGCGGACTGAATTTAAGTGATCGGTATGCAAATATTGACTCGCCGTTCGGACATTGGAAGGACACAGCGATTCGCTTATGCGGAGAAGGGAGCTGGGGGATGACCCTGATGTTTCTCGGAATGTGGGACAAAGAAATGAAACTTACCGATATCGAAAAGTATCGTCCGGATATCTCGGTAAAAGGAAGGGGGATTTGTCAACCATATGCGGACGGCCCGGCAAACAATCCGGATAATCCGGCGAGAGATATGTATCATTTACTTGCCAATACTGCAAGGGAAGAACTTTGTATTATGACGCCGTATCTTATATTGGATGATGAGACAACGGAATGTCTGTGTCTTGCAGCCAAAAGCGGAGTAAATGTCAGCATTATCACTCCGGGAATACCGGATAAAAAAAGGACGAAACTACTGACAGAGTGGAATTACGGACCATTACTGAAAGCAGGCGTACATATTTATGAATATACTCCCGGATTTGTGCATGCGAAATTATGTATTAATGATACAAGCGGTTTTGTCGGAACGGTTAATATGGATTTCCGCAGTTTTTATTTGCACTATGAATGCGGTGTCTGGTTTTGTGAATCGGATGTGAGGGATGCGGTATATCAGGATTTTAAAGAGACGTTAAAACATTGTAAGGAAATTACGCTTGAACAGTGGGAGAGCCGCCCGTTTGGAGTGAAAGTTCGCCAGATGGTTCTTCAGTCATTTAAGAGTCAGTTTTAGAAGGAGATAAGTCAAAAGTGATATTTTAGTCGGCGGGCGAAAGCCCGCCTTTTTTGAGGATAAGTGCAGTTTACGCAGTCAAAAGTGTCACTTATGCTATCTGTTATTGAAAGGCAAATAATTCATTGATAAAATGAAAATGTAAATTTACAAAGCAAAGAGGACGGTCCTATGAAATACAAAATAGAGCAGATAGAACAGGGTGATGATGAACTTATCCTGAGATATCAGAAAATGAATCAGGAAGTAGAGTATATTATGAATTTTATGAGTTTTCCGGAAAAGAAACTGGTTGGATTCAAAGAAAGCTCACAGATAGTAATAGATATTAGACAAATTCTGTATATTGAAAGTGTTGACAGAAAAACGTTTGTATATTTGGAAAATGATATTGTACGGGTAGAATATACACTTGCACAGCTTGAAAAAATACTTAATTCGATCCGGTTTTTCAGGTGTAGTAAATCAATGATTATTAACATTGACAAGGTGAGTTTGTTGGATAGTTTGGCATCAAATCGCATTGATGCTACTATGTGCAACGGAGAGCATATCATCATTTCAAGAACATACGCTTCTGATTTCCGTAGAAGGTTGAAGAGGGAGGCTTTTGATGAGTAAGAAAATCAGATACTTTTTTGAATGTTATTTAAAAAGAAAAATCGGTGTGGAAATAAAATGCTGTTTGATGTTTTTTCTGATTCTATGTTTTTATTGTATTTACAGGTGGGTTGCAAATTTTACGCAGGCCGGTATCATTCATATGCTGGAAATGGTTCTTTTGGCATACTTAATTGGTTGGATTCAAAATTTGCTTCATTATGATTTTGATGAGATAGATGTTTTAAAAATCAGGGAATGGCTGCTGGTAATTGTAAGTTCTATAGCATATGCAGTTGTCGGACATTTCGCAGGATGGTTTGATGGTAATGTAGGTGTAGGTATCGGATTTGGATTCTATATAGTATGCGCTTATTTGTGCTCGTATCTGATATATAAAATCAAAAGAACCATTGATGCAAAGCATTTGAATGAAGATTTGCATCAGTTTCAGAATAGGTTAAAAGAAGAAGTATAATCGTTGAAAGGTGGATTATAATATGAAAACATACGAAAGTGGAAAAGTAAATCCTAAATTATTGTTGTGCGGAGCCTTTGGGCATCTGCTGTGTTGGCTTGGAGGTGATTTACTGTTGTATTTCCTGCCAAACGGACGATTGGATGTAATGGGGCTGTTTGATTATGAGAAAACGGTTACTATGTTGCAGGGTGCATCGACTTTGCAGTTTACCGTTTCGGGTATATTTGGTGTGATTGCTATGATGGTTATCATGCCCGGTTATTTTCAGGTCGCAAACATTCTAAAAACTGTATCAACGAAATCTGCACGTGTGGTGCAGGTTGGTACAGCACTCACATGCGTGGCAGGTGCGGTAATGCATTTTACATGCACCAGTATGTTATGGCATTTTGTAAAAGCAGGTGCAACAAAGCAGGCACATGATATTATGTTGTCTTATTTTTTTGAAACCTGCGTAACATCCGGAATGTGCAATATCGGCGTATTTATGGTATGCGTAACATTGTTCATTGCAGTTGCCAGAAAGAAAACATGTTTTCCTAAATGGGCCTGCCTGATTAATACGATTACTTTTACTATGGTGGCAGCAATTGTGTTTGCGGGAATGGGAGCAATGAATGTGGGTAGCAGTATGATGTTCTTCGGATTGTATTTTTTGACGAGAAAGTATAATAAGCAAATAGTGGAGGAAGAATAAGGTATCGTTGATGAATGACGGAAAAAAGAATTGATTAAGTATTTTGTTTTGCATATAATAACAATATAAATCATGTTTAATTTGGGCTGGTCGAAAGACCCGGGTCCACCATTTGGCGGGTAAGACACCCGCCTTTTTATGTGCATAAAAAAGAGTCTTGCGTAGTTCCGGAAAGGAACATCGTAAGACTCTATAAATTAAAGTAAACTCATGATTCTTTCTTCATCCCAAAATTGATTTGGGAAAATGGAAATCTGATCTTTATGCTTTCGAACAATACGAACCGGTTCCAGTGTATTGTCATAAATGTGGAGTATGTCACAAATTTCCATTAAGCGTTTAATATTATCAAGAGATTTGTGATAACGGCTTATGATTTTCTCTTCGTCCACATCGTGTCCGCCTTGCGCAACTCTGGACGAAACACGCGAAATATTCATATAAGGATCTACGGTCAGAACGAAAATACCTTTGATAAAGTAGCCTTCCTTCTTCGCTTTTTCAAGTATATCTAATTTATAGTGAGAAGAGAGCACGGTTTCAAAAGTAAAATCCTGCTTATTTTCAATGGCTTTGTACCGCATTTTGTCAGCTATAAGAGCAGCTTCTTTGTTTGACATTGAAGTTGAAGCAACCATGTCATCTGCATTCGTATAGGTTCCGACAATTTCGAAATACTTTGTGATTGTGCTTTTTCCTGAGCCGTTTGGACCGGCAAAAAAGAGCACCATAGGTTTTTTATCCGACATAAATTTTTTCTCCGTCAGCGGTTTCAATATATGCACGTTTAGTCACAACATCATATTTGGCAATAGGTTTTTTGCAAACTTTTGCTTTATGGATGGCAGCTTTTACGGCTTCTCTTGCTCGGTAATCCATTTCGGCGTCACTAGGGGAGATTGCAGCGGCTGCATTTTCCGGTGATACAACTGTTACAACGCGATTGTCAGGTAATTTAATCGTTTTATTCACTTTTCATCCCTCCTGTATATTTATAACTATGCTTATATTATATGCCTTTTTTTGAAACAACGCAATTAAACTTTGGAGATTTCAGTTTCCTTAAAATAAATCCGGAATTTACTTTTTGAGGCTTGCATGCTATATTAAGTAGTGGTTATTTGAGATTTTGAAGAAATTGGTACGAAATTGGTACATAACCAAATGCAAAAATGATAAAAGCCCGCAAAATCAAGGTTTTTTAAGGAGGAAATACAAAAAATGAAATTAGGTATCGTGGGGCTGCCGAACGTCGGCAAAAGTACCCTTTTTAATTCATTAACAAAAGCAGGAGCAGAGAGCGCGAACTATCCGTTCTGTACCATCGACCCGAACGTCGGTATTGTACCGGTTCCGGATGAGCGTTTAAAACTTCTCGGCGATATGTATCAGTCCAAGAAGGTGACACATGCAGTCATCGAGTTCGTAGATATCGCAGGACTTGTAAAAGGAGCTTCCAAAGGAGAAGGTCTCGGAAATCAGTTCCTTTCCAACATCCGCGAGGTGGATGCGATTGTTCATGTGGTGCGTTGTTTTGAGGATACCAATGTCATCCATGTAGACGGAAGTGTGGATCCGATCCGTGATATTGAAACCATCAATTTGGAATTAATTTTTTCGGATATTGAAATACTGGAAAGAAGAATGGCAAAAGTTGTTCGCGGTGCCCGCAACGACAAGACACTTGCAAAAGAAGAGGATCTTTTGAAACGTCTGAAAGCGCATCTTGAGGACGGTAAAATGGCAAAGACGTTTGAGACAGAAGACGAAGATGAAATCGGCTTTATCGGAACCTATAATCTTCTCACGGGAAAACCGGTTATCTTTGCTGCAAATGTGGCAGAGGATGAGCTTGCTGATGATGCTGCTTCCAATGCACATGTTGCAAAGGTACGCGAGTTTGCCAAGGAAGATAACGACGGTGTGTTTGTCATCTGTGCGCAGATTGAGCAGGAGATGGCAGAACTGGATGACGACGAAAAGGCAATGTTCCTTGAGGAACTCGGAATAGCAGAGTCAGGATTGGACAAACTGATTAAAGCATCCTATACGCTTCTCGGTCTTCACAGTTTCCTGACAGCAGGAGAGGACGAGACAAGAGCATGGACCATCAAGATCGGTACCAAAGCTCCGCAGGCAGCAGGAAAAATCCATACCGACTTTGAACGCGGATTTATCAAAGCAGAAGTTGTCAATTACAAAGATCTTTTAGAGCATGGTTCTTTGGCAGCTGCAAGAGAAAAAGGTCTTGTCGGAATGGAAGGAAAAGAATATGTTGTCAAAGACGGCGACGTCATCTTGTTCCGATTTAATGTGTAAATTAGTTGTATAGAAAATAAAAGAGTCCGGCAGAAAGAAAAGTTTTCCGCCGAAGGGCCCTGGAAAAACGTCAGCACTAGATTTTCGAGCAAGGCGAAGAAAATCGTAGTACTGCTACGTTTTTCGCGGAGCGAGAGCGTGCCCGAGCGGGAAATTTTTTTTCTGCCGGACTCTGAGTTGTTTTTAGAATAGAAAGGACTGGATGAAATGGACAAATGGGACATCGCATTCCCGAATCTCGGAATTTATCTTGAGAATGTACCAAAGAACTTTGAATTGTTTGGGCTGACCATTGCGTTTTACGGAGTCATCATTGCGCTGGGAGTACTGCTCGGATTTACATTGACCAATCACGAGAGCAATCGTCTTGGGTATCCGAAAGATATCTGGTGGGATTTTGCAGTTCCGGCAGTGTTTTTTTCGGTGCTGGGAGCCAGAATATATTACGTGGTTTTCAGTTGGGACTATTACGGAAAGCATTTGGATGAACTTTTGAATATCCGTGGCGGCGGACTTGCGATTTACGGCGGTGTAATCGGAGGGTTCCTGACTTTGGTCGTTTTTTGCAGGATACGTAAACAGAATCTTTGGAAGATGGCGGATGTTGCGGTGTTGGGGCTTCTTGTCGGTCAGATTATCGGCCGCTGGGGCAACTTCATGAACCGTGAGGCCTTCGGTGGATACACGAGCGGTTTATTTGCGATGCAGCTTCCGATCGAAGCGGTGAGAAAATCAGACATCTCCGCTGACATCGCGGCGCACATCGTGGACGGGGCAAACTATATTCAGGTGCACCCGACTTTTTTCTATGAGAGTGCACTGAACTTAGTTTTGCTTCTTATCTTATGGTGTTACCGCAAACATAAAAAGTTTGACGGCGACATGATGCTTATTTATCTCGGCGGTTACGGAATCATACGCTTCTTTGTGGAAGGACTTCGTACCGATCAGCTTCAGATCGGTTCTACCGGTATTGCAGTATCGCAGATGCTCGGAATCGGATTGTTTGTCTTATCACTCGGAACGCAGATTATTGTGCGTGCTGCCATGAGAAATGGGTTAAAACAGCGTGATCCCAAATTGATGTAAGATAGAATCTGATTATACTATATAATGCAATTAAGAAATTATAAGTGCTTTGTCACAGAAGTGGCAGGGCACTTTTTTTGTCCTTTTTTGCTATTGATTTGTCTAAGATAGGATAAAAAGAGAAGAAGGCACAATTTTATCCGATAAAACATTACCTTAAAAGAACCTAAAAAAAATCTTCAAATACTATTGCAAAATCATAGAAAATGGCTTAAAATGATGACTAAGTGGTGAAAAGTGGTTTAAAAGGGGTGGAAAGTGGTGCGAAATGAAAACCCGAGGCGCCGGGGATTCAAAAAAGCAGATTTTAAATAAACAAGTAAAACGCAACCAGACTTCCGCAACAGGTGATACTTATGTTCATGGGAGAGTACAGTCATACAATTGATGCCAAAGGCCGACTGATCATTCCATCCAAGCTCCGCGAAGAACTCGGCGAGAATTTCGTCGTGACCAAGGGACTGGATGGGTGTCTCTTTGTGTACGCCATGGAAGAGTGGAATGTTTTACATGACCGCCTGAAAGAATTACCGCTTACAAACCCGAATACACGTAGATTAAATCGTTTCTTTCTTGCCAGCGCATCAAACGGCGAGATAGATAAGCAGGGAAGAGTTTTGGTGCCTGCTGTATTGAGAGAATTTGCAAAGATAGAAAAAGATGTTGTTCTTCTCGGCGTCGGCAACCGGATTGAGATTTGGGACAAGACTGCATGGGAGAATGAGTCAGATTACAGTGATATGGATGAAATCGCGGAACAGATGGCAGAACTCGGATTTAGTATCTAGGAAATAAACAGAGGTCACAGATGGTTTTTTCACATAAATCGGTGTTATTAAATGAGACAATTGAAGGATTGCAGATTAAGCCGGACGGAGTTTATGTGGATGGAACCCTGGGTGGAGCAGGACATTCCGGTGTGATTGCTTCGAAACTTTCCGAAGAGGGCAGATTGATCGGAATCGACCAGGATGCGGCGGCAATCAAGGTGGCAGGCGAGAGGCTTGCACCGTACGGTGAAAGGGTCCGGATTGTACGAAGCAATTATGAGAACATGTGTCAGGTAGTAAAAGAATGCGGTTTTTCCGGTGTGGACGGAATACTGCTGGATCTCGGAGTGTCATCATATCAACTCGATACGATAGAGAGGGGATTCTCTTATAAGTATGACACAAAACTGGATATGCGAATGGACGAAAGACAGGCTTTGACAGCAGAAAAAATCGTCAATGAGTATAGCGAGATGGAATTGTTCCGTATTATTAAAGATTACGGAGAAGATAAATTTGCTAAAAATATTGCCAAACATATTGTTGCGGCAAGAGGCAGAAAAAGAATTGAGACAACCTATGAACTCAATGAAATCATCAAGGCAGCCATTCCGGCAAAGATGCGTGAAAACGGAGGACATCCGTCTAAGAGAACGTATCAGGCAATCCGGATTGAGTGCAACAGGGAATTAGATGTACTCAGAAGTACTTTGGATGATATGATCGGGCTTTTGAACCCGGGCGGAAGGCTTTGTGTTATTACATTCCATTCGCTTGAGGATAGGATTGTAAAGACAATATTTAAAACAAATGAAAATCCATGTACGTGTCCACCTTCTTTCCCGGTGTGTACGTGCCAAAAAATATCAAAGGGAAAGGTGATAACGCGAAAACCAATTCTTCCGTCGGAAGAAGAGATGGAAGAAAACAGTAGGAGCAAGAGTGCAAAGCTGAGGGTTTTCGAGAAGGCGCAGAAAAAGTAAGCGAAAAACTGCGTTAATTAAGTAACTTAGAAGCGAGGGTCATAATGATGGCGGACAGACAGAGAAGATATGCCTCATACTCCCGAAGTGTGGAAGGCAATACGGTAAGAAAACTCAATAATGATTATGATGTGGTCCGCGAACTCGAAAGAGCACCGAAAAGACAGATAGACAAGCAGACCAGACGCAACAGGGAGAAAGCAAGATTTATGAATTTCGGACATGTTGCATTTTTGCTTGTGTGTGTGGCAATGGCTGGTGTTCTTTTGTATGGATATCTTACGCTCCAGTCGGCAAATACGGCTGCGGCGGCAGAAGTAGCGGCACTTGAAAGCCGGCTCAATGTAATGAAACTTGACAATGAGGAAGAGTATAGTAGAATTATGAGTAGCGTTAATCTTGAAGAAATCAAGGTAAGGGCAATCGAAGAACTTGGCATGCAATATGCACAGGAAGGACAGGTTATCGAGGTTCCGTGCGCTACAGATGATTATGTGCGTCAATATCAGACGATGCCATAACGCAGATTGTTGCGAGGTGTAAAGACATTGAGTCAGAACAGACGAAATACAAAGAAAACAAATGTAAGAAAATCAAAAATAAAGAAATTCGGACCGAAGAAACAAAAGAAGCTGGTAGTATTATTTGTTATAATACTACTGGCTTTCGTTGGTTTAAGTATGCGCCTCGTCTGGATTTACCAAAAAGACGGGGAAAAGTACAAAAAACAGATTTTATCGCAACAGGAATATGACAGTAAAATACTGCCATACAAAAGGGGCGAGATATTGGATGCTAACGAGACAAAGCTTGCCTACAGTGAAAAGGTATATAATCTGGTCGTGGATGCCAGGGTGATTAACGAAAGTAAGGCAAAAGATGCAGCGGAGACAACGATTGCAGCACTGGGACGATATTTCCAGGTGGATACGGCGATGATCCGTGAACATATTACGCAGAACAAAGAGAACCAGTATTTTGTTGTGTTAAAGGCGCTGGAATATGACAAAGTAGCACCGTTTTTAGAAGAAAAAGAGAAGAATACATCGATTGTAGGTGTATGGTTTGAGGAAGAATATAAGAGAAAGTACCCGTATTCGACTCTTGCATCTTCTGTCATCGGTTTTACAGGATCGGACAATAACGGAACATTTGGACTGGAAGAATACTATAATAGTATATTAAACGGCACAAACGGAAGAGAATATGGTTATCTGACGGAAGATTCTACAGTGGAGAGAACGACCATTTCAGCACAGGACGGCAGCACTATTGTTACATCCATTGATGTAAATATTCAGAGTATCGTAGAAAAATATATTCAGCAGTTTAATGAAGCCCATAAAGGAGAATTCAGGGAAGGCGAGGACGGAAGTACCAATACGGGAGTCATTGTAATGGATCCGAATACCGGAAATGTACTTGCAATGGCGGATTACCCTAATTTTGACCTGAACAATCCGAAGGATTTGACACCTTTTTATACAGAGGAAGAGATTGAAGCCATGACGGATGAACAGATGTATGAGTGTCTGAATCAGATTTGGCGTAATTACTGTATATCCGACACATACGAACCGGGTTCTGTATCTAAGGCGATGACAATTGCGACAGGATTGGATATCGGTAAATTAACCGGAAATGAGTCTTACAACTGTGAGGGAATCATGGAAGTAAGTAAGCATAAGATACGTTGTCATAAACGAATCGGACACGGAACTCTGACATTATCGCAGTGTTTGGAAGAGTCCTGCAATATGGGATTGATTCACATTGCCAACACAATCGGTAAGGATGCATTGACGGAATATTTGTATAATTTTAATATCGGATTAAAAACAAACATTGATCTTGCAGGTGAGGCGAGAACGAATACTCTTGTTTACAATCCGGACAATATGGTTGCATCTGACCTGGCGATTTCAAGTTTCGGACAGGGGTATATGGTCAATATGATACAGATGACGGCAGCGTTTTCTTCTATTATTAACGGCGGAAAATATTATGAGCCCCATGTTGTGACGGAAATCCGTAACGCTGACGGCACAACGATTGAAAAGATTCAGCCCCGTGTGTTGAAACAGACGATATCATCGACAACATCGGACAGAATGAAAGTATATCTTGCAAATGTCTGCAGCCTCGGTACGGGAACAACAGCTGTTCCGGCGGGATATCTGATTGGCGGAAAAACCGGTACGGCGGAGAAACAGCCCCGCGGAACAGGAGATTACGTTGTATCCTTTATGGGATATGCGCCGGCAGATGATCCGCAGGTTGTGGTTTATGTTGTAATTGACGAACCGAATGTGGATGATCAGCCCCACTCGAGTTTTGCACAGGAACTTGCCAAAGGTATTTTTACGGAGATACTTCCGTATTTGAATGTGTTCCGTACGGAAGATTTATCAGAAGAAGATATTGAACAGTTGGAGGCGTTGCATATTTTGCCGGTAAGCGGTAATTCAGTTCCGGCAGATGAAAATAACGGTGTGCAGTATCAGACAGATGAAGCGACGGGATATGTTATAGATCCGAATACGGGTGAACTGCTTGATCCGGAGACATATTCACCGGTGGAAGGTTCCTATTCCAATCTTGACGGAATTGTCGGTGTGGAACATGTGGAGACGGAGGATGATTTCTCTGCAGGAGCAGGTTTCTGATTAGGAAGGCGAAAACTTTGAATAACCCTGCAAATTCCATAATAAATTATGGTAACAGACATTTGTGAGGAATTTATGCGGGGATATAAAACTTATCATCGAAAAAAAGTCCTTGTCATCTTTTTGGGGTGTCTGGCACTCATGTTTATTATTATGGGGCGCCTTGTCTACCTTATGGTTTTTGAATCGGAATATTACACGCAGAAAGCGATGGAGCTTCATGAGAGAGAACGCAGTATCAAGGCGGCAAGAGGTGAGATACTGGACCGGAACGGAGAGGTTCTGGCATCCAACAAGACCGTTTGTACTATATCCGTAATTCATTCGCAGATTAAAGATGAAGATGCGGTGACGAAGCTTTTGTGTGAAACGCTCGATATGGATGAAGATGTGGTACGGAAAAAGGTGGAAAAAGTATCTTCTATAGAGAAGATTAAAAGCAATGTACCAAAGGAAACCGGTGATGAGATACGGAAAGCGGATCTTTCCGGTGTTAAAGTAGATGAAGATTATAAGCGATATTATCCGTACGGTTCGCTGGCCAGCAAGGTGCTTGGATTTACAGGAGCAGACAATCAGGGGATTATCGGTTTAGAAGTTATATACGAAGATAAAATGAAAGGGACAGACGGTATTATATATACCGTGACAGATGCCCGCGGCGTTGAAATTGATGCTGTCGGAGAAAGTCGTAAGGAACCCGTTGCCGGAAACAGTTTAAGAATCAGCATGGATGTCAATATCCAGTCCTATGCAACGATGTTGGCGCAGCAGGTGATGAGGGCAAAGGATGCGGAAGGCGTGTCCATTTTATCCATGAACCCCAAGACCGGCGAAATTTATGCCTGTGTCAATGTTCCGGAATTTGATCTTAATAACCCGTTTGCGCTGACAGAGCAATATATACAACTGCGAGGCGAAGCATTGACGGAAAATATGCAGGATGAACGTAATCGTATGTGGCGAAATAACTGCATCAATGACACATATGAACCGGGATCGACATTTAAGGTGGTTACAGCTGCGGCAGGATTGTCCGAAGGGGTTGTAAGCGAGGAGCATACGTTTTCCTGCCCGGGATTTTGTGTTGTGGAGGATCGGAGAATCCGGTGTCACAAAGTAGGCGGTCACGGAAGTGAGACATTTACGGAAGCAACAATGAATTCATGTAATCCCGTGTTTGTAAATGTGGGACTCAGACTTGGATCAGATACCTATTATGAATATTTTAAAAAGTTCGGTCTTTTACAAAAAACCGGTATTGATCTTCCGGGAGAAGCCAATACTATTATGCATAAAAAAGAAGACATCGGATTGGTGGAATTGGCGACCATGTCCTTCGGACAGTCGTTTCAGGTTACTCCCGTGCAACTTCTGACAACAGTGAGTTCTATTATAAATGGCGGAAACAGAGTGACGCCGCATTTCGGGACGGAGATTGTAGATGCAGACGGAAATGTGGTAGAGCGTTTGCAATATCCTGTTAGGGAAGGTGTTGTTTCGGAGGAGGTATCCGCGAGGATGCGGACGATTCTTGAGAAAGTCGTGTCAGAGGGCGGAGGAAAGAACGGACAGGTTGCAGGTTATAGTGTCGGCGGAAAAACAGCAACCAGCCAGACACTACCGCGGGGAAGCGGCCGTTACATATCTTCTTTTATCGGATTTGCACCTGCACAGGATCCGCAGATTATAACACTGGTTGTCATTCAGGCACCAAAAGGTGTATACTATGGCGGGACGATTGCTGCGCCGGTCGTCAGAAAGTTATACGAAAATATACTGCCGTATATGAAGATAGAGAAGAGCAGTGAAGATACAGAAAGGGAATAAGATATGAATTTTGATTACACGATAGTAATTCCTGCAATTATTGCATTTTGCATCAGCGCATTATTAGGACCGGTCATGATACCGTTTTTGCGCAAATTGAAAGTCGGTCAGACAGTCCGTGATGAAGGACCGGAGAGTCATCTTCAGAAGAACGGAACACCTACGATGGGCGGGCTGATTATATTGACGGCGGTTCTTGTGACATCCCTGTTTTATGTGAAAGATAATCCGAAGATTATTCCGGTATTGTTTTTGACACTGGGATTTGGTCTGATTGGTTTTCTTGATGATTATATTAAAGTTGTGCTCAAGCGTTCCATGGGGCTTCGTGCATGGCAGAAAATGGCACTTCAGATTGTAGTGACGGCAATTTTTGCTTACTATGTGGTGAATGTGGCGGGAATTAATCTTGCTATGAAGATTCCGTTTTTTGATAATAAATATCTGGATTTCGGGTTGATAGGCAATGTTATATTTTTGTTCATTGTAGTAATCGGTACGGTAAACGGTACAAACTTTACGGATGGTCTTGACGGCTTGGCCACCAGCGTGACAAGTTTGGTGGCAACATTTTTTACCGTGGTTGCCATTGGATTCGGAAGCGGAATTGAGCCGATTACCTGCGCTGTAGTCGGTGCACTTCTCGGATTTTTATTGTTTAACGGCTATCCGGCAAGCGTGTTCATGGGAGATACCGGTTCACTGGCTCTCGGAGGTTTTGTGGCGGCGTGTGCATATATGATGCAGCTTCCGCTGTTTATAGTGATTGTCGGATTTATTTATCTGGCAGAAGTCGTATCGGTAATGATTCAGGTAAGTTACTTTAAGCTTACTCACGGAAAGAGATTTTTCAAAATGGCACCGATACATCATCATTTTGAACTTTGCGGATGGAAGGAGACAAAAGTAGTCGGCGTATTTTCTATTGTGACTGCAATTCTCTGCCTTGTCGCATTGGTTGCAATTTAAGGAGACAGAACATGGAATTTCATGAAAAAAAAGTTCTTGTGGTCGGTTCCGGAAAAAGCGGAATCGCGGCAGTAAAGCTTCTGCTCGCTATGGGAGCGGATCCGTATCTTCAGGACGGAAATACGGAATTAACAGAAGATAAATTAAAAGAAAGACTCGGCGAGGTTGAGCTGAAGGAAAATCAGAAGCTTACTTTTGTCATCGGAGAGGTGGCAGAAGAGATTAAACAGAATCTGGATTATGTTGTACTCAGTCCCGGAGTTCCGACAGACAATGCATTTGTCAACGATCTGCGGGAGAGAAATATTCCGATTCTCGGAGAGATAGAACTTGCCTATACGTACGAAAAAGGTGATGTACTGGCGATTACGGGAACCAACGGAAAGACGACAACGACAACACTGTTGGGTGAGATTATGAAAAATTATAAAGAAAACGTGTTTGTCGTAGGTAATATCGGAAATCCGTATACCGATGAGGTGGTAAAAACACAGGAGGGTTCCGTGACGGTAGCTGAGATTTCATCGTTTCAGCTTGAGACGGTACATACATTCTGCCCGGTTGTCAGTGCTGTTTTGAATATTACACCGGATCATCTTGACCGCCATCATACGATGGAAAATTATGTGAAGGCAAAAGAGAAGATTGCGGGTAACCAGACAAAAGAGCAAATTTGTGTTCTGAATTTTGAAAATGAATATACGCGGGAGTTTGCGCAGCGATGCAGTGCAACACCTGTATTTTTCGCATCGGCCCATGAGCTTGACGATGGTTTTTATTACAAAGATGAATGTATCTATAAAGCAGTCGGCGGAGTGAGTGAGAAGCTGATGAATATACATGAAATGAAGCTGCTGGGAATACATAATGTGGAAAATGTGATGGCAGCTATCGCAATGGCGGATGCATATCATGTTCCGATGGATATCATTCTTGATACAGTACGCTCTTTCCGGGCAGTGGAGCACAGGATTGAGTATGTGGCAACCAAACACGGTGTGGATTATTATAATGATTCCAAGGGAACTAATCCGGATGCGGCGATTAAGGCAATCAAGGCGATGGTCAAACCAACCTATTTGATCGGCGGCGGATACGATAAGCAAAGTACATACGATGAGTGGATTGAAAGTTTTGAGGGAAAGGTAAAGGCACTTGTTCTCCTCGGACAGACAAAAGAAGCGATAGAAGCGTGTGCGAAAAGCCACGGATTTACAGACTGTATACTTGTGGATACTTTGCAGGAAGCTGTGGATTACTGTAGCGGCCATGCCAAAGAAGGAGAGGCGGTACTGTTGTCTCCGGCCTGTGCAAGTTGGGGAATGTTCCCGAATTATGAAGTGCGCGGCAACATGTTTAAGGATATGGTGCATGCGATTAAATAAGATTAAATGAGGTGTTTTTTTGCGGCAAAAGTCCAGAAGAAGAGCAAAAAAAGAATTTTTTTATGATTACACATTGCTGTTCATTGTGTTATTTTTGGTGTGTTTCGGTTTGATTATGTTGTATTCCGTAAGTTCCTATGAGGCGAATCTGAAGTTCGGCGATGCAGCATATTATTTGAAGAAGCAGATCTTTGCCACAGTGATCGGCGTAGGTGTTATGGTGGCGGCAAATTTGATTGATTACCATAAGTGGGAAAGGTTTGCATTCCTTGGATATGTGGTATCCATTGTAATGATTTTTCTTGTGTTATCACCGATGGGACGCGAGTTTAACGGTGCCAAGCGATGGATTTATTTCGGTTCTATTTCCGTCCAACCGGCGGAGGTGGCCAAGATTGCCCTGATTCTTCTTGTGTCCGTGATGATATGTAAAATGGGACGTGGTATCAGTACGGCAAAAGGATTCTGGGTCATAATGGGAATTGCGGCTGTACCTACGGCACTTATCCTGTTTATAACAAGTAATTTAAGTTCCGCAATTATTGTTATGGGAATTGCGGTTTTGATGTGCTTTGTTGCGGATCCGAAATATAAGAAATTTATTTTGGCAGCGCTTATTGTGGTTGCTGTTGCGGCTATAGCGGTGTCGTGGATTGTGTCAACGACGCAGGGGGCGGCCGGTTCGGGAAACTATCGTTTTGACCGTGTGCTGGCATGGCTTGATCCGGAAGCGTTTGCGGATGATGAAGGATTTCAGACATTACAGGCGTTGTATGCCATCGGTTCCGGCGGTATTTGGGGCAAAGGACTCGGACAGAGTATGCAGAAACTCGGTTTTTTACCCGAAGCGCAGAATGATATGGTGTTTTCCATTATATGTGAGGAACTGGGGCTGTTCGGTGCGTTTTGTGTGATTTTACTGTTTATTATGCTGATCTGGCGTTTCATGTTCATCGCAAATAATGCGCCGGATTTGTTTGGCGCACTTCTTGTTGTCGGTGTTATGGCACATTTTGCAATCCAGGTTATTTTAAATATTGCGGTTGTGACCAATACGATTCCAAATACCGGAATCACACTTCCGTTTATCAGTTACGGTGGTACATCTATTGTGTTTTTGTTGGCAGAAATCGGACTTGTGCTCAATGTTGCAAGTCAGATTCAGATATATGATTGATAACACTGCGTACAAGGTACCGCAGAAGCGGCGGGTGCATAGGATAATATAAGTATCCGGAAGGAAAGTTGGTGCCCGATGGGAAGCCTTCACATAAAAGGCGGAAAGCCGCTTACGGGCGAGGTGAGCATACAGGGGTCAAAAAACGGGGCTCTGCCGCTGCTTACCGCGACGGTTCTTATACAGGGAAAAACAGTGTTACATAACTGTCCCGGGATTACAGACATTAAGGCAATGGCAGAATTGCTCGAAACACTGGGATGTATTGTTACATACGAAAAAAATACAATAACTATAGATGCAACTCATATATGTGATACGCATTGTCCGCAGAAACAGGTGCAGGCAATGCGTTCTTCCATTATGTTGCTCGGACCGCTTCTGGCCAGATGCCAAAGTGTCAGGATGAGCCGCCCGGGCGGTTGTGTAATAGGAGCGCGTCCGACCGACATTCATGAATACGCACTCCGTCAGATGAATGTCAGGTTTGAGGAGAAAGAGGAAATGATTACGGCGTACACGGATCGGTTAACCGGTGCGGATATATGCCTTCCGTTTCCCAGTGTCGGTGCGACCGAAAACATTATAATGGCAGCAGTGCTCGCACATGGTACGACGCGCCTTAAAAATGCGGCAAAAGAGCCGGAGATTACATTGCTTTGTGAGTTTCTGTGTAAGGCCGGCGCAAAGATTAAAGGCATCGGAAGCAGCGAACTTGAGATTAGGGGAGAGCGGAAACTTCGTGAGGTAACTATGACGGTTATGCCGGATCGGATTGTGGCCGGAACTTATCTTTTGGCTGCTGCAGCTACAAGAGGACAGGTGCTTCTGAGAAATGCTCCGGCAGGACAGTTGGATTGTTTGATCGGACTGCTTCGGAAGACAGGTGCGAGCGTGTTTACGGATGGTGATATAATATATATAGATGCTGAGGAAGCGGAAGGTCCCATTCCTTATGTAAAGACGGAGGTCTATCCGGGGTTTCCTACAGACCTTCAGTCTATGCTTTTAGTTGTTCTTGCGTTGGCAAAAGGCGACAGCTTTGTGGAGGAAACCATCTTTGAAGATCGTTTTAAGGTGGTTGAACCTTTACAGAAAATGGGGGCGGATTTTGAAGTTTGCGGGAACCGGATACATATCAGAGGAGTACCGCGTCTGACAGGTTCCCATCTTGAAGCCTGCGAATTGAGAGGCGGTGCGGCACTTGTTATCGCGGCACTTGCAGCCAGTGGTGAGAGTGTGATAGAGGGATGTCACTATATTAACAGAGGCTATGAAAACATTGTGAGAGATCTGCGCTTTTTGGGCGCCGATATCCTATAGAAAAATGAATGGACGGATACAGGAGAGACAATGTACGAATACGATGATTTTAATCGAAAAAAATTCATATTGTGGGCAGTGATTACTGTAATTGTTTTACTTGCGGCAGCGTTTGCCATTGTTGTTACGCAGTTTTCGGTTACGGATGTGGAAGTGGAAGGAAATGAACATTATACGGATAAACAGATTATGGAGATGGTACTTCCGGAAGGAATGTTAAACAATTCCCTGTATCTGGCGGTAGTGTACCAAAGCAAAGAAATTAAGGATATTCCGTTTATCGAGATGATGGATGTAGAGATTGTTTCCAATCATGCCATAAAGATTAATGTGTATGAAAAAGCACTGGCAGGATGCGTAAATTATCTTGGAAATTACATGTACTTTGACAGGGAAGGAATTGTGGTGGAAACGTCGGATCAGGTGACGGAGGGCGTTCCGCAGATAAAAGGTCTGACATTTGACCATGTAGTTATGCATGAAAAGCTTCCGGTGGAAGATCCGGCGATCTTTTCCAAAATACTGAATGTAACCCAGCTTCTTGCGAAATATGAGCTTAAGGCGGATAAGATTTTTTTCGGGACGGAAAAAGATGTGACACTTTATTTTGATCAGGCGAGGATTTATCTCGGACGGGATGAGAATATGGATGAAAAGATTATGCAGATTGTTCCGATATTACCGCATCTGGAAGGAAAGTCCGGAATTCTGAATATGGAGAATTTTGACGAAAATACTGTAAATATTCCTTTTAATTTGGATTGAATTCAGAAAATTAGGATAGAATTACCAAATGCCCTGTGAAAAAAGATAAAAAAACGGGTTGATAAATTCCATAAAAAATTATATGATAGACTATATGGAATTTAAAGGGAAAGTGAAGGAGGAACCGTTTTGCTGGAAATTAAATCAAATGATGCAGACATTACCGCACGCATTGTCGTTGTAGGTGTAGGCGGAGCCGGTAATAATGCTGTTAATAGAATGATAGATGAACAGATTCAGGGGGTAGAGTTTGTAGGTGTCAACACAGATAAGCAGGCACTTCAGCTTTGCAAAGCACCGAAGCAGTTACAGATCGGTGAGAAATTGACAAAGGGACTCGGCGCAGGAGCCAAACCTGAGGTTGGTGAAAAGGCTGCGGAAGAGAGCATTGAAGAGATTACAAGCACATTAAAAGGTGCTGATATGGTATTTGTTACATGCGGTATGGGAGGCGGAACCGGTACCGGTGCAGCACCTGTTGTAGCACAGGTGTCCAAAGATATGGGCATTCTTACGGTCGGTGTTGTGACAAAACCTTTCCGTTTTGAAGCAAAGACACGTATGAACAATGCTATTTTAGGTTTGGACAAGCTCAAAGATAACGTGGATACGCTGATTGTAATTCCAAATGATAAATTACTGGAAATCGTAGACCGCAGAACAACACTTCCGGATGCCCTTAAGAAGGCAGATGAAGTGCTTCAGCAGTCCGTGCAGGGTGTAACAGACCTGATTAATACACCGGCAGATATTAACCTTGACTTTGCCGATGTACAGACAGTTATGAGAGATAAAGGTATTGCACATGTAGGTATCGGAACCGGTACAGGTGATGATAAGGCGATGGAAGCTGTAAAAGCTGCTGTTTCTTCACCGCTTCTTGAGACAACGATTTCCGGTGCAACAGACATTATCTTAAATATTACAGGAGATATTTCATTGATTGAAGCACAGGAAGCTGCAGACTATGTGCAGGATCTTGTTGGTGAAGAGGTGAATATTATCTTCGGTGCCAAATATGATGAAAATTTAAATGATCTTTGTATGATTACTGTAATTGCAACAGGAATCGATGAGAAGAATCCTGCACTCGGAAGAGCAAGTGCGGTAAAAGCACGCAGCGTTCAGCCGGCAGTTGCACCTAAGACGCTCAAACCTGCAGTGACAAAGGACACAGCACAGATTCTCGGTGTAAACAGTGCTATGGTCGGAACCGGAGCTATTCCTGCAGCAGCAGTGAAGCAGGCACCGACTGCAGTGAAACCTGCCTTGGCAGGTATTCAGAGACCGGAACCGGTAAAGAGTCATGTGGAGGCTACTTCCCTGAAGATTCCGGATTTCTTACAGAGAAATAAATAAGACTTATCTTGTCGATGAATTTAAGTATTTAACGTCGTGATTTTGACAAAAAAATCACGGCGTTTTTTTTATACTCTTTTTCAGGAGGTGGTAATCCTGAAAATTTATCTGGATATCCTGTTTCTTGAAAATTTTCTGATGGACTACATGCTCCTGTTGCTGACAGGTAAAATTCTTCAAAAACAAAAGAAGAGGATGGGAATCGTATTTGCGGCATTGCTGGGAAGTACATATACGGTGATATATTATGTGGCTTTGCCTGTAATGATGACAGATGGTAGCGGATGGTTTCAGCTTCTGTTGCAGACCGGTAATCCGGCTGTGGCATATGCCATGGTACGGAGTGCCTTTGGCGACAAATCCGGAAAACAGAATATTGCAAGTGTGACTATATTGTTAGCGTTTGCATATGTGACCGGAGGAGTTTTGGCATGGGCGGAGGAGACATTTGTTTATTTTCGTCAATATCGCAGCAGTCTGTGGATGTCTGTGGGGGCACTTCTTTTTGGTTATCTTTTTTTGCGCAATTGGACAGAGAGCATAAGAGAGAGACTGTTTCGGAAAAAATGTCATCTGCCCGTTCTTATTACGCTCGGGGAGAAACAGGTCCGGTGTTGCGGATTAATGGACAGCGGGAACTCTTTGTATGAGCCCATTACAAGACGGCCGGTTGTTATTGTGGAAAAACAATTATTTATTAACAATAACATTTCGTTGCCCGATGTTTTTTTTGCAATTCCGTACCATGCAATAGGGACAAAAAAAGGAATTTTGAAAGGAGTGCTGGCAGATGAACTGGAAATACCGGCGCAGCAGGGGGAACAGAGATGGCAAAAGGTCATGCTCGGCATCTATGAAGGAAAAATCAGCCAAAAGGATGAATATCAGGTTATTTTACACCCGAAATTATAAAAAGAACGAGGAGGAAGAAATGGTTTTAAAAGTTGTTATGCCGGGAAAGGCGCAATTTCGATTTATGCAGAAGGAAACGGGTCTTTTGTTTTCCAGACAGGGAGATATCCATTATATAGGTGGGACGGATGTACTTCCGCCGCCGTTGGCAGCAGAGAGGGAGAACGAATGTATTTGCCGGCTCTGCGGGGAGGATGCCCAGGATGCAAAGGCGGAACTGATTGAGCATAATTTAAGATTAGTTGTTTATATTGCAAAAAAATTTGACAATACGGGTGTCGGTGTCGAGGATCTGATTTCCATCGGAACCATAGGACTGATTAAAGCAATCAATACATATAATCCGGAAAAAAATATAAAACTTGCGACATATGCATCCCGTTGTATTGAAAATGAAATTTTGATGTATCTGCGCCGAAACAGCAAGCTTCGTATGGAAGTTTCCATTGATGAACCCCTCAATGTGGATTGGGACGGAAATGAGCTTTTGCTGTCAGATATACTCGGAACGGATGAAGATATCATATACAGAGATATGGAAAATGAAGCAGAACAGAAGATGCTGCGTCGTGCAATCGGAAAGCTGTCGGAGCGTGAGCGGCTGATTATTAATTTAAGATTCGGACTGGGGAACAGGGAGGAAGAGGCAATGACACAGAAGGAAGTGGCAGACTTGCTGGGCATTTCCCAGTCTTACATTTCCCGTTTGGAAAAAAAGATTATGAAGCGTCTGAAAAGAGAAATGGTGTAGAGGAAATCAATTTACGTGTCTTTGTTTCTGTGATAAACTACTAGAAAAAAGGATGTAAACATCATGGATATGAGACAGATATATAAAAAATTACAGGAATATTTTGCAAAAGGACAGACATCAGAAGCTGAGGACTTCCTCATTGAGATGATGAAGGAAGCACAACAGATTGAAGATTATAACGGCCTGATTATGTTACTTAACGAGATGATAGGACTTTGCAGGGAGAGCGGACAAAAGGAGAAATCCCTTGCTTACGCCGGGCAGGTTCTGCAACTTATGCAGCAGCTCGGAATGCAGGATTCGGAAGCTTACGGGACGACGCTCCTGAATGTTGCAACAGCTTGCAGGGCAGCGGGAAAACACGTGGAGGCATATCAGTTTTATATGGAAGTCTTCCCGTTATACGAGAAATGGCTTACGCCGGGAGATTGGCATTTTGCGAGTTTGTATAACAATATGAGTCTGTTGTTTCAGGAGACAGGAGAGTACGAGCGTGCGGCAGAGTGTCAGGGAAAGGCGCTGACTGTACTGGATGCACTGCCGGGCCGTGAATTTGAAGGTGCGGTAACACATGCGAATCTTGCAACGACGCTCTGCAAGATTGCCGAAGCGGAAGAGTCCTGTGATATCGCCGGTCAGGCGGCAGAGGAGGCAATGACGGCGATTCGCATATTTGAAAAACTCGGCGTAACAGATGTGCATTCCGCAGCGGCTCTTGCGGCTTATGGTGATGCGATGATGTTTCTTTCGGAATATGAAAAGGCACAGGAATGCTATGCTGAGGCAATGGAACGGATTGCGTTGCTTGTCGGTAAGACAGAGAGCTATGAGCGTGTGGCGGAGAAACTGTCCTATGCCAAAAGCATGTTGGGAGAAAGGTATATTTCGGGCCTTGAACTTGCAAGAACCTATTATGAAGAAGTTGGTAAGCCTATGCTTACCGAGAAGTTTCCGGAGTACTTTGAACGCATGGCAATCGGACTATGCGGAGAGGGAAGTGACTGTCTTGGATTTGATGATGCAGTGAGCACAGACCATGATCACGGGCCGGGTTTTGCAATCTGGTTGTCGGAGGAGGATTTTGAGCAGATCGGAGATGCACTGGAAGAGGCATATGCTTGTCTGCCAAAGGAATGGAACGGATATCGGCGCATGGAATCATCGCAGGGAAGCGGTCGCACCGGAGTGACTACGTATGCGAAGTATTTTGAGAGAATCCTTGGAATGGCTCATCTGCCGGAAACGGAGACGGAATGGATTTATGTGGATGAATATGCTCTTCGTGCTGCAGTAAGCGGAGAAATTTTTCACGATCCACAGGGTAAATTTTCCGAGATGTTGGAAAAGTTGAAAGCACATTATCCGAGTACTCTTTGCGAACGTAAAAAAATGCAGGAATTTGCTTTGTTTGAACAGTGCGGACCATATAATTACCCGCGCATGGCAGGACGCGGCGACATGGCATCAGCGAATCTTTTGCTTGCAGAAGCTTTGGAGCATGGGGCGAAAGTGCTGTATCTCTCAAGAAAAGTTTACGCGCCCCATAAGAAGTGGCTGCTTCGCGGGCTTACGGAGCTTGAAGGTTGTGAGAAAGCTGTGCAGTTAATCCGTGAACTTGCGCAGCATATGAGTGCAGAGCAAACGGCAGTACAAGCGAACCTGGAACGTTTACAGGAGTTAACACAGATTTTAGGAGAAGAAATGAAAGAACAACTTGTAGATGAAATTGTGAAAATGGAGTGGGAAGCATTTGACCATGTAAAGAATGAAGGCGGTCGTGCAAGCTGTCAGGATGACTGGCTGACCTTTGAAATTATGAGAAAGAGCCAGTATCTGACTTGGACAACAGAGATGTTGATGCAGTATCGGGAAGATTTTGCATCACATATGGCGAGGGGATGGAATCCCATTACGGAAAAATATGCCCGGATGATGGAAAGTACAGCGCCGGATGAATATGAAAAACTTCGTCAAAATCTTCCGGAAATACCGGAGGACAAAAAGCAAATTATGGAAGGTATCATTGAGATTCAGGTAGCATGGATGGAGTCCTTTGCTAAGCAGTATCCGAAGGTGGCAGGCAACGCCCGCGCGATTCATACTTCTGAGGATACAAAGTATAATACATCTTATGAGACGTACCTTCGGGGAGAGATGGGCACATATTCGGATACCATGCTTTTGCTTTATGGGACTTTTGTGGCAAAGCTTGCTGCGGAAGGGAAGAATTTGGCGTATCTGACGATGGAGAACACTGTGCATATGTACGGCTATAAAGATATTGAGACTGCAGAGCAGAAGATGTGGTAGATGAAAGTATAAAAAATCAAGTGGCACTTGAAAATCGGTTTTAAACCATTTTTCAGAGTGCCACTCTTTTTATTTTAGTATAGTTTCCAAAATTCCTGTCCAGATGACATAGCCTTCACCGGTCGGATGGACGCCGTCAACGGTATAGGTGAAATTATTGTCTGCATCAACAACGGCAGAGTAGATGTCCAAATAGGTGATCCCTTTTTGTTCTGCCAGCTGCTGCAGAGAGAGGTTCAGATTTTGTACAACGGTATTGTCAATTCCTGTGGATGTGTGCACAGGGAGAACGCTCTGAATATAGATTTCACAATCCGGAAGGGATGTTTTAAGTTCATCCAGAATTTTTTCATAGTAAGAGAGCGTTGTTTCTGCAGGTATGTCCTGCCGGATATCATTGATACCCACCATGAGGAAAATCTTTTCCGGTGTCTGTGAAGTGATGGTGTCAAGGCGGTTGTATACGCCTTCCGTTACATCGGAATCAATTCCGCGGTTGGCAACCGTGTAATCCGTAAAATATTCATCCCACTCAAAACGTGCTGTAATGGAATCGCCGACAAAGACGATGTCCACATCCTGTACCGGAAGCATGTCAAACTGTGTACTGCGCTGTACGTAGGATGCATTGCGTTCATAGTTGTAGCTTTCTTTGTCAGAGGCCATAGTTTGTGCCAGCATGGAAAAATAATTTCCGCGGATCAGTAAAAACAGTGTCATGCCTCCGAGAAGAAGACATCCGATAAGAAGTATGTAAAATCCATTGCGGTAAAATCGTTCTGATTTCTTTTTCATAGTATATATCCTCCGCACAAAGTAATTTGAGCGATCGTAAATAGTATATTATTTAGGAATCAAGTTTGATTCCGTTGATGTCAATGTCATCGCCGTCTTCTACAGGGATTACAAGACATTTTTGTCCATCAATAACCTGGGATTTTACAAGAGAAGCGCGCTCCGGTTTCATGCGGACAAAGACGTCACACAGCTTCGGAGTGTCATCATCTGCGATAACCTCACCGGTATCCGGGTCCACGTAGTTGGTCTTGCCTTCGGAATCCTGTACTTTTGCAAGGGATTCTTTGAGGGAAGCCACTTCGCAGATAAGCTCTTTTTCTTTTTTCTTCTGTTCATTTTTGGCAAGTGCTTTTGTGTCAAGCACTGCATCTGCAGTCGGGAGTTCTTCTGCAAATTCTTCCTCAAATGCTTTTTCAAGTTTTGGAGCAAGTTCTTCAGAAAAATCACATTCTTCCAAAATTGTTTTAAAGGTATCGGAAGTCAGTGTAATCGGCTCTGCATCCGGGTTTTCCGGTTGCTCACGGTCAAGCATATCGCTGATGGATTCCTGAAGGGTGATGAAAACATCATCGGCAAGTACTTCGTCGTCCGGAATTTGTGCAACAGCTTTCTTAACGATGTCCTGGAAGGATTTTTTCTGCTGGAGTGCCGTTCTTTTGGAACCGCATCCGAGACCGCCTTCCATGAAGGACTTGTGAGGCTCTTTGGCATTTTTTGTGTAATAAACAAGTGCGTGAATGTCACTGCTGCGCTGCGTAAATGCAGGGAAAAGGAAACCGTTCTCCGGTGGAGAAACAATCCAGTCGCGCAGGCGTACACCGATTTTGTTTTCTTCTTCAAGATAACCGAGTCCCGGTTTGGATAGTGTGACGGGACAGATGGAACAGAGGAGATATTCATAAACTTCCTCCGACTCATCAAGTTTGCGGTTGTCTTCGGTTTTTACCATCACGTCGTAGGCGTCATGATAGAGAAGTATCAGATAGTTTCCGACATAGTCGTATGTATCAATAATCAAGTCATAGAAGCGGTCCAAAAGTCCTTCCTCTTTCAGGGCACTTGCCTTTAATCCCATGAAAAACTGTTGTTTACCGCCGGCTTCTTCTTCCTCCCGAGGGAACTCAAGCTCAAGAAGATTGTTTCCGAGCGTTCCGGAGAGAGTTTTCTTGGCAATTTCGAGATATTTGTAATATTCTTCGTCCGGAAGATTTAAAAATACCTCATTTAATGTTACGACCTTTTCCTTTTGGGAATTGACATAGCACCCGGTCATGCGGGTAAAGGTACATTGGTCTTTTTTGAATCGTTTTTTCAGTTCTGACAAATCTTTGCGTTGCATAGGTTAACTCCGTTTCTTTTTTCTACTTCACAGTATAAATTTTGAGCGCTTAGATTGCAAGGGAAAACTTGTCCTTAAGATGGTTCTTTGTTATACTGAGAGATAAGTGTGATGATGCGCGGATGGTATCCGGCGCGCATGGAACAGGAGGAAAAGCAATATGATGGCAGAAAGTAAAATGAATGATTTTATAAAAGTACTCTCTTCAAGTGAGCCTGTACCGGGAGGCGGCGGTGCAAGCGGCTATGCTGCGGCGATAGGAATGGCTCTTGGAAATATGGTTGCGAATCTTACCACAGGGAAGAAGAAATATGCCCAGTATCAGGAGGAAATAGAACAGATTCTTGAGAATGGCGACAGAATCGCCGAGGAGCTGATGACGTTTATGGATAAAGATGCGGAGGCGTTTGAGCCGTTATCTAAGGCATATGGACTACCTAAGACAACGGAGGAAGAAATCGCAGAGAGAACACGTATTATGGAAGCTGCGCTTAAGGATGCAAGTGAGGCACCCCTTGCGCTGATGGAAAAAATCATGGAAGCACTTGCGCTTATTCTCCGTCTTTCGGAAATCGGGAGCAGAATCGCAATCAGCGATGCAGGTGTCGGAGCACAGATGTGTAAAGCTGCACTTAACGGAGCATCTTTAAATGTATTTATCAATACAAAGCTGATGAAAGACAGACAGCTGGCAGAAGCAATGAATGCCAGAGCTGATAAGATGTTAGCCGAGGGTAACCAAATGGCAGATGAAGCATATGAAAATGTGGTACGTGCGATTCGCGGATAGACCGGAAATTAATAGTATCAGATTGAAAATAAGATAAAACGGAGGAATCAAAAAGATGGAATGTTTAAAAGGACTTCCTGTGGCGAAGGCTGTCAATGAACAGATTGCGGAGGAGATGAAGACGTTTGAAGGAGCGTTACCGCATCTTGCGATTGTGCGTGTCGGTGAAAAACCGGATGATATCGCATACGAACGCGGTGCGGTCAAAAAGATGGAAAAAGTCGGATTTGACTGTACAAAGTTTACTTTTCCGGAAGATATAACAAACGAAGAGTTTCAGAAGGAATTTGATAAAATTAATGAAAATGATGCCATTGACGGTATCCTGCTTTTGAGACCGCTTCCGAAACATCTGGATGAAAAGGCAATTGAGCAACGTATTGATCCTGCAAAGGATTTAGATGGCATTTCACCTTCAAATCTTGCAAAGGTTTATGCGGGGGATGCCAGCGGATTTGCGCCGTGCACGGCGGAGGCAGTCGTTGAGATGCTGGATTTTGCGGGAATAGATATTACGGGAAAGAGAGTTACGGTTGTCGGCAGAAGTCTGGTCATCGGAAAGCCGGTTACCATGCTTCTTATGAAGAGAAATGCGACAGTGACCGTATGTCATACAAGGACGGTAGATATGCCTTCCGTATGCCGGAATGCAGAGATTATTGTGGCAGCAGCAGGTGTTGCAAAAATGATTACGGCAGATTATGTAGGAAAGGATGCAATCGTAATTGATGTCGGCATTAACGTGGATGCAGAAGGAAATCTTTGCGGTGATGTGGATTATGATGCTATGGACGGAATTGCATCCGTTGCAACTCCGGTCCCTGGCGGTGTCGGATCTGTGACAACTTCGGTTTTGGCAAAACATTTATTGAGGGCGGCAAAAAGCAGACGGTAAGATCTGTCTCGGAAGGAGTATTTTTTGCAGAAAAATTATAAATTAATGCTTGGTTATGACGGCAGCAGATATTCCGGCTGGGAACATAAAGAAGGCCGGGATACGATACAGGGGAAGCTGATGCAGGTGTTGCAGCATCTTTCCGAAAAACCGGTAAATGTTATCGGAGCCGGACGTACGGATGCGGGTGTACATGCAAAGGGAATGGTGGCAAGTGTTATTCTTGATACGGAGCTTAAAGAATCAGAGATATTGGGTTATGTAAACCACTATTTGCCGGATGATATTGCGGTGTATGCGGTAAATGAAGTGCCGGAGCGGTTTCATGCAAGATACAATGCCACCGGAAAGACATACTGTTATACTATTTATGACGGTAGTGTGAAGCCGTTGTTTGACCGCAGATATGTTTGGACGGTGCAGGAAAGATGTGATGTTGACCGTATGAGAGAAGCAGCGGATTTTCTCATGGGCACTCATGATTATGCGGCTTTTTGTAAAAATCCCGGCAAAAAGAAGTCTACAGTCCGGACGGTAGACCGTTTGGAAATAGTACGAAACGGTGATTATGTGACAATGACGTTTCATGGAAATGGGTTTTTACATCATATGGTGCGCATCATGGCAGGAACACTTGTTGAAGTCGGTCTTATGCGCATGGATCCGGAGCAGGTCGTATCAGCGCTTGAGACAAAAGAGCGCACGCTTTCCGGCGTGACAGCGCCGGCACAGGGACTTACGCTTATGCAGATTGATTATCCTGCAAGATAGTTCCGCATGGTTTTTAGGGCGTTTTTTTCGAGACGGGAAACCTGAGCCTGGGAAATACCGATCATGTCGGCGACTTCCATTTGGGTTTTCCCTTCAAAAAAGCGGAGAGAGATAATCTCGTGTTCCCGACTGTTCAGGCGTTTCATTGCTTCAGATAAAGAGAGAGATTCAATCCAGTTCTCCTCTTTATTTTTTTTGTCACTGATTTGATCCATGACGTAGAGTGTATCTCCGCCTTCCGTGTAGATCGGTTCGCTCAGGCTCATGGGATTTTGCATGGCATCAAGTGCATACGTAATATCTTCCTTTGAAATGCCGATTTCAGCAGATAACTCTTCGATAGTGGGCTCTTTTTGGTTTTGTTTTGTCATATATTCACGTGCACAGATGGCCTTGTATGCAATGTCTTTGAGAGAACGTGATACGCGCAGAGGGCTGTTATCCCGCAGATGACGGCGTATTTCTCCGATAATCATCGGAACGGCATAGGTTGAAAACTTAACGCCGAGACTGCAGTCAAAATTATCAATGGCTTTAATCAGTCCGATGCAGCCGATTTGAAATAAATCATCCACGTTTTCGGATGCGTTTGAAAAACGCCGGATTACACTGAGAACAAGTCGGAGATTTCCTTCGATATATTGAAGGCGGGCTTCTTCGTCCCCCGATTTGATGCGTTCAAAAAGTTCTGCCTGCCGGGATGCTTCCATAAGCGGAAGCTTGGCAGTATTAACACCGCAGATTTCTACTTTTCCCTGTGCCATTGCCACATTCCTCCTGTTTCATTCTGATATTGAAAGCATGTGCAGGAACAGAGGATTTTATGCAGGGAAACAGAAAGATTAAAGGTAGTAAAAAAACGTGTTTTATGGTAAAATTCTGAAAAAGGGGGAAACAGGGTATGAGTTATAATATAGAATTTCAGATCAGTGCGCTCATGATGATGATTGTGATCGTGATTGTTTTCTATTCAAAAAAACGCTATGGCTCGCTGGAGAACCGGCTGTACGGATATATGATTATTGTTGTACTTCTGCTTGTGATTTCAGACATCTCCAGTGTTATCACTCTGGCAACGCCTGATAAATATCCGAAACTGACGAGTTTTCTTGGTTATACATATTTGGTTGTGATGCATCTGTTTATTACATGTATGTGCATGTATACAACGGCAATGAATGTTAAAGGGAAATTAAGAAATGCGCCCCGTGTCACCCGGTTTTTCTTTTGGCTTTGGCCGTCGGTAGAATTTATTGCAATTGTGGTTACCTGTTGTCTGGATTTGTATCCGATGGGATACGGAAGACATGTATATACTACCGGTTCTGCGGTTTCTTTCAGCTATGCAGTCGGTGCGGTTGCGATTGTCTATATGGTTATGTATGCACTGATTAACAGAAAAAACATACGTCTGCGGCAACAGTTTCCGATTTACCTGTATGCAGCAGTGGAGGGATTCATGGTCATTATGCAGAATACGAACCGTTTTCTGCTTCTGTCTACCTTTGCTACTGTAATTGTGATGTATATTATGTATTTTACCCTTGAAAATCCGGATTTGCAGATGATTGAAGCGTTGAATACTGCAAAAGTAGATGCAGAGAATGCGAACCGCGCCAAAACGATGTTCCTTGCCAATATGAGTCATGAAATCAGGACTCCTATTAATACCATCCTTGGAATGGATGAGATGATTTTGAGAGAATCTGAGTCTGAGGAGGTTGCGGAGTATGCCGGAAATATCAAAAGAGCAGGAAAGGCACTACTTTCTATCGTAAATGATGTGCTTGATTTTTCGAAGATAGAGTCCGGTAAAATGGAACTTGTGGAAACAGAGTACCGCATTTTGGATTCTTGTTCCGATATGGTAAATTTGATGCAGATGAGAGCTTCCGAAAAAGGGCTTCATTTTGTTGTTGATATGGATTCCGAAATGCCGAGGGTGTTGATTGGAGATGAAGTACGAATTCGCCAGATTGTGATGAACCTGCTTACCAACGCTGTCAAATACACGGATGAGGGGGAAGTGGTGTTGGATGTGCGTCATACAAAGATCAGCGAGAGTGCAGTGTGTCTTTGTGTGGAAGTAAGAGATACCGGACGCGGAATTTTGGAAGAGGATATTCCGAAATTATACCAGTCGTTCCAGCGTATTGACGAAAACAGAAATCGTAATATAGAAGGAACAGGACTTGGACTTACCATTGTCCAAAATCTTCTTGAATTGATGAACAGTGAACTTCGTGTGCAAAGTACCTATGGAAAAGGTTCCATATTTTCTTTTGAAATCATTCAAAAGGTAGTGGATTGGGAGCCGGTAGGCGACATAAAAAATACAATCTCTATGCAGGATGCAGGGGAGGAACGATATATCTGGGCACCGAAGGCAACCATCCTTGTGACGGACGATAATGTTATGAACCTGGCGGTTGTCCGCGGACTGTTGAAGCGAACGGGTGTGCAGTTGTATGTGGCTTCCTGCGGACAGGAAACGATTGCACTTGTAAAAGAGCATAAGTTTGATATTGTATTTTTGGATCATATGATGCCTGAGATGGATGGCATTGAAACGTATCGGGAGATCCGCCGAATGTGGAATTCCGGAGAGCGTCTCATGACAACGAAAGAGACACCGTTCCTCATTCTGACGGCAAATGCGGTGGCAGGAGCCAAGGAAATGTATTTACAGGAAGGATTTTTTGATTATATCAGTAAACCGGTGGATGCCAAACGTTTGGAAACGGTTCTTCGCATGTATCTTCCAAAAGAATATATTGAACACAGAGTTGAACGGGTACAGAAATCTAAAGTATTAAATGAAACGGATATAAGGGCGCAAGACCCGGAAACTTTGGCGGCGCAAGCCGATATGACTTCATATTTTATGGCGATGTCGGAGCGGCGTAAAAGGCAACTGTCTCATAGCATGGAGAAGGGAAACATGACAGAAATATGCCTGCTCTGCCGAGATGTCCGGTGCAATGTGCAGGCTATGGAGGGGACGGAAGAGACGCAGAAGTTTATTGCGGTGCTAAAGGATATGGAACAGATGGCACGCAGGGGAGAGGGAGAGAAGCTTATTGGTCAGCAAACTGAGTTGATGCAGATATGGGAAAAAATAGAGTTAGGAGCAGCTGTATGAGAGAGAAGAAAGAGAAAAGACGAGTGATGTATGCGGTAATGCTGATAATTATGATTCCGATGTTGTTGTGTATGACAAATCCGGTGCAGGCAAAGGCTGCAAAGATGAAACTTAATGTGAGTAAAAAGACGATTGTCATCGGAAGCACATACAAACTAAAGGTGCAAAATACCTCAAAGAAGGTAAAGTGGTCATCATCCAATAAAAAGGTTGCGACAGTGACATCCGGTGGAAAAGTGACAGCGAAAAAAGCAGGTACGACTACCATTACCGCTAAAGTGGGAAAGAAAAAAATGGAATGTACCATTAAGGTAATCACAAAGCAGACTTCTTACCGCAATAAGTTGATTAAGTTGATAAATAAGGATAGACGACGTTACGGTTTTTCTTCCTTTGATAAGAATTCGTTGCTTCATGCAGCAGCACAGAAACGAGCGAAAGAACTGTCAAAGAAATTTTCACATAAACGTCCTAACGGTGATAAGTGGACATCTGCTATCAGTATGAAATATGATTTTAAACGTGCGGCAGAAAATATTGCATGTGATTTTGCAAAGCCGGAGCAGGTAGTCGATGCGTGGATGGACAAAGCTTCCACTAAGGCAAAGATTATCAGCAAGCAGTACGACGAGATTGGTGTTGGTGTTTATCTTGCACCGGACGGTTATTTGTATTGGTGTGCAATCTTTGCAAAGGAAAAATAGAATGGAATAAGCAGAATAATGAAAAGCCGGGCAACTTGAGATGTGTTGCCCGGCTTTACGTTATTTGTGCGTCGTGACGCGTTGTGAAGCATCGAATCAGCTTCGGCTGATTTTATAATCTTTATGGAGAGTGATTTTTTGTACTAAACGAATATCACGACTTGAGCTTGCCAGCATAATATTATAATTTCCTTTCGGAGCAATGTAGCAGTGTTCGGTTTCGTCGTAATAACTGAAGGCTTCCGGTGTAAGAGAAAAATGGTAGGAAATATCCTCGCCGGCTTTGATCATTTTTTTGTCAAAACCGCGCAGTTCTTTTACGGGCCGTTTCAAACCGTCAGGTAAAGTTGTGTCACACGGTGCGATATAGAGCTGAACAGATTCCTTGGCATCTGTTTGGCTGGTATTGCTGACCTGACAACTGACTTCGAAAATCGGCACGAGATGATCCCTTTCTATTTTGCAGTTATCCGGCATGTTCATATCTTCCGTTACATCGCGTACTTCCATGTTGTGATAGTTAAATTCGGCGTAGGAGAGTCCGTGACCGAATGCAAATTCCGGTTCGATATTCCGGCTGTCGAGATGTCGGTATCCGACAAAAATACCCTCTTTATATTCGACTGTATCGATGCCCGGGAAAGTATCTGTTCCGTGAGCACCGCAATCAGATAACTGTTTCGGGAAGGAAGTCGGAAGCTTTCCGGAAGGAGAAACTTCACCGAAAACAGTGTGCGCAAAGGCAAGCCCGCCCTCCATTCCGTTGTAGTAGGAGTAGATGATAGTGTCGGCCATGTCTTTCCATTCCGACATGGAAACGGGAGAGCCTCCGATCAGAGTTACAATCATATCCGGGCGGACTTTAAGAAGCTCGCGGATGACGTAATCCTGATTGCAAGGGAGATGGTAATCTTTTCGGTCCTGATCTTCCACATCCTGATCATGTGTTAAGCCGCCGATAAATAGGACGGCATCTGCATCTTTGCATGCCTGTTTGGCTTTTTCCAGGTACTCTGCATTTACGCGGGCAAGATTCTCCTCTGAGATATAACGCTTCTGGCGTGGAAGATATGGGTTTTTACTTTCGTCCATCATAAGATTTCCAAGTACATTCTGACTATTTTCTTTGCCCCATGCATTGCCAACAACAAAATTGTAATAGCCCGGTTCATAAATGACTTCACAGTTTCCGCCGAGATACATTTTCAGTCCGAGTAGAGGAGAAATTTCATATAAGGATTTAATTTCTGCACTACCGCCGCCGTGGGAATGTACCCGGTCCGCATTGTCGCCGATGACAAGAAGTTTTTTGATTTTGTCAGGGTTAAGCGGAAGGGTTTTTTTGTCATTTTTTAAAAGAACAATGGACTCCTCGGCTGCCAGACGAAGTTTTTCACGGGAAGAAGGAAGATTATACCCGCCGCGTTTGCGTTTGCCGTCAAGCATATGAAGTTCATTCATTGTATGAAGAATATGCATGATTTTTTTGTCTATTTCAGCCTCGGAAACACGTCCTTCTTCAATCGCTTTTTTCAGAGGAGAGGCCATATAATAATCATCAAAATCAGGAGTACAGCCCATCTCGATGTCAAGGCTGCAGTTTGCGGCTTTTTCCGTGTCGTGTACACCGCCCCAATCAGAGACGACAATACCGTCGAAATTCCACTCGCTGCGAAGGATAGTGTCTAAAAGTTCGCGGCTGTGACATGCGTATTCACCCATATAGCGGTTATAGGAGGCCATCATACCGAGGGTATTCCCTTCCTGTACGGTTGCGCGGAAGGCAGGAAAGTAGATTTCCCAAAGAGCCCGCTCGCTTGGGGTGGAATTACCGCCATGGCGTTGGGTTTCCTGGTTGTTGACGGCAAAGTGTTTCACACAGGCAGAAACATCAGATTCCTGTATACCTTTAACATATGGAACTGCCATCTGCGTTGTCAGATAAGGGTCTTCGCTCATATATTCAAAATTGCGTCCGCACAAAGGAGAACGATGGATATTAATGCCCGGTGCGAGGATCATATCCTTTCCTTTTCCTCTTGCTTCCAATCCCAGTACTTGTCCGGAAGTATAAGCACATTCACGGTTAAAAGTGGCAGCAATTGCACTGTTGCACGGGAGATAGGAAGAATAATCATCATTTCCGCCAATCAAAAGCCATTCATCCCACTCAAATTCCGGGCGCGTTCCCATAGGTCCGTCGGAAAAACAGAAAGCAGGAATCTCTTTTTCTTTAACAGCGGCTGTTTTAAATAATGCGGCGCCGTGGATCATGCTGATTTTTTCGTCCAAAGTCAGTTTTTGGGCCAGTGAAAGTAATTCATTTTTGGTCATGTGTATACCTCCGTACATTGCTAATGTTATTACATATTAAAATAACAGAAATAAGAAAAAACTATATCAAATTTATGACATTTATATTATAATCTTGATAAAAGAAGGAGTGTGACATGAAAGAAACAGAAAATCCGGATATCGGGCTTTATATACAGCGGGAAGAAAATATTGCGCATGCGCCTTACGAGAAAGAACTGAGGTTTTACGAACAGGTAAAGAGTGGTCAGGTTGAATGGATTGAAGCATGGATGTCGGATCATCCGATTGGTTCCGGAGAAGGGTTCGGCCGGTTGTCAGATAATCCGGTGAACAATCTCCGCTATCATGTAATTGTTTCGATCGCGATGATTACCCGGTTTTGTATTGAGGGGGGAATGGATCTTGAGACGGCGTACGGACTATCTGATATGTACATTCGTAAGGCGGATGTTATAAAAGAAGAAGGGGAGCTTGTCCGTATGCAAAAAAAGATGTGTGTGGATTTCACACAGCGTATGCGGAGATTAAAAAAAGAAACTATATATTCCAAACATATCGTGCAGTGCGTGGATTATATTCATGCAAATATCAATGAACGTATCACGACAGAGCAGCTTGCAGTGCAATGTGGTTTGCATGTCAGTTATTTGTCCCGTCTGTTTAAAAAAGAGACGGGGATTGGAATCGCAGAATATATCCGGAACAGGAAAATTGAAGCGGCACAGAATATGTTGAAATATTCTGAGTATTCCTTTTCCGAGATCGCACATTTTCTTGCATTTTCATCGCAGAGTCACTTTGTAAAGGTATTTCGGGAGTGTGTCGGAATCACGCCGCGGGAATACCGCAATAAATATTACAGAACAAATTGGGGAGAGAAGAAAAATGTCTGATTATATTACAACATCAAGTAAGATACATTTTACACCGTTAAAACCGAAAAAGGAGCAGATTGTAATCGAAGATATTGCACATTCACTGTCTCTTATGACAAGGGCAAACGGTCATTTTCCGGAGTTTTATTCCGTGGCACAGCATTGCATTCACTGTTATGAGGAGGCGGTTGCGCGCGGTTACAGCAGACGGCTTACACTTGCCTGCCTGTTGCATGATGCGAGTGAAGCATATCTTGCGGATATTACCCGCCCGGTCAAGAAAAATCTGCCCAAATACCTTGTCATTGAAAAGATTTTACAGGATGCAATTTATGAAAGGTTTCTCGGAAGTAAGCTGACAGAAGAGGAGCAGGAAATAGTATCTTCGGTAGATGATGCACTTTTATATTATGAATTTGAACACTATATGGGTGAGCGTCTGATGGACAGTGAGCCTGAGATAAAAAGTAATCCGGTGTTTTCATTTGAGCCTTTTGCTGAAGTGGAAAAGAAATACATAGAATTTTCACAAATTTAACAAAATTCTATAACATTTTTTCATTATTCTTTTGTGCAGAAAGAAAACACATTGGAAAGGAACGAGATATATGTTTGAAGATATGAATGAAAATGTATATGGTGCCGAGACACCGGAAGAAGTAATAAAGCCTGAGGGAGTGATAAATCCGACAGAGGTACCGAATGAGCCTCAGTATTCCGCTGTTCCTCAGGAACCGGCGGTGAAACAGAAGAAAGAAAAAAAAGAGCGCAAGCTATTGAAAAGTGCATTGGGAGGACTTGTGTTCGGGCTCTGTGCGGGTGTAGTATTTCTCGGCATTGCTTTTATCGGTCAGAAAACCTTCTTGAAGGATAAGAATGACAGGGAAGTGGTAATTGAAACAACACAGACGGTGGATGATGGCGATATTGTCGTTTCGGATAAGCAGGAGGAGACGGGTGCCAATACAATTTCGCAGATTGCGCAAAATTGTATGCCTTCGGTAGTTGCGATCACGACAAAAAATATAGATGAGATAAGAAGTTTTTGGGGAACACAGCAGTATGAAAGTGAAGGAGCCGGAAGTGGTATTATTGTAGGGAAAAATGATACAGAGCTTTTGGTTGCAACAAACAATCATGTAGTAAGCGGTGCATCGGAAGTGTCCGTATGCTTCAATGACAGCGAGGATGCAGTTGTGACAGCGGTTGTAAAGGGCAGTGATGCTGCCAATGATTTGGCGGTAGTTGCCATTCCGATGGATAAGATCAGTGATGAGGTACTTTCTTCTATAAAAGTAGCGACAATCGGAGATTCTTCTTCTCTTAAGGTCGGAGATCAGGTCGTTGCCATCGGTAATGCACTGGGATACGGACAGAGCGTGACAACAGGCATTATTTCTGCTCTTGACCGAGAGGTGGAGATTGAGGATCTTGATGCAAAGCTGATACAGACAGATGCAGCAATCAATCCCGGAAACAGCGGCGGTGCACTTTTAAATATGAAAGGCGAGCTGATTGGTATTAATTCTGCCAAGTTTGCATCTGAACTTGTAGAAGGTATAGGATATGCGATTCCTGTTGCAACGGCACAACCGATTCTGGATAATCTGATGAACCGTGCAACGAGGGAACTTGCAGGAGATAAGGCGGGCTACCTTGGAGTATCTGTACAGGATGTGTCCGAGGAAGCGTCAGAATACTATGGTATTCCGAAAGGTGCTTATGTAGAATCTACGGAAGAAGGCGGCGGTGCTGCCAAGGCGGGTATCCAGCAGGGTGATATTATCACTAAATTTGATGGTATTACAATCACAAGCGCATCTGATTTGGGTGGAATGATTGCTTATTATAAAATAGGTGAACAGATTGAAGTGACTTATATGCGGTCCGACAACGGGGTTTACAAAGAAACTACAGTGACGGTGACGCTGGCAGACAGTGAGCAGGCAAAAGAAAGTAAACAGAGTGCAAGCAAGCCGCAGCAGGAAAACAATCAGGAGCAGCCGGAAATACAGATTCCGGAAGAAGAGTATCCGGAAGATGGTTTTTCCGGTGAATATGATATGGATGAAATGGAAAAATTTTTCCGTTATTTCTTTGAAAATTAATTACCGGAGCGTGTTACAAAACCGGTGTGAGAGGTGTCTTGCACTGATTTTGTAACAGGCTCTTTTCTTTTTTGTGCATATATTTTATAATAAAACGGTGTGCACAAAAGGAATTTTGGGAGGATGCAAAGTGAAAGCCCTTTTCAAATTTGACAGAGATGTATTTAAAATTTATATAGAAAAAACAGCACTGTACTATTTGTTTTCCGTTATGCTGATATTGCTTGTTGAGATGCTTGCAAGACATTCGCCGGTGAAAGGATGGCAGTTTGTGTGGGATCATCCGTTTTTGATTTTGTACAGTGCACTGATTTTGACGACGGTTTATTCGGTTTCATTTTTGTTTGCAAGACGCAGATTTGTCTGGTTGTTGATTACGGTAGTATTTTTAACGCTTGGTGTATCTAATTGTATTTTGTTGTTTTACCGTATCACACCTTTGGCAGCTACGGATATTTCGTTGATTACTTCGGTGTTCGGTATTATGCATGTATATTTGGATTTGTGGCAGATAATCCTGCTGCTGGCTTTTTTGGTTGCAGCTGTTGCAGCCATCGTAGTTTATGGTTTCCGGATGAAGCAGCAGGAGCGGAATTTTCCGGGAGCAGTGCTTCTCATTGCGGCACTTTTTTCACTGACAGGATTGTTAATGGATGTCGGAGATGAAACAGGGGCATTGCAGACAGAATTTGCAAATCTTCCGGATGCTTATGAGGACAACGGATATGTTTATTGTTTTACGAGAAGTCTCATTGACCGGGGAATTGAAGAACCGGAAGAATACAGTGAGGAGACGGTAGAGGATATTTTTGCAGAGATCAAAGGGCAGGGAGATAAAGAAGTTGAGGATAGACCTAACATTATCTTTTTGCAGATTGAGTCATTTTTTGATTTGTCCCGCGTGACAGGTGTAGAGTATTCCGAGGAGCCGATGCCTGTGTATTCAACACTTTTAAAAAGTTGTCCCAGCGGAAGACTTACTGTGCCCAGCGTGGGAGCCGGAACAGCCAATACGGAGTTTGAAGTATTGACGGGGATGAGTCTTGATTATTTTGGTGCAGGAGAGTATCCGTATAAGACGGTTTTGCAGGAAGAAACATGCGAGTCGGTAGCTTATAATCTAAAAAAACTCGGTTACCGCACGACAGCAATTCATAACAATACAGGCACATTTTATGACAGAAATCTTGTATATGCAAATCTTGGATTTGATTGTTTTGACTGTGAGGAGTATATGCAGGGACTTACATACAATCCGCTTGGGTGGGCAAAGGATAGTATACTGACACAGCAGATTGTAAATGCGCTTAAAGCTTCTAAGCAGCAGGATTTTATTTATACGATTTCGGTGCAGCCTCATGGAAAGTATCCGACAGAAAAGATTGAAAATCCGCATCTTACCACAAGCGGTTTTGCGCCGGAAGATGAAGGAAGAGCTAACGGATTTGAGTATTACGTCAATGAGGTACATGATACGGATGCGTTTCTCGGGCTTTTGATTTCCACGCTTAATGCCTATGATGAACCGACCGTGGTTGTCATGTTTGGTGATCATCTGCCGAATATCGATATGACAGAGGATGAGATATCCGGAGGATCGTTGTTTGAGACGGAGTATCTGATTTGGTCTAATTTGGCACAGAAAGAAATAAAAACCTTGAAAAATACGCGGAAGGATCTGTATGCGTATCAGCTTTATTCTTATGTGTTCGGTCGATTGGGAATGAACCAGGGAGTATTGACCAAGTTTCATCAGAAATATTCCATGGAGCAGGCGCACGAAGAGGAATTGGAAACGCTGATGTACGATATGCTTTACGGTGATCGTGAGGTGTATGGAGGTATCAATCCATATGAGCCGGTTGAGATGCAGATGGGAATTGCGCCGATTCGGATTGAGAAGGTGGATGTCATCGGCGGAAGCATTTATGTGCACGGAGAGAACTTTACGGAGTATAGTAAAGTGATGCTCAATGACAAAAGGCAGGAAACGATATATCTTAATCAAAATACATTGATGGTTGCGGATGTTTTACCGGAGGATTTGGATCGGATTTACGTAGCTCAGATGGCGGGCAGAAGCGAGCAACTCAGCCGGACCGAAGAAATCGTATATACAGAATAATACAAAGAACAATAGAAAGAATAGAAAAGAGAGGTAATAAGCGATGCAATTAACAGGAAAAGAGGGCTTTAAATTTGTAGAAGGCGGTGTCTGTGCAGCCAAAGGATTTGAGGCAAACGGACTGAATTGCGGATTGAATCCAAATAAAGAAAAGAATGATTTGGGAATGGTTTTTAGCAGTATGCCGTGTAATACAGGAGCAGTGTACACACAGAATAAAGTAAAAGGTGCACCGATTCTTGTAACGAAAAAAAATCTTGAAAAGAGTGGGGGCATTTCCAGGGCAATCATTGTCAATTCTAAAAATGCCAATACCTGTAATGCGGATGGGGAGCAGAAGGCGGAACGGATGTGTGAACTTGCGGCAGATGCTCTCGGTATTGCAAGGGAAGAAGTTATTGTGGCTTCTACCGGTGTAATCGGACAGATTCTTCCGATAGAGCCAATTGAGACCCATATAGAGCAGCTGGCAGCAGGACTTATGGTAGACGGGAATGAAAAAGCGGCTACAGCAATTATGACGACAGATACGGTTAAAAAAGAAGTGGCAGTGGAATTTGAACTGGGAGGAGTGACATGTCGTCTCGGAGGAATGGCAAAGGGAAGCGGAATGATTCATCCGAATATGGCAACAACACTCAACTTTGTAACGACGGACGTGGCAATTTCTTCAGAGCTTGTGCAGAAAGCACTGAGTGAAATTGTGAAAATTACATACAATTGTCTGAGTGTGGACGGTGATACTTCCACAAATGATACTCTGACAGTAATGGCAAACGGTCTCGCGGGAAATACATGCATTACAGAAGAAAATGCAGACTATACAGTATTTAAAGATGCGCTTTATATTGTACTTATGAATATGACTAAGATGCTGGCAGCAGACGGAGAGGGAGCGACTAAACTTCTTGAGTGCAGCGTCAGTGAGGCAAAGGATTTAGATACAGCCATCACGGTTGCAAAGAGCGTTATATGCTCTCCGCTTTTTAAGTGTGCAATGTTTGGTGAAGATGCAAACTGGGGTCGCGTTCTGTGTGCAATCGGATATGCAGATGCAGAGTTTGATATCAATAAAGTGGATGTAGATCTGGCTTCGGAGAACGGAACGCTTCCTGTATGCAGAAATGGTGCAGGGGTGGAATTTTCAGAAGAGTTTGCAAAGGAAGTACTGGCAGCAGATGAGATTTACATCAAAGTATCTCTCCATGACGGTGAGGCAAAGGCAAAAGCATGGGGATGTGATCTTACTTATGATTATGTCAAAATTAATGGGGACTATCGTTCATAACTTTTGATGGACGGGGCTCTGGATTCGTATGTTATTATAGCTGTAAATTGGGAAAGGATCTGTAACTTTGATTAAGATTTTTAAAAATTTATGGGCAGAGAAAAAGACAGTTTTGGCGATTGTTCTTTTGCTCATCGTGCAGGCGTACTGTGATTTGATGCTGCCTAATTATACATCAGATATTGTCGATGTCGGAATCATGCAGAAGGGTATCGAATATGTGTCGCCGGATGCGATGTCAGAGGAAAATTATAAGAGATTTTTTCATCTTCTTCTGATTCCGATAGATGAGACAGAGAGGCTTATATCCGATGATTATGTTCTTTTAGAGAGTTCTTATGATTATGATAAGGAAGCCCGTATATACAAACTTAATAAATACGGAAGAGAAAACCGCGAGAAATTAGACAGTTATTTGATTCCGAGAATGACGGATGCCATGAAGGAAATGGCGGTTTTACAGTCCGGAATGCAGGATGCAGAAATATCAGAAGCATTCGTGCTTCAACAGGCGTATCTTTTAGCAGCACAGGAACATGAAAAAGCAGGGATTGATGCACAGGAATATCAGATGAAATATCTGCTTAAAACCGGTGGGATTATGCTGTTATATGCCATTGTCGGAATGCTGGCGGCCATTGCCATCGGTTATTTATCTGCGAAGTGCGGTGCGAGAATCGGACGCAGACTCCGTCACCGGGTGTTCCACAAGGTGGTATCTTTTTCCAACAATGAGATCAATCATTTTTCAACGGCTTCTCTGATTACGAGAAGTACGAACGATATTCAGCAGGTGCAGATGGTTTCCACCATGTTCCTTCGTATGGTGCTTTATGCGCCGATTGTTGGGATTGGCGGTATTGTCATGGTTTCCCGTACCAAAACGGGACTTGGATGGATTATTATAGTCGCTGTAAGTGCCATTGTTTGTCTGATCGGAATCCTGGTTGCGATTGCAAACCCGAAGTTTAAGATCATGCAAAGCCTGGTAGATAAATTAAACCTTGTTTCCCGTGAAGTACTTACGGGTCTTTCTGTTATCCGTGCATTCAGCAGGGAGGAACATGAGGAAAAGCGGTTTGCAGCGGCTAACGAAGAACTGATGCAGACACAGCTTTTTACCAACCGTGTCATGAACTTTATGATGCCGGGAATGATGCTGATAATGAATGCGATTTCTGTTGCAATCGTATGGTTCGGTGCCAAAGGGGTAGATCTTGGCAACCTGCAGGTCGGGGATTTGATGGCGTTTATCACATATACGATGATGATTGTAATGTCATTCCTTATGATTACCATGATGTCCATTATGCTTCCGAGAGCCGGAGTGGCAGCAGGACGTATCGAAGAGGTAATGAAGACGGAAACTTCCATCGTGGAAAAAGAAAGTACAAAATCCCTTTCAGAGGAAGAGAGAAAGGGATGTGTGGAATTTCGGGATGTATCCTTCCGCTACGAAGGTGCAGACGAGAATGCGTTAGAGCATATTACATTTACGGCCCGTCCGGGTGAGACGACAGCAATCATCGGAAGTACCGGTTGCGGAAAGTCTACGCTTTTACATTTGATTCCGCGTTTTTATGATGCATCGGAAGGATGCATTGCCATTGACGGTGTGGATGTGCGTGATATGAAGCTGGAAACGCTTCGTGATTTGATTGGATTTGTTCCGCAAAAAGGCGTGCTTTTTTCGGGCACGATTGCATCTAATCTTAAATTTGCAGGAGCGCATATTACCGACGGGCAGATGAAAGAGGCAGCAGAAATTGCTCAGGCGACAGAGTTTATCCATGAGAAGGAAGAGATGTATGACAGTCCGATTGCCCAGGGCGGCAGCAATGTGTCAGGAGGACAAAAGCAGCGTCTTTCCATTGCAAGAGCAATTGCAAAGCAACCGAAGATATATTTGTTTGATGACAGTTTTTCGGCCCTTGATTATAAAACCGATGCTGCGCTTCGAAGAGCGCTGAAAGAAAAAACAGCAGATGCGACGGTTCTTATTGTGGCACAGCGCATCAGCACCATTCTCCATGCAGATCAGATTCTGGTGTTGGAGGATGGAAAGATTGTGGGGATCGGTACCCACAGGGAACTCCTTGCAGGCTGTGAGGCTTACCGGGAAATTGCCGGTTCACAGCTTTCAGAGTCTGAGCTGAAAGGAGGGGAAATGGCATGAGCGAATCCAATGTAAGAAGACCTCCGAAAAGGCGACCGGGAGGAGGACCTCCGGGAGCGCCGGTGGAAAAGGCGAAAGATTTTAAAGGCTCCATGAAAAAAATGCTTGCTTATATCAAGCGTTATACATGGGCAATTTTTGCGGTCATTCTGTTTGCTGCAGCAAGTACGGTGTTTAATATTGTAAGTCCTAAAGTGCTTGGAATGGCTACTACGGAATTGTTTACAGGTTTTGGGGCAAAAGTGGCAGGAACCGGTGGTATCAATTTCGGAAAAATCGGACAGATTCTTTTGGTTACCCTTCTTTTGTATGTGTTCAGTTCTCTCATGGCGTTTATGCAGGGCTGGATTATGACGACGATATCCCAAAAGATGACATATCGGTTCCGTGATGAGATTTCCAAAAAGATTCATCGTATGCCGATGAAGTATTTTGAGTCAAAAACGGTGGGAGAAGTACTTTCGCGGATTACCAATGATGTGGATACCATGGGACAGAGTCTCAATCAAAGTATTACGACGTTGATTACTTCGGTGACGACACTCATCGGTGTTTTGATTATGATGCTTTCCATCAGCCCTCTGATGACGTTGATTGCCCTTGTCATGCTTCCGGTATCCGGAATTATGATGGGACTTGTCATCGGAAAATCACAGAAGTATTTCGTAGACCAGCAAAAGTTTCTCGGAGAGATTAACGGGCAGATTGAGGAAGTCTACAGCGGACACAACATCGTCAAGGCTTTTAACAAGGAAGATGATGTGCTTAGGGAATTTGACGAAACAAATGAAAAACTGTATGTTTCCGGCTGGAAAGCGCATTATATTTCCGGTCTGATGCACCCGATTATGGGATTTGTCGGAAATTTGGGCTATGTGGGAGTTGCGGTATCGGGAAGCGTGCTTGCGGCCCGCGGAACCATCGCAGTAGGAGACATTCAGTCGTTTATCCAGTATGTAAAAAACTTTACCCAGCCGATTACGCAGGTGGCGCAGGTATTTAATATGCTGCAATCCATGGCAGCGGCAGCGGAGAGAGTGTTTGAATTCCTCGAGGAAGAAGAGGAAGATATTTATGCGGAACATCCGGTGCAGGATGTGACAATTAAAGGAGCCGTTACCTTTGATCATGTTCGTTTCGGATACACTCCGGAAAAGACCATTATCCACGATTTTTGCAGCCGGGTGTCTCCGGGGCAGACTATTGCCATTGTTGGGCCGACCGGAGCCGGCAAGACAACGATTGTCAAACTTTTAATGAGGTTTTATGATGTAGATGACGGAGCAATTCTCATCGACGGACATAATGTCAAAGACTTTAACAGAAGCGAGCTCAGAGAACAGTTTGGAATGGTTCTTCAGGATACATGGCTTTTCAAAGGGACTATTATGGAAAATATCCGTTACGGACGCCTTGATGCGACCGATGAGGAAGTGATTGCAGCGGCAAAAGCCGCTCACGCGGATCATTTTATCCGAACCCTTCCGGGCGGTTATCGCATGGAACTGAATGAGGATGCGACCAACGTGTCCCAGGGACAGCGACAGCTTCTTACCATTGCCAGGGCAATTCTTGCGGATAACCGGATTTTAATTTTGGATGAAGCGACCAGTTCCGTGGATACGAGAACCGAGGTGCGTATCCAGAAAGCGATGAATAACCTGATGAAAGGGCGCACGAGTTTTGTTATCGCACACCGCCTTTCCACTATTCGGGAAGCAGACCGGATTTTGGTAATGAAAGACGGAGATATTATAGAACAGGGAAAACATGAAGAGCTTCTTGCAGCGGGCGGATTTTACGCCCAGCTGTACAATTCACAGTTTGAGGAGGAAGTATGTTAAAAGGAAAGACAGTTCTTTTGGGAGTGACGGGCTCCATAGCAGCATATAAAATGGCCAATGTGGCAAGTATGCTCATGAAGATGCATGCAAATGTTCATGTGCTCATGACGCAGAATGCAACGTATTTTATCAATCCCATTACCTTTGAGACGCTGACAGGCAACAAATGTCTGGTGGACACCTTTGACCGCAATTTTGAGTTTAGTGTGGAGCATGTGTCGCTGGCAAAGCAGGCGGATGTGTTTTTGGTGGCACCGGCGACGGCGAACGTAATCGGAAAAATTGCAAACGGATTGGCGGACGATATGCTTACAACCACGTTTATGGCGTGTAAGTGCCCGAAGATTATTTCTCCGGCGATGAATACACAGATGTATGAAAATGCCATTGTTCAGGACAATATCGAAAAGTGCAGGTCTTACGGAATGCAGATGATTACACCGGATTCCGGACGACTTGCCTGCGGAGATGTCGGTAGCGGAAAGCTTCCTTCTGAGGAAGTGCTTGTCGATGCAATCTTAAGGGAAATCCGTTATGAAAAAGATATGAAAGGTCTTTCGGTTCTTGTGACAGCAGGAGCGACGAAGGAGCCAATCGATCCGGTCCGCTTTATTTCCAACCATTCCACAGGAAAGATGGGCTTTGCCATTGCACGTTGCGCCATGGAGCGCGGCGCGGATGTGACGGTGGTGGCAGCTTCGACAAGTGCTCCGGAGCCGCCGTATGTAAATATCGTGCGCGTAGGAAGTGCGGCGGAGATGTTTGAGGCGTGCAAAAAAGCAGCTCCTTCGGCAGATATTGTCGTCAAAGCGGCAGCGGTGGCAGATTATACGCCGGCGTCTGTGGCAGATGAAAAGATGAAGAAAAACGATGCAGATCTTTCATTGGCCCTTGCTAAAACGCAGGACATTCTTGCATATTTAGGACAGAACAAGTCGGATGGGCAGTTCCTTTGCGGCTTTTCTATGGAGACGGAAAATATGCTTGAGAATTCCAAGAAAAAGCTTGTGAAGAAAAATCTCGATATGATTGTTGCAAACAATCTGAAAGTGGACGGAGCCGGATTCGGAACCGATACGAATATTGTGACATTGATCTCGCAGGATGAGATCAGGGAGCTTCCGATGATGAGCAAGGATGAAGTGGCATATGAAATTTTGTCTGTCATCAGGGAACGTGTCAGCAGCAGATAACCCATTTGCTTTTTGAGGAAAACCAATGAAAAAGATCATTTTGTTTGAGGGCGATATTGAGACGCAGGGATATTTTTCCATACAAATGAAAAAAGAACTGGAACGTCTCGGACACCCGGTATATCTTTATGACTTAAAATCTCCATGGAAATCTTCCATGGAGATGCTTGCATTTATAGAAAAGGGGAATACGATTGTACTTTCCTTTAATTTTCACGGAATGTGCATGGAACCCCAGTTCGTGGATGAGAACGGAATATATATTTGGGATGATTTGGGAATTGTGTGTTACAATATTTTAGCGGATCACCCGTATTACTACTATGAGCGTTTGAAGACCCGCCCGGACAACTATGTGCAGTTGTCCATAGACAAAGGTCATGAAGCGTTTATGAAACGCTTTTTCCCGGAAGTTGCCATGGGACCGATGTTTCCGCTGGGAGGAACGAAGCTTACAGAGATTATAAAAAGCAGCGAAAAAGACGGAATCCCGTGTCTGCTCTCCGATGCAGGCGTAGATGCAAGACGGCCGATGGCAGAACGTGAAATAGATGTTGTGTTTACCGGAAATTATGCGCATCCTTCCCGGTTTGAAAAATATATAACCCGATTGGGAGATGAGTACACGCAGTTTTATTATGAAATGATTCACGATTTACTTGCTCATCCGCAGCAGACGGTGGAAGAGGTAGTGGAGCGGTATTTGCGCCGGGAGATTCCGGAAGTGACCGAAAATGAGCTGAAAGAAACGATGCAGAATGTTACGTTTATTGATCTCTATATCCGCTATTACGTACGCGGACAGGTTGTGAAAGCGCTGGTGGATGCGGGAGTGAAGGTTCATGTGTTCGGAGATAAGTGGGAGGAACTTGAATGTGAGCATCCGGAGAATCTGATGAATGGTGATTCGTTATATTCTGAGGAGTGTCTATATCAGATTCAAAACAGTAAAATATCTTTAAATGTCCTTCCGTGGTTTCGCAGCGGTCCTCATGACCGTATTTTTAATACGATGCTCAACGGAGCGGTTTGTTTGACGGACAGTAATGCTTATTTGGATGAATTCCTGATGGATGGGGAAAATTGTCTTGTGTTTTCTTTGGAAAAACCGCAGGAGATGGCAGCGAGGGTGAAAGAGTTGCTCTCGGATAACGTACGCCTTCAGTCGATTGCAGATGCAGGATACGAGATTGCCAAGAAGCATACATGGGTGATGCGTGCGGGACAGTTTAGCCGATGGTTGGAAACAGAAAACAGTGATGCAAAGGAAAAAATATGATTAAGTTAGTACAACTCGAATGCCCGAATTGCGGCGGAAAAGTAAACAGAATAGATGAAGATGTTGCCAGATGTCCGCATTGTGAAGCGGAATTTCTGATTGATGAAGGACAACCGGAGAATGTAATTCACATTCATGAGGCGGAAAAAAAGACGCCTTGGGGAGCAATTATCGTTTCTATCGTGATTGTCGGAATCTTGTTTGTAATTGTAATGGCTTTGATTCATTCAAGCGAGAGTTCTTATACGCCCTCCGTTACAACTTCTGTCAAAAAGGATGTATTTCAGTCTTCTTTTTTTAAGGAGTTTGTTGCCGGGGTGTATGGAACATCTTATGAAAATGTCAGCCAAAAGCAGTTTGAAGAACTTACATATATCAGCATATATGCACAGGATGGAATGGAGTGTGCAAATTACCGGTTAAATGACGGAGAGATGAAAACATTAATTCTTTCCGGTGATTTACGGAAAGATTATATAGATCTTGTTAATTTCCCGAATTTGGAAGGGATTTATCTGCAATATGGTTCTGTTCCGGAGTCAATTCTCGGAACTTTTTCACAGCTTACGGAACTGGAAAGTGAAAATTCACCGGAAGAGCTTGCAATGAATCTTCCGGCACCGGAGAAGTTGAAAAAATTTATCTGCCACAGAAATTATTCGATGGCAGGCGTAAATGCATTTGAAAATTTGGAATATTTTGAGACGGATTATTATGATGCAAATGATATCCGCGCGGTTGCTTCATTAAAAAATCTGAAGACTCTGATTGTAAGAGATGGCGATGAGATTACGGATTTTGGGGCATTGCAAAGTTTGACGAAGCTTGAGGTGCTGTATCTTGAATCAAATCAGGTCAAGGATATTTCTTTTGTAAGCCGCATGGATCAGCTGAAGGAATTTACCCTTCGTGATTCAATCATAATTGATTTGTCGCCTCTTTCCGGTAAGACAACTTTGACATATTTGGAACTTGAGGACAATTATGATGTGAAAGATTACAGTGTTCTGAGTACTTTGACGTCCCTCGAAACATTACATTTGGATCTATGCTCGGAAGGCGAAATGCCGGAAGTCTTCGGATGGACCGGGCTGAAAGAACTCTCCGTCAGCGGAGCGGACAGTCTTCAGTTCCTTGCGCAGCTTCCGACATTGGAAAAGTTGTATCTTTCCGGCGGAAATGCAGATGATTTTTGGGTATTTGCATCGCTAACGCAACTTACGGAACTTGAAATCGGAAGAATTTACGGAGATTTGAATGGTCTTAGTGCATTGACGATGCTGACGGGTCTGAAAAAACTCGATATCAGTTCCATGACAATATACGGAAATGTGGAAGATGTGTTTGCCATTCCGGGGTTGGAGGAACTTAATGTCAGTGATTGCAGTTTTGGACTTGATGTTAATAAAATACAGGAAAATTCAAGCTTGAAGCGTCTTTATATGAACCGCGTCAGTCTTTGGGAAAATATTCAGGTTTATCAGGACGGAATTGTGACGTATTTGGATTATGATGAAGTGCCTATGGCAGATCATATTGCATTTTTGAATAAGTTTCCGAATTTGGAGGAAGTGTATCTGCAGGGGAATAAACTGACAGATGTTACCTTTGCGGAGAGTTTGCCGCAGCTTACCAAACTGGATGTGACAAACAACTATATTACAGACCTTCGTCCGCTACAAAAATTGACGCGCCTTGAGACGGTATGGTGCGGTGAAAATTCAATTTCCCAGGGGACTGATTTGGGAGAAGATGTAAATGTTGTGCTTGATTCAGAGGCAGAAGAAGGAGCTTGGTGGAAATGATATTGTACGTTATCCGTCACGGAGAGACGGAGTGGAATAAAGTAAAACGTCTGCAGGGGCAGACGGACATTCCTCTGGCGGAGGAAGGAATCCGTTTGGCGCGTGAGACGGGGGAAGGCATGAAACATCTGCCGATGGATCTGGTGATTTCAAGCCCGCTGACAAGGGCAGTGCAGACGGCGCAGCTTTTGACTGAGGGGCGTGACATACCCATTTTGACGGATGAGCGGATTATTGAGATATCGTTCGGTGATTGGGAAGGCGAGTGTATATTGGACAGTGAGGTTCTTCCACAGGATTTTCGGAAACTTTTTTATGAAGATCCTCTTCGCTGCATGTGTCCGCCGGGCGGAGAGACTTTCGATCAGGTACGAAAGCGGACCGGGGTGTTTTACCAAAGCCTTTTGGAAAATCCGTCCTATAAAGATAAACATATATTGATATCTACCCACGGAGCAGCCAGCCGTTGTCTTTTGACACATTTTTTTGAAGACAAAGATGATATTTGGCGTGGCGGTGTTCCGAAAAATTGTGCGGTGACGATTGTGGAAGTTGTAGACGGTGTTGGCAGAGTTGTGGAGAAAGACCGGATTTTTTATGAGTAAATGTACCGGACAGAAGTTTTGCCGGGCCGGAGGAACTTCTGCAGAAATTCTCCTGAAGTTTGTCGGCAGAGTTGACAAAAACGTGATTTGTTTTTATCATGTAGTTTGTATGTAAATTATAGATATGGAGCGGAAATTATGAGTAAAATTATTTTAACAGGTGACAGACCGACCGGTAAACTTCACATCGGACATTATGTTGGTTCTTTAAAAAGACGTGTGGAATTACAGAACACCGGCGAGTATGATGATATTTTTATTATGATTGCAGATGCGCAGGCACTGACTGACAATGCAGATAATCCGGAAAAGGTGCGTCAGAACATTGTGGAAGTTGCCCTTGACTACCTGTCATGCGGACTTGATCCAAATGTATCTACGATTTTTATCCAGTCGATGGTACCGCAGCTTACGGAACTGTCATTTTACTATATGAATCTTGTGACAGTATCCAGACTTCAGCGTAACCCTACGGTAAAAGCTGAAATTCAGATGCGTAATTTCGAGACAAGTATTCCGGTTGGATTTTTTACTTATCCGATCAGTCAGGCTGCAGATATCACTGCATTTAAGGCAACGGTTGTTCCGGTAGGTGAAGATCAGATGCCTATGATTGAACAGACAAAAGAAATTGTACATAAATTCAACTATGTATACGGCGAGACGCTTGTGGATCCGAAGATTATGCTTCCGGACAACAAAGCCTGCTTAAGACTTCCTGGTACGGACGGCAGTGCCAAGATGAGTAAGTCCCTTGGCAATTGTATTTATCTGTCTGACAGTGAGGAGGATGTAAAGAAAAAGATTATGTCCATGTTTACGGATCCGACCCATCTTAGAGTAGAGGATCCGGGGCATGTGGAAGGCAATCCTGTATTTATTTATTTGGATGCTTTCTGCCGCGATGAACATTTTGCAGAGTTCTGGCCGGAATATCAGAATCTTCAGGAAGTGAAAGATCACTATACAAGAGGCGGTCTTGGTGACGTGAAGGTAAAGAGATTCTTAAACAATGTCATGCAGGCGGAGCTTGCTCCGATTCGTGAGCGCCGCGCGCAGTGGGAGAAAGACATCCCTGCTGTATATGAGATTCTCAAAAAAGGAAGCGAGAGAGCAGAGTCAGTGGCGGCACAGACACTTGCGGAGGTTCGCGAGGCAATGAAGATCAATTATTTTGATGATATGGCACTGATCAAAGAACAGGCCGAGAAATATCAATAAGCACAGCGGATGTAATTTACAAATCAAAATGCGTGTGACAGCCCATACTTATGTGTGGGCTGTTTATTGTAGAAGGATTCTGATTACACTATGGAAGAAGAATTTTTGTAAGCAGGAGGTAACTATGGAAAAAATCGTGCACAGTGCATCGGAGATTATCGGAAACACACCTTTGATGCAGTTACATCACTATCAGGAGAAGGAAAATATTACAGATGCTGTTATATTAGCAAAACTGGAGTGTCTTAATCCGGCGGGATCGGTTAAAGACAGAGCTGCCCTTTATATGATTGAGGATGCAGAAAAAAACGGAAAATTAAAACCGGGAGCTACCATTATTGAACCGACCAGCGGAAATACCGGAATCGGTTTGGCGGTTGTAGCCGCGGCTAAAGGGTACCGTGCGATTTTAACGCTTCCGGATACGATGAGTGTGGAGAGAAGAACACTTCTTCGTGCCTACGGTGCCGAACTTGTGTTGACGGAAGGTGCAAAAGGTATGAACGGAGCCATCGCAAAGGCGGAGGAACTGGCAGCAGAGATTCCGGGATCCATGATTCTCGGACAGTTTGATAATCCGGCAAATGCGCAGGCACACAGAGAGACAACGGGACCGGAGATATGGGAACAGACCGGCGGTAAGGTTGATATATTTGTGGCAGGTGTCGGAACCGGCGGTACGATTACCGGAGTCGGTGAATATTTAAAAAGCAAGAATCCTTCCGTCAAGGTAGTCGCTGTGGAACCGGCGGATTCTCCGGTGCTTTCCGGCGGTGTCTCAGGTGCACATAAGATTCAGGGAATCGGTGCGGGATTTATCCCATCGCTGTTAAATACATCGCTCTATGACGAGGTGATTACCGTATCATCTGAGGATGCGTTTGTACAGGGGAGAATGCTTGCACGCACAGAAGGTGTGCTTGTGGGTATTTCGTCCGGCGCCGCGTTATGGGTGGCGGCACAGCTTGCAAAACGTCCGGAAAACAAAGGTAAGAATATTGTTGTTTTGCTCCCGGATTCCGGAGACCGTTATTTGTCGACACCGATGTTTCGTGAGGATTAGTGAGGATTAATGAGGATTTGGTAAGTGTACGCACATAAGACGGATCGCAAGAAGTAAATGAACGGACGCACATAAGATGGTTTGGGAGGAGTAGATGAATGGATACACATAAGCTGATTCGGCGGATATGTAATGTGGGAATTGGGGTTTTATTTCCGTGTTTTATGCTCGGGTTGCTTTGGTTTTTAGCAGGATCTCTTGAAATAGAACCGACCGCGGAACAGATGGAAAAAGCAAGGATGTCCGCCGGTTTGTATATGTTAGCCACAGGGATTCCGTGTGTTGTGTGTATTGGTTTTAGGATGAAGTATAGAAAATAATTTGAGATACAAAATAGGAAATTTGGATAAGGTGTTAAATATATTAGAATTTTAGACTATTAGGATATTAGACTATTAGACTATTAGGATATTAGAGTATTAGGATATCAGAATAAAGTTTGGAAGAATAAGGAGCGTTGCAAAATAAGTGATTTCCGGTTGGAATTATCTTATGGAGCGACGCTCTATTTGTTTTATTTCTATTTTGGGTACTAATAGAAAAAACGGGCTGTCAGACCCGAAATCTAGGCCGAATTAATAGAAAAAAGCATGATTTGGGTACCTGTAAAAAAAGATATTTTACAGACCCGTGATTTGCTTTGTTTCGTGGGTATTTAAAGTTTTTTTCTGATATATACCCAAAATCAAGTGTTTTTATGGAAAAAAAGCACTTACATTGGGTTTCGGACTGATTTTATTTCGTAGGTACCCAAGTTTTTAAAAAAACGCTTGGGTGCGCTAACGTCAAACGTATCCGCCGTGCGCATCTCGCGAGCAAAGCCCGCTCGGTTGCCGCCGCCGTATCCGCTGTGCGCATCTCGCGAGCAAAGCCCGCTCGGTTGCCGCCGCCGTATCCGCCGTGCGCATCTCGCGAGCAAAGCCCGCTCGATGTGCGGCATTCGCCGCATCCGTTCTCGCACAAAAACAGTCGGCTGTGAGCAAGCTCCCGCCGACTGTTCTTGTGCTCGACCGCGGCCGGCTCAAAGAAATTGCAAATAAACACCATAAAACAGTTGACAACAGTTATAAACTGTTATATAGTGTTTATAACAAAGGAGGCAAACCCATGGGAATCATAATTAACAATTCATCGATGACACCGATTTATGAGCAGATGGTCGGACAGATCAAAACGCAGATTATGAACGGTGAGAGAAAAGAAGGAGATATGCTTCCTTCGGTGAGGGCTTTGGCGAAAGACCTTCGGGTCAGTGCACTGACGGTCAAGAAAGCCTATGACGAGCTGGAGAGGGAAGGATTTGTGACAACAGTTCACGGAAAAGGAACATTTGTGACAAGTGCAAATCAGGAACTTATGCTGGAGGAAAAGAAAAAAGAAGTGGAAGCGGATCTGGAAGGGGCCATCCGGAAGGGCAGAAGCTGCGGCATGAGCGATGAGGAGATTACAGAATTGTTTCAAATTATATTGGAGGAATCATAATGGAATTACAGGTAAAAGGAATTCAGAAAACATACGGAAAATTCGGACTTGATGTATCGATAGAAGTGTTGCCGGGACAGATTACCGGTTTGGTTGGAAAGAACGGAGCCGGAAAGAGTACAACGTTCAAGTCGATTCTTGGATTGGTAAAGACCGAGGGCGGGGAAATTCTGTTGGATGGCAAGCCGGTAGAGACTATGACAAATAAAGAAAGAGAAAAGCTGGGAGTTGTATTATCCAATGCAAGTTTCAGCGGATGGCTGACCATCAGTGACATTATTCCGGTCCTTCGAAGTATGTATGAGGAGTTTGAGGAAGATTATTTCAAAGAGCAGTGTGAAAAAATGGAGCTTCCGATGAAGAAGCCGATAAAAGAGTTTTCCACAGGTATGGCGGCAAAATTAAAGGTTCTCGTGGCAATTTCCCACAAAGCAGAGCTTTTGATAATGGATGAACCAACCAGCGGACTGGATGTTATGGCGAGAAATGAGATTCTCGATTTGCTCCGTGACTATATGTTGGAAGAGAACAGAAGTATTCTTATCAGTTCCCATATTTCAAGTGATCTTGAGACACTTTGCGATGATCTTTACATGATTGACGGAGGCAAAATATTGATGCATGAAGAAACAGATGTTTTGCTTGCAGATTACGGAGTGTTGAAATTGACAGATGAGCAGTATAAAAAAATAGAAAAAGAATATGTTCTCAAAATAAAGAAAGACAGTAATAGTTACACATGTCTAACCAAAGAAAAAGCATTCTTTGCGGAGAATTATCCGGATGTTGTAATTGAAAAAGCAACTATTGATGACGTATTTACTTTGATGATACAGGGGGAATAGAGGAATGAAAGGATTATTAATTAAAGATTTCAAATTATTGACAAAAAACAAATCTACACTTTTTATTGTACTGGCGATTATTTTGTTTTTCCCGATGTTGGAAATGAATCCGGGATTTATCGTCAGTTATACTATGATTATTCTGCTGTTTATGACAGTCAGTACGGTTTCTTATGATGATTTTGATAACGGGATGGCATTTTTGTTTACACTTCCCGTGGACCGCAAAACTTATGTCAGAGAAAAATATGTGCTGGGACTTGTGGTAGCCGTAGTAAGCTGGATTTTTGCGGCCATCGTCAATGTTTCGTATATGGTGCTGATGGAGAATGAAAGTGCAGCAACCATCGAAAATGTTTTGCTTTCTGCTTTGCTGATTTTTCCGGTTATGCTTCTGATATGGGAAGTACTTTTGCCGATGCAGCTGAAATTCGGTGCGGAAAAAGCAAGAGTCGTTCTTTTCATTGTGGCTGGTGTGGTTGCTGCAGTAGGCGTTATCGGGAAAAGAAGTATGAATTTACAGCAGGTAAAAAAGATGACTTCTATGTTAGCATCCCTTACACCTTCTATGGTCGTAATCACGCTTTTTGCCTTTGCGATCATCGGCCTCTTGATTTCTTACTGTGCTTCTGTCAAAATAGTGGAAAAGAAAGAATATTAAAAACAAACAAGGAATTATAGTATGGCAGAAGAGCAAAAGCAAAACCTGGACCAAAATAAAATGCAGGAAATAAATCAACCACATAAACGCCGGGTGCGCTACAAAGGAACGCACCCGCGCAGTTTTTATGAAAAATACAAAGAACACAATCCGGAGAAATATGCGGACACCATCGAGAAAGTGATTCGAAAGGGAAGTACTCCTGCAGGAATGCATATTTCCATCTGCGTCAACGAGATTCTGGAGTTTTTGCAGATTAGGCCGGGACAAAAAGGGCTTGATGCAACGCTGGGCTACGGCGGACATACAAAGGAAATGCTCAAATGCCTGAAAGGCGAAGGACATGTGTACGGTCTGGATGTGGATCCAATCGAGATTGAGAAAACAACAAAGCGTCTCAGAGAGCAGGGATTCGGAGAAGATGTACTGACGGTAATTAAAACAAATTTTGCTAATATTGATGAAGTGGCAAAGGAGCACGGCCCATTTGATTTCATATTGGCTGATCTCGGTGTTTCCTCCATGCAGATAGATAATCCGGAACGGGGCTTTTCTTATAAAATTGACGGACCGTTGGATCTGCGTTTAAATCCGCACGAGGGAACCAGTGCAGCGGAAAGACTTCTTGAGATTACTGAGGACGAGTTTGCGTGGATGATGATTGAAAACTCCGACGAGCCGTATGCAAATGAAATAGCCAAAACAGTAATGCGTGAGATCCGTTCCGGAAAAAAAGTCGATACGACCACAAGACTTCGTGAACTGATAGAGAAAGCACTCGTCATTGTTCCGGAGAAAGAGAGAAAAGAGGCTGTGAAAAAATCGTGTCAGAGAACTTTCCAGGCACTGCGTATCGATGTAAACAGTGAGTTTGAAGTACTCTATGCATTTTTGGATAAATTACCTAAGGCGCTGGCACCGGGAGGAAGGGCAGCGATTCTCACCTTCCACTCAGGGGAAGACCGGTTGGTGAAAAAGTCCTTTAAAAAGCTGAAAAAACAAGGCGTGTATCAAGATGTATCGGATGATGTTATCAGGCCGTCTGCAAAAGAGTGCGCCATGAATCCACGTGCGAAATCCACGAAGATGCGATGGGCAATTCGCGGCGAATAAAAATAGAGTAAAAATGAAAGGGAGCATATGCTCCCTTTTTTGTGCTTACAGTATGTAAATTCGTCAATTTGGGGTACCTGTTAAAAAGATAAGAAAATGTTTGAAACAATCGCCTCATTTAGGGTTATGCGTTTGCTTCTGCAAGATCATAGATGAGACGTTCGGAATCTGCCCATCCGAGACATGGGTCTGTAATGGATTTCCCGTAAATTCCTTCGCCGATTTTTTGACAACCTTCTTCGATGTAGCTTTCAATCATAACACCTTTCACAAGTTTGTGAATGTCAGGATTTACCTTGCGTGAATGCATAACTTCTTTGACGATTCGGATCTGCTGTTCAAATTTCTTTCCGGAGTTGTTGTGGTTGGAGTCGATGACAGCAGCAGGATTCATAAGACCGTGTTCATTGTACAATTCAATGAGACGGCTGAGATCTTCGTAATGATAGTTCGGGAAGCTTCTTCCGTATGCATTGACAGAACCGCGAAGTACAGTATGGGCAAGAGGGTTACCTGTGGTTTTTACCTCCCATCCGCGGTAGGTAAATGTATGAGGATGCTGCGCCGCATAAACACTGTTCATCATTACCGTAAGATCACCGGAGGTCGGATTTTTCATTCCGGCCGGAACATCAAATCCGCTTACGGTAAGTCTGTGCAACTGATCTTCTACAGAACGTGCACCGATTGCAACGTAGGAGAGGAAGTCACACACATAACGGTAGTTTTCCGGATAAAGCATTTCATCTGCGGAAGTAAGTCCGGAAATTTCCATCGCGTGAATGTGCATTTTTCTCATGGCGATGATTCCCGATACAAGGTCCGGTTTTTTGGAAGGGTCCGGCTGGTGAACGATTCCTTTGTATCCTTCGCCGGTTGTTCTTGGCTTATTTGTATAAATACGTGGAATCAGAATCAGACGGTCGCTTACCTTATCGTTTACCTTAGCAAGCCTCTCTACATAGTCGCAGACGGCATCCTCATTGTCGGCACTGCATGGTCCGATGATAACGAGTAATTTATCGCTTGCACCGGTTAAAACATCTGCAATCTCTTTGTCTCTTTTTTCTTTGATTTTTGCCAAAGCAGCCGGAACCGGATAATCGTTACGGATTTCTTCCGGGGTCGGGAGCTTCTGGATAAATTCCATTCCCATAGTACAGTTCCTTTCTTATGTAAAATATATATTTGGTTTTCGAAAATAATGTATTTGCCCGTGGCGGATATTAGGTGCATAATCATATAGAAAATGCCGATTTGCCACGACTACACATTATATCTTACGTCCGTGAAATTTGCAAGACTTGTGCATAAGGTCCTTTCGAAGAAGCAATAGCATGAATAGAATCAGGCAAAACTCACTGACGAAGATGCCAATCAGATAACCTATCATACCTATCCGCGGAATCATGAAAAAAACAAAAGAAAGACGGATAAGCAGGCAGCAGGCATTTAGTACAAAAGCCTGCAGGGCTTTCCCCAGACCATGCATAATACTTGTCAAAATTCCGCCCAGATATAGGAGCGGGCAGGCAATGCTCAAAACCTGTATGTAAGTGCCGGCTAACTGACTCTTAAATAAGAAATCTCCGAGGAAAGGGCCGAAGAACAGAAAAAGGATGCAGAAAAAGCTTCCGAGAAGAAGGCAGGCGAAGACGCTTTTTTTGATTGCGGATCTTATTCTTGAGAAATTACCTTTTGCACCTGCTTCGGAAATGTAAGGCAAAAGCAGGACTGATACGGAAGAGGTTACGGCGCATGGAAACAGAATAAGGGGATATGTCATGCCGGTCAGAACACCATAGTTAGCCAGTGCTGACGATTTAGACATTCCGAAAAGAACAAGACGGTTTGGAATTTGAATCGCTTCCACACTTTGAAGTAAATTGAGTGTAAGGCGGTTTGCAGCCAGCGGCAAAGCCATGCGGAGCATTTCCTGTAAATGAATAAAGTAAGCCGAAGCTGACTCGTATATGGATGAAGTGAGTCTTTTTTGGTGTACAGCAGGGTAAGGCTGTTGGTGGTTTTCAATGGTGTGTGACAGATGATAGTATAGGGCAGATATACTGAGAAAAGTTGAACAGATTTCTCCAATCAAAATGCCGAGCATTGTCACAGCGATGGAAGGTGGTGTGTGCATAAGTTTCCCGTAATTGTATATGGCAAATACGCTTCCGACACGTGCAAGTTGCTCCACAAGCTGTGACACCGAAGGTATCATGGATTTTTTCAGACCATAGTAATACCCGTTGATACAGCTGTGGATGCATGCAAAAGGAAGAGAAAGCGAATAAATTCTCACAAGCGGTTCACAACGCGATTCTGTCAGCAGAGTGCCGGCAATCCATGCGGCATTATTATATAATATGTAGGTTGCAAGAACAGACAGGAAAAGTGAGAGTGCGAATCCGGTTATAAGAATGCGTAGTGCGGATTTTTTTTGATTCTTTGCAATATACGAAGCTGTATATTTGGAAATGGATGTCTGGATTCCGGCGCAGGTAAGGGAAAAAGACAGTGCCATGACCGGAGCAAGAAGCTGATAGATGCCCATACCTTCCTCTCCGATATTGTGTGACAAAAATATACGATAAAAGAAGCCGATGATGCGGCTTATGACTCCGGTAAGCGTAAGAAGTAAAGTGCCGGAAATAAATGGATTTTTTTTCAGCATAGCATCACATTCTGGTGTTTTTTTCAGTTTATGCATATAAAAAACGTATAGAACATGCAATATGGAAAAAGCTGAGTCTTGATTTGAAACAAGACAGAAGGTATGATTGAAAAGAATGAGTAAGAATGTCAATTATATGACAGGATTTCAGACAGGATGTGAAATTATGAAAAAAGTAGTGGTCGGTTTGTCCGGAGGTGTGGATTCTTCGGTTGCCGCATTTTTATTAAAGGAGCAGGGATATGATGTGCTGGGTGTGACAATGCTTATGTGGGCACCGGACGGAAAAGAACCGCAGTCTGTGACGGATGCGCGCAAGGTGGCGGAGCATTTGGATATTCCTTATTATGTGCTTGATTTTACAGCACAATTTAAGAAAGAAGTTGTTGATTATTTTACAGAAGAGTATCTGGCGGGAAGAACACCCAATCCGTGCAATATGTGCAATCGGCGCATTAAGTGGGAAGCATTGCTTAGTTGGGCCCATGAGCAGGGGGCAGAGTATATTGCGACAGGCCATTATGCCCGTATTGATCTGCTTGAAAACGGAAGATATGCAATCAGAAACAGTGTGACCGCCCAAAAAGATCAGACGTACGCACTTTGTAATCTGACACAGGAGCAGCTTAAACATACACTTCTTCCGGTTGGTGAATACACAAAAGACGAAATTCGCAGAATTGCCGCAGAACAAGGGCTTCCGGTTGCTCATAAGTCGGACAGTCAGGATATTTGTTTTATTCCGGATGGTGATTACGGGGCGTTTCTTGAGCAGCAGATTCCTGACAGGATTCCGGGAGAAGGAAATTTTGTGTTAAAAGACGGAACCGTAATCGGACGCCATAAAGGTGTAACACACTACACTATCGGACAGCGCAAAGGATTGGGAATTGCAATGGGACATCCGGTATTTGTCTGTGAAATCAGACCGGAAACAAATGAGGTTGTCATCGGCGAAAACGAAGATATTTTTTCTTGTGATCTGATTTGTTCGAACGTAAATTACATGGGGATGGAAGAGGGGAAAGAACCTGAGCGGTGTGTAGCCAAAGTGCGCTATGCCCATAAGGGAGACAGGTGTGAATTGAGAAAACTTCCGGACGGCAGAATGCAGGTGCGTTTCGACAAAACTGTCCGCGCAATTACCCCGGGACAATCCGTTGTCTTTTATGACGGGGAATATGTGCTCGGCGGAGGCGTGATAGAAGGGAATATGTACTCGGCGACGGAGTTGTTGAAAGATATTGAAAAGGAATAGATTCTTGGGGATTTACGGAAAAAATAAAAAAGGTGTCATAAAAGAGAGTGTATTAAAACGCTTCTTTTACGACACCTGCTTTATTTAATGACTTTGGTAATCCCATTGTTTTGATTATAACTTCAAAAACTCCGGAATACGGTTTTCAAACACGGAATAGTATTTGAAGCCGGCTTCTTTTAGCATTTCTGCTGCATCATCAAAATGGTCCTGAAGATATTCCGTGGAATGCGCATCGGAACCGATGGTAATGATTTCTCCGCCGAGTTCTCTGTATCTTTTTACAATTTCAAGACATGGATTGGTTGTTCCGATATCGCACCGAAAACCGCCGGTGTTGATTTCGATTCCTTTTTCGTTTTCAATTAAAGTGCGAAGAATCTCGTCAATTACCTCTGCGTGATCCGCATAGCGGTAATTCTGATTTTTGGTAGGACCGTAGCGCACAACATAATCCAGATGACCGTACACATCAAATTGCGTAAAGCCTTTCACGTTTTCCAAAATTGATTCAAAATATTCACGGTATGCAGCCTTTTCTTCACGGCCCTCGTAGAAATCTGCATAATAAGGATCCCGTCCGTGACACAGATGAGAGGAGCCTATAATGAAATCGAATTCATGCGATTTGGCAAGAATCAGATTTTTGCGTTTGATTTCCGGCGCAAGACCGAGTTCCACACCGAACAAAATTTTAATCTGACCGGCATATTTTTCTCTGGCGCGCAGTATGTCAAACAGATAGGCATCCGTGTTTAATAAGAACATATCCGGTTTGTCATTTTCACGATACGGATAATCAAAATCGTTATGATCGGTAAAACAAATCTGTTTCATTCCGAGAGTGATTGCCTTTTGAATCATTTCATCCATCGTGGATTTTGCATCGCCTGAATAAGTAGTGTGTACATGTGTGTCTGCAGTGATAGACATACAAACCCTCCTTTTGTGGCATAGTTTTTAATTCTCTGATGTGATTTTAATATAGTATAACCAAACAGAAAGAGACTGACAATCCGTTTTCTTTCTTTTGTATTCGGAAAAAAACAAAAATTAAAACTAAAAAGTCCAGAAAGGACTTGAATTTTTGGGACAAATTAGTTACAATAATCTCGCTGACAAAATTTTGTCAATTGGTAAATCGTGCCGATTTGACAGAATAATATAAAAATTTCATTTTTAGGAGGAAACTAAAATGGCAGTAAAAGTAGCAATCAATGGTTTTGGCCGTATCGGTCGTCTCGCATTCAGACAGATGTTTGGTGCTGAAGGTTATGAAGTAGTTGCAATCAACGATTTAACAAGCCCTAAAATGTTAGCTCACTTGTTAAAATATGATTCAGCTCAGGGTAAATACGCATTAGCTGACAAAGTAACAGCTGGCGAAGACTCTATCACAGTTGACGGAAAAGAAATCAAAATCTACGCTATGGCTAACGCAGCAGAACTTCCATGGGGAGATCTCGGTGTTGACGTAGTATTAGAGTGTACAGGTTTCTATACATCTAAAGACAAAGCTTCTGCTCACATCACAGCAGGTGCTCGTAAAGTTGTTATCTCTGCTCCGGCAGGAAACGACCTTCCTACAATCGTTTACAATGTAAACCACAATACATTAACAGCTGAAGATACAGTTATCTCTGCAGCTTCTTGTACAACAAACTGCTTAGCTCCTATGGCTAAAGCATTAAACGACCTTGCTGGTATCAAATCCGGTATCATGAGCACAATTCATGCTTACACAGGTGACCAGATGATCCTTGACGGACCACAGAGAAAAGGTGATTTAAGAAGATCTCGTGCAGGTGCTGTTAACATCGTTCCTAACTCAACAGGTGCTGCTAAAGCTATCGGCCTTGTTATCCCAGAGTTAAACGGAAAACTTATCGGATCTGCTCAGCGTGTTCCTACACCTACAGGATCTACAACAATCTTAGTTGCTACTGTTGAAAAATCTGTAACAAAAGAAGAAATCAACGCAGCTATGAAAGCAGCAGCTACAGAGTCATTCGGATACAACGAAGATGAAATCGTTTCAAGCGATATCGTTGGAAGCACATTCGGTTCTATCTTTGATGCTACACAGACAATGGTTGGCGAAGACAACTTAGTACAGGTTGTTTCTTGGTATGACAATGAGAACTCATACGTTAGCCAGATGGTTCGTACAATCAAATACTTTGCTGAATTAGCATAATTTTTGATAATTAGTACAAAGACCTTAAAGGGTCCGGTCTTATGGGCCGGACCCTATTTTTTATGCACACCTCGCGATAAAGAAAATTGTTGCTTCGAAACATCGCTCGGGCGCAAAAGAGTCGCATGCGGCTCTTATGAAATAAGTAATAAAAATCAGGAGGAAACAAACATGGGATTAAACAAAAAATCCGTAGACGACATTAACGTTAAAGGAAAAAGAGTTCTCGTAAGATGTGACTTCAACGTTCCGCTGAAAGACGGCGTGATTACAGACGAGACACGTATCGTGGCAGCTATGCCTACTATCAACAAATTATTAGCTGACGGAGCAAAATTAATTCTTTGCTCACACCTCGGAAAAGTGAAAAACGGCCCGAACGAAGGCGAATCTTTAGCACCGGTTGCAAAGAGACTTTCTGAGAAATTAGGAAAAGAAGTAAACTTTGTTGCTGATTACAATGTAACAGGTGAAGCAGCAACTGCAGCAGTAGCAGCTATGAATGAAGGAGATGTAGTTCTTCTTCAGAATACACGTTTCCGTGGCAAAGAGGAGACAAAACCTACAGATGCAGGCGAAGCTTTTGCAAAAGAACTTGCTGATCTTGCTGATGTATATGTATGTGACGCATTCGGTTCTGCACACAGAGCACATGCTTCTGTGGCTGTTGTAACAAAATACATCACAGAAAAAGGCGGAGAAAACGCTGTTGGGTACCTTATGCAGAAAGAAATCGATTTCCTTGGCAATGCTGTAGAAAATCCGGTTAGACCTTTCGTTGCTATCCTCGGCGGAGCTAAAGTTGCTGATAAATTAAACGTAATCAACAACCTCATCGAGAAATGTGATACTCTTATCATCGGTGGAGGTATGGCATTCACATTCTTAAAAGCAAAAGGATATGAAGTTGGTAACTCATTAGTAGACAATGAGAAAATTGACTACTGTAAAGAAATGATGGCTAAGGCAGAAGCAGCAGGTAAACAGTTGTTACTTCCGATCGATACAACAATCGCAGCTGGCTTCCCAAGCCCAATCGATGCTGAAATCGAAGTTTCTGTTGTAGATTCAGACAAGATTCCGGCTGATATGGAAGGTCTTGATATCGGAACAAAGACAGCTGAGTTATATGCAAATGCAGTAAAATCTGCTAAGACAGTTGTTTGGAACGGACCGATGGGTGTATTCGAAAACCCAACACTTGCAAAAGGTACTATCGCAGTAGCAAAATCTTTAGCAGAAACAGATGCTACAACAATCATCGGTGGTGGAGATTCCGCAGCAGCAGTTAACCAGTTAGGTTTCGCTGACAAGATGAGCCACATCTCTACAGGTGGCGGAGCTTCCCTTGAATTCTTAGAGGGTAAAGCACTTCCGGGTGTAGTAGCAGCAGACGACAAGTAAAGGAGGCCAAAAACATGGCAAGAAAGAAAATCATCGCCGGCAACTGGAAAATGAACATGACTCCAAGCCAGGCAGTAGAATTAGTAAACACATTAAAACCATTGGTAGCAAATGATGATGTAGACGTAGTATTCTGCGTACCTGCAATTGACATCATTCCGGCTATGGAAGCTGCAAAAGGTTCTAACATCGTAATCGGTGCTGAGAACATGTATTTCGAAGAGAAAGGTGCTTACACAGGCGAAATTTCTCCGGAAATGCTTACAGATGCAGGCGTTAAATATGTTATCATCGGACACTCAGAGAGAAGAGAATACTTCGCTGAGACAGATGAGACAGTAAACAAGAAAGTATTAAAAGCTTTCGAACATGGTATTACACCAATCATCTGCTGTGGTGAAACACTCACACAGAGAAAACAGGGTATCTATGTTGATTGGATCCGTATGCAGATTAAGATTGCATTCCAGAACGTAACAGCTGATCAGGCTAAGACAGCAGTGATCGCTTATGAGCCGATCTGGGCAATCGGAACAGGCGAGACAGCTACAGATGACCAGGCACAGGAAGTATGCGCAGCAATTCGTGAATGTATCAAAGAAGTTTACGATGAAGCTACAGCAGAAGCTATCCGCATCCAGTATGGCGGATCTATGAATGCAGGAAATGCAGCTTCTTTACTTGCAAAACCTGACATCGACGGCGGACTTGTTGGTGGAGCAGCTTTAAAACCTGACTTTGGCCAGATCGTTAATTACAACAAATAAAAACTGCCAATAGACATAAAGAAAGGCTTCCGGATTTCCGGAAGCCTTTTTGAATGCATATTATTTTCTTTTCACTTTTAACATGTATGTACATTTTTTGTTCGGGCCGGTAAAGTTTGCCATATGAATGTAAATGGTTTCACCTGCTTTAATCCTGAGTGTAGCAGTACGTTTCTGTAAGAATGAACCTTTTTGGTTCTTTGGATCAGGAGATTGTTTGTACATCTTTGGAGTTGCCATGTGAAGCGTTTTTGTCTTTCCGCCTTGTGTTTTCACAAGTTGATGCACAAGAAAACCGCGGCTGTTTGGCTTGCGGATGTAGAAACGACCGATGTGGCGTCCGTCATATCCGGCAGACGGCTTGTAAGCCTTCATGTCATAAATTGTGAACACATAGTTGGCGGTTTTGGTTGCCTTAAACTTAACATAAGTATCGCCACCTTTTGTCTTGGAAGTAACCTTGTATGTCTTGTTCAGTTTAATGGATGGAGCTTTTTTCCAGTTTTTGTTTGCTGTTTTTTTTGTTGCTGCCTGAGCCTCAACAGAACCTGCTGCCGGAATTAAAACAGTGACAGCGACAGCAAATGTTAGTGCAATAAATGCGCGTTTCAAAAAATTATCCTTTTTCATGATACGTCCCTTTCTTAATTATGTAGTTTTGATTGTATGGTTTATAAATATAAAAGTAAGACTATTGTAGGGGGACATTACACGAAATGTCAAGTATCTGTAAGGTGCGAAAAGTGAGAAATATGCGACATAAAAAGGCTCCCGGAGTTCCGGAAGCCTTTTGTGCTGTTATGTTATTATTTTTTCTTAACCTTTAACTCATATGTGCATTTGCAGTCTTTTCCTGTATAGTATGACATATTTACGTATACAACCTCATTTTTTTTGATCTTAATGGTTGCAGTTCTTTTTTGGAGATTAGAACCTGTTTTTGCTTTCTTTACAGGATACTTTTTATACCAGCCAGGTGTACACATGTTGATACAGGTGGCTTTTCCGCCCTGTGTTTTTACCTGCTGCATTCCTAAGTATTTGTATGAGGAAGATCCTACCATTTTTTTGATGTAGAAGTTTGCAAGGTCACGACCGTCATCGTTTTTGGATGGTTTGTAAGTCTTTACATTGCTGATAGTAAATACATAGGTTCCGGTTTTTGGAGCTTTAAATTTAACAAAGGTCTTTCCACCTTTTGTTTTTGAAGTTACTTTGTAAGTCTTGTTAATCTTGATTGACGGAGCCTTTTTGTAATTTTTGTTGGCTGTTACTTTCTTTGGCGCTGCCTGAGCATCCACAGTTCCTGTTGCCGGTACTAAAACTGCAACTGCAAGAGCAAATGTTGCGGCAACTAACGCACGTTTGATGAAATTTGTCTTTTTCATAATAGATCCCTTCCCTAATTTGGTAATAAAGTTAATAGTTGTAAACACTTATATTTTATTAACGGGAAGGAGCTGTGTCAAGAATGAAAAAAGAAAATATTAATATGTTTTAAGAAAAAATGCCCTTTTTTACTTTATATTTTAAATATAATGGAGTAAAATGGACTTGGTAACCTAATATGTGAGAGGAGGAATACATATGAAAAAGTATGTAGCTTTATTATTTGCAATTGTAATGATGATTTTTGTTCTGCCGGCAATGGAGGTACAGGCGGCAGCACCTGCAGCACCAAAAGATGCAAAGCAGACAGTCAGTATTGAAAATGGAGTCAGAGTAGAGTGGACGGCTGTGACGGGAGCAAAGAAATATTACTATTCATTTTCGGCTGATGGAAAGAAGTACACACCGGAAAGTATGACGGGAAATAACGGTACGGATAATTATGTAAATATTGTAAACAAAGATGTATTAAAACCGGGTACTTTTTATTATGTCAGAGTGCGTTCTTTCGACGGTTCTTCGTACAGTACATATGTAGAGGTAAAAGTGGCAACAGCACCTAAGGCACCGAAAACCATCAAACAGATTGCGGCAGACAGCACAACGGTAACCCTTTCATGGGATGCCAGTGAAGGCGCAAGCGGTTATATGATCGGTTTCGGAACGACGCAGGCTAAGTTAAAAGAAATCGGAACAATTACAAAAACATCCTGTAAGCTGGTAGGACTTGAACCGGACAGTAAATATTATGTATGTATTCACCCGATTAAAAGAGTAACTAAAGATTTTTATGCATCTCAGAATTATGTTGATAATCCGAAGGTCGTGACAACAGCAGGACCGGTTAAGGGATTAAAGCTGTATGATTGGGATGTAAAATCCAATGTTGTGGTTCTTCAGTGGACCAATACTGCCAAGTATGAGAATGGATATCAGATAGAGCTTTATAAAGCAGACGGAAAGACAAAAATCAAAACATACAATGTTTCCGGACGCAAGGCTACTATGAAGTTTTTCTCAAATAAAAAGGTAAAAAATGTACCGTTCCAGTATAGAATTCGTACCTATACAACCCTTAACGGAACGAAGTGCTACGGCGAATGGTCGGCGTTTGCATATGCGGTTCCGCAGGCGAATGTTACAGCTGTCAAGGCTTCGAATACATCGGTTAAGCTGAAATGGGCGAAGATACAGGGAGCAAAGAGTTATACAATATATCGCGCAACAAAAGAGGGCGGTAAATACAAAAAAGTTGCGACGACCAAAAAGACCTCTTATACAGTTAAAAAATTAAAAACATACACGGATTATTATTTCCTTGTTAAGGCAAATAAGGTTAAAATCGGAGGTAAAAACAGAAGTTCAAGTAAACTGTCGACTTCGAATGATATCAATGTGTTTATTTATAAGTATCAAGATGAAGTATGCGTTGAATAGTAGATTGAGGTAAAACATGAGTAAAGTAATTCTTGTGGTAGATGATGACAGAACAAACCTGATCATGGCAGAAAGACTGCTTGGCAAAGAGTACCAGATTATTTCGGTGACATCCGGTGAACAGGCACTTAAGTTTCTGTCGAAAAGAAAGCCGGACTTGATTCTTCTGGATATTAATATGCCGGAGATGGATGGATTTGAAGTGATGCGCAATATAAAGGAAAATGAAGAATGGGAAAAAGTTCCTGTCATTTTCCTGACGGCAGATCGTGATGCGGATACGGAAGTGGAGTGTTTGCAGATGGGAGCGGTAGACTTTATCGGTAAACCATTTGAGCCGGAGATTATGCGCAATCGAATCCGTCGTACACTTGAAATCGAAGAGTATAGGAAAGATTTGGAAGGGGTTGTCCGCAGACAGACAGCCAAAATCGAAAAAATACAACGGGAAATCATCATCAGTCTTGCAAATATGATTGAGAGCCGTGACGGCAGTACCGGACAGCATGTTAAGAGAACAAGTCAATATGTGGAAATGATTATTGGTGAGTTAAAAAAGAGAAATATGTTTTCGAATGTAATCAGCGAATCTTATGTATATAATGTTATCAAGGCAGCGCCTATGCATGATATCGGTAAGATAAAAGTGCCTGACCATGTTTTGCAGAAACCCGGGAAACTGACAGACGAAGAGTTTGAGGTGATGAAACAGCATTCGGCGGAAGGCGGTAAGATCATACACATGATTATGGAAAACATAGAGGAAAAGGATTATATAGAAGTTGCTTATAACGTTGCCACTTTCCATCATGAGAAATGGAACGGAAGAGGATATCCGGACGGACTTGTAGGTGAGCAGATTCCTCTAGAGGCAAGAATTATGGCAGTTGCGGATGTGTTCGATGCGCTTATTTCGAAAAGATGCTATAAAGATGCCATGCCGCTGGATAAGGCATTTGCGATTATCGAAGAGTCAAAGGGTGAGCATTTTGATCCGCAGATAGCACAGGTTTTCATGGAATTGAGGCCGCAGATAGAAGAATACTTAGAGACGGTAGATCAGTAACAGGTTGAAAAAAGTAGTCATATCGTGCTATACTTTATGAGTTGAGCTTAATATTATATTTCACATAAAAAGGAGACAAACAATGAGTAAGAAACCTACAGTATTGATGATTTTGGACGGTTATGGACTGAATACCAACAAGGAACATAATGCGGTTGAGGCAGGAGCAACACCGGTTATGGACAAACTTATGAAGGAATATCCGTTTGTACAGGGATATGCTTCGGGAATGGCAGTCGGTCTTCCTGAAGGTCAGATGGGTAACTCTGAAGTCGGTCATCTGAATATGGGAGCAGGACGTATCGTATATCAGGAACTCACAAGAATCACAAAAGAGATTCAGGACGGAACATTTTTTGAGAATCCGGCGCTTGTAAAGGCAATGGAAAATTGTAAGAAAAATGACAGTGCGCTTCATGCGTTCGGTCTGTTATCCGATGGTGGTGTGCATAGTCACAATACACATTTATATGGTATTTTAGAGATGGCAAAAAGATTTGGTCTTTTCAAAGTCTATGTACACTGTTTTCTTGACGGACGTGATACACCGCCTGCATCAGGTAAAGAGTTTGTAGAGCAGTTGGAGGCTGAAATGTCCAAAATCGGTGTCGGTGAAGTTGCTACGGTCAGCGGACGTTATTATGCAATGGATCGCGATAACAATTATGACCGTGTGCAGATTGCATATGATGCTTTGACAAAGGGAGAAGGTGTGACGGCACAGAGCGGTCCGGAAGCAGTACAGAATTCTTATGATAAAGATGAGACAGACGAATTTGTAAGACCTACAGTTGTTATGAAAGACGGTGCACCGGTCGCTAAAATTGCTGATGGCGACAGTGTGATTTTCTTTAACTTCAGACCGGACAGAGCAAGAGAGATTACAAGAGCATTTTGTGATGATGATTTTACGGGATTTGCACGTGAGAAGAGATTGGATCTTTGTTTTGTATGTTTCTCTGACTATGATCCTACAATTCCGAACAAAGATGTTGCATTCCACAAGATTGCAGTTACAAATACTTTCGGCGAGTGGCTTGCAGCTAACAATATGACACAGGCAAGAATCGCTGAGACAGAAAAGTATGCCCATGTTACATTCTTCTTTAACGGTGGAGTGGAAGAGCCGAATGACGGTGAAGACAGAATTTTAGTAAATTCTCCGAAAGATGTGGCAACATATGATCTGAAACCGGAGATGAGCGCTTATGAAGTATGTGATAAGCTTTGTGAAGCAATCACATCTCAGAAATATGATGTCATCATTATCAACTTTGCTAATCCGGATATGGTTGGACATACCGGAGTGGAAGCAGCAGCAATCAAAGCGGTAGAAGCTGTTGACGAGTGTGTGGGTAAAGCAGTTGAGGCAATCAAATCCGTGGATGGAACTATGTTTATTTGTGCGGATCACGGCAATGCGGAGCAGCTTGTTGATTATGAGACGGGAGAGCCGTTTACAGCCCATACAACCAACCCGGTACCGTTTATTCTTGTAAACTATGATCAGGAATATACTCTTCGCGAAGGCGGATGTCTTGCAGATATCGTACCTACATTGATTGAGGTAATGGGAAAAGAGCAGCCTGCAGAAATGACAGGTAAATCTCTGCTAATTAAAAAATAATAATGAATAATCGGAGGCAACGCGGCAGGAATGCCGCGTTGTTTTTTGTGGAAAAAATCAGCTTATCCGGTATGAATTTGTAAAAAAAGAAAATGCTAATTACAAAACAATTTGAAGGAGAGATATATGAAAGCTGATTTAATGATTCATGATTTGCATGCACTTGAAATACTTGATTCAAGAGGAAATCCGACCATACAGGTAAGCGTAGTCGTAAGAAAACCGGACGGGAGATTTGTTCAGGCTTCGGCATCTGTGCCGTCAGGAGCCAGTACAGGACGTTTTGAAGCGGTGGAACTGCGAGATGGGGAGACAAGATATTTCGGTCTTGGAACCCAAAAGGCAGTTCAGCATGTCAATACAAAAATTCGACCGATGTTGCTTGGGCAAAATGCGATGGATCAACTTGCGGTGGATAAGATTATGCTGGACCTTGATGGAACGGACAATAAGGGGAGCTTGGGAGCTAATGCGATTTTAGGTGTATCCATGGCAGTGGCAAAAGCGGCGGCAAAAGCGCTTGATATGCCGCTGTACCAGTATTTGGGAGGGTGTTATGCGAGATGTATGCCTGTGCCGATGATGAATATTTTGAATGGTGGAAAGCATGCGTCTAATACCGTGGACTTTCAGGAATTTATGATTATGCCGGTATCTGCGCAAAGTTTTCGGGAGGCGCTTCAAATCTGTGCGGAAATATATCATAATTTGAAAAAGTTATTGGCTAAAAAAGGGCTTTCCACCGGAGTGGGAGATGAAGGCGGATTTGCACCGGATTTACCGGATGCGGTTGCTGTGCTTGATTTTATTATGGAAGCAGTGCGTGCATCAGGTTATAAACCGGGAGAGGATATAAAGGTTGCATTGGATGTTGCGTCCAGCGAATTGTATGATGAGGCGGACGGTATGTATCATTTCCCGGGAGAGAGTGAGGCAAAGGGTGAGACGGTTGTCCGCTCAACGGAGGATATGATTTCTTATTACGAAGGACTTATGCAGAAGTATCCTATTATCTCCATAGAGGACGGACTTGCGGAGGATGACTGGGAAGGATGGAAACTATTGACAAAACGTTTGGGCAGTAAATTACAGCTTGTGGGAGATGATCTTTTTGTGACAAATCCGAAACGTCTGGAAGCCGGAATTAAACTTGAAGTGGCTAATGCAATTCTTGTGAAAGTGAATCAAATCGGAACGGTTTCTGAGGCAATGCAGGCCATTGAGATGGCGCAGCATGCAGGTTATAGGGCTGTGGTATCCCACCGGTCCGGAGAGACTGAGGATGCGTTTATTGCAGATCTTGCAGTGGCGACAAATGCCGGACAGATTAAGACGGGGGCTCCGTGCAGAAGTGAACGTGTAGCGAAATATAACAGGCTTTTAAATATTGAAGCGGAACTTGGATGTATTTCCAGCTATGGAACACTGCCGGAAAAAGAATAAAACTATAATATATATAAAAACACCTTCCTGTGCTGACTGCACAGCAAGGTGTTTTTTGCACAAGATGCACAAAAACATGCAAAAAGAAACAAAATATTTGTATTATTTGCCGAGATGTGCTATTATAAATCCGTAAGAGTATTTTAGAATAACATATACTATAATCAGGAGGGACTCTTATGGCAAAGATAAAGAAAGACGGAAAAAAACTTACCAGTTTCCATTCTATTTTAGTGCAGATCTGCATTGTTAGTTTTATCAGTGTAATGATTACCGGTGTTTTTATGATGTGGATGTATTCTTCCAACGTAAAAAAAGAGATTACCGGTATGGCGCAGCATTATATCAATGATTTGGCAATTGCCTATGGTACAACATTGGATAATGAGATTAAAAAAGCGGACGGTGATGCTACATATGTCATGAAAGCGGATAATTTATATTTGAAGCTGAATGGTGTCGGCATTGAAGGCGTAGATTCCAGTTATGTATATGTAGTAGATGCAAGCGGACAGATGCTGTTCCATCCGGATGACAGTAAAATCGGTCACTCAGTAGAAAATGCTGTTGTAAAGCAGTGTATTGCGGACCTTGAGGCCGGGAAAAAAGTAGAGAACGGTGTTGTTGAATATGAATTCAAAGGTGCATTAAAATACGCAGGTGTTTATGTCAGTACATATGAAGAATTCATACTTGTTGTATCCAGTGATGAGGATGATATCTTATCACCGATTACTAAGATTAACAGAATGGGTAATATTGCACTTGTTGTGATTATTTTTGTTACAGGCGGATTAGGATATGTGTTCGCCTCGAGAATTGCAAAACCGATTATCAAGATGACAGAACTTACAGTTGGTTTATCGGAGATGGATTTCACGGACAAACCGGAATACCAGCAGATTGTCAAACGCAAGGATGAAGTCGGAAGTATGGGACGTGCATTGACGCAGCTCCGTGTGGAACTGGTTAATACAGTAGAACAGATCAGAAATCAGAGTTCCCTTTTGCTTGCAACATCTGCTGACCTTAGTGTGAGTGCCGCTGAGACTTCAACAACGATGGAGCAGCTTGAATCTGCAGTGAATGAAATCGCAGAAGGAGCAACTTCACAGGCAGCAGAAACACAGCGTGCAACAGAAAATGTTGTTGTGATGGGTAACATGGTTGAAGAGGCTGACCAGCAGGTGGCAGAGTTAATTGAGTATGCAGAGCAGATGAGAAAAGCCGGAAACGGTGCAACTGAAATATTAAACCAGCTTGCAGAAGTAAATGGTCAGACAGAACGTTATATCGATATTATTGCTGAGCAGACAGCAACGACAAATGAGTCGGCGCAGAAGATTCATGAGGCGGCTGATATGATTACGGATATTGCAGAAGAGACAAACCTTCTTTCACTCAATGCTTCCATTGAGGCAGCAAGAGCCGGAGAGCAGGGACGTGGATTTGCAGTTGTGGCGGCACAGATTCAGAAGCTTGCAGAACAGTCAAACGAATCTGCACAGCAGATCGGAGAGATTATCAGAACACTTATGGATGATTCTCAAAAAGCGGTTACTATCATGGGTGATGTAAAGGCGATTATGCTTAAGCAGAGTGAGCACGTGGAGCGGACCAAAGATGCGTTTACAGAGATTCAGAATGGCGTAGATCAGTCTATACGTGGTATGGAAGTGATTTCAGAAAAGACACAAGAGATGGACAGAGCTCGCAAAGGTGTTATTGATGTTGTTCAGGAACTTTCGGCAATTGCAGAAGAAAATGCCGCTTCTACAGAGGAGACATCCGCTTCCGTAACTGAGGTGAGTGCAATTTCAAGTGAGCTTTCCGATGAAGCGGTTAGACTGAAAGATATTTCCAACACCATGGAAGAAAGAATGTCAGTTTTCAAGATTTAAAAATATTGCAGGAAAGACTTGTACTTTTAAAATTCTTGTGTTAAACTAATCATGTTTTGTGACAATAGGAGGTTTATTCATGAGCGTTATCAGAATTATTTTAACAATCGTATTTCTTATCGTATGTATCGCTTTAACATGTATAGTTTTATTACAGGAAGGAAAGAGTGCAGGACTCGGCACAATCGGCGGAGCAGCTGAGAGTTACTGGGGCAAGAATAAAGGACGTTCCATGGAAGGTGCGCTTGTAAAGATTACGCGCGTTCTTGCAGTGTTATTTATTGTTCTTGCAGTTGTTTTGAATATCAATAAGTTTTAAGATATTTCAGGAAAAGCACTCTTTTAAGAGTGCTTTTCTTTTTTGTGTTTGAAATGTCGGATGCGGGGAATAGTAAATGAAAAAGGAAACATTTATGAACAGAAAGAGCTATAGAGAAAGAAAACAGATGATTTATGATCTGGTCAGAACCGAGTTTTATGTTCCCATGAAGGAAAAAGAACTTGCCATCTTTTTGCAGGTAGAGCCGGAAGACAGACCCGAACTGAAACAGATATTAAATGAGCTTTTGGATGAACGGGCGGTTGAAATTACAAAGCGCGGAAAATATAAAGTTCCGGAGAACAAAGTTTTGGAAGGTATTTTTATTGCAAATGCCAAAGGTTTTGGATTTGTGGAAGTGGAAGGTCAGAAGGAAGATTACTATGTTCCGGAAGAGAAGGTAAATGGTGCTTTCCATCAGGACAGGGTTGCGTTTCGCATGCTTCCGCCGTCTAAGGGGCGAAGAGCGGAAGTGGAGATAGTGGAAGTTCTTGAGAGGGGACTGAAAACGATTGTCGGTACTTTTGAAAAGAGTAACAGCTTTGGATTTGTGATTCCTGATCAGTCTAAAATTCCGGTGGATATATTTATTCCGACCGGGGGCATTCACGGTGCTGTGAGCGGACATAAGGTGGTTGCGGAGATTAGCTACTACGGGGATGACAGAAAAAAACCGGAGGGAAATATTATTGAAATTCTCGGTCATGTAAATGATCCGGGGGTAGATATTCTTTCCATAGTGAAAGCATATGATATACCGGAGAGTTTTAAAGAACGCACGTTGAATCAGGCGGTTCGTGTGGCAAAACCGGTTTCCGAAGCGGATATGGCAGGAAGAGCTGACCTCCGCCGGATGAAGATGGTGACTATTGACGGTGAGGATGCAAAAGATTTGGACGATGCGGTATCGCTGACTGTTTCGGATGGATTGTTCCATTTGGGAGTTCACATTGCGGATGTCACTAATTATGTACAGGAAAATTCTGCTCTTGACCGTGAAGCACTTGAGCGCGGAACGAGCGTATATCTTGTGGACCGCGTGATTCCGATGCTTCCGCATACACTTTCCAACGGTATTTGTTCGTTAAATGCAGGTGAGGACAGATTGGCACTGAGTTGTCTCATGACAATTGACGGAGCCGGAAATGTGATTGATTATAAAATAAAGGAATCTGTGATTAATGTTGACAGAAGAATGTCTTATTCAGCGGTGGCGCGCATTTTGGAAGAGAAAGATGAGGCGTTGATTGCTGAGTATCAGGAGCTTGTACCGATGTTTGAGCAGATGGCAGAACTTTCTCAGATTCTGCGTTTGAAACGCAAAAGCAGAGGCTCCGTTGATTTCGATTTTCAGGAATGTAAAATCTATCTGGATCCGGAAGGCAGACCGACGGATATTTTGCCGTATGAGAGAAATGTGGCAACTAAAATCATTGAAGATTTTATGCTTTTGGCCAATGAAACGGTCGCACAGCATTTTTACTGGCTGGAAACCCCGTTTGTATATCGTACCCATGACAAACCGGACCCGGAGAAAGTTCAGAAGCTTTCGGCGTTTATTCATAACTTCGGTTATTCGTTAAAATTGACACAGGATGAAATACATCCGAAAGAGCTTCAGAAACTGTTGCTTCGAATTGAAGGGACACAGGAGGAGGCGATGCTCAGCAGACTGATTTTACGCAGTATGAAACGTGCGCAATATCAGGAGGTCTGTACCGGACATTTCGGGCTTGCGTGCCAGTATTATTGCCATTTTACTTCACCTATCCGCCGTTATCCGGATTTACAGATTCATCGCATTATAAAAGAAAGTCTGCGCGGCAGATTAAACGCAGACCGGGCGGAACATTACAATCACATTTTACCGGATGTCTGCGTGCATTCTTCTAAAATGGAACGCAGGGCAGATGAGGCTGAACGAGAGACAGATAAGTTGAAAAAAGCGCAGTATATGCAGAAACGCATCGGGGAAGAATTTGAAGGAATGATTTCGGGAATCACATCATGGGGGATTTATGTAGAGCTGCCAAATACAGTGGAAGGGCTTGTCCGTGTGGCTTCAATTCCGGGAGATTTCTATGTGTACCGCGAGGAAACGTATGAAATGGTCGGTCAGTCAACCGGTAAGACCTATAAACTCGGAGACAAGGTCAAAGTCTTTGTGAAAGATGTCGATACCTTTTTAAAGACGATAGATTTTGAACTTGTGGAAGAATAGCAATTTGTGGATTATGATGATGAAAAAATGTCAATTGAGATGATGAAATCAGGTTCACAAATGTAGGAAAATGCGTTATACTAAATGAGTTGTAAAATAATGCGGACAGGAAAGGAAGTGAGGAGTTTGGCTAAAGATGCGATGAAATTGATTTCTAATAACAAAAAGGCTTACCATGATTATTTTATCGATGAAAAATATGAGGCCGGTATTGCTCTTCACGGAACAGAAGTAAAGTCTTTACGCCTTGGTAAGTGCAGTGTGAAAGAGGCGTTTGTCCGTATTGAAAATGGTGAGGCGTGGATTTACGGAATGAATATCAGTCCTTATGAAAAAGGAAATATTTTCAACAAAGATCCGCTCCGCGTAAAAAAACTTCTGTTACACAAGGCAGAAATCAACAAACTGGCAGGTAAGATGGCGGAAAAAGGATTTACGCTTGTTCCGTTGCAGGTCTACTTTAAAAATGGTAAAGTAAAGGTAGAAATCGGTCTTGCCCGAGGTAAAAAATTGTATGATAAGCGACACGACATTGCAAAGAAAGATGCGCGCCGTGAAACAGAACGAGAGTTTAAGGTAAAAAACCTTTAACTGATAAATTGTGCCTATGGCACATCCGCTCAAAGCGGAGACCAAGGGGCCGTAATGGTTTCGACAGGGGTCTTGCAGCTGGAGAAGCTATCCGAAGGCGATGGCGTCAAATCGCAAACCTAAATATAAACGCTGAAGAAAATTTAGCATACGCTGCCTAGTTGCAGCTGTCTGACCTAGTGCACCTACACATCAGGACTCAGGCATCGACTATGTAGGAAACGACGTATGTTAAGCTTTGCGCATACGGGCGTATCATGAAGCTACCAAAATCTGCAGGGTGTCAGCTCCCGGCAGATGGCGGGAATTCCAAATAACTGACTATGATAGTAGAAGGACAGGGAATGGGCTTTTGGACACGGGTTCGACTCCCGTCGGCTCCATATGAACGATGAAAAGGCAGTGCATCAATTGTGATGTACTGCCTTTTTATGTGTTTTTTGTGATGCGAATACATAGAAATTTTCTTAAAAACAACGATATAGTAATTTTGAGTAAATAAAAAAAGTATGTTATAATGAATTATCTATCAGTATGGCACCTAAGGAAAGGCAGGAATTATTATGGAGGATCAGAAAATTTATCTTGTGGGCGGAATTGCGTTTACGGATATTAAACAGGCAAAACTTGCCCAGATTGAGCAGAAAAGAATTGAGATATTAGATGAGAAGTTAAATTATAATGATATTGAGGCGGTTGCAAATGTATACAAAAAGGCAAGAGACAACCGTACTTTCCAAACACCGGTCGGTATTACATATATGTTGCGTTTGTATGACTGGTTGATCAAAAACCAATATGAAGGCGTGGATAAAATGTACGTCATCATGGATCAGGAAGCAGAAAAAGCACAGCCGGATGATTTGGAAAAAGGACTTCTTTCGGAGCGTGATGAATTATGGAAGAGCCGGTTGGAAAATCAGAAGAAAAAAGAACAGGCAGTTTCTGCTAAACTTCGCGTGTCAGTATTTGTGAATGTGGTGCTTGTTTTGCTGGTGATAGTGCTGTTTGTCATTAGTCAGACCGGAAACAATCCGACGGTTTTGAATTATAAAACAAAGATTATTAACCAGTACACTGCGTGGGAGCAGGAACTGGAAGAGAGAGAGGCAATAATCGAGGAGAAAGAGGCGCAACTGGGGATTGCGGAGGATACAACAAGCGAATAATGATTCTGTTTGCAAATTTTACCGGATTGAAAGATCAGGTATGAAATTTCACAGATTAAACATAAATATACTGTATGTTAAAAACAGAAGGCGTAAGCTTAATGCATGTGAATTTGATACGGAGAAGGAACAATTATGGAAAAGACCAAAATTCTTGTGGTAGATGATGAAAGCAGAATGAGAAAGCTGGTGCGTGATTTTTTGATCCGCAGCAATTACGAAGTGATAGAAGCTGAGGACGGAGAACAGGCACTGGATATTTTTTTTGAAGATCAAAGCATATCACTTATTATTCTTGATGTTATGATGCCGAAGGTTGACGGATGGCAGGTCTGCCGTGAGGTCCGGGCATATTCACAGGTTCCGATTATTATGCTTACGGCAAAAACAACAGAGCAGGATGAACTGCTTGGGTTTCAGCTCGGTGTGGATGAATATATTTCGAAACCGTTCAGTCCGAAAATATTGGTGGCAAGAGTGGAAGCGGTGCTTCGACGCAGTAACGGAACATCGTCGGACAATGTTCTTGCTGCAGGTGATATTACGATTGATAAAGCGGCCCATATAGTTACGATTGGTAATAAGCAGGTGGATCTTAGCTATAAAGAGTTTGAGTTACTTACTTACTTTGTGGAGAATCAGGGAATTGCCTTGTCGCGGGAAGTAATTCTGAATCATGTATGGAATTATGACTATTTCGGTGATGCACGCACAATTGATACTCATGTCAAAAAACTTCGCAGTAAAATGGGAGATCGGGGAGAGTGTATTAAAACTATCTGGGGGATGGGATATAAATTTGAATGTTAGCTATGGAAAAGTAAAAAAAATGCATATGTTAGTTGCAGCAACCTGTGTGCTGGTATTGGCATTTTGTTGCAGCGGTTGCGAAAATATTGTGCAAAGTAAATATAATATAGAAGATTACCACATGGAAGAGAATTCGGGTGTGTACTGTTTTACAGATTATCTTGCTGACCTTGAAAATGTAGTTGCAGCAGCAATGTGCGATGATGATAGGATTCTGCTTTATGAAGAGTTGCCGGAGGGAAACTTGATTCATAAAAAAATCTGGTTTTTTTCGTATCTTACAGGAGAGAAACAGTTGGGCAGTAGTATTTCTCAAGTTGTGGATGAAAATTATTTTTCGGCGCCGGATCGGTATAATATACTCAGCACAAAGCCCTTGGTTTTGAAAGATGTATATGAGAATAGTATTTACATATATACGGAGGATTTGTCAGAATACAGTATATTATCATTTGAAGATTATGCAATGCCGCAAGGGATGTTTGTTCGTGACAGTAAGCTGTATTTTATGGATTTTAATACATGTAAAGTGTATGTACATGGATTGGATGAATATAGTGCTGCAGGAAAGCAGGTCAACTATAAAACGTTTTGCAATGAGGCACAGAATGTTTTTGTGCCTCATTTTAATATGGGAGCATGCTCTCTTGAAAATGTAAGCGAAGATGGTGAGTGTCTGCGTATATATGCAGAGTGCCTGCAGGAAAATGAGCATTACTATTATGTCTATAATATTAAGCAACAGACATTTGAGGAGAAGTATCGTTTTAAAGATCAAAAAGATATATTGTGGAACGCGTGGGACTATGGGAAGGATTTGGCAAAGGTACAACCTTCGCCTGTCGATCGTTTTAAAATGACGGACTATACGCTTGGAAAGACATATGAAACCAAGATAGAACCTGAGATTATATACAGTTATGTGAAAGTGGATGAAAATATTTCCGAAACCCAGGGAAAAATATTGATTTATGTTGTTGATGAAAATAAGGAGCGGATGTCGGAGATATTTCTGTGGGATTATGCAAAAGCGGAAGCTAAGAATGCAGGTCAAAAGAAGGAAAAAATTTTTTCAGAGGTTCCCCGTGAAATTGATTATGCGGATTTAACGGATAAGGCAGAAGAAATGGAAGAGAAGTATGGAATTAATATTGTTATGGGAGAAAATGTCACCTGTGATTTTGGTGCTTATGACTATGAGCAAGTGACAGATGAGGGACGTATTTATTCTGCTCTGGAGGAACTGGAACTGGCAATGGGCGCGTTTCCGGATGGAATGTGTGAAGAGATGACACAGGACTACGCATTGGGATTTAACGTATACTTATGCGGAGCTTTTACACCGAAAAATAAAGAAAATATCAGTGATGCGGGAGCTTTTTTTTCCTTTGATAACGGATATTACAATTTGGCAATGAACATTATGGAGGATTGTTTGGAGGCAAATGTGATTCATGAAATGACACATGCTATCGACAACTATTTTGTTTATTGCGGAGCAGCTGAACAATTGGAGACAGATTGGCAGGCATGTAATCCGGAAGGGTTTGCGTATTTAGATTCATATTTTGATTATGAAGAGCACCATGAACAGACTTTTTTTGGTGATTTTGAAGATATTGATGAGGTGTATTTTGTTGATGAGTATTCGAAAACCTTCCCGACGGAGGACAGAAGTCGCGTTTTCGAAAAATTTGCTTCAGAATATAGCGAAGGAGAATGGCTGTTACAAGCACAGCCGCTCCGCCGTAAGGCACGTCTTCTTTTAGACTACTGCACAGAGTATTTGGAATGTTTTCGCGCGGATGAGGAGTATGGGTTGAAGACAAAGGCAGAGCAGCTGGGGTGGTAGATGTATGAGTAGAGTTTAGAATTATTTCTTTGATTATAAGGGGGAGGGTATATGATATACAGAACATTTAAAGAGGATAAATTGTCGCTTCTCGGCTTCGGAACCATGCGTTTGCCGCTTTTGGAAAACGGACAGATTGATGAGTTGCAGACGGAGAAAATGGTCGCGCTTGCAATGGAAGCGGGGGTAAATTATTTTGATACGGCCTATCCGTACCATGGCGGCGAGTCGGAGATTGTAATCGGAAGACTCCTGCGTAATTATCCTAGGGAGAGTTACCGATTGGCAACCAAATATCCGGGACACCAGATTGTGGAAAAATATGACCCGAAAGCAATTTTCGAAGAACAACTTGAAAAATGCGGCGTGGAGTATTTTGACTATTATTTACTTCATAATGTATATGAAAATTCCATACATATTTACACAGATGAAAAGATTGGTGTGATGGAGTATTTCAGAGAGCAGAAGCGTCTCGGGAAAATCAAACATCTTGGGTTTTCCAGTCACGGCCGTTTGGAAAATCTGAAGGAGTTTCTTGATTTGTACGGAGATGATATGGAGTTTTGCCAGATTCAGCTAAATTACCTGGATTGGACGTTGCAACAGGCAAAAGAGAAGTATGAACTGTTGACAGAGAGAGGAATTCCGGTCTGGGTCATGGAGCCGGTTCGCGGCGGCAAACTGGCAAATCTTCCAAAAGAAGATACCCTTATTTTAAAACAAAACAGACCACAGGAAAGTATTGCGGCGTGGAGTTTCCGGTTTTTGCAGGAACTTCCCAATGTGACAATGATTTTAAGCGGAATGTCCGATGTAGAGCAGATGAAAGATAATTTAAACACTTTTGCGGCGGAGAAACCGCTTTCTATGAAAGAGAATAAGCTTTTGCTGACGATTGCGGAAGGAATGAAAAATTCGGTACCGTGTACTGCGTGCAGATATTGCTGTGATGGGTGCCCGAGGGGGCTTGATATTCCGAAGATGCTTGCGACATACAATGAGATTGTGATTGCGCCGTCTACCAATGCAGTTATGTGGCTGGATGCATTAGAAGAGAGTAAACTTCCGGCTGCTTGTATCAAGTGCGGAAAATGCGGCAAAATTTGTCCGCAGGGAATAGAGATACCAAAGATTTTGGAAGACTTTTCCGTGCACCTTGAAAAAATACCGAAATGGGCAGATATTTGCAGGGAAAGGGAAGCTCTGGCAAAGAAACGCAGAGGTGAATAAAATTGAAAGAATTGGTTGCTATGGCAATCGTAGCGGTTATTTTTATCTTACCGTTTGTTTTGGTTGCAATTGATATTATCTTGTTTGTTAAGAAAAAGGAAAAATGGTGGTTTGAGGCAATTGCTTTTGCCTGCGGCGGAATATATATGATTTTGGCGTACATCCTATGGGATTTGCCGGACTACAATACACCGCTGAACATTCATGATGTCATCCATGCGCATGCACCGTTCGCGTCAGAGCATTTGCCGTCGCTTATGTTGTTTGCGGTCTGGGGAGTGCTTAGTTATATTTTGCTTAAATTTACAAGAAAAAAACTTCCGCCGCTTATGGAAGTGTTTTTTCTGGCCGGAATTTACGTTGGAATTGCTTTGTGCGCAGTGTTTGTGTTTCAACTGATTTGTCTTCCGCATCCGTTGCCCGCAAGAATGGGCGATGTGTTCCCGGATGCAGCAAACCCGGATGCATTGTATTATATTCGGATTGGTCCGTCGGATATCATTACGATTTTATGCCTTTGTGCGGTACCGCTTTTGTACATGATTCATGTCATTGTGCTTATGGTTTGCATTGTGAAGGAAAAAGCGGAGAAGCAAAAGGAATTACGATATAACAATCCTGTTTTGCAAAAAATAAATTGCTGGCTGCTTTCGGGTGCCAACTTATTCTGGGGTGCAGTGGTTGCGCTGTTGCCTGTGCTTGGAATACTTGTTGGATTGCTCATATTATTCGGACAACAGCCGGACAGCATTATAAAAGTATTTACACAGACCAGTGACTGGGTTTTATCCGGGGAAATATCACCTCCGCCGGTAGCTTATGATACACACTATCTTTGCACGGTTTCTCTTCGCGGGCATAAAAAGATTGTAAAACCATTGCGCTACGGAATCAGGAGAGGAGAGAAGATAGTTGTCAACAGGCAACTTTGTGTGGCAAATGCGTTTGAACAGTTATTGGAAGAAAAAGCGCCGCATCTTCACAGGAAGATACGACGTTTCTATGATACTTACGGATATCCGGTTTCACGACATATCAATACCGCTTGGGCGGCAGATATAGTTTATATTCTGATGAAACCCCTTGAGTGGTTCTTTGTGGCTGTACTTTATCTGGTTGATCCGAAACCGGAAAACAGAATCAACAGCCAATATATGCCCAAACCACTGCAATAAGAATAGCGGGCAGAAGGTTTGCGACGCGGATTTTTTTGCCCCATACAAGATTTAAACCGACACAAAAGATTAAGATAGAACCGATCAGGGAGAGATTGGCGAGTGCGCCTTCTGTCATGATCGGTTTTATAAACTTTGCAAGGAGTGTGATGCTCCCTTGAAATAGTCCCACCGGTATGGCAGAGAATGCACATCCCTTTCCCATAGAGCAGGTCATGACAATAATTATAATAAAGTCAAGAACGGCCTTGGTAGCCAAAATGGAGTAATTGCCGAAAATACCGTCCTCAATGGAACCGACAATGGCCATGGCTCCGATGCTTACAGTAAGTGAGGCGGTAACAAATGCGTCTACAAATTTCCTGTCTTTGGCGTTTCCGGTTTTCATTTTGAGCCATGTTCCGAAGGATTCGAATTTATCTTCAAGATTGAGTAATTCGCCGAGAAGAGCACCGAGTGCGAGGGAAATGGTAATCATCATGGAATTTCCGCTTGCAAGTGAGCCGCTGCTTACGTTTAAAATACCTTCCATGGCACCACCGATACCAATGAAAAGTACGCAGATTCCGCAGGCGTTGTTTAGACCATCCTGATAACGTTCCTTTAAGAAACGTCCGAATAGTTTTCCGAAAAGGCCGCCGGCAACAATTGCGGCGACATTTATAATTGTTCCAAGTCCTATCATTATAATCATATCCTTTGCAATGAATTATATCGTTCCGATTTCTTATTTTATTCCCATGTGAGAGAAAAAGCAAATCCCAGTTAGGAAATATTTGTATTTGCTTGCATTCAGGCATAAAATCATATATTATGGAACAAGTGAAAACAAAAGAAAGGCAAGGGTTATTTATGAAAGAACAAAAAGAATTTCAGCCGTATATTCCGGCGTCAAAAGTAACACCGGAAATTACAGTGACATCCATTGTCATGGGTATTATTTTGGCTGTAATATTCGGAGCCGCCAATGCTTATCTCGGTCTTCGAGTAGGTATGACAGTATCAGCATCCATTCCGGCAGCGGTTATCTCAATGGGTGTGATTCGCGTGATTATGCGCAAAAACTCAATTTTGGAAAGTAATGTAGTGCAGACAATCGGTTCTGCCGGCGAGTCTTTGGCCGCCGGTGCAATCTTTACACTTCCGGCACTTTTCCTTTGGGCGTCAGAAGGCGTTATGGAAAAACCGGGTATTGTTGAGATTACAGTAATCGCATTATTAGGAGGACTTCTCGGAGTATTCTTTATGGTGCCTCTTCGTAATGCACTTATTGTAAAAGAACACGGAACACTTCCGTATCCGGAAGGAACTGCATGTGCAGAAGTACTTCTTGCAGGTGAAGAAGGCGGTGCAAATGCATCGACGGTATTTACCGGTATGGGATTTGCGGCAGTGTTTAAATTTATCATTGATGGTTTAAAAGCTGTTCCTAGTGAAGTGTCTGCAAGTTTCAAAGGATATTCGGGTGAAATCGGTACACAGATTTATCCGGCGGTAATGAGTGTCGGCTATATCTGTGGTCCTAGAATTTCCTCTTACATGTTTGCCGGCGGTGTATTCAGTTGGATGGTATTAATTCCGATTTTTGTTATGCTGGGTGAAAGTGTTATTTTATATCCGGGAACAGAAACAATTGGTGCGTTGTATGCGGCAGGCGGTGCAAGCGCGATTTGGGGAAGTTACATTCGTTATATCGGTGCAGGTGCACTTGCAGCCGGTGGTATCATCAGTTTATTGAAATCACTTCCGCTTATCATAACAACGTTCCGTGATGCAATCAAAGGAATGAAAGGTGGCGTAAAAGCAGGAAACAGTCGTACGGAACAGGATCTTAGTATGAAACTTGTAATTAGTGCCATCGCTGTTTTGACGCTTTTGGTTTGGCTTGTTCCAGCAGTGCCGGTTACGTTTATCGGTGCGGTTATCGTAGTTATTTTTGGATTCTTCTTTGCGACAGTGTCTTCCAGAATGGTAGGACTTGTAGGAAGCAGTAACAATCCGGTATCCGGTATGGCAATTGCAACACTTCTTGTGACAACACTTATTTTAAAAGCAACAGGTGATGTGGGAGCGCATGGTATGCAGGGAGCAATTGCAATCGGTTCTATTATTTGTATCGTGGCAGCAATTGCCGGTGATACATCGCAGGATCTGAAGACCGGATTCTTATTGGGTTCGACACCGAAGAAACAGCAGATTGGTGAGGTCGTAGGTGTTGTTGCTTCTGCATTTGCCATCGGAGGAACATTATACCTTCTTGATAAAGCTTGGGGATTTGGTTCAGCAGAACTCGGAGCTCCGCAGGCGACTCTTATGAAGATGATCATCGAAGGTGTTATGGGAGGAAATCTTCCGTGGAATCTGGTGTTCATCGGTGTGGTTATTGCAATTGTAGTTGAAGTGCTCGGTATTCCGGTTCTTCCGTTCGCAATCGGTGTATATTTACCGGTACAGCTCAATGCTTGTATTATGGTCGGCGGTCTTGTTCGACTTGTATTTGAAAAGATGAAAAAAGAAGAGAAAGAGAAAAAAGAAATCATCAGCGACGGAATATTATTCTGTTCCGGTATGATTGCCGGTGAGGGTCTTGTCGGAATTCTTTTGGCTGTTCTTGCGGTATTCGGTGTTGGTGAGATGATTGATATCTCAGGTAAGCTGAATCTTCCGACAGCAGTAGCTAACATTGGCAGCCTTGTTGTATTTGCACTGGTTATTCTCAGTCTTTGCAAGTTCTCTCTTTGGAAAAAGAGAAAATAGGAAACAAAAATGGGTAAAAAGAAAAAAGATTCTGAAAATTATCTGGAGCGGACGCCGCTTCGCCCGGACGGTCTTGAATGGACAACGGACGAAAATGGTATTGTAACACTTCATATCGAAAACAAAGGAGTGTTTAACCGCGTGGCACAGAAATTATTGAAGAAACCGAAAATCAGCTATGTGCATTTGGATGAGACAGGAAGTTTTGTCTGGCCCCTTCTTTGTGAAGAGAAAAACATTCTGAAACTCGGTGAAGAGGTGAAAGCGCAGTTCGGCGAAAAAGCAGAACCGTTATACGAGCGTCTTGCAGAGTATTTTCGGATACTTGACAGTTATCATTTTGTTGTTTGGAAAGATAAGTAGTATTTAAGACTTTCGCACTTATGGATTTGTTCCATGTGTGCGGAAGTCTTTTCTTGTTTAAAATAAATGTGAAAGGTTTGTGAAAATATTGTTTCCGATGTTTGGGAATGTTAGAATGTAACGGGGAGGAGAGTTCCAATAAGAGAGGAAAAGTATGAAACATTCGTTACGCAGACAGTTTGCAACAATCTTTATATCGCTAATGGCAGCGACTATTTTACTGTGTTGGTTGCTTAATACGACGTTGCTGGAAAAATATTATGTTGAAAACAAAAAAGACGTGTTGCTTTCGGCTTACAGGAGTATTAATGAAGCTTCAAATGCAGGTAATACCAGTTCGGAACAGTTTCAGATTGAAGTGCAAAAAATCAGTGGTATTTATAATATAAATATTCTTGTTATAAATGCAGATTCCCAGCCGGTAACATCTTCTGTTCATGACTATGATTATCTTGTCAGGGAATTGCTGGATCATGTATTTGCTGTCATAACCGAAAAGGAATCTGAAAAAAACGTATTAGAGCAGACGCCGCAATACACAATACAAAATAGTTATGATAAAAGAACGAACATTAGTTACATTGAAATGTGGGGCTTTTTGGATAACGGAAATCCGTTTATTATGCGAACAGCCATGGAGGGTATCAGAGATAGTGCTAAGATTGCCAACCGTTTTCTTATGTATATAGGAATTTTTGCAGTTGTTTTAAGCGGGGTAATTATTTGGTTTATATCAAGAAGGATTACAACGCCGATTCTGCAGTTGGCAGATATTTCCCAGAAGATGACTAATCTTGATTTCGAGGCGAAGTATACAGGCGATGAAAAGAATGAAATAGGGATTCTTGGGTCTCATATGAATGAGATGTCCGATAAATTGGAACATACAATTTCGGAGCTTAAGACAGCTAATAATGAACTGCTTAATGATATTGAGAAAAAAGAGCAGATAGATGAGATGAGAAGAGATTTTCTTTCTAATGTATCACACGAACTTAAAACGCCGCTTGCGTTGGTTATGGGGTATGCAGAGGGGTTGAAGATGAATATTAATGAAGATCCGGAGAGCAGAGAGTTTTATTGTGATGTCATTATGGATGAAGCACAGAAGATGGATGTATTAGTCAAGAAGCTTTTGACATTAAACCAGTTGGAGTTCGGCAATGATATTGTGACAATGGAAAGATTTGATGTGGTAGAAATGATTCGCAATTATCTGTCTACTGTTACAATTTTGATTGAGAATGCATCGGCAAATGTTTTTTTTGAACAAGAGACTCCGATTTATGTATGGGGTGACGAGTTTAAAGTTGCAGAGGTGTTTACAAACTTTTTTACAAATGCGTTAAATCATCTTGACGGAGAGAAGAAGATTTCTATCCGGGTAGAAAAAGTGGATGACAAAGCCCGGATTAAAGTGTTTAATACCGGCAGACAGATTCCGGAAGAGTGTATTCCTTATTTGTGGGATAAGTTTTACAAAGTAGATAAGGCGCGGACAAGAGAGTATGGCGGAAGCGGTGTTGGTCTTTCTATTGTAAAAGCCATTATGGAATCCATGAATCAGTCGTATGGCGTAAACAACCGTGAAGATGGTGTGGAATTTTGGTTTGAATTAGAGTGTAAATAGTGGTAGAATAAAATGACATTTATTTTATATGCCCATGAAAAGGTGTAGTGAGCAGAAAGCGGGATTTATGATAAAGATGAAAAAAAGCATTATAGTTTTGTTGATGGTTTGCAGTTTTGCCTTTGCGCTGACAGGATGTAAAAATCAGATTCCGGAAATGACGGAAGAAGAAAATGCGTTAATAACAGAATATGCTGCCGGACTCTTATTAAAATATCATGCAGACTATGAAGGGAGAATTGTCGATACGTCTGTTCCGCCGGAGGAAAAACCTATTGTACCGGAAACTGTTACAGAGGAAGTTGCACCGGAGAATTTAGAGGAAGAAGCGCAACCTGAGGATACAATCATCTCTTCCAATACAATAGAAGAAGATGCCAAACCGTCGCTAAGTATTGCACAGATACTTGGAGTGGACGGATTTGATATAAAGTATCAGGCTTTTGAAGTGTGCGACAATTATCCGGCGGATGAAAGTTCTGCGGAAGAGTTATTCTTCTCAATGAAAGCAGGGACCGGAAACAAACTTTTAGTGTTGAAAATGGAAATTACAAACATGGCTTCGCAGGAAAGTGCACTTGACATATTAAGCATGTCAGATTTGAGCTGTAAGATTATTATAAACGGAAGTAAAACACAGCGGGCATATGTTTCAATGCTTGAGAATGATTTTATGGCAGTCAGTCGTAGTTTTGCTGCAGGAGAATCATATGAGGCTGTGATTATAACAGAAATGCCGGAGACAGAAGCACAGGAAATTACATCCGTGGGATTACAGTTGAAAAATGAAGGGCGTGAAACAACAGTGAATACAGCAGAATAGGAGCGTTGTATCATATGAAAAAATCGCGGTAAAATGACCGCGATTTTTCTTGTATAAAAAAGAAAACAAAAAAACTTAAAAATTTACAAAAAAGGTGTTGACAAAACATGTCAATGGATGTTAGACTAACATTCGTTGCGGGGTTAACAAAACGATGACAACGCACAGAACCTTGACAAATAAACAGCAATGCAACCCTGAAAATTCTAAAAAGAATTGTTCAGAGAACAAAACCTAAACAAAGTAAAAACGGTTAAATTAGCCAAGCTAAATTTTGACCAAGGAAAAAATTCAACATGAGAGTTTGATCCTGGCTCAGGATGAACGCTGGC
>JAFUOI010000011.1 GCA_017482005.1 Lachnospiraceae bacterium
GGACTGAAAATCCTCGTGTCACTGGTTCGATTCCGGTTCTGGGCACTTGGTTTTCAATCCAAAATACGCGGGTGTAGTTCAATGGTAGAACACCAGCCTTCCAAGCTGGATACGTGGGTTCGATTCCCATCACCCGCTTCTGCAGAAAGCATTTGCAAGATGCAGACAAGTGAAATATGCGCGAGTGGCTCAGTTGGTGGAGCACGACCTTGCCAAGGTCGGGGCCGCGGGTTCGAGTCCCGTCTCGCGCTCTCAAGTTACATGAAAAAGGACATCCGACGGATGTCCTTTTTGCATGCAATTGAGGAACAGGCAAGAGCAGGTTATGCTTACGCAGGATATTTTTCTGTAAAGATGGGACCGAGCGAAAAAATGCTTGTTGCGGATTTGATTTTTCTGAAAAATTAATAAAAATTAAAAAAATAGGATTTTTTCAAATTCCCAATCGTGTACTAAGTGAAAAGGCAAACAAATAAGCCAAACACGAAGGGAGAATTTAAAATGAAAAACAAATTATTTACAATGGCAGCAATGGTAGCAATGGTGGCAACAGTACTTGTAGGATGCGGACCGCAGACAGCGGGAATCGTGGCTCCGATAACGCAGACAGAGGTACAGGAAACAGGCGACAGCAGCGATTTTGCGGATGCAAAACAGATGGCAGCAGATTTCTTTGCGGAGAACTTTGAGGGCTGCATTATGAACACGTTAGAATATGATGACACTTACAGCGATGAAGAATATGCGCAGATTGCAGCATCTTACGGGGCAGATGAAGCAGTTATCTTTACATCAAGCTTTTACGTACCACAGGATTGTGAGAATATGACATTAAATCCGGGGATGACCTATGAAGATTATACATACACGCTTACTCGCAGCGAAGGTCAGGATTGGATCATTCAGACTTGCGGAATGCAATAAGAAATACTGGTACTTCACTTTTTTCTATAGTATAATTATATATATCTTATACAAAAGGAGATTGTACCATGGACGTAAAAGAAAAGATTGAAGAAATCGTAGAAAAAGTAAAAAAAGATGACAAATTTAAAGAAGAGTTTATGAAAAATCCTGAGAAAGCAATCGAGAACCTTGCAGGAATTGATATTCCGGATGGTATGGTAGACAAAGTAGTAGACGGCGTAAAGGCAAAAATCGCCGGCGATAAGCTTTCTGATGCCGTAGGTTCATTAAAGAAACTGTTCTAGATTATTGGGCTGAGTTCGGTATTTTACCGGAGTCAGTCCTTTTGTTATAAAAGGAGTGATACCTATGGCAATGTTTCAAAAGAAAACACCCCTGGAGAAGGAGTGGCAGATTTTAAATAAAAGGGAAGAAAAATATCTTGAAAAGCGCGCGCAGAAAAAAGACAGCAAGCTGAACAACATGTTGGCAGAAAAAGTGCCTGCCAAGATGCAGTCTGCCCTTGATGCGGCGTTTGAAAAAGCATTTTCCGCAATTTTCGAAAAAGGTACAACGGTCATAGAGAAGACATATCAAAAAGAGAAAAAAGAAAAGAAATATATCGTAAATAATTTTGCTGACGAAGTGGAAGGAAGCCGGAAGACTCTTCGGGCATTTTCCAAGGAAGCAAAGTCGGCAGGAAATCAAAATCTTCTGATTTCGGGAGTGTCGGGGATTGGAATGGGACTGGTCGGTGTCGGACTTCCGGATATTCCTTTGTTTACGGGGATGATTTTCCGGAGCATTTACGAGATTGCATTAAGCTACGGATATCACTATGACACGGAAGAAGAACAGTATTTTATTCTCAAAATCATAGAAGGGGCAGTTTCCTACGGCGAGACAGCTAAAAGGATTAACGCGGAAATTGATTATTTTGCTGCAGATCCTTATCTTCTGGCAGGTTATGACCGCAGGGAGCAGAGCAAAAAGGCAGCAGGTGCACTTTCCAAAGAGCTTTTGTATATGAAGTTTTTACAGGGGATTCCCATTGTGGGAGCGGTCGGAGGCGCTTACGATGTGATTTATATGAAACATATTTCTGAATATGCGCAGCTGAAATACCGTAAGAGATTTCTGTTAAGCCGCAGATAAAAACGAAAAACCATGGCAGAGGCACCGCCATGGTTTTTCTTATTGCAAAAATCCATTTCAGATTATGGCAAACTATAATGAATATTTCGAATACTATGCTTTGGCAGCTTTCTTAGCAGCCTTAGCCTCAAGTGCCTTGTCTGTCGGTTTTACGAATACTAAGCTTAAGACAAGAGCTACGATGTAAAGAGCAAGTGTTACATAAAGCACTGTCTGATATCCTACCGGATTTACAGTGTTGCCTGCAACTTCAATCTCTTCACCGAAGTTATTTACGATCCATGTTGCAAGCTGATTACCTGTCAGGCCGGCAAAAGCCCATGCAGATAATGTGATTCCGTGAAGTGCACTGATGCTTCCCATTCCGTAATGATCGGAAAGAAGAGTCGGTACGTTGGAGAAACCACCGCCGTAACCTGCGTTTACAATCATGATAAGTGCAAGAACAAGAATTGTCAATACTGTATTTCCTGCTCCATTCTGGATACCGCCTGTCAAAATAACGAGACCTGTGAGAGCGATAGACAAAATAAAGATTAATTTGTAGATGGTATTTCTGTCTTTCATTGTGTCAGCCCAGGCTGAGAAACCTAAACGTCCGCCGGCATTGAAGATAGCGGAAACTGTGGAGATGATTCCTACAGCACCTGCAAGACCGAGACATTTTACAATCATCTTTTCCTGAGAAATCAGGGCAAGACCGCAAGTGATATTGATGTAGAACATTAACCAGATACCAAGGTAGTTAAGGAAAGGTTTTGTTTTGATAACTTCCCAAATACCAGGTCCTTTTTCGCCGGAAGCTGCAGGCTCGTGCCATCCATCCGGTTTTTTCAGTAATAAGTGTCCTGTGAACATCATTACAAAGTATACACAAGCAAGAATCCAGAACATTTTGTAGATTCCGCCTTCGCCGAGTCCGGAAAGCATACCCTGCATGATCGGAGAAGCGATTGCTTTAGCTGCACCGAAACCTGCAACGGCAAGTCCTGTTGCAAGACCTTTTCTGTCCTGGAACCAAAGCATAAGTGTTTTAACCGGTGAAAGGTAACCTGTACCGAGACCGATACCCATAATCAAACCGTAGCAGATATAAATACCGATGAGGGCAAGTTTACTTCCCTGATGTAATCCACCGTAGTAGATAAAGAATCCTGTTCCTGCCATACCTGCTGCGAAGCAGATCGTAGCGATTAAGGAAGATTTATGTATGTCTTTTTCTACGATATTTCCTAAGAATGCAGCTGACATTCCGAGGAAGAAGATGGCAAAACTGAATGCCCATTCTGTATCAGCTTTTGTAAAGCCGATGTAGTCAGCGATTTCCTGACTGAAGATTGACCAGCAGTAAACAGTACCGATACTGCAGTGCAGAAGTAATGCAGGGATTGCAGCGCGGATCCATTTGTTTGTGCGCCAGCCGCCTGTTTTTTTAGCGTTTTCACTCATTTTTCTTACGTCCTCTCTATAAAACTATTGCTTATTTTTCGCGGTCTTTTGATTTCAGACCACAATATCAAGTTGATTTTACTCTCTTTTTCTCAATATTTCAAGGAAAACATATAAATAAGTATATATAAGTATATGTATCGTTTTATGGAAAAAGAGCAGGAATTGATAAGAAAAACAGGAAGTGCTATACTTACTTCGGAAGAAAAGATAATGTCAGGTGATAGAATGAGTGAAACAAAAATCAGGGATTTCACAGAGGGAAATATTACAAGTCAACTTTTGACCTTTGCATTTCCGATTTTTTTATCCAACCTTCTTCAGGTTGTATATAATATGGTAGATATGATTATTGTCGGAAACCGGCTTGGAAAGACAGGAATTTCGGCTGTTTCCGTCGGAGGGGATGTCACAGCGATGCTGACATTCGTGGCAATGGGATTTGCAAGCGCAGGTCAGGTACTTATCGCTCGCCTTATCGGATTTGGAAAAAGAGAACAAATCGGCAGGTTTGTCGGAACAATGTGCGGATTTTTGCTGGCAAGTGCAGCGGTCATCAGTGTGATAGGTTTTTTTCTGCGTCACCAAATGCTGCAACTTATGAATACTCCGTCTGAGGCTTACAACGGAGCTCTCAGCTATTCAATCATATGTATGATAGGACTTGTGTTTATTTACGGTTATAACATGACAAGTGCCATTATGCGCGGAATGGGGGACTCCAAGCATCCCTTTTTGTTTATCGGAATCGCAGCGGTCATCAATCTTGCACTGGATGTGATTTTGGTTGTTTTTTTGGACTTCGGAGTAAGCGGAGCAGCCATTGCAACAGTGGCCAGCCAGGCAGTCAGTTTTTTGGCATGTATTGCATTTTTATATAAGAACAAAGAACAGTTTTCGTTAGATATCAAGGTCCGGGATTTTTTTTATTGGGACAAAGAAATGCTTTTTGATCTTGTAAAGCTGGGAACTCCGATGGCCATTAAATCTGCATCTATTCAGGTGTCAAAGCTTTTTGTTAACTCCTGGATTAACTCCTACGGACTTGTTGTCTGTGCATTTGCAGGCATAGCAAATAAGGTGGCGAGTATCAGCAATCTTGTTTCCATGGCGATGAATACCGCCGGTTCCACCATGGTGGGTCAAAACATTGCAGCGGCAAAGAACGACCGTGTAAAAGCGATTCTCAAGCGCCTTGCTATTTTGACACTGTCCATTGCAACCGTGTTTTCTGCCGTCTTTATTTTGTTTCCGGATCCGATTTTCGGAATATTTACGAAGGAGAAGGAAGTATTGGCGATTGCAAGAGATTATATACCGATTGCAGTTCTGTTGTTTTACGGAGGAGCACTGCGTGCCGTCATGAATGCACTGATGAACGGAAGCGGAAATACAAAGGTCAATTTTGCAACGGCGATCCTGGACGGAATTGTGCTCCGTATCGGGCTTTCTGTGTTGTTCGGTCTTACGCTTCACATGAAACACATTGGTTTTTGGCTCGGAGATGCACTGGCGGGCTTTACGCCGTTTTTTATAGGAATTGTATTTTATTTTTCAGGGAGATGGAAGTATGAAGCACACGATGACAACTCTGTGTTACATCGAGAAGGATGACTGCTATCTGATGCTGCATCGCGTCAAAAAAGAAAATGATTTAAATAAGGACAAATGGATTGGAGTCGGCGGTAAATTTGAGGAAGGCGAAACGCCGGAGGAGTGTCTTCTGCGCGAAGTAAAAGAGGAGACGGGACTTACACTGACATCTTATCGGCTTCGGGGAGTGATTACCTTTATTTCCGATGAGTGGGGATCGGAGTACATGTTTCTTTATACGGCAGACGCATATAAAGGGCAGATGCGCGAAGATAAGATGCAGGATTGTGCGGAAGGAGTCCTTACTTGGATTCCGAAATCGGAAATAGAAAACTTAAATTTATGGGAGGGGGATAAGATTTTCTTCCGCCTCATGGAAACAGAAGAGAGATTTTTTTCGTTAAAATTGCGGTATGAAGGGGATAAATTAGTAGAGTCAAAGTGTGAATTTCCTACAAACATCCGATAAAATGGGAAATTCCTACTTGATTAGACAGGAAGAATGGCATATAATGTATCCATTACTAAACGGAGGAATAGAAATGGACGACGGGGACAGTAATACTGCAAATACTGCACTCTATTGTATATTTTTTATAAGAAATATTAGAGGCATAGCCGGGACTTTTTAGTGCAGGCTATGCTTTTTGTTGTCTTTTTTAAGTTGAAAGGAGAATTTTAAAACATCATGGGAAATGATACCACGTCACTAATAATTATTGTGTTCTGTGTAATAATGTCCGCATATTTTTCGGCGACAGAGACAGCGTTTTCTTCGCTGAATCGTATTCGAATCAAGAACATGGCAGAAAAGGGAAATAAAAAAGCCAAATTGGTGCTTTCTATATCAGAGGATTATGACAGTTTGTTATCTACAATTTTAATTGGAAATAACATTGTAAATATTCTCTTGGCTTCCCTGGCAACGATTCTTTTTGTAAAAATGCTCGGAAACGAAGCCGGACCGAGTGTATCGACAGCGGTTACAACCATTGTTGTACTTATCTTCGGAGAGGTAACACCGAAAAGTATTGCAAAAGAACATCCGGAAAAATTCGCAATGTTCTCTGCGCCGCTTCTTAGATGTCTTGTGTGGGTGCTTACACCGTTTAACTATTTATTCGGTCTTTGGAAAAAATTATTATCTAAGATTGTAAAATCAAATGACAATCCGTCCATCACAGAAGAAGAACTTATCACAATTGTAGAGGAAGCAGAGCAGGAAGGCGGAATCGACGAAGAAGAAAGTACGCTGATCCGCAGTGCCATCGAGTTTTCCGAGTTGGAAGCTATGGATGTTCTTACACCGCGAATTGATATTACAGGTGTTTCTACGAAAGCAACGAAAGAGGAAATTGCAGAGATTTTTGCAGAATCCGGATATTCAAGACTTCCGCTGTATGAGGAGAGTTTGGATCATATTATCGGAATTATTTATCAGAAGGATTTCCACAATCATGTGTATCGTACAAGCAAGAGCATTGATGCCTGTGTGAGACCTGCGCTTTTCACGACGAAGACAAAGAAAATTGATGAACTTTTAAAAGAACTTCAGCAGGAGAAGTTACATATCGCGGTTGTTTTGGACGAATACGGCGGAACCGTCGGAATTGTAACGCTTGAGGATATCATAGAGGAAATTGTCGGCGAGATTTGGGATGAGCATGACGAAGTAACACTTGAAATTGAGAAGATTTCGGATGAAGAATACACGATTTTAGGAACGACCAATGTGGATTCTGTGTTTGAAGAACTTGACATGAATGATGAACTTGACGTCCAGACAGTCAGCGGATGGGCAATGGATGTGCTCGGCCGTGTTCCGGAAGTCGGTGACAGTTTTGAATATAAAAATCTGAAGATTACTGTGACGGAAATGAACGGAAAGCGTGTGGAAAAGGTACAGCTTTTGGTTGGGGATGAGACGGAAGAGGAAGAAGAGTAAGTAATCAACAGAGTAAGCAGAAGGTAACACATGTTTGTAGCATATACTGAAAAATATAATCAAGATAATATTGAAACCTGCATGAAAAATCATGTGTACGATGCGCCTGTCTGGTATGACAGAGATTATATGACCTTGGAGGAAAAGAAGGGAAAATACTACATCTATCTGTCTATTCCGGCAAAGGCGACGGGATATTCCAGATATACAAGAACATATCGGCTGTATTTTACGGAAAAAGGAATCCGTGCAATGGAAAGAATTTCTTTTTTTGCAGTTATGATGTATGTGTTTTTTATTCCGATTATGTTTGTGTGTTCCGTAGGGATGCTTCTTACCGGAGACATTTTTATGAGTCTTGTCTGCCTGACTATCCTTGTTCTTAGTATTTGGCTGTTTGGCATCAAAAATAAAAAGAATATTTTGAATTTTTTAAGCGGTAAGATGGAGAAGTAAGTGTAAAGAGTTTTTTATGGGGGAAACAATGGGAAATTCTAAAAAGTTTGATTCCCAAGAGCAATATTGGGAGGATTATCATAAAGAACAGCTTCCGCCGGCGGATCCGAAGGAAACGGTGCGTTACCAATATGACGATAATGCGGCATATTGGATTAATTATTATGAGGATAAAATTGGGTATGCTTTGGCAGAGGTGGAGGCGCACTTGAAACATGCGCAGGAGCGAAAAAAAGAGCAGGATTTTGAACTGAAGCTGTATGGCGGTATTTTTCTTGGGATTTTTGGATTTTTACCGATTTCTTTGGCATTGCCGATGTCGAGGGTTTTGCCGTTTGTGATTTTGGGCGGAGTTCTTGTGATTATAGAGCTTTTTGCGATTTTTACAGTAATACCGGTTTGTATTTACAAGCTTATAAATTGTCTTGTCAGTAAACTGGTCAATGATAAGGACAGTGCAATCGGTAACTGGCTTGTGCAACGTTATAATGTGCCTCGTCTGACCGGAGAGATTCAGGCTTGTCAGATTTATGTCGGTCGTTACAAAGGGCATCTTACCAACATTGCGTCCTGGCGGGAAATGCTTGAGCAGGGTTCTTTTGATATGGATATAGAAGAGATAAAAAGCCGTATGGAAAAGGTAAATTTAGATCCGCAGATCGAGACGGCGTCAAAGAATCATTATAGGTTAAAACGCTTGATTAATCGAATTACAATCGTAACTGCAACGGTTATTTTTACGATTATTTTGTGTCTTATAGTAAAGGGTTACATGTCTTATTACAACTGGTTCCTTTCCTTCTGGAAGAGTGTATAAAAATAAAAAATTTCTAAAATCAGGGTTGACAAACCCTGATTTTTTAGTTTAAAATGCAAAACAACAACAGAACATTCCGATGAGGGAGTAGTGGCGCGAAGGCGTGGCAATGTCAACATCATGACTTAACAGTCTGGCTTGTCTTAAATAACGAGACTCATGTATTGCAATAGCTGTACATGGAGTCTATTTTTATTTTCCGGGTACAGCGGTTCAGGAATCTGAATTTGCAGTATGCGGTATTTTGTTTTTATTCAGAGTCATGCGAATTTTCAGGAACGCAGCCGCCATGCTTGCATGGCCGGATGCGAGAGTGAAAATTCATATGGCGAGAAGCCATACATGAGCAAAAGGAAAGCCCGAAGGGCGATTTTGCGAATGGACTCTGAATAAGCACAGAGTCATGCGAATGGACTCTGAATAAGCACAGAGTCATGCGAATGGACTCTGAATAAGCACAGAGTCATGCGAATGGGCTGGCTCAGAATAGTGTATGAAATTTAGTCACTACAAAGGAGGAAGAAACATGTTTTTGGAAATCAGCAAGATTAAAAAAAGCTTCGGCGAAGGCGAAAGCAGAGTAGAAGTATTGAAAGGAATTGATGTCGGTATTGGAAAAGGGGAATTTTGTGTACTTCTCGGTCCATCCGGTTCCGGTAAATCGACACTCCTTAACATTATCGGAGGAATCGACAATGCGGACAGCGGTTATATTGCAATTGACGGAGAAAAAACCGCTGATATGAGTGAGAAGGCACTTACCATATACCGCAGAAAGCATCTCGGTTATATTTTCCAGATGTACAATTTAATTCCGAATCTGAATATCAAAGAGAACATTGAAGTCGGAGCATATCTTTCCGACAATCCGTTGGATGTGGATGATATCTTACGCACTTTAGGGCTCTATGAGCACCGTCACAAATTACCGAACCAGCTTTCCGGCGGACAGCAGCAGAGATGTGCCATCGGCCGCGCAATTGTAAAGAATCCGGATATTCTCCTCTGCGATGAGCCGACGGGAGCACTGGATTACAACACGTCAAAAGAAATCCTGAAATTAATTGAAGAAGTCAACCAGAAATACGGAAATACCATTGTGATGGTAACGCACAATGATGCGATTAAAAATATGGCGGACCGTGTCATTACTCTTCGCGACGGTATGATCCGTAAAAATTACCTTAACGAGAGAAAAATCCCGGCTGCTGAGCTTGATTGGTAGGAAGGGGTGTTATGATGAGAAATCCATTACACAGACGACTTTTAAGAGAGTTGAAGAGTGATCTGGCAAAGTATATTATTTTGTTTGTATTTATGGTGTCTATTATCGGATTTATTTCGGGATTTTTTGTGGCAGCAAAAAGTATAGAAGTTGTGTACGACGAAGGATTTGAAAAGCACAACATTGAAGATGGTAACTTTGAGTATTATGCCAAAGCGGAAAAAGAGACGCTGGAGACCATCGAAAAAGAGGGCGTACAAGTATATGAAAACTTCTACATAGAGCGTGAGACGGATGATTTTGAAAGCAAGCTCCGTCTTTATGAAAACCGCACGGAGGTCGACAGGGTTTGTTTGATGGAAGGTGCTTTTCCGGAGACGGAGAGCGAGGTGGCCATCGACCGTATGTATGCGGATAATAACAAGATTGCAGTCGGTGATACGATTATCTACGATGGAACGGAGCTTACGGTCAGCGGACTTGTGGCACTTTCCGACTATAGTTCCCTGTTTGCGGATACTTCATCCATGATGTTTGATGCGATGAAATTCGGCGTCGGTGTTGTGACGGAGGAAGGTTTTGAATCTTTGGGAGAAGCGGGAATTCACTACAATTATTCCTGGACTTATAATAAAAAGCCGGCAGATAAAACCAAAGAAAAAGAAATGTCGGAAGACCTTCTTGAAGTGCTGGCTGAAAACGGAATTATGACGAATTTCATTCCGCAGTATCTTAACCAGGCGATAGTATTTACAGATGAAGATATGGGAAGCGACCGCATCATGTTTTCGGGATTTTTGTATATCGTCATTGCGATTATCGCATTTATTTTTGCAGTGACAACAAGTAACACAATTGCAAGGGAGGCGACGGTAATCGGAACGCTCCGCGCGTCCGGATACACCAAAGGCGAGATTATACGCCATTATATTACACTTCCTGTAGCGGTAACGGTACTTTCTGCCATTGTCGGAAACATTCTCGGATATACAGTATTTTTGGAGGTTGCAAAAGGAATTTATTATACCAACTACAGTCTTCCGACTTTTGAACTTCTGTTTAATTGGGATGCCTTCCTGCGCACGACAGTTGTACCGGTGATTTCCATGATTTTAATTAACTATGTGATTATTGCCGGAAAGCTGAAGCTTTCTCCGATGAAATTCCTGCGCCGTGATCTGTCTGTACGTCAGAAGAAAAAGGCGTTTAAGTTGAATACAAAGATCGGAATTATGAAGCGGTTCCGACTCCGTATTATTTTCCAAAATATGCCAAACTACCTGACACTTATTTTTGGCGTGTTTTTTGCAAATCTGATTATGATCTTGGGTATGGCTTTTCCGGCTTTGATGGAGAGACATCAGGAAATCATTTCGGAAAACATTGTCAGTGCATATCAGTATATTTTAAAGGCGGAAGCAGAAACGGAAACAGAAGGCGCGGAAAAATACGCGGCAGGAACTCTTGTGACGACAATAGAGGGGCGAAAGGAAGAAGCGGTTTCTCTTTACGGTGTCGATTCTGACAGTCAGTATGTAAACATTGACTTTGAAAAAGAGGAAGTTTATATTTCTTCGGCATTTTCAGAAAAATATGGATATACAGCGGGCGATACGGTTACATTAAAAGAAGAGTTTGACTCGGAAACCTATGACTTTAAGGTGGCAGGCATTTATGAATATCCGGTGGCTATCGCAGTGTTTATGCCAAGAGATTATTATAATGAAGTGTTTGAGCATGATGAGAATTATTTTAACGGCTATTTTTCTAATGAGAAAATAGAAGATATTGATGATATGCTGATTGCCGCAACCATTACAGAGGACGATATCAACAAAATGTCCCGTCAACTTTCAAACTCCATGGGCGGAGTGTTTGATATTTTCTACATATTTGGGCTTGTGATGTTTGCGCTGATTATTTTCCTGCTTTCCAAGCTTGTCATCGAGAAAAATGCCCAATCTATTTCCATGACGAAGATTCTCGGTTATACCGACCGGGAAATCGGCGGACTCTATATCCTGACGACCAGCATTGTAGTAATAGCGTCCTTTATCCTGACAATGCCGCTGGTGGATAAACTGATGGCGACCGTAATCGTCATAATGCTTTCGGATTATGCAGGCTGGATACCTTATTATGTTCCGATGGAGGCATTCATTAAAATCAGTCTTGCAGGAATTGCAGTATACGCGGTTATTGCATGGATGCAGTTCGAAAAAGTAAAAAAGGTTCCGCTGGATGTGGCGCTGAAGACGGTGGAGTAGATTTTGTATAATCCGACAAATTACTCTTGCATAAGTAAAAAATCGTGGTAATATTAGAACATGCAATCGCAACGGTTGCATGTTCTTTTTCTATATTCATATGCCGTTCGGCGAATTTTCCCAAAGAGAAAGTACCTTGACAATTTCAGAAAGCCCTTGCACCGTATGAAAAAGCCTTTATAATGGAAGTATGGAAATTAAAATGTACATATTCCATGGAAAGGGGCGAAGAGATGGAGGAAGTTATGACAGATAAACAATATGAAGGAATGCTGAAAGATAATATTGCCTGTCTTGACAGATTAGCAAAAAGTACAAAAGAAAAAGATATGCTAAGATCCATACTATACGAAAGAAAACAGTTAGAATCCAAATTGGGTTATGAAGTACCAAGCAATCATCTTTATGATGAAGTAATCGAAACAGAGTAAACCAAAGGTGCAAAGGTTTAAGGTACAATATACAAAAGAAAAAAGTCGTACTGCCAATAAGCAGTACGACTTTAATATTTTTATTTTACTTTGAAAGTTTTTCCGCTACCCCAGGAAGAAAGTTTTTTACTACCGATGGCATATTTTTGTCCTTTTTTCAGTTTGAAAGGAACGAGATCCCCCTCTTCAGCCGAATAAGTTTTAAAGCCCTTAATTGTCATGACATTACTTCCTTTTTTCATTGTAGCAACAGCGTTAGATAATATAACTCCATTCTTATCAAATATATCAACGCGGAAACTCACCTTTTTTTTGCTGACAGAGTCATTAAGGAATGGATATTCAAGGTGTGCAGCCAAAACATGTGCGCTTGTTAATTTCTGTGTGGTTTTGATTTTGATTTCCGTAGGAGTAGCAGAGATAGAAGCAATTTTCAGTTTCTTTGTACCGGAAACAGGAGAGTGTTTTGCATAGTAATTATAGAACAATTCGCTTAATGCACTAAAACGTCCGGCCTGCGGCACTGCCAGCTTTGTGTAAGTACCATTGTTTTTACCCATGGCTTTACCGCGAAGAGTTCCGGATGTAGTGATGTTAGCACTGTGTTTTGTCGTAAAAGCAGTGAAATCTCTTGACATTTCAAGATACTTATAGCCATTAGAAAGGGTGATTTTAGATGGCATACTTTTAGACAGTTTTTGTGCTCTTTTACGGACACCTTTTACTGCGGTTGTATTTTTAAATGTACCGGCTTTTACTACCTTAACATTTAAAAATGTTATACCGTTTTTATATTTGATGGTTATGGTAGATTTTCCCGTCTTTTTCGCTGTGGCGAGGCCTTTGGAATTTACAGAGATTACGGATTTTTTGCTGGATGTATATTTGACGTTTTTGCAAAAGGTTGTGTACCAGTGACTTGAGGAACTGGAAGGTTCGTATACATTGACAAAATCACCGAGATAAAATTTTTCTCCCTTTTCTATCAGGATAACACGATCCAAAGCTTCAAAATAAAGATCCATATACAGCATAGTGGATGTTTTTGCAGATACCTCCTGTGCAGTCATCGGCAAAAATGATGAGATGGATGGAATTAGAATCATGATGCATAAAAATAATGCGAGACGTTTTTTGGCATAGCCTTTCATAGAAAATCCTCCTTGGTTTTATTATTATAGTTTAAAGAATAATTACATTTAGTATAGATTTTGCAGTATGCCAAGTCAATGACGAAGTTGGATGTTATCCGCCATACTGCTCAGCGCGATACCTGCAAATACCCAGAAGAAGGGCGATGTCTGCAGGGTGGAATCGTTGAATAGGCTTGTAAACATGTAGCTTAGGCATGCGACATAACAACCGTAGCCGAGACGGGTTTGAAGCGATTCCGCTGTATTTGAAGAACCTGCCGGCTTTTGGATGAAACCTTTGATTCCCCATCGGATAAAGAGCACATAAAAAATAATGATACAAAATACCGAAATACCGCCTGTCTGTACCCATTTGGTCAGGTAATCGTTATGTGCTTTCTCGATGATCATGTCCGGACGATCGGAATAGACGACTTTTCCGGCGTAATCATGCTGAGGAAAGACTTCCGCAAAGGTGTCGGGACCGCTGCCGATCAGAAGATATTCATCCAGAAGCGGAAGCGTGCGCGACCAGATATATCCGCGGGCGGAGCCGAGATATTCCAATCCGTGGAAGTCAGCAGCCTCTACAGGAACCATCTGTGCAGCAGTTCCGCTTGGTGTAAGGTAAGAATATGTATCATTCTCATGTATAAAAGAAAGAGTATTGTCTGCGACAGAGAGATAAATTTCATTGTCGCAGAGCACGGCTTTGGCATCTTTCCCCATAGGGAGCGTCATCTCAATGCCTTCTGCCACGGAAAGAGGAGTTTCTGTTCCGTCTGCTGTGAGCAGAAGAGTATCATTTTCTATATAGAGAAGATAATCCGTATCGTCGTAAACAATATGAATCCCCTTTTCATCGGTTGTCATGCCTGTCAAAGGTTCACGTGTGTTTTTGTCGATTATACGTGACAGATACTTAAAGTCAAGGCTTGCATCCACACAGATAAAAATGATAAATAGCGCTATGAATCCGGATAAGATGGCAAAAGACTGCTTTTTGGTCGTATTTTTTCTGTTTTTTGCAAATCCCAAAATAAGAATGAGCAAAACTGCAAGGAGAGAAGCCCTCGAATACGTAAACCAAATCAGTGTCATAGTGACTGCGGAAAAGGCAAAGTAGATAATCCGGTTTTTTTTGACTGTCTCCGAAAGAGCCATCGACCAGATAACCGCAAACAGCATGCACAGTGTAATGCCTGCATAGTTAGGGTTATATAATGTCAGATAAACATTATTTCCCGTAAAGGAATCTTCGATTTCGCCGCTGTACAGTGAAAATTGTTCTTTCGACATAATCAGACGCTGTATCCACTGAAAGTGCATCAAATCGCGTCCGAAAATCTGAAATGCACCGATGATTGCAAATATCGCCGTTACGGCGAGTATGGTATACCATATGTATTTGTAATCACGCTCGTATTCCATAATCTGATAGGCATACAATGCCAGAATTGTATATACAATCAGTACAATACAGCTCTCAAAGGATTCAAAGTTTCCGCGTACAGAGGCATCTGTGTTCACGGAAAATATTGTAGATAAAAGTACAAATATGCAATAGATAATAAGAGAAATGAACAGTTTCATGTTTCGTGTTTTTTCACCATAGAGGGTCATGCGGAATATAAGAATAATTCCGGCAAAAATTCCGATGACATCCAGAAGATAGCTTTTGTAATAGCAGTAAAAATCGCTCAGAACGTCATTGGTTGAATACCATTCATACCCGCTGTAACCACAGCTGTAAATTGCAAGTCGTACTGCCAGTGGCAGTACGACTATAATTAACATGATAGGGAGCAAAAGATCCCACATTCCGTTTTGTTGTTTTGATGTTTTCATATTTTTATTTTACGGTTACTTTCTTACCGTTGCCCCAATGTACACCTTTTGCGCCGATGGTATAAGTATGATTTTTTTTCAGTTTTACTGTTTTAGATACATATTTTTTAGCATCAGAATCATAATAAGAATGAACGAAATTTTTCACAGTTATTGTTTTAGATCCTTTTTTGAGAGTGGCTGTACCGGTATACCACTGATCGGCTTTTTTGTCATAAATATATACATAAGCCTTGGCACTTTTCTTACTTGGTGTCGTATTAAGAAAAGAAGAATTAATATTTTCTGCTAAAATATGCGCGTCCGTTATTTTCTGCTTTGTTTTAATGGTAATAGATTTTGTTGTAGCAGAAACGGAAGAAATCTTAAGCTGTTTACTGCTGCGGGTTGATGTCGGAGAATTCTTATCTGCATAAGAGTATAACAACTGATTTAAAGCAAGAAAACGTCCGGCCTGCGGTACGGCTAACTTATTGGTGATAGGGTAAGATGTATAGTTGCCGAAAGACTGTTTTTCACAAAGGAATCCGGCTTGGTTAATTTTAGTTGAGTTTTTAGCAACATAGTCACTAAATTCATTTTCCATTTTAAGATATTTATATCCGTTGGATACGGTAATCTTAGATGGCATATTTTTTTTCAACTTTTCTGCTTTTTTGCGAACATTGGTAACAACCTTTGTGTCTTTAAATGTTCCGGCTTTCACTACCTGGAATGTCTTTTTGATTTTTATGCCTTTACATTTGATGGTGATGGTTGCTTTACCTGTTTTTTTGGCTTTGACATTTCCTTTTGAGTCAACGGAAAGAACAGATTTCTTGCTGGATGAATAGCTTGCTTTGCTGACCTGTGAAACAGTTTTTGAAACTGTTCCGTCATAGTAGTAAGCATAGTCACCGATATTGAATTTTTCACCTTTTTCAATCTGGATCGTTTCCATTGCAGTTAAGGTAAATTGGTAGGTCCAATATACGCTGACATTCGATGCAGCGGAAACTTCCTGTGCTGTCATCGGCAGAACCGATACAATCGATGGAAATACCATCATGATGCATAAGAATACGGCAAGACGTATTTTCGCATATCCTTTCATTTGATGCCCTCCTTTAATCATTGTAATATGTATTAAATATTTAACTCATCTTTCAACCATGTGAGGGCTTGGTCCAATGTTTCAAAATGTCCTTCCATAACACCGGTTTGAGAACGTTCTGTGTTTTTCTTGGCCTGAATTTTCAACATTACAGAGTCACCCTCAACAAAAGCAAAAGCCTTACATCCGTTTTCTACGAATGTTTTGGTCATATTTGCAAGCTGTGTTCCCTCGTGAGGAGTTACCGGATCCATATTAGTACAATCGGCAATGTATGCCCAGCCACTGTTTTTCCATGCGCCGGCTTCTTCAAGAACGGTATCACAGAGCCAGATTAATTCGTCAATATTTGTTTTTCCGTTTCCGGCAGAGTATACAATGTTTCTTCCTGATACCGGGTAAACTGTTTGTGCGCCGTTTTCTTTAGCCATAATATAGCCCTCCTTTAATACATATTGATTTTTGTATAAATCCACTAAAAAATTTACAAAAATATCATATTTATTATATATTTTCCATGATATAATGTCAATGTAAGGGGAAGAAAAAATGAGGAAAGAAGGGAAAAAAATGACAAGGATTAACATTGCTAAAATTATGATTCCAAAGCCGCTGACGAGAGTTCTTCACGCGGGGGATACGGTCCGTCAGGCACTTGAAACAATGGAAAATCATGGGTTTACTGCGATACCTGTTTTAGATGAGGAGGAGAGGTACATAGGTTGTGTCACGGAGGGGGATTTTCTCCGCCATATACTCCGTGTCGGAAATGCCGAGAAAAAAGCACATGAGCAGTTTGCAGTGGGGGATCTTGTAAGAAAAGGCTTTTGTGAGGCCATTGATATTGCAGCTCCGGCGGAGGATGTGATACGTACCATTTTGAATCAAAACTTTGTGCCGGTTGTCGATGACCGGAATGTTCTTTGCGGGATTGTAACACGTAAAGGTGTCATTGAGGAACTGGCGGAGGATGTGTAGGCAGAAAAGCTGTGCCAAAAGAGCGGTAGGTACGGCTGACAGGGAAAGCAGTGTATGATTAGAGAAATTGGGTTTATGTTAGAAAAAGTATTTGCTCAGACCCAATAGGGGTGGTGTTTTGTGAAGGAATTTTAAGGATTTGGGCATATATCAAAAAAGAAGAGTTTCAGACCCGCATTTTATGCAAAAGTGTGGGTCTATTTTAATGACATTATTGCATATACCCAAATAGTTTACATAACAACAAGATTCTTCAAGATAATTGGGTCTTAGATTTAAATATTTTGGTATGTACCCATTGTTGAAAAAATAGAGGTATCGCCATGCCGAGCAAGAAACCACGCCATGCACGGCATGAGATACGCCATGCCCATTCATAGCCCTGCGGGCTATTTCATGGACGGCTGGCGCCGTATATGTCTAAAATAAAAGAACCGGGTGAGAATAAATTCTCCCCGGTCCATTTATTTTATCCATGCATGGCTTGTAGCTTAGCCAAAGTATCTCTTCAAAAGTCCTTCGAATGCCTTTCCGTGTCTTGCCTCATCTCTGGCCATTTCATGCACAGTGTCATGGATCGCGTCAAGATTCTGCTCTTTTGCACGTTTTGCAAGGTCAAATTTACCTGCTGTAGCACCGTTTTCAGCTTCTACACGCATCTCGAGGTTTTTCTTAGTAGAGTCTGTCACAACTTCACCGAGAAGTTCAGCAAATTTTGCTGCGTGCTCAGCCTCTTCCCAAGCTGCTTTCTCCCAGTAAAGACCGATTTCCGGATAACCTTCTCTGTGAGCAACTCTTGCCATTGCAAGGTACATACCAACTTCTGTACATTCTCCCATATAGTTTGCACGAAGATCTTCAATGATATCTTCGCTGACACCCTGAGCTACGCCTACTACGTGCTCTGCTGCCCAAGTTCTTTCCTCAGACTGCGCTGTAAATTTCTCAGCCGGAACACCACACTGTGGGCACTTCTCCGGTGCTGCATCTCCTTCATGAACATAACCACATACCTGACATACAAATTTCATACCTTTTTCTCCTTTTCTTTTCCTATAGTTTTTGTTTTTAAAGTTTTATGAAGTTTCTTTTGGGTTGGAAAGTAGACAGTCTTTACAGGTTCCATAAAAATAAGTCATATTACCTTCGATCTGTCCCGGAAAATTCTTTCCGGCGGCTGCATTGATATGGTCAATGCTATCCATTTCAAGATCAATGACACTTCCGCAATCTTTACATATAAAATGATAATGTAAAGAAGTATCTGCATCAAAGTGATCTACACCATCGCTCAAGTGAAGTCTTAAGATTTCACCAAGATCTGAGAGCAATGTCAGATTCCGATAAACAGTTCCGAGACTGATGTGAGGATATATTTCCCTGATATTCTGATAAACAACATCAGCGGTCGGATGATCTTTTCTTGTTATTAAAAATTCTTTAATTGCTTCTCTTTGTCTGCTGTATTTTAATGTTGCCAAAAATGCTGTCCTCCTTTCTCGGTTTTTGTAATCAGTAACAATTACTGTTATTATAATAACACAATAAAAAAGAAAGTCAATAGGTTTCTATAAAAAATTTATAAAAACCATAATATTCCTGAAAAGTTCATAGACGCCGCGATTTTTGAAGGATATAATTATGAAAATAAAGCAAGTAGTGCTTCATAAATAATTTTGAAGATTTTAGTTTACGACATTCTCGTGTATAGGAGGCATTTTATATATGAAGAAAAAGAAGGAGATGACATTGCGGACGAGACTGATTATTGCATGCGGTGCAATGCTTCTGGTTCCGCTCCTGCTGACGCTGTTTTCGTTTTTCGGTATCCGTTTTTATCTGATGCAGACAAATGGAGCAGAGGCAGATATTATTAACATTGCGCAGCGCATCAGTAAGACGTTTTTCTTTGATATGGCAATTGCGATTGTCCTGATTATGTTTTTTACGGTATATTTTTTCCGTGGACTGATTCAAAAATGGTTTGTTGTCCCGATCGGAGAGATGAATGAGGCGATGAAGCATATTACACGGGGCGATCTGGATTATCAGATGCAAAAGGAGTATTCCGGAGAGATTGGTGAACTGTTTGAAAATTATGAGGATATGCGTCTTAGGCTGAAAGAAAATGTGGAAGAGACAAGTATCAATGAGCAGAGAAGCAAGGAACTGATCAGCAATATTTCCCATGACTTGAAAACGCCGATTACTTCTATCAAAGGTTATGTGGAGGGTATCATGGATGGTGTGGCAGACACACCTGAGAAGATGGATAAATACATCCGCACGATTTATAATAAATCCAATGAATTGGACAGACTTATCAATGAGCTGACCTTTTATTCGGGGATTGACAGTAACCGGATTCCATATCACTTCCATCGGATGAATGTCAATGATTTTTTCCAGGATTGTGTGGAGGAAGTCGGACTGGATCTTGAATCACGAAATATCAAATTTGATTTTTCAAATTTTGTGTCGCATGATACACAGATTATTGCAGATCCGGAGCAGCTTCGAAAAGTAATTAGCAATATTGTAGGAAACAGTGTAAAATATTTAGATAAGGAAGAAGGGCGGATTGATATCCGTATTTTGGACGAGATTGATTCCATCCGTGTGGAGATTGAAGACAACGGAAAAGGAATCAGTCAGCGGGATCTGGGGAATATTTTCGAACGGTTTTATCGGACGGATTCTTCCCGGAATTCCATGCAGGGTGGAAACGGTATCGGTCTTTCCATTGTAAAGAAGATCATAGAAGACCATGGAGGATATATTTGGGCAACAAGCAAAGAGGGCGAAGGTACCTGTATGCATTTTGTAATCCGAAAATACAGTGAGGTGGAAAATAATGAGTAAGATTTTGATTATTGAAGATGAGGTAGCTATTGCAGAGCTGCAGAAAGATTATCTGGAAATTAATGAATTTGATGTGACAATTGAAAACGACGGGGCAAAAGGACTTGAGGCAGCACTGGATCAGGATTTTGACCTGGTGATACTTGATTTGATGCTTCCGGGTATGGATGGGTATGAGATTTGTAAGAATATCCGTAATGAGAAGAATATTCCGATTATTATCGTTTCTGCCAAAAAGGACGATATCGACAAGGTGCGGGGTCTGGGTCTCGGTGCAGACGATTATATGACAAAGCCGTTCAGCCCGAGTGAGCTTGTAGCGCGTGTCAAAGCACATCTTTCCCGTTACGAGAGATTGGTCAGCTCCAATCAAAAGTCAAACGATATGGTGGAGATCCGCGGTATCAAGATAGATAAAACTGCGCGCCGTGTTTATATTAACGGCGAGGAGAAGGTATTTACGACAAAGGAATTTGATCTTTTGACGTTTCTTGCGGAAAACCCGAACCGCGTTTTTTCAAAGGATGAATTGTTCCGGGAAATCTGGGATATGGAATCCATCGGAGATATTGCGACGGTAACGGTTCATATTAAGAAGATCCGTGAGAAGATAGAGGATGATACATCTAATCCGCAGTACATTGAGACGATTTGGGGCGTGGGCTACCGCTTTAAACTATAACGATGTCTCTGCATAGTCCTATGTACTCGGTGCAGGATGGACATTTGCAGGCAAAAAATCAAAGAAAAAGGAACGGACATGAAATCACAGATTATTCATGAGGACAAAGATATTATCGTTATTTATAAACCTGCAGGATTGGCGGCCCAGTCGGCAAAAGTGACGCAGGCGGATGTGGTCAGCGAGATATGCGGTTATTTAAAAAGTCCGTATGTGGGGCTTGTGCACAGGCTGGATCAGCCGGTGGAAGGTCTGATGGTGCTGGCCAAAACAAAGGCAGCAGCCGGCGCTTTGAGTGCGCAGCTGACAAAAGGTGAACTTAAAAAGACGTATCTTGCAGTTGTGAGCGACGAAAGAGAGGGCGCGGAGCAGGCAGGGCAGACAAAGATGTCCGAAGAGTGGACGGAACTTACGGATTATCTGGTAAAAGATTCCAAAGCAGGCAAGGCGGAAGTGCTCACAAAGGAGCAGGAGACGGAACACAGAAATAAGGGAAAAGAGGGAGAAAAGGCATCCAAGGCGACGTTGTTTTATCGCAGGATCTGCGGAGGCGAAGGAAATACGGCACTTATGGAGATTAAGCTTATTACCGGACGTTTTCATCAGATCCGAGCACAGATGGCTCATGCAGGAATGCCTCTGCTGGGAGATGTGAAGTACGGGAGCGGGCAATCCAAAGCATTGACGCAGCAGATTGGGGAGAAGGTTTTGCTCAAAGATGTTGCACTGTGTGCCTACAAGCTTTCTTTTGTACACCCGGGAACTAAAAAATCTATGGAATTTGAAATAAGACCGAAGAAGCCAGTTTTTAACAGCTATCATTTTTAAGAAAAATACCTATACTAATCCCAAAAGGACAGGATAGGTATTTTTTATGTGGAATGTGTTGCGGGAAAACAGGGAAAAAGCTATATTTGCAGGAGTTGCGGCAGCTCTTTTTCTTTTCTTCCGCTTTGTAGTACCGCTTATATATCCATTTCTTCTCGGAGCTGTAATTGCAGCGATTCTGCATCCGGCAATTTCTTTTCTACACCGGAAATTTCATGTGGGAAAAGGTTTAAGTGCATTGATTTTGCTGACATTAATCGTTCTATTTATAGTGTTGGTCCTTAGTTTGTGCGGGTATGGAATCATAGAGAAAGGATACGAAATTATTTCCGATTATGAAAAATATGTACAGGTCGCGGAGGAAAGAGCCGGGATGTGTTGTGACTGGATTGAAACCCGGCTGCATCTTCAAAGAGGGTATTTGATGAAGGAGATGAAGGGGGCTGTGACACGTATGACTCATGAATGGCAGGGAACAATGATTCCGGACGTATTTGAGGGTTCGGTAAGCGGACTGAAGAAAATGGTTTCCGTGGGAATGTTTTTTGTTTTCATGTTTTTGTCTGCGGTTTTAATTGTAAAAGAGTGGGATGGTTACAGAACCGGGATTTTCCGGAATTATATGATATATCTGCAGAAGGTTCTGGATTTTTTAAAAATATTTATCGGAGCGCAGATACGTATTATCGGGGTGATTGGCCTGATTTGTATAGCAGGCTTTTTTCTTGCGGGAGTCAGTGGTGCGCTTGGACTGGCAATATTGACTGCGTGCCTTGATCTGCTTCCGTTTATCGGAACGGGTATCATTATAGTACCATTGCTTCTCTGGAAGGTAGTAAATGCGCAGTACTACCAAGCATTTCTATTGCTTGCAACGTATATTTGTTGTATGATTGCAAGAGAATATCTTGAGCCGAAATTTATCAGCGCCAAGACAGGTATTTCGCCGGTTTTCACGCTTCTCGGTATTTATGTGGGGATTCATTTGATTGGATTTCCGGGGATTGTTTTGGGACCGCTTTATGTGGTGATGTTGCATATTTTTTACAAAGAACTGATGGAAAAAGAAGAGCCAGCGGCAGATGCAGAAAGGGAATAGATTTATGAAAAGATGGATAGTACCGTTTTTAATAATTTTTTCGATGTTTTTTCTTGTTGGATGTGAAGACAGCAATGATCTTGAAATGAAAGAGATGGTGTACGGCTACGAACTTCTTCCGTGTATGAGTGAGATAAAAGGAGATGTAACCTCTTATAAAGTGACAGAAGATGCGATTTATATTGCTTCTTTGGAATGGGCGGATGAGAGTAATCCGGAGCAGTCGGAAAAATATTTTTATAAATGCAGTCCGGAAGGCACTGTGGCCAGTCGTATACCTTACGAGCCAAAGAAGGATGCAGACGAATGGTTGTATTCCATGGAAGTGTCTGAAAAAGGAGAGCTGATTTTATTATATTCCTGTTACAGTGAAGATTCTCCGGAAAGCAGATATGTCCTTCGCATAGTCGGGGAAGACGGAACGTTAATCTGTGAGACAGACATCGCAAAAGCGGCAGACAAAGAAAGTGTTTTTATTTATGATATGAAAAAAGACAAATCCGGAAAGCTGTATCTTCTCGACGAGCAGGCAATATACATAATGGATACGGAAGGGAAACTGCTCGGAAGCATTGAAGATGAGCAGATGATATCAAATATTATCCGTGCTGCAGACGGAGAGATTCTTGCCGGTATTGCGGAAAATGAAAAATACACACTCAAAAGAATAGATGCAGATGAGTTTTTCTTCAGTGAAGTCTATAATACCGGTTTGCCGTATTACAGCATTACTTCCTTTGGAGACGGACTGGATTATGATTTCTATTACACGAACAGTGAGGGAGTGTATGGATATAATTTGACAGGATCTGAGTCAAAGAAAATAATTGATTTTGTTTCAAGTAATTTGAATTCTTTGTTTCTTGGAACTATAAAAGTAAGAACTGCAGAAGAAATAATAGCAATTTACGGAAGTGGGGCACAAGAAGATCCCCACGGACTTTACCGGCTTGTAAAGAAAGATCCGAAAGATGTAGTCCTAAAAGAAACCATTACATATTATTCTTTATATTCGGACGAAGAAGCAAAAAATCGTGCCCTTGCATTTAATAAAAGCCAGGACAAATATCAGGTTGTGGTAAAGGATTATTCTTTGGAAGAAGACCCTGCTATGGCTATGCACAAGGATTTTGTTGCAGGAAATGTGCCTGACATTATGGATTTGTCGGGAGTGTCTTCAGACAAATATATGTCGGAAGAGTATTTTGCAGATTTGTATGAGTTTATGGAAAGTGATCCGGATATCCGCAGAGAAGATTTTATGGAAAATGTGCTTTCTGTTATGGAAACAGACGGGAAATTGTATCGGATTACACCGACCTTTGCAATGAACGGATTGTTGCTGGCAGAAGACAATATAAAAGCAGAAAACAGATTTTCTTTTAATGATTTAACTGCCTTGGAAGAAAAGGGGAGCAAGGCTTTTTATATGGAAACAAAAACGGATGTTCTTTCGACTGCAATGGAGATGAACTATAATGATTTCATCGACTGGGGTGAGGGGAAATGCGAATTTGACAGTGAAAAATATATTTCCGTGCTTCAGTATGCAGACACATATCCTTCGGAGGATGAGTTGGTGTGGGATGAAAATGTTCCGACGATGACAGCTCAGGTCAAAAATGAAAAAATTTTAGCTGCGAAGATTTACAATATGAGTATGATGGATTTGCAGTTGTACGAAGAGATGTTTGAACGTGAGTTGTCTTTTGTAGGTTTTCCGTCGGATACTTTTTCGGGTGGCGCCTTGAGTATGGACCGCGAGCTTGCAATTTGTGCGAAATCATCCGTGAAAAAAGGAGCATGGGAATTTCTTAAGACGTATCTGTCAAGAGAGTATATTTCCGGCCTGATGTCGGAGGAAGATTTTTTTGTATATCCGATCCGTAAGGACAGTATGGAAGATAAGATTCAAAGATATAGTGCCACAGAAGCTTACACCGATGCATTTGGGAATGAGATGAACCCTATATCTCATGAATGGGGATATGAGGATATCCAATTGAAATTTGAGCCGCTTAATGAGAAACGGACAGCTTTTTACAGGAGAGCAATAGAAGCATTAGATCATAGGTATGTGTATGACAGCGATGTCATAATGATGGTGCAGGAAGAAGCAGAAGGCTATTTTAAAGGTGAGATTTCAGCGGCACAGGCAGCTGCAAATACTCAGGAAAGAGTTTCTGTTTATATGGAAGATTACAGATAAGGAGAATGTGATATGGGTTTTCAGTCAGTCAATGAGCTTGAGCAGTTTAGTTTTCAGGATGCGCAAATTAAGCAGTTTACGGTTTCGGAAGGGGTAATTGCTTTGGAACTTGAGGCGGTTATAGTGAAGGCGCGCAATTCACAGAATGCCAATTTTACGGACAGTTATGCGGGAACACTTTCGATGAGACTGCTTGGCGGAAATATCCAGAAAGCTGTAAAAGAAGGTTATAAGTATTATGATGCCAACGATGTGCTTGTGGAAGAGATTCCGGATCAGCCATTATCGGAGGATGAGATTTCTGCTCTTATCAAAGGCAGCAAAGACTATTATCTCTTTGATGTGGTAAAGGTGGAGGATGACCAGAATAAAACAGGGCATTTTCTCTATTTATTCGGAGTGGATGCGGATGAGGAGACATCATATTGGTTCCAGATAGAATTTGATAAATCGATCCTGGAGTGGGAGAGATATATGAACAGGGTGCAGACAAATGGATAAAGAGACGAAAAAAGGTGTTATTATAGTACTTGTTGCTATAACGGTTATACTTACGCTGTTAGGGCTGGATGCCTGGTATAAGCACAATAATAAATTTGTCTATGAGGAGCATCTCGATGACACGGTGATTACAGTAGATGGTGCGCAGGTCAGTCTGAGGGAGCTTGGTTATTATATTTATTATGTGGAAGAGAAAATTGATAAACAGGCGCGTCTTTATAATCCGGAAGATCCCCTTGATTATTGGAATACTTACTTTAATTCCGGGTTGGAAGGAGGATACATCTCCGAGATGGCAGAGGATACAATTCTCGGCAGCTGTGTTTGTGACTTGATTTATGAAAAGATGGCTTTGGAAAAGGGTTATAAACTGACCCCGGAGGAAAAAAAAGCAGCGGCAGAGGAGGCCAAAGCAGTAATCTCTTCCATGAAGGATGAGCAGATAGCGACAACGGGGCTGACAGAAGAAGTTGTGACAGAGATTTTGGAGAGAAAGGCTCTTGTTTTGAAATTTGCAAAAGAATATTTCGAGGAAGTGGATTTTACGGGATATTCCGGATACAGGGAAGAACTTGTTTCCTATGCCGGAGACTATTATCAGAAAGAAATATTGCCTTCACACGAAGTAGTTTATGAGTACGATATTATCACAGAATTGCGTATCGGAAGGATTACCACGGGTTATATAGCAACATATTGACGAACATTGTAGATTAAAAGCAATATTTTACAAAAAAATTTTTAAAAAAGGGCTATACATTTTTAGAAAGATAGGTTATACTAATATCAGTCTCAAGGGCTTGCTCTTGAGACCCCCTCATAATCCTAACGCCAATCCCCTCGGCGTTAGGATTTCCCCTTTTATGGGGCTTTTTTTATTTTCAGTTTCTATAGTAATCGTTCTGTATCAAGTCATTCTATATCAAGTCATTTGATATCAAATTCATCCCCTGATTTTTGAGAATTATTGTAAGTAAAAAAATAATTTAAAAAAGGTGTTGACAACTATTCTTGTCATGTGATATTTTATAGCTGCAGCAAATGACAAATATAATTGTCAATTTGTAAAATAAGCTTGTCAAAATGAAAAAGTAACTTGTCAATGAGAGATATGTATGAGTGATGAACGGATAAGGAGGAGATAGAATGCCGCTTCACAACAGATTGAAGGAGTACAGGGCCAGAATTAATGTCAATCAGCAGGAGATGGGGCAGCTCGTGAATGTGTCGAGACAGACCATCAGCCTGATCGAGAGAGGAGATTACTCGCCGTCAGTAACACTGGCAATTAAGATTGCAAAAGTATTTGATGCAAAGGTGGAAGATATATTTGAATATGAGGAGGATGAAACAGATGAATAAGGAGTTAAAAAACAATATCGGAACAGTAAATAAAGAAGAGGAAAACAAACAGCAGAATAAAAAAGCAAAGGGCTTATTTGTCATAGTGATGATTTTAAGTGTACTTTTCGGTGCGGTGGTCGGTTTTTGTGCAAAAAATTTGAGTGTGGATATGGAGACATTGACACCGATCCTTGCAAATGCTGTAACAAAAGGACTCGGAGTTGCAGCACCGTTCATCATGATTGTACTTTTTGTTGTAAATCTGATTTACGTGTGCGCTACATTTTCAAAATGTAAAAAGAGATGGGAAGCGGAAAAAGATACAAACGATGATATTTATGATGTGATTGATGCAAAATTGACAAATATACTGAGCGTCATTCAGATTTATACGGTAGTAAGTTATTTCCTGTTTTCAGTAGCATTTTATTATGCGGTTCATGTTATGTTCAGTATATGGTTTTTAATAGCCCTTGTGGTATTTATTATTGATATGGTGCTTATACTCGGATATCAGAGAAAGACCGTTGATTTTGTGAAAATTATGAATCCGGAAAAGCAGGGTAGTGTGTATGATCTTAAATTCCGTGAAAAATGGATGGACAGTTGTGATGAGTTGGAAAAGCAGATAATCTGGCAGTGTGGATATAAGGCTTATCAGGTGGCGAATGGTATGTGCCTGTTACTTTGGACAGTGTTTACCGGTATGGCGATGTTCTTAAAGATCAGTCTTTGGCCGGTTGCAATCGTATCCCTGTTCTGGCTTGTGCTTACAGCTACTTATTTGGCAGAAGGAAGAAAGCTTGAACAGCAGATGAAAAAATAAATTTTTTATCAAATCTTTCCGGAATGAATTGCAGGAACAAAAGCTGTGATGTATGATGTTTATTACAGAATTGTGAAAAAGGGTCACGGAGGTAGAGAGAATGGACTTTTTAAACAAATTGGGTACAAAAGCCGGTGAAACATTTCAGACGATAAAAGACAGCGATGCAACGAAAAAAGCAAAAAATTATGCTGGTATTCCGGGACTTTCCCTTCAGGTAGGAAAGCAGGAAGGCGTAATAAAGAAAGCCTACGAAGAGATTGGTAAAGCATATTATAAAGCGAACCGGAACAATCCGGACTGTGAATATGCAGATCAGATGGAGATTATTAAAGAAGCTTTTGAAAAGATTGCCCAGCTGAAGGCAGAGATTGAAGCAAAGAAGAATTATGATTCGTCGGAAGAGGAAGTTGTTATTATCAGACCGGAAGAGACATCGGTGGTAGTACCGGATATATCTCCGGAGACAGAATAGGAGTATTTTTGAAAGATTTATGTGCTGCGCGGATGGAAACTATCCATAAGCAGGTACTATGAGGCCGTCGGTACTTAGGCGCTGTCTTTTAGCGCCTTAGTATCCGCTACGAGCCGAGTGTAGCGAGAGCGTGCCTGCGATGGATAGTTTCCATCCGCGCAGTGCGAAGTATCATAAATTATAAAAACAACAAAAGAAAGGGAGTATCGTTTTGAACGATACTCCCTTGAATTTTCTTCCGGGTTTTAGATTTTCTCTCCGTTTTTATATTTTGCGATCACAGCCTGAATACGATCGTTCGGGTTTAAGAGATCGCTGATGGATGCATCATGATTAAGTGTGTCGATAAGGTAAGCGATGTACTTACTCAAATCGCAATCAATATAATAAGGTCTTTCGAGAAGCTCCGGTGTCTGGTAGATCAGGTTTGTTGTAAGAACTCTGTAAATCAGACCCTCTTCGTATGCTTTGTCAAAAATCTCAAGACCATTGGTGAAAAGACCGAAGGTTGCGCAGATAAAGACGCGTTTCGCTTTACGCTGTTTTAACTCCTGTGCTACTTCAAGAACGCTTTCGCCTGAGCTGATCATGTCATCAATGACGATAACATCTTTGCCTTCTACGCTTGTTCCGAGGAACTCGTGTGCAACAATCGGATTACGTCCGTCCACAATCTGTGTATAGTCACGTCTCTTGTAGAACATACCCATATCAAGGCCGAGAACGTTTGCCATGTAGATGGCACGGCTCATACCGCCCTCATCCGGGCTGATAACCATCATATGGTCGGAATCAATGCTAAGGTCCGGAACGTTTTTCAGAAGACCTTTGATAAACTGGTAGGTCGGTGATACCGTTTCAAAACCATGTAACGGAATCGCATTCTGAACACGTGGATCATGTGCATCGAATGTGATGATATTGTCAACACCCATGGCTGTAAGTTCCTGAAGTGCAATTGCACAGTCCAGGGACTCGCGGGATGTTCTTTTATGCTGTCTGCTTTCATAAAGGAATGGCATAATAACGGTGATGCGTCTTGCCTTTCCGCCGACTGCAGCGATAATACGTTTTAAATCCTGATAATGATCATCCGGCGACATGTGATTTTCATGTCCGCACAGAGAATATGTGAGGCTGTGGTTACATACATCAACTAAAAGATAAAGGTCATTTCCGCGTACGGATTCAAGGATCATACCTTTGGCTTCACCGGATCCGAAACGAGGTACTTTTGTCTGCAGGAGATAAGAATCTCTCTGATATCCGTTAAATGCAAGACTGTCCTTATGCTCGTTTTCACGGGTAGTACGCCAGTCTACAAGATATTTGTCGATCTTCTCTCCGAGATTCTGACAACCTCTTAAGGCGATGATTCCGAGTGAACCCACCGGAATGGTTTCTAAGTTACGCATTTCTTCACGTTTCGACATGATGAAATATCCTCACTTTCTATTGGCGATTGAATTTTTTGAGCTTTCGAATGTCCTGTCCCGTGAATTTGTAGAAGTCGTAGTTACTTATCATACGGGAGAAAAGACGATCCGAATAATAATCCCGGATTTCCTCAATGGTGAGATTGCTTGAAATAATGGTTGAATGCCGATGCAGATCACGTTCATTCAATATCGTGAAAAGTTCGGAAGAAACAAAGGAGTTTACGATTTCCGTTCCAAGATCGTCAATGATTAAAAGCTCACAGCCAATCAGATCATTTTTAAATAAGGAAAGAGCCTCTTTGTCCTTCGAACCGAAGGTCAGTTCCGATATTTTTTGAAACAACGCATTTGCACTGAAATAAATGACATTGTAATTTTGTTCCAAAAGTTCTTTTGCAATACAACATGATAAAAATGATTTCCCGGTACCTACTGTACCACAAAAAAACAGATTGCGGTAGTGGGAACCGAACTCTTCAATGAAAATTCTTGCATTTTGCACAGCTTTTTCAAATTTTACCCTGTCTTCTCCGTCATAATACTCCAAGGAAAGATGGTCAAAATTTTCTGTTTCAATTAATTTTGCCAATCCGGACTGTTTATACAGATAAAAAAACAATCTTTTTTTCAGGCAGGAGCATTTGCTGTTGTCCGGCAGATATCCTGTGTCATGACAAGAGTGACAGTTGTAAATCGGTTCCAGATAGTTCGATGGATAACCGTGGGAAGAAAGAAGGGACGCCTTTTTTTCAGTCAGTATCTGCAATTCCTTCTTCATTTCATCCAGAGCATCGTGATCGCCCTGCAACATTTTTTTGCCTTGCGCAACGCAGAGTGAAGATACGGTATCGGAAATCTTTTTGTATTCAGGTATGGCAGAATAAACTTCTTCTTTTCGCTCAGAAAGCAAATGGCGATTCTCGGTCTGAATTTGCTCGTATTCTCTGGTAATCAGTTTGTAGATATCGTTTTTGTTCATCAGTTGCTGAAAATCTCCTTTTCTAACGTATCAAAATCATAAGATCTTTGCTGAGAGAAGTTGTTAAATGTATTGACCGGTTTCGCGTTTGGCTTTGCATAAGAACGGGATTCCTTTGTCTTTTGGAATTCTTCTTCGGTCTTTTTGACATCGTTTAGGTTGCGAACACCGGATTTGTGCCATTTGGAAAGGATTCCTTCTGCATATTCAAAACGGTGGCTGTCTACAGCAAGCACTGTTTTTTCGCAGGCGGCAAGAATGACATCCTGGGAAAAGCCGTACTGTTTGTTCCATCTTTGGATGAAATCTGCTTCCTGCGCAGTCGGATCGCTTTGCCGGCCGAGAGCTTTCATGACAGTATAAACAAGTTTGTCATATCTGGTAGAGCGGTTTTTGGCTTGTCTTACAGTAACAACACCTTCCGCAGACCAGTTGACAGCTACTTTTTCTATGTAACGCATTTCACGTTTGCCTTTTCCGACACAGTATTCAATCAGGTAGTCGATAAGATCGGTTGAAAAATGAAGTTCCTTATAAATAAAGAGAAGAGATTTGATGTCCGTTACAGATAAAGTTCTTCCCAAATATGACTCAGCGATGAACAGAATCTGAGAGGCTTCCTCATCCTTCTTGAAAGCAGAAACATCGTCGAGAGAATAGGACGGTTTCTCGAAGGAAGTTGCTGCCTGGGTTTTTGATGCAGATTTGCGTGCCGGTTCCGCCGGTTCTGTAGCCGGTGAAGGTACGATTTTCGGCATAGGAACAATCTGTGCCTCTCTGGCAGGAGCGGAAGCAGACTTCATGTGAAGACCGCAGATTTCACCCTTGTCATCGTAGTCAAGGTGAATCAGATTCTGCTTTTCCCAGTATGCAAGTGCGCGCATAACATCCTTTTCCGTATGATTGAATTTGTCTGCGATGTCGGAGATGCTCGTTGGAAGATTTCCGCTCATCATACGAAGCAGATAAAGATAAATCTTAATCTGCGCATCGTTTGCATCTTTCATGTATTCATCAATAAATTGGTTGGATACCACCGTTGATTCCGTAAGATTGTCTTTGTAAATTGTAAGACGACTCATTTTCATCCCTCTGTTTCAGATTTCTTTTAGCATATGGGATTATAGCACAGAGACGAAAAAAAAGAAATAGCAGTTTTTTCGCAAACCCTTGAAAATACTGGGTTTTCAGACAATTGTGGATATTGTGGAAAACGTGGATAAGTTGTCTTAAAGGGATTGACATAAATGCAAAAAATAAGAGTTTTTCAGTCAAAATGCAATGTGTTATGTAAACTGAAATATCCACAATACATTTTGTGTCGACATACAAAAAATATTGTGGATATTGTGGATAAGTTTATATACCTAATAGATTTTCGCCGATTTTAAACACATCTCCGGCGCCCATAGTTATCAACAGATCATTTGGCTCACATTTTTCTAATAAAAAATTTTCAATGGCATCAAAAGATGAAAAATATTCGCAGGATCCGCCGAGCTTTTGAATTTCAGCCTGAAGAGTTTTTGAACTGATACCCAGTGTGTCGGTTTCGCGGGCAGCATAGATGTCTGCCAGAACAACATGGTCAGCCAGTGACAGGGCCTTTGCAAATTCCGGCAGAAGTGCTTTGGTCCGTGTGTATGTATGAGGCTGGAATACACACCAGGTTGTTTTGTGCGGATATTTTGCTGCAGTTTTTAAAGTTGCGGTAATTTCTGTCGGGTGATGCGCATAATCATCTATAACAGTAGTTTTACCAAGCATTCCTTTGTATTGGAAACGGCGGTCGGTTCCGCTGAATGCAAGAACACCTTTGCGTATGTCTTCTGTCTGTCCTCCCAGAAGAACGGCAATAGCAATTGCTGCAAGAGAATTGGACACGTTGTGTTCGCCGGTCACGCCCAAAGTGACAGGGAAAATAAGCTCGCCGCCTTCTTTTTTCATATGGAAGGTGTAGGATGGACGTGCCATCTCGTCAAATGAAACATCGGTGGCGTATACGTCGAAAGAGTTGTCACACCCGTAAGTCAGTACATCACATTCCAATCCGTCTGTTATTTCAAAAAGATCCGGGATTTCTCCGTTGATTACAAGGGTACCGTCTTTTGGAAGAATTTCGGAAAACAGGCGGAAGGACCGGCGGATGTCGTCAAGATCTTTAAAAAAATCAAGGTGATCCGCGTCAATATTTAAAATAGCACTGATTTTCGGGTAAAAACTCAAAAAGCTGTTCGTGTACTCACAAGCCTCCGTCACGAAAAGCTGCGATTGTCCGATACGGATATTTCCGCCGATGACCGGCAAGATACCTCCGATGGAAAGAGTCGGGTCGGAGTCCATCTGAAGAAGGATGGAGGAGAGCATGGAAGTTGTTGTTGTTTTGCCGTGGGTTCCGCTGATGGCTACCGGTGTTTCGTAATTCTGCATAATCTCACCAAGGAGCTGCGCTCTTGTCAGGCAAGGGATTTTTTTGCCTTTTGCGGCACAAAGTTCCGGATTGTCCGGATGAATGGCAGCAGTATATACAACGACATCCAGATCGTCTGCAATATTGGAACTGCGCTGTCCATAAAATACGGTCGCGCCTTTTTGCACGAGGAGGCGTGTCAGATCACTTTCTTTTGCGTCGGAGCCGCTGACGCGGAAACCTCTTTGAAGCAGAATTTCTGCAAGGCCGCTCATGCTGATGCCACCTATACCGATAAAATGGATTGCAACAGGTTTGTTAAAATCGATTTGATACATAGAATACACTTCCTATTCTTTTCAAAATTACTATGAATTATTATATAACAAAGCGGTTGTACCATGCAACACAATCCGAATATATCCAATAGTTTTACGTTTTTAGACATAATTTACAAAAGTGGAAAAAATTTTAAATACGAAAAAAAGCAGTTGAAAGTAATGTGCACAAAAACAACAAAAAATAAAGAAGAAAAATTATGCATCATTACCAATGATGCAGGAAAAAAGTCAGAAATTATTTGTAAAAATTATTCACTTTACAGATATTGTATGATATAATCTTCATATCGGTTTGTATTGTTAAAATGATGGTTTGGAAAAACCGAGATTACACGAGTAAGGGGTGACACTATGATTAAGAAAGAGATGATTGCCATGTTATTAGCAGGCGGTCAGGGCAGCAGACTTGGTGTATTAACTGCAAAGGTGGCAAAGCCGGCAGTAGCATTCGGAGGAAAATACAGAATTATCGATTTCCCTCTCAGTAACTGCATTAATTCAGGAGTTGATACAGTAGGTGTTTTAACGCAGTATCAGCCGCTTAGGCTGAACACACATATCGGAATCGGTATTCCGTGGGATTTGGATCGTAATATCGGAGGTGTATCTGTTCTTCCGCCGTATGAGAAGAGCAACAATACTGAGTGGTATACAGGTACCGCCAATGCAATTTATCAGAATATTGAATATATGGACAGCTTTAATCCGGATTATGTCCTTATTTTATCCGGTGACCATATTTATAAAATGGATTATGAGGTGATGCTTGATTACCATAAGGAGAAGGGGGCAGAGGTAACTCTTGCGGCTATGCCTGTTCCGATTGAGGAGGCAAAGCGTTTTGGTATCCTTATTACAGACGAAGACCGCAAGATTAATGAGTTTGAAGAGAAGCCGGAACATCCGAGAAGTAATCTTGCAAGTATGGGTATCTACATATTCAACTGGAAGACGCTGAAAGAGGCTCTTATTGCCAATGCATCACAGCCGTCTCTTGACTTTGGTAAACATGTAATTCCGTATTGTCATTCAAACGGTGCTCCGTGTTATGCGTACGAGTTCAATGGTTACTGGAAGGATGTAGGAACTTTAAATTCATATTGGGAAGCCAATATGGAGCTTATTGATATCGTTCCTGAATTCAATCTCTATGAAGAGTATTGGAAGATTTATACAAAGAGCGATGTTCTTCCGCCGCAGTATATTTCTGCTGACAGCGAAATCGAGAAATGTATCATCGGTGAAGGTTCACAGATTTACGGTAAAGTTTATAATTCCGTGATCGGATGCGGCGTAACGATTGGCGCAGGCACGATTGTCCGCGACTCTATCATTATGAATCATACAGAGATCGGTGCGAATTGTGAACTGAATAAAGCAATCATCGCAGAGCAGGTTCAGATTGGAGACAATGTAAAACTCGGTGTGGGTGATGAGGCTGAAAATGAGACAGATCCTCATATTTACAATCATGGAATCGTTACCATTGGTGAAAAGTCCGTGGTTCCGAGCAATGTGTCTGTAGGTAAGAACTCGGTAGTATCCGGTATCACGGCAGATGCGGATTATCCGGATAACTATCTGGCCAGCGGAAAAACTTTGATTAAGGCAGGTGACAAGGCATGAGAGCGATAGGAATTATTTTAGCCGGCGGAAACAATCACAGAATGAAAGAACTCTCTCAGAAGAGAGCCATTGCAGCAATGCCGATCGCAGGAAGTTACCGCAGTATCGACTTTGCACTGAGCAATATGACCAATTCCCGTATCCAGCGCGTGGCGGTGTTTACACAGTACAATGCCAGAAGCTTAAATGAGCATTTAAGCTCATCGAAATGGTGGGACTTCGGTAGAAAACAGGGAGGACTTTCCGTTTTCACACCGACTGTAACAAATGAAAACAGTACATGGTATCGCGGAACCGCAGATGCTATTTATCAGAATCTTGACTTCTTAAAAGAAAGTCATGAGCCATACGTAGTGATTGCTTCCGGAGATTGTGTATATAAGATGGACTATAACAAGGTTCTTGAGTATCACATTGCAAAGAAGGCAGATATCACAGTAGTGTGCAAAGATATGCCTGCAGGAGAAAACGTAGACCGTTACGGTATCTTAAAGATGAATGAAGAAAGCCGTATCGAAGAGTTTGAGGAAAAGCCGATTGTGGCAAATTCCAACACGATTTCCTGTGGTATTTATGTAGTGCGTCGTCGTCAGCTGATTGAGCTGATTGAGAAGAGTGCAGAAGAGGGACAGTTCGACTTTGTAAAAGACATTTTGATTCGTTATAAGAATCTGAAGAGAATTTACGGATACAAGATGCAGGAGTACTGGAAGAACATTGCGACAGTAGATGATTATTTCAATGCAAATATGGATTTCTTAAAACCGGATATCAGAAACTATTTCTTCCGTGAGTATCCTGACATTTATTCTAAGGTGGATGATCTTCCGCCGGCAAAATACAATGTCGGTGCTAAGATTCGAAACAGCTTGATTTCAAGCGGAAGCATCATCAATGGTGTGGTAGAAGATTCTGTAATCTTTAAAGATGTATTTGTGGGAAATAATTGTACAATCAAAAATTCAATTATCTTGAATGATGTATACATTGGAGATAATACGTACATTGAAAACTGTATCGTGGAAAGTCATGACACAATCCGCGCCAATTCATATCATAAAGGGGAAGGCGATATTAAGATTGTTATTGAGAAAAATGATCGGTTTGTAATCTAGTAGTACTACGTAAAGGGGGAAATGCCATGAACATTACAGATGTTCGCGTGCGCAAGATTACGAAAGAAGGAAAGATGAGAGCGGTAGTATCCATCACTATTGACGACGTATTTGTTGTGCATGACATTAAAGTGATCGAAGGCGAAAAGGGAATGTTTATCGCGATGCCTAGCAAAAAGGCTTCAGACGGTGAATACAGAGATATCGCGCATCCGATCAATTCCGGAACAAGAGACATGATTCAGAAAACTGTGCTCGAGGCATACGATAAGGCGATGCTTGAGCCGGATGAAGAATAGGTTTTGGAGAAGGGTTACAATAGCGAGAGAGCTGTGCATGTAAGGTGCATGGCTCTTTTGCTTTGGGAGGAGAATTGTATAGAGGAAAAGAGAATGGTGTTTTACGTTGGGGGACGCTTTCGCTCGGCTTTATCACGCAGCGGACACTAAATTCATGTCAGCTTCCGCTGCCATTCATTAAGTGCCGGCGTGAACAGACGCCCCCAACGTAAAACACCATTCTCTTTCCGCTTCGACACATTCTCCCGCTAACACAAAAGAGCCAAGTGCATCACATGTGTGGTTGCTTCGCTTATGTGTTTTAATATATATTTTGTATAATATTTGAATAAAGAGGATGTATGGGGTAGTCCGAGGGCATTGAGATTATGTGGATGTGTATAGTCGGGGGAGAAATGTTTTACGTGTTTGGGGGCGTATGTTCACGCCGGTACTTAATGAGCGGTGCTTTAGCGCCGCGAATTTAGTATCCGCTGCGTGATAAAGCCGAGCGAAAGCGTCCCCAAACCGAAAACATTTCTCCCCTGCCTTTATACACAATATATAATCACTATACCCGAGGCTTCCACTATACTTCCTCCGTAGTCTTATGTTATAATATATAAACGAAACTGTGTAAGAGAGGAAATTTTATGATTTCATTCGAAAGTGACTATATTGCCGGAGCGCATCCTAAGGTGCTCCAAAAGTTGATAGAAACCAATATGGAACCCCTTTCCGGATATGGATCGGACAGATATTGTGAGAGTGCGAAAGAAAAAATATGTGCAGCATGTAATTGTCCGCAGGCAGAGGTTCATTTTTTGGTGGGAGGAACGCAAACCAATGCAATCGTAATTTCATCCATGTTGAAAGAATATGAGGGTGTGATTGCGGCAAGAACGGGACATGTCAGTCTGCACGAAGCCGGCGCGATTGAAAGCACCGGTCATAAGGTTTTGGAAATAGAACAGGAGAACGGTAAGATTTCTGCTGAGGTTCTGGAACGATATATAGATACTTTTTATGAGGATGAGAACCATGAGCATATGGTGTTTCCGGGAATGGTTTATATTTCTCATCCGACAGAATACGGTACTTTGTATAATAGAAACGAGTTGGAAAATTTGGCAGATATTTGCCGTAAGTATGAGATTCCGCTGTATTTGGACGGGGCAAGGCTCGGATATGGTTTGATGAGCAGTGATACGGATGTGACCCTTGAGGACATTGCGCGGCTTTGCGACGTATTTTATATCGGCGGAACGAAGGTCGGTGCAATGTGTGGGGAAGCAGTTGTTTTTACGAAGAATAATGTGCCAAGGCATTTTATGACAATTGTGAAGCAGAAGGGAGCACTTCTTGCGAAGGGGCGTGTACTTGGTGTACAGTTTGATGCTCTTTTTACAGATGATTTATATTTTGAAATCAGCCGCCACGCCATTAAAATGGCAGAACAGATGAAACAGCTTCTAAAGGAAAAAGGGTATCGTTTCTATTTGGAATCTCCGACAAACCAGCAGTTTGTAATTGTGGAGAACAGCGCACTTGAGAAATTAAAAGAGCAGGTTGCAGTCAGTTTTTGGGAAAAATACGATGGAACGCATACCGTAATCCGTCTTGCGACAAGCTGGTGTACCACGGAAGAGGATATGAGATTGTTAGAAAGTGTTTTGTAATTTTTGTGGATTGTGTGAGAGGAGAAGTAAAGCGTATGCTACGAATGGAAATGGCTTGTTTTTTGGTCATTGTGTTTATGTCAATCATATATTTTTCGGCGAAAAGAGAACAGACAAAGATACATAAGGTTTTTTCTGCGATTATGCTGATATCTATGATTCATCTTATATTTGATTCTGCAACCATATATACAGTCAATCGCCTTGATACGGTTCCGATGTGGTTGAATGACGGATTACATCGTTTGTTTATCGGAACAATGGTTGTGATTTTTTATTTGTTTTATCGATATACCGTTTTGCTGATAGAAGAGGAAACCATGCAAAAGCAGCCTCTTTCAAGATTATTTACCATTATTCTGTTTGTGGTTGTAATCGGAGTGCTTTTTCTCCCTATTTATTATACGGAGACAGAACTGGGAAATTATTCTTATGGTCCGGCAGCATATATGGTGTATTTGTCCATTGCTGTATACCTGATCGGTGTAGTTTTTGTTTTGGTTAAGAATTGGAAACAGATTCATCCGAAAAAGAGATTTGCAATCAGTATGGCAATGCTAATTGAAATTATTGTTTCTTTGTATCAGGCATTTAACCCGATGGCTCTGTTAAGCGGAATGGGAATTATGCTGATGGATCTTTCTTTTTATCTTACTATGGAAAATCCGGATATTGCGCTGGTGAAGCAGGTGCAAAAAGAAAAGCAGAGAGCGGAAGCAGCAAATGAGGCAAAGTCAACATTTTTGTCCCATATGTCGCATGAAATTAGGACTCCGATGAACGCAGTGGTCGGAATGACAGAACTTATGCTTCGTACGGATGTGACTACGGAGCAGAGAGATTATCTTGTAAATATAAAAAATTCCGGAAATGCACTTGTTTCCATCATAAATGATATTTTAGATATTTCCAAGATAGAATCCGGTAAGATGGAACTTTCGGAAGCGGACTATGAAGTGCGTCCGATGCTTGAAGATATTCATATGATTATTGAGAACCGTATTGGAGAAAAACCAATCCGTCTTTTTTATGAAATAGATTCTAAGGTTCCGAAAAGATTGCGGGGGGACGAGCTTCGTATTCGTCAGGTGATTATAAATCTTTTGAATAATGCGGTTAAGTTTACTGAGGAAGGATATATTAAGCTTACGGTTGATTTGATATCTGAAAATGAAGAAGAGGTGGCATTGAAGGTTTCTGTTTCGGATACAGGTCAGGGAATTCGCAGAGAAGATATTAAAAAATTATTTGAAGCCTTTGAGCAGGTTGATGCGGAGAGGAATCGCGGAAAAGAAGGAACGGGTCTTGGATTGTCAATTTCTTCAGAATTGATCCGTATGATGGGCGGAAAGCTGGAAGTAGAAAGTATTTATAACGAAGGCAGTGAGTTCTTTTTTACGATAAAACAAAAAAATGCCCTCAGTCAGTCAGAAGAGAGCACGACGGAAGAAGAATACAAAGAGTTTACGGCACCAAATGCAAAGATTCTTGTGGTGGATGACAGCAAGATAAATTTAAAAATAGCGATAGGTCTTTTGGAACCTCTGCATATGGAAGTCGATACAGCGGAGAGCGGAAAACAAACGCTTGAGTTGGTACAGAAAAAAGAATATGATATTATTTTTATGGACCATATGATGCCGGGAATGGATGGTATCGAAACAACAAAACGCATGCGACAGCTTCCGGTCAGATATTTGGAAGAGGTTCCTGTAATTGCATTTACTGCCAACGCAATGAAAGAAGCCGAGCAAAGCTTTTATGAGGCAGGAATGAATGGTTTTATCCCGAAACCGATAGATGTTGATCAGCTGTTTCAGACGGTTCGTCGATGGCTTCCGGAAGAATTGATTATTTTTTCCGACAAAGAAAGTGCTGTTATTGAGGAGAAAGGCCTGTCAGGTCAAGGCAGTATTCCGTTTGTTGCTCCGAAGCCGGAAGAACATATTGAGCTTAATCTGGAGGGAATTTGCGTACAGGAAGGTGTAAAAAATGCCGGAAGTACAGAATTTTATATGAAAATTTTGGGCGATTTCTATTTACTTATTGATACAAAGTCGCTTAAAATAGAGAAGTGCATAGAGGATGAACTATGGCAGGAGTATAAAGTGGAAGTGCATGCGCTGAAAACGAATGCGCGAATAATAGGAGCGGCGAAGTTGTCAGAGCAGTTTGCCTATCTTGAGGAACTTGGTGAAAATCAGGATGCGGAGGCAATTCGCAGAGAGACACCGGAGGTGCTGTCACATTACCGCAGTTATAAAGAGATTCTTAAACCTTTTAACCAGAAATATGAAGGGCAAAAGAGGGAAGCATCTGCTGAGGAGATTCTAATGTATTTACGAGGAATCCGGGATGCGGTTGAAGGATTTAATCTGGAGGACATGGATAGCGCAATGGAAAAACTTGAAGAGTGCAGACTTCCGGAAAATATACATGAAAAAATGGAACGTTTAAGGGTATTTATTGCAGATGTTGCAATGGAGGATATTTTGATTACGGTTGGGGAAATGTCAGATGTAATAACCGTATTATAATTTAAACGGGAAAGAGGAGAATGTGACGTGGCCAATATATTGATTGTTTCACATACAAAGAGTTTTATTTTATCATCTTTAGCATCACAGTTGAATTCACAGGGGTACCGTATTTATCATGCAGAGGGGAATCCCAGTGAAATCGGAAAAGTGAAAGAAGATATTCATTTGTTGCTTCTGAATGCGGAAGAGATGGTTATGGAAGGTCTTATTTATATAAAAGATAAGGCAATTGAGGAGAACATTCCAATTTTTGTCATAGGGGATGTAAATGAGCTTAATGAAGTGAAAGCTGTACTCCCGGAACAATTTATAAAAAAAGAATTTATGCGTCCCATTAATGTCAAAGATATTATGGAGATTACAGATAAATTTATTAAGCAGGAAGCAGGTCATCTGAAGAAAAAAATTCTGGTGGTGGATGACTCCGGTGCTATGCTCCGCAACGTGAAGGAGTGGCTTCAGGACAAATATCAGGTTATCGTGGCTAATTCCGGTGCTATGGCAATCAAATATCTGGCAATGAACCGGCCGGATTTGATTCTTCTTGATTATGAAATGCCGGTTTGTGACGGGAAGCAGGTGCTTGAGATGATTCGTGCAGAATCCGAGTTTTCAAATGTTCCGGTTTTCTTTTTGACAGGAAAAAATGACAGGGAGAGTGTCTTGAGTGTTTCGGCATTGAAACCGGAAGGTTATTTGCTTAAATCCATGCCGCCGGCACAAATTGTGCAGACGATTGATGATTTCTTTGAGAAGAGGAAAGCAGGATTTTAAATTCTGTCTCATAATTATGAAAATATGAAAAATAAAAAGCTACAACGATTGCAAAAAACGAAATCGTTGTAGCTTTACTTTTTGTAATAATTACATTTTAAAGAATCTCATATCATTTTCAAGGGCAACGGCTAAATCCTGTAATTCTTTAGCAGCATTGCTGAGGAGATTAATTGTTGCATTCAGCTCCTGCATAGAAGCAGTTGTCTCTTCTGTGGAAGCAGCGTTCTCTTCGGAAAGTGCTGAAAGATCCTGAATAATGTCAACAACCGATACACGGGAGGTGTCGCATTCAGAAGCCTGTGTATGAATCTGTGATGTATTGTTTGTAGAAGTAACAATACCGTCACGTACAGAGGAGAATTTGTCGATGGTGTCAAGCATTTTTTCCTGCTGGACGGTAATGTTTTCTCTGAGTGTATCCATCACAGAAAGTGTATTGGCAGAATCCTGAGACAATGTTGAGATAATCTCGGCAATCTGCGCTGCACTGGCGTTGGATTCCTCTGCCAGTTTCTGAATCTGTGCCGCAACGACTGCAAATCCGCGACCTGCTTCTCCTGCTCTGGCAGCTTCGATGGAAGCGTTGAGAGAAAGAAGATTTGTTTCGTCTGCAATGTCTGTAATAAGATTTAATGCTTCTGCAATGACTGCAACGGATTTATCTGTCTTTTCAACATTTTCTGCAACTTTTTCAATTGCAATGTTCGTTTGTTCATTGGAATCTTTGAGAAGATTCATATTGTTCTGGGCTTCATTGCCTGCTTTCTGCATGGATTCTGCTACCAGATATAAATCATCAATACTATGTACGATCTGTTCGATCTTCATACCCATATCAGATACGAGGTTCGTTGCGCGTTCTACTTCTTCGGCCTGAGTGATAGCGCCTTTAGATACTTCTTCTACAGCTAAGCTGATTTCGTCTGTTGTATGGCTTGTCTGAGAGGCCATATCGCCAAGATCTGTTCCCTCGCGCATCAATACATCAGCAGAATGCTGGATGTTTGAGATAATATTGCGAAGCTCGTTCATCGTGCGGTCTAAGGCACTGGCCATGGAACCGATTTCGTCGGTACGTTTTAAGCTCTTTGGATTTACAGTAGCAGCAAGGTTACCTTCAGAAAGCTGAACAAGAACTTTTTCTGTATCGCCGATTGCAGCAGCAATACGCTTAGCAGCAATAAATATAACGATGAAAGCTATCAAACATAATACAATACTCATAATGGTAAGGGCAGTTACTTTTTTGTTGATAAAGTTGTCTACTTTTTCAGAAGGTTCGCCTACAAAAAACATACCGATAATCTCACCGTTATGATCTTTGGCAGGAACATAATAAGCGTAATGCAATTTATCGTTAATCATAAGATCTGTTGCATGATATTCTTCGCCTTTTACAAGAACTTTTTCGATAACTGCATCGGATGCTTTTGTTCCGAGGATTCGTTTGCCGTCTTTACCAATGAGTGTTGTAGCAACACGGGTATCTCCGTAGAAGAGTGTGATTTCCATATCGGTACCTGCAACATAAGAATCAAGTAATGTTTCGTCTGCAGTAAGGTCATGATCACCCTTCATTAAGTCACCGTTTTCATTCAGTACATAATCTTCACCCGGATTGATGGAATCAAAGCCGGCATGTACTGCAACAGCAGTTGTGTGCAATCCTTCAATGAACTCTTCCTGCATTCCTGTTTTGATGCTGTGTGAGGCATATACAGAAAGTACAATTGCCAAAACCAGCATAGGTACAAGTGCAATGAGTAGCAATTCGGTCAGTAATGAAATCCCTTTATTTTTGTTTGATGTCTTACTCATAATCGTGCCACCTCTCTTTATGTGCTTTTTTGCACAAGAATATTATATTAATCATATCACAAGTGGATATGGTATAAAAGCTTTTTTTACATGAATTTTACGTTTTATCGACAAAAATTATTCGTCTTCGTCATCGTCTGCCAAAGGAATGGTAAAGATGAATTCTGTTCCGACTCCTTCCGTGCTGATGACATTAATATTTTCACCGTGAGAATGAATGATTTCCTTTGTAATTGCAAGGCCGAGACCGGTTCCTTTTTTATCTTTTCCGCGGGATAGGTCTGTCTTATAAAAGCGGTCAAAGATTAATTTCAGACTGTCTTTCGGAATACCGATGCCGGTATCTTTGACGGAAACACATAATTTTGATTTCTTTTCCCTGGTTTCAATCGTAATGATGGAATTGTTATGGGAAAATTTAATTGCGTTGTCAATCAGGTTATAGAGAACCTGCTGAATTTTACTCATATCACCGATTACCATCATTGACTCGCCGACAAGAATAAGGGATATATGGATGCTTTTTTTCTCGCACAGTCCCTCGAATGTCGCAACCGTATCACGGATAACGGTGTTCATGTCAAATTGGGTTTTTTCCAAAATCATTCCCTTTGTATTCAGATTGTTGAGCTGAAGAAGGCTGTTGGTTAGCTTTGTCAGCCGGTCTGTTTCGTTCAGTACAATATTTAAATATTTTTCATGCATTTCCGCAGGAATGGTTCCGTCGAGCATAGCTTCCAAATACCCGCGGATGGAAGTGAGCGGGGAACGGAAGTCGTGAGAAACGTTTGCAACGAATTTTTTCTGATTATCCTCAGAGCGGGCTATTTCGCTGGCCATATAATTGAGGGAGCCTGCGAGATATCCCATTTCATCATTTGTATCGACGGAAAATTCATAGTGCATGTTACCGTCCGCATATTGCTCTGTCGCATATATGATCTTTTTGAGAGGAATATAGATGAATTCCGTAAAAAAAATCAAAATGATAAGTGAAAGAAGCACCAAAACTACAAGAGTAATATACATGATTGCCAGATAATTGTTGCTCTCCCTGTTCAAATCACGAACCGGTTTCATAATGACAACATATCCTTTTATTTTATAATTAGAAGTGATCGGACTGAAAACAATCAGCATTTCCTCTGAAAATTCTCCAAAAAAGTTTCCGGTAGTATAATAGGAATCTTCTGTGACCGATGGAGAGAAGTCGGAGAGAATTTTAGGATTACTCAGATCCGGAAGTTCCTCTGAATTAACCAGAACGGTTCCGGATGGATTGACAACCCAGATGGATACAGACAGATAGGTACCGATGGCTCTGAGCTGATTGTATGCAGACTCAATAGTAATCGCATTGTTGTACAGGTCGGAAGCGTAAGTCTGTGATATCATAGATGCCTCAGAATATAAGGATTGCGCTGTCTCAGTTTTTACACGCTGATCTATCAGGGAGGATGAGAATGTGGCAACAACCAGGAAACCGAAGAATCCGAAAATAACATATGCAAGAATAAATTTTAAAAACAATGTTTTTCTCATGGAAAGAACCTCGATTACAGAACTTCAAATTTATATCCGATGCCCCACACGGTGGACAGTCTCCAGTTTTGATGATCACTAATCTTCTCGCGGAGACGTTTGATATGTACGTCGACCGTTCTTGTATCACCGATATATTCATATCCCCAAATTTGATCAAGAAGCTGTTCTCTTGTGAATACCTGGTTCGGCGAAGCTGCGAGGAAATAGAGAAGTTCGAGTTCTTTCGGAGGCATTTCCACGACTTTTCCGTTATAGACAACGGAGTAATTTGTCAGATTGATTGTCAAATCCGGATAATCGACTTTTTTGGCAATATTTGTTACTTCCTGTGTACTGTTTCCGGCTTTGAAACGTCTGAGAACTGCTTTCACGCGGGCTACAAGCTCTTTTGTGTCAAATGGTTTTTCCATGTAATCATCCGCACCCAGTTCCAGACCGAGAACCTTATCAAAAACTTCTCCTTTGGCGGAAAGCATAATGATAGGTACAGAAGAGGTAGTGCGGATTTCTCTGCATACCTGATAGCCGTCGATTCCCGGGAGCATCAGATCAAGTAAAATCAGGTTCGGAGCGAAGGAGCCGAAAGCTGAGAGAGCGGATTCCCCATCATTGACAATCATTGTTTCAAAGCATTCTTTGGTCAGATATAAAGAAATAAGCTCTGCAATATTTTCATCATCGTCTACAATTAAAATTTTCTGTTTTGATACCATGGATATCCTCCTGTTATTTAAAGGTTGCAATGGTTACGCCGCTATCGCCTTCTCCGAATTCACCAAGCCGGTAAGAGGCAATGTAGGAAAGGCTTTTTAAGTGACTTTGTACTGCATTTCGCAGGGCTCCGGTACCTTTGCCGTGTACGATACGTACACTTGGAATGTGAGCCATGTATGCGTCGTCAAGATACTTGTCAAGAGCAGTAATCGCTTCGTCCACTGTCTTTCCGAGAAGATTAATCTCAGTTTTGACATTGGCGGATTTGGACATTTTAATCTGTCCGAAGCTGGATTTGGACAAGGTCGGCGCGGTAATGTCATCTTCCGGAATCAGTACGATATCACTGATATGCACTTTAGACCGTATGATTCCGCATTGGACAAAAAGGTAACCTTTTGCATCCGGCTTGGAACTGACGGTTCCTTTTAAGTTCATGGAAAGAACTTTAATGCGGTCTCCGAGACGCAACTCAGACGCTTTGACCTTTGGTGCAGATTTGGACGATTTTGGAGTTTTAAGAGTAAGCTTTGAGTCTTTGTCCGAAATATGTTCACGCACTTTAGAACGCTTCTTTTCCATTTCTTTCATAGAAGAGTTATTATCAAATTTTTGGAAGGAACGGATGGTCTCATCTGCTACGTCTTTGGCTTCTTTTAATATATCGCGGGCCTGTTCGTTGGCCTCCTGAAGGATTTTTTCCTTGCGGGATTCAAATTTTTCCTGTTGTTTTTCAAAAGCTAGAATTTTCTTCTCAAGTTCATCTTTTTGTTTGTCGAATTCCAGTTTTTCGCGCTCCATGCGGACACGGCTGGTTTCAAGTGATGTCAGGACATCCTCAAAGCTTTCCTGCTCGCCGGAAAGCTGTTCTCTTGCTTTGTCAATAATCTTGTCGGAGAGTCCCAGTTTTCCGGAAATGGCGAATGCATTACTTTTGCCGGGAACACCGATGAGAAGATGGTAGGTCGGAGACAGGGTTTCCACATCAAATTCACAACAGGCATTTTCCACACCTTCTGCAGAAAGCGCATAGATTTTAATCTCGCTGTAGTGGGTTGTTGCCATGGTGTAACATCCGCGCTTGTGAAGGGATGACAAAATGGCAATGGCCAGTGCAGCTCCCTCGGTCGGATCAGTTCCTGCACAAAGTTCATCAAACAAGACAAGACTGCGATTATCTGCTTTCTGCATAATCCGTACGATATTGGTCATATGGGAAGAGAAAGTGGACAGATTTTGTTCTATACTCTGCTCATCGCCGATGTCTGCATAGATATTGCGAAAAACTGCAAGCTGACTGCGGTCAAGTGCCGGGATATGGAGTCCTGCCTGCGCCATCAGCGAAAAAAGACCGACTGTTTTTAAGGAGACTGTTTTTCCGCCGGTGTTTGGACCGGTAATAATGAGCTGGCGGAATCCGTCACCGAGGCGTACATCGATAGGTACAACTTTTTTCTTGTCCAAAAGAGGGTGACGTCCCTGACGGATATTGATGATACCATCTTCATTAAGGACCGGTGCGGTTGCGTTCATGTCCATGGCAAGCTCCGCCTTGGCAAATATAAAGTCAAGGATGGTCATCAGTTCCCCATTTCTGGTAATGGCATCCGTATGTTCCGTAAGCATGGAAGAAAGTTGCATGAGAATACGTTCAATCTCTTCTTTTTCTTCTTCCGTAAGTTCTTTTATTTTGTTGTTCAGTTCCACAATGGCAGCAGGTTCGATAAACAGAGTGGAACCTGTCTGGGAACGCTCGTGAACCATGCCCGGAACCTGATTTTTATGCTCTGCCTTCACAGGGATACAATAGCGGTTGTTGCGCATCGTAATCACAGCATCCTGAAGATAGGTGCGGTAGGAACCGTTTACCATGCTGAGGAGCTGGGAGTGAATTTTATCGCCTGCGTGGGTAAGTGCTTTTCGAATATGTTTTAAGGTGGAACTTGCGTCATCCGCAAACTCATCCTCTGCAAGAATACATCGGCGGATTTCGGAAGAGGCATTTGTCAGTGGTTCCAGTTCCTCAAAGAAATCTGTCAATGAGTCGGTATATTCCTTATCGGTTCGGCCGAAATTTTTTACTCTTGCGACATTTTCCAGCATGGATGCAATTTTTAAAAGATCTGCGCTGCTTAGTACGCCTCCAAGTTGAAGGTGTTTGCAGATCTGTTTAACATCATGGTTGCTCCCGAAAGAAATGCTGCCTTTTTTAAACAGGCGGCTGAGCGCATCTCCGGTCTGGGTTTGTCTGAGTTGAATCTGTGACAGTGAATTTCCCGGCATAAGTGACATGCACATGTTCCGTCCCGGTGCGGAAGATGCTTTGTCAGCAAGGAGATTTATGATTTTATCGTATTCTAACGTAGTAAGTGCTTTTTTGTTCATTATAATAATCCTCTCGCTTGGAAGTAAGCATAAAATTATACATTAAAGTATAGCACAACCGGGATGAAATTACTATAATGGTATTCTTGTGAAAAAAGGATGCAGATGATATACTGAATAAGTGTTAACAGAAAGGAATATATTATGGAATCAAATCAGGAAAAATCATTTGTTACGGAGACAATCAGAGAAAAACCCATTAACAAAAAGAAATTGTTTCGCCGTACATTGACAACAATTGTTTTTGCGGTTGTGTTCGGACTGATTGCCTGCCTGACTTTTATATTGATAGAACCGGTCATTAACAATGTTCTGAATCCAGAGGAAATTACAAAAGTAGAGTTTCCGGAAGAAGAGAAGGAGGTGCGGCCGGAAGAATTGCTGACAGAGGAGGCAATTGCGCAGCAGGAAGAGTCATTTCATGAAGTAGTGGAAGCGGCTAAGGAAGTTATGGAGAACAGTCAGGATGCGACGACATCCATTGATATGTACGAAAAAATATATTCTGATTTTCAGAATCTTGCAAAAGAAACAGAGAAGTCTGTTGCGACGGTAGTAGGTATTTCCGAACATCAGGATTGGTTTGCAGGAATCACGGAAAATGAGAATACGACCTCCGGCTTGATTGTAGCGGAGAATGGAATGGAAGTTCTTGTTTTGGCGGATGCAAATAATCTGTATAATGCAACGGAGTACTATGTTCGTTTTTTCGATGACGAGACGGTGAAAGCGCAGATGAAAGAAAAGGACGCGCAGACCGGATTAGCGGTATATGCGGTCAGGCTTTCCGATATTTCAGATGAGGCAAAGAAGTCGATTGTAATCGCAACATTGGGAAGTTCATTAGGCAAGAGTATTGTAGGCAGTCCTACCATTGCAATCGGATCACCGTACGGAACGGCCGGCTCTCTATCTTATGGGATGGTAACATCAAACAGCAAAAAACTGAATTTGGCAGACGCGGTCTATGGCGTGATGACAACAGATATGAGTATGTCTCAAAATGCCAGTGGGGTGGTTATTAACTTAAGAGGCGAAGTAATCGGGATTATTACACAGAGTGCAGTTGAAAAGGCAGATGCAGGCACAATTGCGGCCCTTGGCGTTTCAGATATAAAAACGCTTATTGCAAAACTATCAAATGATGAAAAACGTGCATATATCGGAATCCGGGGAATGGATGTGACGGAGGAAGCCCATTCGGAAACAGGAGTTCCGTTCGGAGTTTATGTGTCGGAGGTAATCACAGGATCACCGGCGATGGAAGCAGGAATACAGAACGGAGATGTAATAGTGCGGATTGGTAAGCAGTCGGTAACTTCTTTTCGCGAGTTCCGCGCAGGTGTTTATTCTCTGGAACCGGATACGATTGCGGAAGTTACACTGATGCGTTTTGACGGAATAAAATATAGTGGAATTCAAATGGAAATAACGACAGGAGAGGCAAAATAATATGAAATATATTCAGGAATACAAAGAGGGCGACAGAGTTTTTGATATTTATCTGTGCAAACATAAACAGGCAGCAACGACAAAGAACGGGAAACCGTATGAAAATGTTATTCTGCAGGATAAGACAGGCACCATTGATGCGAAAGTTTGGGATCCGAACAATATGGGAATCGAAGATTATGACTCTCTTGATTACATAGAGGTGTACGGTGAAGTAACGACATTCCAGGGGGCGAATCAGGTTAATGTAAAGAGAATCCGCCGCTGCCGTGAAGGAGAGTACGATCCGGCTGATTATCTTCCGGTCAGTAGCAAAAATATCGATGAGATGTATAAAGAAATTCTTGGTTTTGTTGAGAGCATCAAACAGCCTCATATAAAAGAACTTTTGCAGAGCTTTTTTGTAAAAGATGAAGAATTTATCAAAATATTCAAAAGCTCATCCGCAGCAAAAAGTGTTCACCATGGATTTGTGGGAGGACTTTTAGAGCATACACTCAGTGTTACAAAAATGTGTGACTATTATACGAAATGCTATCCGCTCTTAAACAGGGATATTCTCCTTGCAAGCGCGATGCTTCATGATATCGGAAAAACAAGAGAGCTTTCTCTTTTTCCTGAGAATGATTATACGGATGCAGGACAACTGCTGGGTCATATTGTAATCGGAAGTGAGATGGTGGACCGCAAGGCATCGCGGGTGGAAGGTTTTCCGGTGAAACTTTTGTCTTATATTAAGCATTGTATTTTATCGCACCACGGAGAGCTGGAGTACGGTTCGCCGAAAAAGCCGGCAATTATGGAAGCGGTTGCACTTAATTTTGCAGACAACACAGATGCAAAGATGCAGACATTTTCGGAGATCTTGAATGCATCTGCGGAGACAGGATGGCTTGGTTACAATCGTCTGTTTGAGTCTAATATAACAAAAACATTGTACTAAATTTCTGTTCAAAACGGATGTGGAGTGACAAGGCTATGAAGTTCAAAAAAAATGATGAGGTGCAGGTAACAATTACGGACTACACCAATGAAGGGTTGGGTATCGGAAAGGTGGACGGATACCCGCTGTTTATCAAAGATGCTATCATTGGGGATACAGTTATTGCAGGTATAACAAAAGTGAAGAAAAACTATGCATTTGCGCGGCTTGTTAAAGTGACGGCGGCTTCTCCGGACCGCGTGGAGCCTAAATGCGGATTTCATAAAAAATGCGGAGGATGTCAGATGCAGGCACTTTCTTATGAGGCACAGCTTGTATTTAAAGAAAACAAAATTCGCAATAATCTCGTTCGGATCGGTGGATTTTCAGAGGATTTTGTCAATGAGATTATGGAGCCGATTATCGGAATGAAGGAGCCGTTCCGATATCGGAATAAAGCGCAATATCCTGTAGGGTGCGATCGGGATGGAAATTTGGTCACGGGATTTTATGCAGGAAGAACCCATGACATCATTTCCAACACGGACTGTTATCTCGGACAGGCATGCAACAGGGAGATTCTTGAGACCGTTCTTGAGTGGATGAAGGAGGAGAATGTTTCGGCTTACGATGAGGCAACCTGTCAAGGTCTTGTGCGTCACATTCTGATCCGGGAAGGGTTTTATACCGGAGAAATCATGGTATGCCTGGTGGTGAATTTACCGGGTGACGGAAATGCGGATCGGGGAGAATCGGGAATCCGAAGCTGCAAATTAGCGGTGGCTAACCCGCTGATTGAGAGGTTGCAGTCTATTCCGGAGATTGGCAAAAAGATTGTCAGTATATGTTTGAACTATAATAATGAAGACACAAATGTTATTTTAGGACGTGAGAGTGAGGTTCTGTTTGGACAGGGATATATTACGGATACTTTGTCCGGTATTACATTTCGTATTTCGCCGCAGTCCTTTTATCAGGTTAATCCGGTACAGACGGAAAAGTTATACGGAACTGCGCTGGAGTATGCAGGTTTGACCGGGGAGGAAACAGTATGGGATTTGTATTGCGGAATAGGTACGATTTCACTGTTTTTATCCCGGAAGGCAAAGCAGGTATACGGTGTGGAAATTGTTTCTCAGGCCATTGAGGATGCAAAGCAGAATGCGGCTTTAAACGGAATTAAAAATGCAGAATTTTTTGTCGGTAAAGCGGAGGAAGTTCTGCCTGAAAAATATGAGAAAGAAAATATTTACGCAGATGTTATTGTAGTAGACCCACCGCGCAAAGGATGCGACGAAAAGTGTCTTGAAACGATGATAAAGATGACCCCGAAGCGCATCGTGTATGTCAGCTGTGACAGTGCAACGCTTGCCCGGGATTTAAAATTCCTGTGTGAGAAGGGATATGAGGTAAAACGTGTGAGGGGCGTGGATCAGTTTTGTCATACGGTGCATGTTGAGACGTGTGTGCTCTTAGAGAAAACGGACGTAAGCGAATATTGAACTTAGAGACATAGTTTGCAATGGACATCAGAAAGCAGAGCCATGGGCGCCGGAGATTTATACAGATATTGTAGTTTTTATATAATAGGGAGGGAAACATGCCACCAAGCAGAAGAAGTTCAAGTTCAAGAAGTTCGCGGAGCAGAAGTAGCTCGAGAAGCAGAAGCCGTAGCAGGAGCAGTTCATCGAGAAGACGCAGCAGCTCATCGCACAGTAGTTCCTATAGAAGCTCTTACAGCAGATCTGCTTTTGTAAATGCGAGAAGAAGCCGGAGTAATCAACCGACAGGAGTACCGAATCATATAAAAACCGGAGCGGTTCTTATGCAGTGTAAAAATCATGACTATATGTATTATAATGAGTCATGGTGTGATGAGACGACAGGTATAATTTATCAGAAGGGATATTATGACGAGGACGGAAGGTATTATGACGCGGACAGTATCGCCTTCAAAAAACCGGATGGTTCTTATGAGGCACACTATAAATGTGATTTTTGCGGTACAGAACTAGAGGCAAACTGGAAAGAAGGCTTTTATCCGACCTGTAAAAACTGTGGTGCGGAAATGCAAAAAACTCCTGTGTATATTGATGAGTTTATAAATATCGAAGGTTTTGCCCAAAACAGACAAATGTCCAATTCATGGGTGAAACCGCTGGTGATTATTCTTGTGACTACTATGCTGGTTCCTGTGATATCGATGATTTTATTTGCATTTATTTTAGTGAAAGTGCATTCGGGAACGGACAGTTATTCCTATTCTGATTCCACTTCCTATGTGGAAACGCAGCCGGAGACGAATTTGGAAATATACGGAACCGATATTTATCTGGATGAGCTGTCTGATAATATTTATCGTATTTGTACAGAACAGGATGATTATGAGAAACATATCACATGGGACTATGGTGCAAACTCATATTATGATTATGACAGCAATTGCTATCTGTGGTATAACACGGATGTAAGTCCGAATTTATGGCAGTACTGGTATGAAGATATTGCGGGAAGCAATTATTACGGATGGATGGAATGTGAGGGCGACGACTGGTATATAGAAGTGTCAGATACAGATTGGGAAAAATATGACGGAGACACATCGAAGTTGTGGCATATAGAAAATTCCTTTGACCGTTAGCTAATAAAAATGTAACCTATGGTCAATATAAAAGAAAAAGCAAAGGAGAAAAACAATGAATAACAAAACACAAGATGCAGTTTACAATGCAAAAGAGCTTGGTGTGGGTAAAGTGACAGTTCTCGGACTTCAGCATATGTTTGCGATGTTCGGGGCAACGGTTCTGGTACCTCTTTTGACAGGTTTGAATGTATCCACAACGCTGTTTTTTGCAGGAGTCGGAACGCTTTTGTTCCACCTGCTTACAAAATGCAAAGTACCGGCCTTCTTAGGATCATCATTTGCATTCCTCGGTGGGTATTTTGCCATTGCACCGATGTTGGAAGACGGAAGCAGTAACGTGGAAATGATTCCGTATGCCTGCTTTGGTGTGGCATGCGCAGGTCTTCTTTATTTGGTACTGGCACTGCTGTTTAAGATATTCTCTGCAACAAAGGTAATGAAGTTTTTCCCGCCGATTGTGACAGGACCGATTATTATTGCAATCGGGCTGACTCTTTCACAGTCAGCCATCGATAACTGTGCAAGCAATTGGGCCGTTGCTTTGGTTGCGATTATTGTGGTTGTTATTTGTAATATTTACGGAAAAGGAATGATTAAGATTATTCCGATTCTGATTGGTGTTATAGCTTCTTATATTGTCGGAGTGTTGATGGGAGAGGTTGATTTTTCGGCGGTAAAAGATGCAGCATGGGTTGGTATTCCTATTGTAAAAGAGATGACGGTTCTCGGAATGTTCGGAGAAAATTTTGATGTATCGAAGCTGCTGACAGCAGTTGTGACAATTATGCCGATCGCTCTTGCAACAATTGTAGAGCACATCGGGGATATTTCGGCGATCTCTTCTACAACAGGAAGAAATTATATCAAAGATCCGGGACTCCACAGAACTTTGCTCGGTGACGGTATTGCGACAATGGTTGCTTCGTTGTTTGGTGCGCCGGCAAATACAACTTACGGAGAAAATACCGGAGTGCTGAATCTTTCCAAAGTATATGATCCGTTTGTTGTCAGACTGGCAGCAGGATTTGCAATATTCTTCTCATTTTGTCCGAAATTTGCAGCGATCATCCAAACAATGCCTACAGCGACCGTCGGAGGCATTTCACTGATTCTTTACGGTATGATTTCCGCAGTCGGAGTTCGTAATGTTGTGGAAAATAAAGTGGATTTTACAGCATCAAGAAATGTAATTATTGCGGCGTTGATTTTAGTTCTTTCTATTGGTATTCATTACAGCGCAGCAGGTGCAATTGTATTCTCTGTAGGAAGTGTAACCATCAGCCTTTCCGGTCTTGCAACGGGTGCGCTCGTCGGTATTATTATGAATGCAATTCTTCCGGGTAAGGATTATGTGTTCGATGAGTAAGAACCATCAGATACAGATGTAAATTTTGAAGTGAGTCAATATTATCACAGAATAATTATATAAAAACGAAATGAAAAAGGAACTGCAGATGACCGGTTGAGTGTTATTACATACCGAGGTTGCAGTTCCTTGTTTTATTATAGTAGCGTGTGTCATATCGCTTTATATAGTGACGAAATGAAGCTAACAATGGATGGAAGGGACATATAACCGATTGACAACTTTATATTTGTTGCGCTACAATACTTTTAGTGTCATTCCTTTCAAATCGAAAGGACATATCTTATGATACACAATTCAATTCAAACAGCAGTTCCTTCTCAGGAACAAAATTCCCGTAAGAAAACGTTAGAAGATTTAAATCTGATGGATACCTTTTTGTTTGAT
>JAFUOI010000012.1 GCA_017482005.1 Lachnospiraceae bacterium
AGAGCTGGAAATCAAGCGACGCAAAAGTTGCAACCGTAAATTCCAAAGGTAAGATCACAGCCAAGAAAGCCGGAACAGCAACCATTACCGTAACAACCAAGAAGGGCGCGAAAGCGACCGTGAAGGTTACGGTACAGAATAAGGCAGTGAAATGTACCAAACTTAAGGTAGATAAAAAGAAACTGACACTGAAAGCAAAGAAATCCTATCAGCTGAACGTAACAAAAACACCGGTAACGACACTTGAGAAAGTAACATACACGTCAAGTAACAAGAAAGTTGCAACGGTAAACAGCAAAGGAAAGATTACGGCAAGGAAAGCCGGAACAGCAACCATCACTGTTAAGTGCGGTAAGAAAACCGTGAAAGTACAGGTGACAGTAAAGAAGAAATAGAAGAAAAAGTTGAAAGGGCTTTGCCGATATGGCAGAGTCCTTTTCTTGACGGTCTCTTTTTGCGGATATATAATTGTAAATAACTTTTATACGCATTGCACGGACGAAACAATCCACCGCAGGCACTATGAGGCCGTCGGTACTTAGGCGCTGTCCTTTAGCGCCTTAGTATCCGCTACGAGCCGAGTGTAGCGAAAGCGTGCCTGCGGTGGATAGTTTCGTCCATGCAATGCGATATAGGATTTTCAAATATTGTGATAATCCAAGAAGAAAAAGAGAGGAAATAAGAAATGAACATAGTTGTTCTTGAAAGAAACAGTGTCGGAACGGATATTCCGGTGGATTGTTATAAGGATTTCGGAGAAGTGACCTGTTATCGCAATACGGTTTTGGAGGATGCAGCACCAAAGGTGAAGGATGCGGATATCATTATTGCCAATAAGTGTCCGATGAATGAAGTAACTTTGAATGATGCACCCAATGTAAAACTTATCTGTGAATTTGCCACAGGTTATGATAATATAGATTTAGAATATTGCAAAAACAGAGGTATTGCTGTGGCAAATGCGAGAGATTATTGTACTGCAGCGGTGGCACAGCACACATTTGCACTTGCACTGTTTTTGATGGAGCATTTAAGACATTACGATGATTATGTGAAAGGCGGAGCCTACGGCGCACAGGACCGGTTTAGTAATTTCGATCTTGCTTACGGCGAATTAACCGATAAAGTCTGGGGGATCGTCGGAATGGGAAATATCGGAAGAAAAGTTGCAAAGATTGCAGAAGCATTTGGCTGTAAAGTTATTTTCTATTCTGTGACAGGGAAAAGCACCTGTACGGATTATGAGCAGGTTAGCTTTGAGCAATTGTTAGCGCAGTCTGACATTTTGTCTCTTCATTGCCCGCTTTCCGATTTGACAAGAGATTTAATTGACAAAGAAGCTTTGACAAAAATGAAAAAAACAGCCATTCTTATTAATGTAGCAAGAGGACCGGTTGTAAACAACAGAGATTTGTATAGTGCGTTGACAGAGGGAGATATTGCAGCTGCAGGACTCGATGTTCTTGAGGAAGAGCCGATTTCACCGGAGAATCCTTTGGGACAGATAAAGGACAGCAACCGGCTGATTATAACGCCGCATATGGCTTGGGCAAGCACGGAAGCCAGAACCCGTGTCGTGGAAGAAGTATATTTGAATATTGAAGCATTTCTGAGGGGAGAAAAAAGAAATAGGGTAATTTAGTTACTTAAAGAAGACAAGGAATGGTAAAACAAAGATGGATCAGATGACAGATCAGGGGAACATTACAATTGCGATTGTTGATGATGAGACGATGTTTCGCGTACTTACGCGTAAAAAACTGGAAGAAGTAATGAAAAGACTTCCTTTCTCTTTTGTAATTGAGGAATATAATTCCGGAAGGCAGTTTATAGAAGAGAAAGTATCTTATGATATTGTATTTATGGATATTGCAATGCCGGAGTTATCCGGACTTGAGACTGCGGAAAAGTACAGAGAGTACAGTCCCAACGGAATTCTTATTTTTTTGACTGCATATGAAGAATATATGAAAGAAGGATATAAGGTTAATGCTTTCCGTTATTTGGGAAAGCAGGATGATCCCCAGGACTTTTTCGAAGCAGTCAAAAGTGCCATGCTTTTTTTGCAGACAAAGCAGAAAATGAGATTTCAACTTTTGAACAGCGGAGAAGTGTTTGTAGCGCTGGAGGATATTCTTTATTTGGAATCTCAGACGCGTTCATGTTTGATACATATGAAAAACCAGGAGATTTTACCGGTACGCAATAAAATATCTGAGCTGACCGAGCTTTTGGAAAGAAGAGGATTTTATCTTGTTCACAGAGCGTTTCTTGTCAATATGGCTCATGCCCGTTCGTGTGTGGCGGGGGAAGTTATTTTTTCAAACTTAGAAAAAGTACCGATTAGTGAAAGGCGCACACAGGAGTTTAAAAAAATATTGAAAGATTTTCATTCCCGGTAAAAAATAAGAAAAAAGGATGTTGATGTTCGGATTTCATGTCGGATTTTGCTGATTTCGTGTAAAATCCCTTCCTTTTTTCCGTAAATATGTTATGGTGTTCTTGGCGAATTCTTGTGTAAAAGAATTATAGGGGAAATGGATTATGGGCTAAGAAAGGATCGGCATTATTGCCGGTCCTTTTCCGTTGTCTGAAAGTTATTTTTTTGAAGTCGGTTGAGAAACACAGATAAAATGGAATCAGCATACTTGGTTTCATAATTATGATATGGTATAATATAGTGGTCAAATTGTACTTTTCGATAAGGAAGTTAATATAAAGGAGAAGCACAAATGAGTGAGAAGGATTTAATGGGACAGGAAGAAGAATTGGATATTGATGCGCTGTTTGCAAAAATGATGGCAGACAAAGCAGCGAGCGGAGAAGAAGTACTGCAATTGGAAGAAGAGCCGGAAGTTACAGAGGAAGCATCTGTGGTTATCGAGGAAGTAGCAACAATGGAAACACCGGCAGTTGCAGAAGAGGAAGTTGCAACGGAAGCACCTGTGGTTGCAGAAGAAGTATCTGTAGCAGAAGAACCTATGACGGCAGAGGAAGTATCTGTAGCAGCAGAGCCGAAACAGGTTGATTACGCTAAGGTATTACAGGAACTTGAAGAACCGGCGAAAGAAATTGCTACATCAGAGGAAGTACCGGTAGAAGATAAGCCGGTTGTAAATAATGTATCAGAGAACGTCACAGAGAATGAGATTCCGGCAGAAGGAGAAAAGAAGAGGTTATTTTCTTTCGGAAACCGTATCAGGGCAATCGGTATTATACCGCTCATAATTGCCTGCATTGTTCTTGAACTTGTATGCAGTAATCTTTTGGAAGACTCTATGCTGGGAGAGATAGAGACTGCACTTCAGGTGGCAGCCGTAGCAGCTGATGAAATGTATGGAGAAGGTAATACTGCATTCATTGATGAATTAAAAGAGAGAACCGGATTTGAGGTGACGGTATATTCCGGACGAATCAGTGAATTCACCACAATGGAGAAAAAGCCGGATTCGATTGAAGCAGATGTGGTTTCAAAAATAAAAGACGGAAAGACTGTTTTTGTGGATAAAGAAAAGATCTCCGGTGAAGAATATCATACTTATTATCAGGAGCTTCAGCATGCGGACGGTATCATTTGTATTGCCAAAGATACGGCACATACAGATAAAGTAGTTATGTTACAGTCTTTTAACATTATTATTGCAGGCATTGTTCTTTTATTGGTTGCATGGTTTATTATTACAAAAGTTGCAAAGAGAATGATCGGTGTCATGACGGTAACAAAGGAGTTTCTCGGAAAGGTTGCAAACGGAGAGCTTACAGTTGCATCCGATCCGAAGTTCCAGTCAAGAAATGATGAGCTTGGAGATATTTATAACATTTCCGTGCAGCTTCAGAGTTCTCTTCGCAAGATTGTAAATAACATTAAAGTATCTGCTGCGGATCTTACGGTTTCTGCAGACCAGTTGACAGGATTGGCGCAGGGAACGAAAGAGACGGTAGATGGCGTTTATGATTCTTTGGAAGAGATTACAAAAGGTTCTGTAACACAGGCGGATGAGACCGGTGTTGCCAGACAGAATGTAGATATGATCGGCGAACAGATTACATACATTACGGAAGAAGTAGACTATCTGACACAGAATGCAGAGCAGATGTCGGATGCAGAAAAGGCTTCTGAGGCAATCATTGATGAGCTGAATGCTTCCAATGAAGAGACTGTGGCATCTGTTACAAAGGTAGCAGATCAGATTAATGCCCTGCATGATTCCATAGCATCTGTGCAGTCAGCAATTACCATGATTCAGAATATTGCAGATGAGACAGATCTCCTTTCTCTGAATGCAAGTATTGAGGCAGCCAGAGCCGGAGAGGCCGGCAGAGGTTTTGCTGTTGTAGCTCTTCAAATCAGTAAGCTTGCAGAGCAGTCCAATGCGGCGGCGGAAGAAGTTGAGCAGATTATTGCCGAGATTATTTCCGAATCCAATAAGATGGTTGAGGTTATGGAAGTAGTTAAGATAAAAATGGATCAGCAGAAGGAAAAACTTGATGAGACGATGGAGAAATCCAATGCGGTTGCGGTGGGAGTTTCCCGCTCGCTGGATAATATCGAAAGTATCCGTGAGAAGGTAGATGTGCTCAGTGAGTCCGGTGATGCGATTCAGGATGTTGTTCACAACCTTGCTTCGATTTCTGAACAGAATGAAGCATCTACCCAGAATACGATGTCAGCAGCTCGTGGTATGACCGATACAATGGATACGCTGGAGCTTTCTTCTGAGAGACTCCGCCTGTTATCTGAAAGACTTGAGGATGCGCTGTCGATCTTTAAAGTGTAATTGTTTTTATGATAAGAAAGAAATGAAGAAGCCCGGATAATCCGGGCTTCTTTTAATATTTCACATTGTGTAATTTAGCATTCTCTCACATCGGAAAAACTCCAAACGTGAATGTTGTAGGTAACAACACCGGTTCCGCAATACTCACAGAACTTGGATCCGAGATTAGTAATCGGAGCACCGCAGTTTGGACAGTTAAGTCCTTCCGCATCACCGAGATCACCTTCTACAAGTGCACGGTCTTGGATGTATATCAAGTCCGTTTCATATTTAGATTGGAATAAAACATCCTTTGAGCCGGAAAGTACTTTTCCGCTGTTGTCCGTTATGTAGTGGTAATACTGAACCGAAGTCTGCATGGTAATAATGCAACGTCCGGATTTTTTTGTATAACCGGAAATTTCCGTCCGGTGAATTTTGATGTTGTCAAAATGCTCTCTTTGATCTTTGTTTTTTAAGATTGCAATGGTATTTTCCAATTTGTTTTTCAGTTCAGAGTTACCTTCGGTTAATTTTCCCGGGTTAAAATCGTTTACGGAAAGAAGGAAAGAGGTAAGGACATTTTGTGCTTTTTCTTTCATCTCATCGTAGGAAAATTCCGGAAAATCACGGGTAATTTTCGGAAGGTACAGACTTGTCATTGCAGACACTGATTTCGGTGTTACAGCGTATTCTGCCTCAATCTGCTCAAAGCCTTCCATTAAAGAATCCGTTCCGAATACCTGTCTGGAAAACTGTCGGGTCTTTTGCTTAAGTTTATAAACACCATAGTAAATGGCGCCGATTACAATAAGCAGAAGAACCAGCATTACAATTAATAAAATTAATGTCGCTTTCATTATTTAACAATATCACTTTCGTTGAACGGATCACCGCATTCCGGACAGAACTTAGGTGGATTCTTAGGATCTGCAGGTTCCCATCCGCACTTGTCACATTTGTAAAGCGGTTCGCCGGTCGGTTTCTGTGTTCCGCACTCGCCGCAGAATTTACCTTTGTTCTGAGCAGAACATACCGGACATACCCAGCCGTCAGCTGTCTGTTCTTCCGGTTTTCTTGCGCCGCAGTTTGCACAGAATTTACCAGTGTTTCCAGCGTGTCCGCAGCCACATGTCCATGCGTTTGCAGGAGCAGCCGCAACCGGAGCAGCAGGAGCCGGAGCAGCAGGAGCCGGAGCAGCCTGTGGAGCCTGATTCTGTCCCATTGCAAATAAGGAAGATGCGTCCATTCCGCCGGCCATGTTTGCCATGTTCATTCCGGCAAATGCCATCATAGGACCTGTGGAAGTATTGGAAGCAGCAGCCTTCATAGCCTCAGCCTGTGCACTTACGAGTGTTGCAGCAGCCATGTTGGAGTTGCGAAGAACAGCTGTTTTCTGTAAGTCTTTGATCATTGCTTCGTCTTCTTCGGAAGCTTTTACAGTGTTAACACCGAAGGAAGCGATTTCAAGACCGCGGAGTCCGCCCCATTTTTCAGAAAGAACTTCATTTAATGCATCTGCAATTTCCATTGTGTGTCCAGGAAGTTCGCTGTAACGGATTCCCATAGCGGAAACTTTTGCAAATGCAGGCTGAAGAGCGGTTAAAAGCTCAGTTTTCAACTGGCTGTCGATGCGATCTCTTGTATATTCGTCTGCTACGTTAGCGCAAACATTTGTATAGAAAAGAAGCGGGTCAACAATTTTGTAAGAGTATTCACCGTTACAACGGATGGAAATATCAATATCAAGTCCGATGTTATTATCAACAACACGGAAAGGAACAGGATTCATAGTTCCGTATTTGTTACCGATGATTTCTTTTGTGTTAATGAAGTAAACTCTCTGATCTTTTGCCGGATCTCCGCCCATGGTAAAACGTTTTCCGATGGTTGCGAATGTGTTTTTAAGACTCTCACCGAGAGGACCATAGAAAACACTAGGTTCCGTAGAACTTTCGTAAATAAATTCACCGGCTTCTGCACATACCTCGGCGATTTTACCCTGATCTACGATCAACATACACTGTCCTTCGTTAACGGCAATGATGGATCCGTTGGAGATAATGTTAGATTCTCCTTTGGTGTTACTTGTGCTACGTTTGTCGCTGGTTCTCTTTTCTCCCTTTGCAACAAGAACGTTTTCACTGAGTGAGTCGCAGTAGAAATACTCGCGCCACTGGTCTGCAGCAGCAGAGCCGACTGCATTTGTAAGTGCTCTGATTAATCCCATATTTTTCTTCCTTTCTTGTATATATATTGTAATAATTTTATTCAGAACCCTTATTTGCAAAATCGCTGCTTCGCAGCTTTCCTTTTGCTCATAATGGCTTCTCGCCATATGAATTTCCGTTCGCTCATCCGCTTGTGCAAGCACGCGGCTGCGCTCTCGAAAATTCGCATGGCTCTGAATAAAATTATATGATCGCTGTAATTTTCATATTTTTATGTACGGAAAGATCAATAAATTTGTTGTTTCCGCATTTGATTGTAGGACGGGACAAATGTTCCGGATGAATAAATACAATCTCTCCTTCCAGTCCGTTGTTTAAGCGGACACGGAATCCGATGAAGGAATTGCTTACATTGCGAAGGAATGTAAGAATCATGTCAGGATCATATTTGTCAAATCCTTCCCGTTCAAACTCTTCAATTACATCAAACGGACAGATTGGATCACGATAAACTCTTTTGCTTGTCATGGCATCGTAAATATCTACGATGGTGATCATCTTGGCGAAGAAGGATATTTTATCGCGGGTAAAACCGTAAGGATAGCCGCTTCCGTCACATTTTTCGTGATGCATAAGAGCAGCATTTTTAACTTCTTCATCCAATCCGGCTGCATCCAGAATATTGTAGCCATCCAAAGGATGTCTTTTAATTGCTTCGAATTCAGCTTTTGTTAAAGGTCCCGGTTTCTTTAAAATGTTTTCCGGAACTTTGATTTTTCCGATGTCATAGAAAAGGCCGCAGGATGTTGCAGTGATGCGGTCTTCCTTGCTTAAATTAAGCCATCCGGCAAAAATATTTGAAATCATCGCCGCATTGACACAATGGGCATATGTAGAATCATCATAATCACGCATGTTGATAAGCATATCCATCAGATTGACGGAATTATCAATATTATCCATAAGTGTCAGCGTTTGTGATACGAGATTCGCTGCATCAAAGTTGGAATTGGGTTCTACAATCTGGTTCAGTCCCGTCTGTAGCATTTCTACGTGACTGTCAAAGTTTTCCTTAAATTCTATAAATTCCGGTTTGGCTTTGACACGTTCACTGTAAGACGGCGGCGCATCGCTCATGGAATTGTCGACAGCAACGGCCTTGTCTTCTACTTTGATGGAATAGATACCGAAGGAATCCAGTTTTTCAATATTTTTATCACCTAAGATAACTTTCTTTCCGAGAACGAGCTGTCCGTCGATCGAATAAATATCTTCGGCAGTTACCATTCCGGGACGAAGATCTTTGACTTGAACTTTTTTCATTTTCGTCACCCCACTCTTACCTTAAAATTATAGAAGATAATAGAAATACTGTCAATGAAAGTCGTATGAAAATAAAGCAAAAAAAGGGCAGTTATCTGACATCGCGGCTTTATGAAGAGTAGTTGTTAAATCTATGGAGAATGATAGAAATAAAGGATTTTCTGCGAAGACTGTTGAAAAACGTCGGCACTTAGATTTTTCAAGCTACTTGCGCAGAAAAATCTTTAGTACCGCTACGTTTTTCATCAAGTGAGAACGCGTCTGAGCGAAAAACTTTATTTTGGTCATTCTCCATAGATTTAACCGGTACTTCAATATCATAACATCCGCATCCTGTCTTTCGCTACCATCCGGGAGTTGCAAAAAATCAGCCTGCGCGCAACTGGTGATTTTCAAAAGAATAGGATTGAGAAAAGGAAGAAAAGTAATTATACTGAACATATGGGGTATTTGGAGAAAAAAAGGGATGAAGGAGAGGGTGTATTATGGATATTATTTGTGCGGGCGAAATGCTCATTGATTTTACACCGGGAAAAGAACCGGATACTTATACGGCCAATCCCGGAGGTGCGCCGGCCAATGTGGCGGTCAGTACGGCGAGAAACGGCTTAAATACAGCGTTTCTCGGAGTCCTTGGAAATGATGATTTCGGAAAAAAGTTAAAGGATGTACTTTTAAAAGAAGGCATCAGAATGCTTTGTCCCAATCTGACGGATGAGGCGGTTACGACCCTTGCGTTTGTCACGCTTTATGAGGGTGGTGAGCGGTCGTTTACTTTTGCGAGAAAGCCGGGCGCGGATATTTTATTGCGAAAAGAAGACATAGACGAAAAGGAAATTGCCCGCACCCGTGTGTTGCATGCGGGAAGTGTTTCTCTTTCCGATGATCCCTGCAGGGAAGCGATAGGCCATGCTATGGAGCTGGCTCATAAAAATAAAAAATTGGTCAGTTTTGATATTAATTATCGTGATATGATCTGGCATGATATGGACAAATGCAAAGAAGAAGTGGAAAAAGTGTTGCCTTATGTGGATCTGCTTAAAATTTCGGATGAGGAACTTTACTTTGCCGGCGGGGAAGAAAACATACCGGCATTTATGGAGAAATACGGAATTACCGTGCTTGTGGAAACCCTCGGAAGCAAGGGGGCGAAATACTTTTTTGACGGAAAAGAAGGGGTTGTGGACGGAAGAAAGGTAAATGCTATAGATGCCACAGGAGCAGGAGATGCTTTCTGGGGCGGATTCCTGTCAAAGTTGCTGATGTCCGGAGCAGAGAAGGCAGAGGATATAGAGGAAGAACAGATCAGGGAAGCGCTTGCGTACGGTAATGCATCAGGCGCACTCTGTGTACAGAAGCAGGGAGGTATTCCTGCTCTTCCGACAAGAGAAGAGATTGAGGAGGTATTGTAATGAAACGTTCAAAAATTAACGCATGTATTAAAGATATGGAGCGTCTGATCAAAGAACACGGATTTGAGCTGCCGCCGTTCTGTCATTGGACGCCGCAGGACTGGCAGGATAAAAACAGTGAGTATGACGAAATCCGTGACAATATGCTCGGATGGGATATCACGGATTACGGTCTCGGTGATTTTGATAAGGTCGGATTTGCGCTGATTACACTTCGCAACGGAAATCAGAACAATCCGAAATATAAGAAGGTATATGCGGAAAAGCTTTTGATGCTGAAGGAGGGTCAGCATTCCCCAATGCATTTCCACTGGAATAAGAGCGAAGACATTATCAACCGCGGCGGCGGAACGTTGCTCATTCATGTATACAATGATGCGGGAGACGGTTCTTTTGCAGATACGGATGTTCTTGTCAATATGGACGGACGTTCGTTTTACGTGCCTGCAGGGACGGCTGTGGAGCTTAGACCCGGGGAGAGCATAACACTTTGGCCGCATCAGTACCATGACTTTGATGTGAAACCCGGTACGGGCGATGTGCTGATCGGAGAAGTTTCCATGTGCAATGACGACAATACAGATAACCGTTTTTATGAGGAAGTCGGCAGATTTCCGACCATAGAGGAGGATGAGGAACCTTACAGGCTTCTCTGTAATGAGTATCCGCCTGCAAAATAAAGGAGACAGACAATCATGAAGTTTTTGCTGGCAGCAGTCAATACAAAATATATACATTCCAATCCCGCAGTCTATTCTCTTAAAGCATATGCGGAAAAAAAGGATCCGGAGCTGATCGGTCAGATTGAGATTGCAGAGTACACAATCAATCACCAAATTCCGGATATATTGGCAGATTTATATAAAAGAAAACCGGATGCGATTGGATTTTCATGCTATATCTGGAATATTTCTTATGTTTTGGAGCTGGCGGAAGAGATGAAAAAACTCTTGCCGGATGTGCAGATATGGCTTGGAGGACCTGAGGTATCGTTCGATGCAGATAAGCTGTTGTCTGCGAATCCGTTTCTTACCGGCGTGATATGCGGCGAAGGTGAGGAGACGTTTTTTCAGTTAGTGAGTGCTTACAAGGATGCGGAGAAAAAAGGGACTTTATTGTCAGAAGTTAGCAAAGGGCAACTGCACAGTGAGGAACTCATTCTGTCGGAAGTTCCGTTTTTGTATGATGAGGATGAGCCCTTTGAAAATAGGATTCTGTATTATGAGTCAAGCAGAGGGTGTCCGTTCCGATGCAGTTATTGCCTGTCATCCATTGATAAAACAGTCCGATTGCGGGATATAGAGACAGTAAAAAAAGAACTGGCATATTTTATAGATAAAAGGGTTCGTCAGGTAAAATTTGTGGACCGTACATTTAACTGCAACAAAGCTCACGCCCTTGCAATTTGGGAATATCTTCTGGAGCATGACAACGGAGTGACAAATTTTCATTTTGAGATAGCGGCCGATTTGCTTGGAGAGGAAGAACTCTCACTTCTTTCAAAATTCCGTCCGGGAGCTTTGCAGCTGGAAATCGGTGTGCAGTCTACCAATAAAAAAACAATTGAGGAAATCGACCGGCGGATGGATGTAGAGCGTCTGAGGGGTGTAGTAAAACGTATTCATGATGGCGGAAACATACACATGCATCTGGATCTGATCGCAGGGCTTCCTTATGAAGATTATACATCCTTTGGGAAATCGTTTGATGATGTTTTTTCCATGCAGCCGGAGCAGTTGCAGCTTGGATTTTTGAAGGTGTTAAAGGGTTCAAAGATGTATCAAAAGGCAGATGATTACGGTCTTGTATATCGCTCAAAACCGCCTTATGAGGTGTTGTATACTGACTGGATATCCTTTGAGGATATATGTAAATTAAAGCGCATAGAAGAGATGGTGGAAATCTATTACAACAGTAATCAATTTACTATGACGCTTCCCCTTGCAATTAAAAGATTTACATCGCCGTTTGCCTTTTTTGAGGCTCTTGCGGATTATTATGAAGCACAGGGATATTTTGTGCAGTCACCGGCGCGAAGTTACCGCTATCATGTGTTGCTTTCTTTCTTAAAAGAAGTGCTTTCTCTTAGGGATTCGGAAGAAAAACTTTTTGCAGAGTGTCTGACGGTGGATTTGTATTTAAGGGAAAATTGTAAAACAAGACCGGATTTTGCAGTGGATCCGGCAGCACATAAAGAGAGGGAAAGAGACTTTTTCCATAAGGAAGCGGCGGAGCATAAGATGCTGGGTGAGACATATGCGGATTATGATGCCCGCATGCTTGCAAGAGCTGTCCATGTTGAACCGGTTTTCTATGATCATATAACGGGACAGATACTCAAAGAACCGGAGTATATGGTGTTTGATTATAAAAACAGGAATGCTCTTACTTATGAGGCAAAGACTTACAGAATAGGACAGAAATCAGATGAGTAACTTAAATGCAACGGTCATTGATCTGGAGATGACGGGACTTAATGCACGGACGGAAAAGATTATAGAGATCGGGGCAGCGAAGATCCGTGACGGAAAAGTGACAAAGACTTATACAAAGCTTTTAAATCCGGGCAGAAGACTGGATGATAAGACAGTGGAAATCACGGGTATTACCGATGAGATGTTGACAGAAACCCCGGCTTTTGCGCAGATAAAAGATGAGTTTTTGGACTTTATCGGGGAAGATGTGCTTCTTGGGCATAATGTAATCTTTGATTATTCTTTTTTAAAGAAAGAAATAATCAATGAAAGTCCGAAGGGAACAAGATTTGAGAAAAAAGGTATTGATACGCTTAAGATTGCACGGCGGTTTTTGCCGGGTGACCAAAAAAAGCAACTGACAGCGCTTTGCGAATATTACGGAATAGAATATCATGCCCACCGGGCACTGGATGACGCACTTGCAACTTTCTGTCTATATGAAGTATTATGGGAAACTTTTTATGAAAAGGGACCGGACGTCTTTGAGGCGAAACCTCTTGTTTATCAGGTAAAAAAAGAAAGTCCCGTGATGGCAAAGCAGATTGCGCAAATCACAAGACTTTTGGAAACATATGAGGTGGAGTGTCCGTATATACTTGAAAAAATGACAAAAAACGAAGCGAGCAGATATATCGATAAGCTTAGGACAACGCACGGAGGATCGCAGCTTTCGTGATAGAATGCAGACTTTCTGCTTTTTGTCGAAGCCAGTCGATTCCTGCGTTATTGCCCTGCTCCTGATAAATCTGAATAATCAGTTTGTAATGGGACAGAGAATCCGTACCGGTAAGAATTGTTTCTTCCGATAACATAAGAGCCTCGTCTTTACGGCCGATATCATACAGGTGCTGGCAGAGCAGGTAGATGTTTTTTACAAAGAGTTCGTAGTTGGCATCGTATTCGGATAGAATGGTCATGTTGGCAGCGCCGAACCGTTTTTTGACTTCGGTGTTGGAAATGCCGTTCAAATTCACCATTTTTTTGTCGGTCAGCGAAAGAAGATGCGTGAGACATTCCGGAACCGGATTCGGAGAAAAGCTTTCCTCTGTCGGAAGTTTATCAAACGGAAAAACAACAAAGTCGCTCTCTTCTAATTGTTTTTTTCTGACACTATTTGCCATACTTTCGTTTTCCCAGAAATCAGATTCTGCTTTTTCGTTTAAAATACGGCTTTTACGGAGAGTGATGGTAAGCCAGAAACCGAAAATCGTAAAGCTTGCAAAAATAAGTAAATTCATATATAATATCCTTTCAAAGCAAAAGAGGTGATATGTATGTTTAATAATAACAAAATGAAACGTATTGTTGCAACTGTTATTGCAGTTGTTTTAGTATTAGCACTTGTTGTACCGCTTGTTATTTCATCAATCGGCTTTTTCTAAAATAAAGAGGAAATCAGTATGAGAAAATTTATTACAATATTATCTGCGGCCCTTGCAGTTACACTTTTTTTACATATGGATGTGCAGGCAGCAGATACAATCAATACAATTGAAAAGGGAGTTTATATCGGAGATATCGATGTATCCGGTATGACTGCATTGGAAGCGGAAGCTGCGGTTAATTCTTATGTGGATTCGTTAAAATCCAAAGAGATTACATGCAATGCCCTTAATAATAATACCGTTACGGTTACGGCGGGAGACCTTGGTATTAAATGGCAGAATAAAGAAGTGGTTCAGCAGGCAGAACAGCTTGGAAAATCAGGAAATATCGTTCAAAGATATAAAGCCCTCAAAGATTTAGAGCATCAGAATGAAATATTTCCGTTGGAGATTTCTTTTGATGAAGCGATGATCCGTTCTGTAATCAATGACCAGTGTCTTCAGTATAATGTGGAAGCAATCGACGGTACTCTGACAAGAGAGGACGGCGAATTTAAATATGTGGCAGGTCAGACCGGTGTTGAAATTAATGTAGATGCATCTGTAAAAGCAATCCGGGAATACCTTTCCGATGAATGGGATAAAGAGAACGCTATGATTGATCTTGTGGCAGAGACAACGCAGCCTCGGGGAACCGAAGAGGAGTTGTCTATGGTTAAGGATGTACTCGGTACATTTACCACAAGCTTTTCTTCTTCCGGCTATAACCGCAGCGGTAATGTGCGCAACGGCTGTGCCAAGATTAACGGAACATTGTTGTATCCGGGTGATACCTTCTCTACATATGAGACAGTAAGTCCTTTTACGGAAGCAAATGGATATTTTCAGGCAGGTTCTTATCTTAACGGCCTTGTCGTAGATTCTCTCGGCGGCGGAATCTGTCAGGTTTCCACAACACTTTACAATGCAGTTCTTCTGGCAGAATTGGAAGTGACGGAGAGATTTAATCATTCCATGATTGTAACGTATGTAGATCCGTCGGCAGATGCTGCAATATCAGGAACGGCTAAGGATTTCAAATTTGTAAATAATTTAAGCTATCCGGTTTATATTGAAGGAACTACAACAGAAGATAAAAAAGTTACATTTACAATTTACGGTTGCGAGACAAGAGATGCTAACAGAGAAGTAACATATGAAAGCGTTGTAATCAGTCAAACGGTTCCGGAAGGCGAGAGAATTGTAGCAGACTCCGGACAGCCGGCAGGATTTATTGATGTACAGTCCGCACATATCGGTTATGTGGCAGAGCTTTGGAAGATTGTGAAAGTGGATGGTGTGGAAGAAAGCCGTGAGCAGGTTAATGGCAGTCGATATACGGCATCACCGAGAACCGCGTCGGTCGGAACAGCAACAGATAATCCGCTTATAGCAGCTGCGATTAATGCAGCAATTATGACAGGAAGTATTGATCAGTGCAGAGCAACAGCGGGAGCAATCGGTGCAGGAAATTACAATGATCCGGCTGTGACAGTTCTTGCGGCCCAGCAGGCAGCTCTTGCAGCGCAGCAGGCTCAGCAGCAGGCGGCTCAGCAGGCGCAACAGGAAGCTCCGGCTCAGTAAAAATATTCAGCGGGTGAAGCACATTGAAACCAGGAAAGATTTCAGAGAACGTTTTAAAGCGTTCCGTGTTAAAATATATTGATTACGAACAAAAAGAAATCGCAAGAGGCGCAGGTATAGGAAATGACTGCGCCCTTTTTGCGTTTTGTCATGGAGCGGCAGTGGGAAGCTGTTCGTTTTCCGTGGACGGAAGAGAAAAAATCCGTCATGCAATATATGCAGCAGCAAATAATCTTCTTGCAGGAGGAGTATGGCCGGGATATCTGCTTTTACATCTGACCCTTCCGGAGAGAGCAAGAGAGATCCGGATTCAGGAGATGATGGCGGAGGCGGCTGATATTTGCGGGAAAAACGGTTGGAAGATTGTCGGCGGACATACAGAAGTTTCTGTAAATGTTACGGATATTGTTGTCACGGTTACGGCCCTTTCCGCGGAGCCGGGAGAAGACGTAAAGAAGGATGCGGATGTTTCAAATATACAGCCGAAGCAGCGGACCTGCGATATGACGGGATATGATGTTGTTGCCACAGGTTACATCGGAATGGAAGCAGCCGGTTTGATTGTTTCAAAAAAAGAACAGGAGCTGCTTAGCCGGTTTCCGAAATGGTTGTTGCAGGAATGTGAAAGATATAAAGATCATCTGTCTGTTGCCGATACGGTAAAGATTGCCAAAGAGTATGGTGCGGTGCTGATGCATGACATCGGCGAAGGTGGTATTTTTGCTTCTTTATGGGAGATGGCGCAGCGGGCAGGAACCGGTTTGACCATTGATATAAAGAAAATACCGATGAAGCAGTCCGTGGTTGAAATCTGTAACCATTATGATTTGAACCCATATGAGATATTGTCTCAGGGATGTTTGCTTATAGCAGTAAAGGATGGGGAAGAGATGACATCGGCGCTGAATGAAGCGGATATTCCGGCAGCAGTCATCGGAAAAATGACGGACAGCAACGATCGAATCATTGAAAACGGAGAGGAAATCCGTTATTTGGATCTTCCGAAACCCGATCAGATACGGAAAATATTATAATATAGAATTCATAGAAAAGATGCAAAGAAAGGATATGAAAAATGAGAGAACGAATTTTAGCGATTATTGAAAAAAACAGCCGCATTGATATGCGCGAGCTGGCAGTAATTATGGGTGAGCCTGAGATTGAGGTGGCAAATGAACTGAAAACACTGGAAGACGAGGGAATTATCTGCGGTTATCATACAATGATTGACTGGGAAAAGACAAATATCGAAAAGGTAACAGCGCTGATTGAGGTTCGCGTGACACCTCAGAGAGGTCAGGGATTTGACAATATTGCAGAACGCATTTATAAATATCCGGAAGTAAACTCTGTTTATCTCATTTCCGGAGGATACGATCTTCTGATTACGCTGGAAGGCCGTTCTTTAAAAGAAGTTTCACAGTTTGTTTCGGATAAACTTTCCACATTGGAATCCGTATTGAGCACAGCAACACATTTCATTTTGAAAAAGTACAAAGACCACGGAACAATCCTTGCAAAGAAATACGAAGATGAAAGGATGAAGATTACACCATGAGAAACCCATTAGCAAAACAGGTAGTAGAATTAAAACCTTCCGGAATCCGTAAGTTCTTTGATCTTGTAGCGGAAATGCCGGATGCGATTTCTCTCGGAGTGGGAGAGCCGGATTTTGATACACCGTGGCATATCCGTGATGAAGGTATTTATTCTCTTGAAAAAGGACGTACTTTTTATACGTCCAATTCCGGACTAAAAGAATTAAAACAGGAAATCTGTTATTACTTAAAAAGAAAGATGGACCTTTCTTACAACTTTGCAAGTGATGTTATCGTGACAGTGGGTGGCTCGGAAGCAATCGATATTGCACTTCGTGCAATGATTAATCCGGGCGAGGGTGAGGAAGTTCTTATTCCGCAGCCGAGTTACGTTTCCTATGAGCCTTGTGCAATTCTGGCAGGTGCAAAGCCGGTTATTATTGAATTGAAAAATGAAAATGAATTTCGTCTGACCGCACAGGAACTTGAGGATGCGATTACAGATAAAACCAAGATTCTGATTCTTCCTTTTCCGAATAATCCGACAGGAGCCATTATGGAAAAAAAGGATTTGGAGGCAATCGCAGAGGTAATAGAAAAACATGACATTTTTGTCATTTCTGATGAGATTTACAGTGAACTTTCTTACAATGAGGATCATGTTTCCATTGCCTGTATTCCGGGTATGAAGGAGAGAACAGTTCTCATTAACGGATTTTCCAAAGCGTATGCAATGACCGGATGGCGTCTCGGATATGCGTGCGGACCGCAGGAAATTATTACACAGATGACAAAGATACACCAGTTTGCAATTATGTGTGCGCCGACCACAAGCCAGTATGCGGCAGTGGAAGCGCTCAGAAACGGTGATGAGGATGTTGCAATGATGCGTGAGGCTTATAACCAGCGTCGCCGCTATCTGATGCATGCTTTTAATGAGATGGGACTTCCCTGCTTTGAACCGTTTGGCGCATTTTATGTATTTCCGTGCATTAAAGAATTTGGTATGACAAGTGAAGAATTTGCGGAAAAACTCCTTGCAAGCGAGAAAGTAGCCGTTGTTCCGGGAACAGCATTCGGAGACTGCGGAGAAGGATTCCTCCGAATCTCTTACGCATATTCACTTGAAGATCTGAAGGTTGCAATCGGAAGATTGAAGAATTTTGTAGAGAAATTACGTGCACAAAAATAGTGAAAAAAGAGAGAATACTATGAATATTATACTTCACCAGCCGGAAATTCCGGCAAATACGGGGAATATCGGAAGAACATGTGTAGCCACAGGGACAAGTCTGCATTTGATTGAACCGCTGGGTTTCCGTCTGAACGAGAAGGAAATCAAGCGCGCGGGCATGGATTACTGGGATAAGCTGGATGTTACAAGATATATTAATTTTGAAGAGTTTAAAGAAAAGCATCCGGATGCAAAAATATGGATGGCAACGACGAAAGCAAAGCATGTATACTCGGATGTAACATTCGGTCCGGATGATTTTATCATGTTCGGAAAAGAAAGTGCCGGTATTCCGGAAGAGATTCTTGTCGATTATGAGGAGACCTGCATTCGTATTCCGATGTTATCTGAGATAAGGTCCCTGAATCTTTCCAATTCCGTGGCGATTGTACTTTATGAGGCACTTCGTCAGCAGGAATTTACGTCCATGCAGATGACGGGAGAACTTCACAGATTGCAGTGGAAATAGAATGCGGAAAGCAGAGGAGACCATATGTACATTATAGTCGGACTTGGAAATCCTACGAAGGAGTATGCACATACGCGTCATAACGTAGGATTTGATACTATAGATAAAATTGCAGACAGACACGGGATTGCCGTGATTGAAAAAAAGCACAAAGCTGTTTACGGCAGAGGTTATATAGAAGGACAGAAGGTTATTTTAGCCAAGCCGCAGACATTTATGAATTTAAGCGGAGAATCCGTGCGTGCGCTGATAGACTATTACAAAGTGGATGAGGAGTCGGAACTTATTGTCATTTATGATGATATCAGTCTGGTTCCGGGACAACTGCGCATCCGAAAAAAGGGCAGTGCAGGGGGACACAACGGAATTAAGAATATCATTTCCCATCTGGGACATGATACATTTGTCCGTATTAAAGTGGGCGTGGGTGAAAAGCCGAAAGGCTATGACCTGGCAGATTATGTATTATCAAGATTTGCAAAAAATGAGCAGGAAGCGATGGAAGATGCATTTCTGCGGGCGGCAGATGCAGTGGAAGTGATGATAAAAGACGGACCGGATGAGGCGATGAACCGGTATAACGCGAAGAAATGAGAGGCGTAAGTGAAAGCATTTACAGAGCATTTAAAAGAATTTTCTTTTTTTGAAGATGCGGTAAAACAACTGAAAAAGGGAAAGAAGATCGCTATATCAGGATGTGCGGCGGCACAGAAATGTCAAATGATCTACGCCCAGGGAACTGATTATCCGTATAAGATTGTGGTGGCGGCAGATGATATCAAAGCGAAAGAACTTTACGAAGATTATCTTTTTTTTGATAAAAATACGGTCCTGTTTCCGGCGAAAGACTATATTTTCTTCCAGGCGGATATCCGCGGAAGAGAAATGACGAGAGAGCGGATGATCTGTTTCCGAAAAATTTTATCCGGTGAACCGATAACGATTATCACGACACCGGATACTTTTATGGCGCCGGTTCTTCCTCTGGAAGTACTGAAAGATCATTGTATTTCGGTGGGAAGAGATTCTGTCATTGAGGAGACAGCCATTGCGCATAAACTTGTCCGGATGGGGTATGAAAAGACGTATCAGGTGGAACAGCCGGGGCAGTTTTCCGTGCGCGGCGGAATCATAGATATTTTTGACTTGACCGAGGAGAATCCGTATCGAATTGAATTATGGGGGGACGAAGTAGAATCCATCCGTCGTTTTGATGTGCTCAGCCAGCGTTCTATTGAAGCGGTGACGGAGATTACCGTTTATCCCGCCACAGATTTGATTCTTACGGGCGAGCAACGGAAAAAAGGGCTTGAGGCCATTGAAAAAGAGGCGAAAAAAGTTTCCGAAACACTGCGGGGGCAGATGAAGATTGAAGAAGCACACAGGGTAAAGATCCTTGCGTCGCAGTTGCGGGAGCAGATGGAAGAGTTCGGAGTCATGGCAAATCTTGACAGTTATATGCGGTATTTTTGCAAGGAACTTTCCGGATTTTTTGATCTGTTCGATGAGCAAAAGCTTTTTCTGGTTGTTGACGAGCCGATCCGTGTGCAGGAGCATTTGGACGCAGTCGGTCTTGAATTTAAGGAAAGCATGATGCAGAGAATGGAGAAGGGTTATGCGCTCAGCGGTCAGGCCGGGCTTCTGTATTCTCCGGAGCAGGTACTTACAGCAATGGCAAAACACAGAGTTTTGCTTTTGTCAGTGCTTGATACAAAACAGAAGGCATTTGCAGTGGATGAGAGTTATCATGTGGATGCAAGAAACATTAATTCTTTCCAGAACAGCTTTGAACTTTTGCTTAAGGATTTGAAACGATACCATAAAAACGGATACCGTGTCATTCTTTTGTCACCTTCACGGACAAGGGCAAAGCGATTGACGGAAGATATTTATAATCATGAGCTGAATTGTTTTTACAGTGAAGATAAAGACAGGGAGCTTTCAAGCGGCGAGATTATGGTCATGTACGGACAACTTTCCAAAGGATTTGAGTATCTGTCACTTCGCATGGTTGTAATCACGGAAAGTGATATTTTCGGAAAAAAGGCAGTCCGTAAAACGAAGAAAAAACGGTATGAAGGGCAGAAGATACATGATTTTACCGAGCTTAAGGTCGGTGATTTTGTCGTGCATGAAAGTCACGGGCTGGGGATTTACCGGGGAATCGAAAAGGTTTGTGTGGATAAAGTTGTAAAAGACTATATGAAGATAGAGTACCGTGACGGCGGAAATCTTTATGTGCTTGCCACAGGATTTGATGCTGTCATGAAATATGCTTCGTCTGAGAGCCGGACTCCGAAACTTAATAAACTGGGTACACAGGAATGGACGAAGACAAAGACGAAGGTCAGGGGTGCAGTGGCGGAGATTGCAAAAGATCTTGTTCAGCTTTATGCGACCCGTCAGCAAAGAGATGGTTTTGTTTACGGACCGGATACTGTGTGGCAGCGAGAGTTTGAGGAACTGTTTCCGTACGAGGAGACGCAGGATCAGCTTCTTGCCATCGAAGCAACCAAGCGCGATATGGAAAGCCGCCGCATTATGGATCGCCTGATTTGCGGAGATGTAGGTTTTGGAAAGACGGAGATTGCTATCCGGGCAGCGTTCAAGGCAGTACAGGAAGGAAAGCAGGTAGTATTTTTAGTGCCGACAACCATCCTTGCCAAGCAGCATTATGATAATTTTGTGCAGCGTATGAAAGATTTTCCGGTAACGGTGGAAATGATGTCGCGGTTTCGGACAGCTGCGCAGTTGAAAAAGACAACGGAGGGTCTGAAGAAGGGACTTGTGGACATTGTAATCGGAACACACAGGGTTCTTTCAAAGGATGTTGCATTTAAAGATCTCGGACTTCTCATTATTGATGAGGAGCAGCGGTTTGGTGTGGCTCACAAAGAAAAAATCAAGCAGATGCGGGAAGATGTGGATGTCCTTACTCTGACAGCAACGCCGATTCCCCGCACGCTTCACATGAGTCTTGTGGGAATCCGTGATATGAGTGTACTTGAGGAAGCGCCAAATGACAGGATGCCAATCCAGACATTTGTGATGGAGTATAATGAGGAGATGGTCCGCGAGGCAATTCAAAGAGAGCTTGCCCGCGACGGACAGGTATATTACGTGTACAATCGTGTCAATTCCATTGCGGAGATGACAGCCCGTATTCAGGCGCTTGTTCCGGATGCAAATGTGGCATTTGCGCACGGACAGATGAAAGAGAGTGAGCTTGAGAGGATTATGTATGACTTTGTTGAAGGTCAGATTGATGTACTTGTATCTACAACAATTATTGAAACCGGTCTCGATATTCCCAATGTCAATACGATGATTATTCACGATTCCGATAATATGGGATTATCCCAGCTTTATCAGCTTCGGGGGCGCGTCGGAAGATCAAACCGTACCGCTTATGCATTCCTTATGTATAAGCGCGATAAAATGCTCAAGGAAGTGGCAGAAAAAAGACTTCAGGCAATTAAGGAATTTACAGAACTCGGCAGTGGTTTTAAGATTGCGATGAAGGATCTTGAAATCAGGGGTGCGGGAAATCTGCTGGGAAAAACGCAGCACGGACACATGGAAGCAGTTGGGTATGACCTGTACTGTAAGATGTTGAATGAAGCCGTGAAGGCAATGAAAGGACAGAGAGAGGTCATCGATTTTACAACAACCATTGATATGGATGTCGATGCATTTATTCCGGAAAGCTATATTGTCAATGAATATCAGAAGCTGGATATTTACAAGCGTATCGCTGCAATTGAGAACCGCGAGGAGAGTGAAGAGATGCGGAGCGAATTGACAGACCGCTTCGGAGAAGTACCGAAGAGTGTTGAAAATTTGTTGCGAATTTCGCTGATCCGTATGTGTGCGCATGACCTCTATATAACGGAAGTCAAAGGAAAAAAAGACGGTATTACATTTACCATGGATCCGAAAGCGAAGATCCGGGTAGAAAATATAGAGATTGTCCTTGCCAACATGGAAGGAAAGCTAAAGTTTACCGTCAAGGGGATTCCGACCTTTTTCTATCGGTTGAAGCCGACAGGAGTGGTACAGAGAGATGAACAGCAGATGCTGGAGGCAGCAGAGAAGGTTGTCCGTGAGATGAGAGCAAGACTTTTGTAGTATTTTAAAAAATCAATCTAGACGAAATGATAAATACAATATAAAATAAGAAATAGAGTTCGCCAGACTTGACCTATAATTCATTATGAGAGGTACATTATGAGAGATTTTATTATTTCAACAGAAACGAATTCTGATATGTCGAAAGAGTTTCTGAAAGACAATAACATTCTTGTAATTCCGCATTACTATACGATTGAAGATGATATGTACGGTGATGGAAAAGAATTGACAATCCGCGAGTTTTATGACGAGATGCGTGTCGGTAAAAATGCCGGGACAGCAGCAAGTAACCCTGCGGTAATTCTTGAAAAGTTTACGGAAGTTGCAAAGCAGGGTAAGGACATTCTTCACATCAGTTTTTCATCCCAGCTTTCCTGTGGTTGCCAGAATATTATCAACGGTGGTAATGATATAAAAGAAGACTACCCGGATATGACAATCGAAGTTGTGGATACTTTGTCTGCATCTCTCGGAGAAGGAATTCTTCTTCAAATGGCCGTAAATATGAAAAAAGAAGGTAGAACCCTTACAGAAGTAGCGAAGAAGCTTCGCGAGGTAGTGCCGCATCTCAATGTGCTTGTTACAGTAGATGATCTTGATACGCTGTACAGAGGCGGTCGTCTTTCCAGAACATCCGCGCTGGTAGGAGGAATGATCGGAATCAAACCGGTCATTGCAGTCGATGCAGAAGGTAAGCTTGTTGCAACCGGAAAGGCGAGAGGACGTAAGAAGGCACTCAATATGCTTCTTGATATTATGGAGCAGAATATGGGATCTTACAAAGAAAATCAGGAGTTTATCGGAATTATCCATGGTGACTGTGAGGAAGATGCCAATATATTAAAGGATATGATTGAGGATAAATTCGGATTTGATAAATTTGTCATCGAACCGATCGGACCGAGTATCGGAGCCCACACAGGCCCGGGTGCCATAGGACTTGTTTTCCTAGGGGAAACGAGATAGGAAAAAAATAAAATCCCAATCTTGCCTGAGGCAGGATTGGGATTTTTCTATTTCTATTCTTTACCATTCCAACAATAAGTACAAAGCTTGCACGGATCAATTCCGACAGCATCCAGCATATCGTCAAGGCGGGAAAACTGAAGTGAGGTAAAGTTGAGTTCCTTGCGGATTTCTTCCACCATTGCTTCGTATTTCGGATTTTCCGGATCGCAGTACTGACTGAGTACTTCATCGGAAAGTGAGCTGGTATCTTCTACGCCTTCAAGGAGAGCGATTTTTTTGCGCGTAATCAAATCCATTTCCGAGTTAGAGCGTGAGAAGTTCAAATATTTACATCCGTAAACGAGCGGTGGACAAGCCGGACGAATATGAACTTCTTTGGCTCCGTTTTCATATAAAAAGTCTGTTGTTTCGCGAAGCTGTGTTCCGCGAACAATAGAATCATCAATTAAAAGCAAACTTTTATCTTTAATTAGCTCATTAACAGATAGAAGTTTCATTTTTGCAATCAGATTACGTTTACTCTGAACTGTAGGCATAAAGGAACGTGCCCAAGTTGGAGTATATTTGATAAATGGTCTTGAAAATGGAATTTTTGATTCATTGGAATAGCCGATGGCGTGTGCCAATCCGGAATCCGGAACGCCGGCTACAGTGTCCGGCTTAACAGTATCGCGCTGAGCCATTTTCTGACCGCAATTATATCGCATCTGTTCTACGCTTACTCCCTCATAGGAAGAAGCAGGGTATCCATAATACACCCAAAGGAAGGTACAAATTTTCATATCTTTGCCACAGCAGGCAAGTGTTTTAGCACCATCCGGAGTGATAACAACCACTTCGCCCGGAGTAAGTTCTTTGTAATTCTGATATCCGAGATTATGGTAGGCAAAATCTTCAAAGGACACACACATGGCACCATCTTTTTTACCGAGAACAACAGGTGTACGTCCATGTTTGTCACGTGCTACATAAATTCCCTTTGGAGTTAAAATAAGAATAGAAAGAGATCCGTCCACAATAGTGAGTGCATGCTGGATTCCGTCAATCAGGTTTTCTTTTTGACTGATAACAGCAGCAATCAGCTCGGTCGGATTGACTTCACCTGTACTCATTTCCTGGAAATGTACAGTACCGTCTTTAAAAAGATTTTCTACAATTTCTTCTACATTGTTAATTCTGCCGACGGTAGTAAGTGCAAAAGTACCGTGGTGAGAACGGACAAGCAGAGGTTGTGGTTCATAGTCTGAAATACAGCCAATTCCATAGTCACCTTTCATATTACGAAAGTCTTTATCAAACTTTGTACGGAATGGGGCATTTTCAATATTGTGGATTGCACGGTCAAAGCCGTCTTCACCGTAAACAACCATTCCTGCCCGTCTTGTGCCGAGATGGGAATGATAGTCAATTCCAAAAAATAAATCAAACACGCAGTCTTCTTTTGCTGCGACACCAAAAAAACCACTCATGAATCTGTGCTCCTTTTCTGACTTATAATTTTGTAACCCAATCTATTGTATCAATTCAAATTTCAGATAGCAAGAAAAAATATGTTACTAATTGATAAACATTTTATTTTATGGTAATGTAAGTACAGTGCATGGAGCACAAAATCAATTTTATTCTCTGGAGAGTCTCTGTTTCTGGCAGAGCGCCGAAGGTGTAAGACGACAAAGCCGTCGATCTCTCAGGCAAAAGGACAGAGCCTGTCAGCATGTTCTATATTCTTTAGAGATACCAGTGAAAGGAGATAGGAACATGTTAGATTCCATCAACAAAGTACTGGTAGCGATCGATGACTTCGTATGGGGAATTCCGCTTATCGTACTGATTCTTGTAACCGGTATCATCTTAACCGTGAGATTAAGAGGTATCCAATTCACAAAATTACCACTTGCAGTCAAATATATGTTTGCAAATGACAAAGAGGGAGACGAGGGAGAAGTATCCAGTTTTGCTGCTCTTTGTACTGCGCTTTCTGCGACCATCGGAACCGGTAATATCGTCGGGGTTGCGACAGCGATTGTAGCCGGAGGACCGGGAGCACTTTTCTGGATGTGGGTTGCAGCCCTTTTCGGTACAGCGACAAAGTTTGCAGAGTGTATGCTTGCTATTAAATATCGTGTGGTAGCAGAGGACGGACACATCGTTGGGGGACCTTTCTACAGTATTGAAAACGGCATGGGGCCAAAATGGAAATGGCTTGCAAAATTATTCGCTTTCTTCGGAGTGGCAGCAGGTCTACTCGGTATCGGTACCTTCACACAGATCAATGGTATCACGAGTGCGGTACAGAACTTCTTTGATGTGGATAAGCAGTGGAAAGTAAGCCTTTTCGGTATGGACTATTCTTGGACTGTTATAATTTCCGGTCTGATTCTTACGTTCTTTGTAGCACTCGTTGTTATCGGTGGTATTAAGAGAATTTCGAAAGTAGCGGAAGTTATTGTTCCGTTTATGGCGATTACATATGTCATTGCTGCACTTATTATTCTGGTTCTTAATTATCAGAAAATTCCGGGTGCTTTCGTAGAGATCGTGGAAAGCGCATTCGGACTTCGTGCAGCGGCCGGAGGAGCATTGGGTGCGGTTATGATTGCGATGCAGAAAGGTATTGCCCGCGGTATCTTTTCAAACGAAGCAGGACTTGGTAGTGCACCGATTGCAGCTGCAGCCGTCCAGACAGATTCTCCGACCAAGCAGGGGCTTGTATCTATGCTTGGAACTGTTATTGATACACTGATTATTTGTACAATGACCGGACTTTCCATTGTCATTACAGATGCATGGGATATGGGACTGGAAGGTGTTGCAGTTACATCCAAAGCATTTGAACTCGGACTTCCGTTCCCGACGAAAGTATCTGCATTTCTTCTTATGCTTTGCCTTGTATTTTTTGCCTTCACAACAATCCTCGGATGGGATTACTACAGTGAGAAATGTTTAGAGTATTTGACAGGCGGTAACCAGAAGGCAGTAAAAGGATATCGTTGGTTATACATCTTAGCAGTATTCATCGGACCTTACATGACAGTAAGTGCTGTATGGACCATTGCAGATATCTTTAACGGTCTTATGGCACTTCCGAACCTTGTAGTACTTATCGTACTCAGCGGTGTTTGTGCGAAAGAGGCGAAAGGATATTTTGATACGCTGAAGAAATGATTTAAGCTATTTATTAGGGAGTGTTGCAAAATAAGTGGTTTCATAACCATCTATATGGCGATGCTCCCTTTTTTATTTGACAATATGACGAAGTCTTCCGATATTGGGTACCTGGCGAAAAAACAATTCTCCGGATCCGATATTTGCGTTGTTTCGATATGATTTTTTGTAGTTTTGGGTATATGTATCAAATGTTCCTTTTCAGACCCTCAAATCTCGTCATTTGGTGGGTCTTTTTTGTCACTTTTTTGACATGTACCCAAAATTCTGATTTATGTTTATATTTATGTATATCTTTGGGTTTTGGTGCTAGATTTTTCTGAGAATACCCAAAATATATAGGGGTTGGGTGCTACGGAAATAAAAAACTCTTTTTGAGCTTAGTGGACATGATTTCATAAAAAAGGGGTATTTGTATGAATTTAAAAAATCATACAAATACCCTATTAAAAATTTATGTTTCAGACCCCTCCGGTAATATCCACATGGATGATAATAAGGAAGAACAGAAAAGCAATCGAAACAATCGGCGCAATGCAGTTAAAGACGATGGCAGGAATCTTTTTGTTCTTAATCGAAACGATAATTGAAATCAGCCACAAAATCGGATGTATCGGAATAAGATATAGCAGCAAAGGAAGTCCTGACAATGGAGTCGGGTAGGAGGGAATCGAACCGGTTCCGAATAAAAACCAAACAAACGCTGCCGATACTAATAATATCCATCTTACAATACAGTCCCATTTATATATGTTATACATTACCATATTTATCACCTCTGCGCCTAATTATAGCAGAGGATAAGAGGGGATTCAACGAAGATTATTTTCTGATATCTTTCACAATTTCTTCCGGAATTTCAAAGGTACATACTCCCATGTACATCGGAGCCACGTCACCCTCATTAAAACTGATTACAATATTTCCTGCGTCATTTAAGAAAAATTCCGTCTCGCCGGTGATGGATGTAAAGTTAAATTCAGGCATCATCGGGTCATCAAGCCAGTAAATTTTGTTTTCGTCTGCGGCCATCTGATCTCTCATTTGAGCTATAATATTTTCGCTGATCGGAGTGATATAATCGGCGCCGTCTGTAAACAATTCCTTGAGTGCAAGTCTTTCGCCGGTTGCGAGGTCGATGGTATAGTAGTAGTTCCATTCCACGCCGCTGGCCGCTGCCTCATAGCAAATCAGTTTCAGTGTAAAATAGCGTTCATTGGACTGAATGGTCTCATGGTTAATGACAAGTTCCTGATATCCTTCTGCTTCCATGTTAGTCTTAAACTCATCAATGTATTTTTGAGTCAGGGTTTCAATTTCTGCGTTGATGTCCGCTGTGGTTTCTTTTAATTTTTCCGAAACAGGCTGCGTAGTTCCCTCTGTAACCGATTCTGTTTCAGGAGAGAGTGTATCCTCTGCAATCGGTTCTGTTTCCGAAGGGAGAGGATCCGACACAACAACTTCCGGGACTTCCACATCTGCCAATTTGGTTTCGGTTTCTACTTTGTAATCACGGAAGGTGACAACGTCTACCAGTTTTCCGAGAACAGGGATGTCGCTGAGCACCTGGGCAGCCTGCATGGAAACATTGGGTACAGTAATAAAAAGTGCAATGGCGGCCGCAAACGGTACGGCAAATTTTATAATGTCTGCGGATTTTGCAGGAGATTTAAGGGTTTCTTTTTTTGTGTTTTCTATAGTTTTTTTCATCTGCATCACTTGCTCCTCTGTCATTTTTTCGTTCATATAGTTTTGTTTTAATTGATTCATATCTTTCATATTTTTACCCTTTCTATGGATTAAGCTGAAGCCGCAATTTATCTAAGCTGCGGTACAGACGACTTTTTACAGTGTTTTCTTTCTCATTTAATACCTGTGCGATTTCAGAAATTTTCATGTCTTCGAAATATTTCAGTATGACTACTGATTTGTCTTTTGGTTCCAACCGGTCAAGAGCAACCTGCAAATCAAAGTTTTCATAGGTATCTTCGTGTCCTGTTTCCGGAGCCATGTCCTGCGGAACAAATAGTAAGTTTTTGTTAGTTTTACAAAAACGGAAAACTTCATTGAGCATAATGCGGTATAGCCAGGTTTCGACAAGAGCTTCGTCTTTCAATTTTTTGCCGGACATGATAGCTCTGCAGGCTCCGTTTTGTACAATATCAAAGGCATCATCACTGTTGTGTGTGTAACTTTTGGCCAGCCTGTAATATTTGTCATAGTTTTTCAGAAGCGTCTGTTCAATCAAATCTTCTTTTTGCATTTTTTTCATCAATGACATATGCAGTAAAGTCACCTCCTCATCGGTTGCTTTTATATATTAGACCTATCATAGCGTAAAAAAGTTTCATGAAAAACTTAATTTTTATTTTCGCAACTTCAGGTTGCAGTCCTGCACAAAGGAAATGGTTGCTTTTGGCTGAGGTCTTATCTATAATCGGAATTATGAGGGATTATTATGAAGGGTTTTAGGGAGGAAGAAATATGAGGAATTTTGCGGATAAATTATACAGTCTTCGTACGCAGAGCGGATATTCCCAAGAGGCGTTGGCAGAGAAGGTCAATGTCAGCAGACATGGACCTGTTATAATAGGACTAAATTAAGAGAAACCCAACAAAATCAAGGGTTTGCACTGATTTAGTCCTATTTTTTTATGCCATTAGGTTAAGGTTAGGACAGCGCTGTTTACAATCAAAGACCTACATTTCAAAAAG